>CAVURB010000019.1:0-29630 GCA_963743815.1 uncultured Chloroflexia bacterium | reverse complement strand
GCCGTCCATCCTCGGCGCCGGGATCCTCCTGTTCGGCAACTCGTTCGGCGCGCAGGCGACCGCCTACCAGCTGTCGGGCGGGACGATCCAGCTCACGACCCTGGTCATCACCGCCCAGATGTCCGGTGACGTCCTGTTCAATCCCGGTCTCGGCTACGCGGTCGCCAGGCGGGATGGTCATCATCATGGGTCTGTGCATCGCCGCGTACAGCGTGCTGATGCGACGCGCTGAACGGTGGCGCTCGTGAGCGGCTCGTTCGTCACCGGGCGGGCCGTTGACGTTGCCGTCGCGGCCCCGAAGAAGCGGCGACGGCTCGGGCGCCCCGGCGGCCGGTGGTGGGCCTGGGTCGTGTTCATCATCGGCATCACCTACTTCGTCGTGCCGCTCATCGCGACGCTGGAGTTCTCCCTCCGCCCGAACCTCCGACCCGGGCCTACTCGAATCGTCCTCCAGGACCCGCGGTTCTACCGCGGGCTCGGCTATTCGTTCATCATCGGGCTCATCACGATCGTCCTGAGCCTCGGACTCATCATCCCGACGGCGTACTGGGTCCGGCTCCGGTTGCCCAGGCTCCGCCCCGTCGTGGAGTTCGTGACGCTGCTGCCGTTCGTCCTGCCGCCGATCGTCCTGGCCTACGGCCTGATCCGGCTTCTACAGCCGTCAGCCGTTCGTCGTCACCGGGACCGATCTCGGCAGTTCCGTCGCTGCTCGTCGCCGCGTACGTCGTGCTGTCGCTGCCGTACATGTACCGCGCGGTGGACAACGGCCTCGCGTCGATGGACGTGCGGGTGCATGACGGAGGCCGCCCAGAGCCTTGGGGCGGGATGGTTCCGGATCCTCTGGTCGGTCATCTTCCCGAACCTGCGGACCGCCGCGCTCTCGGGTGCGTTCCTCACCCTGGCCATCGTGGTCGGCGAGTTCACGATCGCATCCGCCCTGGCGCGCCCGGCGTTCGGGCCATACCTCTCGCTGCTGGGCAAGGACAAGATCTATGAACCCGCGGCGGTATCCCTGATCAGCTTCGGCCTCACGTGGCTCGCGATGATCTTCCTGGCGCTCGTCGCGCGCGGAAGCCGGACGCGCGTCCAGCTCGGCGGGGCACGATGACCACCATGACGAGGAGACGATACGGATGACGTTCCTGGAGCTCACCGGGATCCGCAAGCAGTTCGCGGGCGGGGTCGTCGCCGTGGAGCACTTCGACCTCGTTGCGGCGCGCGGCGAATTCGTGTCGTTCCTCGGGCCATCCGGCTGCGGGAAGACGACGACGCTGCGGATGATCGCCGGCTTCGAGCCGCCGACGGCGGGCACGATCAAGATCGACGGCAAGGACGTCACGAACACCCCACCGAACAAGCGCCATGTCGGGATGGTCTTCCAGTCGTATGCGCTCTTCCCCAACATGTCGGTCGCGGACAACATCGCATTCGGGCTCAAGATCCGCGGCGAGAGCGGCGACAAGATCAAAGGCCGCGTCTCCGAGCTGCTGCGGCTCATCCACCTCGAGGACCGCGGCGATCGATACCCCTACCAGCTTTCTGGCGGCCAGCAGCAGCGCGTCGCCCTTGCGCGTGCTCTCGCGATCGAGCCGCACGGTGCTGTTGCTCGATGAGCCACTCTCCGCGCTGGACGCGAAGATCCGCGTCGCCCTGCGCCACGAGATCCGCCAGATCCAGCGACAGCTGGGGATCACCACGGTCTACGTGACCCACGATCAGGAGGAGGCCCTCGAACTGTCCGACCGGATCGTCGTGATGAGCGATGGCCGGGTGGAGCAGATCGGCACGCCGTTCGAGATCTACAACTTCCCCGCGACCGGGTTCGTGGCCTCATTCGTCGGGACGCTCAACGCCGTCGAGGCGAGGGTCGTCGACCCGGCGGCGGGCCGACTCACGCTCGGGGGCCATTCCATCCGCACGACCTCGAGCCTGGATGGCGCCGCGGGCGACGCGGTGATGGTCGCGTTGCGGCCCGAGATGATCACGCTCGACGGGATCGATGGCCAGCCGGTGGACGGTGCCAACCGGGTTCCTGCCACGGTCACCGACGTCGCGTTCCTCGGCTCGGTGGTCCGCGTCAGTACCAAGGTCGGCGACGGGACCACGGTCCATGTCGACACGTTCAACAACCCGAACCTGGCGGTGCCACCGGCCGGTTCGCCGGTCACGCTGTCCTTCCCGCCCGAGGCCTGCCTCGTGCTCGCGCGGGACGCCGTGGTCCAGGACTCTGACGCGCTCGCTGCCGCGGAGGCGATGCTGTAGGCACGTCCGGTCCGACCATCGACCTCGGAGGCATCGACCTCCTGGTCTTCGACAAGGACGGCACGCTCATCGACTTCCATGCGATGTGGAGCGGATGGGCGGAGACCCTGGCCGACCGCCTGGAAGCGGTCGCCGGACGGCCGCTGCGGACACCACTGTTCGCGATGCTCGGGTACGACCCGGCGACCGGGCGCGCCCACGCGGGTGGCGGCCTCATCGCGACGCCGATGGCCCGCCTCCACGACCTGACCCTTGCCACGCTCATGGACGCGGGGCTGACCCGGGGACGCGCGGCGGCAGCGCTCGACGCGGCCTGGCACTCGCCGGATCCCGTGACCCTCGCGCACCCCCTGACCGACCTCGTGGACCTGCTCACGGCCAATCGATCCTCCGGCCGGCGCACGGCGGTGGTCACGAGCGACGATCGCGCCCCCACGGACCGGACGCTGGCCGCGCTGGGCATCGCCGATCTCGTGGACGCGACGGCCTGTGCGGACGACGGTATCCCGACCAAGCCCGCCCCCGATGCCGTCATGCACGTCTGCGCGACCCTTGGGGTGGACCCGGTGCGAACGGCCGTGATCGGCGATTCGCCGGCCGATCTCGCGATGGGCCGCGCGGCCGGCGCTGGCCTGGTCATCGGCGTGCGGACGGGGGTCGGTTCTGCGGCGGATCTGGCGGCGGCGGATCTCACGCTCGACTCGGTCGCGGAGCTCCGCGCGGCGCTCTGAGGGACGACCGACGCGCGCTCCAGCACCCAGCGACGGATGCAGCACACACACGACCCGTGGTACCGATGGGCTATCGCCCGGAAAGGCACCGAACCGTACCGTACCCCTGCGGTCCAGGCGACCGCACGTTCGGGTGCCCAGCCTGGGGCCCTTTTCCAGAGGTGGCACCACACTCGATGGTCCTCGCCGACGAGCGACGTTCGACCCCCCGCCCTCCCGGGACCCCGTCCGCGCGCGCGGTCCCGCCGTCGAACCACGACCGCGAGGCAGCCCCGACGCGCGCGGATGCGCTGCGCCGGATCGCCGCCGAGGTCAGCGGCCGCCAGGACCTGGCTGGGTTGTTCGAGGACGTCCTGGATGAATTGGTCGCCCTCTTCGGGGTGGACCGGGCCGGCCTGTGGATGTATGACCCTGCGGCCGCGACGCCGCTCTCGCTCGCCGCCCAACGCGGGCTTTCGCCGGTCATCGTCGAGGCCATCGGCAACATCCCGGCCGACGCTCCCACCACCGGCATGGAAGCCATCCGGGAGCGGCGGGTCCGCGTCCTCGACCGCCGGATGCGTGCCACGATCCCGACGCTCCGTCGGGTTTACCAGGACCTCGGCGTGCAGACCGTGTGCTATGTCCCGCTGGTCTTCGGCGAGGAGCCGCTCGGGCTGCTGGTCCTGTATCACCACACGACCTACGCCTGGACGGCGGACGAGCGGGCGCTGGCACGTGCCTTCGGTGATCACATGGCCACGGCCATCGGGAGCGCCCGGTTGGCCGATTTGGGACGCACGCTCGCGAGCCGGCTGACCTCGATCGCCGAGCTGGCCGGGCGCCTGGGCCACCTCCAGGATCTCGACGGCATCGCCTGGGCGATCGTCGGCGAGGCCCGGCGGCTCATCGTCCACGACTCCATCCGCGTCTATCGCGTGGACCATGCCGAGGGCATGTGCGAGCCCATCGCCTTCCAGGGGACGTTCCTCGGCACCGCGGAGCCCGACCCGTCCACCCTGCGCGTCCCGATCGGCCAGGGCTTCACAGGGTGGGTTGCCTCGCACGGCCGATCGCTGCGGTTGGGCGACGCATCGGCAGACCCGCGCGGCATCGTCGTGGGCGAATCGAGCTCCCCCGAGTCGATCCTGATCGTCCCGATGACGTACGAGGACGTCGTCCACGGCCTCGTGGTCGTGAGCGCGATCGGGCGCGACCGATTCGATGCGGACGACGAGACGACGCTTACGATCTTCGCGGCATGGGCCGCCCAGGCGATGGTGAACGCGGGCAACCTCGAACGCCTCCAGCGCCAGCAGGAGGAGCTGGAGCTGCAGCTGGAGGGCCAGCGCCGGCTCCTCGATGTCAACGAGCGCCTCCTGCTCTCCCTTGACCTCGGCGGCGTCCTGGACCTCATCGCCGACTCGCTCAAGGCGATCGTCCCGTACGACTCGCTGACGATCTACCGCGTGGACCGCGTGTCCGGGATCCGCCGGGCGGTCATCGCCCGCGACGACTTCGCCGACCTGATCCTCGCCGACGACGGGCCCATCGGCAGCGGCTTGACCGGCTGGGTGATCGACCACCAAGAGGCGGTGCTCTCCAATCAGGCGCACCTCGATCCCCGATCGGTCCAGGTGCCGGGCACGCCGTTCGAACCCGAGTCGATCATCGTGGTGCCGCTCGTCATCGAGGGCGACCCCATCGGTACGCTCAACATCGGGCGGATGGGCGAGACCGCGGCGTTCAGCGCGAACGAGTTCGAGCTGACGAAGCTCTTCGCGAGCCAGGCGTCGATCGCCCTCCAGAACGCCGAGGCACACGGCGCGGTCCGGGTCCGTGCCGATCAGGATGCGCT
Source organism: uncultured Chloroflexia bacterium (assembly GCA_963743815.1). GTDB lineage: Bacteria > Chloroflexota > Limnocylindria > Limnocylindrales > CSP1-4 > SPCO01. The sequence goes on along the minus strand of CAVURB010000019.1, from coordinate 24,800 downwards.
TACCGGCCTGCGCAACCACGGAGCGTTCCAGCGCGAGCTTGGCGAGGCGGTGGATGCCGGACGCCCGTTCGCCGTCCTGATGCTGGATCTTGACGCGTTCAAGACGTTCAACGACGCGATGGGCCATCCGGCAGGCGACGGCCTGCTCACCTCGTTCGCGCGGGCGATGACCACCGCCACCCGCGACGGCGACCGACTCTATCGATACGGTGGCGACGAATTCGCCGCGATCCTGCCGGGCGCCGATCGCGTGGTCGCCCACGAAGTCGCGGAACGGATCCGTCACGCCGCCCGGGAGCGGCCGGCGGAGATCGTCGGGCCGGCCGTGACCGTCAGCGCCGGGGTCGCCTGCTTCCCCGACGATGGCCGCACCAAGGACGAGCTCATGGCGGTCGCTGACCGCTCGCTCTACCTCGTCAAGCCGGGCGGTGGCGGGCACGGTCGCGATGATGGCGCGCTGGCCGATCCGTACCTCCGAGCTCTTGACGAGACCGCCCTGGCGCTCCTGGATCGCCACGATCAGGACGGGTTGCTCGACACGATCGTGGGCCGCGCCACGGCCCTCCTCGGCACGCCGCACGGGTTCGTCCAGCTCGTGGATCCGGACGGGGCGGCCCTCGTCCTGCGCCATGGCACGGGGGTCTACGACCGGCTGCTGGGACTGCAGCTCGCGCCGGATGAAGGCCTCGGAGCCGCCGTCGTCCGCGAGGGCCGGCCGATCGCGGTCGATGACTACGACCAGTGGGGCGGCCGCTCCTCGAAGATGCCGACGGGGACGTTCGGTGCGGTCGTCGGCGTGCCGCTGCACGCGGGCGGCCGGGTCGTGGGCGTCCTGGGTCTGGCGTCCGGGCACATCGGGCGACGCTTCGGGGCACGCGAGATCGACGCGCTCACGTCCTTTGCCAAGCTTGCGTCGATCGGCCTCGACAACGCCCGACTGGTGGACGTCGCGCAGCGCGGCGCGCTGTATGACGCCACGACCGGGCTCCCCAACCGGGAGCTCCTGGCCGACCGGATCGCCCATGCGATCGCTGGTCATCGGGCCGATGATCACGAGACCATCGCGGTGCTGCTGCTGGACCTGGACCGCTTCAAGGTCATCAACGAGAGCCTCGGCCACACGGCGGGCGACCGGTTGCTCGGAGCCGTCGGCCAGCGCCTGATCAATGGACTTCGACCAGGGGACACGGTGGCCCGGTTCGGCGGTGACGAGTTCGGCATCGTCCTCGACCCGGTCGTGGATGCGGACGAGGCGCGTCGGATCGCCGACCGTATCGGGGCCGAACTGCGGTCACCGTTCTCGCTCAACGGCCGGGAGTGGTTCGTGAGCGCCTCGATGGGGATCGCCGTGGCCGAGCCGGGTCGCGCTACGCCCGACGAGCTCCTGCGTGAAGCGGAGATCGCGATGGTGCGGGCCAAGGGCGACGCCACGCATCGTCATCACACCTTCGAGCCGTCCATGAGCGACCAGACGATGGAGCGGGTGGACCTCGAGAACGACCTGCGCCTGGCCCTCGAACGGGCCGAGCTCCGCGTGCACTACCAGCCGATCGTCAACCTCGACACGGAAGCGGTGGTCGGGTTCGAGGCGCTCGTCCGATGGCAGCACCCGACGCGTGGCCTCGTCCCGCCGATGGCGTTCATCCCGCTTGCCGAGGAGACGGGGCTGATCGTCCCGGTGGGCCGATGGGTCCTCGAGACCGCCTGTCGCCAGGCGGCCCGCTGGCGTCGGACCCGGCCGGCGACCCGGGACGCTCCGGCACCGTTCGTGTCCGTGAACCTGTCCGCCCGCCAGTTCGCGGCGGCGGACCTCGTCGAGGACGTCGCGGCCATCCTGGCCGAGACCGGCCTGGAGCCCGGGGCGCTGGAGCTGGAGATCACCGAGAGCGTGGTCATGGACCAGTCCGAGACGGGGATCCGGGTCCTCCGCCAGCTCCGCGACCACGGCGTGCGCCTGGTCCTCGACGACTTCGGCACCGGCTACTCGTCGCTCGCGTACCTCAAGCACCTGCCGCTCGACACCATCAAGATCGACCGCTCGTTCGTGGCCGGTCTCGACGAGATCGCCGACCGGTCCATCGTCGATGCCGTCATCGCGCTGGCCCACGGCCTGGGCATCGGCGTCGTCGCCGAGGGGATCGAGACCCGCCGCCAGGCGGAACGCCTCCGCGAACTCGGGTGCTTGCTTGGCCAGGGCTACCTGTACAGCCGCCCGGTGCCGGCAGCCGCGACGGCGCGGCTCCTGGCGCTGCCCGGCTCGGAGGGTGCGGACCTCGCAGGGTGAGGTTGCCGACGCGAGCAGATCGAGGTCCGAATCCGGAGAGGCGTCCCGAGCGTCTCAGTGGAAGCAGGAGGATCTGGTCATGTCGCGCATCGGCGTCGTCCTTGGGATCGGGCTCCTGGCCATCGGCTGCTCGGTCAACCCGGGCGCCGCGCCGTCGGCGGTGACCCCGAGTGGCACGACGGCCACGGCCACCGCTGTCTCGCCGAGCACCTCACCGCGACCCTCGTCCGGATCGACGAACGCCACTCCCACGCCGGCCCCCTCCCCATCGGGCACGGCAGCGCCACCGACCCCACGACACACGAGCACCCCCACGCGAACGCCCTCGCTGGGACCGACCTGTCCACCGTCGTCGGTCCTCACGGTCCGGGAGCTCATCGAAGCGGACCCGGCATGCCTCGGCGGGTCGGATGTCGCCGTCCGCGCCTGGGCCGACACCCCGTTCGCAACGGGCTGGGAAGCGCCCTACATCGAGCCCGCATGGCTCGCCTACCCGCCGGACGGGATCTCGATGCTGTGGGGCGTCCCGCCGACCGGCGAGGAGCGCGGGTGCTCCCCGGACATCGACCCCGACTGCGCGTCCATCTTCGTCTATCTCCACCCGGACAGCGGACGCTCCCTCGGCGACCAGCCCGGATGGGTCATCGTGACCGGCCATGTCGCCGACCCCGCAGCGGACACGTGCCACTACGTCGTCGGCACCGACTGGCCGGGTCGATCCGCCCGACGACGAGAGCGCACGCAGCGAGTGCCGGGGACACTTCGTCGTGACCGGCGTATCGCCGTCACCCGGCTGAGCCACGGCGGGCCAATCGCTGCCCAGGAACGTCAGAACCCCCGGCCGAGGCCAGGGGTTCTACTGATCTCGCGCGGGAACGACAGGTCAGTCGCGGCCGCCGCCGAAGATCCGCAGCATGAACAGGAAGATGTTGATGAAGTCGAGGTACAGCGACAGCGCCGCGATGACCGCGCCCTTCTCCATCGACCCCGTCGCGACCGCGAGGTCGCCGTTCTGGATGCGCTGGACGTCGTAGGCCGTCAGAGCGGTGAAGATCACGACGCCGATGACCGAGATCCCGAATGCGACCATGTCGCTCGCCAGGAACAGGTTGAGCACCATCGCGACGATGAGCCCGATGAGGCCCATGAACAGGATGGGGCCCAGACCGACGAGACTGCGCTTGGTGACGGCGCCGTAGATCGCGGCGGAACCGAAGATCGCCGACGCGGACAGGAACGCGGTCACCACCGACGTTTCTGCGTACGACATGACGATCAACCCGATCGTCACGCCGAGCGATGCGGCGTAGACGAAGAACAGGCCGAGGGCCACGGTCGCGCTGATCTTCTTGATGCCGAGGCTGATCACGAAGACGAGCGCCAGCTGCGCGATGAACAGCAGGAACAGGTTCTCGCCGGCGAACGCCAGCAGTCGCTCGTTCGACTGGACGACGAACGCCACGCCCGCCGTCACGATCAGGCCGACGAACATCCACAGGAACGCCTGCGTCAGGAAGGCGGCGGACAGGCGGGCATCGGGCTTGACGCCGAGCGCCGACGGTGACGCGGCGTCAACGGCGGCACGCTGGGTGGCGTATGGGTTGGAGACTCGCGGGTCACTCATGGGTTCGTGTGCTCCTCGTGCACCTGATGGTTGGTCCTGGGATCACTCGTGCTCGGGCGATCGATTCACCACATCAGTCCGGCGTCGCGCGGATCCCAGCGCTCGGCCAGCAGGGTGACCTTGACATCGTGGTCCACGACCGATTCCGCCTGCTCCTTGACCTGGGCGATCATCGACCCGGCATACGGGCAGAACGGCGTGGTGAGGATCATCTTGATCTCGGTCGAATCCGGGCCCAGCAGGATCTGCTTGATGAGGGCCAGCTCGACCACATTCATCCCGATCTCGGGGTCCACGACCGCGCGCAGCGCGTCGAGGATCGCGAGTTCGGTCGCGCGCCGCTCAGGCATCGAAGGCAGGCGCCTCAAGGGCCGTCGCGGCGGGGGTGGTGCTGGTTTCGGTGGTGGCTTCGGTCATGTGGTTCGTCTTCTCCGGGAGCGGTGCGGAGGAAGAGCGTACCACCGAGTCCACGAGCGCTTGCGCGCGCGGGTCAGCCTGCCTTGACGACGATCCCCGGTGCGCGGTACTGGGCGGGCAGGCCAGCCGCCTCGGTCTCGGTGTAGCCGGGGCCGGCGAGCGAGCCGTCCGGCTCGAAGAAATCGGCGTAGCGCTCGCGATGGTCGGCGGCGTACGTGAAGGCCGCGGCCACGCCGACCGTGCGGAGTTCCGGATGGTCCGTGAGGATCCGGGTGAGGTCATACCCGTTGGATCGGAGCTCCAGCAGCTGACGCACGGTCAGGCGGGAGCCGTAGCAGAAGGGCTCGCCGTTGAGCACGAGCGGGTCCTGCTGCACCCATTTGATCGTCATCGCCGGTCAGCCGCCCTTGTAGATGAACTGGAGGAACGCATTCTTCTTGCGCGCATCACCTGCGAGGCGCCGGTGCCAGCGGTACTGCTCGATCGCGGCGTCGAGCGCGGCATTCGCGGGATCCAGCTCACCGGGAGCCAGCGCGAGGGAAAGCGCGCCGCGAAGGCCCTCGCACAGGCCGATGAGGTCGTCGAGCGGGACGCGCTTGCGTCGATAGACCGGCGACGTCCAATCGGCGTACTCGCGGATCGGCGTCGGGTCGTTGGCCGCGACGCAGATCGCCACCCGTTCGGCGAGCAGGCTCGCGTCGTGAAGCCGGGCGCGGAGTCCGGCCTCATCGTTCCGCTCACGCAGCGTCGGGTCGCGATCGAGGGCGACTGCGAGGGCCTTCGCGGCGAGCTCGGGCGCGCGGTCCCGGATCCGTTTCGCGGCGTCCGGAAACCCCGCGGTGACATCGAGCGGCGGCAGGCCGAGGCTTGGGTGGCTCACGATCGGAGAGTCTACCGTCCGCCCGGTGCCCGCGCCACGTTCCGACCGCTAGGATGGGTGGCGTGACCGATGCGCCCCGCCCCCCCGCGCCCGGCGAACGCCGGCTGGACCGCCCCCCGTCGGATCGCTACCGGGACCTGCCGGGTGCGGAAGAAGGCGGCAGTGGCGCAGCCGCCGCCCCGGGTTCGATCGGACGCGCCATCGCGATCGGGTTCCTCGCCGGGCTCGCCGGCGCCGTCGCGACCGTCGTCCTGGGTGGCATCCTCAGCCTGTCCGCGGGCCTCGTCGTCGTCGCCGCCGCGACGGGCTGGGCGGTCGGGACGGCAACGCGGATCGGCGCACACGACGCCATCGATCGCGACCGGCGTCCATGGCTGGCGCTCGCACTGACCCTCGTCGCGGTCGTCCTCGGCCAGCTCGGGCTGTGGCTCTACGCCCGGACCGAAGGCGGCGTTCTCACCTTGCCGGACTATCTCGCCCAGACCTTCGGGTTGTTGGTTCCCGTCCAGGCGGTGGTGGCCGCCGGTGTCGCGTGGTGGAGCGCTCGTTGACCCCGCTGCACGAGGATCTGGTCTTCCGCCGCCCGGTGGCCGCCGACCACCGGCGCGTCGTGGAGGTGATGGATGAGTGGTGGGGTGGCCGCCAGATGCGCTCCCTGCTCCCGCGATTGTGGTTGGAGCACTTCGCGGGAACGTCCTGGGTGGTGGAGGACGCGGGAGGCCGCCTTCGCGGCTTCCTCGTCGCGTTCATCGGCCAGGATGACCCGGAGACCGGCTACGTCCACCTCATCGCCGCCGACCCCAATCGCCGGCACGCGGGGATCGGCCGCGCCCTGTACGAGCGCGCGTTCGCCGACCTTCGGGCGCGCGGGGCGAACCGCGTGACGGCCGTCACCTGGCCCGGGAATCGCACCTCGATCGCCTTCCACCGGGCGATGGGGTTCCGCGTGGACGACGGACCGGGGACCCAGCCCATCTACGGCACGCCGGCGCACCCGGACCACGACGGACCCGGTGAGGACCGCGTGGTGTTCCTGCGCGAGCTCTGAAGGACGAGGAGCGGGAACCCGTCGACGCCGGGCGGTGTAGGGATGAAGAAGACCGGGCGATCCGCGCCCGGCCAGCCGTCCGGAGGACCCGCACGATGTTTCGACGCCTCGCCGCCGCGACCGCGGCCATGACCCTCGTCCTGCTCGTGGCCGCTCCCGCCCTCGCCGGCGGTTGGGCGGAGATCGTGGCGGACGCCCGCACCGAGGAACCACCGCCCGTCGAAGGGCAGCCGATCGAGGTGGGGTTCACGGTCCTCCAGCACGGCCAGACCCCAGCCGGCTGGGAGACACCCACCGTGACCTTCACCGAGATCGCGACCGGCAAGGACTTCCAGGTCACCGCCACCGGATCGGGTCGGGACGGGCACTTCGTCGCGTCCGCCACGATGCCGAGCGCCGGGTTCTGGACGTGGTCCGTCACGCTCCGTGACCTCGTGACCGACCCGGTCTCGCACTCGCTGGCCGTGCACACGACCGCGGGCATCGCCCCGACGCTCGATCCGGCCATGGCTCTCGCCGCCATCGATCGCGCCCGGCGCGACGTGACGACCGAACTCACGGGCACGCTCTTCACCGAGATGGAGCGGGTCAATGGGCAGCTCGATGGTCAGCGAGCGATCACCAGCGGCCTCGCGGCCGACATGGACCGGCTCGCCGCCGAACGCGACGCCCTCGCCGTCCGGCTCGAGGCAGCGGAAGAGACCCTCGCCGCCGGCGGGACCGGCGTGCCGCTCCTCGGCATCGTCACGCTTTCGATCCTGGCCGGCGCGGCGGCCGGGTTCGCGATGGCCTGGTTGGCCGGCAGGTCAAGGCCGCAGGAGCTCGAGGTCAGCGCGTTGCCGGGGTCGCCCTCGACGTCGTCGGCATCTCCGCGAGGATCGATGCCGGGGTGACCTGTTCGCGGAGGAGCCGCCCGAAGCGAGCCACGCGCTCCCCGGGCGGCACCGCGTCAACCCAGCGTCGCAGGAGCGCCTCGCCCTCGGCGTAGACGAAGACATAGATCCGCCACAGCGGGTCATCGATGAACTCGAGGCGCTTGACTGCCGACGGGGCCGAAGCCCCACCCACGTCCACCAGGTACGTGAGGACCTCGTCCGCCGGGCGGCCATCCACGTGACGGAGGAACGCGGCATTGCCACGGACGCCATCGAGGCCGCGCCGCGCGGCGGTGATCGCCACGGATCGTCGGGCCGTCTCGCGAGCCATGGCGGGATCGGCGGCGATCGGGAGCCCGGCGCGTTCGAACAGCTCGACCAGCAGCTCCTCGTGCTCATCAGGCGGGACGGCGAACTCGAGGCCCAGTTCCGCCAGTCCTTCGCTGATCGGGCATTCGGGCGTGTTGATGAGTAGCACGGACGCCTCCAACCGTCCGCGGATGTCCACCAGCTCGGCTTCCTTCCAGGCGTGCTCCAGGTGATGGCCCGGGTACGTCTCGTGGGCGACCGTGTGCACGAGGTCGGGGCCATGCACGGGGAGGTCGGTGTTGATCTGGACGCGCGAGCGACGTCCGCCATCAAACCAGTTGTAGCCACTCCACGGCTGATCGGTGACGAGCGACACGCGCAGGTCCTCACCCTCCGGCAGGCCGAACAGGCGGGCGGCGCGAGTCCGGAATCGATCGACGAGCCAGTCGATGACTGCCGGCAGGCGGTCGACGTCGATCGCGAGGTCGCGGTCCCAGGCTTCCAGCCGATCGGAGAGCGGCGCATCCCCGGGGGCCAGGTCCTCCAGGGTCGCTCGCGCGGCGATGATGGACGCGTCGTCGCAACGCGATGGCGCGAACCCCATCGTCCGCGCCACGAGGTCGAGGTACGACACCGGTTCGCCAGCGTGGACCGCCGCGTGCGCCTCCAGGGCCGTCAGCTGCGCCTCGAGCCACGCCCGGCGGTCCCGCTCGGGAACCTCGCTCGCGACCCGGGCACGCAGGGCCGCGGCGTCGTCCCGCAGCCGGTTCGGCGCGTGGAGCTGCTCCATGTCCACCTGCGCCTTGATGGACGCCGGCCCGAAGTAGCCATCGACGAGCCCGGGGACCCGTTGGTCCAGCCGGAGGGCGAGCATCAGGTATGCCGACGCGATCGGATCGGGCTCCGGCACCATCCGTGCCCCGCCCATCGCGGGGACCCGACCCCGTTCGTCGGCGCCGGCTTCCCCCGCGCCGCTCATCGCTGCATGCGGTCCGGGCGCGGGGCGCGTCGTTCGTCGTGATCGCGATGCGCGTCGGCCTCCCGGCGGGCCGCGTCGAGGCGCTCTGCGAGGCCGGGATCCGCCGGCAGGCCCGCGCGATCGGGCGGGCGATCGATGTCGCGCGGCTGGTTCGCGCCCACGCCACCCGTCTCGCCGACGAACGGCATCGACTGGCGCTCCACCGCATCGAGGCTCATCCGCAGGGCAGCCGTCTTCTGGCCGGCCACCTCGCGCACGTAGGCCGCCTCCTCTTCGGGCGTCATCTGACGGCCGCGCACGATGCCCTTGGGCTTGCCGACCATCAGCCAGGCGAGGTGGTACCGATCCATGCTGCCCCAGGCGGTCGAGAGCAGGTCGTCGGACAACTGCAGCCACAGCTGGAGGGCGCCGAGGGACGGCTGCGCATCGAGTCGCTCCCCCTCGTCGATGAGCTGCCGCGTCCGCGTGATGAGTTCGTCGCGGTTCACCCGGCAACCTCGCCGTCGCCGCGGATCATCGCCTCGCGGTCCGCGCGGGCGCGCAGCGTCCACGGACCGGGCCGGCCATCGCCGATCCGGGCGCCGTCGAACGCCGTGACCGGCAGGATCCCGGCGACGCTCGAGGAAAGGAACGCTTCGCTCGCGGCGGCGAGGTCCGACGTCGTCAGCCGGCCCTCGAAGGGACGCAGTCCGACGCGGGGGGCCCAGGCCAGGAGCCACGAGCGCGTCGTCCCCGGGAGGATCGCGCAGTCGAGCGACGGCGTCGCGAGCTCGTCCACCCCGTCGGCGGCCGTCCGGACGAGGAACAAGTTGGCGCTGGTCGATTCGGACAGGTGATCGTCGACGGTGAGGAAGAGGGCGTCATCGGCACCGGCCCGGCGCGCCTCCAGGCGCGCGTAGACGTATTCCGCCCGGGACGTGGTCTTGAGCGCGGCCAGCGGGCTCTGCGGGTCGCGGCGCACCCGGCTCGCGACAAGGTGGAGGCCGCGCTCGAGGTGACCCGCCGGCGCCGCGATCACCGGCCATGCCTGGACGACGAGCGTGGCGGCGGCGCCCTCATCGGCCGGGAGCACCCCGCGGGCTCGGAACGTGCCGCGCGACACCGTGATGCGGATGGAAGCATCCGTATCGGGTCCGTCGAGTCCCTCGGCGGCGAGCAACGACCCGATGCCCGCAGCAAGGCGCGCGTCCACGTCGTCGGGGAGCGGCAGTTCCAGACCGGCCGCGGATCGATGCAGGCGGGCCAGGTGCTGCTCCAACTCGGTGACGTGACCGCCGCGCGCCCGCATCGTCTCGAAGATCCCGTCCCCCAGCTGGAAGCCGCGATCGAACGCGGACAGGTGCGGGCCATCCGCGGGCAGGACGTGCCCGTCCACCCAGACGTGCCGCGGACCGGGACTCACGCGACCTCGTCCCCGCCGATCGCGTCGAGGGGGCCGCGCGCCTTGGTCACGGTCTCCTCCCATTCCGCGGCCGGGTCGCTGCCCCAGGTGATACCGCCGCCCACATGGAGGGTCAGCCGACGGCCGTCCACCACGAAGGTCCGGATCAGGATGCTCGTCTGCATCGCGCCGTCGGGCCCGATCCAGCCGAGCGACCCCGTATACGGGCCGCGCCGCACCGGCTCCAGCTCCTCGAGGATCTCCATCGCCCGGATCTTGGGGGCCCCGGTGATGGAGCCACCGGGGAACGACGCGGCCAGGAGGTGGAAGGCATCGCGTCCATCCGCGAGCCGGCCGGTCACGGTGGACACGAGGTGCTGGACCGCCGCGGTCCGCTCCAGCCGGCACAAGCGCGGGACTCGGACGGTGCCGGGCTCGCAGACCCGACCCAGGTCGTTGCGCAGCACATCCACGATCATCACGTTCTCGGCACGATCCTTGGCGCTGCCAAGGAGCTCGCAGGCAAGGGCGCGGTCCTCGTCCCGGTCACGACCGCGGGGCCGGGTGCCCTTGATGGGATCGGTGGCCACGACCCCGTCCGCGTCCAGTGACAGGAACGGCTCGGGCGAGGCGGAGAGCAGGGCCCGGGGCCGGCCGGTCTCGGGCGACGGCCCCAGGTCCAGGTAGGCCGAGAACAGCGACGGATCGCCCGTGCGAAGGCGGCGATAGCGCGGCCACGGATCGTCGGCGAACGGGGTCTCCAGCCGGCGGGTCAGGTTGGCCTGGTAGATGTGGCCCCGCGCGATGTGGTCTCGGACCGTCTCCACGCCAGCCAGGTATGCCGACCGGGACAGAGACGATCGGAACCGGAGGGGCCGCTCATCCACGAGGCCCACGGCTTCTGACCCGCCCTCGGACGGAACGGCGCGCGGCGCCGGCAGCGTAAGCCGGGCGTGGACGTCGTCGAGCCGGCGGGCCAAGCGGCGCCCATCCCCATCGAGCGCCCGGCCGCCCATCCAGGCGTGCCCGGTGCGACGGTCCCAGGCGACGACCCAGTCGTGAAGCGCGAGTCGCAGCGGGGGCAGACCCTGGTCGTCCGCGGCGATGGATGGCAGGCGCTCGAGGGCGTGACCGAAGTCGTACCCGAGGAACCCGACCAGGCCGCCCAGGAACCGCGGAGCGTCGGCGGGGACGACCTGGGTCGTGTCCAGCCGGGCCACGAGGCGACGGGCCACCGCGAACGGGTCCGGCCCGGCGGCGGGTCCCTCGAGGACCGCGACCGGGTCTGCGGTGAGGTACGTCCAGCGCGCGTTCCGGCCGGGTCGGGCGCTCTCCAGCAACGTGAGCCCCGGCAGGTCGCGGAACTGTTCGGCCACGTCGATCGCGCGCTGCGCCGCGACGCGATCGGGGAGACGGCGCAGGCGGATGGTGGCCGCAGGCGTGTCGCGCGGGGTGGGGCCAATGGGGATCACGCTCGCGATGATACGGCCGCTCGCCGGGATGGCGGTCACGCGGACCGTCGCACCTGGCCGTCACGCCGGGCCGTCGCGACCGACCCCGGGCCGCTACATTGCTCGGATGCGAGCACGCGACGTGGGAATCACCATCGGGCGGGGCGTCCCCGGACCGTTCAATGCCATCACGGACGTCGCCGGCGTCACCGTGGGCCACACCACCCTGATCCGCGGCGAGGGGCCGCTGGTCCGGGGCGTTGGGCCCGTGCGGACCGGCGTCACCGTCGTCTGCCCGCGGGGAGCGGTGGACTGGCGCGAACCCGTCTACGCGGGATGTCACCGCCTCAACGGCAACGGCGAGCTCACGGGTCTCGAGTGGGTCCGCGAATCGGGTTTGCTGACGACGCCCATCGCGATCACCAACACGCACAGCGTCGGCGTGGTGCGCGATGCCCTCGTGGAAGCCTCGGTCCAGCGCGACCCGAACGATGCGGCCTGGTCGTTGCCGGTCGTCGGCGAGACCTACGACGGGACGCTCAACGACATGAACGGCTTCCACGTGCGGGCCGAGCACCTGCATGCGGCGCTCGCGGGCGCAGCCGGCGGCGCGGTCGCCGAGGGTGCGGTGGGTGGCGGCACCGGGATGATCTGCCATGAGTTCAAGGGCGGGATCGGGACCGCATCACGCGTGCTGGGGGCGGACGTCGGCGGGTTCACGGTCGGCGCCCTCGTCCAGGCGAACTACGGCAAGCGTGACTGGCTGCGGGTCGACGGCGTGCGCGTCGGCGAAGCCATCCCGGTGTCCGAGATCCCGAGCGCCTGGGACCACCCGGCCGCTCGACCGGGACCGCCGGCCGGCTCCGGGTCCATCATCGTGGTCCTCGCAACGGACGCACCGCTGCTCCCCCACCAGTGCGAGCGGCTGGCGCAGCGTGCCGGCCTTGGCATCGCGCGGGCGGGTGGTACGGGCGGCCACACGAGCGGCGATCTCTTCATCGCCTTCGCGACCGGGAACCGGCTGCCGGTCGGGACGGGCGTGGACGACGATCCGATCGGCCACGGGACGTATGCGGTCCGCGCCGTCGGCGATATCGTCATCGATCGATTGTTCGACGCCGCCATCGAGTCGACCGAGGAGGCGATCATCAACGCGCTCGTGGCCGCCGAGACCGTCGTCGGCCGGGACGGGATCACCGCATACGCCCTCCCCCACGATCGATTGCGCGAGGTCATGGCCGCCGCAGGCCGATGATCCAGATCCGGGCGGCGACGGTCGAGGACGTCCCGGCGATCGCGGACGTCCTGGCGGTATCGGGCGAGTCGGTCGGCTGGCCCGACGTCCCGGGCTCTCCCTATGTCGAGCACCTCGTCGCACGGGGGCGCGTCCGGCTCGCGATCGCGGACGGCGGCGTCGTCGGCTTCGCGGGAGCGATCGATGTGGGCGGTCCGCATGTCCGCTTCCTGACGGACCTGTTCGTGCGCCCCGACCGGCAGGACCAGGGGGCCGGCGGTGCCCTGCTCGAGGCGGCCTTGGATGGCACGCGCGAGCGGATGACGTTCTCCTCGGCCGATCCGCGGGCGTTGGCGAGGTACATCCGCGCCGGGATGCGACCGTGGTGGCCGTTGCTCTACCTGGACGTGCCGCGGTCCGCGCTGGACGGCACGGAGCCGGCCGGAACGGTCGTCATCGAGCCGTCGGATGTCGCCGCGACGGCGGCCCTGTCCCTCGCGTGGACCGGCACGGACCGCGCCAGGGATCTCGCCTACTACGCCGGTCTCCCCGGTGGCGCCGGGTACGTGATCCGCGACGCGAGCGGGCAGGCTGTCGGCGTCGTCTGGTCCACGCGTCGACGGACCGCGACCGGTCGGGTCGCGGTGCACGCCACGTTCGGTCCGGGTGCCGACCCGATCGCGACCGGTCTCGCGGCCCTCAAGGCCGCGATCGGCGACGACGATCGATTGACCGCCCACATCCCGGGACCCCATCCGGTCGTGGCGGGCATCCTGGCGCGCGGGGCGCGCATCGAGGACCGCGACACGTTCTGCGCGACGTCACCGACGCTGCTCGATCCCGAGCGGATCTTCCCGAGCCCCGGGTTCCTATAGCGGCCCCTACTCGGCTGCGACCGAAACCGGCTTCTCGATCGGCACGCCGATGAGGCTGCCGTACTCGGTCCACGACCCGTCGTAGTTGCGGACGCGCTGGTAGCCGAGCAGCTCGTGCAGGACGAACCATGAATGGCTGCTGCGCTCGCCGATGCGGCAGTAGGCGATGACGTCCTTGTCGGGCGTGATGCCCTTGCGGGCGTAGAGCGCGGCGAGCTCGTCGGCCGGCTTGAAGCGGCCGTCCTCACGCACCGTCTGGGCCCACGGGATGCTGGCGGCCCCCGGGATGTGCCCGGCCCGCTGGGCGGTCTCGCTCATCCCCGGGGGCGCGATGATCTCGCCGTTGAACTCGGCCGGGCTGCGCACATCGACGAGGGCCAGCTCCGGGTCGCCGAGGCGCGGCAGGATGTCGTCGCGGAAGGCACGCAGGGCGAAATCGGGCGTGCCCGGGGTGTACCCGGTGGGGGCGTAGGCGGGGACGTCGGTCGAGAGTGGCAGGCCCTGGTCCAACCAGTACTTGCGACCGCCGTCGAGGATGCGGACGTCGGCGTGGCCGTACAGCTTGAGCTGCCAGTACGCCCAGGCGGCGAACCAGTTGTTGTTGTCGCCATACAGCACGATCGTCGTGTCGGGGCCGATGCCGCTGGCCGACAGCAGCGCCCCGAAGTCCTCGGGCGAGGCGATGTCGCGGCGGACACCGTCGGCGAGCTGGCTCGTCCAGTCCCAGCCGATGGCACCCGGCAGGTGGCTCTGACCGTAGGCGGTCGTATCGACGTCGACCTCGACGAACCGGACGGTGGGGTCGTCGAGGTGGGCCTTCGCCCAGTCGGCGTCAACGAGGGCGGTCTCGCTGGCGTATCCGTGGTGGCTCATGGATCGGGGTTCCTCCGGCGCTGGGTGGACCGTGGCGGCTGCCACGAGGTCGAACGATCGGGCTGGATAGACGATCGGGCTGGGTCGCGGTCGCTCCGGGTGGTCAGCCGCCGGACGGTCGGTCGCGTCGGCTGAACTCGGCGAGCCGCTCGGTACAGTCCGCGGCGGCCCGTTGGGCCTGGCGGACGATCCAGGGATCGACGCGGCTCGAGTCCTCGAGCGTCAGGGTCGCGCCGGACGGGCCGTCGTCTACGACGATCCCCGAGCTGTTGCGATAGTCGGCCATCCAGTTCGCCTGGAGTTGCAGCGCCACGTCGGCCACGACCGGCACCGGGAACAGCCAGTCGAGATACGTGGCATCCAGGCGGTCGGCGATATCGGCCAGCCGGATGGGGCGTCCACGCTCCAGCCGTGCGATGAGATCGATGACCCGGACCGTCGTGAACGGATCTCCGGCCTCGGCGATGGTGGGCGGCACGATCGCCGGATCCGGCATGCCCGCCGGCGCGCTCCGTAGCGGACTCAGGCCGATGCCAGGGTTGGTCGTGGTCGCGATGCTGGCGTCGGTCACGTGGGGGTAGAACTCCGACTCATCCACTAGGGATTGGGAGTCTAGCGCAGGCGTCCTGACCCGGTCCAGCGACGGCCGGATACCGGCCGATCAACGTCGCGGCGATGCCCGGCCAAGCGTGCGTAGCCGAACCTTCACCTGGGTCCCACCCCGGCCTGAACGCATCTGGGGCATCCTTCCCGTGCCGGACGATCGTCCGGCGCCGTCCGCGCGGCCTCCGCGCGGTCGACCGTCGCCACCACACGAGCCCGATGCCACCGATGGACCTTGACCGGACCCCGACCGAACCGACCACCGACAACGAGCCGCCGGACGTGACCTCCCTCACGCCCGGTCCCTCCCAGGCTCCGACGTCAACGGCGGCTGGTCGTGGGCGCCGGGGATGGATCAGCGGCGCGGTCGTCGGTCTCGCGTTGGTCGCGACGTTCAGCGCCGGGATCGGGGTGGGCGGAGCGGTCGCCACCAACGTTGGTGGCTCGCCGAGCGCCTCCCCGAGCCCTGCGTCCTCTACGTCACCTACTGAGTTCGGATTGATCCAGGAAGCCTGGGACACCATCCACGAGCGGTACGTCGGGCGCGACGAGCTCGACGATCGAGAGCTGATCTGGGGAGCCGTCGATGGCATGACCCAGGCGGTCGGCGACACCGGGCACACCGACTTCATGACGCCCGAGGAACGGGCGGAGCGCAACGAGTCGCTCGCGGGCTCCTACGTCGGGATCGGAGTCCGCATCGACGTCACCGAGGACGGCCTGCCGCGCGTCGAGGCGGTCTTCCCGGACAGCCCGGCCGAGGGCGCTGGTCTTCAGGAGGGTGACGTGATCGTGGACGTCGATGGGCGTTCCACCCTCGACAAGACGGTCGAGGAAGTCGCGACCTGGGTCCGCGGCGAGGACGGCACCACCGTCAAGGTCACGGTCCGCGCCGACGGCACCGGTCCCGAACGCGTCTACGACATCGTCCGCGCCGACGTCCCGTTGCAGCCCGTGTCGTGGACGCTCGTCCCGGGGACCACGACGGCCGTGGTGCGCCTTGAGCAGTTCTCGAACGGCGCCGCCGATGACATCGTCGAGGCCCTCAAGGACGCCCGCGCCGGCGGTGCGGAGCGGATCGTGCTGGACCTGCGCGGCAACCCGGGCGGATACGTCAACGAGGCCGTCGGGGTGGCAAGCCAGTTCCTCGACAGCGGACTCGTGTACATCGAACGCGACGCCGACGGCAACGAGACGAAGCACGAGGTCTCCCCGGACGGCGTCGCGATCGACCTGCCGCTCGTCGTCCTCGTGGATGGCAACACGGCGAGCTCGTCGGAGATCGTGTCGGGAGCGCTGCAGGACGCCGGGCGAGCGAAGGTCGTGGGCGAGACGACGTATGGCACCGGCACCGTACTCGGGGAGTTCGTCCTGTCCGATGGGTCCGCCCTGCGCGTCGGTACCGTCGAGTGGCTGACCCCCGATGGCCGCCGGATCTGGCACGAGGGGATCGCTCCCGACGTGCCGGTCACGCAGCCCGAGGACGCCGATGGCCTCACACCCGATGACCTGGCCGACATGACCGCGGCCGAGGTCGCAGCGATGACCGATGCCCAGCTCGCTCGGGCCATCCAACTCGTCGCCGCCGAAGCGATCGCCGAGAACTAGGTCGGACTACTGGTCCGCGTCCGCCGACTCCTCGAGTTCGTCGGCCGTGACCGTTGGAGCGTCGGCCGCCTCGGGTCCCGGCAGGACGATCTCGATCTCGCCGCCATCCTCCCCGCTCAGACCGCGGACGGGCGCGCCCTTGTGGACGAGCTCGTGCGGCGGCGGTTGGTTGCGCATGATCTGCTGGTCGAACCCGGCGAGGATCCCGCCGATCGTCTCGCCGACGGGCCGGCCGCCCTTCCGCTTGCTGGTCACGCGGTGACCCCGATGGCCGCCACGGCGACCACGACCCACCCGTAGAAGAACGCCCGGCCCATTCACGGATGCTACCGCGGGCAAGAGATCCGTCGACGAGTCAACCGCCGACAGAGCCAGGGGCAGCTATGGCTCCGGCGTCGGCTCCGGCGTGGGCTCCGGCGTGGGCTCCGGCGTGGGCTCGGGTGTCGGGTCGGGCGTGGGCTCGGGTGTCGGATCCGGCGTGGGCTCGGGTGTCGGATCCGGCGTGGGATCGGGCGTGGGCTCCGGAGTCGGGTCCGGAGTCGGGTCAGGAGTCGGTTCAGGCGTGGGTTCGGGTGTCGGGTCCGGCGTGGGTGACGGAGAATCGGTGGGTGGCGCGCTCGCATCCGGTGACGGACCGCGGCCGTCATCGAGTGGGTCGATCGGGGTGACGAGGTCCGGTTCAACGGACGGGGCGGACGGGTCCGGCGGGTCGGGAGGTGCGATGGGATCCAGCCGCCGATCCGGTCCGTTGGGAACCTCGCCCTTGCTCGGCCGCTCGCGACCCTTCACCTCACAGCGAACGTAGGTGTCCTTGCGGTCGCCGATGCAGTGGTCGCGGTCGTCGCCGCCATCGAGCAGGTCCTTGCTCCCGTCGGCGCGGTGGTCGCCCTTGGAGTCATCGCGGTCGCCTCGATCTTGTCGATCGTGGTCATCGGCCCAGCGAAGATCTGCATCGACGAGCAGGTCGTCGCCGATCCCGCCGTTCAGGCGATCCTTGCCCTTGCCGCCGGCGAGGATGTCGTGGCCGTCATCGCCGAGCAGGACGTCATCCCCAGCCTCGCCGAGGAGGAAGTCGTCGCCATCACCACCGACAAGGCAATCCTTGCCCTTGCTCCCGGTGATCGTGTCATTGCCACCGAGGCCGAAGATGAGGACCGGGCCCTTCTTCGTCGACGGCCGCAGGTCGTCGTCGCCGGACGTCCCGACGATCGTCTCCTTGAACTTCTTGCCCTTGCAAGCCTCGGGGAGCGGCGGCGGCTCCGGATCACCCGGGAAGAGGGCCACGAACCCCCGGGTGATCGACCCGGCGTCGCTGAAGTAGGCGGCAGACGTGCCGACGCCGGCGACCAGCAGGAACACCCCGATGAGGCCGAAGCTGCGTCGCCGGGTCGTCGCCATCAGCTCTCGACCTTCGTCCGCTTGCTGGTCATCCGACGGACTTCCTGGGCGATCGTCCGGAGTTCACCGACGATCAGGTATCCGCCGGTGCCGAGCAGGAGCAACAGGAAGGCTGCCGGCTGCCGGAGCACGTGGACCGCGTAGCCGACGTAGGGGATCGACACGATGCTGGTCCCGACGACGTTCGCGCCGATCCGGCGCTCGAGGTCGGCGGCGTCGTTGGCATCGCCCTTGGTCTGGTAGATCCCGGCGTCGGCCGCGACGACCCGGTGCGTGATGATGCTGCCGTCCGCCTCGCGGAACGAGACGATGTCGCCGACGACCGGGTCGCGCGCATCGCGATCGATGATGATCACCGACCCGACGCCGACAGCTGGTTCCATGCTGCCGCCACGCACGATCAGCGCGTCGAACGACGTGACCCGTGGCAGGGCGACGAGCGCGAGGAAGCCGAACAGGACGATGCAGAGGACGCCCTGAACGGTGAACGCGACGGAACGCTTGATGGTTCGCATGAGCAGGGTGTCAGGCGGGACGAAACCGCCCCGCCTGACGTGACCTGGTTACGAGGTGCGGCCTTCGAGGACCGTCTTGAGCTTCAGGTAGTCGTTCTCGAGATGGGTCTGGTCGCCCGCGCTGTTCCAGCGGTTCTTCGTGAGGATGTACAGGCGATCGCCGGGTGCCATGGTGATGCTCAGCGGGACGAGACCAGCATTGTGCTCGCCGATCGCCGAGTTCCACGGGCGCAACGTCGAAAGCGGGTTGCAGAAGCCGTTCGCCCTGTCCGCCGAAACTTCGAAGTACAGCGCCATGTCTGGATGGCTGTACGCGGTAACGAAGAGCTGACTCGACAGCGCGAGCGAGTACACCCCCGCGTTCTCGACCACGATGCATTCGGTGCCGCTCTTTCCGGGCCCGGTCATGACGTCCTGGGCCGGCGACGAGAAGGTGATGTCGTCCAGGGTCGCTGCGACGCCGGTGCAGTCGGTGCCTTCGGCACCGCCGCAGAAGCCAAGCTTCAGGTCGGCGTTGCCGGTCGTGAACGTGTAGTTGTCCTGGGTGATGGTGTCGCTGAAGTAGGCGCCTGTCGCAACGACGCCGACTGCCAACACCGCAGCGATGACGAAGAGCGATGAAATGATCTTGCGCATGAGAGCAATTCCTCTCCCAAGGGACGCCGTCCGAAGCGAAGTCGGGCACGGACCGGCGTCGGGGCGCGCGGCACATCAGCTCACATCGAGTGCGGCGATGCGCGTTCGCCATCGGTCTCGCGCGTGACGGCCGATGGGTGCGTGGGCCATCGCGGATCCGGCCGGACCACCCCGATTTTGTGAGGTCGCTCTGGGCTGAGCGACCGCCCCGATGCGCAAGGACTGCGCTACCCACCAGCCTACCACCAGCGGTGTGCGGTTGGGTAGGGTCTTGAGAGGTCCTGTGAGGTCCTAGAGCAGTTCCCCGTGGGCCGAGGCCGTCGGCTCGCCCTCGCGCGGACGGGGCTCCTCGCCGGGCCCGAAGCCCTCGTCGGGTCCGGATCCGTCGCCCGTCTCGAGGACCTTGAGCGCCGCCCCCGCCTGTCCCTGGATCGCCCCGACGCCGAACGGCACCCACTTGGACGGATCCTGGAGGCGGTGCGCCTCGGTATTGCCGCGGGTGTGGGTCTCCTCGAAGCCCTTGGGCTCGATCCACATGCGCTCGCCCTCCAGCAGGCCCAGGACACCGGACTGGCCGGGCTCCGGGCGCTCGTGCTGGCAGTACTGGCACGCCATCTGGTCGTGCTTGCGGTACGACTCGGGCTCTTCGTAGGTCGTGATGTAGCCCTCGTAGTTGCGCAGCACCACCTTGTGGTCGGAGTACGAGATCAGGTAGTTCGGCATCACCGGGATCTTGCCGCCGCCACCAGGCGCATCGATCACGTAGGTCGGCACGGCGTACCCGGAGGTGTGGCCGCGCAGGCCCTCGATGATCTCGAGGCCCTTGCCCACCGGCGTCCGGAAGTGACCCGAACCCTCCACGAGGTCGCACTGGTACAGGTAGTACGGGCGGATCCGGTTCGCCACGAGCTTGTGCACCAGCGCGCGCTGGATGTGGACGCAGTCGTTCACGCCCGCGAGCAGGACGCTCTGGTTGCCGACGGGCAGCCCGGCGCGGGTGAGCTTGTCCACCGCCCGGCTGACCTCGGGCGTGATCTCATTGGGATGGTTGAAGTGGAGGTTGATCCAGAGCGGGTGGTACTTGGCGAGCATCTCGCACAGCTCGTCATCGATGCGCTGCGGCAGGAAGACCGGCACGCGCGACCCGATCCGGACGATCTCGATGTGCGGGATGTCGCGGAGACCGCGCAGGATCTTCTCGAACAGCTTGGGCGCAAGGGTCAGGCCGTCGCCGCCGGAGATGAGAACGTCGCGGACCTGCGGCGTCCGGCGGAGGTACTCCAGCTGGGCCTCGTGATCGCGGCTGTTGAAGTTCTGCGTCGCGTCACCCACGATCCGCGACCGCGTGCAGTACCGGCAATACGACGCGCACTGGGTCGTGACCAGCATCAGGACCCGGTCCGGGTAGCGATGAACGAGCCCGGGCACCGGGCGAGTGGCGGTCCTCGGCGAGCGAGTCCTCCATCATCGCGGTGAAGGCCTCCTGCTCGCGCCCGAGCGGGATGACCTGGCGACGGATCGGGTCGTCGGGGTCGTCGGGGTCGATGAGGCTGATGAAGTACGGCGTGACGTCCACCCGGAACTTGTCCGGCGCCGAGAGCCCGTCGCGCTCCTCCGGCGTGAGGTTGAGGATCTTCTCGATCTCGTCGAGGTCGTTGACCCGGTGGCTGAGCTGCCAGCGCCAGTCGTTCCACTGCTCGTCCGGCACGTCCTCGAAGATCGAGGCGCGGCGGCTGACGGCGGGGCGGCCGTCCGACCCGAGCGCCTTCGCCGGGTCGGCAAGGTTCACGAACGGCGCCTCGGCCAGGGCCCGCTGGGTCTCCTGGTGCGCGACGGCGGTCTTGATCTCCTGGGCGTCCACGCGGGCGTCCTCCGGTGCGGCGTCATCGGGCTAGCGAGTGCATAGAAAGTATGCACCCTGCAAGGTCCGGGCATGATAGCGCCCACCGATGAACGAGGTCCAGCGACCCGAAAGTCCGGTAAATCAGGCGGCCCGGTGGGGACCGAGGCCGACGGGCAACGCAGATGGATCGGGGGTGACCTACTCGCCGATCACCGCCCAGAGCAGGCCCATCATGATGAAGAACCCCGTGAACAGGGCGATCAGGCCGATCGAGCCGTAGGGCGAACTCGCGCCGACGTGCGGGACCAGCTGCAGCGCGATCCCGAAGAAGATCGCCCAGCCGATGAACAGGAACGTGAACAGGAACTTCATGTTCACGTTGGTGATGGCCTTGACCCATTTGCGGCCGCCCTCGCTGGAGAGCACGGCCTTCACCATGATCCAGATCATCAGGGTGACCACCCCGCCCGAGATCAGGAAGGCGACCAGCGACTCCGGCATCGCGCTGAAGGGGGCGAGCAGCAGGTTCACGGACGGTGATCTCCTGGTGGGCCGGGGTCGGACGTCGAGAAGATAGCACGAGCCACGGGCCGTCCACTCGGCGTCCGGGCCTGTCCGGGGAATGTCCCGGGCTCGTCACTGGGATCAGGGCTACGATGACGTCGCGGGCGGCCGACCGGCCATCCGCCTGATCCTCCCGCTCGAAGTCCGTCTGTGACCCCCTTCGATCATCTCGGCCAATTCGTGGTGCGCCACGCCCGTCTCGTGGTGGGCGCGTGGGCGCTGCTCATCCTCGTGGCCTTGCCGCTCGCCCCGCAGGTGCCGGGAGCGCTGTCGGCGGGTGGCTTCATCCTCGACGACCTGGAGTCGGCGCGGGCGAAGGCGGTCCTGGAGGTGGGACTCGGAGCGCCCCCATCGGCACTCGTCGTCGTCTTCTCGAGCCCCACGCTCACGGCTGGCACACCCGCGTTCGAGCTGGCCGCCGCGGAGGCCATGCGGGACGTGCCGACCGCCCCGCACGTCGCGGGCGTGGTGTCGCACCTGCTCCAGCCGCGCCAGGTTTCGGCGGATGGCCACACGGCGTACGACATCGTCTTCCTCGATCTTCCGCCCGACAATTCCCCCGAGGCGGTCCCGATCCTGCGCGAGCGACTCCGCGACGCCCCCGGGCTGCAGGTGGAGCTCGCCGGTGGTCCCGCCTTTTACGGTGATGTCCAGGAGGTGAGCGAACGTGATCTGCAGCGCAGCGAGCTCATCTCGCTCCCGCTCGCAGCGATCGCCCTGCTCCTGGTCTTCGGATCGCTCGTCGCGGCGGGCGTGCCCCTCGTCGTCGGTGGCGCCTCGGTCCTCGTCGCTTTGGCCGCCATCTTCGTCGTCGCGTCGGTGATGCCGATGAGCATCTTCGTCCTGAACCTCGCCACACTCCCTGGGACTCGGGCTGGGCGTCGATTACTCGCTGTTGATGACCAGCCGCTTCCGCGAGGAACTGGCGAAACGGCCGCCGGACGACCCGGACCGCGTCGGCGACTCCGTCCGGCTGACGGTATCCACCGCGGGACGGGCGGTCTTCTTCAGCGGCCTGACCGTGCTCTTGGGCCTGCTCGGGCTCGTCCTCTTCGAGTTCATGATCCTGCGCTCGGTCGGGATCGCGGGCGCCATCGTCGTCGGGCTGGCGGTCGTGGCGGCGCTGACCCTCCTGCCGGCGCTGCTCACGCTGATCGGACCCCGGCTGGACCGGTTCGCGGTGCGACGCGTCGCGGTCGCTCCTGGCGCGGACGGCCCGTGGGCGCGCCTCGCCCGACGGGTGATGCGCCACCCGGTCGCGGTGCTCGTCCCGACCCTCGCCTTCCTGCTCATCCTCGGATCGCCGTTCCTCCATGTACGGTTCAACGCCCCCGACTCCAGCATCCTGCCGGCGGAGGTGCCGTCGCGGCAGGCCTTCGACCGGCTCCGCACGGAGTTCGGGGAAGGCGAGTTCGCGCCGATCACGCTCGCCGTCCGGACCAACGGTCCGGCGACGACACCCGACAACCTCGCCGGCGCTGTTCGAGTACTCGCGCCGCCTTGCCTCCGATCCCCGGGTCGCCCGCGTGGACAGCCTCGTGGACGTCGATCCGCGGATGACCCTCGCCCAGTACCGGCTGCTGTACGGCGACCCGAACGGACCGCGTGACCAATTCGTGGCAGACCGCCTGGCGGCCACGACACGTGATGACCTGACGGCCTTCACGATCACGACCCCATACGGCCCCAACCGCGAGGAGGGTCGGTCGCTCGTGGCGGATCTTCGCGCACCGACCGGCGCGCTGGCCGCGCCGGCGGGCGTGACGGTCCTCGTGGGTGGCGGCGCCGCCGACGTCGCGGATGTCGTCGGATCGAGTGGCGGCCGACTTCCCGCGCACGGCCCTGTTCATCATCGTGACGACGTACCTCGTGCTCTTCGTCCTCCTGCGCTCGGTCGTCCTGCCGGCCAAGGCACTCCTGATGAACACGTTGTCCCTCACCGCGAGCTTCGGTGCCCTCGTCTGGATCTTCCAGGACGGCAACCTCACCGCCTTGCTCGGACTTCCAGCCACTCGGGTTCGTGGAGACCACGCTCCCGGTGATCCTGTTCTGCGTGCTGTTCGGGCTGTCCATGGACTACGAGGTCTTCCTGCTCTCGCGGACGAAGGAGGTGTGGGACCGGACCGGCGACAACACCGAGGCGGTCGCCCGGGGCCTCGAGCGCAGTGGCCGGATCGTCACCAGCGCCGCCCTCATCGTCGTCGTCGTCGCCGGGTCGTTCGCCTTCGCCGACATCGTCCTCATCAAGGCGCTCGGGCTCGGCGTGGCGATCGCCGTCGCCCTCGATGCGACCGTGGTCCGGGCGCTGCTGTACCGGCGACGATGCGCCTCCTGGGTCGCTGGAACTGGTGGATGCCGGTCACGCTTCGAACGCTACGTCGCGAATCGTTGCCGGCGTCGGAGGCCGAAGTGGAGGCCCGCGGCGCGATGACGGCCCACATCACGCGACGCCTGCCCGGCGCGCTGCTCGCGGCCGTCTGCTCGCCGTCGTCGCCCTCACCGGCTGCGTCGACCCCCGGCGCCCCGATCCTCGCCAACCCCACCCCTCCACGACCGTCGATCGCACCGGCCACGCCGCCACCGGTCGCCGTCGCGGACCCGCTCCCGATCGAGTTGCCGCGGGACGACGGACCGCACCACCGACTGACCGAGTGGTGGTATTACACCGGACACCTGGCCGGGACCGCCGCGGACGGTTCTTCCCGCAAGCTCGGCTTCGAGTACGTCATCTTCCGGGCGGAGCGCGGGGCATTCCCCACGACCTGGGCTTCGCACTTGGCCATCACCGACGAGACGGGCGACCAGTTCGCCTACGCGCAACGGCTCGAGGTGGGCGAGTCCGTGGATCGATCGCCGCGCGATCCATCCGGGACCCCGACCGGCTTCGACCTGGCGCTGACCGGCATCGACCCCACGGATCCGACGACGTTCGAGCGCCCGACGTGGTCCATGCGCGGCACGGACGGGCGAGACGTCCTGGCGGCCAGCCTCTCGGACGACGAGGCGTCCGCTGCTGGTGTCCCTGGTGGCCTGGGCCTGGATCTCGACCTCGTGACCCGCAAGCCACCGGCCCTGCACGACCGCGACGGGTGGATCGACTTTCGGACCGGCGGGGGGCTCGTACTACTACTCGCGCACCGCGATGGATGCTTCCGGGACGGTCGTCCTCGACGGCGAGCCGCTCACCGTGACCGGAGACGCGTGGTTCGATCACCAGTGGGGCGACTTCATCAGTGTCGGCGGTGGAGGATGGGACTGGTTCGCCGTCAACCTCGACGACGGGACGGACCTGACGGTGTCCCTCGTCCGCGACGCGGACGGGAGCTATCCGCTGGTCTACGGGACGCTCGTCGAAGCCGACGGGAGCACCCGACCCTGGATCGGACGGCCTTCACGGTCGAGG
>CAVURB010000018.1:0-27199 GCA_963743815.1 uncultured Chloroflexia bacterium | reverse complement strand
GAATAGTGGGAGGCGGACGCGGGTCCACTCGGAGGGTGGCGTGACGACGAAGGCGACCGTGACCCCGACATCCCTGCTCGCGCGGCACGTCCCGATCACGCGCTGGCTGCCGTCGTATCCCAGGGCGGCGGTCGGCGCGGATCTGCTGGGCGGTTTCACGCTGTGGGGGATGGCCGTCCCCGCGGGGATCGCCTACGCCGGCCTCGCCGGGATGCCGCCCGAGGCCGGCCTGTACACGCTGCTCGCCTCGCTGGCGGCCGCAGCCGTGTTCTCGTCGAGCCGGCACATCGTGGTCGCGGCGACCTCCGCCTCGGCGGCGATGGCAGCATCGGCGATCGCCGGCCTCGCCCCGGTGGACGCGGCGACGTACGCGGGGCTCTTCGCCACGCTCGTCATGTGCGTCGGGGCGATCTTCCTGCTCGCCGGTGTGGCGCGGCTCGGGTTCATCACGCAGTTCCTGTCGCGCCCGGTCATGGAGGGGTTCGTCTTCGGGCTAGCCATCTTCGTCATCGTCAAGCAGCTCCCCAAGCTCGTCGGCG
This sequence comes from uncultured Chloroflexia bacterium, assembly GCA_963743815.1. GTDB lineage: Bacteria > Chloroflexota > Limnocylindria > Limnocylindrales > CSP1-4 > SPCO01. Next base: position 26,660 of record CAVURB010000018.1, on the reverse strand, counting down.
TGAGTGGCGGCGAGGGCAACACCGTCCAGCAGCTCGTCTCGCTCCTGAGCCGGATCGGCGAGTGGGATCCGTTGACGACGGTCGTCGGGGTGGGTGGGATCGTCCTGCTGCTCGTTGCGCCGCGACTGTCCGGACGCCTGCCGGCTGGACTGATCCTGCTCATCATCGGGATCAGCCTGAGCACGCTCGCGGACTTCGCGGCGCGTGGCGTCGCGGTCGTCGGCACGATCCCGACCGGGCTCCCGGTGCCGCACCTGCCCACCCTGGATCCCGCCGCGTTCGCGACGCTCGTCGCGGCTGCCGCCGGGATCGCCCTGGTGGCGTTCAGCGAGTCACTGGGCGCGGCGGACGCCTTCGCGACGAAGCACCAGTACGACATCGACCCGGATCAGGAACTGGTCGCGCTCGGGGTCGCGAACCTTGGCTCCGGCGTGCTCGGGGGCCTCGCCGCCGGGGGGAGCATGTCGCAGTCCGCGGTGAGCGAGGGCGCCGGGGCAAAGACGCAGCTGTCCAACCTCGTCGCAGTGGGCCTGACCCTGGTCACGGTCGTCGCGCTCATGCCCCTGTTCACGAATCTGCCGACGGCCTTGCTCGCCTCGCTGATCATCGTCGCCGTCTCGGGCCTGATGAAGGTGCCGGCGATGCGTCGGTACTACGAGCTGTCGCGGACCGAGTTCGCGCTGGGCATGGTCGCCCTCCTCGGCGTCGTCCTCATCGACGTCCTGCCCGGCATGGTCATCGCGGTCGTGCTGTCGGTCGTCGTCGTTGCGTATCGCTCGAGCCGGCCACGCGTATCGAGGCTCGGGCGGATGGCCGGGACATCAGACGACTTCCGCGACATCGAGCGGCACCCGGAGGCGCAGGCGGTCGATGGATTGCTGGTCGTGAGCGTCGCGATGCCGATCTACTACGCGAACGCCCGAGCGGTCCGGGACGCCGTTCGTGCCTTCGTGGCCGACGCCGACCCGCCGGTCCGCGCGGTCCTCCTCGACATGGATGGCAACGACAGCCTGGACCTCACCGCCGCGGAGATGCTGATGGTGGAGATGGAACGTCTCCAGGCTGCCGGGGTCACCGTGATGGCCGCAGGCGTCCATGCGCCCGCCCTCGAGATGGCGCGCCGGACCGGACTCCTGGAGCGGATCGGGGCGGCGAACGTCCACCCGACACTGGCCGATGCGATCGCCGCCTTCGAGTCCGCGGCCCCTCGTTGACGCTTCGGGTCCTAATCCCGATAATCTGACTCGGAATTAGATGCGACCCGAAGATGGCCGCCCGCGGCGCCCGAGCGCCGCTCGTCCCAGGACGGAAGGATCGAATGACCGCCACCCGTGACATCGTCACCGACCAGCGAGATCAGTTCGCGTTCCACGACGACATCGTGTACCTGCGCGAGACCAAGCGGGGCTTGACGCGCGACACCGTCGAGGAGATCAGCCGGTTCAAGGACGAACCCGAGTGGATGCTCAAGTTCCGCCTGCGCGCGTATGACCACTTCGTCCAGCGTTCGATGCCGACTTGGTCGGACGGCCTCGACAAGATCGACTTCGACAAGATCGTCTACTACCGCAAGCCGTCCGAGCGCGAAGAGAAGTCCTGGGACGACGTCCCCGAGCAGATCAAAGCCACGTTCGAGCGTCTCGGGATCCCCGAAGCGGAGCGCAAGTTCCTCGCCGGCGTCGGCGCCCAGTACGACTCCGAGGTGGTCTACCACAGCGTCCGCGAGGAGCTGAGCAAGATCGGCGTCGTATTCATGGGCACGGACCAGGCCCTGAAGGAGTACCCGGAGCTCTTCAAGCAGTACTTCGGCACGATCGTCCCGCCGGAGGACAACAAGTTCGCCGCGCTCAACAGCGCGGTGTGGTCGGGCGGTTCGTTCGTCTACGTGCCCAAGGGCGTGGAAGTGCCGCTGCCGTTGCAGGCGTACTTCCGGATCAACGGCGAGAACACCGGCCAGTTCGAGCGGACCCTCATCGTGGTCGACGAGGGTGCCAAGGTCCACTACATCGAGGGCTGCACGGCCCCGATCTACGCCACGGACTCACTCCATGCGGCCGTCGTCGAGGTCGTTGCGCTGCCGGGCTCCAAGGTCCGCTACACGACCATCCAGAACTGGTCCAACGACGTCTACAACCTCGTGACCAAGCGGGCCCACGCCTACGCGAACAGCACGGTCGAGTGGATCGACGCGAACACCGGCAGCAAGAAGACCGTCAAGTTCCCGGCCATCTACCTGCGCGGCGAAGGGGCCACGGCCGACATCATCAGTGTGGCGGTCGCGGGCAAGGGCCAGCACCAGGACACGGGCGCCAAGGCCATCCACCTTGCCCCGAACACGCGCTCGCGGATCGTGAGCAAGTCTGTCTCCAAGGACGGCGGCCGGGCCACGTACCGTGGCCAGCTCAAGGTCGCCCCGGGGGCCACGAACGTCGTGGCCAGCGTCCGCTGTGACGCGCTCATGCTCGATGACCAGAGCCGCAGCGACACGTATCCCTACATCGACATCCAGGAAGACGACACGACGATGAGTCACGAGGCGACCGTCGGGAAGGTTTCGGCGGACCAGGTCTTCTACCTGATGGCTCGCGGCCTCACGGAGAACGAGGCGACCAACCTCATCGTCCAGGGCTTCCTCGAAGTCTTCACCAAGGAACTGCCGATGGAGTACGCCATCGAGTTCAACCGCCTCGTCAAGCTGGAGATGGAGGGGTCGCTCGGATGACGGCCCCCACCACCGAGGCGTCGCCGCCGGCATCGAAGCCGCGACCCCCCCGGCGGGCCCTCGGCGACCTGTCGCTCACGATCGATCCCGACGCCCTCGCCGCCGCGTCGGCCGGAGGTCCCGAATGGCTGATCGCGGACCGACAGGCAGGCTATGACGCCTGGAGCGCCCTGCCGCCCGAGTCCAACCAGCTGTACACCCCATACATCGACCTGCGGGCCGCTTCGCTGGACGCTGCCCGGGTCGTGGCGTCGCCAGCGACCGCGACCGGGTCCATCGCGCTTCCGGCCGATGCCGACGGCCTCATCGAGATCACCGACGGCGATGTGACGGGCGTGGCGCTGTCGCCGGACGCGGTCGCCGCGGGGGTCCGCCTGACGACGATCGCCGCGTTCGCGGGCGCGGATCCCGCCGCCGCCCGCGGCATGCTCGAGGCGCCGGGGTTGCCCGCCGAGGACAAGTTCGCCCAGCTGACCCGGGCGCTGTGGTCCCAGGGCGTCCTGCTCGACGTCCCGGCGGGGGTCCGCATGGCCCGCCCGGTCATCGTCCGCTGGGTGCTCGGCAGCCACGGCAACGCTCTGCTGACGCGCACGATCGTCCATCTCGGCGATGGCGCCGATGCATCGCTGGTAGAGGAACTCGTCGACGGACCGACGCCGTCGGGCGGCGTCGGCCAGTCGTACTTCGCTGGGACCAGCGAGGTGACCCTCGATCGCGGCGCGAGCCTGACGATCGCGAGCCTCCAGGAGCTGCCCGACCACGTGGTGGCATTCCAGCACCGCCGCGCCGAGGTCGGCGAGGACGCGTCGCTTCGCTGGGCGCTCGCCCAGCTGGGCGGTCGCCTCGTTCGCAGCCGGGTGGACAATCGCCTCGTCGGCGATCGCAGTTCCGTGGAGCAGGTCGAGATCGTCTTCGGTGGCGACGAGCAGGTGTTCGACCTGACCTCGTATACGACCCACATCGGGCGCGATACGACGGGCGACCTGCTCTCCAAGGGCGCGCTGCTGGACCGGGCGCGCACCTACATGAAGGGCCTCATCACGATCGAGAAGACCGCGATCGGCACCGACAGCTTCCTCGGGGAGTTCGGCATGAACCTCTCGAAGGCGGCACGGTCCGTGGCGATCCCCAGCCTCGAGATCGACCAGCCCGATTGTCGGCGCGCCATGCACAGCTCGTCCGTAGGCCCCATCGACGAGACGCAACTGTTCTACCTCGAGTCGCGCGGGATCCCACCCGACGAAGCGCGCAAGTTCATCGTGCTCGGCTTCCTCGAGCCGGTCGTGGCTCGCGTGCCGCTTGCCGCGGCCCAGGCCCGCCTCCGGGAGCTTCTCGAGGCGAAGTGGGCGGTGGGCGTCGGTGGCGGCAGGGCGGCCGCCTGATGCCTCCACAACCTCGTTCGCGCCGATGAGGCGCATCGATCTCCTCGGCGTCGACGAGGTCGGGGACGGCGAGATGAAGATGGCCTGGGTGGACGGCACGGACCAGGTCCTGGTGATCAACGCCGGCGGCGAATACACGGCCGTCCAGGGCATCTGCTCGCACGAATACTTCGAGCTGGACAAGGGATTCCTGACCAACGGCACGCTCACCTGCGCGCTGCACCTGTCGCGCTTCGACCTGTCCAGTGGCGAGCCCCTGGACCCGCCAGCCGAGGAGCCGCTTGCGGTCTATCCGGTCGTCATCGAGGACGGGCGCGTGCTGATCGAAGTGCCCGCCGGCCCCCTGGAGATCAGCGAGTAGCTGGTACCCGCACGGTACGAACGGCCGATGGCCAGCGACACCGGTCCCCACCTACCGTCACCGCACCATGCAAGGTGTCGAGTTCCAGGGGTATGCCGGCGATTGCACGATCGCGGGCCAGGTCACGATGTTCGGCGAGCGCCTGACCGACTTCCTCAACGGCCAGGAGCGGTTCCGGCTGCACCACGTCGAGTTCACGAGCCTCGAGGACGGCCACGCGGTCTCCCTTGACTCGGTGAGCCTGGAGCGGGATGAACTCCTCGCGGTCGTGGGGACCGGCCCGCGTGGCTCCGAGTCGCAGCGGGTGGAGCTCGAGGAGACGCGGATGCAGCTCGCGATCGGGCCGTACGTCATCCTGGGACGCCTGCACACGCGGCCCGGCGTGGACCCGATGAAGAACGTCCTCCAGCGCGAGACGATGATCCCACTCACCCAGGCGACGATCGCCTACAGCGTCGCCGGGACCACCATCGCGCGCGACGTCCCCACGATCATCGTGAACCGCCACCAGGTGGATTGGATCGCCGCGACCGCCGACGAAGCCTCGCTCTTCCCCGACGCGACCGTCCGCTCGCCGTTCTCGATGACGCTCCGCAAGGACTTCACGGGCTCCGCTCCGGTCTGAGCGTTCCCGCCACGCTCGACGGTCGTCGTCCTCAGGGCGTGAGGTGTAGCTCCGCGACGGTCGCAGCGTCGATCGCCGATGGCGAGAACGGAAGCGCGACGTTCCCGCCCACCCGCCACGGCTCGATCATGTCGCCGTAGTGCGCGTCGAATGGGTTGCCCGATTGGCCGGTCGTGCTGACGATCCGCGCCCCATCGAGGTCGCCCATGTTGATGAGCAGTCGATAGGACGGCAGGTTGGTCACCGCGAAGAGCTCATCCACGCCGACGGGCACGTGCTCGGGATCCGCAGGGTCCGGATACGCCTCCCGGAACCGGTAGTACTGCGCGTTGGGCGTGCCGGCCGCTCCGGCGACCGCGAACGGACCCTTGTTGAAGTACCACTCCAACGGGCCGATCCCGCTGGAGGCACCGATCGTGGCTTCCTCGAACGTGGCGGTGTGCAGGCGGCCCCAGGTCCAGTCCGCAGGGTCGCCGAACGCCGCGCGGAGGTCCGCACCGGCGAGATCCATCGCCCGCACGACGACCTGATCGGCCGTCTCGATGGCCGCCGTCGTGCGGTCGTCCCACCAGGTCGATGACGTGTCCTCCAGCAGGCGGTACAGCATCACCCACGAGAACGGGCTCCCGACGTAGTCCCGGGCGAGCTTGCCCAGGTCGTCATCGAAGAGGGCTCGCAAGACGCGGTACTCCCACGTCATGTAGGCGGCACAGCCCACGCTGTCCACCTCGCAGTCGCCGGTCCAGTCCTCGATGGCGCGTGCGAGCGCCTGGCCGTCCTCCGTCTCGGGCGTGGCGCCCGCGAGCAGGAACCCGATGTCCCGCGCCCGGACCGGCACGGAGTCCACCTGGATCGTGCCCATCTCATCGAGTGTCGCCCCGTCGTCGGCATACGAGTTGAGGAGATCGATGATCCGCTCCGCGCGGTAACCGGGGTCCCATTCCTGTCCCAGGAAGGTCGGGTAGGCCTCGTCGACGATGGCGTTGTTGGCCGTCACGATCCAGCCGTCCGTCGGATCCTGGAGGCGCGGGAGATCGTCGAACGGGATCCTCCCGATCCACTCCCCGCTCCCGTCGCTGCCCGACACGGGCCGTTCCCCGCGATCGTTCGGGTCGGACCGGATCGGGACGTAGCCCGGAAGCTGGTATCCCACGCGACCGTCGACGTCCGCGTAGACGAAGTTCTGCGACGGTGCACCGTAGAGCGACAGGCTGGCGCGGAAATCGTCCCAGTCGTCGGCGACGTTGAGGCCGAGGAACGCCTCGAGTGTCCGGTCCGGTCCCGCGTCCGCGTGGATCCCCGTCCAGCGCAACGCCATCAGGGGTGCGTCTACCAGGCGGTCGTCCACGTCGTTGAGGATCGGGCCGTGGATCGTCTCGCGGACGTCGAGCGCGACGGTCTCGCCGCCATCCACGAGGATCTCCTCGGTCCGCGTCGTGAACGGGAGCGACGTGCCGTCCGGACCGAGATAGCGGGATGGATCGGTCGGATCCACGGTCTCGATGACGAGGTCCTGCACGTCCGGGTCCGCATTCGTGGCACCCCACGCGATCCGCGCGTTGTGGCCCAGGACGACGCCGGGCACGCCCGGAAAGCTGACGCCGGCGACGTCGTACGGGCACGCGTCGTCCACCGTTGCGCAATGCAGGCCGTTGATGAACCAGATCGATGGCATGGAGATGCCGAGGTGGGGATCGTTGGCAAGGAGGGCGCCGCCACTGAGCGACAGCTCGGGCCGGACCACCCACGAGTTGGACCCGATGCCGTGATCCGACGCGAGCCCGCCACCGCCGGCGTCGAGACCCGCGAGTCGGAGTGCCTCGCCACCCAGGGACGCGACATCGGACCACGCCGCCGCGGCTGCGGGGGACAGGGTGGTCGAGCGTCGCGGAGTCCTCAAGAGTCCCGACGCAAGGACGTCGTCCGATCCGCTGGGGACGATGACCGGTCCGAACTCGCGGGGCGCCGTGAGCTCGTCGGTCAGGGCCGGATCGCCGAGCTGCGAGTCGGCCAGGTATCGGAACAGCTCGCTGTCCATGTTGCCGCCGAGGTTCCACGCCTGGACCTTGCCCCAGCTCACCGTGTCGAGCGGCGTCCACGGCTCTGGAGTCGCGCCGGTCACGAGGTACGCGAGCCCGAGGTTGCCGCGGTTCGTGTCGAGCCAGGCGTTCACGCCTTGGGCGTACGCGTCCAGGACGGAACGCACGGTCGGGCTCGCGGCGGCGAGGTCGCGCTCGGCAGCCTGCCGCCACCCAAGGGTCCGGATGAATCGGTCCGTATCGATGGAGCCCTCGCCGAACAGTTCGGCAACGCGCCCGGCGGCGATATGACGCCACACCTCCATCTGCCACATGCGTTCCTGGGCGTGGACATACCCCTGGGCGAGGAACAGGTCGTGTGGATCCGTGGCAGTGATATGGGCGATGCCGTGGTCGTCGCGGGCCACGGTGACCTCGGCACGCAATCCGTTGACCCGGAGCTCGCCAGTCGTCTGGGGAAGGGAGCGTCCGGTGATCCATGCGATGGCTCCCACGCCCAGCAGGAGACCACCCAGGACGATGACCACGAGCCCGACGACGAGGAACCGGACGATCCGCATCCTCAGGTGCCCACGATCGTGCCGAGCCCGGCGGCCTCGGCGCGTCGCAGGATGGCATCGGCGAAGATGACGTCGGCGAGGCCGACACCGAGGTGGGTGACGACGACACGACCGGCGAGCGGCCGGCGTGTTCCGGCGAGGATCGCCTCACCGATCGTCGCGGCCGGGTCCGGATAGCCGTCGAACTGCCCGGCCTCCCGGTTGGCGATGAACTGCCCGCGCTCATCGACGAGGAACAGGGCGGCATCGCGCGCGACGGCCGCGGAGCACATCGTGGCGTAATCGATCGGCACGACGAGCGCCGACGACGTCAGCCAGTCCCCGGTCATGATCTGCCGCCGTTCCGGCGTCGTGAAGGACGCCGCCGTGATCACGACGTCGGCATCGATCGTCGCCTCGCGCCCGGACTCGACGGCCCGTGCCGTGCCGATCCCGGCGGTCGCCGCCGCCGCGGTCGTGAGCGCCTCCGACCGCGCCACGTCGCTGTCGTGGATGGCCAGGTCCACGCCGGGCAGCAGGTGGCCGAGGACCTCGAGGTGGCTGTGGCCCTGGACCCCCGCACCGATGATCGCGGCCCGCGGCGGTCTCCCGCCGAGCATCGCCGCCGTCGGTCCGAAGTGGGCGATCGCCACCCCCGAGACGGCCGCAGTCCGTTGGGCCGTGATCGGACCACCGTCCAGGATGGCCGTGGGCTCGCCGGTCCCCGCGTCGTTCAGGATGACGATGGCATGGATGGCCGGCAGGCCACGGGCCCGGTTTTCGGGGCTGCCGGTGACCCACTTGATGCCGAGCCGGTCGCCCGATCCATCGCTGGGCGCGCCCCGCAGGAGCGCCGGCATCGCGTGCGCGAACGAGCCCTCCGGCCGGGGGTGCACGCCGATCTTGGGCGGCAGGTCGGCATCGGCGACGAGCGCCGTCATCGTCCGTTCCGCGAGGGCGACCCGCTCGGCGACGGGCGGCATCGCGCGCTCGACGTCGGCCGCGGCAAGGAACCGGATGGGCGCTGGCACGCCCGAAGTGTAGATGGCCGCTAGGATGCGTCCATGGCCCCGATCGACACCGCGACCAGTCTCGAGAACCTCAAGCTGGAACGCGATGCCATCGTCCTGTACGAGTCGTTGGCGAAGATCGAGAAGGACCCGGTCCGCGCCGCCGCGTTCGAGCGGATCGCCGGCAACGAGCGACGACACGCCGATATCTGGGCGGGCAAGCTGACGGAGCTGGGTGCCGTCGTCCCGCCACCGGCGGGCGCGCCCCGCGCGAGGGTCCGGTTCATCATCCTGGCGGCCCGGCTATTCGGGACGCGCGCCGTCGCCGACCTGGTCAAGGCCCTCGAGGGCGACGAAGAGGAGATCTACGACGCACAGGCGTCGGGTCCCGAGGTCGCGGCGATCGCCGCCGACGAGCGCGAGCACGCCCGGATCTGGGACGAGCTTGGGACGGCCGGCTCGGGCTCGGGCGGCAGCGGGGCGGCCGCGGCCGCCGCGGCAGCGGCCATCGATCCGTCACGGGACGGCGTCGCCGTCGCTCGCCGAGCGACGTCGGCGGCCGAGATCGCCGAGCGGGAGCGATGGCATCGCACCGGCGGGCGTTCCGGAACGCTCCGTGCGGTGATCTTCGGGGTGAGCGACGGTCTCGTGAGCAACCTGTCGCTGGTCATGGGCGTGGCCGGCGCGGCCTCCCAGAACCCGAGCTTCATCCTGCTGGCCGGCATCGCCGGACTGCTTGCCGGGGCGTTCAGCATGGCCGCCGGCGAGTACATCAGCATGCAGAGCCAGCGCGAGTTGTTCGAACGCCAGATCGCCCTCGAACGGGCCGAGATGGAACTGATGCCGGAGGAGGAAGAGGCCGAGCTCGCGGCCGCCTACCGGGCGAAGGGGTTCAGCGCCGACGAGGCCTCCGCCATCGCCCACCGGATCTTCCAGGATCCCAAAGCCGCGCTGGACATGCTGGTTCGCGAGGAGTTGGGCCTCGACCCCGAAGAGCTCGGGTCGCCGTGGGGCGCCGCGGCCGGCTCGTTCGTCGCCTTCGCGGTCGGTGCCGTCATCCCCGTCATCCCGTTCCTCTTCGGCGGTGGGACGGCCGTGATCGCCGCCAGCCTCGCCCTGAGCCTCGCGGCCCTCTTCCTGGTGGGCGCCGGCGTCAGCATGCTGACCGGCCGCGGCGTGCTCTTCTCCGGGTTCCGTCAGCTGGGCATCGGCCTGGCCGCGGCCACCGTGACGTATCTCATCGGGTCGCTCATCGGCGTCTCGGTGGCCGGCTGACGGATGCGTACGTCTGCAGCGTGGCGCGACCGCCTGGAAGGGGAGGGGCTGGATCCCGGCGCGTGGTCCAACGGTCCCGGCGATCGGTATGGTGCCCACGACCATGGGTACGACAAGGTCATCGTCGTCGTGGCCGGATCGATCCGATTCGGGCTGCATGGCGACGGCGACGCGATCGCCCTGGACGTGGGCGATCGACTGGAACTGCCGGCTGGCACACTCCACGACGCGGTCGTCGGGCCCGAGGGTGTGACCTGCCTCGAAGCCCACCGGCCGGCCGGGACGTTCGCCAGCCCCGTGCGACGCGCCGACGGATCGTGGTGAGCGCCCGAAACCGACGACCGACTGGCGGTCGTACCGCATGACGGGTCCCGGCCGGGGACCGCTCGATGACGCCGCCCTCGTCCGCGAAGTCGTCGCCGGATCGCATGATGCCCTGGCCGAGCTCTATGACCGACATGCCGATGGCGTCTTCGCGGCGGCGTGTCGGATGACATCCGACCGTGGGCTAGCCGAGGAGGTCGTGCAGGAGACATTCCTGGCGTTGTGGAACCGTGCCGAGTCGTACGACGTGGCGCGGGGTTCGTTGGCGGCCTGGTTGCACACCATCGCGCGCAATCGGACCGTGGATCGCCTCCGCGCGACCGGTCGCCGACCCGCGACGATCCCACTCTCGTCGGCCGCGGCCACGGGTCCGTCAGCGGGCGGCGGGAACGAGGCGGACGCCGACACGCTGGACCGGGTGCTTGCGGCCGGGGCGATCGTGGCCGGCGCCGTTCCTCCGCGGTCGCCGGAGGTCGAGGTCGGGCTCGGCGAGTTGCGGGCCGCCCTGCAGACGGCGCTCCGCGACATGCCCGAGGACGAGCGGATCGTCATCATCCTCGCGTACGGCGAGGACCTGTCCCAGTCCGAGATCGCGGAGCGGTTGGGGTGGCCGCTCGGGACCGTCAAGACCCGAACGCGACGCGCCCTCGCCCGGCTCCGTGGCGTGCTCGGCTCGGGTGTCGGGCCGGAATACGCTCGATACCTGGCACCGGCCTCGTCGGCCGGACCCGATCACTGAAGCGAGGGGACCCAACACTACTGATGGATCACCAGGACGCGCTCGAACAGCTCGAGCTGGCGGCCGTCGAGGCCGGGGGACTCGATCGGCTGATGGCAGGCGACACGCCGACCGCGGCCGCGGTGGCGGGTCACCTCGCGGGGTGCGAGGTCTGCGCCGACGAGCTGGAACGCCTGCGCCGCGCCGTCCCGCTGCTGCGCGACGTGGTCCGGACGACGCCACCGGCGGACCTGCGCGATCGGACGCTCGGGTTCGTGCGGGCGGCAGGCATCCCACGGGGCGCCGATGCGGTCACCGCGTCCGACACCCCCGTCCCGGCGGCTGCCCAGGGCGCCGCAGGAGCCGCGGCCCCCACCTCGATCGGTGCCCGTCGTCGGGCGATCGGGATCCTGCCGTGGGTGGCGTCGATCGCCGCCGCCGTGGTCATCTCGGTCGTGGCGAGCACGGTCGTCATCGGCAACCGGGTCGACCAGCAGCTCGCCGAGCAGGACCGGGCGATCGCCGGCCTCGAAGCCGTGACCGCCGCCACGCTCGAGATCACCGCCGACCCGGACGCGGAGCGTGTCGCGCTGACCTCGACGGGAGGATCCGATGCGAGCGGTTCGTTGCTCTTCTCACCCACGACGACCGAACTCGTGGTCGTGGCCGACGGCCTGGCGTCGCCGCCGGAGGGTCAGGAATACCGCTGCTGGCTGCTCGTCGACGGCGTCCGCGAGGACGTTGGCCGGATGTACTTCGCCGATGAGCTCGCGTTCTGGGTCGGCCCCACACCGGGCGTGGCAGCAGCGGACCCAGGCACGACCTTCGGCGTGTCGCTTACCGCGAAGGACGGCTCAGGCCCCGAGACCGACCCGGTCATCGCCGGCGAGCTCTGACCCGTCCGGTGTCGGGTCGACCCGTTCGATGACCTCATCCGGCGGTGGTGCCTCGAGATAGGAGCGATGGAGCGCCAACAGGCGTTCGGTGGCCTCCAACGGTACGTCCCAGCCCTCGTCCGCCATGATCGCGGACAGCCAGGCGGCCTCCCGCGCTTGCTCCGCCGCATCCACGTCCGCTTCCCGTCGGCGGGAGTCCATCAGGACGAACCAGACCAGCCCGGCTCCCACGACGAGCCCGACGATGAGCAGCCACCAGTTGAACTCGGCGTTCACCACGGCGAAGTATAGGGACGGCACGTCTTATGCTCGGCCGCGATGGTCGCGTCGACATCCAAGGGAGGCGGGAGCTCCGTGAAGTTGCGGTCGGGTCGATGGCATCTGTGCTTGACGCTCGTCGTCATCGGCGGTCGCATCTGGGTGCCTCCTTCTCCCCGGGCCCGCTGGAAGGTCGACGTGATCAACGGCGACAGCCGCTGCTCATCTCGATCACGACCGACGCAGCCTCGTGGGCATGGCACATGCCGCGAACGGACGGTTGGTCCTCTCAACGAACAGCGGGCGCCTGTGGACGGCGTGATCGAGCTCATCGACCCGGACCAGGACTGCGTCGTCCACGACACGGCGGCGCTGCCGCGCGACTCGTTCACGATCCGCCCGGTACAGGTGCGAGATGCCCCACCGGACTTCGATCTGGACCTCCAAGGTGGAGCATCGCTGGCTTCGCCCGTGAACAAGGACTTCTTCGGTGGTTGCTCCGGGTGACTGGCATCGGCGGGCCTGGGACGGTCGACCCGCGGCCGTCAGGTTAGTGACAGATGTCCATGACGAGGGCGCTGGTCACGAGCGTGGGCACACCGACGGAGGGCTCACGCACGATCGCAGCCTGGCTTCTGGTCAGATGCGCATCAGGGCGACCAGATGACGGGAATGCGTTGACGCGCGCTCCCTTGGTGAGCATCTGACAGGAGCCGGCGCGCCCGACCCGCCCGAACCGTGGCGGCCGGTACACTCCGCGGATGCTCGACTTCACCCCGGACCCGATCGCGTTCCAGCTCGGGCCACTCCCCGTGTACTGGTACGGCATCGGGTACGCCCTCGGGCTCGCGGCGGTGTACCTGCTGCTGACGCGGCTTGCGAAGCGGGCCGGCGAGGACCCCGAGCTCGTCGGCAACGGCATGATCATCATCGCGATCGCCGCGCTGATCGGTGGGCGCCTCTATCACGTCATCGACCAGTGGGCGCTCTACCAGGACGACCTGCTCTCGATCATCCTGCCTCCCTACACGGGCCTCGGGGTGTACGGCGGGATCTTCGTCGGGCTCATCGCGCTGATCCTGTACACGCGCTACAAGAACCTGCAGTTCTGGCGATGGGCGGACATCGTGGCTCCCGGTCTGTTCCTGATGCAGGCCATCGCCCGGTGGGGCAACTACTTCAACCAGGAGCTCTACGGGCCGCCGACGACGCTTCCCTGGGGGATCCCGATCGAGTGCACCCACCGGATCACCGCCTACCTCTGCCCGGAGTTCGGCGAGGAGACGCGATTCCACCCGCTCTTCCTCTATGAGTCGCTCTCCGGCCTGCTCGGCATGCTGTTCCTGCTGTGGGTCGGGTACCGGTTCCGCCCCCGCCTGCGGCCCGGCGACATCATCCTGCTGTTCTTCATCTGGTACGGCCTGGTCCGCTTCGCGCTCGAGACCCTGCGCTCGGACAACTGGACGCTGTTCGGCATCCCGACCGCGATGATCGTGTCGCTCCTGTTCGTGGGCGTGGCGGCCGCCGTCCTGCTCTGGCGCCACCGCCCCGGCCACGTCGCCGACGACGAACCGCCGACGCACCCGGAGGTCGCGATCTGGGGCGCGCTCGGATCGAACGGACTGGGAGGACGAGCCCATCGATGAGCCCTGGGCGCATGCTGGCGACCTCTCCGGCGATCCCGATGCGGAGCCGACGACGCCGGAAGACCTGGGTATCGGTGCGCCCGAGCTGGAGCCCGAGCCCGATGCCGTTGCCGCGCCCGAAACGGCGCCCGCGCCCGAAACGGCGGCCGCGCCCGAAAACGAGATCGATGACGAGGTCGCGCCACCTCCGTCATGACCGCCGACGGCGAGCGTCCCGACCCGTCGCGCCGACGCCCGCCACCGGGGCGTATCGCCCCCGAGGCGCTCGCCGCATCGCGCGAGGGTGGGGCTGAGGAGGGGCTCGCGTGGCTCGGTCGAGCGCCCGAGTCGCGCGGCCCGTGGCTGTATCACGTCCTGAGGCTCGTGGCGCGGTTCGTCTGTTTCGTGATGTTCCGGTTCCGCATCCGAACGAGCGGCCAGGAGCGCCTGCCGAAGGGTGGCGGCTATCTGCTCGTTGCGGCGGCGCATCGCGGCTGGATGGATCCGTTCGTGGTCATGCACGCCGTGCCGGCAGAGCCCAGGTGCTGGTTCCTGGGGAGCGCACCGTCCACGTTCACGGCGCGCTGGCGCGAGATACTGATCCATCGACTGGGTGGACTGCTCCCCGTGTGGCGTGGCGGGGTCGGGATCGAACAGCACGTGGCGTCGGCGCGCGCCGTCATCGCCAACGGCGCCGTGTTCGCCCAGATGCCGGAAGGAACGGTCAGCGGTCCACCCGGCCGCCTCGGCGCGCTGCGCACAGGCTGGGCGATCATCGCGCTGCGGACCGACGCACCGGTCGTGCCCCTCGCGATGGCCGGCACCGAGGAGCTGTATCTGGGGCGGCGGATGGCGTCGCAGGTGCTGGAGCCGACCACCGCGCGGGCCCTGGCGGGCCTCCCGCCGGACGCCCCATTCCCTGAGCCGGGATCGCGCGAGGAACTGGCGCTGGCCCGGGTGATGACCGACAGCCTGGCCGCGATCCTGGGACCCGTGGTCGAGGCGCTGCACCCGTGGACGGTGGACCCACCCGATCACCCGCGACGCCTGCGCCGACGGCTCACGTGGCTCCTGCTGCGTCCGGGGCGGCTCGATCGGACCGAGTAGGTCGATGGCGGCACCCGACCCGGAGGACCACCCCACCGGGCTGATCGGAGCTGCATCGCCGCGGCCCACCGTGGGGTACCGGATCATCGCGGTCGCCGTCCGCCTCATCGGGCGCTGGTTATTCGCATTCAGGACGGACGTCCGCGGGATGGAGCACCTGCCGCGAGACAGCGACGGCCGGATGACCGGCGGCTGGATCGCGGCCGGGCTGCCGCACCGGACCTGGGTGGACCCGTTCGTCGTCTTCGATGCCCTGCCGCGCGAGCCCCGTCTCGTCTTCTTCGGTGACGGGCCGGCCATCTTCCGCTCGTGGTGGCGTCGATGGCTGGTGCGGCGGATCGGTGGCGTGATCCCGATCTGGCCGGGCGGTGGTCGCGAGGCCGTGGAGGGGCATCTCGCCGGGGCCTGCGCGGCGCTCGATGCCGGCGCCATCGTGTGCCTGTTCCCCGAGAGTGGCCCGGCGACGCCGCCCGGGACCGCCCGACCGCTGGGTCTCGGCGTCGCCTACTTCGCCCTCCGAGCGGACCGACCGATCGTGCCGATCGTGCTCGGCGGGACCCACGAGCTGTACCGCGGCCGCCGGTTTCGGTTGGACGTCCTCCCACCGGTCACCGTGCGCGACCTCGCCGACGTCCCAGCCGACGCGCCCCTGCCCGCACCCTGGTCCAGCGGCGAGCGAGCGATGGCCCACCGACATCGCGACGGCGCTGCACGAGCGGACCGCCGCACCGGTCGCGGCCGCGCACGAGGCGACGCGGACACCGGTCGGGGCGCGGAAGCGGTGGTGCTGGCTCCAGGACGCCCTACCACGCCTGGCACTGACCGGCGCCCGGCACGCACCTATACTCGGGCCCGATGCAGTACGCCGAGTCCATCCTCGACCTCGTCGGTCACACGCCCCTCGTCCGGATCACGCGGGTGAACCGCGACCTCGGGAACCCCGAGCGTCAGCCGCTCCTCCTCGCCAAGCTCGAGATGCTGAACCCGGGCGGCTCCGTCAAGGACCGGATCGGCCTGCCGATGATCGAGGCGGCGGAGCGAGCCGGCCTCCTCAAGCCCGGCGGCACGATCATCGAGCCGACGAGCGGCAACACCGGCCACGGCCTGGCCATCGCCGCCGCGCTCAAGGGCTATCGATGCATCTTCGTCATGGCCGACAAGCAGTCCGTCGAAAAGCAGACCCTCCTGCGTGCGTATGGCGCGGAGGTCGTCCTGTGCCCGACCAACGTCGCGCCGGAGTCGCCCGAGAGCTACTACTCCGTGGCCGCCCGGCTCGCGCGCGACATCCCCGGGGCCTTCAAGCCGGACCAGTACTGGAACATGGAGAACCCGGCCGCCCATGAGCGGACCACCGGTCCGGAACTCTGGGACGGCACCGACGGCCGGATCACGCACTTCGTCGCCAGCGTCGGGACCGGCGGCACGATCTCCGGTGTGGCCCATTTCCTCAAGGACCAGAACCCGGCGATCCAGGTGATCGGTGCCGATCCGGAGGGGAGTGTCCTGTCGGGAGACACCGCCCGGCCGTACCTGACCGAGGGCGTGGGCGAAGATTTCATCCCTGGGACCTACGACGCGTCGGTCATCGACCGCTGGGTGCGCGTGAGCGACCACGACGCCTTCGCGATGGCCCGGCGATTGACCCGCGAGGAGGGGATCCTGTCGGGCGGGTCGTGCGGGACGGCGATGGTCGCAGCCCGCGAGGTCGTCCGTGACCTGGCGGCCAAGGACGGCGGCCACGAGGCGGTCGTCGTGGTGCTCCTCCCCGACAGCGGGCGCAGCTACCTCTCCAAGCTCTACAACGACGAGTGGATGCGCGCCAACGGCCTGATGGCCACGACCGGGTCCGCCACGCGGATCGAAGCTCTCCTGGCGGACCGCCACCACGCGCCCGATCGTCCGGCGGTCGTCGTCGCCCGGACCACGGAACGGGTCGGGGACGCGATCGCCACGCTTCAGGCGTTCGGCATCAGCCAGCTGCCGGTCTCCGAGGAGGCAGAGGGCGATGACGTCGTTGGCCTCGTGGGGTCCATCAGCGAAAAGGGGCTCCTGGACCGGGCATTCCGTGACCCATCGGTGGTCGAGCGGACGGTCGGGGAGGTCATGGACCCGCCGCTGCCCCTCGTGGAGGCCTCGGCGACGCTCGATGCGGCGTTCGCCCTGCTGTCGGGTGGAGTGAACGCGCTCGTGGCCGTGCGTGGCGAACGTCCAGCGGGTGTGGTGACCAAGCTCGACATCCTCGAGTACCTGGCCCATCACAGCGACGGATCGAGCTAGCCGCTCAACCGTCCGACCGAGCGTCCCGCGCGAGCCATCCCAGGCGTCCTGCACGCGAGATCGCCTCCGTCGTCCGCTCGACCCCGAGCACTCGCCGGCCCTCGGCCAGTCGACGATCCGCCGTCCGACGGGACAGCCCGAGGATCGTGGCCGCTTCGCCGAGCGAGTGTCCTTCGGCCAGCAGCCCGAGGATCGCGCGTGCGGTCGGACTCAGGGCTTCGGCCGTGTCGGGTTCGCCGACGCGATGATCCACCGGACCCAGCCGCCGCAGGTCGTCCACCAGTCGATCGATCACGTCGCGCCGGCCGGTCGCACGAAGGATGAGGCCGGCCCCGTCGAGCGCTGCGAGCAGCGCGGCTTCCGCATCGGTCGCCGACTCGACGGTCCCTGTCCGGATCTCGTTCGGTCGGAACGGCGGCAGGAAGCCCTCCGAGCACCGGCCAGCACCAGACTCCCGGATCGCCACATCCAGCGCGATGTCGGACCCTTCGATGACGATGAACGTGGTCATCACGGTGCCATCGTGCCAGTCGGCCGGGTCGGCTCGCAATGGACGGCCGGGCCGCTGGCGACCTCCGGGTGCGCGAACGGGTGGCATGTCGGCCCGCCGGATGGGACCATGCACAGCCATGACCCAGACCTCGTCCGTTCCCTCGATCCGCACCGAGCGTTTCGAGCTGGTCTCGATGACGCTGCCATTCATGCGCCTGCTCCAGGCCCGCGACCTCGTCGCTGCCTCCGCTGAGATCGGTGCCGCGATCCCGCCGGACCTGCGCGACCAGCTGGATGGCTTCCTGCAGTTCCGGATCGCGGACCTCAGCGCGGACGCCACGATGCAGCCCTGGCTGGGCCGGGCGATCGTGATCGATGACCTTGCCGGCCGCCACGTGATCGGGACGGTCGGGTTCCACAGCCCGCCGGACGAGGGCGGTCGGGTCGAGATCGGCTATCGCGTGGAGGCCTCGTATCGACGGCGCGGTATCGCGACCGAGGTGGTGCGGGCGATGTTCGAATGGGCGCACCGCGAGCACGGCGTCACCCGCTTCCGAGCCGCAACCGCGCCCGACAACGTCGCGTCGCAGGCGGTGCTGGCCAAGTTCGGGTTCCGCCAGGTCGGTCGACAGCTGGACGACATCGACGGCGAGGAACTGGTCTTCGAAGTGGACGACTGGCACCCGACGGCCTGAACCCGGCGGTGCCATGATGGCCGCCATGCAGCGGACCGATCCCCCCGGCGCGGATGCCCCACCCGACGTCTCCTTCGACACCCTTGCCGTCCACGCCGGGGCCGAGCCCGATGAGCTGACCGGGGCCGTCGCGCCGCCGATCTATCAGACCTCGACCTTCGCCCAGGACGGCGTCGGCCGCCCGCGCCGCGGCTACGAGTACGCGAGATCCCAGAACCCCACCCGCGATCGACTGGAACGGGCCGTCGCGACCCTGGAAGGCGGGGCGCACGGGTTCGCGTTCGCGTCGGGTTCCGCCGCCACGGCGGCCATCGCCGAACTCGCCGGACCGGGGGAGGAGATCGTCGTCGGCGACGACGTGTACGGCGGGACGTATCGGTATCTGGAGCGGGTCCGCAAGCCGGGTGCCGGCATCGCGACGACCTATGTGGACCTGGCGTCGGGCATGGACGGACTCTGGGAGGCGCTGAGCGAACGGACCCGGCTTGTCTGGTTCGAGACCCCCACGAACCCGCTCCTCAAGGTGGTCGATATCGGTGCGGTCGTCGCCACCGTGGCGCGCCGGGCGTCGGAGGGCGGCGGGCGCCCGCTCATCGTCGTGGACAACACGTTCGCCTCGCCCGCCGTCCAGCGACCGCTGACCCTTGGGGCGGACATCGTCTTCCACTCGGCGACGAAGTACCTCGCTGGCCACTCCGACACGATCCTGGGCGTCGCGGTGACCTCGGATGACGCGGTCGCGGAGCGGCTGCGGTTCCTGCAGAACGCGATGGGTGCCGTGCCGGGACCGCAGGATTGCTTCCTGGTCCTGCGCGGCCTTCGAACGCTCCACCTGCGCGTGGAGCGCCACCAGTCGAACGCCGCGGCCGTCGCCGCGTTCCTGCGATCGCGCGACGACATCGCGAGCGTGGCCTACCCGGGGTTCGGCGGGATGGTCTCGTTCCTCCCGGCGGACGGGCCCGGTGGGACGCCCACGGCCGCCGAGCGCGCCGTGACCATCGCCGAGGCGACCCGCTGGTTCACCCTCGCGGAGTCACTCGGTGGCGTCGAGTCGCTGATCGAGGTGCCGGCCGCGATGACCCACATGTCCGTGGCGGGCTCACCCCTCGAGGTGGACCCCGCGCTCATCCGCCTTTCGGTCGGGATCGAGGGCGTGGACGACCTGATCGCCGACCTTCGAGGGGCGCTCGACCGGGCGTAGGTTCAGCCGGATCGATCCTGTAGGTCAGCCGCCCGCCATCGCGGGGAGCAGCACGAGCGTGTCACCGTCGCCGACCGGCGTGTCGAGCGACTGCAAATGCCGCACATCCGTATCGTTGAGGAACGCGTTGACGAACGTGTTCAGGTCGCCGTCGGGGGCCACCAACTGAGCCTCGAGGCCCGGATGGAGCGCCACCAGCCCGGTGATGACCTCGCGGACCGTACCGCCAGGTACCTCCACGAGCTTCGCGCCACCGGTCGCGGTCCGCAGCGTCGGCGGGATGCGGACCGTGCTCATGCGCCGCCCTCCAGCCAGGTCTCGAACGCGCTCAGCGACGGGCGGAGGACGGGCGCCAGGCCGGGCTCGCCCGGATGTGCGCGGCCACCCTCCAGCCCGCCCGGGGCGAGGCCGAGCGTGCGGGCGTCCGGAGTCTTGAGTCCGTTCCCGGTCAGCAGCGCGACGACCTCCTGGCCGTCCTCGATGACGCCACGCTGCCGGGCCGCGGCGACCGCCGCCAGGGTCACGCCGCCGGCGGTCTCCGGGTAGATCCCCTCGAGACGCGCCACGTCGCGGATGGCCTTGGCCGTGGTCTCGTCGTCGATGGCCTCGATGGACCCGCCGCTCGCCCGCGCCAGCTCCAGCGCATAGCGGCCGTCCGCCGGGTTGCCGATCGCCAGCGAGCGAACGAAGGTGTCCGGCTCGCGCACGGGCTCGATGACGTCCACCCCGCGCTCGAACGCGGTCGCCACCGGAGCGCAGCCGGCCGCCTGTCCGCCGACGAATCGGATCGGTCGCCGTTCGATCAGGCCGAGCTCCGCCAGTTCCTCGAAGCCGCGGGCGACCCGCGTGAACATCGCCCCGCTGGCGACGGGCGCCACGACGACATCGGGCGAGCGCCACCCGAGCGACTCGGCGATCTCGTAGGCGAGCGTCTTGGACCCTTCCGCGTAGAACGGGCGGAGGTTGATGTTGACGAAGCCCCAGCCGGTCTCGTCCGCGACCTCGAGGCAGAGCCGATTGACGTCGTCGTAGGTGCCGGCGATCGGCACGACCGTCGCCCCGTACGCGAGCGCGTGGTCCACCTTGGCCGGCTCGAGGTCGGCCGGGATGAACACGTAGGCGGGCAGTCCCGACGGCGGCCGCTGCGGCTGCCGTGGCGCCGGCGAGGTTCCCGGTCGAGGCGCAGGCCAGCGCCGGGACGCCGAACTCGAGGGCGCGCTCGGCGGCGATGGCGGCCGGGCGATCCTTGAACGAGAGCGACGGGTTGCGCGTGTCGTCCTTGATCCACAGGCGGTCGACGCCCAGGAGCGGCGCCAGCCGATCGGCCGCGATGAGCGGCGTGGACCCCACGGCCAGCGATCGCGTCGGGACCCCGTCGACGGGCAGCAGCTCGCGGTAGCGCCAGATGCCCGCCGGTCGTCGGGCGATCTCGTCGCGGGTCAACGTCGCCGCGACGACCGCGAAGTCGTAGCTCACTTCGAGCGAGCCGAAACAGGCCGGACAGACGTATTCGAGCGCGAGCGGGCGTGTCTGGCCGCAGTTGCGACAGACCATGCCGGTGATGCGGGCAGGGTCCGGCGCGGGGCGGGTCGTGCTCGTCGGTGGCGGCAGGGTCTGCGTGGTCACGGTCGATCTCCAGGGTGCGCGGCGAGATGCGGCGGACCGGCGTGGATGGGCCCGGACCCTGGTGTCGATCGGTGGGGCTCCGGAGAGTTCCCGTATCTCGCAGGGGGTCCTGCCCGGACTTGGCACCTTGCCGACCTCGCGTCGGTAGGTTGTCGTGGCTTCAACGGGCCGGTCCCTCAGCCATCTCTTGATACGTGCTCTTCGGTTGTCCGCGCAATCTACACGACCACGGACCCTCCCGCAATGGCCGCCGCGCCAGGCGTCACATCCGGCCAGCGATGATGGCCCCGACCTGTTCGGCCGCTGCCTTGGCCTCGTCACCGCCCAGCCCGGACTCGGCAGCCACGACGATCGTCGTCCCGACGTCGCCCTTGAGGATCATCAGGCCGAAGTTCTCCAGGTGCTTGGCCTTGTCGCCGATCCCCGTGACCGTCGTCTCGCCGCCGCCCAATGCGTCGTACATCATCGCAGCGGTGTCGTAATCCATCGTCCAGTGGGCAAAGATCCGCCCGTCGGGGGCCCGGACGAAGCAGGTCTTTGGCGCGACCGGATCGTAGTGCGTCTCGACGGCCTCGCCGAAGATCGCGGTCATCTCGTCCGATGTCCCGAGGTCACAGACGGCGGCGCTGCCCGGGTCGCCACCGCCCGCGGCGGGATCGCTGGCCGCGGGGGCATCCGTGGCGGGGGGCGCATCGGTCGGGGTGGTCGCGTCGCCCGTGGCGGTGGCACCGCCATCACCGCCGCTCGCACCATCGGCTGGCGTGGCCGCGGCCCCGCCGCCACAGGCAGCTGCCAGCAGGGTCAGGACAAGGAGGAAGGCCGGTCCGGCCATCGATCGCTGCATGGGAATCAACCCTCGCTCGGGCAGCGAGCCCACCGACGTCAGTGGGCTTCGCCACCGACTGCAGACTCGCGTCCGGCTCCATCGGCGTCATCGTCCAGTTGCGCCACGAACTTTCGGGGGTGTTTCGATACCGAACCGCAACGTGGTAGCATCCGGCCAACGCGACTGCGAAAGCCGACTCCTGCGGTGCCCCAGCGGGGCCCGCGTCACGCGCGGCCGGTCGATCCGTGACGTGATCGCCCGTGTCCGAGGAGTCCGAGCCAGATGGCCACATCGCTGCCGCCCCGCCCCGACGACCCATCCACCCTGGGCACCACGCGCATCCGCCCGCTCCTGGGTCGGCGCGTCCGCGCGAACCTGTCCACGGCCGAACTCGTCGAAGATGCCATCCGCGCGGGCGAAGGCCTCATCGCCGCGGAGGGTCCGCTCGTCGTGCGCACCGGGAAGCACACCGGGCGCTCGCCCGAGGACAAGTTCATCGTCGATGAGCCGACGAGCCGCGACAA
Organism: uncultured Chloroflexia bacterium; assembly: GCA_963743815.1. Taxonomy (GTDB): domain Bacteria; phylum Chloroflexota; class Limnocylindria; order Limnocylindrales; family CSP1-4; genus SPCO01. The sequence continues at coordinate 4,138 of CAVURB010000018.1, read as the reverse complement.
GATCTGGTGGGGCCCCGTCAACCGACCCATCAGCGAGGCCCACTACGACCGGCTGCGGGCGCGACTGGTGGCGTACTGCGCGGACAAGGACCTGTACGCCCAGGACTGCCTGATCGGCGCGGACCCGGTCCACCAGCGTCGGCTGCGGGTCTACACCGAGACCGCGTGGGCGAGCGTCTTCGCGCGGAACCTGTTCCGCCGCACGACCGCGACCGACCGGATCGGATTCGAGCCGAACTTCACGATCATCTGCGTCCCCTCGTTCCAGGCGGACCCCGCGACCGAGGGCACCCGCACCGGGACCGCCATCCTGCTCCACCTCGCAGCGGATGGAGATCATCATCGTCGGCACCGAGTACGCGGGCGAGATCAAGAAGAGCGCCTTCACGGTCATGAACTACCTCATGCCCGACGAGGGCGTGCTCCCGATGCACAGCTCGGTCAACGTCGGGCCGGCGACCGACAGCGTCGTGTTCTTCGGCCTGTCGGGCACCGGCAAGACCACCCTGTCCGCCGACCCGGAGCGGAGCCTCATCGGCGACGACGAGCATGGCTGGGGCGCCGGCAGGGTCTGTTCAACTTCGAGGGCGGCTGCTACGCCAAGACCATCCGCCTGTCGCCGATGTACGAGCCGGACATCTTCCAGACCACGCGCCGCTTCGGGACGGTCCTGGAGAACGTGGACCTGGACCCCGAGACGCGCGAGCTCGACCTCGACTCGGAGCGGTATCACCGAGAACACGCGGGGCGCCTACCCGCTCCACTTCATCGGCAACGCCGATCCGACCGGCATGACCGTCCAGCCGCGGACGGTCGTCCTCCTCACCGCCGACGCGTTCGGGGTCCTGCCGCCCATCTCGCAGGCTGACCCACGCCCAGGCCGCCTACCACTTCATCAGTGGCTACACGGCCAAGCTCGCCGGTACCGAGATCGGCGTGAAGGAGCCCAAGGCGACGTTCAGCGCCTGCTTCGGGGCGCCGTTCATGCCCCGCCACCCTGGCGAGTACGCGGCGCATGCTGACCGATCGCCTCGCCGAGCACGACGCCACGGTCTGGCTCGTGAACACCGGCTGGACCGGCGGGCCGTACGGCACCGGCGAACGGATGAACATCGCCCACACCCGGGCCATGGTCCGGGCGGCGCTCGGCGGCGCCCTTGCCGACGTGCCGACCCGCATCGACCCGATCTTCGGGGTCGAGGTCCCGTTGACCTGCCCGGACGTCCCCGACGTCGTTCCTCGACCCGCGCGCCACCTGGGCCGATGCCGACGCCTACGACCGGGCGGCCGCGCGTCTCGCGACGATGTTCGCGGACAACTTCACGCACTACGCCGACGGCGTGACCGACGACATCGCGGCCGCAGGCCCGGTCGTGCCGGGCTGACGGGGCTCAGCGACGGATCAGCCGTCGCTCGGCAGGGTCGATCGCCAGGCCGGCGAGGGCGAGACCGAGCGCCGCGAGCATGCTCAGGAAGATCGTCGCCGGGAGGAGCACGACCGTCGCGATGACGATGAGTTCGCCGATCATGCGGGGCTCCCGGTCGGCTCCTGCCAGGACGCCGTGACGTGCCGCCAACCCAGGTAGGCGAAGATCACGCCGAGCGCGAGCGGGGCGAGCATCATCCCGAACGGGATGGCCACGATGATCAAGGCGACGCCGAGGACCGTGAAGAGTGCGGGCATGGTGACGATCTCCGTGGTGACGTTGGGATGGCCGGTCAGGCTGTGCGCCGAGCGACGACATCGAGGATGCCGGCGACGGCGATAGCCACGAGGCCGACGGCCGCGACGACGATGCTGCCAGCGGCGAACAGACCCAGGACGGTGATCATGGATCCGAGGACGACGAGGGCGGCGACTGGGAGGCTGGTGCTCATGGAACGTGCTCCGACGAGTGACTGGATGTATCCACAGCCTGCCCCGGGCGCCGCGACTCGCCCATCGTCACGCGTCCATCCTCCGTCAACCACGAACGACGATCCATCGCGTCTGGCCATTCCGGTCCACGACCTAGAATGTCCCGGCCGCCCACCTGAGTCCCGGAAGGAGCTGCTCGTCCCCATGGCACGCAACAAGGTCACGGTCATCGGCGCCGGCAACGTGGGCGCCACCACCGCACAGCGCATCGCGGAGGCCGGTCTGGCCGACGTGGTGCTGGTCGACATCGTGGAAGGGCTGCCGCAGGGCAAGGGTCTCGACCTGGCCGAAGCGGCTCCAGTCGTTGGCCACGACGCGCGCATCACGGGCACGAATGACTACGCGGACACGGCCGGCTCGGACATCATCGTGGTGACATCGGGCCTCGCGCGTCAGCCCGGGATGAGTCGCGACGACCTCCTCGCCAAGAACGCCGGGATCGTCCGCGCGGTGGTGCAGGCATCCGCGAAGCACTCACCGGACGCGATCCTCATCATCGTCACGAACCCGCTCGACGCGATGTGCCACGTGGCGATGGCCGCCTCCGGCTTTCCACGGGAACGCGTGCTGGGCATGGCCGGCGTCCTGGACAGCGCCCGATTCCGCACCTTCATCGCCCAGGAGCTCGGCGTCAGCGTGGAAGATACCCACGCCTTCGTGCTGGGGGGTCACGGCGACACCATGGTGCCGTTGTCCCGCTACTCCACGGTCGCCGGCGTCCCGATCACCGAACTCCTGTCGCCCGAGCGCGTGCGGGCGCTGGAGGAGCGGACCGCCAACGGCGGCGCAGAGGTGGTTGCCCTGCTCAAGACCGGTTCGGCGTTCTATGCGCCCGCTGCCAGCGCCTTCGAGATGGTCGAGTCGATCCTCCTCGACCGGAAGCGCGTCCTGCCCTGTGCCGTGCTGCTCCAGGGCGAGTTCGGGACCACCGACCTGTTCGTCGGCGTGCCCATCGTGCTTGGGGCGACCGGCATGGAACGAGTCCTCGAGATCGAACTCACCGCGGACGAACAGGCGGCATTCGACGCGTCCGCAGCCGCGGTCCGGGAACTGGTGGAGAAACTGCCGGCCTGACCGGCGGCGACTGACATGGCTGGCTGTCGCGGCGTCCGGCCCGTCCCCCCGTAGGCCGGACACCGGACACGATCGGCGGTCCCCCAAGACCGCCGATCGCCCCCAATGACGGTGGTGCACCCCCGCGCAACCGACGGGACGATGTTCGCGCATCCGTCGTCGATCGGCCACGACCGAAGCGACACGCCAGGTGTCGGCCAGCCGACACGTGCCGGCGACACGTGATGGTTGGGTACACTGCCCGGACCGTGCCGATCGCCGTCATCGCGTTCGACTTCGACCCCCTGATCCGCATCCTCGACGACGTCGTGGTCCGCTGGCAGACGCTGGCGCTCGCCGCAGTCATCGCGTCGTGCCTGCTGGTGACGGGCGTCATGGCTCGCCGGGCCCATCTTCGCGGCGACGATCTCCTGTTCATCGCCATCGGCGCCGTGCCGGGCGCCGTCATCCTGGGCCGGCTCGGGTATGGGCTGGCGCATCTCGACGCCTTCGGGTCCGACCCGCTCCGACTCCTCGATCCTTCCGTGGCCGGGCTCGACCTTGGGGCCGCGGTCGTCGGGGGCGTCCTGGCGGGCGCCTACGTCGCGTCGCTTCTTGAAGCGCCGGTCGGGCGCTGGGCCCATGTCGTCGCACTGTCCCTGCTCGTCGCGATCGGGGCAGGGAAGCTGACGATGGTGCTGGGAGGCAGTGGCCAAGGGTTGCCATCCGACGCCGCCTGGGCCACTGCCTTCCTGGGACCCGGGCCGTGGGGATCGCTTGCACCCGCCATGCCGTCCCATCCGTCGCAAGCGTATGAGGGCCTCGGAACGCTCGTGTTCGCCCTCATCCTGGCCGTCATCGCCGGCCTTGGTGCCGTGGGACTCGGTGCCACCGGTCGTCGCGATGGGCGACTACTCCTCGTCGGGATCGCCGCCTGGTCCTTCATCCGGGCGGCGGTATCGGTGACATGGCGCGACCCCGTGGTCTTCGGACCCCTCGGGGCCGCGGGCTCCCTCGCACTCGCGATCGGCGTCGGCGCCGTCGTGGTCCTGATCGTCATGCTGATCGGCGCTCGTCGCGACGCGGGACGCGCGATCGGAACGACGCCAGCGGACGCGGTCCAGTCGGATCCTGCGGCCACCACGGGGTCTTGAGGGCCGAGCCACC
>CAVURB010000017.1:0-371944 GCA_963743815.1 uncultured Chloroflexia bacterium | reverse complement strand
CTCACCGGCGGCAGCTTCCCGGCAGGCCAAGAACAGGACCGCTCGGCAGATCGCACGCCGAGGCCCAGTGTCGCAATTCGTGCTGTTTGCGGAGTCACGGTTGCAGAATAGTCCAACCATCCGCATACTGACTGAGGCGCATGAACTGCGCCAGTCCTTGGTTTGCCCGTTGTGTGCACTCCCGTGTCACCTGCGAGCTGTCGCCATTCTGCAGATCCCTCTTTGCGGCGGGAGGCATAGCCCCAGCGATGGACAACTCGAGCAACACGGACCTGCCACTGCGCACGCGCTTGCTCGCGGTCTTGGCGGCGGACGCAGTAGGCTACTCGCGACTGATGTCGCTTGACGATCTCGGCACTGTTGCGGCGCTGGATGTCGCGCGCGCGGTGTTCAGCGCTGAGATTGCCGGACATGACGGACGCGTGATCGACATGGCCGGCGATTCGGTGTTGGCAGTGTTCGAAACTGCCACCGCAGCCGTGAAAGCCGCGCTGGCGATCCAACGTCAGCTGGCCGCATCCGCAGGACGCGACGTTCCGGATGACCGGCGCATGCGCTTCCGCCTTGGCATTCACGTCGGTGACGTGATCGAGAAGACCGACGGCACGGTCTACGGCGACGGGGTCAACATCGCCGCGCGACTGGAGGGACTCGCCGATCCTGGTGGCGTCGCGGTGTCGCACGCCGTCCAAGGCATCGTCGCGGGGCGTGTCGAGATCGGATTCGTGGACATTGGCGAGCAAGCCGTCAAGAACATCGCACAACCGGTTCGTGCCTTCAGGCTCAGTGCGGGCGTCAATGCCGTGTCTGCTGCGCCCAATCAAGCCCGCTCCAACGCAGCGCCACACAACCTTCAATTCGGATCCATCGAGATTCGACCCGCGCAGCGGCAACTGTGGATCGAAGGGCGAGAGGTCCCCATCGGCGGCAGGGCCTTCGATGTGTTGTTGCACCTTGCCGAGCACCGCCACCAGGTCGTGCCGAAGAACCAGTTGCTCGAGCATGTCTGGCAGCGCATGGAGGTCAACGACAGCAACCTTCAGACTCAGATCTCGGCCCTGCGCAAGCTTCTGGGCAACAAGGCCATAGCCACCTTTCCAGGACGAGGCTATCGGTTCACCCTGGACAAACGTGACGAACCATCCGGCGCTGTCCCGCCAACGGCAAGTGTTGAGTCGAATGCACCGATCGCGCCGACTGCCTCGACTCCAGTGGCCAAAGACCTGCCACCGGCGCCAACGGGCATGTTGGGGCGCGACGACGACCTCGCGGCGTTGGAGCGGCTCCTTCAGCAACACCGCCTGGTCACCGTGGTCGGTGCTGGCGGCATCGGCAAGACGACCCTGGCCTTGGCCGCCGCACACGGCGCGCAAAGCGACGCGCCCGACGGCGCGGCCTGGGTAGAGTTGGCGCCCCTCGCCGACCCGGCCATGCTGGTCAGCGTGGTCGCCCGGGAACTCGGCATCCCGGTGCCCGGCAGCAACCCGCAGGCAGCGCTCGTCAAGGCACTGGCCGAACGGCGCATGCTGCTCGTGCTGGACAACGCCGAGCACCTGCTGGAGGCGGTTGCCTCCCTGGTGCAGGCCTTGCTGGAAGGTGCGCCCGGCGTGCGAGTGCTGGTCACATCGCAGGCGGCACTGAGTCTCGGGGGCGAGCGCCTGTTCCGCCTGGGCGCGCTGGCCGCGCCGGACCTGGGTGTATCGGTTGAAGAAGCGCTCAGCTACGGCGCCGTCGCACTGTTCGTAGACCAGGCCCAGGCGGCGGATCGGCATTTCCAGCTCACGCCGGAGAACCTTCCGGCCGTGGTGGACCTGTGTGTCCATCTGGACGGTGTGGCGCTGGCCATCAAGCTGGCGGCCGCGCGATTGCCGCTGTTCGGGCTGAAGGGCCTGCAAGCCCGGCTGTCGGAGCGTTTCCGGCTGCTCGGGCAAGGCCCGCGCAGCGCGCCTTCGCGGCAGCAGACACTGCGTGCCGCACTCGACTGGAGCCATGCTTTGCTGTCGCCAGAAGAGCAGACGGTGTTCAGGCGGCTGGGCGTGTTCCTGTCCAGCTTCGAACTCGATCTGGCGGCCAAGACCGCCTGCGACGACACGCTGGATGAATGGGCCGTCATCGAAGCACTGGGTGCGTTGGTTGATCGCTCGCTGGTGATGCTGGACGCGAACTCAGAGGGGCGCTACCGCTTGCTGGAGAGCGCGCGGGAGTATGCCTTGGGCAAGCTCGACGAGAGCGGCGAGCGATGCTCGATGAACGAACGTGCGGCGCGGGTGCTGCGCCAGCACTTTCCCGCGTTGGCCGATGCGGAGCCGCAAACCCTGGCGCGGCACCTGACGGATGGCGGCTGCCTGGCCGAGGCCGTGACCGAGTGGGAGCGTGCCGCCAACCAGGCGCTTGCGCGGTCGGCCCACGTCGAGGCCGTCTTGCACTTCAACAAAGCAATCGAATTGACACGCATGCTGGCGGCACAGGCGTCCCACCCCGACGATCTGCGGCGCAAAGAACTGGCATTGCAACTTCGACTTGGGCCGCTTGTGATGTTGACCAAGGGCCTGGGGTCGGAGGCCGCCGAGCGGCTTTACGAGCGAGGCGCTTGCGTTGTGCCGCGATGTAGGCACAGCGTCCGACAGCTTCATCGCCACCTTCAACCTGTGGTTCATCGCCGAGTCGCAGTTGCACTTTGACCAAGCCGCGATGCGCATTGCGGAATCGCGTCGATTGGCCATCGAAAGCGGTGACGAGCGCTTTGTCCTACAGGCCGACCACGCCGAGTACACCACGTCGGCTAGCACGGGCGACTGGGCACTGGCCTTGATCGGCCTCGACGGAGACCTACAAGCGCTACCGACCCATGGACGGGCCGTTTCACCAAAGCACCTTTGCCGGCCATGATCCGGGCGTCTGCTCGCTGGGCACACGGGCAGCAGCCCTATTGGTGCTGGGCCGACCCGATTTGGCCTATGCGCAACTCGACGCGCTGCAGCCGTTGATTCGCGACCACACGCATTTGCCAAGCCGAATAGTCGGTTGGTTCGTCTCCTGTGTGACCTACGTACTAGCTCGCGAGCCGCTTCGTATGCGCACTATGGCTGAAGAAGCTCTGGCGCTGTGCAGACGTAAGTCTCTGATGCAGTACGACGGTATGTTCACCGTCTATACGGCCTGGGCCAGCGCGCTGGTCGATCGCGATCCCACCACTATTGCGCTTCTGGCTGCGGGCGTTGAGCGATTCGAAGCGACAGGGACCCGGCTGCGCGCGTCGCTCCTGCGCGCCATCGCCGCTGATGCCTGTGCCGCGCTGGGCGCGGTGGAGCCCGGGCTTGCCTTCGTCGAGCGTGCCTTGCGAGAGTTGCTCGAGCGCAAGGAACTCGGATGGCACGCATATACGCTGAATATTCGCGGCAGCCTGTTGTTGTTGGCGGGCAGCGCGCCGAGGCGGAAGCGAGCTTCCAAGAAGCGATGTCGGTCGCGCGTCCCGAGCCACCCGAAGCTACGAACTGCGCGCTGCAAACGGCCTAGCGCGGCTCTGGTATGAGAGCGGGTCGCGCGAAAGCGTCAGGCCACTACTCGAACCACTGCTTGCGCAGTTCACTCCGGGGTTCTCGACGCCCGACCTCGATGAAGCCCGTGCGCTATTGAGCGCCGCAGAGCAATAGATCGGTTCGCCCAATCATGACGAACGGCCGCTTTCAGAGAGCCTGTTGAATGCCACCTACGGCTGCTGAGGGTCGGTTCCGGCCGGCCAACTTGGCGAACAGGCTGCCGTAGACCAGTCATCGAGCTCTGTACCTGCGCCCGCCGCGACCCTGGTGCCGTCAGTTCGAGGCGAACTCGTCGCCCAAGATCGCGGCGATGTCCTGGCGCTCGCCCAGCAGCCGGACCACATCAAGATGGTCTCCGCGTTCGAAGTAGCACCACAGCAGCGGAAACTTTGCGACCCGCCAGGTCCGAAGCCCCGGAATGCCGAGAAGCTTGCCGAGCGTCGGCGAGCCGATGCCCGGCTCGAGTTCGATCTGGTCAAGCGCGGCGTTGGTGGCGTTGGCCAGCTTCACCGCCACGCGGGTGCCACCCTCCTTGCGGTAGTACCGGACCTCGCCCTGCTGATCGCGCAGCGCCTGCGGGCGCAGAACTGCCGGCTTCAATCGATCTCGCCGCGAGCGATCGCCAGCAGTTCCTTCTCGTCCGCCTTGGTGCGACGCCGACCGGGCCCGGATGCCAGCCCTTCTTCGATGAGATCGCGAAGCCGCTTCTTGGCCTGCTCTTCCTGATCTCGGCGGACCAGGTCGCGGATGTACTCGCTGGTGTTGCCGTAGTTGCCGGCGGCGACCCGGTTGTCGATGTACTCGCGCATCGACTCGGGCAAGGCGAAGCTCATGGTTTGGCGGCTCATGCAGGCATCTTGGTCGGCTTGACAACAGTTGTCAAGCCCGCTGGAGGGAACATTTCCAGATCCAGGAATCCTGCCGCAGGCCGCGTCGCGAACCCACCCGTCAGGTGCGTGGGTAGTGGTCTGACTGGCGGCTTTGCCGCCACGAAATCAGGGCGGCCGATGACGGCTGTGGGTCGGTCACTGCCAATCACGGGCGTCGGCTTTCCGGTCGCTCAACTTGGGGGACAGCTTCCCGGCAGTGAGATCGCTCACCCTGCTGTCGCTGGCCGACCCTCTGCTGGCGGTCGCGTCGACGGCTTGGATGTCGGCAGTGCAGCGTAAGGAACCGGTGGCCATCGCCCGCTTTCTGGCTGTCCAATTGATGAATTGTGTAGCCGGTCAGCCACTGTTCGTGTAGGCCGCCTGGCGACCCATTGTGTGAGTTCGAGTCGGGCGACGCGAGCGTCGGCAATCCGGCGTTCAGCAGACCTTGGACTCGTGCTCCTGTGGGGCAGCGGCCAGGAGCGGTATTTGAAGTACTTGCTTCAAACCGGTCGTGACAACGTCCCTTGTCCCGGTTCATCGGCGCGAGGTACGGCGTTGGGTTCGCGTCGGGCGCGCCATTCCCTGGGGTTCGTCTTTGACCAGCTGCGGAACGCCCTCGAAAAGACCGCCGCGTCTGCAAAGTGCAGCGCCGAAGCGATCTCCACCAATGGAAGCTTTGTGTTCTCCAGGAGTTGCTTCGCCAGCTCGAAACGCGTTTGACTGACGAGCTGTTGCAGGCTGGTCCCCTCCGCGGTCAGCCGTTTGCGCAGCGTCCGCTCGTGTATGCCGAACAGGAGCGCCACGTTCCCGGCAGACGACGTGCCGCTCAGGACCATCTGGTGGAGTGCGCCCCGTACGATGTCGGCGAAGCTCATCGTGCTGTTGGCACGGGCTCGCTGGATCGCCGACATCACCAGTTCGCGGAGCTTGGGGTCCGCGCCAGGGATGGGGCAGTCAAGCCACGACGCGGCGAACACGATGCCGGACACCTCGGCATCGAATCGGACATTCGGACCCAGAACGCGCCGATAGGGACGCGGATCCTTCGGTCGAACATGGGAGAACTGGACGTGCGCCGGCTTCCAGGTGGCCCCGCAGATCGCCTTCAGTACCCTGTACCCAATGGCAATGGCTACGTCGTAAAGGTGCGCGGTGCCGGGTGTCCCGTGTCGATAGATGGAATAGCCGAAAAGCACATACGACGCGTCCAGGTTGATCAGTATTGGAGCGGCACCGCGATCGTGCAGGTACAGGTGGAGAAGAAGGGCCCGTAGCGCCTCGCCAACGGTGGCCGAGTTGCGCATCAGGTAGCCGATGGCGCCGAGGCCATCCAACTCGAAGCACTCGCCGACGAGCAGGCCGAAATGGCCGCAGGCCGTAGCCGCCGAGCATTCGGAAAGCAAGCGGCCAAGAACCTCGAAGGCGATCCGGTTCTCGGGATTCTTGAAGGTGTGAAGCGGGACTCCGGCGCGCACGAACGGGAGGCTCGGTGCGACCCCGAACTTCCTCAAGAGGTCTGGAATCGCAGCGACAGGCCCGATCCGAACTTCGCCGTCGGCCGCGGCGGGTTGGCGGCTGTGCGGGGCTGCCCTTCGCACGGCGACATCCTGCGCGGGCTCGCGCTTGCGTCTGGGCTCCTTGCCGTGGGCCCTATCAGAGATGGGTTGTGTTGATCTGGCCATCCGGCAACCTCCAAGCACCCAACCGGATCAGGAAGGGCAGGGCAATCTCTGAACTGTCACTCGTGGCTGGAGCCCCCAAGTGGACCACGGGAAGGGCCGGATTTGCAAAGTTTTATCCTGGATAGTCTGCTAGCCTGGAAAATTAATTGTTGCCGATACAGAGCGGAACGACTGCGCAGCAGGAGAGATGAACATGACCAGACAGGCAATCCTTGGAGCGATTTTCGCGATCGCGATCACGACCGTGGCTTCGGCCCAGACCTTCAAGATGACGACGCCCATCGCCCCGGGTGTCGCCGTGCCCGACAAGCTCGAGTCCTCGATCGGCACCTTGAACCTGAACTATGGCTACCCGACGGCCGAGACCGTCGAGAAGATCTACGACAACCTCGACCGTTCGCGGGCGCTGCAGGCCTACCTGCTGGCGATCCCCATCGTCAACCAGGCCGGCATGCGCGACTCGATCCGCAAGTTCGGGCCCGACAACCAGACCGACGTGCATCTGGGAAGACCTGGTCGATCCGAGGACCGTCGAGCTGACGGCGAACGACAACACGATCTACAACTTCATCTGGGTCGACACCAGCAAGGGGCCGTTGGTGGCCGAGATCCCGCCCAAGGTGCTGGGGCTGGTCAACGACTTCTGGTATCAAGTGGGTGGCCGACGTCGGCATCACCGGCGCCGACAAGGGCGAGGGCGGCAAGTACCTCGTGCTGCCGCCTGGATACAAGGGCGAGATCCCGCCGGGCTATCACGTCGTCCGGCCGAGCACCTTCGGCAACTGGCTCGTCTTCCGCGCCTTCCTCGTCGACGGTTCGACCAAGCCCGGCGTCGAGTCGGTGAAGAAGAACCTGCGGATCTACCGCCTGGCCGACGCCGCCAATCCGCCGCCGATGAAGTTCGTCAACGCGTCGGGCGTGCCGGCGAACTTCGTCGCACCGGGCGACTATTCGTTCTGGGGCCTGCTGAACCAGGTCATCCAGGAAGAGCCGCCGGAGGGCTCCGATCCCACCACGCTGGGCCTGTTCGCCTCGATCGGCATCGTCAAGGGCCAGCCCTTCAATCCCGACGAGCGGATGAAGAAGATCCTGACCGACGCCGCGAACATCGGCGCCGTGACGGCGCGGACCATCGCCTTCAAGATCCGCTCGAAGGAGGCGTACTTCTATCCGGACAGCGCGTGGCGCCTGCCGTTCTTCGGCGGCTACAAGTTCGAGGTGTCCCCGGTGTCAGCAACCTGGATGGCGCCGCCTTCTACTACTACTTCGCCACCGGCGTCACGCCGGCGATGGAAGAGAAGATGGTCGGCCAGGGCTCGCAGTACCCCTGGTCGGTGCAGGATGCCAAGGGCAACCCCTTCGATGGCGGCAAGACCTACAAGCTGCGCCTGCCGCCGAACATCCCGGTCAAGGACTTCTGGTCGGTCATCGTCTACGACAACCAGACCCGCTCGATGGTGCAGACCGACCAGAAGGCCCCGAGCGTCAGCAGCCAGAACAAGGGGGTCAAGACCAATGCGGACGGCTCGGTGGATGTCTACTTCGGACCCAAGGCGCCGGCGGGCATGGAGAACAACTGGGTGCAGACGATTCCCGGCAAGGGCTGGTTCATGATCCTTCGCCTCTACGGTCCGCTGGAGCCGTGGTTCAACAAGACCTGGCGGCCGGGCGAGATCGAACTGCAGCCCTGATTGCGGTACCAAGACACTGGCGACGGGCGCCTCGGCGCCCGTCTTGCATTTCGTGCGAACCGTGACTGGTCCGTGCGCAATCTTGAATGACCGCTTCCGATTACCGGCAATGTCGGCGAGGGGTCGTAGGACTGCCGACCAACTTGAATCGGTGAACGACCGGTCCCCGCCGGATTTCCGACGTTCAACAAGCCTTGCTCGACGGCACCCTCATGGCCGAGGGCGGGTGCCCCGTCCATCGATTTCGTTGCCACATTGCCGACCGCCAGCCTGCACCCTCAACGACTGCTTCTATGAGGACTCGTTTGTCAAGCCGCTTTTGATCGCGGCGTTCGATGGGTGGCACTTCATGGGCCCCGCACGAAGGCATGTGGGGTACGTGGCATGGGGCGACTCGCTCCAGCGCTGCATCCTGATCCGAGGTCGGGGTGTGACGAGCGTTCGAGCCAGTGCTCGGACGAACTTCTATCCGTGCCGGACATGTCGATCCGGCACCCGATGCTCAATGCGCGCAAGGCGCCTGGACAAACCCCAGTTACCGACGCGCCCCTTCTTTGAGAACGGTCCCCATGTTGGGACCCGCAGTCGTTGCGGGCGCGTCGACCTTTGATCATGATGCTTCGACTTCAGAGCCGAACCGTGTGTCAGGACTGACCTGCAGGCTTCAGGCGGGCTTGAGCGTGGCGCCGGCCGGGATCTCGCCGTGCTGCAGGTAGCGCCACAGCGCGATCGCCAGGCGCCGTGCCAGGGCCACGATACCGATGCGCCGCATGCGCTTGCCGCCTGCGGCGAAGCGCCGGTTGAACCACTGGGTCAGCTCGCTGTCGGGCTGCAATCGCAGCCAGCCCCACGCGAGCTCCACCAGCAACGCCCGCGCTCGCTTGTTGCCGGCCTTGCTGATGCCTTGCTCGACCTGGCTGCCGCCGCTGTCGTAGGGCGTGGGCGCCAACCCCAGGCAGCCGGCCAGCTCGCGCCGGTTGGCGAAGCGCCGCCAGCCGAACAGCTCCTTGACCAGCACCCAGGCGCCCTTGGGCCCGATCGCGCGCAGCTTGGCCAGTTGCGCCACCAGCGGCTGCTTGCCGTCCTCCACCGCTTCGCGCTGCGCGGCTTCCAGCGCCTTGATCTGCTGCTTGACCAGCGCCAGCCGCGCGCTCTCGCGCTCGAGCTCGGCGCGCAGCTGCGGGGGTACCTGCGTGCCGTGGGCCTGCCACCAGCCAGCCCAGTCGCGCCCGCCGATGACGATGCGCGGACGCAGGTTGTGCAGCACCAGCAGCGAGCTGATGCGGTTGGTGTGCGCGGTGCGTTCGTGCATCAGCCGCGCCAGTTCGCGGTGCGTGCGGCGCGCGTCTTCGTCCTCGGGCGTCGGCTCGTGCAACACCGACCAGACGCGCTCGCCGGCGTGGTGGCGCAGCAGCATCGTCAACAGCTTGTCGCCATCGAGCCGGTCGGTCTTGGCGCGCCTGGCGCGCCGGTTCACCTCGATGCTCGCGGCGTCGACCACGATGTTGTCGATGCCTTGCTCGATCAGCCAGCGGTGCAGCCACCAGCCGTCGCGGCCCGCCTCGTAGCAAGAGTGCACCTTGGCCTCGGCGCTCAGGCCACAGCGTGCTCGTGCCTTGGAAATGCAATCCAGGACCGCGGCGGTATCGCCGGCGTCGACGTTGTACCGCCCTGGGCCGCGCCGGCCGTCACTCATCGTCAGTTTCCACGACTTGTCGCCGAGCTCGAAGCTCATGTACAGCCCACCCTGGGTCGCCGTATCCTTGCCTTGCAGGACTGTCTGGGTCGTCGTCATTTCCGTTCTCCTTCGCTACAGAAGTTTGGAAATCCCGTTCTAGCTCAACGGGTGTCGATCGGGTAGTCCTGCATAGCATCTATGGAGCAGGCAGATCGAACAGTCGAGTGACCGGACCCAGTCTTGAAGAGTCGTCCGGCCCAGCCGATCCGAGGACGGCTCATCGCCGACCGCCGTAAGCCACGAACGGCAGCTTCGTAGATGCGGAACGTGAAGGATCCGGGCCGGTCGTCCGACAGCTTTGGAGCGCGTCGATGGGCTGGTATGGGTCGAATCCGGGTACTGGGCAAGGCGATCGAGCAAGCCAAAAGCCGCCCTTCCAGAATGCTCGCGGATGATCCGGTCGTGGGCCAGACTCGGTCTACTCACGCGATGGCGCGTATAGGCGTGGTCTGCGAGGCATTTGAGTCCAACTCCCGTGGCGTGTCCCCGCGGCGCGGGGCCGGGCTGTTGCGCTGGCGCGTCGAGCCGCTGTCAAAGGCCCAGCGTCTCGCCCCTTCGGGCGGCCATCCCTCACGCGGGCTCGCCGACACCCTCCGCGCTCGTTGGCGCGCAGGGTGGCGCCGGACTTCGGCCCGTTGGGCCTTGCCGGTTCGCTCGCGAATGCAGCGATCAAGGCTGCGCCTTCATCGCGGTGCCGAACAGCCAGGTCAGGCCGGCGATGCCGGCGTTCATACGACAGCGGCCCGTTCCCGTGCCCGGGGATCGCGGGCTCTTGATTCCTTCACGCTGCGCGTGAACGACGGCCCGCTTGACGAACTGGCCGGCGTTCCGCTCCCTGCGCTGCGCTTCGTTCGCTGCGCGCCAGCCAGATCGTCACCCCGGTCACCCGCCAAGCCCGATGCCGGGCCGCTGAATGCGTTGAAGTGCTCGCAGCGGCTCGACCGCCGCGCCAGTCGCTGCGCTTGGTGTCACGTCGGCCGCAGAGCCGCCGCTGCTCGTGATGTGGCGCGTCGGCTTCGCAATGCTGCGCCGCCCGCTGTGGTGGCAGCGCGTGCGCCAGTCGTCCCACCGCGCTCCCCCCACGGCGCCCCCGTCTATCGCGAGGGGGACTTGTGGGGGGATCTTCTAGCGGTGGGCCGGGTAACTGGCTCACTGCTTTCCGCTGCTGTGAAGACCACCCATCCCCCACCCCTTCCCGTGAAGGAAGGGGCTGTGCCCACCCCCCGCCCGCCCGTGGGCGGGAGCGAGAAGGTCCAAGCAGAAGGATCAGTTTTCAGGACATCAAAGCGGTGTCCGGCGGGTCTTTCATGCAAGGAGCCAATCATGGCCAACGTTCAAGTCATCCAGCGTCACGCGCACCTGGCCGGCGCCGTCAAGCTCGAATTCGTCAACGGACGCGAAGGCAAGATCGCCAAGGCGGTGTTGACCGCCATCAGCAACACCCGGCGCGGTTCGGGTGAATCCCGCGAAGAGGAATCCACCGCGATCCAGTGGACGCTGTGGGGCAAGCAGGCCGAGAACGCCGCCGAGTACCTGGGCAAGGGCAGCCACGTGAACATCGTCGGGCGGCTGCGCAACAACAACTACCAGGACAACGAAGGCGCCGACGTGTACGCGCTGGGCTTCACGGCCGAGGAGGTGGACTACCTCGACAGCCGGGCCGAGTCCGAGGCGCGGCGTGCACGGGGCACCAGCCCGGACAGCGGCGACGGCAGCACCACCGCCAACGGCGCCGCATCGAACGACGCCAGCGCATCGGCGCACGCACCGGCCCGCAGCCGCAAGCCCCGCACCGAGCGCCAACCGGCCCACGCCAGCGCATGACCTCAAGCCGGGCGATGCACTTCGAGCGCGTCGCCCGCATCGACACCTATCGACATTGAAGGAATCCATCATGTATTCAACCCCGACCCTGGCGACCCGATTCGCCCGCAACACCTTCGTCGTTCGCAGCGAGACGCCCCTCGCCGATGAGCAGATGCGCCGCGCGGCGCCGTCCATCTTTGCGGAAGGCAAGCACGGCAGCCGCTCCGAGCGCTACACCTACATCCCGACCATCGAAGTCCTGCGCGGGCTGCGCAAGGAAGGCTTCGAGCCCTTCATGGTCGCGCAGAGCAAGAGCCGCATCGAAGGCAAGACCGAGTTCACCAAGCACATGATCCGCATGCGCCACGCCGGGCAGGTGACGACCCGGCCCGAGGCGAACGAGATCATCCTGATCAACAGCCACGACGGCGCCAGTTCGTACCAGATGCTCGCCGGCGCCTTCCGATTCGTCTGTTGCAACGGCCTGGTCGTCGGCACCGTGTCCAACGACATCCGCATCCCGCACAAGGGCAACATCCAGGGCGAGGTGATCGAAGGCGCGTTCCGCGTGCTGGAGGACTTCGAGGCGGTGGATGCGTCGATCGACGGCATGAAGGCACTGGAGCTCAAGCCCGACGAAGAGCGGGCGATGGCAACCGCCGCACTCGCGCTGCGCTATGGCGAACGCACCGAAGGCCAGGCACCGGCACCCGTCACCGCCGAGCAGCTGATCGAAGCCCGCCGCCCCGAGGACCTGGGCCACAGCCTGTGGACCACGTTCCAGCGGGTCCAGGAGAACACCCTGCGCGGTGGCCAGCCCGGCCGCAGTGCGCAGGGCCGGCGCCTGCAGACCCGCGCCGTCGGCAGCATCGACCGCAGCGTCAACCTGAACCGCGCGCTGTGGGTGCTGGCCGAGGAGATGCGCAAGCTCAAGGCCTGAGCAACGGGAGCAACAGGCCGGCGCGCTGCAAGATTTGAGGGCAAATCCAGCGCGCCCGCCGCGCCGCACCGCCCCGATCATCGGGACGGTGCGTGCGTGCGCTTGACATCCAAAGCGCGCGCTCGCCGGCTGGCGCCGGCTCGCGCGATCCCGGCAGCCGGCCTTCGAGGCGTGGCCACCGGGAATCAGTCCTGCACCGCGACCTGCCTCTCGTCGGTCGCGCTGAAGGACTCTCGATGAAGACACTCGTTCTCGCCAACCAGAAGGGTGGCGTCGGCAAGTCGGCCGTGGCCACCTTGCTGTCCCACTACTTCGCCCAGCATGGGCAGCGCGTGCTGGCCATCGACTTCGACCACCAGGGCAACTTCAGCGGCGCCATGCGCCGGTCGAATCGGGCAGTCGCCGCCGGCGTCACGGCGGATCGGCTGTTGACCGAGGCGGTCTCGTGTGATGCCCAACGCTGACTTCGTCATCGTGGCCGGGCGATGCGCCGCTGTCGATGCTGGAGCGACAGTCCACGCTGCACACCCCCTTCGCGCGCCACCTGCGCGGCTTCCTGGCGGCCATGGACACGCAGTTCGACGTGTGCGTGATCGACACCAACCCAAGCCCCGACATCCGCGTCATCGCCGCGCTGGCCTCGGCCGACTTCGTGCTGTCACCGATCCAGCTCAACCAGGAAGCGATGGAAGGCGTCAACGGGCTGCTCAACCACCAGCGCGCCGGCGTGCGCAAGATCAAGGCGGTGTTCAACCCGAAGCTGCAACTGATCGGCCTGCTGCCGACGATGGTCGAGTCCACGCCGTTCCAGCGGGCGAACTTCGTGCAGATCGTGCAGCGCTACCACCCGCTGCTGATCCGCATCGGCGACGGGCCGGGTGACTTCGCCTCGATGCCGCGCCGTTCGGCCATCGCCGAAGCCCAGGCGCATGGCCAGGTGCTGTGGGAGATGAAGAAGACCGCCGCGCGCGACGCCTGGAAAGAGATCGAGCCGACGCTGCGCGGGTTGGCGCGGATCGTCGCGCCACAGCTGCAAGGCCTGCGCACGACCGGAGGTCAGTCATGACACTGCCGCTTGACGACCTGGACCTGCTGGCCACACCGGGCGACCTGCTGGCCGGTGCGCCGCTGCAACTGCGCGTCGACACCATCGACGAAGACCCGGACCAGCCGCGGCGCGAGTTCGACCCAGAGCGCCTGGCAGAACTGGCCGAGACGATCAGGGAGCGAGGTGTGCGACAGGCGGTCTCCGTACGGCGTCACCCGACCCAGCCCGACCGCTGGATGCTGAACTTCGGCGCCCGACGGCTGCGCGCATCGAAGCTGGCCGGCAAGGACGAGATTCCCGCCTTCGTCGACCACACGGCAGACAGCTACGACCAGGTGATCGAGAACGAACAGCGCGAGGGCCTCAAGCCGCTCGAGCTGGCACTGTTCGTTCAGCGCCGCCTCGGCAATGGCGAGAGCCAGGCCGACATTGCCAAGCGGCTCGGCAAAAGTCGGCAGTACATCATGATCGCCACCGCACTGATCGATGCGCCGGACTGGCTGCTGAGTGCCTACCGTGAAGGTCGATGCCGGGGCATGAACGAGCTCCATGAGTTGCGCAAGCTGCATGGCCAGCACCCGCAGTACGTCGAGGCCTGGGCGTCGGATCGTGACGCAATCACCCGCGAACGGTTGCAGGCATTGCGCGCGTCGCTTGCCGAAGGCTCGGCATCGGTACAAGCAACCGTATCAGCCCTGATGAAGGCTGACCAGGCTTCGGTGGAGCAGCCAGCTGCTGTCGATTCGCCGAGGCGAGTTGCGCGGCCCAACGTTGTCCAGACACCGCAGCGCCAGCGACTGCAGGCCAGCGTCGATGGGTTGGTGGTCTGGATCGACACCGACGAAGTGCCAGGGCAGCCCGGTCAGGTCATCGTGGAAGGCGCTGGTGCCGATTCCGAGAGCCGTCGGGAAGTTGACGCCTCACGTTTGACTTTGCTCGGCTTCGGGCCTGCTTGAAAGTTGCCGGGCTGGTCGTCTGCTCGGCCGGCCGCATCTGATGGCGTGCGGCTCCGCAAACTCGAAGCTCACCTCGACTGAGGAACGGGCATCGAGGCGCCGATGCCTCGCACGTGTTGTCACTCCGAGTGACAGAACGATCATCAACACAGGTCGTTGTCGTGCGAGATTCTGGGCCGAATCCAGCGGCTCGACATCTTCGATTTGAGCCAATACTGAATGCGTAGGTGAGTGCAGAGATAGGCGGCCTGCCGCCGATTTGTGAAGCGCTTCGCTTGCCTCGCAACGTATCGATTGCTCGGCCCATGAACACCCCGTCCCATGACTTCGTCACGGTTGACATGCGCGGCCTGAAGGCGGCGCTGGTGACGCGTGCGCAAGCGCAGCGGGTCAGCGTGTCGGTGCTGGTGCGCGCGGCTGTCGAGCGCGAGCTGGGGCTCGTCGATTCATCGGACGAACCCGAGACCGGGAAGCGCGCCGCGGCCGCGCTGGGTTCGATCGTGAAACTGTCAATCCGATTGACAAGTGGCGAGGCCGAGCAACTGGACGCCGGGGCGCGCGGGCGGGCCTGTCGCGCGGTGCGTTCCTTGCGGGCCTGCTGGCCAACGTGCCTTCGTTGTCGGGTGACGCAGCCAGCCGTCTCGATTGCCTGGCCACGCTGACCGCATCAAGCGCCGAACTCTCGACGCTGAGCCGGAACATCAACCACCTGACCACGCTGCTGCGTCAAGGCGAGGTGCGGGCGGCTCAGGAGTACCGCCGCATGCTCGACACGCTGGGCGATGACGTGCGCGCGCACCTGAGCCTGGCTGCAAGCGTCTTGGCCGCCCTGCGGCCCTCTCGCCCATCCGGCAGGAGCAGCGAGCCGCGACGACCCTCGGCCTCGTAACGCGAAGGAGATCGCCATGTCCCAACCACCCAACATCGACGGCGTGCTGATCCAGTGGGGCGACCGCCTGTTCTATCCCGGCAACCGCATCGTCAAGAGCAAGCCGCAGCCCAAGCTCAGCGGGCTCGCCGCACGCCAGCGCGCGGCGGCCATCCGCGAGCGCATCGAGGCGACCGTGGTGCGCCGGGCGCCGCAGGTGATGGTCAAGGTGACGGGCGGCGGGCGCGGCATGAAGGCCATCGCCGCGCACTTCCGCTACATCAGCAAGAACGGCCGGCTCGAGATCGAGGACGAGCGCGGCGAGAAGATGAGCGGCAAGGAGTCATTGCACGAACTGGCCGACGACTGGCGCTTCGGCGGCAGCCTGATCGAGGACGTCGAGCGACCGGCGCGAGGCCTTCAACATCATGCTGTCGATGCCGCGCGGCACGCGACCCGCTGAGCGTGCAGTGGGCGGCGCGCGAGTTCGCGCAAGACCGAGCTGGCCGACCACAAGTACGTGATGGTGCTGCACGACCACCAGGCCAACCCGCACGTGCACATCAGCGTGCGCGCCGAGTCGAAGCACGGCAAGCGCCTGAACCCGCGCAAGACCGACCTGCACCGCTGGCGCGAGACCTTCGCGGAGAAGCTGCGCGAGCGCGGGGTCGAGGCCGAGGCGACGCGGCAGGCGACGCGGGGTGTCGGGCGGCGCTATCCAGAGCTGTGGCAGGTCAAGGCACGTGAGGACGGCCGACTGCTGAAGACCCCCGCGACCGGGAAGCGCGGCGCTGCGAGCCAAGCCAGCCGTGATGCGGCGCGGACGAGCCTGGCGAGAGCTTGCAGCCGTTCTTGCCACCACCGGCAGCGAGGCGGACCGGCAACTTGCGCGCTCGATCGAGGCCTTTGCTTCCGGCATGATTCAGCAGCCTGCGCCCTCGCCAAAGCGAGCCCTGGAGCCGCAGCCGATGCCGTCGGGTGGGGATCGAGCCCGCTAGCGTCAACGGCGCTCGGGTTGGCTTCGATGGCTGAGCTGCGCGCTGCCGAGGCGTGAGCCTCGCCCTACGATCTGCAGGAGGTGCTGTGTGAACGGACCAAGGCGCCAGGCGCTGTTTCGCAGACCCAGCGTGGCGGTTGCTACGATGCTGCGGCGCCCGAGGAGCGCCCGCACACCCATGAACGCCGTAGAAATCGAACAAGCCATCTCCGACCTGGCGCTTCAGCCCTTTGACGCTGCCGAGTTCCCCTTCGCCTTCCTGGCCGCCTTCGGCAACAAGGACACCACGCTCAAGCGCCTGCGCGCCGGCAACAACAACGCCTCCGACGTGCCCGGCGGCGTGCTCCAGCGCAACAACATCCACATCGCCGTCTGCCAGCCCGGCACCACCGGCGCCGGGCTGCATGCGCTGCGCAGCAGCCCGGCCACCGCCAAGGGCAAGGCCAAGTTCATCCTCGCCACCGACGGCCAGACGCTCGAGGCCGAAGACCTGACCGCGGGCGAAACCATCGCCTGCGACTACCCGGACTTTCCCGACCACTTCGGCTTCTTCCTGCCGCTGGCCGGCATCTCCACCGTCAAGGAGATCAAGGACAACCCCATCGACGTGCGCGCCACCGGCCGCCTGAACAAGCTGTACGTCGAGCTGCTGCGCGAGAACCCGGACTGGGCCACGTGCCGAACGCCGCGGGGACATGAACCACTTCATGGCCCGGCTGATCTTCTGCTTCTTCGCCGAGGACACCGACATCTTCAACGGCGAAGCCTTGTTCACGCGCACCCTGGAGCAGATGAGCGACCGCGACGCCGGCAACACCCACGAGGTGCTGTCCGAGATCTTCCGTGCGATGAACGTGAAGATCGCCGACCGCGCCGCCGCGAACCTGCGTCCGTGGGCCGACCAGTTCCCCTACGTGAACGGCGGGCTGTTCTCCGGCAGCGCGGACGTGCCGCGCTTCACCCGCATGGCCCGCACCTACCTGCTGCACGCCGGCACGCTGAACTGGAAGCAGATCAACCCGGACATCTTCGGCAGCATGATCCAGGCCGTGGCCGACGACGAGGAGCGCGGCGAGCTGGGCATGCACTACACCAGCGTGCCGAACATCCTGAAGGTGCTGAACCCGCTGTTCCTGGACGACCTGCGCGCGCAGCTGGAGGCCGCGGGCGACAACAAGATCAAGCTGCTGAACCTGCGCAAGCGCATGGCGCGCATCCGCGTCTTCGACCCGGCCTGCGGCAGCGGCAACTTCCTGGTCATCGCCTACAAGCAGATGCGCGAGATCGAGGCGGAGATCAACCGCCGGCGCGGCGAAGTCGCACCTGCGCAGCGAGATCCCGCTGACCAACTTCCGCGGCATCGAGCTGCGCGACTTCCCGGCCGAGATCGCGCGGCTGGCGCTGATCATCGCGGAGTTCCAGTGCGACGTGCTGTACCGCGGGCAGAAGGACGCGCTGGCGGAGTTCCTGCCGCTGGACGCGGAGAACTGGATCGTCTGCGGCAATGCGCTGCGGCTGGACTGGCTGAGCATCTGTCCGCCGACCGGGACGGGTGTGAAGCTGATGGCGGATGACCTGTTCGAGACGCCGCTCGACCAGACGGAGATCGACTTCGAGAACGAAGGCGGCGAGACGTACATCTGCGGGAATCCGCCGTATCGTGGGTAGCAAGTGGCAAACGGATGAACAGAAGGCGGACTTGGCAAGCGTCTTCGGGCTGGGCATCCAAAGCTGGCAAAGATCACTGGACTATCGTGGCTGGCTGGTTTTGCACGGCTCTGTGACTACGTGGACAGAGTACGCAATGCCGCTGTCGGCCTTCGTGGCGACCAACTCCGTTTGCCAAGGGCAGCAGGTTCCGATTGACTTTGGCCGCTGGTGTTTGAACGCGGCTGCGAAATCCACTTCGCGCATACGTCGTTCAAGTGGACGAACCTGGCCAGCAACAATGCGGGTGTGACCGTGGTGGTTGTTGGGCTTCGGCACGAAGTCATCCGAGCGCCGAAGAATGCTCTATCAGGAAGACGTGCGCTGTCAAGCAGTCGCTCAGCCATCGGCGCCGTACCTCGTTGCCGGACTAGCATTGGCATACGTCCAGAAGGCCCATGTGCCCATCGGTCAGCAATCGGTCGATGCACTTCGGCAACATGCCGCGTGACGGCGGCCATCTGCTTCTCGACAGCGCGATGAGCGCGACGAGCTGATGATCGAGGACGACAAGGCGCGGCGCTTCGTTCGAAGCGATTCGTAGGCTCGGATGAGTTCATTAACGGCATAGCTGCGCTATTGTCTCTGGATCGAAGACGATGAGCTTGCAGAAGGCCAAGAGCAGTCGACTTCATCGCAGAACGATTGAAGCTGGTTCGCGAGAATCGCGAGTCAGAGCGACGCGGAGTCGACTCGAGCAGTTCGCGCAAACGGCCACATCGTTTCGTGCAGATTGGAAGCGTGGCAAGGCATCAACCAGATCGTCGTTCCCGGTCGTCAGTTCGGAGAACCGGCGAGTATCTGCCCTGTCGACTGACTTGCAGCGAGACTGCATCGTGTCGCAACAAGTGCTTTGCTCTCTACGACGCCCCTCTCTGGAACCTGGCGCTCATTGCCTCGCGCCTGCACTTGGTCTGGATCGGCACGGTCTGCGGCGAAGCTGCGAAACGCGACTATCCGCTACTCCAACACCCTCGGCTGGAACACCTTCCCCGTCCCGCTGCTGACCGAGCAGAACAAGGCCGACCTGACCCGCTGCGCCGAGAACATCCTGCTCGCCCGCGAGGCGCATTTCCCCGCCACCATCGCCGACCTCTACGACCCGGACACGATGCCGGAGAACCTGCGCCAGGCCCACGAGCACAACGACGAGGTGCTGGAACGCATCTACATCGGCCGCCGCTTCAAGAACGACACCGAGCGGCTGGAGAAGCTGTTCGACCTCTACACCAAGATGGTGGCGAAGCCGGGCACAGCCAAGCAGGCCAAGGCAGCGCCGGCCAAGAAGGCCGCTCGAAGGGAAGCCGCATGAGCGATCGAGCCCGTCAGCCTGACGCCACCGCCGCAGGGCTACGCCGAGTGGCTGGCGGAGCTGAAGACCCGCATCCACACCGCGCAGCAGCGCGCCACGCTGGCCGTCAACCGCGAACTGGTGCTGCTGTACTGGCAGATCGGCCGCGACATCCTGGCGCGGCAGGCCGAGCAGGGCTGGGGCGCGAAGGTCATCGACCGGCTGGCGCAGGACCTGCGCGCGGCCTTTCCCGACATGAAGGGCTTCTCGCCGCGCAACCTGAAGTACATGCGCGCCTTTGCCGAGGCCTGGCCGGACGCCGAATTTGTGCAAGAGGTGCTTGCACAATTGCCCTGGTACCACCAGTTGGCGCTGCTGGACAAGCTGCCCGGCGCCGGAAGCGCGCCGCTGGTATGCGGCCAAGGCGATCGAGCACAACTGGTCGCGCAACGTGCTGGTGATGCAGATCGAAACCCGGCTGCTGGAACGCAGCGGCCAGGCCGTCACCAATTTTCCAGCCACGCTTGCCTGCGCCGCAGTCCGACCTGGCGCGCGAATCGCTCAAAGACCCGTACCGCTTCGACTTCCTCGGCCTGAGCGACGAGGCGCAGGAGCGCGACATCGAAAACGCGCTGGTGCGCCACGTCACCGAGTTCCTGCTGGAGCTGGGCGCCGGCTTCGCCTTCGTCGGCCGGCAGGTGCTGCTGGACGTGGGCGGCGACGAGTTCTTCATCGACCTGCTGTTCTATCACCTGAAGCTGCGCTGCTACGTGGTGATCGAACTCAAGGGCGGCAAGTTCAAGCCCGAACACCTGGGGCAGTTGGGCTTCTACCTGACCGCGGTGGATCGCCAGGTCAAGAGCGAGCACGACAACCCCACCATCGGCCTGCTGCTGTGCAAGAGCAAGAACAAGGTCGTGGCCGAATACGCCCTGGGCGACAAGACGCAGCCGATGGGCGTGGCCGAATACAAGCTGCTGGAGTCGCTGCCGCCGGAGCTGCAAACCAGCCTGCCGAGCATCGAGCAGATCGAGCGTGAGCTGGGCGGCGCCGCGGATTCCGATCATTCCGGTAACTCGGCCGAGGACGACGAAGAATCATGACGAACCCGATCAACACCTACACCGTGCCGTCGGTGTCCATCACCACGGCACGCACCGGCGCTTCGGCCAAGGCCAACGAACTGGGCATGCGCACGATGCAGGAGCGTGCCTATGCCAAGCGCGGCGAGCAGTACCTGCTCATCAAGTCGCCGCCGGCATCGGGCAAGAGCCGGGCGTTGATGTTCATTGCGCTGGACAAGCTGCACAACCAGGGCCTGCAGCAGGCCATCGTCGTGGTGCCGGAGCGATCGATCGGCGGCAGCTTCGCCGATGAAGCTCTGACCCAACACGGCTTCTACTGGGACTGGACCGTCGCGCCGCAGTGGAACCTGTGCAACGCGCCGGGCATCGACGAGCCGCGCGTCGCCAAGTCCAAGGTCGAGGCGGTCAAGAAGTTCCTGGCCAGCGACGACAAGGTGCTGGTCTGCACCCATGCGACCTTCCGTTTCGCGGTCGAGGAACTGGGCATCCAGGCCTTCGACAACCGCCTGATCGCCGTCGACGAGTTCCACCACGTCTCCGCCAACCCGGACAACAAGCTGGGCAGCCAGCTGGGCGCCTTCATCGCCCGCGACAAGGTGCACCTGGTCGCGATGACGGGCTCCTACTTCCGCGGCGACAGCGAGGCGGTGCTGGGGCCTGCCGACGAAGGCAAGTTCGAGACCGTCACCTACACCTACTACGAGCAGCTCAATGGCTACCGGTGGTTGAAGTCACTGGACATCGGCTACTTCTTCTACACGGGCCGCTACGTCGATGCCGTGGCCAAGGTGCTGGACCCGGCGCTGAAGACCATCGTCCACATCCCCAGCGTCAACTCGCGCGAAAGCCTGAAGGACAAGGAGCGTGAGGTCAACGAGATCATGCAGGCGCTGGGCGAGTGGAAGGGCATCGACGAGACGACCGGCTTCCACCTCATCGGCGCCAAGGACGGCCGCACCTTGAAGGTGGCCGACCTGGTGGACGACAGCGACGCCGCCAAGCGCTCCCGCGTACTGGGCGCGCTGAAGGATCCTGCGCACAAGAATGACCGCGACCACGTGGACATCATCATCGCGCTGGGCATGGCGAAGGAGGGCTTCGACTGGATCTGGTGCGAGCACGCCCTGACCATCGGCTACCGCAGCAGCCTGACCGAGGTGGTGCAGATCATCGGCCGTGCCACGCGCGATGCCGACGGCAAGGAACGCGCACGCTTCACCAACCTGATCGCCGAGCCGACGGCCGAGCAGTCCGCGGTGGCCGAAGCGGTGAACGACATGCTCAAGGCGATTTCCGCCAGCCTGCTGATGGAGCAGGTGCTGGCCCCGCGCTACGAGTTCACGCCGCGCAACGCCGGCGCGCAGGAAGGCTTCGACTACGGCCCGGACGGCTACGTGGACGGCGGCAAGAACCTGGGCGTGAACACGGAGACCGGCGAGATCCACATCGAGATCAACGGCCTGGCCAAGCCCAAGAGCAAGGAGGGCAGGCGCATCTGCAAGGAAGACCTGAACGAAGTCATCGCCGCCTTCATCCAGGACAAGCCTTCGCTCGAGCGCGGCACGCTGGACAAGGAAAACACGATTCCCGAGGAACTGACCATCGAGCGCCTGGGCAAGATCGTGCGCGAGCGCTACCCGGAGCTGAGCGATGCCGACCAGGAAGCGGTGCGCCAGCACGCCATTGCCGTCATCAACATCACCCAGCAGGCCAAGCTGGCGCTGGACACGCCCGACCAGGTGCAGCCGCCGATCGCTACCCCGGCTGGCGACGATGGTGGCACGCCCGCGAAGGGCAACACCGACCTGATCGAGGGCGTGCGCAAGTTCATCAACGTGCGCGACCTGGACATCGACCTGATCGACCGCATCAATCCGTTCGAGGCCGCCTATGCGGTGCTGGCCAAGACGATGGACGAGAAGTCCCTGCGCCAGATTCAGGCCAGCATCGCCGGCAAGAAGATCAACATCACCGAGGACGAGGCGCGCGAGCTGGCGAAGCGCGCCTTGCAGTTCAAGAACGAGCGCGGTCGCGTGCCGGACATCAATTCGGCCGATGCCTGGGAGAAGCGCATGGCCGAGGGCGTGGCCGCCTTCGCGCGCTATCGCGCGCAGGCCAAGGCAGCCCAGGCGCAAGGAGCCGCCGGCAATGGCTGACCTGGACGACGACGAACTGCTGGAGGCCTTGGGCGTCGAAGTTGCGCCCATCAAGGTCGGCGGTCGCACGCCCCGCGAAGAACGGATCATCGCGGGCTTCGAGGACATCCTTCGCTTTCACGAAGCGCACCAGCGCGCGCCGCAGCACGGCGAAGGGCGCGACATCTTCGAGCGCCTGTACGCGGTGCGGCTGGATCAGCTTCGCAAGCTGCCCGAGGCGCATGCCTTGCTGGCCGAGCTGGACAAGCCTGGCCTGCTGTCCGAAGCACCAGCGACGCCGGTCGACGTGGATGAACTGGACGAGGATGCCTTGCTCGCCGAGCTGGGCGTCAGCAGTGACCCATCCGACCATGCCGACATCACCGTGCTGCGCCATGTTCGCCCCCTCGCGGAGAGACAGGCCGCGGAAGAGATCGCCGACCGCACGCCGTGCGAGGACTTCGACAAGTTCCAGCCGCTGTTCGAGCGCGTGGAGCGCGAACTGAACGACGGCCTACGCAAGGCGATTCCGTTCAAGGGCGAAGCCAGTGTCGAACAGGGCAACTTCTTCATCGTCGGCGGGCAGTTCGCCTACGTGGCAGAGAAGGGCGAAGAGTTCGAGACCAGCAGCCGACAACCCGATGCACGGCTGCGGCTCATCTACGGCAACGGCACCGAAAGCAATCTGCTGATGCGGTCGCTGCAAAGGGCGCTGACCCAGGACGGCAACGGGCGGCGGCTGAGCGACCCGGATGCCGGCCCGCTGTTCGGCCCACTGTTCGGTGACACCGCCGAGCCGGACGACATCGAGACCGGCACGATCTACGTGTTGCGCAGCCTATCCAAGCACCCGTTCGTTTCCGAGCACCGCATGCTGATCCACAAGATCGGCGTCACGGGCGGCAAAGTCGAGACACGCATCGCCGACGCCGAGAACCAGGCGACGTACCTGCTGGCCCCGGTCGAGATCGTGGCCACGTACACGCTGCACAACCTCAGCCGAACCAGGATGGAGAACATCTTCCATCGGCTGTTCGGCACCGTGCAGCTCGACCTGACCATCGAGGATCGTTTCGGCAAGCCGGTGAAGCCGAGGGAGTGGTTCGTCGTGCCGCTGCATGTGATCGACGAGGCGGTCGAGCGCATTCGGGATGGCACGATCACGCGGCTTGTCTATGACGCCCGGACAGCCAGTCTTGTGAGCGGCGAGAGCGAGGAATAAGGGCATGCGAACACCCGAATCGCCGTGCCCCGAGGTCCGCTTGGCAGTGGTTGTGGCCGGCGCCGGCCAGCGGGCGTCTTCACGCTTGCCGGCACCACGCGGTCGCTGGGTCCTCGGCAGGTGTCTGCGCGAAACGGTGGCTGCGAGGGGTGCAGACCTCGTCGTACTGTCCGCGCCATTAGCAGTGTCGCCTTCAAGCAACCTTGTGTAAGCCGCGTGAAGCGGCTGGAGCCCATTCAAGAGCACCACAGCAGCGAAGGACTGAACTTGACCCAGACGATGTCGTTGGAAGCCATGGTGCGTTCGATCGGAATGTTGAAGGACCAACCGTTGCTGGTTTTCTTGGGAGCCGGTGCTTCCATGAGTTCAGGAATGCCATCGGCAACCCAATGCATTTGGGAATGGAAGCGGTCGATCTTCCTCACAAACAACCCTGGGCTTGAGCGGCAGTTCGAAGAGGTCTCGCTGCCTTCCGTCCGGCAACGAATCCAGCGCTGGCTAGATGCTCAGCGGCGATTTCCCAAGGAAGGGGCGCAAGACGAGTACTCGGTGTTCGTAGAGGAGTGCTACGCGCGAGGGGACGATCGACGTCGCTATTTTCAGAACTGGGTGAAGGCGGCAAATCCCGGCCTGGGCTACCAGTTGCTGGCGGAACTCGCCAAGCGCCGCCTGGTGGGTTCGGTCTGGACGACAAACTTTGATGGGCTCGTTGCACGAGCAGCCACCGCCCACGGGGTCGCCGCCATCGAGATCGGGCAGGACTCCAAAGAGCGCGCGACACGCCCGGTGGCCCTGGGCGAACTGCAGTGCGTTTCGATGCACGGCGACTACCGGTACGACCCGCTCAAGAACACCCAGGGGGAACTCGCAGCGCAGGAGGCCGAACTGCGCGCGGCCTTGATCCCTTTGCTGAGAACCCATCCCGTGCTTGTCTGCGGCTACAGCGGAAGGGACGCGAGCGTGATGACGGCATTCCTGGAGGCTTACCAGGAACCAAAGCAGCAACGCATGCCCTTGTTCTGGACACAGTACGGCGATGCCGCGGCCACCGGCGATGTGGCAAGGCTGCTGGAGACCCCAACAGCCCTGGAACCACAGCGGTTCATCGTGCCTGGCGTGACTTTCGACGACTTGATGCGCCGAATCGCCTTGCATGTGACGCGGCCGGATGATCGACACCGGGTTGACGCCATCCTTGACAGGTTCAGGGAGTCGCCCACGACACAGCGGGCGGCCTTCTCCTTGCCGAACCTGCCCGTCAGCGGTCTGGTGAAGAGCAACGCCTTTCCGATGCAGCCCCCAGGTGAGATCCTCCAGTTCGACCTGACCCAGTGGCCAGCTCGCGGAACCGTCTGGGCGGAGCTACGAGCCCTTGGCGACGAGCATGGGTTCGCTGCCGCGCCATTCCGCGGCAAGGTTTACGCGCTCGCGTCGCCGCAGCAGATCCAGCGGGCTTTCGCTGGGAACCTTGCTTCCGAGGTGAAGCGAGTGCCACTCAATGACGAAGACCTGCGCTACGAGGACGGTACGGCCAACAGCCTGATGCGACGGGCGACCACATTGGCGCTGGCCGCGAAGGCGGGGCTGCCACGTGATCCCGAGGGCCTGATCTGGGACCCTAGCAACAGCAACAAGCATCGGGTGGAAAGACGGGAATGGACTGCTTATGGGGCTGTCATTCTGCAGGTTAAGACAGTGAGCGGTGCACTGGCACTGGTATTGAAGCCGACCCTCTTGGTCACCGATGCCGAAGGCGGCGAAGCGCCCCGGATCGTGGCCAACGCGATCAAGATCAAGGTACTTGGCTACCAGCACAACGCCGAGTTCAATGAGGCGCTCGAGTTCTGGCGCGGGAAGCTGCTTCCTGAGCGTGAGACTGCGCTGCGATTCCCTGACTTGGACGAGGGCGTCAAGTTCTCCATTTCGGCTTGGCCCTTGTTCGCCAAGATTACCGACGAGCGGGCCAACCCGGTCAGATTGAGCGATAAGCACGAGCGTTTGGCCTCGCAAATCGGGCTACAGATCGCGGAGCCGCGGTTGTCCTTCTTGCCGAAGTCGGGGAGGGGCACGGCGTTCGATACCCACCCCATCCGGGGCTTGATGCAAGATCGGCCGTTCGATGGGCTGTTGACTGACACCGGCATCGCCACCAACATTCGCGCCGCCGTGATTGCGCCTGCTAGGGATGGACGGCGAGTCAGCGAATATCTCGGCAAGCTGCAGGAGGCGATCGATCCGACCCGCTCGGACGAGGACTACTTGCTGGCATTTCCGGGTTTCAGCAACGCGTTCAAGTGCGGAATTGAGGTGACACAGCCGGGCGGTAAAGGATTTGTGGGTCTAGACGAGCCAGCCGACTGGACGACGGCTTCCGCACGTGAGCTGGGTGCGCGAATCGCTGCAGCCGTTTCCTCATTGAAGGCGGCTGCCAACCCCAGTGTGATCTTCATCTTCATTCCTGCCAGGTGGAGTGCGCTCCGAGGCTATGACGTCGAGGGCGAGAATTTCGACTTGCACGACTTCGTCAAGGCCTCGGCCATCCCGCAGGGCGTCGCCACTCAGTTCCTGGAGGAAGACACGCTCGCGCATCCGCAGCAGTGCCGGGTTCGATGGTGGCTCTCTCTTGCGACCTATGCCAAGGCCATGCGGAGCCCATGGGCGTTGGACGGCCTGGACAAGGACTCCGCCTATGTAGGCGTCGGTTACAGCCTGCGACATCGGCCCGGCGAGGAGGGGAACGTCATTTTGGGTTGCAGCCACCTCTACAGTCCGAACGGACTGGGCTTGCAGTTTCGGCTGAGCAAGATCGAGAACCCGATCATGCGCAGAAAAAACCCCTTCATGAGCTTCGACGATGCGCGTCGCCTCGGCGAGGGCATCCGAGAGCTCTTCTTCGAAGCCAATCTAAGATTGCCAAAGCGCGTTGTCATTCATAAGCAGACGCCGTTCTTGAAAGAGGAGCGAGAGGGATTGCAGGCTGGCCTGGAAGGCGTGGCATGTGTGGAGCTCCTGCAGATCCACGTTGACGACACATTGCGGTACGTGGCGTCCAAGGTGGACAGGATGGGTGCTCTCCAGATCGACGGGTACCCGATTCATCGAGGCACCACGATCGTTGTGGACGATGCGACGGCACTGCTGTGGGTACATGGCGCCTCGACGGCACTCAGGGCAAATCGTGCGTACTACCAGGGCAAGCGTCGAATCCCAGCGCCTCTTGTGCTGACTCGGCATGCCGGGACCAGCGACTTGATGACGCTGGCGGCGGAAATCCTAGGCCTCTCGAAGATGAACTTCAACAGCTTCGACCTCTACGGGCAACTTCCGGCCACCATCGAGACCTCGAGGCGCGTTGCCAGGATCGGCGCACTGCTTGACAGGTATTCAGACCGGTCGTACGACTATCGTCTTTTCATGTGAGTGGCAAGGTCCGCGCGGAGTTCGGTATCACGAACAGCTTCACCAAGCCCTACCGGCCGCAGACAAAACGGCAACGCCGAACGCTCTATCCAGTCGACCCCGCTCACTACAACCGCCACAGCCCGAACAGCGGCATAGGCGGCGTCCGGCTCGTCTCAAGACTCAGCCTGTCGAGAAACAGCCGATGCGTCCAATCTAGAGCAGGTCTGCGTTCCTTGCGTCGGATGCTGGCGCCGGGAATCACGGGTGGAGCTTTGCGTAGTCAGCCATGACCGCGACCACCCGGTCCAAGATGCTTGAGAACTTGCTGAAGCTGATCGACTCGGCCCTCTTCTCGACGATCTCGCGGGCGAACGCAGCCTTCCCAAAGTGCTTTGTATCGTCGAACTTTTGGGCTCGCGAGAACGTCTTCGTGCCAAGCGGTTCCGCGAGCATAGCGGCATCGAAGAAGTCTTCGATGGCCGTGTTGGCTCCGCCGGGACCCAACGGTGTGGGCACCACGTACATGTTTCCAACAACGCGGATGAACTGCTCAGCCCCAGTCGGGCGCTTCTGCTTCGTGATCCCGGAGATCGCACCGTAGATGTCCTTCGCGCCCGCATCGTTGTCGACGAGAACGATGACAGGGAACTTCGGGGCTGGTGCCCTGATCTTGTTGGTGAAGTCCGTGTAGTAGTGCTTCAGCAAATGGCATAGCCCGCCCACCCCTCCGGTGAGCTGAGTGACCTCACTGGTTCGGCGCTGCCCGTACTTGAAGAGCCGCACGTTCAGCTTGGGTGTGGTCCCAGAGGCGAGCGCTGGGTACGAGGCCGCGAGACGCTTGATCGCGTGCCTGAGGTAGATGTTGTCGGTCGGGCCTTCGCAAACGATGACCGGCGAAGAGATGGCGTGAAACGCGTCGAAGTACAGGAACCGGCGGAACAGCTCGGTTCGCCCAGAGGTGTCTTCCGGATCGAGGCCGTTCTCCTCGCGTAGCTTCCGGTTGAAAAGGTCAACCTGGTCGATGTACGACAGCATGCCGACGAGCTGATGGTTCGTGCATGGCTGCCTGAAGGTGGTCTCGGTGCCAGCGCCGTCCACCTTCTTGAAGATGCGTTCAAACGCCCCCTTTTTCAGCGCGTGGTCCACCATCGCACGGACGGTGTGCCGATAGGTTGCTGGGACGTTGACCTTCCGGTTCACGACGAGGCCCGTCACTTCCTGGCGCGAGTCCCGGTACTGCATCCGCGTCTTCTGGTCGTTGAAGCTGAAGCCAGCCTTGGCGACGAGGCGCTTGAGGCCTTGCCCGGGGAACCAGAGGTCTTTGTAGTCCTCATCCTGTTTCGCGACGCGCGACGAGAACTTGCCCTTGTTCGAACTGAAGGTCAGATCGTCCACGTAGCGGGAATAGCTGCAGCCTGTTGCCGAGGCCAGCCGCACCAGCATGATGTCCAGCATGTGGCCAATCAAGTTCGAGACGACTGGCGAGCAAGGGCTGCCTTGGGGAAGCTTGTTGTCATGGCATGCGA
This sequence comes from uncultured Chloroflexia bacterium, assembly GCA_963743815.1. Taxonomy (GTDB): domain Bacteria; phylum Chloroflexota; class Limnocylindria; order Limnocylindrales; family CSP1-4; genus SPCO01. The sequence continues at coordinate 343,439 of CAVURB010000017.1, read as the reverse complement.
TCTGTGCGATCACGGTCGCCACCTTCTCCTGAAGGGCGAAGTTCTTGTCCTTCAGAAAGAAGCCGCGCACCCGGCCGAAGTTGATCGTGCCGAAGAAGTCGTGCAAGTCGACGTTGAAGACGTACTGGCGGGTCACGTGCACGCGCGCGTTGGTCATGATCGTGTGCTTGCGCTTGAATCCGTGCGCCACCCCATGCCGCTTGCCGTCCTCGACGTGCCCGCGCGCTACATTAATCTCTTCAACGCAGTTCTGCAGCAGATTTGCGAGGCGATGCTGAACGAGCTTCAGATCCTTGTCGGGCGCCCAAATCTCTCTCGTCCCTCCGTGCCGCTTCGGGACATCGAACTTCGCATACAGCAGCGCCTTCGGCTTCTTATAGAGAAGGAATGACAACATCCCCGGCTTGACTTCGAGGAGCCGTGCTACGTCGGAGAGGGTGCTTGCAGCCTTCAGCTCTTTAAGTTGGGACATGCGCAAAGGCTGCGAAAGAAAGCGAACTCACGGACACTCTTACGCGAACGCATAGGTGCTCAGCGAAACGCAGGGCAACCTCGAGGAACGCCGAGGAGCATATCCCCGGACATCTTTCTCACATGCCATGAAGCATGGCAAAAAATCTGTCCGTGAGTCCGCATTCACTCTAGCACGTGGGCTGAATGGCGGCTGCTCTCTGGTCGACAGTTCGCAATCTAGAGTAACGGTCGTGAGGCTTGGCTCGGCCAACGTGTCAGTTGGCGAGTGCCGAAGCCAAGGGCGAACGGGATGCCGCGTAGTTGGTGGGTGAAGGGAGTCGTGGCATGCCCTCCGAACCCGGGCGCCACGTCCAGGCAGCCGCCTCGCCACGGGCGATTACGTCGGGCAGGCCGTCCGGCTCCGTCGTTCCGTCCAGCCCACGGGGGACGATGAACAGCAGCGGCCCGGGGCTGCCCATGTCGGTCAGCGTCGCGGTGGCCAACGCACTGATCGCGCTGCAGGTTGTAGCGAAGCCCCTTGATGAAGGCTCGCCCTCGGCCACGAGCCGCTCGACGAGCTGCCGCTCGAACGCGTCCTCGACCGGCAGCCACTGCGGCGTGACCGGCATCAGCGACATCTCCACAATCGTCGGGATGCCGGCCGTCGCTGACGCCGAAGGTCGCGATCATCACCATGTGGATGTCGTCGGCCGCGCCCCACAGCGCCAGCTCGGCGTCGAAGCGCCGGCCGAGCCGCCGGTAGAGCTGCTCGTCGAGCGCGAAGGCCTGGTCGGGCACGTGCTTGACCACGGCCTTGAAGCCGTAGCGCGCCGGCACGATCTCCTTCACCTCGGCGATCAGCAGCATCAGGTGCTGCGGCTTGCCCGGCGCCGACGACCGCATGCGCTCCACTGTGCCATGCGCCGGGCGTTGATCGCGTCGCGCTGCTCAACCGAGAACGGCTCGGGGATGTAGAGCCTGCTGCGCAACGCCTCGCCGCGCGCGATCTTGTTCTCCGCCGCCTGCAGCAGGTGCCTGCGCACCGTGCCCCAGGTGCGCTTGCCGCGCGAACCCGGGATGCCAGCGCGTCAGTTCGGCCTGGTCCCACAGGTAGTGCAGCAGACCGCGCAGCGACAGCTTGCGTGCCGCGGATGGCCACGCTGTCGCTGGCTGCCCGGCGCCGGCGGCATCGTCGACGTCCACCGCAATCTTCGACATCGCGAAGTCCGAGCTTCAACGTCGTCTCGCCCGTGGCCGGGTCTTCGGTGATCGCCGAGCCCGAGCACCTGCCCCAGGCCGGAGACTTCGGGCGGCGGTTCGTAGGAAGGGCAGTCCGGCGCATGGTGGCTGCCCGTGTCGGGCATGCGCTTGACGATGTAGCCGTCGCTCGTGCCGCCAGGCGGGCCACGTACATCTCCACGCCTTCGACCAGGCACAGGCAGCGGGGACGCTGAGCGGTCCGCGTGCGCTGCGGCGATGGCCTCGGCGAACTCCGGCTGTCCCGCTTCGAGTCGTCTGCCAGCCACCAGGTACGGCCGCACGTCGTCCGGCAACCTCGACGGATTCACGCAGGACCAGCAGCCAGGCACAGCCATGGGGCAGTCCGTGCCGCGTCAGCGAACCGGCGCCGCACGCTCGCGCGTGCGCTGCACCTCGGGCATCGGCACCACGACCGGCCGCTGCGAGGGCGCGGCCTTGTCGTACACCTTGACCTTCGGCGCCTGGCCATCGCGCATGCGTTGCGCGAGCTTCTCGGTAGCGGCGGCCATGATCGCTTCGCGCTGCTTCTCCGGCACCCGCTTGGCCACCAGCACCGCTTCGATCGCCACGAGCACCGCCTTGCGGCCGCCACCGCCGCGCGCCGAGCCTTTCTCGGCCGGCGCGGCGCCTGTGGCCTTGTCGCCGACATGCATCGCGCGCGGGCTCGATGCGATTGACCAGCCGCGACTCGCGTTCCTTCTTCAGCACCTCGAGGTCGGCCGGGTTCGGCTCGTAGCCCAGGGTCTTGACACCGCGCACCGAAGCTTCCAGCCAGACCATGCGCCGGAAGTCCTCGTTGCCCGACACGCGCAGCGCGCGCCAGTTGCGGGCCTCGGCCACATCGACCATCGAACGGGCCACCGACGGGCTGTTGGTGTCGGTCGCGAGCCGGAAGGTCGATTCCGTGAAGGCCACGCGCGACGTGTCGCCGCGGAAGCGGTACTCGGTGCGGCCGATGGTCACGTCGCCCACCGTGACCGGCGCGCGCTTGATGAGGTAGCGCTCCACCAGTGCCGCTTCGAGCCGGGCGACGAGCGCGGCGCGTTCGGCCTGGGCGTCGATGCGTGCGATGGTCTTGGCATCCACTGCCTCGGGCCCTGCAGGCAACTTCGGCTCGCTCCATCGACGCCGACTTCGATGCGTTTCCTGCGCCGGCCACATCGGGCACCTCGTCGCGCTCGGGCAGGGGGTCGAGCGGCCGCTCCGGTGCGGCCGGCCGCTGCGGACCGCGCTGCCACTCGCCTCGACCCGCTGCACGGTCGTGCGCTTGCCTTCGGCGTCGATCGCGATGAAGCGGCTGCTGCCGAGCTGGTCGGCCTTGGCGATGATTTCGGCGATCTTGTTCGACCGGTAGGTGACCTCGGCAAGCGGATCGCGCAGCTCGTAGCGCTCGCCCGGAACGTCGATCGGCGTCTGGAACAGAGTCCTTGGCGATCGTGGCGCGATTCGCAGGCTCGACGGTGCCGCCCTGGGCGGGTGACTGTCTGCGAATGGGAGAAGTGTCGGCATCCATGTTGTGCTCGCTTTCAAGGGCGATTCAAGGTTGCAGTGAGCCAGCCGGGCCTGCCAGCGCTGCGGCGACGCCGACGGTGACGGGAGCCGCCCGGTAAACCTCGATCTCGACGCGGCGGTTCATCGCGCGACCTGTGGCCTCGGTGTTGTCCGCGGCGTGGTCGCCGGCGGGTTGGTAGGTGGCTCGGATGCGCGAAGCATCGACGCCCGCTTCGACGAGGTAGTCACGCACGGCCGCGGCCCGCTCACGCGCGATGCGGCTCTCGGCCGAGCTGTCCGTCGTGCCGTCGGTACGGCCCTTCAGCACCACCAGTGGTGCCAGGCGGGCCTCCTCGACCAATGCCGCGGACATCTCGGCCGGAATCGCCACCCGCGTGCTGCCGAACTCGAACCGCACCGCGAACACGCTGTTGGCCTGGGGTGCCGTTGCCTGCGATTGGAGTGCCGCGATGACTTGCTGCCGCGCCGCGATCTGTTGCAGCGTGGCCGCCGTTGAATCTGCCAACCGCCCCGATTCAGCAGCCAGGATGCGCGTGTTCTGCAAGTCGTTCTTGCAGACCTGCAACTCGACCGCTGTCGTGGTGTTGACGGGCCGCTTCTGCGATTCGTCCACCGTCGGTGGCTTGGGTGGCGAGCCGCAGGAGCCGAGCAGGAGCAGCCACGGGATCAGCAGGTGGGAGAGTATGGGCAGTTCGCGCATGAAGGTCTCCATTCACGGCATCGCGTTCAGGACGCGCTGGCCTGTTCCACTTCCGGCGTCGCTGCAGACACGGCGTCCTGGCCGATGACCACGCCATCGCCATCAGCCGCCGGTTCGATCGCATTGCTGAAGCCTTGCTCGGACTGCCCTTGACCGAAGAAGTCCAGCAGCACGTCGGCCATCTGGGGCGGCGGGCCATCGAACTCGTCCGGCAACAAAGTGGTGTCGTGCGCCAGCGCCTCCAGGCTCAAGCCTTCACCCGGCGCCAACTCGTCGTCGGCGAAACGCCAGCGATGCTGCACCCGCGCCAGGTGCAGATCCATGTCCATGCTGCGGCACTGCGGCGGGGGCCGCAGCCGCGCCGTGAAGACCTTCTCCCGGTGGTAGCGGATCTTCTCGCCCAGGATCGGCTTGCAGTTCTCGAAGATGACGACCAGCCGCTCGCTGCCCAGTTCCTTGAACTCCTGCGGCAGCAGCAGGGCGCGGCGCTGTTCGCTTTCGTTGCTGCTGACTGAAGCGTGGCCGTGCTGGCTGAAGGAACGGCTGCGCCCGCGCGATGTGGCGCGCTCGGTGAACTGCCCGAGCATGGCGCTGTACTCGTCGGCGTCGCGCTGTTCGCGCGGCGCGTACAGGATCTGCAGGCCGTGGTTGGTGGCGAAGGTGCGGGCCTCCTTGTCGCCGTAGACGGCGTCGAGCTGCGACATGGCCTGCACAACGGTCAGCAGCCGCAGGTTGTAGCCGGCCAGAAACGCGGCCGCAGACGAGATGACGCCGACACGGCCCATCGCCGCGAACTCGTCGTTGACCAGCAGGCATTGAACCTTGAGGCTCGGGTCCTGCTCGGGCAGGGCTTCGAGTGTTCAGGCTGACCAGTTGCGAGAAGAACAGGTTCAGCAACGGCCGGGCATTGGCCAGCCGGTTCGGCGGGATGCGCACGTAGATCGACATGCGGCGGCGACGCACATCCTCGAGCCGGAAATCGTCGGCGCTGGTGGCTGCGTCAACAACGGCATCGGCAAAGATCGTCAGCGGCGCGTTGAGCGTCGAGACGATGCTGGTGAGCGTGTTCTCGGAGTTCGACAGCAGGCGCTGCAGGGCATCGGAACATTCGTCCGATAGAGGGTTGCCGTCCTTCTTGCGCTGTTCGATCAGCGCCGACAAGTGCCCCTTGAGCGATTGCCCGCGCCCGGACGACTGGCGCAACAGTTCGCCGATCGTGCGCGGCAGCTCGGGTGTTTCCAGCAGCACCAGGCCGAGGCCAAGGAAGAGGTTGCGCGCCTGGTCGTTGAAGAACGCTTCCGACGACGTGCCGCTGCCATCGTTCGGGAAGAACACCTGCCCGATGGTGAGCAGATCGCCGACGCGGTGCAGCGGGCTGGTGCGCACGGCGGTCAGCGGATTCCAGCGGTGGCTGCGCGCCGACTCGTCGAAGGGCGAGAACGCATAGACGGCCTGGCCACGCTCGGCACGGTAGCCGGCCGTGATGTCGTAGTTCTCACCCTTGATGTCCAGCACCACGGCCGAGTCGGGCCAGTTCAGCAGGTTGGGGATGACGACACCGACGCCCTTGCCACTGCGCGTCGGGGCGGACAACATGACCGAGAGCTGGCCGGGCAGGGCGAGGAACTTGCCGCGATAGCGTCCGATCAGGATGCTCGGCGCCGATGATTTCGTGGTGCCGAGCAGGCCGGCATGCGCGACCTCGCCCGGGTTCGCAAACCGTGCGTCGCCATGCAGCGGGCGTCGGGGCCGGGTCGCTGCGAAGAGCGCAGCAGGCAGCACGACCAACAGCCCCAGCCCGGACACGGCGATCGAGGCCACGAGCTTCTTGCGGAGCTTGGCATCGTTGGCGTACAGAGCCCAGTAGTGCGCGATGCTCGTGAACTGGGCCTGGCGCGGGTTCGCCTTGTTCAGCACCAGGAACAGCACTGCTGACATGTACACCGCAGCGCACGTGAGAGCCGCAAATCCGGCGACGGCGAACGCGCCCGCCGCCAACTTGCGCCTGGCGGGCCAGCTCGACATCGGCAGGGACGCGACGCTGTTCATGCCACCGTCGCCGATTCGTCCCAGCGTCCGAGTCTCTGTCGGCGCGGTTCGTAGAAGATCTCGGATATGAATCGTCCGCGCTCGTCGCGGTCGAACTGAACGATCACATCGACGACCACGCCGAGCAGCCACTTGATCTCGTTCATGCGCAGTCCGCCGCCGGCACCGCTCTCTCGAATCATCAGCGACATCTGCTCGAAGGCCAGCGCACAGCTTCCGGCATGCACGCTGGTGATGCTGCCTGGATGCCCCGAGGCCGCGAGCCGCACGAAGTAGAAGCATTCGTCGCCGCGCACCTCGGCCAGGAAGATGCGGTCCGGCTTCATGCGCAGGCAGGCTTCGAGCAGTGACTTGGCCGTGACCTTGGCCGTCCCCTGCGCATCCTTGCTGTAGAACAGGTGCACCACGTTCGGGTGGTTCGGCAACGTCAACTCGGCGGTGTCCTCGATCGTGATCAGCCGCTCGTGCTTCGGCACTTCCTCGACCAGGCCCTTCATGAAGGTGGTCTTGCCCGAGCCGGTCTTGCCACTGACGACGATGGTCTGGTGCTTGCGCACCGCCAGGCGCAGAAACTCGGCGTAGCGGCCGGCGTCCTTCAAGCTCACCAGTTCCTGCTCGAACGGCAACAACGCACCCGACGATGACCGGCTCACTGCGGCGGTCCGCTCGAAAAGGCCCTCGCGCTCGAAGTCGTCCAGCCGCCTGATCGTCTGCGAGGGCTTGCGCACCGTGATCGACACCGTGCCGCGCGTGACCGCCGGTGGAATGACGAACTGGATGCGTTCTCCGCCGGGCAAGGTGGCGGACAGCAGCGGGCGCTCCTGGTTGATCTGCTGGTCGCAGAACGTGGCCACCGCGGTCGCCAAGGACAGGCAGCGTTCCTGCGTCATCTCGCGCGCCGCAATCTTCTGCCAGCCGCGCACGGTTTCGACGAGCAACTCTCCTGGGCGATTGACACAGACCTCCAAGACGTCGGGCGCGTCGAGCTGGTCGCGCAGCGGGCGCAGGAACTCGTTCACAGAAGTCGCGTCGCCCTGCCATGCCGGCGACTTCTCGAAGAAGTCGATGAGCGAGTCGACCATCAGCGTGGTTTCATGGCTCATTGCCGTGCTTCCCGATGGGTTGGCTGCAGCTCATACACCGACGAGAAGTCCACGTCGCGCGCGACGTAGATGCCGACGATGCCGCCCTGGTTCTGGTAGATCAGCGGCGGGATATTGATGGTGCTGTCGAGCACCTTCTCGGCCAGCTTGCTGGTGCTCGACGTGGTGGACGGCAGGATGATCGTGTCGCCCTGGGTGTCGCCTGTCTGGTTCTGAATCACCAACTGCACGGCATCGTTGATGAGCGACACCAGCATCGCGGCACCAATGCGTTCGAACCAACGGTTGTCGACATAGCCGTCCATGCCGGATTCGCCGAGCGGACCGGTGGCTGGGGAATCGATGTCCACCGTCACGCCGTTGGGTGTGCGGATACGGGACCACACCACCGGGATGCGCACCGTCCCGGGTCGCACCGATGTCGCCCGGTATTCCCCGTCCATGTGCGAGCCGCGCTCGATCAACAAGACGCGGCCATCGTCGCTGAACACGTTGCGCAGCACCTGGCAGCCCACCAGCCCCGACACGGCGCTGATGACCTTGGTCTTCAATGCGCAGGTAAAGGCGGTGCCCTTGGGCAAAACCAGACTGCGATTGCCCAGCATCGACGCCGCCACCCGGGGTGTGCCCGATCCGTGCGTCTGCCCCCCAAAGAGGTCGGCACCAGGCAAGGCCGACCCACCCGTCGGAGGGCCACCGGACGGGTGTCCCCCAAAGGGAGGCCCACCAAGGAGGGCACCCGTTGGGGGCTGCTCCCGCCGCTTGCCCCGTGGCAATGGCTGTGCTGCGGGTCAGTGTGTCGAGCAGGCCATGCAACTGCCGTTGGTAGTCCTGCAAGTTGCGCGTCGTGGCCGCGATGGGATCGTTGGGATCCAGCTCCTGGTTGCCCTGCGTAGCACCCGCCGGCTGCGCCTGGTTCCTGGCGGCGGGCACGGCAGCCTGGCCTGTAGCCCCCGGTCGGGTGGTCACCAGCAAGACGGGTGCATCCTCAGGAGGGATGGACTTGCCACCCCCGCTTGGGGGTGCGCCCTGGCCCGTGCGTCGCACCCCGATCGGTTCGGCGGCCTCCTCAGCCGTGGGCACCAGGGCCGGGATGCGTGGCGTGGTCGCCACCGCGGCGCTCGACGCAGCCAGCGTCGGCATCTCCAGCTTGCGTGGCTCGGCCGTCGCGGCCGTCGGCCGGTCGCTCACGCGCCTGGACTCGTCGGGGTCGGCCTTGTGGCCGCTGGACGTGAAGCGCTGGATCGACACCGCCGCGACCGCGATCATGGAAAGCATCAACAGGGCCACCGCCAGCAAGCCCTTCTTCGACATCGGGCTGCGCTGCCGTTCGGCGACATTCGGGATGCCAGGTTCTCCCGGTAGCGGTTCGATCTTGTTGCCGTCGAGGCTGGTGTCGGCTTCGGCACCATCGGCAGGCTCACGAGGGTCAGTCATGACGGCGCTCCCCTGTGGCACCACGACGCACAGCCGGGTCGGCCTCGGCCTTGACGACACGCTGCACGCCGGGCACGGTGGTTCCGCCCCCGGGCGGCACACCGTCGAGGTCGAAGGCCTCGTTCCAAACGCCCACCACTGCCAGGCCGGCGCGCAGCATCAGCCGTCGGCTGACCCGGTCAACCACCAGCAGGTCGTCTTCCATGCGGCTGTTGACGATGGTCTCGCTGCCGTCACCGAGCACACCGAACACCGCGGGCACTTCGCGGTTCCCCGGGAAGCGGAAGTACGTGAAGCGGCCGTCGTCGAAGACCAGCGTGGGCACGATGTCTTCGGAGTCGCTGCCTTCGGCGATCGAATAGTTCGAGTTCAGCAACTGAGGCTTGGCTTGGAGTCGCGCGGCGACCAGTTCCTGCGGCGATGGCGGCGGTGGCACGGCCGGCAAAGGCGGCAGTGGCGCTGCTTCGCGAACGATGACGCGTGTCGAGGGGATTGGTGGCGCACCAGGCGCCTTCACCACAAGCCGATACACCGGCGATCTCGGGTCGTTGTCCGCAAGAACCACGAACCGGAACGAGTGCGTGCGCCGGTCGGTGACGACGGCCAGGTTGTTGGCGGCGGTCGCCGTGCTCTTCGCCTTGACGAACAGGTTGCGCCCGCCCGACTGCGCGGCAATGCACCATGCCGCGTCGGACTTGGCGCAATCGCCACCAAGTCCTGCGGCGACGTCGGTGATGACCTCGCCCGCATCGAGCACCACCAGCGTCACCACGCCTCGCTTGACGGGCACCGTCACCACGGCGGCAGGGTCGTACATCACTTCGCGAAGTCGTGGGTCCGCGCCATCCGCACTGGCCGCGCCAGCCGCATGCACGGCCGATGCAGACACGGCGCACAACAACACCAGCCAGCGCACCGTGTGGCCGCTCATGGCTTGGCTCCCGCGGGCGCCGTGTTGATCTCGGGGTCCGAGCGATACGCCGTGACGACGAAGCCGAACGGGTTCTCCAGCCGGTCCCGCTCCTTGGCCAGCACCTTCGGCTGGTACTGGAAGACGACGCTGGCCACATGCCGCGTCGTGACATCCGGCAGGCTGCGTTCGGTGAGGCGCACGACCTTGTCGTAGGTGACCGTGGCTTCGCCGCTGTTGCCCCTGCGGCCTGCGGCGGCCAGGCGCACGCCGACGACGTTGATGCGCCAATCCTCGCTGGCACCCACCTTCTTCTGCCGCGCGTTGTCGCCTTCGAACTGGCGGTTGTAGTCCGCGAACACCGCCGGCACCGCCATGCGCGCGACCTGGTCGAAGTCGCGTTGCAGGAACATCCAGCTGTAGCCTTCTCGCGCGCGAACGAAGGTGGCCAGGTTGTGCTTGTCCAGCGCTTCCAGGGGCGGGATCGACTCGACGCTCAGGCGCTGCTGGATCGTCGCTTCGCCGGTGACCCGGTCCACCACGATGGGAATCTCGACCACCCGGCGCAGCGGGCCTTGCACGAAGACCGCTGCGATGCCGATCAGGCCCAGCACCAGCCCGGCGATCGCCACCCACCAGGCGCGGCGCTCGGAGCGTTCGAGCATCAAGGCGCGGTCGATCTCCCAGGCGCGATTGGCATCCTGCGCCCGATCCTCCTCGAAGAACGCATCCTCGGCTTGGGCGGCAGGCAATGCAGCGGCCTGACCCGGCCCCAGGCCGGGTTGGAAAACAGCACTCATGGTTCCTCCGCGCTAGGGTAGGTAGTCGGCGATCCGACCCGTGCGGCCGAGCATCTGGTACTGGCGTTCGCGCTCGCGTGAGCGGGCGATGCGCTCTTCGCTGTCGGCCATGCCTTGCAGCATCTGCACCTGCGACACCTCATGCGCCAGCAGTGCGTTCTCGGCGCCGATGCGGGCCTGGATCTCCTGCACCGACTTCTGGTCGGTGGTCGCGTTGATCTGGTCCATCAGCGACGTTGATCTGCGCCAGCCGACCGGACGCCGACTTCATGGCGTCCTGCAGCAGGCCCTTTTGCTGGTAGGGCTGCGCCAGCGTGGCCTGGCAACTGGTGCGCGCGCCGCCCGCCAGGTCGAGACAGTTGTAGACCATGCCGGCGTCGCGCAGTGCCTTGGCGGTGGCGCCCAGGCCTGCATAGCCCGAGGTGTTGACGGCATTGAGGTAGTTGAACGCGTCGGCCGGCACGTAGTTGCGCAGCAGCGGGTTGTTGAAGATGTTGCCCAGGTTGCGCATGCCGTTGATGCTGTTGAGCTGGCTCTGCAGCTGGGTGATCTGCTGCACCTGGTTGTTGATCTCGGTGATGTCGTTGACCACCTGCTGCACGGTCTGGATCAGGTTGGCCGCATCGATGACCGGGATACCTTGCGCCTCGGCCCTGACCGGCGGCGAGGGCGATGGAAAGCGCCGACACGCCGGCGGCGACCTTGAAATGCTTGTTCATGTGAATCCTCCTTGAACCGTCATTGACTACGCGCGTCCGCGCAATGCGGCAAGCTTGTAGGCTGCTGTTCGGACCGCACCGTAGCCTTGCCGAGCGAGATTGCCGGCACCCGTGGCCATGCCTGTCGCGAACCGGCCGCCAACACCGGCTGCCTGGCCCGCGGCAAACGGCAACCCGGCGCCCGCGCGGATCACGCCGCCGGCTGTGGCCGCCCCTGCGCCGCGGCCCGCAGACGCTGATCGCAGGCCGGCGACCATCATGGCGTTCTGCACCATCTGGACGCCTTGCTGGATGGCAGCACCGCCCGTCAGGGCAGAGGCAAGGCTGGGTGCCTGGAAGCAGATGATGGCCATCAGGATCATCAACACGCAGTAGCGCGTGGCTTCGCCCAGGACGTTGAACGTCCCACCCAGGAAGCCACCGCCATCGAGAATGGCCTTGAACATCGCCGCGCCCATGTACGTGCTGAGCCCCAGCGCGAAGAACGCAAACCAGGTCAATACAACGGCGTTGAGAACCATCGACAGCCAGCTGTCGAAGAAGCGGGCTGTCGGCCGCCAAGCCAGGCAAAGGATGAAGAGCGGCCCGATGGCGATGACGAATGTCAGGAACAGCTTCGCGAGGGTGACGACAAACAGCCCGATGCACAGGAACAGCACCGAGCCCACCGAGAAGGTCGCGGCAGCCAGAAGCAGGTCGAGCCGGAACATGCTCGCCTCCTTCATGATGTCGGCGACTTGCGCGCTCGCGTCATCGTTGAACTTGTCGAGCAGCGCGTAGGGCGTGGTCACCGTTGCCGGGTCCACGCCGGTGGGCAGGAAGGTTGAAGCGACGCCCATGGCCAGCGCGTTGGCCGTGTCGGAGACGTTGGCGATGTAGAAGCCTGACTGCAGCGCGAACGCCAGCACCAGGCCGATCTTGACGACCTTCCACAAGAACGTGGGAACGGTCTCCGAGACCTCGTTGCGCAGAACTGCCCAGCCGTACAGCGCGACCCAGATCGTCATCGCAGTCAGAGCGATCGGTGCGATGGCGGCCATCAGCGCTGCCACCACGTCGAGCACGTAGTTGCTCAGAATCGCATCGAACTTGGAGCCGACCCAGGCAAACACGATCCGTTTCCCCTACTGGACTGCGTCGAACGGAAGATTGGCGGGTGGCCGCGCGAACATGTTCACGCACTTGCTACCCAAGTCCGGGAACTGGCATTGCAGCCAGGTGCCCTTGGACTTGACCACCCATAGCCGGGAAATCTTTGTCGTGCCATAGCTCGATGCACGGCAAGTGCCAGGCCGCGCGTAGGCCTCGGTGCATTCGAGCAGACCATCGGCCGTTTCGACCATGTGCCACGAACCTGCGTGACAACCCGCATTCGCGAGACACGGCTTCGAGCTTCGGATCGGACCCGTGGTCGGCAACGGTGGCGTCTCGACGCGCTTGGTGCCGTCAGGCGCGACCTGGACCGCTTCATTGCCCTTGACAAACTGCGCGACCGAGCTCGTCGATGCCATCGCGAGCACAACACACAGAGCGAAAGATTGAACGACCTTCATGCGGATCCCTTCAGGGTTCGAATCTTGCGATCTTGAACCTCGCGAAGGAGAACGGGAAGCCATTGAAACGGATCGTCACCATGCCGTTCGCGCACGCTGTCAAGCAAGGCGACGTTGTCAGTCGTGGCCGACAAGACGGTCACAAAGTCGTCCAGGCCGGCGAGGTCCATCTCGCAGATCGCGCTGGCATGGCCTTGCTTGACCAGGAAACGCCGTCCGCCTTGTGAGCCCAGGCTGCGAACGATCTCGAACTCGGCTTCGCTGAGGCCGAAGCCTTCGACGTATTCCTCGCGCACCGCTTCCGGATTGGCCAGGAAGATCTTGGTCACGCTCTGCTCGACCATCGTGCGCCCGATCGGGTGGCGTAAGCACGTCCGACGGGCTCTGCGTGTCGAAGATGCCCAGGCCGTTCTGCTTGCGGATCGTCTTCTGCTTCTGCTTGGCGAAGTCGCTGAAGATCGGATGGTCCAGCGCCTTCCAGAACTCGGAGATCACGTAGATCAGCCGCTCGCCGTTGACCAGCTCTTCCATGACCTGCAGCAGGTACAGCATCACCGGCGTGCGCACCTCGGGCAGGTCGAGGAACTCGGTGGTGTCGAAGCCGATCACCGACGCAGCTTGCAGATCGCCCAGCCGATCGTCGGCCTGGTCGAACACCCAACCCAAGGCGCCGCCCTGGCACCAGCGGCCGAGCCGCTCGTACAGGCTGTTCTCGCCCGACTTCGGCAGGTTCTGCCGCACCGTCGAAAAGCGGCGCAGGTTCACCGGCATCATCGCCACCGACTTCACGGCGTCGGCGATGGCGCGCTCGTCGGATGGCAGCAGCGGCATGGCCGGCGTGGCAATGCAGGTGCGAATCAACTGCTCCCAGAACTGGACGCGCGCCGGTGTGGGTTCCCGCTGCAACGGGTTGCATCCGGTGGGCTTGCCGGCTTCGAGGGTGAAGTAGCGGCCGCCCAGCGCTCGGATGGCGATCTCGCAGCCACGGTCGAGGTCAAACAACACCAGTCGAGGCGCCGGATCCCATTTGCGCGTCAGCGTCAGCAAGAACATCTCGAGCGTCGTCTTGCCGACACCTGTGGAGCCGATGATCAGGGTGTTGCCAGGGAGCTTCTTGTCGCCGGAGTCCTCGCCATCGGGGCTGCTGTGCAGGTTCAGGTAGAACGGCTGACCCGATGGTGTGCGTAGAAGCGCCAGCGCCTCGCCCCAAGGGTTGCCGTCGCGCTTGCCACGCGCGAAGTTGTGGCCGCTGGCCAGCGCTGCGAAGGCCCGCGACGACAGCTTCGCATCGCGGGGCCGCCACTGCCAGTTGCCCGGCATCTGGGCAAACCAGGCTGCATCGGCCACCAAATCGACGGGAGACATCTGCAGGCTGGACGCCTCCCCCACGGCGCCAATGGCCTGCGCCGCGCGGCGCCCGGCATCAGCCACATCGTCACCGAAAACGACGAGGCTGTAGTGGTACTCGCCCATGCAGAACTGGCCGTCGCCCAGTTCGTTGAGGGCCACGTCCATGTCGGCGACCTGGGTCTCGACCACATCGTCGCTGGCGATGAGTTGGTCTCGCTGCAGTTCCAGCGCGCGCATGGCTTCGCGTCGCGGCAGTATCGAGAAGCTCTGCGTCTCGATGAATTCGCTGGCTTCGTAGAGCAACGCGTTCAGGATGCCCGGCTCCACCGCGTCGGCGTATTCCTTGATGTCCACCAGTGCGGCGTAGCGGCGACGGTCACCGTGGCGAAGTTCGAGCTTGTCGCCGCCGAAGGAGAGTCGGGTGGTCGGCAGCGTTCGATACAGGGGGCCGGCGGCCATGGGGATCGCGCGCCAGGCGCCGTTGACCAGGTAGCCAAGAAACTCAGCCACCTCCGAGTAGCTGCGCCCGCGCTGCAAGCGTGCGCCGAGCAGTTGAGGCCCAAAGCCACGCAGCACCCGTGCGACGAGCGCTGAGCGTTCCTCCATCACGCGCAGGGCATCTGCCTGGGCTTCGGCGATCGCGGCGCGGGAACGCTGCGTCGACTGCATCGCGCGGCTCATGCGCGAGACGTTGGGCCGATAGACCAAGGTCAGATAGAGCTCGTTGCTCATCATCCGGCGCTCGCCCAGCTTGGCCTGGTAGGCGACGGACAAATCGCGTGCGAACCCCGCAGCCTGGGGATGTTGCAGGACATCGCTGACTACCCGATGCAGCCGATGGGTCCAGACCGCCCATTGGCCGCCAGCCAGGTTGCGCAGCAGGCTGCACAGCGCTTCGTGCCGCTCGCTGACCAGGTGCTCGTCGGCACATTCGAAGGCGACGCCGTCGAGCCGCCAGACCCGCAGGTAGTCGCCGCCGCGGGTGATCACGTCGTGCGGGCTCACCAGCGACGAGAAGGGCACGAAGCGTGCGAGTGGATTCTCGGCCTTGGCCTGCCCCCAGTGCCTCGGCCTGCGCGCAAACCCGCCGGTCCGACCCAGCCGCTCGGGTTTGCCCTTTGCATCAGACATGCCAAGCATCACGGGCTCCCCGGTAGAGGTTGGGTGTGTAGCTGCGGGCATTCCACAAGCGCCGGTTGCGGTCGTGAAGCCGCAGCTTCATGGCGACGAACATCTGACGGAAACGCTGGTCGTCCTTGGCCGTCACGAAGCGCATCCAGGCCAATGCCGGGACGAACGCCACGACGACTGCGAGTGCGACCCACCAACTCAGCAACGTGCCGCCCCACATGATCAGCAGCATGCCGGCGCCGAACAACACGACCAGGGGCACGAGCGGAATGCCCAGCTTCATGGCCGGCCTGGTGGCGCCCTTGTAGATAGTTTCGGCTTGCATGGCCTGTGTCCCGACGCTGTCAGCTGACGATGTAGCTGGCGAACGCTGCCGCACCGCCGACGAGCGTGCCGCCGATCAGCACGTTGGCCACGTCGGCCAGGCGAGCGCCCTGGAAGATCATCTTGAAGCCGGCCCAGATGATGGCGATGGTGACCACCGCAATCGAGATCGTCACCAGGATCGTGTTGACGTTGGTGACGGTGTCGTCGATCTTGTCGAAGCCCGCTGCAGCGGCGAAGCGTGAGCTCAGCATGGCCAGGGTCATCACCAGACCAACGAGCGCCGGTTTGATGTTGTGCGGGATCAAGAGTCGTGCAATGGGTTGCATGGTCGGTACCTCTGTCAGATGTTTCGGAACGGCGATGGGTGCGGTGGCACGGTTCAGGTCAGGGCGGCACGCCACTGGCAATGCGGCCTTGTGGCGCAGCGCGCGTGACTCGCTGCACATAGCCGTGATGGAAGCCGGTGACGAAGTCGCCGCTGTAGTAGCAAGACAGCGCCTGGCGAAGGGCCGTCTGCTCGGGCGCACGGACCGCAGACCGGTCCAGGCACTCGCCCAGCACTGTCTGCATGGCACGCAGGTTCGCGCATGGATCGAGGGCTGTGGCCACGGTCAGCCCCAGTCGCTCGAAATTTCGTGCGTTGATCTGCGCCAGGCCGACGCTGAAGTTCCAGCCTTTGGCTTGCAGGTCTTGGGCCGTGGCCAGCGCCTCCGCTCGGTTGCGCGGTTGTCTCTCAAGCACGCCGCCGACGACACCGATCGCGTGCGGGTTGAAGCCGCTCTCGACCGCGACGAGCGCCTGCGCCGTGCTGGCGTGCACTTGCGGTGCGCAGGCCATCGCCATGGCGGAGAAAGTAATGGTGTCCATGCGAACCTCAGCAGGTAGGGCAGGGTGGTGACGGCGGCGGCAGCGACGCGAGCCAACTCGCATAGTCGGTGTCGAACTTGTTGTCCCAGGTGCCCAGCTGCGCCTTTGCCGCGGGGGTGAACTCAGTGGCTGTGTCGCCCGCGAACCCCCACCAGGTACGACCCCAGACGGCGCCTTCCACGGTGACGGTCACCGCGCCGCTGTAGTCGCAGGTGGATACCGGTCCGCTTGGGCCATCGAAGACGCGCGTGTACTGGGGTGGGCAGAATCCCGGAGCGCTGGCCCACTGGTGGCTTGCGCTGTTGCCGGGTCCTGACATGCCGCAGGTGGGGAAGGCACGACCGCGGGCCAGATCGCGCAGCACTTCGCGGATCGGCGGCACACATTGGGGTATCGAGCGCCAGCTGGGCGCGGCAAAACACAGCAGTACCAGGCAGCCATCGACCGCGCGCGCTGGCGATGGCCAGGAAGCGGCCACCAGTCCGAATATCGTCGTGGCAAGGGCGCCAACCAAGGTCTTGCTGCGGATACCATGCCCCCCGATCCGATGCTTGGCAGTGACGGATGTCAGGTCTACAGTAGTTGGCCGGCACATGTCGTTGATCCCCGCTCTGGTAGCCCATCATGAAAAGTCGCGAAGAGATGTCTCTGGACGACTTGGGTAGGCAGTGAAACAACTCTAGGTCTGAACGCACCGAATCCCGGCGCTGGATTTGGCTCGTTTTCTTGCAAGAACATCGACAGGCAGTTGATGCCCGGATTCACATCACCACTCAGTTCATTGCTTCACCCGCACCAGATCGAGGTGCAGGAGTTCGACTCCTATGCATTGATCATCGATGCCCGGCCACGCGTTGCGTATGACGAAGATCACCTGCCGGGTGCGGTGAATCTGCCGGTTGTGTCGGTGGCTGGTGCCGAGCGACGCGGCAAGCAACGCAGGTGCGGCCTCATCGAGTGGACGCTCGCGCGTTGTGGAGGGTCTGCCCGATTCGTTGGCCGCCTATGTGTCGCGTCTTTCACCCGACGACCGTGTGCTGGTCTATTGCGAACGTGGAGGTCTGGACAGCGCCGTCTGGGCTGAGCCACTGCGTGCTGCGGGATGGTGGGTAGACGTGTTGCCTGGGGGCTGGCCGAACTACCGACGGTGGGTTGCAGCGGGGCTGGACGTGCTGCCGCGCGGGCTGTCGTTTCGCGTGCTTCAGGCGCCCCCGGTCAGCGGCATTGAACGAGTGCTCGCGGCACTCGAATTCCACGGCCATCAGGTGCTCGATCTGATCGGATTGACCGGCCAACACCTGGTCCCCGGTGTCTTGTCGCGCGCAGAGCCAGGCGCGTCACAAGCGGCATTCGAATCGGCGGTGTTGCACGCCCTGAGGCGCTACGCGCCCGACCGCGACGTCTGGGTCAACGAGCTTGTGGTCCATCACAAAGACAGTCTTGTGGTGCCGTCAACCCTGGCACAACAACTGCGGCACTCGCCAGTGGTTCGTGTCCGTGTTCCCATCGCGCAACGATCGCAGGCCTGGCAACAAGACCTGAGCGCTTTGAATGCAGACCTGGGCCGAGTGGTCAATGCGCTGACCGCATTGCCGGCTGCACCGACGAAGGCCATGACCGCGCGTTGGCGAAAGTCCGCAGCATCCGAAAACGGCAGCCCCGCGCTGTCCAGCATCATCGAAGAGTTCATCGATCCGCGCTACGCCAAGCTAAACGCGGACTACACCGCAAGGCCCGTCGAATGCACTCTGGAGATCGATACGCTGGTGCCTTTGCGAGGCCGCGCACCCGCCGCTGTTCCCGCGTTGCAAGCCGTGCTGGCCACGCCGTCCCACTGATCTGCCCGTTGCGATCAGTACCCGCGGCAGCTACTGCGGTGGAATGAGTCCGTACAGCTCTGCGAAGCGCAAGGCGGTGCGACGGTTCGCCATGCCCAGGCGACTTGTCAGGCGCTGAAATCGGCAATCGATAGTCGCCGGTTGCGTGTTCATCGCGCTGGCAATGACCTTGCTGCTATGGCCCTGTTGCTCATGCCGAAGCAACGCCAGTTCGTCAGCCGTGATCTTGACTCTGGCCGCCAGTTCATCCCGGACACGCCGGTACCACCATTCGTGCAGTTCCATGGCCAAGCCTTGCGCCAGGACCTTGAACTGCGAATAGCCGTCGGCCTCGAAGTACCCTTCGGTGGCCGAGCCCAGGCAAAGCATGCCCAGGCGCGAATGTCCGGCAGGTGAGGGTGCCGGCACGATGACTGCAGACGCGAAGCCGAACCTGGCTGCCGCTTCGCACATCGCGAATTGAGTCGCCGTCGCAGGGGTCAGTTCACTGGCGCGAATGGGCGTGGCGCTGTGCAACGCGTGGCGCAGCCAAGGGTCATCGAGGAACCAGGCGTTTCGGGCGTATTCATTGCCCCACTGCGGGTCGCAGGCCAACAATGACCGGTACGATGTATTCGTCGCGTCATCGCGTACGAAGCTCGTGAACACGCCGGCGTCAGCGCCGAGGCTACTGACGGCTGACTTCAATAGCGCAAACACGGCCCCGGCGTCGGGTGCGACCGCGATGCCCGCCACGGTTTCGAAAACCGACGAGGCGTAGTTGGCCTCGGCCACTCTCTCGGCCAACGTGCGGCCGTCACTCTTGGGCGGCGAAGTAGTCATCACCTTGGCGCCGGACTTGACCGTGCAACAAAGGGTAGTGAAAGCGGATCGGGTCTGTGTCGCACCACCGCTTGAACGACGACGCTTCGTCGAAAACAAACACCTGCATGAACTGGGTGCCGAGCGGGCGTCGCTGCATCCGCTCGATGCAAAGTCCTGCGGGGGTTGCCTCGACCTTGAAGCTGACCGCCCCGTCTTCACTGGCCAAACCGCTCACGTGCAACAGGGCTGGGTCGGCGCTGAGCGGCTTTGCGGCTCGCGCGCCGGGCATGCAACAACGCCGCTTTGGGCCCGAGGGGGCGGACCGGTTCATCAAGCGCATTCTTGCGACGCCGCCCATGCGCCATCGACTGCTCGGGCGTCGCAGTGCCGTTGCCTTGAATCAATGAGGTGACTGCACTCATGTTTCGGTCAGCCCGATGTTTCTTGGACCGCTCGGACGGCGGCTTCGCACGAATTGCCTCGCACAAGACGCGAGTGAAACAGGTTTGAACGCATGGGGCTACTGCATTTGCAGTCTCACCATGGACCAAGTAGTGTCAATTTGTTTCAATCCGGTTCGTCGTTGCGCGCAAGCTGGCGCGAAGTCAGTTCCATCGCAGTCACAGAAGGCCCGATCGCCTCGTCGGCCGGGTTGAGCAACCCCGCCTTCGTCTGCCGCCTGTAGTGCGAACCGTAGCGCCGCGCGCGCGGGCACAAGGGCCTTTCGCGGCATAAACGGCCGCCTTCCCGCCGCCGCCGTCTCTGCCGTTCCGGCTCTGGCGGGCCCCTTCCATTTATTCCACGGTGCCCTTGCGCCCGCGCTCGATCGCGGCGCTCTTGGTTTCGCACGGCGACCGACGAATGCGGGGCAGACATCAGCTCAACAGCGCACCCAACGCCGAGGGATCAACAGCCCTTCCAGTCAGTGAAGCGGCTCCCTCGGAAATTAGGGCAGGTGCTTTGGGCCCGGAAGGCAAACACATGGCAATGCAGTCTTATCGGGAAGAGCAGGGCACCGGCGCTGCGAAGCACGGCTTTGGAAGGGGTGTGGCCAAGCGGGTGACCAAAGGCCTTGTGCCGCTCCCCGGCGTGCCGCCGTAAGGGGCGGGTTCGGCCGAAGTCACATCGTCTTGTCAACTGTTGGAGATGAACATGGAACATACGAAGGAACTGCTGTCGATCAACCTGTCGAATCTCGTGGCGTCGTCGCACAACGTGCGCCGGCATTCGGCGGGAGGTGTCGAGGAACTGGCGGCACTGATTGCCTCCCAGGGCTTGCTGCACCCGCTGATCGTCACCGAGCAGGTGGTCGGCCGGGGCCGTGCCCGCAAACTGAAGTTCGCGGTCGCGGCAGGCGAGCGCCGGCGCCGGGCCTTGTTGCTGTTGCAGCAGCAAGGCCACCTGCCGACGGCGCACGAGGTGCTGTGCGAGTTGGTGCCACCCGAACGCGCCCTGGAAGTGAGCGTGGCCGAAAACAGTGGTCGGGAGGCGCTGCATCCTGCGGACGAGTTCGAGGCTTTCAAGGCCATGGTCGACGAGGGCAAAGGCGTCGAGGACGTGGCGGCGCGCTTCGGCGTTTCAGCGTTGACGGTGCAGCGCAGGCTGAAGCTGTCGGCCCTGTCGCCGAAACTGTTGGCGCTGTACCGGCAGGACGGCATCAACCTCGACCAGTTGATGGCGCTTGCGATCAGCGATGACCACGCGGCGCAAGAGCGTGCCTGGTTCGACGCCCAGCCCTGGGACCGGACGCCGGCCGCACTGCGGCGCAGGCTCACGGTCGGGAGAGATTGAAGCTGCTGGCCACGCGCTCGTGCGCTTCGTCGGCGTCGAGGCCTACGAGGCAGCCGGTGGTGTCGTGCGGCGCGATCTGTTCGACGACGCGCAGAGCCGGTTCCTGTCGGACCCGGCGTTGCTGCAGCGGCTGGCAACCGAGAAGCTGGAGGCGCTGGCCGAGACTGTGCGCCAGGAAGGCTGGGCCTGGGTCGAGCCTCGCATCGAGGTCGATTCGCAGGCGCTGCGGCAGTTCTCGCCGTGCGATCACGTGCAGCGTGAGTCGACACCGCAGGAGCAGGACGAACTGGCTGCGCTCGACCGTCGAAGCATCGAGCTCGAACAGCAAGCGCAGGCGCTCGACGATCGGCCGGAGTGGTCGGCCGATGAAGCCGAGTGCATCGACCTTGAAGAGCAGGACATCGCGGCAAGGCGGAAAGCGATTCACGATCGTCAGAAAACCTGGTCGCCGGACGTGAAGGTTCACGCGGGCGCGATCGTTACGGTCAGCCGCGAAGGTGACGCGGAGGTGATCCGGGGGCTCATGCGGGACACGGACCGCAAGGCACTGACTTCGGCTCGGAAGGGGGAAGGTCGATCCACCGGTGACGCGCCGAGAAATTCGTCCGACACTTTGGCGTCGCGCGCACCTGGCAGCGAAGCTCCAGCGGCGGGCTGCAGCGAGAGTCTCGCCAAACGTCTTGCGGCGCACCGCACGATGGCGTTGCAGTTGGTGCTGTCGCGGAACACACCCGTAGCGCTGGCGTCGCTGGCGCATGTCCTCGTGCAGCGAGTTTTCGCAACCGACTACCGACGATCGGGTTCTGCGTTGCAAATCACGACCCAACAACCGGAAGCTGCGCTGCACTCAGTGGCGGACGACCTGAAGCAGGGCGCTGCGTGGCAAGCCGTCGAGGCGGCAAGGCTCGCGTGGAAGGTGCGACTGCCCGAGCAGACGAGCAGCTGGTTCGCCTGGTTGATCGCCTTGCCGCAGGCCGAACTTCTCGACCTATTGGCGTTGTGCGGAGCTTTGACGCTGAACGCGCTGCCAGGTACGGGCGCGACGGTCGATTCGAATGCAATCGCCGAGGCCGTGAACCTGGACATGGCCGACTGGTGGGAGCCGACGGCGCAGGGTTACCTCAACCATGTGCCGAAGGCGCAGATCGTTCAGGCGCTCAAGGAAGCTGGGCCGGACCTGGCCGACGACGGTGTCGGCGCGCTGAAGAAGGACGTGCTGGTGGTCAAGGCCGTGTCGCGGCTTGCAGGCAAGCGCTGGCTGCCGGCGCCGCTGCGGCGACCGCCAGGTTGACCGCGAATTTGCCAAGGGCGCGCGGGCGGATCGAACCCGCCTGCGCAGTCCCTGTCAAAGCCAATCATGTGGCTGCTTGTTTCACGAGAACCGCGACCGGACGCGCCGTATTGGCCTGGCCGGCGCTTGCTCGCGGCCATCGATGCGGCACTTTGGCCGTTCCTGTGGGCAATGGTGTTTGCTCAAGCGCCAAAACCTGTCGGTATCGTCGGGCCGCTCGTTGCCGCTGTAGCCCTCCTTTGCGCGGTGGGCAGGCTGCGTCGGGCACTGTGGATCAACCACCGCTACCGGTTCACCACTTGGCGCTGGGGCCGGGTCGCTGCGGCGATGCTTGTGATGGGCGCAATATTGAAACTGACCTTGCCGGTGTGACCTCACGCTTTGTCACGGCGATGCCGAAGCGGTCGGGGTCGTGCAGTGCCGCGAGTGCGTTGTGCCATACCTTGCGTCGCCACGAACGCGGTTGTTGCTCCGGGAATGCATACCGCGTTCGGTAGATGCCGTCGCGGCTGCAACCGGTCACCACCATCAACATGTCCGTGCGTTTTGCATCGGCATCGTGGATCACGAGGTCGCCGACGCGCCAACGCGTCGTGTTCGGTGCGTGGATCAGCTTCATAGAGCGACCAATGCGGGCGCGGCGTGACGTGCGCGGTCAGTGCGTCACGGCGGGCAGCGCCTCGCTCCATCGATCGAGGTCCGTGCGGCGCCACGCGACAGCGCGCGGACCCAGCCGGACCGGACTCGGAAACTTCTGGTCGGCAATCAGGCGATAGATCGTCGAACGCCCGAGACCGGTCATTCGCATCACGGTGGGCATGCGCAAGAAGACGGGCGCCAGGGCGTTCGCACGAGCTGACAACGGGGTAGGTGGAGTACGCTGCACGGGAAGCCCCAAGGAAGTGAGTCGTGTCAGCTACTCTAGGCGCGACTTCATACAGGCTCGGCGCTGGATTCGCGTCGAATTCTCGCAAGCCGGGCCGCACACTTCAGCTCAGCGTGCAGCCCTCAGTCCACAACCAAACCATGACCGCCTCTGACGAAAACACGACGCCACTGGTGCATCCGCAGCAGCTCGCGGTGCAGGAATTCGCGTCGTACGCACTGGTGATCGATGCCAGGTCTCCGCACGAGTACGCGGAAGATCACCTCCCCGGCGCCGTGAACCTGCCGGTAGTGGACGACGGCGAGTTCGCCGAAGTCGGCATCCAACACAAGACCGACAAGCACGCCGCCTACCTGGTCGGCGTGGAATATTCGCTGCGCAACATTGCCAACCAGATCAAGCCGTTGATCTCGCAGTACACGCCCCGCGATCGGTTTCTGGTGTACTGCTTTCGTGGCGGCAAGCGCAGCCGCTTGTGGGCCGACAACCTGCGCACGATCGGTTTCGAGGTCGACTTGCTCGCCGGTGGCTGGAAGAACTATCGCCGCTGGGTTCGCGCTAGTCTGGATGTGCTGCCGCGGGCGTTCAGCTATCGCGTGCTATGCGGCCCCACTGGATGTGGAAAGACGCGGGTGCTGTCTGAGTTGCGGCGCCAAGGTCAGCAGGTAATTGACCTGGAGGGGCTGGCCCATCATCGGGGCTCGCTGCTCGGTGACTTGCCCGGCGATGCGCAGCCGACACAGAAGCTTTTCGACAGCGCATTGCTCGAAGAGATGAGAAAGCTCGACGTGAGCCGCACCGTTTGGGTCGAAGCCGAAAGCAAGAAGATCGGCAACCTTCAATTGCCCGATTCACTCTTCGAGGCGATGCACCGTTCACCGGTCGTCAACATCGACGCGCCAATGGCCGAGCGGGTGAAGCTCTGGCGAGAGGACTATCCACACTTCGCTGGTGATCCGCAGGCAATGGTGCGCAAGCTCGAACCGTTGAAGCCGCTGGTCGGCAAGGAGACGCTGGCTCACTGGATGGCGCTTGCGAACGAAGCTCGAGTGGATGAACTGTTCGAAAGCGTCATGGTGCGGCACTACGACCCATGCTATGGACGCTCTACCAAGCGCCACTATGGTGAACAACCGGAGACAACGGACCTGCCGCTTGCGTCGCTGGGGCCTGCGGGTCTGACGGACGCGGTGCGTCACCTGGTAGAAGTGCCGCCCGGCGGTCGATAAGTGCACGGATTGAAAACTATTCGCGCCGCCCACCGTTCTCATCTCTTTGAATGCTCCGTACCTGCCGTTCGTCGCTACCCGCTGACGGCCATTATGAAAAGGTCGCAGTTATGGAAAGTTCGCCCACCCGGACGGCACGCCACCTTCGTACGCGCGACCAAGAGGCTTGCTGGATCTATTCATAAGTTCGGCGCCGTACTCGGCGGCAAGTGGTGCGCCAACAGCGCGGACCACCTTCGGCGGCAGATTCGTCGACGGCTTTGCTTCCCTCGTAGGGCCTGCACGCCGGTGACTCGCACCTTCACGATCGAGCTGCTAAGGCCATGCAGCTCACCACACCACAAGGTTTGGAAATTATGAGAAGCAGATTGAAGCGGACGAGCGAGCTTTCATAGGCGAAACGACAAGGACGGATCGCGCGCTTGTCATAACGCCAGTGCGCCGCTGGCGCCCAATGCGAGGATGCTCAATGCCGTTGCAGACAACGCGACGAACTGCTTCTTGCCGCATTGGGTACATGGTGTGCTCCCCCCCGCGTCAGAATAGTTGTCGCCTCCATAGATCAACCCAGGGGGCGGCGATGAAGGACGAACTTGGCTCGATACGGACAGACATTCAAGGACAGAGCGGTGGCGCGGTTGCTGCCGCCGGAGAGCGCAGCGATCGACGTGGTTGCGCGAGAGGTTGGGATCGGCGCGGACACCCTGGAGCGCTGGCGCGAGGATGCGCGGTCCAGGCCCGCCCGAGGGCGGGCCTGGACCGCGGCCGGCCGGCTTGAGGCCGTGATCACCACGGCGGCGATGAACGAGGCCGACAAGAGCGCGTGGTGTCGCGCGCACGGCGTGTACCCGGAGGAGCTGGCCAAGTGGCGCGCAAGTGCCACGACCGCGCTGGCCGCGCCTGAGGAACTGCGCGCCAGCCCGCAGGCCACGCGGCACGACCGCAAGCGCATCAAGGAGCTCGAGCGCGAGTTGCTGCGCAAGGACCGCGCGCTGGCCGAGACGGCGGCGCTGCTGGTGCTGTCAAAAAAAGTGCAGGCGATCTTCAACAAGGGAGAGGACGAATGATCGGCCTCGAAGATCGCCAATCCCTGTCCCAAGACATCGGCGTTGCGCATGCCGCCGGCGCACGGCTGCACCTGGCCTGCGAGATCGCCGGCATCGACCTGCGCACCCTGCAGCGCTGGAAGGCCCACGAAGGCCTCACAGCGGGCGATGGCAGGCCGCAGGCGGTGCGCCCGCTGCCCAGCCATGCCCTGAGCGACGCCGAGCGCGCTGAGCTCGTCGGCGTGGCCAACGAGCCGCGCTTCGCAGCCGTGCCGCCGGCGCGCATCGTGCCCATGCTGGCCGACGACGGCGTGTACCTGGCCAGCGAGTCCACCTTCAGCCGCGTGCTGCGCGAGCAGGGGCAGGCCGCGCACCGCGGTCGCGCCAAGAAGCCCCGCGCCGTGCGCCCGCCGACCACCCACGTGGCCACCGCGCCGCGACAGGTGTGGTGCTGGGACATGACCTACCTGCCGGCCACGGTGATCGGCATGTGGTTCCACCTGTACCTGATCCTGGACCTGTACAGCCGCAAGATCGTCGGCTGGGAGGTGCACGCCACGCGACGACTCCGAGCACGCCGCGCACCTGGTGCGCCGCACCGCGCTGGCCGAGGGCATCGCCACGATGCTGACCAAGCCCGTGCTGCACGGCGACAACGGCTCCACGCTGAAGGCCACCACGGTGCTGGCGATGCTGTACTGGCTGGGCGTCAAGCCGTCGTACTCGCGGCCCCGCGTGAGCGATGACAACGCCTACGCCGAGTCGCTGTTCCGCACCGCCAAGTACCGCCCCGAGTTCCCTGCCAAGGGCTTCGCCGACCTCGACGCCGCTCGGACCTGGGCAGCTGAATTCGTGCGTTGGTACAACGATGAGCACCGACACAGCGGCATCCGCTACGTCACCCCTGCGCAGCGCCATGCCGGCGAGGATCACGCCATCCTGGCGGCTCGCCACGCGCTGTACCTCCAGGCCCGCGAGCGCAACCCAGCGCGCTGGTCAGGCGCCACACGCGACTGGTCGCCCATCGGCCCAGTCACCCTCAACCCCGAACGCGACTCGGTCGTCGCGGCCCACTCGAAAGCAGACGATATGCAGCCGCTGGCTGCATGAATGAGGCGACAACTACCTTGAGTGCGCCGGGAGACCGGCAAGGAGTAAGTGGTGAAAGTCCACTACGATGAAGGAAGTAGCGAATCACATTGGCCCCGAGTCGTGCGCAGCGCATCCGCGAGGTGCGGCGGAAGCGTCGGCAGGGGAACGCATAGGCCAGCCATTGAGCCGCGAAAGAGTTGATATCCCGGGTGCCGACGCTGTTCCAAGTGCGGAAGGCAACACGTACGAGCGCGCTCATCGCAAGCGCTCGGATGACCCGGCGTGGTCGTAGACCCTGGCATGTGCGCACGCTCCTTGCACGGGAACCGGGAGATCTCCAGTCTGACCATCGGCGCCAGTACCGGCCGGCGGCCCGCATCGGGAAGGCGAGGAGCCGAAGCCGATGATGCACGGACCGGAGAAGTCAGACCTCGCCATAGTAGCGATGAAGCCTGCGAACAAGGCCGGGCAGCCGGCGGCGGAGTGGGTGGAGCCAAGGGCGGGGACCGAGGGGAACACGGGCCAACCGCGCACGCGACGGACACAGAGCCGCGGTAGCGTGTCACAGGGGCTGGACCGTGTACGGCAACGCTGCAAGGCAGCGGAAGAAGGAGAAGTTCACCGCGCTGCTGCACCACGTCACGGTCGATCTGCTGAGGGATGCGTTCCTGGCGCTCAAGCGCCGTGCCGCACCCGGAGTGGACGGCGTGACGTGGCAGGACTACGAGGCGGAGCTGGAGGACAACCTCCAGGACCTGCACGCGCGGGTCCAACGTGGCACGTACCGGGCGCTGCCCGTCAGGCGACGGTTCATCCCGAAGCCGACTGGCAAACAGCGCCCGCTGGGGATTGCCGCGCTGGAAGACAAAATCGTCCAGCGCGCGGTGGTCACGGTGCTCAACGCGATCTACGAGGAAGACTTCCTCGGGTTCTCGTACGGGTTCCGGCCCGGGCGCAGTCAGCACGATGCGCTGGATGCCTTGGCGGTGGCGATCCGCGCTACGCCGGTGAACTGGATTCTCGACGCCGATATCCGGAGCTTCTTCGACACGATCGACCAGGAATGGCTGGTCCGATTCCTGGAGCATCGGATCGGCGACGAGCGCGTCATCCGTCTTGTGCGCAAGTGGCTCAAGGCGGGCGTCCTGGAAGAAGGGGCATGGAGCGTCAGTGAGACGGGGACCCCGCAAGGGGCGGTGGCGTCACCGCTGCTGGCCAACGTCTACCTGCACTACGTCTTCGACCTCTGGGCCGCAGCAATGGCGGCGGCGAGAAGCCACCGGCAAGATGATCGTCGTGCGCTACGCCGACGATATCGTGGCCGGCTTCGAGCACGAAGCCGATGCGAGGCGCTTCTGGGACGCGATGCGCGCGCGGTTCGAGCAGTTCGCGCTCGAACTGCACGGGGACAAGACCCGCCTGCTGGAGTTCGGCCGCTTTGCGGCGCCGAAGTCGAAAGCAGCGCGGGCTGGGCAAGCCGGAGACCTTCACCTTCCTGGGGTTCATCTTCATCTGCGGCAAGTCCCGGCGCGGAGCCTTCCAGCTCCAGCGCAAGACCCGGGGCGACCGCATGAGGGCGACACTCAGGAGATCAAGGCGCAGCTGCGTAAACGCATGCACGACGCCATCCCCGAACAAGGGCGGTGGCTGCAGGTCGGTGGTGCACGGGCTACTTCGCGTACCACGCGGTGCCCACGAACTCACGGGCGACTCGGGGCCTTCCGATACCACGTCACGGACCTCTGGCGACGCACGCTTCGGCGGCGCAGCCAGAAGGACGGCATGACGTGGGAACGGATGACAAGACTTGCTGCTGACTGGCTGCCACCACCCCGAATCCTTCATCCATGGCCCGACCAGCGCTTTGCCGTCAAACACCCGAGGTAGGAGCCGAGTGCGTGAATCGCGCACGCTGGGATCTGTGCGGGGGGCGCTCAGCAATGGGCGTCCCTACCGCGATCGCGCGCCGCACCCGTACGAGCTCAGCGCGCTCGACGTCGCTCAAGGCATGGCTGGGCAGCGGGCGCACCGCCTGCGGCCTGCCATCGCCCGCTGTGAGGCCTTCGTGGGCCTTCCAGCGCTGCAGGGTGCGCAGGTCGATGCCGGCGACCTCGCATGCCAGGTGCAGCCGTGCGCCAGCGGGTCAGGTGCGGCGACCGGTGGTCGCCGCGTCAGACCAGTCTAGCAGCGCTTGTGCGGCGTCAGTCCTGGAGCTCGTACGCGCCGATGTCGCACGGCGGAGTGCGCGGCAGGCCGCGCTGGTCGAGGCCGTTGACCGCTGACCCGAGACAGGTCGCTTCGTCTCCCTGGCTGACGGCCGGGTTGTCGATCGCGTCCGATAGTGCGACCGTCCATGTCGGGCCGCCGTTGTCGGCGAGTCCGCCCGGATCCAGGATGTCCGCCAGGGTCAGGCCCGACGGGATCCCCAGGATGCTGGCAAAGACTTCGGCGATCGGACCGATGGTGTTCGAGCCACTGTTGCCCGCCACGATCGCGTTCTTGAGTGTCACCGATGGGTAGTTCGGATCGAACCCTTCTGGGGCGTCGTCCAGCGTCACGATCCCGCCGCCGGTGGTGGCCGTGTTTCCGGTGATGGTCGTGTTCGATATCGTCGTCTGGCCTGTGTGAACGAAGGCGATCCCACCGCCACGGTTGCCACGGTTCCCCACGATCGTCGAGTTGGCGATGCTCGAAGCCTGACCGATGTGGATCCCGCCGCCGTCACCGGTCGCCTCATTTCCGCTGACCGTCGACCCCCGGAGCCGCAAGCCTGAGCCGGCGACGTAGATGCCTCCTCCGCGACCTTCGGTGGCGTGATTGTCAGCGATCGTCGAATCCGAGATCGAGACCAGGGTTCCGCCATAGTCCTGGTCGATGAAGACACCGGCCCCGGTACGTCCGGTGTTCTCGCTGATGACCAGAATCCTCGATGGCGAGCGTTCCTGGACCGACGATCCAGACTCCGCCGCGCTCGTTGCGACTGATATCGGAGCCGACGATCGTCACCTTGGAACCCCAGATCGCGACACCGAGCCCGCCGTTGTCCGTGATCCGCGAATCGACGATCCGGAGCGAGCCGTACTCGCCCTGGACCGCTGGGCCGGCACGGTTGCCCGTCAGCGTCACGTCGGTCATGACGAGTTGACTGGTCACGTACAGCGCCCTGACGGCTGCGTTCGTCATCGTCAGCGACCGGAGATCGACCCTCGCGCCCCCCTCGATCCGCAGGATCGCGTCATACCCGCCGGCGCTGATCCCGGTCGCCACGATCGTGGTCGTGCCGGACTCCGAACCTCGGATGGTCAGGTCCTTCTGCACGCGGATATGTTCGACGGGGAACTCCCCGACACCGATCTGGACGGTGTCACCCTCGACCGCCATGGTGATGCCGCGATGGACCGAGGCACACGGGTTCGACTCCTCGATGCAGGCGTTGCCAGCGTCATTGCCGGTCGTCTCGACGAACAGGGTCATAGGCCCGACGGGCGCGGGATATCCAGGCGGTGGCAGCGGGGTTTCGACCCGCCGCAGGTACGCCGCCAGTTGGCCCCGGGTCACGAGCTCGGTCGGGCAGTAGCGCCATTGGCTACAGCCCACGACGATCCCGGCGGCGGCCAGGCGATCGATGTTGGCCTCATGCGTGGTGCCGTCGTCGTCGCGGAAGTAGTTGTTCCCAGCGCCTGCCGTGAGCGGGATGGCCCGGGCGATGAACGACGCCATGTCATCTCGCCGCATGCCGGAGTACGGGCAGAAGAGCCCGGGCGCGCAGCCCTTCGCGATGCCGGCATGCGCGAGGCGGTTGATGTCGGCTTCATGCGTCGTGCCGTCGTCGTCGGTGAAGGCATCGATGTCGGCACCCTCGGTCAGGTCGAACATCCGGACGAGGAACGAGGCCATCTGGTCACGCGCAACGTACGCCTTCGGGCAGTACAGGGTCGGCGCGCAGCCGACCGTGATGCCCTCGGCGTAGAGCCAGTCGATGTCGGCCTCGAAGGTCGTCCCGACGATGTCGGTGAACGGGCTCGTGGCGGCCTGGGCTGCCGGGGGGTGGGCGTATCCGCCGATCGTGGCGACCAGGGCGAGCGCGGCCAGGGGCGCGAGGAGACGATCGAAGCGGAGCCGCCGGCGCCTCACGGCTGGAGCTCGTAGGCACCGATGTCGCACGGTGGCGTGCGGGGCAAGCCGCGCTGGTCGAGGCCGTCGACCGGCGCTGCGGCACAAGTCGCCGCGTGACCCTTGTCGATGGCGGGGTTCGATGGCGAGTCGGTCAGGGCGATCGTCATCGTCGGGCCGCCATTGTCGACCAGACCGGCCGGATCGAGGATGTCGGCCAAGGTCATCCCTGCCGGGATACCGACGATGCTGTTGAGCTGTCCGGTCACGATCCCGCGCAGTTCCGCACCGGAAACGGTCTGATTGTCGACGATGAGCGTGTTGTGGATCACCAGCTGGCGCGCAACGTCAACCTGGCGGTGGAGCAGCGCCCCAGCGGTCGTAGCGGCGTTTCCGACGATCGTCGTGTTCACAAGCTTCGCGCCGGCGGCGAGATCGACGATCCCGCCACCGTCCTGGGACGCGACGTTGCCAGCGACCGTACTGTTCGTGACGGTGAGCCTCGGGCCGGACCATGCGTAGATTCCCGCCCCGTCCTTCGCCGTGTTGCTACTGATCGTGGAGTCCTTCACATCTACGGTCCCGCTGCCGTACGCCATGATCGCCCCACCACGGTCCGAGCTCGCATTCTGGTCGATGGTCGAGCCGACAACGGTCAGGTGTGCATCGAGCATCGCATTGCCTTGGGCGACACTTACGATCGCGCCGCCATTGCCTGCGCTGGTATTCCCGCTGATGCGCGAATCGTTGATGGTTACGGACAGCCTGCTGAAGATCGCCCCGCCCGCGTAAGACGCCTGATTGCCGTCGATCACGGAGTCTGTAACGGTTAGGGTGCCGGAGTTGAAGATCGCGCCAATTCCCCCTGAGTTTCCGGTTACGCGCGCGTTCGTCAGCGCGAGTATTCCGCCGTTCGCGATCGCCTGACGGTACTCCGAGTGACAGCCGGTGATGGTCATCGCCGCCAGCACGACGCTCGCCTTGGTTCCGATGTCGAACAATCCGGCGTACGGGCCACAGGAGGCATCGATGACGGTCGTGTCGGCTCCGTCGCCGACGATCGTGAGGTCGAAGCCCAGACTCGTCGGGCTCTCGTCGAAGGTCCCAGGGCCAACCTGGACCGTTTCGCCCGGGAGGGCTTGCAGGGCCGCGTACCGCACGGATCCACAGGGAGTCGCGGCCTCCGTGCATCCGTTGCCGTCATTGGCGCCATCGATCGACACGTGAAGCGTCTGCGGGCCCACCGGCGCGGATGGAGGTGGGGGTGCGACCGGTTCGATCACGCGATGGAGGAACGCAGCCATCTGCCCCCGAGTCACGCCGATCGCCGGACAGAACTTCCACACAGCGCAACCTGTCCCGATGCCGGCCGCGGCAAGGCGATCGATGTTCGCTTCGTGGGTGGTCCCGTCGTCGTCGCGGAAGTAGTTGTTGCCGGCTCCCTCGCTGAGCGGGATGGCGCGGACCAGGAATGTCGCCATCTCGCCGCGAATCACGGGACGGGCCGGACAGAACTTCGAGGGTTCACAGCCGGTCGTGATGGCGGCCGCGGCCAGGCGGTTGATGTCGCCCTCGTGGGTCGTGCCGTCATCGTCAGTGAAGTAGTCGGTGGTCGTGGCCGGCAGGTCGAACATGCGCGCCAGGAACGAGGCCATCTGGCCACGGCTGACCGGATCGTTCGGGCAGTACAGGGTCGGCGTGCAGCCGACCGTGATGCCCTCGGCGTGGAGCCAGTCGATGTCGGTTTCGAAGGTCGTCCCGACGATGTCGGTGAACGGGCTGGTGGCGGCGGACGCAGCTGGTGGGCGAGCAGCGCCGCCGAGGGTGGCGACGAGGGCGAGGGCCGCGACGAAGCCGACGGATCGGTGCCGCCTGCGTCGGGTCACTGGCGTCGTCATCGCGACCTCGCACGGAAACGCGTGATCAAAGACCGGGGACCGCTCGGGGCCTCGTCCTCCCCCACGATGACGCCGGTCGGTGCGATCCGTTACGCGTGGTGGGCGGTGAGGGACTCGAACCCCCGACATCCTCGGTGTAAACGAGGCGCTCTAGCCAACTGAGCTAACCGCCCGTCGCCGGTGGAGCATACGCCCCGGACAACAGAACGACCGCCGGGAGTCCGGCGGTCTCAGGAGCGGCGGTGTGGTGCCCAGGCCGGGACTTGAACCCGGATGAGTTGCCTCATACGCCCCTCAAACGTACGCGTATACCAATTCCGCCACCTGGGCCCAGGTGTCGCCGTGACAGGGATCCGAGGGAACTGGTACCGAGGGAGGGACTTGAACCCACACGACCTTGCGGCCACTGGTACCTGAAACCAGCGCGTCTGCCTATTCCGCCACCTCGGCACGGACCCCGATGACCGCGTTATCGGCCGTCGGCGAGGCGCCATGTTAGCACATCCCAGAATCGGTCCGAGGGATCCGAGACCTGCCGGACGACCGGTCCCTCGAGGGTGTCGGCAGCCACGACGACCTCATCCGGGAAGGCCAGCGGTAGCAGGTAGCGACCCTTGGCCAGCGCTTCCTGCAGTGCCTTGTAGGCCGCCTTCCGCTCTTCGTCCGTCCCGGGTGCGCGAGCCGCGCTGAGCAGCTTGTCAAGGGCAGGATCCTGGACGCCGATGACGTTCGAGCGCCCGGTCAGGGTCTGCGTCGAGGCGAGCAGCGGGTAGAGGTCCGGATCCAATCCGACGTTGACGTCCACGACCGCCGCCGCGAACTCGCCGGTCGCCAGTCGGTCGGTCACGAACTCCCCGGGCGGCAGCGCCACGTGGGTCGCCCCCAGGCCCAGCGCCTTCCAATCGGCGACGACGCGTTCGGCCGCGGCGAACAGTCCGGGGTTCGCCTCTTCCGTCGGGCTCAACACCTCGATCCTGAGGGGTTCCTTCGCCTTGGGCAGGTACCAGCCATCATCCTTCTTCGTCCATTCGGCCTTCTCCAGGGCCTTGGCGGCCGCCTTAGCGTCGTAGTCGACCGCAGGCGCCGCCTCGACATCGAACAGCGGCGAACCCGGCGGGATGAGGCCCGTCGCCGGGGCGGCCGCCATCCCGTACGCGGTGTCGATGATGCCGGCGCGGTCGATCGCTGCGAGCAGGGCCGTCCGGACGTCGGGGGACGCGAATTCGGGATGCGTCGGGCGGAGATTCAGCAGCACCGTCGCAAGGGTTGCGCCCGGATACCGCAGCGACCGACTCCGGACCCCCGTCCCAAGGTCGGCCGCGACCACCGGCGAGAGACCGGACGCGGCGTCGAGCTCGCCGTTGCGGTAGTCCTCGGCGAGACCCTCTGGGTGCTCGTAGAACCGCATCTCGATCCCGGCGAGGTACGGCAGCGGCCGATCCGGTCGAACGGTCGGTGGCGGCGTGGTCAGCGAATCGGTCGCGCCGGGGCTTGCCTCGGGCGCGCCGGAGGATTCCACGGCCGCGATCGATGCGGGGATGAGGGTCGCTCCGGCGTCCGACAAGTCCACGAGGGCGAACGGCCCCGACCCCACGGGCTGCCGCCCGAACGGGTCGTCCGGCAGGTCCCCCACCGGGACGTCGCCGAGCAGGTGGGCCGGGGCGATCGGTTGCGTGAGCGCCTGGAGGAAGCCGCCAAGCGGCGTTTCGAGCGAGAAGGAAACGGTCCGGTCATCGATCGCGGCCACCGCGACCTCGCCCCAGGACGTACCGGACGGACCGGTGTAGTCGGGATCCTGGAGCGTCCGGACCGTGAAGACGACGTCATCCGCGGTCACTGGCTCACCGTCATGCCAGCGGGCATCCTCGCGCAATCGGACGGTCCATCGCTTGCCTTCGTCGTCGACCGACCAGCGCTCCGCCAGGTCGGGCACGATCGTGCCGTTGGGGCCGTTGCGGACGAGGCCGGCGAACACGAGCGCGACGAGATCCCGGTCGATCTGGGTCGTCGCGGTCAGCGGCGTCACCGACACGGCGGTGCCGACCGCCCCTTCGACGTACGGGCGTGCGGCGATCGGGAGCTCGCTCGACCCTGGAACGGGCGAGCCAGAGCTCGACGCAGTGGATGGCTGGAGGGCCGGGATGCCGATGAGGCCCGCGACGATGGCGAGCAGCACGACGAGGGTCCCGACCACGAACGAATCGGTCCGGGTCATGAAGCTCCGTGCAACCTGCCGCGGTGGGCCGCCGCGGTCAGTCCGTCAGGCTGTGGCGACGGGCGCGAGGACGAACGACGCCAGGCTGAAGATGACGAACAGTACGAGCAGGACGATCGTGAACTGCCAGAGACGGCGTTCGACGCCCCGGCGGCTTCGGTAGACGGCAGAGTCGCCACCGAAGGTGCCGGACAGGCCGGTCCCCCGAGCCTGGAGCAGGATCGCGGCGATCAGCGCGATGCTGACGATGATCTGGCCAAGCGCCAGGATGGGATTCACGGCTCGTGCGTCCTCCGTTTCGTGCGGCGGCGATGCTACCACAGGAGCCGCTCCGCGGCGTCCCGCGAGCCGACCGCGCGGTCAGGTAGCGGCGCGTTCCAGCAGGCGATCGGCCGGTGATCTCGGGCCAGCCGGGGAGTCCGGCCAGCTCGAGCAACGTCGGCGCGACGTCGGCGAGCACCCCGTCATGCATTCGATGACCCAGCACGGCCCGGCCGCGGACCAGGAACGGCACCGGGTTGAGCGAATGGGCCGTGACCGGGTTCCCGGACGCATCGCGCAGGTCGTCCGCGTTGCCGTGATCGGCGGTGATCGCGAGGATGGCGCCCGGACCGGTCGGGTCGGCAGCTTCCACCTGCTGGACCGCGGCGACGACCAGCGCCAGGCAGGCATCGATGGTCGCGAGCGCCTCGATCGTCGCGTCCCAGACTCCCGTGTGACCGACCATGTCGGGGTTCGCGTAGTTGGCGACGATGAAGTCGTACGTACCCGAACCGATGGCCTCGACCAGCGCGTCGGTCACGCCGGCCGCCGACATCTCCGGTTGCAGGTCATAGGTCGCGACCTTCGGGCTCGGGATGAGCCGGCGATCCTCCCCTGGCCACGCCGTCTCCACGCCACCGTTGAAGAAGTACGTGACGTGCGCGTACTTCTCGGTCTCCGCGACGTGGAACTGGCGCAAGCCGGCCTCGCTGAAGGCCTGGGCCAGGGAGCGCGCCGTCTCGGGCGGGAACGCGACCTGGACCGGGAGGCCCGCTTCGTACTCGGTCATCGTCGCCACCAGGAGTCCGTCCGGGACACCGCGACCGGACGGCGACCTCCGGTCGAATCCCTCGAAGGCCGGTCCGTCCGTGAGCGCGTGGACCAGCTGGCGGGCTCGATCGGCGCGGAAGTTCGCGTGGACGATGACGCCGCCGGCGTCAAGCGGCGACGCCGCGCCGACGACGGTCGGCACCACGAACTCATCCGTCTCGCCACGGACGTATGCCGTCTCGATGGCCTCGCGCGCCGAAGCGGCACGGTGGGTGGCCTCGCCATGGACGATCGCGTCGTAGCCCTGCTCGACGCGTTCCCAGCGGCGATCGCGATCCATCGCGAAGTAGCGTCCGCCGACGCTCGCGATCCGGGCGCCGGGATGCACACGCGCGAGAGCGTCCTCGAGCGCCGTGACGAACCCGAGCGCGGACGACGGCGGGGTGTCCCGTCCGTCCAGCAGCGCGTGGATTCGGACCTCGGGTACGCCGCGTCGCGAGGCCATGTCCACCACGGCCAGGATGTGGTGATCGTGGGCGTGCACCCCGCCAGGCCCGACGAGACCGACGATGTGAAGCGGCTGGCCCGACGCGTGCGCCCGATCGCATGCCGCGAGGAGGGCCGGTCGCTCGAAGAACGAGCCGTCGGCGATGGCGGCATCGATCCGCGGCAGGTCCTGCAGGACTGGCCGACCCGCGCCCAGGTTGAGGTGACCCACCTCCGAATTGCCCATCTGGCCCGCGGGCAGGCCCACGGCATCCTCCGACGCGCGCAGCACGCAGTGCGGCCAACGTTCAAGGAGGGCGCGCCACGTGGGCATCGGGGCGGCGGCGATGGCGTCGCCGGCGGGATCATGCCCGATGCCGAATCCGTCGAGGACGACGAGCACGATGGGCTTTGGGCGCGTGGCGGTCACGGTCGTGCCGGCCGCTCAGCCGGCCAGGCCGCGGGCGCGAGCGGTGATCCCGGCGCGGGCACAGATCCCAGCCATCTCATCGGGCTTGAGTGAGGCTCC
Organism: uncultured Chloroflexia bacterium; assembly: GCA_963743815.1. Taxonomy (GTDB): domain Bacteria; phylum Chloroflexota; class Limnocylindria; order Limnocylindrales; family CSP1-4; genus SPCO01. The sequence continues at coordinate 307,018 of CAVURB010000017.1, read as the reverse complement.
ACCCACCAGCGCGCCATCGATCGCGGGCTCGGCCAGGAACTCGGCGATGTTCGCACTGGTCACGCTGCCGCCGTACAGGACCGGCACGCCGGCGCCCCCGTCCGGCCAACCGAGCCCGGCCAGACTCGTCCGGATCGCATCGGCCATCGCGGCCGCATCGGCGCCAGTCGCGTTCAGGCCGGTCCCGATGGCCCACACCGGCTCATATGCGATCACGAACCCGCCCGCCGTCAGGGCTGCCGCGTCATGGTCGCCGAGGGCGCCGCGAAGCTGCCCGTCGACGACCTCGATCGCCCGACCCGCCTCGCGTTCGGCCTGTTGCTCACCGACGCACAGGATGGGCCGCAGCCCGGCATCCACGGCGCGACGGAGCTTGCGCCCGATCAAGTCGTCCGTCTCCCCGGCATCCCGCCGACGTTCGGAGTGCCCGACGATCACCCAGGTCGCGAGACCGGCGAGCATCGGTGCCGCGGTCTCCCCGGTGAACGCCCCGGCCAACTCGTGGTGGACGGTCTGGGCGCCCACGGCAACCGTCGGATCGGCCTCGAGAAGGGCGTCACGGACGGCGGCGAGGCAGACGAACGGCGGACAGATGACCCGCGTGACGCCTGGCTCGCGGGTGCGGGCCGCGATGGTCACCGCGAGTGATCCCGCATCAGCCGGGGCGGTGTGCATCTTCCAGTTGGCAGCCACGATCACGTCACGCATCGGGGTGAATCATGCCAGAGCACCACCCGGTGTCGTCGGTTGCGGCCTGGTAGCGCGTACGGTCGGCCCGCCTGGTGGTGCGGGCTCGGCCTCGGCGAGGCGTTCGATGCGTTCGAGGGCACGCTGAGCCGCCGATCGGTGGAGCTCCAGGCGCTCAGCGAGTTCGGTGAGCGTGGCCTCCGGTGTCTCGCGCCGGGCGTCCGCAACGAGACGGACGACGTACGGCTGCTCGGCTAGCCGCCCATCGGCATCGAGGATCGCGATCGCGTCGAGCTGGCGTCCGGCAGCCGCGACCGCGCGTTGGAGGTTCGCCGATTCGGCGTTGAGGACGCGGTTGAGTTCACCGCGCAAGGCGCGGGACACCTGGCGCGCCTCGAGCTCGAGCAGCGCCCCTGCGGCGCCGATCCGGCGCAGGAACGTTCCCACCGCTTCCCCGCCCTTCCAGGTCACGACGCCCCGCCCACGACGCACGCGCCACGAGGCAGGCCCGACGATCTCGCCGAGCCGCCCCGCCAGGACTGGAGCCTCTTCAGGAGAAACGACGAACTCCAGGTGCGTCCGGCCGCCGGCGAGGCTGAGCGAGCCTCGCGCCAGGAAACGGCCTCGAAGCCAGGCGGTCCGGCAGTGGTCGGCGGCCGACTCCCAGGCGAACGGCGCCGTGGTCGAGGCATCCGCCGCTCGCCGCAGCCGGACCTCCAGACGGGCGACGGCAGGTTCGCGAGCGGCAAGATCGGTGCCGAGGCCGGCTGCCTCGGCGACGCGGTCGCACGGTCGGGCGGGATCGATCGCGGCGAGTTCATTGCGCAGGGCGACGACCAGATCGCGCTCCGCATGCGTCATCAGGCGGTCCTGATGCTCGCCCGACGCCGGGACGCGGTTTCCGCCTCGAACGCGCGCAGGATGGCCGATGCCAAGCGTGCGGGGTCGTGGTGGTGGGCATTGTCCGGGTCGACCACATCGTCTAGCACCAGGTGCGGACGAGGGGTCGTGCCCGGCGGCCAGTGGAGCCGGACGGTCTCGGCCTGCCAGTCCGGCGGCGCCTTCGCGTCGAACCGGTTGTTGGCAAGGACGAGATCCACGATCCCGGGCCCGGTGTGGGCGACGAGTGCATCGACATGCGCGGCGAGGTCCAGATGCTCGGTCTCGCCCGCCTGTGTGGCGACGTTGCACACATAGATCCGCGGCGCGCGGGCGGCCAGGACCGCATCGCGAACGGCCGGCAGGAGCAGGCTCGGCAGGACGCTCGTGTAGAGGCTGCCCGGTCCAAGAACGATCAAGTCCGCATCGGCGATGGCTGCGAGGGCATCCCGCGATGGCGTGACGTCGTCGGGGGTGAGCCAGACGCGTTCGATCCCCGAGGTCCGCATGATCAGCGACTGGCCGTCCACGACCGCGCCATCCGCGCAACGCGCGTGCAGGGTGAGCGGCGTGGCCGCCACCGGGACCACCTTCCCGCGAACGGCGAGGATGCGATTGAGTCGTCGGACACCCTCCTCGAAATCGCCGTCCTCCACCGCGGTCATCGCCGCGAGCAACAGGTTGCCGACGGCGTGCCCACCCAGGCCCGATGTCGATGGCGACGAGCCGGCCGGAAATCGGTACTGGAGCAGCTCGCTCATCAGCGGTTCGGCGTCGGCGAGCGCGGCGATACAGTTGCGAATGTCGCCGACCGGCGGGATCCCGAGCTCCTGGCGCAGTACGCCGGACGAGCCGCCGTCGTCGGCCACGGTGACGACCGCGGTCAGGTTGCGGGTGTGCTCCTTGAGCCCGCGGAGCAATGCCGCGAGGCCGGTGCCGCCACCGATCGCCACGATCCGGGGGCCGCGGGCCTGCTGCTGCTTCTCGTAGATGACCTCCACGAGGGATCGCCGAGGGTCCGTGGCGCGCAGCGGATCGGTCACGACGCGCATCACGCGGAACCCGCCGATCAGCACCAGTGCGACCCCGATGGCACCGACGATCAGGCCACGCAGCGGATACGGCAGGAACTGGAGCGTGAGGACGTCGATGACGGTCCCGGCTACGCCGTCCGGGGCGAGGTTGCTCGCCAGCTGGCGTAGCAGGTGGGCGATGGCGACGGCCAGCAACAGCAGCCCGAGGAAGACGACCGCGATCCAACGGGTCACCCCGATCCCGGGGTAGAGCCAGCGGCGCAGGTTCACCGCCGGTCGAGCTCCCGATGGAAGATCGCGACCGGACCCAGCTCGCGCTCGCGGAGCCAAACGGCCAGTGCCTCGCCGATCGCGATGGACCGATGGAACCCGCCGGTACAGCCGATGGCGATCGTCAGCCGCGTCTTGCCTTCCCCGACGTAGGCCGGCACGGTGAACTCGAGGAATTCCTGCATGAACGCCAGGAATCGCTGGGTGATCGGTTGCCCGAGCACATACTCGGAGACCTGGGTCGTCATCCCCGAGTGCTCGCGCAGTTCCGGGATGTAGTACGGGTTCTGCATGAACCGCACGTCGAACACCAGGTCCGCCTCGAGCGGGACGCCGTGCTTGAACCCGAACGTGATGACCTGGATGGCCAGCTGGTCCGGTCGGGCCGTCGTCGCGATCTGCGCGAAGAGGCGTTCCCGGAGCTGGCGGAGCGACAGGTCCGAGGTATCGACGATGACGTCCGCCTCGGCCCGGACCGGGTCCAGGATCCGGCGCTCGGCGGCGATCGAACTGGCGATCCCACGGCCGTCGGCCAGCGGGTGACGGTGCCGTGTCTCGCTGAACCGTCGGATGAGGACGTCGTCGCGTGCCTCGAGGAACACGACGCGCGGCACGATCCCCCGTCCCTCCAGGGCGCCGCGGACGGCAGCAAGCGCCACGGACGCGTCGCCCGCCCGAACATCGACCACGATGGCCACCCGGGCGAAACGGTCCGCCTCCGAGGCGACAAGCTCCGCGAGGTCCGCGAGCAGCTCTCCCGGCAGGTTGTCCACGACGGTGTAGCCGAGGTCCTCGAAGAGCTTGGCCGCCGCGGTCTTGCCACCACCGGACAGGCCGGTGACGATCACGACGGCCTGATCCTCGGGCAGATCGGTGGTCCCGGTGACCCGCCCGACGTCCGCGGTCGCGCTCATCGGCCCGTGCGTCGGATGACGAAGACGGTCGCCTCGAACAGCAGGTACATCGTGCCGCCGAGGACGAATGGGCTCACCAGGTCACCCCCGGGCGTGGCGATCGCCGAGAAGATGGCGATGCCGAGGATCACGTACCGGCGCGATGCGCGCAATCGCTCGGAGGTGAGGATGCCGACGCGGGCGAGGCCGTACAACAGGATCGGGAACTCCATCACCAGTCCGAACGCGAGGAAGGTCGTCGTCACGAAGTCGAAGAACGGGCCGGCGGCCACGTTCTCCACGAGACGCTCGTCGTTGAAGCTGAACAGGAAGTTCAGCGCGTACGGCAGCACGGCGTACGCGATCCCGACCCCGAGCGCGAAGAACAGCAGCGCCAGCGGGACCCACGGCCGCGCAGCCCTGCGCTCGCCCGGCGTCAGGCCAGGGGCGATGAACGCCCAGAGCTGATAGAGGATCACCGGCATCGCCAGGATCACGCCGATGACGAGCGAGATCCGCAGCGTGATCGCGAAGCCGTCGCCCGGACCCAGTGTCTGCGCCGTCCCATCCGGCAGCAGGTCCAGCAGCGTGTTCCGGACGGGCTCCGCAAGGAGGAACCCGATCACCCCACCGGCGACGACCGCGAGGATGATCCGGAAGAGCCGGGTCCGCAGCTCGCCGAGATGATCGACGAGCGACATGACCGTGTCGTCCCCCGGCGCGGCGGCAGGGGGTGCGGGGTCCGGCGTCACCGGGACGGGTACGCCCGGTTCGCGCAGGGCGTCGGCTTCGGCCATGGGGCCGTCGGATCCGGGGCCTAGTTCGTGCCCGGCGTCGGCTCGCTGGTCGGCGCCGTGGGCGCGCTTGCGACGGTCGGGGCCCCGGGGAGCTCAGCGGCCGTCGCGGCGACGGCGGGTTCCGGCGCGGGTGCTGCCGCCGGCTGCGCAGCGGGCGCGGCATCGACGGGGGTGGCGGCGACCGCGGCGACGGTCGTCGCAGCAGCCGGCGGCGTCGCCGGAAGCGGTGACGTATCGACCTTGACCGCCTCCTGGACGTCGGTGGACGCCTTGCGGAATTCCTTGATGCTCTTGCCGATCGATGCCCCGACCTCGGGCAGCTTGCCGGGACCAAGGATCAAGAGCGCGATGACGAGGATGATGACGAGTTCGAGGGGTCCGGGAGTCGGCATATGGGAAGGCTCCTCAGGAGGGTGGCCGCGGCGGCAAGGGTAGCACAGGGAGTCTCGCGGCCCACTCGGCAGCGGCCGCCGCGACACGCTCGAACGGGTCCCCGGGACCCCCCTCCGAAGCCGCCCCGGCGATGGCCCTGGATACGTTCACCAGGAGTCCGCGGCCGGGTCCCGCACCGGCGGGCGGCTCAGTCGCGGGGCCGTGCGAGAGGACCGGATCGACCGCCCCACCCTGGGCGCCGACGCCGGGCACGAGGAAGGCGAGTCCCGGCGCGATCGACCGGATCGCGGCCAGCTCCTCGGGCGCCGTCGCTCCGACCACGAGCCCCACGGTCCAGCCCGGTCCCCACGCCGACGCCCGGCGCGCCACCCGTTCGTGCAGGCGTTCCTCCGGGGCGCCGGTCGCCGGGTCCGCGACGACCACCAGGTCCTGCAACTCTCCCGCCCCGGGATTGGACGTCCGGCACAGCAGATAGGCGAACCGGTCGAGCCGTTCCAGCAGCGGTGCGACGGCCTCGGCGCCGAGGTACGGATTGACCGTGACCGCATCCGCCCCCAGGCCGTCGAACAGGGCCACGGCCTGGCGAGCCGCGGTGGACCCGATGTCGCCGCGCTTGGCGTCGGCCACGACCAGGACCTCCCCGGGGATCCGCGCGCGGAGCCGTTCCAGGGCCGCCATCCCGGGCGATCCATGCGCTTCGAAGAAGGCGAGGTTCGGCTTCACGGCTGCCGCATACGGGAGCGCAGCCTCAAGGAGGAGGCCGGCGAACCGCTCCAGGCCCTGCAGGTCATCGCGGAAACCGTCGGGGAGCGATGCCGGAGTCCGGGTCCAGCCCCAGGCACAAGACGGTCCCGATGGCCGCGGACCGGGCGGCCAGGCGATCCAGGTACCGGTCCGTCACAGCGCCGGGCTCGCCGCCGCGCTGGGTTCGGACGAAGGGGGCGCCGTGGGCGCCGGCGTCGCCGGGAGAAGGTCGGCGGGAATGAACCAGTCCGGCCCGGAATCGGCGTCCAGGCCGGAGACCTCCGTCAGCTGGAGGATCTCGTCCACGGTCCAGGCGGGCGCGGTGCCCGACAGCTTTGCCAGTCGGAGATCCACCGTCTGCCCGTCGATGTGGAGGAATGCGATCCCGTCACCGGCCGGCGACCAGACCGGCGACCACGACTGGTCGTCGTCGGTGATCCGCATGAGCTCGCGCCCGTTCGCTCCGTCGAGGATGACGACGTCGGCGCCGAGCGTGGTCGTGCGCGTGGCCGCGATGTACTTGCCGTCAGGTGAGTACGACGGCTGCAGGTACCCGGCCGCCGTGAGTTCCCGGGTCTTCTTCGTTTCCATGTTGTAGCGCATGATGTTGGGCGCCCCGCGCGTGCCCTCCCGTCCATTGCGGACGTAGAGCAGGAACTTGCCGTCCGGGCGCCATTCCGGATCCTGGTGGCCGAGCACGCCCTTGACGCCGACGTCGACCTTGCTGAACTTCTTGGTCTCGGGGTTCCAGAACTGCAGCACGACCGTGCTCTCGTCGGGGTTGGGAGCGTCGGAGACCACCGCGATCCTGGCGCCATCGGGCGCGACGACCGGCTGGCGGATCCAGTACGCGTACGTGTACGAACCCCGCTTGAACTTGCTCGTCGCGAGCCGCTCGGGTTCGCCACTTCCGTCCGCGCGGGTCCGCATGAGCTGTGGCACGTCGAGGGCGTAGGTCTCGATAGCACCCCCGACGGGCCACTTCCCCTCATCCGCGACCGTGTGGATGTAGTAGATCCACTCGCCGTCGGGCGACCAAGACGGCTGCGAGTCGTCACCCTTGCCGCTATCGGTCAGCTGGCGCACGTCGTCATCGGTCTGGATCCAGATGTTGCCGGCCTTGGCGTACACGATGGAGCCTTCGAACGCCGCTTCCTCGGGCACGACCACGACATTCGACGGCGCGGCCGTTCGTGACGGCCCATCGCCGCCGTTGCCATCGCCGTTGCCATCGCCCGACCCGCTGCCGATCCCGAATGGGACGGCGCCCTGCAGGAGGTTCAAGGTCACGATCGCGACCAGAGCGAGGCCGACGATGGACGCCACCGGGGCGATCCACGAGCCGACAGGTCCCGACCCCGTACGGGTCCTTGGCACGCGGCGGGCCGGCGCGAACGGGACGCGTCATCGAGGTCGCTCCCGGTCACGGCCACGGCACCCAGCGCCGGCGTGGCCTCCGACACGCGTGCAGGGTCGCGGCAGACTCCGGATGCGCGCCACTGGCGGCCGCGTCACGGATCTCCAGCTGGAGCGACTCGAACCCGCCGAAGCGTCGGCTGGTCACGCGTGCGACGACATCGATCCGGTCGCCCTCGCGGACGAGCGACGCGATGTCCGCGCGTCCGAACGCGATGCCGTCGAGCACGTCGCGATCGCGGCGCAAGGTCAGCGACGTGTGGTCCGTACCCGCGATCCGCACACGGGTCACGGTCAGGCCGAGGACCGCGACGAGCGGCTCCGGATTGCCGGGTCCGTACGGCACCAGCGACGCGAGATCCCGGTGCAGGCCGTAGTCCACGCCCCGTGCCGGCATCGCCATGTCGATCCGCAGCGTCGCCCGCGGATCCGGTGGGCACGGCCGTCGCGGCGATCGCCTCGAAGCGCTCGATGAACGCCGGCCATCGATCGGCAGGCAGCTCGAAGCCGGCCGCCCCGGCATGGCCGCCGTGTCGCGTGAACAGCTCCGCGCACGATTCGAGGGCGGCCCCGAGATCCACGGAGCCGTCGCTTCGGCACGACGCCCGGATCGTGTCGCCGATCTCCGCCCCGACGATGGCCGGGCGGCTCCGGTCCTCGGCCAGGCGGGCGGCGACGAGGCCGACGATCCCGACGGACCACGGACCACGCACGATCGAGGCCGGTCGATCCGGGTCCTGCTCGACGAGCGCGCGCGCCTCCGCGACGGCGCTCGTCATCAGGTCGCGCCGGGTCTGGTTCGCGGTCTCGAGCGCATCGGCGTGGGTCGCGGCCGTCGCGGCGTCCTCGGCGAGCAGCAGGCGGGCGGCTTCGAGCGCCTCGCCGACGCGACCGGCGGCGTTGAGTCGCGGCGCGAGGGCGAAGGCGATCGTGTCGAGGTCGACGTCGGCGGATGCCACGCGTGCCCGTTCGAGGAGCGCGGCGATCCCGGGTCGGGGCGTCCCGCGCAGGATCTCGAGGCCCAACCGCGCGATCGCCCGGTTCTCGCCGACGATCGGGGCGACGTCGGCGACGGTGCCGATGGTCGCGAGATCCGCGAGACCCAGGGCGAATGCCGGGCCGCCGGGCTCGTCCGCCAGCACGAGCTGGGCGACCTTGAAGGCGACGCCGCTGCCAGCCAGCCGATCGTCCGGGTAGGTGGAGTCGGCGCGATGCGGGTTGACGACGGCCAGGGCCGGCGGCAGCTCCGGCGGGACCCGGTGGTGATCGGTGACGAGGACGTCGATGCCGCGAGACGCCGGCCACGGCGATCTCGCACGCCGGAGCTCGTGCCGCAGTCGACCGTGATGATGACCGTCGAGCCCGTTCGCTCGGCGGCGTCGATGGCGGCCAGCGACAGGCCGTGACCCTCGTCGAGGCGACTCGGCACGTACGGCTCCACCGTGATCCCGAACCGGCGCAACGCGAGGGTCATGATCGCCAGGCCATCGAGACCGTCGGCGTCGAAGTCCCCGAAGACCATGACGCGCTCACCGGCATCGCGTGCCGTTCGCAGTCGCCCGAGCAGGCGATCGGCGTCCGGCAGGAGTCGGGGATCGTGCAGCCCGTCGAGCGGTGCCGCGAACCACGCGTCGAGATCCGAGCGACCGTTGACGCCACGTCGCGCGAGCAGCTCGGTCATCCGCCCGGCCAACCCACGACCGCCGGCGGCGTCCGCGAGTTCGGGCGAGACAGCGATCGGGTCCGGGAACACCCAGCGGAAGCGTGGTTCCAGCACGGGTTCAGGATGCCACGAGGCGCTCACCTGCGCCTCTACCGGCCATGTCCAGCCCGGAGGCCGGGGTCAGGAGACCGCACGACGGACGCGCGGCGCGCGACCCGTCGATGTCCGGCCGTGCCGTCGGTCGTCCCACAGGTGCCAATCCACGAGCAGCGGGCTCGCCACGAAGATCGACGAGTAGGTCCCGATCAGGATCCCGATCAGCAGCGCGAGGATGAAGTCGTTGATCGCGGCCCCACCGAACAGCCACAGGGCGAGCAGCGTGAGGAAGATCGTGAAGCTGGTCATGATCGAGCGGCCGAACGTCTGGAGGATCGAGTGGTTGACGATGTCCTCGAACGGCTCGCCGAGGTGCCGCGCCTTGTTCTCGCGGATCCGGTCGAAGACGACGATGGTGTCGTGGACCGAGAACCCGATCACCGTCAGCATCGCCGTCACGAACAGGGCGTCGATCTCGACGTTGAAGAACGTTCCGAGGATCGCGAACGCACCGACGACGACGATCACGTCATGCAGCAGCGAGACGAGCGCGGTGACGCCGAACTTCCAGTCCCGGAACCGGTACGTGATCCACGCGACGATCCCGAGCGAGCCGACGACGATGAGGATCAACGCCTGGCTGATGAGATCCGAGCTTACGACCGGGCCGATGGTCGTCAGGCTGGCCTGTGACTCGATCGGCCCGAACGCGGCCTCGAGTGCGGTGACCATCTCGCCCAGCGGGCCATCGGTCGGCAGGTCCGTGTTGCCGACGGGCGCCGCGGCTGGGGAGGCCGACGGCGAGGCTGAGGCGCCAGGGCTGGCCGAGGCAACGGGTGACGCCGATGCGACCGGGCTGGCCGACGCCGCCGGGCTGGCCGACGCGGAGGCTCCCGGGCTGCCCGACGCGGCCGCCGACGCGCTCGGTGCGGCGGTCGGTGCCGGCGCCGGCTGGAGGCCGATCGGCTCGGTCTTGATCTCGATGTAGCCGCTGCTGGTCAGGATCGCCGTCGCGTCGAGGTCGTTCTCCGCGAACACGGCCTCGACCTGCTCCGGCGTGACGTTCGGGTCCTCGAACTTGATCTCCCAGCGGGTACCGCCGGTGAAGTCGATCGTGAACTGGAGCCCGACGTCGGTGAACGGCGTGAGCAGGATGAAGATGAGGCCTGGGATCGTGAGGGCGAGCGAGAAGATGTAGAAGAACTTCCGCCGGCCGATGACGTCAACCATCCGCGCGCACCGGGCGTCGGGTGGAGGGTCGCGAGGAGGCTCCCATCGCCACGAACTCGTCGTCGCGCAGGCCATAGAGGGAGGCCTTGCGTGCCCATTCCTGGCGGACCATCACCCGCATGATCGAGCGCGTCACGACGATCGCGCTGAACATCGAGACGAGGACGCCGATGATCAGGACGAGGGCGAACCCTCGGATCGTCGACGAGCCGAACGCGTACAGGATGGTCGCCGTGATGAGGCTCGACACGTTCGAGTCGAGGATCGAGTTCCACGCACGGTTGAACCCGGCTTCCACGGCGGCCGGCAGTGACTTGCCGAGGCGCAGCTCTTCCTTCATCCGCTCGAAGATCAGGATGTTCGCGTCCACGGCCATGCCGATGGACAGGACGAAGCCCGCGATCCCGGCGAGCGTCAGGGTCACCGGGACGAGCCGGAAGATGGCGTAGACGACGATCGTGTAGTACACGAGCGCGAACGCCGCCACGAGCCCCGGCAGCCGGTAGTACAGCAGCATGAACGCGATGACCAGGCTGATGCCGATGAGGCCCGCGAGCAGGCTCTGGTTCAGGAACGTCTCGCCAAGCGTTGCTGAGATCTGCTCGCTCGAGATCTCCTGGATCGGGAACGGCAGGGAGCCGAACTTGAGGATCGTGACGAGGTCTCTGGCCTCGTCGGCCGGGAACCCGCCGATCCCGCCGGCGCTGATCTGGACCTGTCCGTTCGGGATCGCGTCCCGGATGACCGGGCGCCGAGATGACCGCCCCGTCGAGGGCGATCGCGAAGTACTCGCCGGTATGGTCCCGCGTGTAGTCCGCGAACTTCTGGGCGCCGTCGGAGCGGAGCACGAAGTCGACCGCGAGGCCGCCGCCGTTCGGGATCGGTGCCGACCGCCGCGGATTCGACCTGGTCGCCGCTGAACAGTGGCGGGTTGGCTTCGAGATCCAGGATCTGGCCGGTCGTCGCCTGCGTGGACCCGAGCGGGACGAAGTCGAGTCGCCCCGTCTGACCGACGAGGCGTCGGACCGAGTCGACATCGGTGACGCCGGGGAGCTCGACGACCACGCGATCGGAGCCCTGGACCACGACGACGGCCTCGGACACGCCTTCCTGGTTCACGCGGCGCTCGATGATGTCCTTGATGACGCCCATCAATTCCTCGGTGGGCGACTGGCCGTCCTTGGGGAGCGCCTGGTACTCGACGCGGAGTCCGCCCTCGAGGTCGAGACCGAGTTTGGTCTCGATGAGGCGCCACTGGCCGTCGGCGGAGCCCGGGTCGGGCAACTTGAGGCCTGGGAAGAAGGCGACGACCAGGGCGAACACCCCGATCAGGAGGATGAGGATGGGTCCGGCTCTACGCATACCGGCGGGATGGTACACGGAACCTCAGTGGTGCGCCGTGTGGCCCACCTGGCGTCGCCGGTCTATGCCTCCAGCGTGGCCTTGATCCGTTCGGCCAAGGCCCGGCTGATTCCCGGCACCGCGGCGATCTGCTCCACCGGGGCCTCGCGCACCCGCTTGATCGACCCGAACACCTTGAGCAACTCGCGCTTGCGCTTGGGCCCGACGCCGGGCAGGTCATCGAACGCCGAGCGGACCGTCCGGCGATCCCGCAGCGTGCGGTGGTACGTGATCGCGAAGCGGTGCGCCTCGTCGCGCAGCCGCTGGACGAGGTAGAGCGCCGATGAGGTCGGCGGCAGGACGATCGGGTCCGGGCTGCCGGGCAGGAATAGCTCCTCGCGCTCCTTGGCGAGACCGGCAAGCGGCAGGTCGTGCAGGCCGAGCTCGTCGAGCACCTCCTTGGCCGCGCTGACCTGGCCCTTGCCGCCGTCCACGATCACGAGGTCCGGCATCGCCCAGCGACGTTCCTCCTCGCTGCCCTCGTCCCCCGCCTTCGTGGCGCGGAACCGCCGTCGCAGGACCTCCTGGTGGCTGGCGAAGTCGTTGGGTCCCTGGACGGTCCGGATCCGGAACCGCCGGTACTCGCCGGTCCGCGGTTTGCCCTCCTCGAAGACGACCATGCTGCCGACCGATTCCGACCCCTGGAAGTTCGAGATGTCGTAGCACTCGATGCGCATCGGGGGTCCCGCGAGACCCAGCGCCGCCGCCAGCTCCTCCAATGCCGCGAGCGTCTTGCCCTGGTCCGCGAGCCACCGGGCCTGCTCCCGCGCGAGGGTCTCGCCGGCGTTCCGTGCTGCGAGGTCCATGAGCGCCCGCTTCTCGCCGCGTCGCGGGACGCGCAGGACGACCGGTCCGCCGCGCTGGTCAGCGAGGAACAGCTCGAGGTCCGCCATGCCCTCCCCCACCCCGGCCGGGACGTAGACCTCGCGCGGGATGGAGGTCGCGCGTGCGTAGTACTGCTCGAGGAAGCTCGCGAGCACCTCGTCGTCGGACGCTTCTCGGGCGGCGTCGAGGAGGTAGACGTCGCGCCCGATCATCTGGCCGTTGCGGATCACGAACAGGGTCATCGCTGCCTGGTTGTCCTGGCGGGCCATGCCCACGAGGTCAAGCTCCGTCCGGGCGAAGGCGGCCATCTTCTGGCTCTCCATCGTCCGGTCGATCGCGCGGATCTTGTCGCGCAGCCCCGCGGCCCGCTCGTACTCCTGGCGTGACGATGCCGCGGTCATCTCCTTGCGCAGTGCCTTGACCAGCGTCTCCTGGCGACCCTCCAGGAACAGCTCGACCTGTTCGATGTCGGCGCGATAGTCGGCCTTCGAGATCGCCTCGATGCAGGGGCCCTGGCAGCGCTTGATGTGATAGAGCAGGCAGGGCCGCTGGAGGGCGCGCTCGCCGTCGCGGATGTCGATCGTGCAGGTCCGGAACGGGAAGAGCCGGCCGGACCAGGTTCATCAATTCGTCAACGCTCGACGCCGACCCGTATGGGCCGAAGTACCGACTGCCGTCCTTCACCGAGCTTGCGCGTGCGTTCGACCCGCGGGAAGTCGTCCGCCAGCGTCACCTTGATGTACGGGTAGCTCTTGTCGTCCTTGAGCCGGACGTTGAAGCGCGGTCGGTAGCGCTTGATCAGGTTGGCTTCGAGCAGCAGCGCCTCGCTGACGCTGTCGACCTCGGTCACTTCGACGTCGGCGACGCGATCGATGACCTCTCGGATGCGATGGATGTCGCCGTACCCGCGCGGCGCCTGCTTCTGCCAGTAGCTGCGGACCCGGTTGCGCAGGCTCTGCGCCTTGCCGACGTACAGCACGTCCCCACGCGCGTCCTTCATCAGGTACACGCCGGGTCGATCCGGGAGTCGCTGGAGCGTCGCCTCGAGCTCAGGGGTCACGGCCTGATGCTACCCGTTCGGTCGCGGAAGCCGTCGGACCCGGGCTGGGGGCCCGGGTCCGACGTGGTGAGCGGCCTGGATCAGGCGACGGTCACTCCTTGACGATCCGCCCCTCCACGGCGGCCGAGACCGGCGAGTTCGCAGCGATGTACTCGATGGTGACATCCATCAGGCCATCGCCCGGTTGCAGGACGTCGGTGCCACCGGTGAGGGCGGTGTACCCGTCACCGCCGGTGAACATGAAGTCGTTGATGACGATGCGGACCGTGTCGGCAGGACCGACGGCCGCCCCGACGATGCCACCGGGCGCCCTCCAGATCCCGTTCACGACCGCGGTCGTCCCGGAACACGTGAAGGTGACCTTCAAGCCCGCGACCTGCGGGAACCGACCGGTCGGGACGGCCGGGTCGCAGCTCGGCGAGAACCCGTTCTCGAACGCGGCGGTGAGCTGGGCCCCGGTGTACGTGGCGATCACGGTCCGGTTCCCGAACGGGAGCACCGCGAAGACCTCGCCCCAGGTCACCTCACCTGGCTGCTCGGACGCGCTCGGCGGGCTGGACGAGCAGGTCGGCGCGAAGGCCGCCCGAGTTGGCGAGCGCCGCGTCGATCCCGGGGTACTTGGCGAGCATCGCGTCGGCGACGAGGTTGCCCATCGCCAATTCGTTCAGGCGGGTCGGATCGCGCAGGATGTCGACTCGACTGCGTCCCGATGACCTGGTTGCGCAGCACCGCGGTCTCGGCGTTGGCGGCATCGATGATGGCCTGGGCGGCCGGATCGGGCGTCACCCCGATCGTCTTGGCGACGCGGGTCGCCCCGCCGATCCATTCGACATCGCCGCCCTTGACCATGAGCTGCAGGACGGAGTACGTGGCGCCGGCATTGATGCCCTCGGTGACGAGGATCTTGCCGACCATGACGTTGGAGACGCGGTGGGTATGGCCGGCGATGATCGCATCGACGGTCGTCCCGGCGAGTTCCTCGTGCGATCGGGACGATCGGCCCGTCCCACGGGACGGCCGGATTCGCACCGACGGCGTTGAGTCCGTTGGCGGTGCCTTCATGGATGACGACGATCTGGACCTTCACGCCTCTGCTTGCGCAGGCGCTCGGATTCGGCCTTCAGGCGCGGGGCCCGCAGGCAGGAACGTCAGGCCCTCGGTGGCGCCCGCCGAGACAAGCTCCGGGGTGTCCTCCAGGCCCGCCCCGATGACGCCGACCTTCACGCCGCTGATCGTCAGCACGACGGACGGCCTGACCCACGACGGCGCCTTGCCGGTCGCGGTCTCGACGATGTTGGTCGCGAGGAACGGGAAGTCGGCGCGTTCCTGGTGCGCGAGCAGCCGGGCGACGCCGTAGTCGAACTCGTGGTTGCCGTAGGACGTGGCGTCCAGGCCCCAGCTGTTCTCGACGTCGATCGCCGGCATGTCGTCCAGCAGCGCCGAGTTGGGCGGTGAGGCCCCGACGTTGTCACCGCCGGCGAGGATGCGCGCCGCACCCGGCAGGTAGCGGTCTTCCACCTTGAACAGCGACCCCAGGATGGCGCCACCACCGACCGGCACGTTGACGCCGTCCATCGACAGCGTCGTGGGATCGAGCTGCCCGTGGAAGTCGTTGAGGCCGATGATCGGGAGCGCCTTGACGCTCGATCCGCCCTTCACGACGTCCAGCAGGACCTTGCCCTGGCTGTGCTGGGGCTGTGGCACACCGAGGAGGTACGCCAGCGTCGGCGCGAGGTCGATCGAGCTGGCCTTGACCGTGCGGTGGGCGATGCCCTTGCCGCCGGCGAGGAACGTCGCCCGCATGTTGACCGAGGCCGACAGGTTCTGGAGATCGGGCACGTAGCCGTGCTGCCCGAAGAAGTGCGACAGCGACACGAGGGTGCCCGGCGTCGCGGCATCGAACTGGTACGGCGGGTAGGAGAAGACGACGAGGTCACCCGTCCGGGTCGGATGGGCCATGTCGGCCGTGGATCCTCGGTCCGTTCGGGATGAACCGCGCCTCGGCGCGGGTGTACGCCCGGTCGACGATCTTCCAGTTCTCGGCCTTGCCGTCGTGGTTCCAGTCGTTCGGGTCCTGTGAGCGCCAGGAAGGCGGCCTTGATCGTGGCGACCGTCGCCGCGACGTCCGCAGCCGCGACCTGCTTGAGGGTACCGGGGTTGTCGCGTCCGACGACGTTGAGATAGATCTGGACCGTACCGCCGGCCCAGCAGGCCTTGGCCAGCCGATGGTCTCGCCGGTCGCCGTGCGGCAGTTGGACGTCTGCGGATGCGAGAGCAGCCCCAGGTCCACCAGGACCTTGCTCGCATCGATCGCGAGGAACTGCGGGGCGAAGCCATGGTCCGACCCGACGAACGTCGTCGGATCCTTGCCCATGAGCTTGCGCGCGAGCGTGAGCACCTGTGTCGGCGCCCTTGTAGGCGTCGCGGATGAACCTGGTGCGGGCACTCACGCGCCCGTCGCGGGTCCCGTCCACCTGGACGTCGTCGTAGGCCGGGTTGGCCTGGCCGTTGGGCAGCTTCTTCGTGATGAGCCCGAGGAACTGGTGCTGGAACTCATCGGTGACCGGATACCCGGCGAGCAGGAGATCCGGCTTGTAGGTCTTGACCACGTACTCGAGCATCGGGTGATGGGCCTTGGCCCAGTACAGCCCCTGCTGGACGTAGGTCTCTTCGCTGACGATGCCCGCTTCGAGGACGGCGAAGTCGGCCGCGGTCGAGGTGGGGAACTTCTGGGCGAGGAACTCATCGAACTCGGTGATCCCGGACTCGCCCGGGAAGCCGGGCCAGCTCGCGTTCGCGCGGGTGACCGACGTGTGGAACAGGCGGACGCGCGAGAGGTCCTTCGCTCAGTTCCTCGACCTTGACGAGGAAGCCGGCGGTCTTGCCCTCCAGGGTCCCGCCCACGAGCTTGACCTTGACGTCCCCCCACTGGCCCTTCTTCAGGTCGGCGACCTTCGCAGCGCCGTCCTTGGACGCGGAGAAGAGCACGCGGCCGTAGTCGACCGTGCCGTTGTCGGTCGCGTCGTAGATGTAGGCGTTGAGGCCGTACTTGTCCGTGCCGAAGTCGAGGACGCGCATGCGCATCTCTTGCGGCGGGCTGAAGGAGGCCGGCACATTCGTCCAGCCGGTCGCCGTGGTCGGCGCGGCGCCGGGGAACGGCGCCTGGCCGGCATGGCCGGCCGGATGATCGAACTGGAGCCCGAACGACGTGATGAACGGCACGTCGTCGAACAGCACGTCCGTCGGGCCGCCGATGAAGTTCGTCGCGACACCGCGGCCGGAGAAGAAGCCGCGGTAGTCGATCGTCGGGCCGGCGATCGTGCCGTTGCGGCCACCCGCCCATTCGACCTGCGCGACCTTGAGGCCGCCGCGCTCGGCGGACTGCGCGATCGTCTCGGCCTGGAGGACGCCCGCGTCGAAGGCGGCGGTCCGCGTCCCGCCGAACGTCGTCGACGACGGGCCGGACTTGTGGAACGTGTTGTTGGTGGATCCGTGGACGGCCGGCCACGTCCCGGTGGCCATCGTGTACCAGCCGGCGCCGGTGTTCGGCGGTGCCTGCGTCAGCATGCCGTTGCCGGAGGCCTTCACGCCATTGCGCAGGAAGCCCCGCATCGTGGGCATGGCGCCCTGATCGGCGAACCGCTGGACGAGGTCCTGGCGCAGCCCGTCGGCCGCGAAGAGCACCGCCTTCGTGGTCCGCGGTTTCGGCGTACTCGTGCCGGTCGCGGTCACCGCAGGTGCCGCCGCCATGGTGGCCAGCAGGACCACGATGATCAGGCTGATCAGGGACCTGGTCCGGGTTCGGGAGCGACGCATGAGACTCCTCCACGACTGGCCGTCCACCGCGGCACGGTATCGAGTGTCCGGCGTCCGCCCACCCGACGCCTCCTCGAAGACACTGGAGCGGGCAACCTTATCGGCCGGTGAACGCTGGTGTGGCGCCGGGTCAACATCCACGCCGCACGGGCGGTGCGCCAGCGCACCGGAATCCGGTTAACGGTGGGTGAAGTCGTGGACGTCAGACTCCGCCGATGGCCATGCACCCGGCCGTCCTCGCCCGTCTCGAGCGACTCACGCCGGACCAGCGGGCGGCGGCCACCGCACCCCCGGGTCCCGTGCTCTGCGTGGCGCCCGCCGGCAGCGGCAAGACCACGACCCTCGTCGCCAGGATGGCCTGGCTGGTGGACGGCGGCGTGGATCCGGGCTCCCTCGCCGCGATCACCTTCAACAAGCGCGCCGCCGAGGAGCTCGGCGAGCGACTCGATGCCGCGGTGGCGCCGCTGGGCGTCGCCCCGAAGGCCGATCCGCGTCCGGACGTTCCACGCGCTGGGGCGCGAGATCCTGCGCGACGCGGGCGTCGATGTGTCCGGCCTCGTCGACTCGCGCGGAGGTCCTCGAGGAGCTCGTCCCGGGCATCGGCCAGGCGGAGGCCGGCGCGACTCGACACCGCGTTCTCGCGGCTCAAGCTGGATCTCGCGGTGACGGCGGACGAGGTCGCCGCGGACCCGGAGGCCGGACCGACAGCGCGAGCGTTCGTGGCCTACGAGCGCGCGCTGGCGCGACGCGGCGCGCTCGACTTCGACGACCTCGTCCGACGCGCGCTCGCGACGCTCGAGGCGGACCCGGACCTGCTCGCGACGTGGCGCGGCCGCTGCGCCCACCTGCTCGTGGACGAGGTCCAGGACGTGGACCGCTCGCAGCTGCGGCTCGCGCTGCTGCTCGCGGCCCCGGCGAACCGGATCTTCCTCGTCGGCGACGACGACCAGTCGATCTACGGGTGGCGGCTCGCCGACGTCCGCCGCGTGCTGGCGCTCGATGCGATGCTCCCCGGGCTTCGGCGCGTGGACCTCGAGGTGAACCACCGCTGTCCGGTGCCGGTCGTCGAGCGAGCCGTCCGGCTCATCGGCCACAACCGGGAGCGCTTCGCGAAGACCATCCGCGCGCGACCCGACGCGGCAGGCTCGCTGATCCTCGCACCCGATCCGTCCGACGAACCGGCACGGACCGAGCGCCTGCTCGCCTCGTGGCCCGACGACGACGGCACGCGGGCGATCCTGGCCAGGACGAATCGGGAGCTCCAGCCGGCCGTGGTGTCCGCGCTCGCCCTGGGTCTGCCCTTCCGCGCCGACTCCGTCGAGCTGCTCGTGGATGATCCCGGCCTGGACGCGCTGCTCGAGCGGATCGACGCGGAAACCCCCGGGGATCTGGCCGCTCCTCGTGCGGATCGGAGCCATCCGTGCCGCGCTGGTCGGCGACCCGGGGCCGCAACGGGCGCTCGCCGAGGCCGTCCTCGCCTGGGCGCCCGGCTACGCGGACCTTCCGTCCCTCGTCGATGCCGTCACGGCCGTTCGAGGCCAGCCTGGTGGCGCTTCGTCGCGACGACGCGCGCCTGGCCCTCGCGACGGCGCATTCGACCAAGGGCGCGGAGTTCGACCACGTCGCCGTCATCGGGCTGGACGTGGGCCGGTTCCCGAGTGGCCGGGCCGTCTCGGAGGCCGACGACCCGGACCGTGCGCTCGAAGAGGAGCGACGGCTCGCCTACGTGGCATGGACGCGCGCCCGCCGGACGCTGACCCTGTCGTACGACCCCGATTCGCCCTCCCCGTTCCTGCTGGAGGCGTTCACCGCCGACGAGCTCGGCTCCGCCGCGTAGGATGCCTTCGATGGAGCGACTGCCGACCCTGGGACCCCGAGGTGAGGGCTGGGTCGTGATCCAGTTCGTCCTGCTGGGGCTGATCGCGGCCGCCGGCTGGCTGACGGGACCCGACCTGGTCGACCCGCTGCGGACGGTCGCCCTCGTCGCCGGCGTGGGCCTCATCGCGATCGGCGGGTTCCTGGCGATCCGGGGCATCGTCGACCTGCGCGGGGCGCTGACGCCACTCCCCCATCCCCGGCCGGGTGCCGAGCTCGTCGAGACCGGCGTCTATGCCCACGCCCGGCATCCCATCTATGGCGGCCTGATCGTGGCCTCGGCGGGTTGGAGCCTGCTGACGGCATCCAGCATCGCCGTGCTCCTGACGGTCGTCCTCGCCGGCTTCTTCCTGCTCAAGTCAACGCGCGAAGAGGCCTGGCTGACCGCACGCTACCCGGGCTACGCCGCCTACCGCGGGCGGACGAAGCGGTTCATCCCCTGGATCGGTTGATCTCCCGGATCAGGCGGTCCAGGGCGTCGAGGAACGGCTCCGTGAGATCAGCCGGCAGCGCATCGCGGATCGAGTCCTTCGCGCCGTAGGCGGCTCGAGCCCGGACCGCTGTCGCGCGGAGCGCCGGCAGCTCCTCGTCACGCAACCGGTCGGGCAGCGGCGCCAGGAAGCCTGCCCAGCGCTCCGCACCGCGACGGTTCGCCTCCGCCAGGAGTCGATCGGCGTGCCGGGCGGCCGCCAGTCCAAGGTCATCGATCGCCGGCAGCTCGTGGCGCGGGCGACCCGTCCAGCCGGGTGACCGTGTCGAGATCCGGCCGTCAGCCATCCACGGGAGCCGCGACGTTCGCATCCGTGCCCGTGACGCCGTCAGGTGGCGCGAGGAGCAGCAGCGGCAGTCGCTTGCGTTCCGATCCATTCACGAGGATCCGGAACGAATAGTCGCCCGGGGCCGGGAACGTCAGGTTCCAGAGATCGATCGAGAACGTGAGGATCGCGTCGCGCCCGTCACGCTGGCTCCGGGCGACGAGGCTCCCGGTGGCACCCGCCACCTCGCCACCGTCCGGATCCAGCAGCACGAATCGGATGTCGTGCTCACGTTCCGTCTCGGGGGCCGTCACCTGCAGCCCGATCACGAGCGCCAGGTGCGGGTGACGCAGCGGGAACTTCCGTCCCCCGATCCGGGCGATCCCCCCGCCCAGGACGTGGAACTTCTGCCCCGGAACGGTCTCCGCGGCGTCGGCCAGGAAGGCGAAGTCGATGTCCGGCATCGCGCGATGGTACGCCGCGACCGTGCGTCAGCGCGACTTCGTCGCGGCGGAAGCCCGCTTGCGCGACGGCGTGGCCATGACCGGGACCGGGGTCGCGGCCCCGTGGCCGTTCCCGCGGTCGCCGCGCCCAGCCGCATCGGCGAAGGTGACGTCCGAGAGCGGCACGAGCGGCTCGCCGCGCAGGACGCGGTCAAGGTATTCCCCCGTCGCCGAACCGGCCGTCGCGGCCACGCGCTCCGGCGTGCCCTCGGCGATGATCTGACCGCCACGGTCGCCACCCTCGGGGCCGAGGTCCACGATCCAGTCGGCGGTCTTGATCACGTCGAGGTTGTGTTCGATCACGAGGACCGTGTTGCCCCCGTCGACGAGCCGATGGAGCACTTCGAGGAGCTTCTCGACATCGGCGAAATGCAGCCCGGTCGTCGGCTCGTCCAGGACGTACAGCGTCCGACCGGTCGCGCGGCGTGAGAGCTCGGTCGACAGCTTCACGCGCTGCGCCTCGCCGCCGGACAACGTCGTCGCGGGCTGGCCCAGGTGGACGTACCCAAGACCGACGTCGTTGAGGGTCTGGAGCTTGGCCCGGACATTCGGGACGGCGCTGAAGAAGTCGAGTGCCTCGGCGATCGTCATCTCCAGCACGTCGGCGATGGACTTGCCCTTGAAGTGGATCTCGAGCGCCTCGCGGTTGTAGCGCTTGCCCTTGCAGACCTCGCACGGCACGTAGACGTCGGGGAGGAACTGCATCTCGATCTTGAGGATGCCGTCGCCCTTGCAGTGCTCGCACCGGCCGCCCTTGACGTTGAAGCTGAACCGGCCCGGGTTGTAGCCACGGACGCGGGCCTCGGGGACGCCGGCGAAGAGCTCGCGGATCGGGGCGAACAGCCCGGTGTAGGTGGCGGGGTTGGATCGCGGGGTCCGCCCGATCGGGCTCTGGTCGATCTCGATGATCTTGTCGACGTGTTCCGCGCCCAGGAGCCGATCGTGCGCGCCCACCGGCTCGCGCGATCCGTTCAATTCGCGGGCGAGGGCGCGATACAGCACTTCCGTCACGAGCGTGCTCTTCCCGCTGCCGCTGACGCCGGTCACGGCCATGAACGTCCCGAGTGGCACCCGCAGGTCCAGCTTGCGCAGGTTGTGCTCGCGGGCGCCCTTGATCTCGAGAGCTTTCCCGTTGCCCTTCCGGCGCTTGGCCGGGATCGGGACCTGGCGTTCGCCGCGCAGGAAGGCGCCCGTGATGGACCGAGGTTCCGCGAGCAGGGCCTCGAGCGGCCCGTTCGCGATGATCTCGCCGCCATGCTGTCCCGCCCCGGGGCCGATGTCCACGACCCAGTCGGCGGTGCGGATGGTCTCCTCGTCGTGCTCGACGACGAGGACCGTGTTCCCGAGGTCGCGCAGCCGGGTCAGCGTCGCGATGAGCTTCGCGTTGTCGCGCTGGTGGAGCCCGATCGATGGCTCGTCGAGGATGTACAGGACGCCCATGAGCGTGGTCCCGATCTGGGTCGCCAGCCGGATCCGTTGGGCCTCGCCGCCGGAAAGCGTGACGCTGGTCCGGTCCAGGGTCAGGTAGTCGAGACCGACGTCCACGAGGAACCCGAGACGGGCCACGATCTCCTTGAGGAGCTGGTAGGCGATCGTCCGCTCCCGCTCGGACAGTGCGCCGTCGAGCCGACTCGCCCAGCGCAGGGCATCGGTGATCGAGAGCGTCGAGATGTCCCAGACGTTCCGGTCGCCGATCGTGACCGCGAGGATCTCCGGCCGCAGGCGCTTGCCGCCGCACTCGGGGCAGGGCTTGCTGACCATGAACTTCTCGATCTCCGCCTTGATGTAGTCGGAGTCGCTCTCGCGATAGCGCCGCTCGAGGTTGGTGATGATCCCTTCGAAATTGGCCTTGTAGGTGCTCTCGCCCCGCTCGTGCCGGTACGACACCAGCACCCGCTCCTGGTCGCGCTTGGCGTACAGGATGTGGTCCAGCGCTTCCTTGGGCAGCTTGCGAACCGGGAGCGCGTAATCCCAACCGTGGGAGGCGCACACCGCCTCGATGATCTTCAGCCGCCAGGACGCATCGGTGGAGAGCAGGCCGCCGAACCCGAGCGCGCCCTGGCCAAGGCTCTTGGAGGTGTCCGGGATGAGCAGCGCCGGATCGATCTCGAGCTTGGTGCCGAGTCCTGCGCAGGTCGGGCATGCGCCATGCGGCGAGTTGAACGAGAACGAGCGCGGCTCCAGTTCGTCGATCGTGAAGCCGTCGTACGGGCAGCTGTACTTCTCGCTGTAGCGGAGCTCCTCGAACGCGGGCGGTTCGTCATCCCGCGGCGCCGGGGCGATGAGGACGACACCCTCCCCCAGCCGCAGGGCCGTCTCGATGGAGTCGGCGAGACGCGAGGCATCTGGATCTGCCAGGACGGCGCCCGTCTCCGGGTCGATGGGTCGTCCGTCCTCCGCCCGCGCCGTGCCATCCGGCGCCTCGGCGTACCGCACGACATATCGGTCCACGACCACCTCGATGGAGTGGCGCTTGTACTTGTCGAGCTTGGGCGGCGCTTCGGCGATGTCGTACATCTCGCCATCGACGCGAACGCGGACGAAGCCCTGGCGGCGTGCGCCGTCGATGACGCGGTCGCCCTCGGTCTTGCGGTCCTTGACGAGCGGCCCCAGGACGAGCAATCGCGTGCCCTCGGGGAGGGCGAGCACCTGGTCCACGATCTGCTGGACGCTCTGGCGCTCGATCGCGTGGCCGTTCGGGCAGTGCGGGATCCCGATCCGGGCGAACAACAGGCGCAGGTGGTCGTAGATCTCGGTCACGGTCCCGACCGTGGACCGAGGGTTGCGGCTCGCGCCCTTCTGGTCGATGGAGATGGCCGGCGAGAGCCCGTCGATCTGATCGACGTCCGGCTTCTCCATCTGTCCGAGGAACTGCCGCGCATACGCGGAGAGGCTCTCCACGTACCGGCGCTGACCCTCGGCGTAGATCGTGTCGAAGGCGAGGCTGGACTTGCCCGAACCGCTCAGCCCGGTGATGACGACGAGCCGGTCGCGCGGGAACGCGACGGTGACGTCCTTGAGGTTGTGTTCGCGCGCGCCGCGCACGATGAGCTGGTCCTGGGGCACGGGTCTAGTCTACCGGACCATCCCGCTTTCGAACAGGCGTTCTTACCGATCCCCGAGGGACGCAGCGGTCAACCGCCGGCCACGCGACCGGCTCCCGCAGGAAGTCGGTGCACCTCGAGCAGATTTCGGCCCCGTCCCGGCAGCGGCGGTCGATGCCACCAGCACGACCGCGGAGCCCGGGTTCAGCGTCGTCGATTTCGGCCATGAGCCAAGCCATGAGGCCCAAACGGGCCGCGGTATCGGTCGGCGGTACGCACGTCCGGGAGACGACGCCGTGGACGAGCGCGAGCCGCGCGACGACCACGGGGTCGGGCGAGAACGCGTAGATCGGGACGGGTGGGCGCAGCATCGCGAGCATCCGCGCCGTTCGCCCCGAACGCGAGTAGCAGGCGATGGCCGCGATGTCACGGTCGGCGCGAGCCAGGGCGACCGCCGCGTAGGCGAGTGCGCCGGCGTCGCCCTCCGCCGGCCGCTGCGCGCCCCCTGCCAGCATCTCGATGCCCCGTTCCTCGCACAGCTGGATGATGCGGACCGCCGCTTCGGCGGCGAGGACCGGATAGGCCCCGATCGCGGTTTCACCCGAGAGCATGATGGCGTCGGCCCCGTCAAATACCGCGTTGGCCACATCGCTCGCCTCGGCGCGCGTCGGGCGCGGCGAGGCGATCATGGATTCAAGCATCTGGGTCGCGACGATCGAGGGGATGCCGCGATCCAGGGCACGGCGGACCAGCTGTTTCTGGATGATCGGCACTTCCTCGTAGGGCAATTCGACGCCCATGTCGCCGCGCGCGATCATCACCGCGTCAACGACGTCGAGGATGTCGTCGAATGCGTCGATCGCCTGGCGGGTCTCGATCTTGGCGACGATCGGGAGCCCGTCCTCGCCCAGGAGCGCCCGGAGCTCCACGACGTCGGCCGGCGATCTGACGAACGACTGGGCCACGTAATCGACGCCCAGCTCGAGTGCTCGTGGGATATCCGCCCGGTCCTTCCGCGTAAGCGCCGGCGTCGAAACGCGCTCCGACGGGATGCTGACACCCTGCCGGGAATAGATCTTCCCGCCGCGCACGACTTCCGTGACGACATCCTCACCGACCGACACGACCCGGAGCTGGGCGGCACCGTCGGCAAGCAGGATCGCGTCGCCGGGTTTGACGTCGGCCGCGAGGCGCGGGTAGGTCACCGCAGCACCGCGCTGGTCGCCACGGACCGCCGTGTCGCGCGACCGCAGCCGATACGTCCCTCCCGCCGCCAGGGTAACCACACCATCGATGAGTTCGCCGAGCCGGATCTTGGGTCCGGACAGGTCTGCGAGGAGGGCGACAGGCCGCCCGGCATCCTGCGCCGCCCGGCGGACGCGGTCGGCACCCATCGCCCGTGCGGCAGGCGTCCCGTGTGAGAAGTTGAGGCGCGCGACATCCATCCCGGCCGCGACCAGCTCCGGTACGCGCGACGTCGAGGCCGGCCCGATGGTGCACACGAGCTTCGTCCGCGGTCGCCGGGCCGTCATCACCTCCGACACCCCCCACTGTAGCGGGGTCGCTGGTGCCCGGGGCGACGATCGCCGGCGGGGTCAGGCGAGGAATGTGGCCGCGTTGGTGATGCCGCCGATGAGCCCGGCCGCGATGGCGAGGGCGAGCGGCAGTCCGCCGACCACCGCCCAGACACGCTTGCCGTCGCGCTGCATGGATGCCGACACCCACAGCGCGCCGACGAGGATCACGAGGGCCAGTTTCGCGAGGACCACGGCGGGCATCCCGTAGGCGACGAACAGGTCGCTCACGAGCGGGTTCGCCTCCGCCGTATGGCCGTGGCGCGCGACCATCACGCTGAAGGTGGCCAGGTCCAAGGCCTGTGCGAGCAGCAGGGTCGCGAGGCGGAGGAAGTCCGTGTTCGCGGCGCGGGAGATGCCGCTGGCGGCCAGCGAGAGCAGGTCGAACGACTGGTTGATCAGGATCGACGCCAACCCACCGAACACCCTCGAAATCTACCCCGAACCGCACGGGACTACAGCAGAGTCCACAAGAATTCGTGGCGTCCGCGCACCACTTCGATTCAGCGGGCAGCCGGATGCACCTCAAGCACGTTCGGGCCGGTTTCGGGACCAATGTACCGCCCGGTCCTGTGCACGGATGCGCCGCGTTCGTTGCGCTTGGCGCTCAGCGACCCCGCCGCGAGTTGCAGCGGGTCACCGCGGGCGACTAAGGTGTGCGCCAGATCCCCAGGTCCTTGTGACGCCCCCATCACCAGCGTGCGGACCCCACCCCGACCAAGGCCACGGAGCCACCTTGGTCCCGCCGCCCCCTCATACCGCCGCGGTTCACACAGGGCGCCACCCCTGTATCGGAGGAGAACCGTTGAGGAAGCTGTTGGTCGCGGGTGCGACCATCGCGATCTTGTTGGCGTCGGTCGGAAGTGCATCGGCCGCCAAGCCCCGGGAAGCGCCGCGCGAACCCGACGCGGCACCTGTCGACAACCTGCCCCATCCGCTCGGCGCGGAACAGGCCGCCCTGCGCCAGGAAGGCCTGCAGATGGTCCTGGACGGCGAGCGCATGAAGCGCGCAAACGGGACCGTCCGGGTCAAGAAGGGCCACTTCGTCGAATTGGACCGGCTCGGCGAGGACACGATCTGGACCGTGCTCGGCGAGTTCGGTGACGACGTCAACCCGACCTACGGAGGGGCGGTCGGTCCACTCCACAACGAGATCCCCAAGCCAAATCGCAAGTACGACAACTCGACGATCTGGACCAGCGACTTCAGCCAGGCCTACTTCGACACGCTGCTCTTCTCCGAGAAGAAGAACGCGATCTCGATGCGCAACTTCTACCTGGAGCAGTCATCCGGGCGGTACACCGTCAACGGAACCGTCGAGGACTGGGTCCAGGTCCCGGGCAACGCCGCGAACTACGGTGCCAACTACTGCGGCGACATCGTCTGCGCCCGCACCTGGCTGTTCGTGGCCAGATTCGGTCAACACCTGGTACGACGCGCAGGTCGCCGCGGGCAAGACCCCGGCCGAGATCGATGCGTATCTCGAGCAGTTCGACGTCTGGGATCGCTACGACTTCGACGGCGACGGCAACTTCGATGAGCCGGACGGCTACATCGATCACTTCCAGTCCGTCCATGCCGGTGAAGGCGAGGAGACCGGTGGCGGCGCCCAGGGCGACGATGCCATCTGGAGCCACCGCTGGTACGCGTTCTTCAGCGACATCGGCCGACCGGCCCGACCGGCAACCTGCTGGGCGGGATCCAGGTCGGCAGTTCGGGCAAGTGGATCGGTGACTACACCGTCGAGCCGGAGAACGGCGGCGTCGGCGTCTTCGCCCACGAGTTCGGCCATGACCTTGGCCTGCCGGACCTCTACGACACCAGCGGCAACACCGGTGGCGCGGAGAACTCCACCGGCTTCTGGACGCTCTACTCCAGCGGTTCCTACGGGAACTCGGGCAAGGCCAAGGACGGCATCGGTTCCAAGCCGATCCATATGAGCGCCTACGAGAAGATCTACCTGGGCTGGTCGAACTACGAGGTCGTCCCGTACGGCGAGCGCATGCGCGTCAACATGGGACCGGCCGAGTACAACACGACCAAGACCCAACAGCTGCTCGTCCTGCTCCCGGACAAGGAAGTCCAGACGGACGTCGGCGACCCGAAGACCGGTGCGAACTTCTACCACTCGGGCGCCGGGAATGACATCGACAACTCGATGACGCGGTCGGTCACCCTGCCGGCCGGGGCCGTCTCGTTGGCCGCCCAGGTCAGCTACGACATCGAGCAGGATTGGGACTACGCCTACCTGACGGTCAACGGCAACCCCGTCGCCACCAACCTCTCGTCGGCCACCAACCCCAACGGCCAGAACTTCGGGAACGGCATCACCGGCACCAGCGCCGGCTATGTCGCCCTGACCGCGGATCTCTCGGCGTTCGCCGGGCAGACCGTGACGATCGGGTTCCGGTACTGGACGGACGGTGCCGTCGTCGGCAACGGCATCGGCATCGACGACATCCAGATCACCGGCCAGGCGCTTGACGGCGCCGAAGCCCCGGCGGGCTGGACGTTCGCTGGGTTCATCGCGACGACCGGGATCATCACCCAGACGTTCCCGAACATGTACATCGCCGAGAACCGCGTCTACTGGGGCTATGACAAGGGCCTCAAGACCGGTCCGTACAACTTCGGCTTCCTCGACAACATCAAGCGCCAGAACTGGGTCGAGCACTTCCCGTATCAGGACGGCCTGCTGATCTGGTACTACGACGCGTCCTTCGCCGACAACAACGTCGGCGACAACTGCCTGGCTGGGCGCTGCGGCGGGCTCTTCCTGCCGATCGATGCCCATCCCAAGCTGCTCAAGCGGCCCGACGGACAGGTCTGGCGACCGCGCGTCCAGTCCTACGACTCGACGTTCGGGCTGCAGAAGACCAACAAGATCCGACTGCACTTCAACTCCGTCGGCAAGACGTACGGTGGCCTGAAGGCGAACCCCAAGTTCGATGACTCGAAGAGCTACTGGGTCGCGCCGAACCCGGCGATCGGGAACTTCGGCTGGTCCAGCGTTCCCGTGCCGAACACCGGCACGACCATCCGCGTCCTCGCCCAGAAGTGGCGTCTGGATGACCGTCCGGGTCAACTGACGCCCGGCCCGTGACCGGCTCCGCCGGTCCGGGTCACCACGAACGATCGAACGACCCGCCGGGACACCGGCGGGTCGTTCCGCTGTCAGCGCCGACGCGTCGGCCGCTGCCCGGTGCGCTTGCGGATGTTCGGTGTCACCGTGCGATCCCAGGTGGGTCGCTCCAGCCACCGAGCCTGCCAGCCACCCTCGTCCTCGTGCTCGTCACGGATCCCCGGCAACCAGTCGGATGCGGTCCCCTCCCCGTCCCCGCCATGGTCGTCCGGTGCACCGCCCGGCTCTTCGTCCGCGGCGAGGACGGTGACGTTCGTGACCTCCATCACCGGGCCGGCGGCGATGGCTGCGTCCGCGGCACGCCGGCCCCTGGCACGGTCTGCAGCACCAGTCAGGCCGCTTCGGCCGGCGCCAGTCGCCGTACCGGCGGCGCGTTCGGCTGCACGAGCGACCGTGATCGAGGCGTCCTGCTCGAGCACCCGCAGGCGGATCTGCTGGATCTCGTCGCGCAGCGCCGCCGCGCGCTCGAATTCGAGCTCCCGGGCCGCCGAGCGCATCTCGGTCTCCATCCGGCCGACGAGCGCCTCGACCTTGGCGCGGTCGGCGTCGCTGAACTCGCCGGGGCGCTCCGAGGTGTACATCGCGGTCGACTCCGCGACCGCCCGCAGGCGCTGGTTCAGGTCGTGGATGCCCTTGACGATCGTCGTTGGCTCGATCCCGCGCTCCACGTTGTATGCGGTCTGGATCGTGCGGCGCCGGTTCGTCTCGTCGATGGCGACCTGCATCGATTCGGTGATGCGGTCGGCGTACATGATCACCTCGCCGCCGGTGTTCCGGGCAGCCCGCCCGATCATCTGGATGAGCGACCACGCGGACCGCAGGAACCCCTCCTTGTCGGCGTCGAGGATGGCGACCAGCGTGACCTCGGGCAGGTCGATGCCCTCGCGCAGGAGGTTGATGCCGACGAGGACGTCGAACACGCCGAGGCGCAGGTCGCGCAGGATCGCGACCCGTTCGAGCGTGTCCACCTCGCTGTGGAGGTACTGCACCTTCACGCCGAGCTCGCGCAGGTAGTCGGTCAGGTCCTCGGCCATCTTCTTGGTGAGCGTCGTGACGAGGGCGCGCTCGCCGCGCTCGACCCGCGTCCGCACCTGCTCGAGCAGGTCGTCGATCTGCCCGTCGGTCGGGCGGACCGTGATCGGCGGGTCCACGATCCCGGTGGGGCGGATGAGCTGCTGCGCGATCTGGCCGCCGCTCCGCTCCAGCTCGTACGGCCCCGGCGTCGCGCTCATGTAGATCGCCTGGTTGACGGTCGCCTCGAACTCCTCGAAGGTCAGCGGTCGATTGTCGAGGGCGGACGGCAGCCGGAACCCGAAGTCGACGAGGATCTCCTTGCGCGTCCGGTCGTTCTTGTACATGCCCACGACCTGCGGGATCGTCATGTGCGACTCGTCCACGACGAGCAGCCAGTCCGGCGGGAAGTAGTCGAGCAGCGTCCACGGCCGGGACCCGGCCTCGCGTCGCGCGAGGTGGCGCGAATAGTTCTCGACGCCCGTGCAGTACCCCAGCTCGCGGAGCATCTCGAGGTCGAACGTCGTGCGCTGGCGGAGCCGGGCGGCCTCGAGCGCGCGTCCCTCGGCCTCGAGCTCGCCGACGCGAACCTCCATCTCCGCCTCGATGTCGACGATCGCTTCCTTGAGCTTGTCGGCCGGCGTCACGAAGTGGGTCGCCGGGTAGACGTTCGTCTCCTTCCGTTCGGCGAAGAGCTCCCCGGTCAGCGGGTCGAGCTCGGTGATCCGCTCCACCTCGTCCCCGAAGAACTCGACGCGGACGATGAACTCCTCCGATGCCGGCTGGAGTTCGAGCGTGTCGCCGCGGACCCGGAAGCGGGCACGACCCAGTGCCTGGTCATTGCGCTGGTACTGGAGATCCACCAGGTGGCGCAGGACGGCGTCGCGCCGGTACTTGCCCCCGGTGCGCAGCTTGAGGACGGTCGCCCCGTAGTCCACCGGCGCACCGAGGCCGTAGATGCAGGACACGCTCGCGACGATGATCACGTCGCGGCGTTCGAACAGCGCGTGCGTGGCGGCGTGGCGAAGTCGATCGATCTCGTCGTTGCGCGAGGAATCCTTCTCGATGTACGTGTCGCTCCGGGGCAGATACGCCTCGGGCTGGTAGTAGTCGAAGTAGCTGACGAAGTACTCGACGGCGTTGTTCGGGAAGAACTCGCGGAACTCCGCGTACAACTGCGCGGCCAGCGTCTTGTTGTGCGCCAGCACGAGCGTGGGCTTGTTGTGCCGCGCGATGACCTGGGACAGCGTGTAGGTCTTGCCGGACCCGGTCACGCCGAGCAGCGTCTGATGGCGAAGCCCTTGCTGGAGACCGCCGCTGAGGCGCTCGATCGCGGTCGGCTGGTCGCCGGTCGGCTGGAACGGGGCGACGAGTTCGAAATCGGGCACGGTCCAAGTCTACCGGGTCGGACCGCCCATGAACAGATGTTCGGTATCGTCCGGTCACAGACGGGATGGACGATGACTGGCGGGTGGCGCGGATGGGACCACCGGGCCATACCCACGCACCCGGGGTGCAGTCGACACTCGAGCTCGTTCGCGGAAGTCAGGCTCCCCGCCGCCGCGTGCCCGACAGCTCGATCGCCAGACCCGATGGAGGCCAATGCATGGATGAGGAGTTCCGGGACGGCCGGCAGCGAAGCCGGTTCGTCATCGTCCTCGGGGTGATCCTCGCCCTCGTCGCCGGTGGTGCGGCGTTCTTCCTGATCAACCAGGCGCAGCAGCAAGCCGGGCAGGCCAATGCCCAGAAGGTCGCTGCGGTCGTGGCGATCCAGGTCATCCCGGCGCGTGAGGCCATCGAGGCTGCTGATGTCGAGCTCCGGATGGTCCCGCTCGACCCGACCAACGCAAGCGGCGTCATCACCGATCCCGCAGAAGTCGTGGGGCGGATCCCTGCGGTCTCCATCCTCCAGGGCCAGCTCATCACCACGAACATGCTCGCGTCCAGTGACGAGGGCGGCCAATTCTCCATCCTCGGCCCGGACGAGACGGTGGCTCCGGACTCGGAGGACTGGCGTGCCGTGTCGCTCACGGTCTCGGACGACCTCGCCGTCGGCGGCCTCCTGAAGGTCGGACAGTCGGTGGACGTGTTCGTGACGGTCGTCGTCAGCGTCCCGGCCGATCTCACCACGAAGGGCTACTACACCGACCGCTCCACGAAGATCACCTACCAGGACATGGTGATCCTGGCGCGCGAGAGTGCGTTCTACGTCGTCCGCGCGCCGCTCCCGATCGCCGAAGAGATCGCGCACCTGCAGGCCACCGGAAACGCGACCTTCAGCCTCGCCCTCCGACCGGATGAGGACACGCGCCTGGTCGACGCCGGGTCACTCGGGCAGACCACGAACCAGATCATCGAACGCTACGGCCTGCCTGTGCCCGAGGTCTTTCCGGCCGGGACCGGGCCGGTCCAGACCCCGCAGCCCACCCCGACGGCCTCCCCGTCGGAGGCAGCCGCCGAGGCCGAGGCATCGGATCCATCGCCATCAACGACCCCGGCTCCGTGACCTGACGACGCCGCCCCTCGGGTGCAGCGCACCTACGATCCGGGCTTGCGTGGCGCATCCGGTCACCACCGGGCCTGACCTCAGGCTGGCACCGCTCAGTACGAAGAGACCACCATCGCCACCTTCTTCTCGCAGCCGTCCCGCTCCTACAGTCGAAAGCGACGCTCGCGCCGACCCGTCAGGGTCGTCGCCCGCACGTTCGGTGACCCGTTGATGCCCTTGTTCCGCCGATCCCGCCCGCACTCGAGGCCAGAGCATCGTCGAGCTCGCGCTGATCCTCCCGATCATGCTCCTGATGCTCGCGACCGCGGCTGACCTTGGTCGGGTCTTCCATACCCGGATCGTGCTCGCCAACGCCGCGCGGGCGGGCGCGCTCGAGGGAGGACGGCACCCGACGTCCTACCAGGCAAACGCGCCGTGCGATGCGAACACCAATCGGATCCTCTGCGCGATCCAGGCCGAGTCGGACAATTCGTTGCTCACCGTCACGCCCTCCGACGTCCTGGTCACCTGCATCCCGAGCCCATGCGCCGAGGTGCTGGGCAACGCGATCAGCGTGCGGGTCGAGGGCCAGTTCACCTTGCTCACGCCGTTCCTGGGCGCGTTCTTCGGCGGGCAGGTGATCGATCTCGAGACGACCGCCACGGCACAGATCGCGGTCAAACCGCTCACGGCTCCGGCACCGTCCGGATCGCCGACGCCGACACCGGCACCGACCGCAACGCCGACGCCGACGCCGACGCCGACGCCGACCGGGACGGTCGACCCATCCGCGACACCGACACCCTCCCCCTCGCCGACCCCGATCTGCTTCCCGCCGACGTCGGACTTCTCGTTCAGCCCGTCGAGCGGCAAGAAGAAGAAGACGGACTTCCTGTTCACCGACCTTTCGACCACGACGCCGCAATGTCCGATCACCTGGTCGTGGAACTTCGGGGACGGCGCCGGTGCCACGTCCACGTCGACCCTGCAGAACCCGATCCACCAGTACCAGGTCCAGGGCACGTACACGATCACCCTGGTCGTCTCGAATGCGGGCGGCTCGCACAGTCGTTCGCGGACCGTGACGGTGACGCCGTGAGCGGACACGGGCTGCGACGCCGCGACCGGTCGCGAGGTCAGGCCCTGGTCGAGTTCTCGTTCGGCATCATGATCTTCCTGGCCCTCTTCGTCGGGATGATCGACCTGTCCCGAGCGGTCCTCACGTTCAACGGCGTCGCGTCGGCCGCGCGCGAGATCGCCCGGGAGACGAGCATCCACCCCGGGAACGGGGACCTGGGCGACAGCGCCGAGTCGCTCGCCGCCGTGGCCACCCAGAAGCGCCTCGTGCCCGGATTCCAGGACCCCGAGTACCAGTGCTTCGACATCGAGGGCACACTGCAGGTTGACGCGTGTCAACCCGCCGACTGGGTCCGTGTCAACGCCACGGCGGTCTTCCACCCGTCGCTGCCCGTCCTGACGATGCTCGGGCCACTGACCCTCACGTCCTCGAGCAGTTCGGAGATCCAGTGACCCGCCGTCGCGAACCCGGACTCGGGCATCGCCGGGGGGCGGGCGGCCAGGTGCTCGCGATCTTCGCGTTGTCGCTCGTGATCATGATCGCGGTCGCGGGGCTGTCGGTGGACACCGGTGGGACCTTCGCCCAGCGCCGCGACCAGCAGACCGCGGCCGATCTCGCCGCGTTGGCTGCGGCGAATGACTACCTCATCAACGGCAGCGTCACGAGCGCGGAAGACCGTGCTCGATCCGTGACGCAGGCCAATGGATTCACCCACGGCTCGGGCGGCACGAGCGTCCTGGTCGATATCGCCACCGACAATGGGATCGTCGCCTCGGTCGACATCGACGCGCCGCACATGAACACCTTCCTGGGGGTCGTCGGCATGCCCAGCTGGCTGGTGTCGACGCACGCCGCGGCGATCTCGGGGTTCCCCGACACGGGCGAGGGCGTCGGGCCGTTCATCTTCCCGATCGGCGCATTCGCCGACGATGGGACGCCGAACTTCCAGACCGAGACCGACTTCGGGGAAACCAACGGTGACGTGCCGTCCGGGCCGGCCGACTTCGCGTGGACCAATTACGGGACGGGCAACGTCAACACCAGCCAGGTCAGCGACATCATCTCGGGCGCCGCCGTCATCGACAAGACGGTCCAGTACGGCGAGTACATCGGCCAGCAGAACAACGGTAACCACACGGCCCTGTTCAGTGACGTGAACACCCACCTGAGCGGCAAGGACATGCCGGTCGCGATCGTCGATACCGCCGGCAACTTCATGGGCTGGGCGATGTTCCACGTCACCAGCGCCTCGGGCGGATCGAACAAGCACATCCGCGGCTACTTCTTCAGCGCCTTCACGACGGCGCGGCTCAAGGTCACGTCCTGCGCCGCCAATGACTGCCCGCGCTACCTCGGAGCCTACGTCCTCAAGCTCTGGGACTGAGACCGGCGAGGGCTGCATCGAACGCCGCTTCGGCGGTTGTCCGCGTGGCTGCGAGCGTCCCGCCCGTGTCGAGGACTCGCGTCGCTCGTACCGCGAGTCGTTCGACGAGGGCACCCTGCGCGTTGATCCGCGCCTCGGCGTCGGCTGGCGCGTCGCCGCGCCCGATGGCGCGCTCGAGCTGGGTCGCCGGGTCGCAGGTCACGAGCCAGACCTCGTCGCACAGGTCGGCGAGGCCCCCTTCCACCAGTTTGATGGCCTCCACCACGACGGCCCGGGCGCCGCGACGGTCGGCCGCCTCGATCGCCGCGAGGATCCTCGGTCGCACCGCCGGGTGGACGATCGCCTCGAGGTCGCGCAACGCGGCCGGGTCCGCAAAGACGACCCGACCCAGGGCGGCCCGGTCCAGGGCCCCGTCGTCGCGCCGCAGGGCATCGCCGAACCGCCGATAGACAGCGTCCACCTCGGGCGTCCCGGGTTCGAGGACGTCGCGCGCGACGAGGTCCGCGTCGATGACGTCGACGCCGTCGTGTTCGCCCAGCCAGCGGGCGACCGTGGACTTGCCGCACCCGATCGGCCCGGTGAGCCCGATGCGGACCGTCGCGGCCCCCGTCACGGCGCCCGCTCCTCGAGGTCGAGCCAGGCGTCCTCGGCGACGGCCAGTGCGGCGTCCACGTCGGCCAGTTCGCTCGTGACGCGTCGGAGCTCGACGAAGTTGGCGGCGACGGCCGGGTCGCCGAGTGCGAGCTCGAGATGGTTCTTGCGCAGGCCGAGCCGGGTCAGGTCGGCGTCGAGGGCCGCCTTCTGGCGCCGGTACGCATCCTTGGACAGCTTCGCGGCCTTCCCCTTGGGCCGGGCGGTCGCAGCCCGGCGCGGCTCCGGCGCCCGACGCGGTGACGGCTCCGACGCCGGTTGCGCCGAGCGGCGCGCGCGCACGCGCCGGCCGCGCCGCGCGCGTCGACCGTCCGCGGGCCGCGGTCGACGCCGCGCGGCCGCCTCGGCGACCGCGGCCGCCACCGTCCAGCCGCCCGCGACGGCCTGCCGCCAGGCTCGATAGCCACCGTCGAACGCCACCGCCTGCCCGTCGCCGACCACCCACAGTCGGTCGCAGACCGTCTCGAGCAGGCGCCGGTCGTGCGACACGACGAGGAGCGTGGCCGACGACTCGCGCATGAACGCCTCGATCGCCTCGCGGGCGGGGATGTCGAGGTGGTTCGTCGGCTCGTCGAGGAGCAGCAGGTTCGATGGCTGGATCCCGAGCAGGGCGAGCTCCAGCCGCGACCGTTCGCCACCCGACAGGGCCCGGACCTCCTTGAACGCGTCGTCGCCGCGGAACAGGAACCGCGCGAGGTAGGCTCGCGCCTCGCCGGGCGTGACCGGGATCGTGTCGAGCAGGGCGTCGAGGACGGTCGTCCCGGCCGGCGCCGCGCCCCGGAGCTGGGCGAGGTAGCCCAGCGACACGTTGTGCCCGAACGTGAGCGACCCGTCGAGCGGCGGCAGCTCGCCGGCGATCGTGCGGAGCAACGTGGTCTTGCCCGCGCCGTTCGGCCCGACGATCCCGATCCGGTCGCCGCGCTGGGCGGCAAGGAACGGGACCCGAGCCACGACCCGGGCGCGCGGCGGCCGGGGCGCCGTCCGCGTCCACGGCCCCGCGCCCCGGCAGGTAGCCCGACCTGGAGGTCCTCCACCCGCACCACGATCTCGCCGGACCGCGACGGCCCGCCGCCGGCGAGGGCCGAATGCGGCAGCGTCAGCCGCCGGCCCGCCCGCGGGGCCTCGCGCCGGTCCGCCTGGAGCCGCTCGAGGCGCGCCTCGTGCTCGTGCATCTTGCTGAACTTGCGATGGCTCCGGTAGCGCTGGATGAGCTCGCGCTCGCGCTCGATCGACTCGGCCTGGGTCTCGGCATCCTTGGCGGCCCGGGCGTCGCGCTCGTCGCGCTGGCGGTGGTACGCGCTGTAGTCGCCGCGGAACGCCGTCAGCCGGCGGTCGCGCAACTCCCAGATCCGCGTGACCGTGGCGTCGAGGAAGGCGCGGTCGTGCGACGCGACGAGCAGCGAGCCGGACCGGCGCCGGAGGTGGTCCTCGAGCCACTCGAGGGCGTCGAGGTCCAGGTGGTTCGTGGGTTCGTCGAGGAGGAGCAGGTCCGGGTCGGCGATGACGAGCCGGGCGAGCGCCGCGCGCGTCTGCTCCCCGCCGGACAGGGCGCTTGGCGGCTTGGCCCACTCGTCGCGGGCGAAGCCGAGGCCGCTGAGCGCCGAATCCACCCGCTGGTCGAGGGTGTAGCCGCCCAGCACGTCGAACCGGTGCTGGAGATCGGCGTAGGCAGGATCGGTGACGCGGCCCGCGCGTTCGAGCGCGGCGAGCTCGGCGGCCATCGCCTCGAGGTGGGCCGCCCCGGTCCGGACGGCGGTCCGCAGGTCCGGGCGAGGCCATGAAGACGGCGTCGAAATGCGCTTCCTGCGAGAGGAGACCGATCGACAGGTTGCGCTTGCGCTGGATCGTGCCGCGATCCGGCTCGTCGCGACCAGCCGCCAGGCGCAGCAGCGTCGTCTTGCCCGCCCCGTTGGGTCCCACGAGGCCGATCCGGTCGCCCAGCGCGATGGCGGCATCGATCGAATCGAGGATCACGAACGTGCCGACTTCGCGAGTGACGCCGGCCAGGCGGACGATGCTCATCGGTCCGGGCCGGTCGTCATCGCCGCGCGCGCCGCGGCACGGCGGCTCGCCGCAGCACGCCGCGTGCGTCGGTCCGGGCCGCGTGTCGCCCGTGCCGCCTCGTCGGGGTGAGCCCGACACTCCCCTCCCCGGCCGCGAGCTCCGTCCAGCGACGACCGGTCCGCGCGCCGCCGGTCATCGTCCGGAGGATCGGGCGGGCTCCCTTGCGGTCCGACGACGGGAGTCGCTGGCACCACGAGCAGAAATGCGTGGAGCGCGCCCCGACCACGATGCGCTTCACCGGCCGGGCGCAGCGGGGACATGGCTCGCCGGTGCGCTGATAGACCGTCAGGCGTTCCTGCATGGACCCGTCGCCATCGGGCGCGGTGTAGTCGTCGATGGACGAGCCGCGTCGCTCCACGGCCTCGGACAGCACGCCTCGGACGGCGTCGTAGAGGTGCCGCTCATCGGCGACGCGGAGCGTGCTCACCGTCCGCAGCGGGTGGAGGCGTGATCGCCACAGCGCCTCGTCCGCGTAGATGTTGCCGACCCCGGCGATGAACGACTGGTCGAGGAGCAGGGACTTGAGACGGCCCTTGCGGCGCCGCAGCCGTCGGCGAAACTCGCGGACCGTGAAGGCATCCTCGAGCGGCTCCGGGCCGATCTGCGCGAAGACCGCCGTCCCACCCACGTCGGTGACGAGCTCGCCGGTCACCGGGTCGCGGCCGTACAGGCCCACCTTGCCGAACTTGC
This sequence comes from uncultured Chloroflexia bacterium, assembly GCA_963743815.1. Classification (GTDB taxonomy): domain Bacteria; phylum Chloroflexota; class Limnocylindria; order Limnocylindrales; family CSP1-4; genus SPCO01. Next base: position 269,555 of record CAVURB010000017.1, on the reverse strand, counting down.
GGATGTCGCGGAACCGCAGTTCGCGGCCGTCGGCGAGTTCCAGCACGAGCCGGACGTAGGGATCCTCGGGGGTCGAAGCCGGGACCACGAACAGCTGGCCGGTCATCTTGAGGTGGATGGTCAGGGCGGCGTCGCCGGACAGCTCCACCACGACCTGCTTGGCCCGCCGGCCCACCGCGAGGACCGTCCGGCCTGCGACGCCGTCGGCGAACGCCACCGGGTCATGCGTGGGCAGCGTCCGCGCCCACGAGCATCGAGCCCCGACGATCGTCGCACCGACGATGCGGGGCCGAAGGTCGCGCGCGACCGTTTCGACCTCGGGGAGTTCCGGCATCGCGGCCGCCTAGCCGGACGTCGGCGCGACGGGCGCCTCGAGCTCGGGCGCCTCGTCGGCTTCGGCGGCGACGGCGTCCTCGCGCGTCAGCGGCACCATCGATTCCCAGTCGTCGCCGGCCTTCACGTCCACCGTGAGCGGCACCGACAGCGGCAGCGCCGACTCCATCGTCTCGCGCAGCACCGGGACGAGGCGGTCGAGCTCGTCGCGCGGCACTTCGAGCAGCAGCTCGTCGTGGACCTGGAGGAGCATTCGAGCCCGGAACCCGTCGGCCTCGAGGCGCTCCGCGAGCCGGATCATCGCGATCTTGACGATGTCGGCGGCGGTCCCCTGGATCGGCATGTTGATCGCCATCCGCTCGCCCGCGGCGCGGAGCGTGGGGTTGCGCGCCGCGAGCTCCGGGATCTGGCGCTTGCGGCCCAGGAGCGTGGTGACATAGCCCTGCGTCCGGGCCTGTTCCTTGATGGCGAGCATGTAGTAGCTGATCCCGGAGTACGTGGCGAAGTACGTGTTGATGAACTCCTGGGCCTCCTGGCGCGGGATGTTCGCCCGCGACGACAGCCCGAAGTCCGAGAGCCCGTAGGCGATCCCGAAGTTGACCATCTTGGCCATCGACCGCTCGCCGACGGTGACGTCCGCGGGGTCCTTGTGGAGCACCCGGGCGGCCGTCTCGCGGTGGAGGTCCGCCTTGCGGGCGAACGCGTCCTTGAGGTGCTCGTCGCCCGAGACGTGGGCGAGGATCCGCAGCTCGATCTGGCTGTAGTCCGCGGCGAGCAGGGTCAGATCGGGCGCCCCGGCCACGAACGCCCGCCGGATGCGCCGTCCCAGCGGCGTGCGGATCGGGATGTTCTGGAGGTTCGGGTCGCGACGAGGAGAGGCGACCGGTCGCGGCCACGGCCTGGTGGAACGTCGTGTGCAGGCGCTCGTCGTCGGCGAGCAGGGTCGGCAGCGCCTCGACATACGTGGAACGCAGCTTCGTGTAGACCCGCCACTCCAGGAGCTTCTCGACCATCGGATGCGCGGCCCGGAGGTCCTCCAGGACGGATGCGTCGGTCGAGTATCCGGTCTTGGTGCGCTTGCCCTTGGGCAGGTTCAGCTCGAAGAACAGGATCTGCTCGAGCTGCTTGGGGCTGCCGAGGTTGAACTCGTGCCCGACGTCGACGTAGATCTCCTGCTCGAGACGGTGGATCTCGGTGCTGAACTCCGTGTCGAGCAGGCGGAGCGCCTCGCGATCGAGGGCGACGCCCGTCGCCTCCATCCGGGCGAGGACGGCGATCAGCGGGCGTTCCATCTCGCCGTACAGCCGGTCGAGTCCTTCCTCGGCCAGGCGTCGTTCGAGCGGCTCCCGCACCGCAAGGGCGGCCAGCGCCTCGAGGCCGACCCGCGCCGGGTACGTGAGCTCGGCGACCGGCGGGAGGATGAGGTCGAGCTGCTCGGCGAGGACGTCGGCGATGGTCTGGCTGCGCAGCGAGGCGTTCAGGATGTAGGCGGCGATCTGCGTATCGAACGCGACGTCGACCGGGCGAGCCGCCGGGTCGTCGACGAACCGCGCGACGAGCACTGGCTTGACCTCGTGGCCCGACGATCGGCGTCCCGACGGTCTCCACCAGTCGGCGGAGCGCCGTGGCGTCTTCCGGTCCCTCGGTCGCGATCACGCGCCCATCGGCACCGGCGACGGCGAACGCCAGCGGGGTCCCGCGTCGTGGGCGCGGATCGTCGGCGACGAGGGCGACACCGACCGCGGCCTGGGCCGTCAGCCACGGCGCGAGGTCCGCGATCCGGTCGCCTCGTGCCAGCTCGATCCGGTCCGGGTCGGCGATGGCCGCCGCGAGCGCGGCAGGCAGGTCGCCCGGCTCCGCGGCGTCGGCACGACGGCCGGAGCTCCGGCGTGCCGGCCCTCGGTTCGCGTGGCACGCGCCCGCGACCGAGTCGAAGTCGAGCGAGAGCTGCAGGCTCCCGGGGTCCGCGCTGGGTCGGGGTGGCTGACCGGGTCCCCAGCCGGCCGGGCGTGGCTGGCCGGCCACCCGTGCTGCCGGGACCGTACCGCCCGTGAGCACGCCGCGCAGGGCTTCCGCCGTCTCGACGGCGGACTCGCCGGTCATCGGCGGCAGACGCTCGATCAGCGATCGGAACTCGAACTCGCGGAACAGGCGGATGACCGTCTCGCGGTCGTAGTCGCCGATCCGCGCGGCATCGAGATCCAGGGTCACCGGCAGGTCGCGGACGATCGTCGACAGGTCGCGACCCATGAACACCGATTCGCGATGCTCGACGAGCTTGTCGCGCAGCTTGTCCGGCTTGACCTCGGCGATCCGCTCGTACAGCGCGTCGAGGGTGCCGTACTCCCGGATGAGCTTGGCCGCCGTCTTCTCGCCGACCCCCGGGACTCCCGGGATGTTGTCGGTCGGGTCGCCCTTGAGAGCCTTGTAATCGATCATCTGTCCGGGGACGAGCTCGAATCGATCGGCGATCTTGGCCGGGTCGTACAGGATCGTGTTCTCGACGCCGGACCGCGTCGTCATGAGTCGGGTGCGATCGGTGACGAGCTGGAGCATGTCCAGGTCGCCCGTCACGATCGTGGTGTCGAGTCCGCGGGATTCCGATTCGACCGTCAGCGTCCCGATGACGTCATCGGCCTCGTAGCCGGCGAGCTCGTACACGGGGATCCGCAACGCGGCCACGACCTCGCGGACCTTGGGGAACTGGTCGCGCAGGTCGTCCGGCATCCGCTGCCGGGTCGCCTTGTACTCCGCGTACTGCTCGTGGCGGAACGTCGGACCCTGCAGGTCGAACGCCACCGCGAGGTAGTCCGGCTGGATGTCGGCGATCCCGCGCAGCACGATGGAGCAGAAGCCGAACACCGCGTTCACGAGCTCGCCCTTGGACGTGGTCAGGGGCGGGAGCGCGAAGTATCCGCGGTAGATGAGCCCGTTGCCGTCGAGCAGCATCAGGCGTTCCATCGGCAGGCCTCGGGTCGGAGCACGGCGGCCGTCCGCGAACGAGCGGATGGGGCCGGAACGTCAGGTGGAGAGTGTACCCGCGACCCCGGGACCCGCGGTCCGCTGCGTGTCGGTGGTCGAGTCAGCCGTCGCCGAGCCGACGGGCGGTCCAGCGGAGTCCGAACAGGCCCAGCCCGATGATCAGGAGGATGCCCGCCACCACGATCAGCGTGGACAGGCCGGATGCGTCGTCGCGGATCGCCAGCGCATCGATCGGCGCATCGCCGGAATCGGTGCGCGAGCCCGGTTCGGCGCTCTTGGCGGCGTCGCCCTCATCGGCACCCGAGAACACGCCGTCCCCGTTGCCTTCCCCGCCCGCCTCGGATCGGATCCGCCGGCGCAGCCGACATGTCGATCGTCGCGGTTTCGGCGGCTTCGGGCGGAGCCTCGCCAGGCGCACCGGCCTGGGGCGCCGCCGACGGAGCGTTGAAGGCTGCGACCTCGCCGACCGCCGGGGCCTCGGCGGTGACCATGGGTGCTGCGCCCGTCGCGCTCCCACTGGGCAGCGCACCCGGGACGGTGGCGACGAGGAGGCCGGCGAGACCGATCGTGGTGAAGCCGAGGGCGAGCGGCCGGGTGATCGCGTCACGCGAGGTCCCGACGGCACCCAGCCAGCGACGCCAGCGCCGTGGCGCGCAGGCGGTCCGCATCGGCCTGGCTCAGGGTGTAGGTGCGGGGACGGGCCGGGCAGCGCGGCGGTCGGGAGCGGCGGCGGCCAGGGCGACGAGCTCGGCGTGCAGGGTCCGGCAGTCGGGGCAGGCGGCGAGCGTCGCGGGCAGCTGGCCCCCGCGATCGGCCGCCTCGGCGACCAGCAGGAGATCGTGGTCGGCGTGCGTGGCGGAGACGTGGAGAACGCGAATCGGTCATGTCGTGGGTGAGACGGGCTCGCCGGACGGTCGGTTCCCGCGACGCGTCGACGTCGCACGCCGGGATCCGCATCGGCTACGACCTCGCGCCACGACCCGACGCAGGCCGAACAGGCCCACGCCAGTGAGGATCAAGGCCCCCGAGGCGACGAGGAGCACGTTGACCGGGGCCGCTCGGTTGCTTGTCCTCCTGCGTGACCGTAGGCTCCGTTCCGCCGACCGTGCGCGGCACCGTCGCCCGGCGCACCCGCAACGTCGGTGGGACCGCTCGGCGCGGCCGGGGCCGCCACCTGCAGCGATTCGTACCGCTCCGCCGCTGCGCCCGTCGCGCTCCCACTGGGCAGCGCACCCGGGACGGTGGCGACGAGGAGGCCGGCGAGACCGATCGTGGTGAAGCCGAGGGCGAGCGGGCGGGTGATCGCGTCACGCGAGGTCCCGACGGCACCCAGCCAGCGGCGCCAGCGCCGGCGCGCGCAGGCGGTCCGCGTCGGCCTGGCTCAGGGTGTAGGTGCGGGGACGGGCCGGGCAGCGCGGCGGTCGGGAGCGGCGGCGGCCAGGGCGACGAGCTCGGCGTGCAGGGTCCGGCAGTCGGGGCAGGCGGCGAGCGTCGCGGGCAGCTGCGCCCCCGCGATCGGCCGCCTCGGCGACGAGCAGGAGATCGTGGTCGGCGTGGGCGAAGCCGTCGTCGGTCGACCGTACGCGCGTCAGCCACGGAACAGCTCCATCCGGTCTTCCATCAGGCCACGCAGCGCGAGCCGACCGCGATGGATCCGGGACTTGACCGTCCCGAGCGAGACGCCGGTCATGTCGGCGATCTCGCCGTAGTCGTACCCCTCCACGTCGTACAGGACGATGGCGGTCCGCTGGTCGTCCGTGATCTGCGTCAGCGCCTCGGCGATGGCGCGACTGCGCTCCGCGTGGACGGCGATGCGCTCCGGATCGGCTTCGACGCCGGTCGGGGGCTGCCAGCTTTCGTCGTCGAGCTCGGGATACGGCTGGACCGGCCGCCGCTTGCGGGCGCGCTGCGTGTCCATCGCCGCGTTGACGCAGATCCGGTTGAGCCAGGACTTGACGCTCCCGCCGCGGAACCCGCGCAGGTTGCGGTACGCGGAGAAGAACGCCTCCTGCACGCAGTCCGACGCCTGGTCGCGATCGGGGACCATGCGCACCACGAGCGCGAACAACTGATCCTGGTAGAGCAGGACCAGGTCGTTGAACGCATCGAGGTCGCCATCGCGGGCTCGCTCGAGCAGGATGAGGTCGCGGCGCTGGACGGGGTCGTCGGTGACCGTCGTCGAGCGAAGGTCCTCCACGGTCGGTGGGTCCCTCCGGACGGCGATGAAGGCGGACTTGAGGCGCGGCGAGTCTAGCATCGTCGCCTCGGCAGACGCGCCGTGGCGTGAACAGGTTCCGCCCGGGCCGTCGGGCGCGAGCGCGGTAGGATGTCGGCCATCCACGGGCCGAAGTGGCGGAATGGCAGACGCGGCGGTCTCAAACACCGCTGAGGGCAACCTCGTGTGGGTTCGAATCCCACCTTCGGTACCACCTACGGCGTCTGGTCGGCGCCGTTGCGCAGTCGGAACGGCCAGTGTCCCCATCCGGACCGGCGGCGCTGGTCCGGGCCCAGCCAGCCGAGCCTTGGCGGTGTGATGGTCCGCTGCGTGTCCTCGTCGGACCGACGAGCGACCCCATCGACCGCCGTGGCGAGCCACCGACGGTCTGGTGGGGACTCCTGGCGTGCCATGGCGGCCGCAGCGATCGGCCGGCCGGCGCCGGCCACGCGATCAGGTCCTCATGTGCTTGGGCGTCGGCGGCGTGACGCCCCCATGGCCGAGCAACGACCCGGCGCCGAGCAGCGCGATGGGCAGGGACCCGAGCGTCAGCAGCATCAGCATCGAACCCGCTGTCTCCGCGTTGGCTGTCGCCGTCTGGCCGAGCAGGAATGCGACGACAGCTCCGAGCGTGGCAAGGGCCGTCAAGCCTGCGGCGCCGAGGGTGACGGCCGGCTGCCGGAAGGCACAACCTGCGAAGCCCACGGGCAACACGAGCAACCCGATACCGGCGAGTCCGAACATCCACGTGATCGAATCGGACGACATCGATTCGTGCATGAAGGCCGTCGTGAGCCAGAACAGCGCCTGGATCCCTTCCGCCAGGACGGCCATACCGACGATCGCGAGCACGCGTCCCATCGTGGACCTCGTTCCACGAGACTGACGCGCGCGCTGGAGCCCAGCAAGGGCCTTTCGGCACGACCTGCGAGCTCGTCATAGACTCGGCCGGTGGCGAAGCACCCGACCGGCCGTTTCATCGGCTATCCCACCGACCATCTGCTGGCGGCGTTCCGGGACCCGGTCGCTGCTGCCGAGGCCGCGCGCGACCTCGTCGCGGCGGGAATCACGCCGGATCGCGTCACGGTCCTGCGTGGCGAGGAGGGCGCGGAGCGGCTGGACGGGACGGGGTCGGCGAATGGCGTTCTTGCACGTGTCCGCCGGCTCGTGTCGTTCACGATGATGGACCAGCTCCCCGACATGGCGATGTACGAGCGGGCGGTCCGTGACGGCGGGGCCGTCGCGATGGTCCGTGTCCGTGGCGGTCAGCGAACGGCGGTCGTCGCCGACGTCGTGCGCCGCCACGGCGGGCACTTCATCAACCATTACGGGCGCTTTGCGACCGAGGAGATCGAACGCTGGGCCGGGCCGGAGCCCGAGATCCCGAGTCTGCTGCGGCGATAGCCGCCGTCGGTGCGGCGATCGCCGCCGTCGGTGCGGCGATCGCCGCCGACGCCGGCCTACGCGAGCGGGATCGATCGACCGGTCTGGAACACCGCGACCGGTGTCGCCAGGCGTCGCAGGTCCTCCAGCGGATCACCCTCCACCAGGACCAGGTCCGCGAGCTTGCCGGGCTCGACCGTCCCGGTCTCGCCGTCAACGCCGAGGAGCTTCGCGGCTGACGACGTCGCCGCCTGGATCGCCGCCATCGCGGACGCCCCGTGGTCGTGGAGCAGCGCGATCTCGCGCCAGACGAGATCGGCCGTCACGCCCACCTCGCCCGTATCCGTTCCGGTGGCAAGCGGCACGCCAAGCGCGATGGCGGCCGCGGTGGACGCACGGTGGCGTCGCTCGATCAGGTCCTGGCGCTCACGCTCGACGGGTGTCAGGCCGGGCAGCGTCCGGTTGACGTCGGTGACGACGAGGGTCGGCACGAGCCAGGCACCAGACTCGGCAAGGGCCTCGATGGCGGCCTGGTCGGCGAGCCAGGCATGCTCCACGCTCGCGACCCCGGCAGCAGCCGACCGGCGGACCGATTCGCTGTCCTGCGCGTGGCTCATGACCGGGATCCGTAGCTCCGCAGCCGCCTCCACGATCGCTCGCAACTCCGCTTCCGTGAGTTCCGGGGCTCCGTGGACCATCCGGCCGGGCGCCAACCCCGTGGTCGTGAGCATGGCCGCCTCCGATGCGATGACCTTCACCACGTCGGCGCCGTCACGAACCACCCGCCGCGTGGCGGTCACGAGGGCCTCGGGGCCGTCCGCCTCCAGGCCGAACTGGTAGCCGTGGCCACCCGTGATGCCGACGGCGCTGCCGGCGACCAGGAGGCGCGGACCGGGGACTCGCCCGGCCGCGATCGCATCCCGCAACACGACCTCCAGGTTCCGGATGGATCCGGCGCCGCGGGCCGTCGTGATCCCGGCGCGGAGCGCTCGAGCCGCATGACCGGCAGCGACGAGCACGGTCTCCGCGTCAGAGCGGCGCAGGAGGACCGTGATCGATCCTTCTGTCGGATCGAACGTGTAGTGGGCGTGGGCATCGATCAGACCGGGGAGCAGCGTCCGGCCATGACCTTCGACGATCACGGTCCCGGGCTCGACGACCCGCGTCGGATCGTGGTCGGCGACCGACACGATGCGGTCGCCATCGACCACGACATCGACATGCTCGCGCGCGCTCGGGGCGATCCCGTCGATGAGTCGGACGTCGGCAAAGCAGGTCGGCATCGCGAACAGGGTATCGTGGCGCCCATCGCCAGTGCGGCGCCGATCCGACAATCCACGATCCGACTCGAGAGGACCCATGTTCCGACGCATCTTCGGCTCCGAAAAGACCCAGGCTGCCGACACGGCAGAGGCCGCCCTGACGGCCAGCGAGACCACCGCCGGCGACACGGCGACCGTCCGTCGCATCGTGGCCAAGCTCGAGGAGATGCCACCCGAGCGGGCTCGACTCGTCGCCTCTGCCGCGTACACGCTGGCCCGCGCCGCGCACGCCGACCTGCACATCAGCGACGAGGAGACCGCGATCATCGAACGCGAGCTCCAGGATCGGGCCGAGCTCGACGAGCCGACGGCCGTCCTGATCGCCGAGATGGCGAAGCTCCAGGCCAAGACCGTCGGTGGCACCGAGGACTACGTGGTCACCCGCGAGTTCGCCGCGCTCGCCACCGACGAGCAGAAGGTCGCGATGGTCCGCGCGTGCTTCGTCATCAGCGCCGCGAACGGGACGATCTCGGCCGAGGAATTGACCGAGGTCAACCAGATCGCCAAGGAGCTGGACGTGCCGAACGAGGTCGTCAACCAGGTCCGGGCGGACTTCCACGAACGTCTCTCGTCGGTGCAGGAGGTCCGCCGCATCGCCGGTCAGGGTTGATGCGACGTCCGGGCGTCCTCCTCGCGACGATCCTCGCCGTGCTCCTGGCGGCGTGCGGGACGGGTTCGGGCGGATCGTCGTCCCCGTCAGAGCCCCCACCCGATGCCCCGATCATCGTCACGTTCGAGGTTGTCGACGAGCAGTTCAAGGCGCTGCTCACGCAACCCGACGACATCGCGGTCGCCCGACGGCTCCTGCTCGGCGAGGACGCACCCGGCATCCCGAATGGCCGAGTGATCCGCGAGACCGGCGTCAACGACGGCTGGTCGTGGTCGATGGACCCCGACGACATCGAGTTCGCGGAGCTGACCATCGAGGTCTGCGACGGCCTGCCATCCCACGTCGAGGACGGCACCGTGACGAGCGATCGGTATTGCCCCTGGTCGGCACTCGTCGTCGAGATCGTCGCGGCGCCCTGACTGCGCTGGCCTCAGGCTCCGGCGAGCTTGAGATCCACGAGGCCATCACCGAGACGACGGCGCACCTCGGCCACGAGCTCGGCGTCGTAGGCCACGCCCCGCCGCAACTCCATCGGGAGCGTGCCGTCCCCGCTGGGACTCGGGACGTGGATCACCACGCGCGTGGCTCCCGGCCGGTCGCGCAGGAGCGACTTGACCTGCTCCATCGCGCTCACGAGGCGATCGTGACCGGCGGCGCGCTCGAACCGAACGTGGAGGACCGTGTTCGGTCCGGCGGCGACGGCCGCATCGGCGGTGGCGTCGGCCACGATCCGCGCCCGTGCTTCGTCGGGGACGGCGGGCTCCTCGTCCGCGTCGTCGGCCGCGGATAGCGACCCAGGAGCCGGCGCGTACGTCTGGACCGGGTCCGCCGGTCGGATCGGTGGCAACGTCCCAAGATCGGGTGAGAGCGGGCCGGCGGACGGAGGCGGCGCAGCGGCGACCCCTGCGGCGACCGGCATGGCCTCCCCCGAGCCGCGTCCCGGACCGACCGGCACGGAGGGACGGCGTGCGCCGTTCCCCGGGCGGCCGCCCGAGCGATCGCCCGCGGCCACCTCCCGGGCGAAGGCCTCCGGTCCGCGGAGTGCCGCGTCATCCCAGTCGGCGACGAGGTCGGCCAGCAGGGAGACCTCTTCGCCCTTGTGGTCCACGCGCCCGGCGACCAGCAGGATCGCTCCGTCGCGCCACGTCGCACGGGTGGTCTCGTACAGGCGCGGGAACACCACGATCTCGATCGAACCCTGCAGGTCCTCGATGGTCGCGATGGCCATGGAGTCCTGGCGCTTGGTGATGACCGACCGCAAGCCCGTGACGATGCCGCCCACGACGACCCGCTGACCATCGAGCGACTCGTCCTTGAGGTCGCCCGAGTACGCGTTCACGAACCGACCGACCTGCTCGGCGACCTCGCCCATCGGGTGCTCGGAGAGATACAGGCCCAGGAGCTCCTTCTCCCAGCGCAGGCGCTCGCGCATCGGCACCTCGGTCGCGTCCGGGAGCGGGCGCTCGAACACCTCGGCATCCGCGGCGGCGAGGTCGAAGAGCGATGTCTGGCCGGTGATCCGGTCACGCTGGGTGGCCTGGGCGCCGGCGATCGCGTCATCGAGGCCCAGCAGCAACTGCGCGGGGTGCCCGAAGGCGTTGAGTGCACCCACCTTGATCAGCGCCTCGAGGACCTTGCGGTTCGCAAGCCGGAGGTCGATCCGCGTGCAGAAGTCGGTCAGTGAGCGGAACGTGCCACCCTCCGCCCGGGCCGCGATGATCGATTCGATGGCGCCCTGCCCGACGTTCTTGACCGCGAGCAGGCCGAAGCGGATCGCGTCCCCTTCCACCGTGAACTCGAGGTGGCTGTGGTGCACGTCCGGCGGGAGCACCTCGATGCCCATCCGGCGACACTCGGCGACGGCCGCGGCGACCTTCTCCTCGTTCGCCCGGAAGGCGGTGAGGACCGCGGCCATGTAGTCGACCGTGTGATTCGCCTTGAGGTAGGCCGTCTGGTAGGCGATGAGGCCGTAGCACGTCGCGTGGGCCTTGTTGAAGCCGTAGCGTTCGAACGGCTCGAACGCCTTGAACACCGCATCGATGACCTTCGGCTCGACGCCGCGCTCCCCCGCCTGGTTGACGAACCGTTCCTTCTGAGCGCGCAGGACGCTCGACTTCTTCTTGCGGATGGCGTAGCCGAGCGTGTCCGCTTCGGGCCCGGTGAACCCGCCCAGGGCGATGGCCGCGGCCATGATGTCCTCCTGGTAGACGAAGATCCCGTAGGTCTTGTCCAGGTACGGCTCCAGCAGCGGGTGCAGGTACGTCACCGGTTCCTGGCCGTGCTTGCGCCGGATGTAGGCGGGGATGTTGTCCATCGGGCCCGGACGATAGAGGGCGACCATCGCCGCGAGGTCGTAGACCGACGTGGGCCGCAGCTCGCGGATGTACCGCCGCATGCCCGCGGACTCCAGCTGGAAGACGCCGGTGGTCTCGCCGCTCGCGAGGAGCTCGAACGTCCGGGTGTCATCGAGCGGGATGGTGTCGAGGTCGATCTCGACACCGCGGTTCTCCTTCACCAGGTCCACGGCGTGGCGCAGGATCGTGAGGTTGGACAGCCCGAGGAAGTCGAACTTGAGGAGGCCCAGCGCCTCGATCGCGTGCATCTCGTACTGGGTCATCAGCGAGTCGGAGTTGGTCGCCTTCTGGAGCGGCATGAGCTCGGTCAAGGGCTCGCGGCTGATGACCACGCCCGCCGCATGGGTGCTCGCGTTGCGGGCCACCCCCTCGAGGTGGCGGGCGAAATCGATGATCCGCTTCACCGCGGGATCGGCGTCCACCTGCTCGCGCAGCGCCGGCGCGATCTCGAGGGCTTCCTCGAGCTTGATGCCGAGCTGGTTGGGGACCGCCTTGGCGATACGGTCCACCTCGCCGTAGGTGTGGCCCAGGACGCGCCCGACGTCGCGGATCGCGGCGCGAGCAAGCATCGTGCCGAACGTGATGATCTGGGCCACGTGATCCTGGCCGTACTTGCGCCCGACGTAGGCGATGACCTCGTCCCGGCGGCCATCCTCGAAGTCGACATCGATGTCGGGCATCGTCACGCGGTCCGGGTTGAGGAAGCGCTCGAACGGGAGCTGGTACAGGATCGGGTCGACCGGGGTGATGCCGAGGGTGTACGTCACGATCGAGCCAGGCGCCGAACCGCGACAGGTCGTCTGGATGCCCTCACGCCGGGCGAACGCGATGAAGTCGGCGACGATCAGGAAGTACCCGGCGTAGCCCATGCTCGTGATGACGCCGAGCTCGTAGTCGAGGCGCTCCTGCAGGGCCGGCGTGACCGTCCCGTAGCGCCGTTCCAGGCCGGCCTGGCACTCCTTGCGGAGCCAGGACTCCACGGTCTCACCATCCGGCACCGGGAAGTGCGGGATACGCAGCTGCCCGAGGGGCAGGACGAGATCGGTCATCTCGGCGATGCGGCGCGAGTTGCGGATCGCATCGTGCTGGCCCGGGAAGAGCGCGGCCATCTGGGCGGCCGACTTGACGTAGAACTCCGGCGTTTCGAACTTGAGGCGCCCGGGCGAGTCGAGGTTGTTGCCCGTCCCCACGCAGAGGAGGACGTCGTGTGCCTCCGACTGGTCGGCGCGCACGTAGTGAAGGTCGTTCGTGACCACCAGTGGCAGGCCGGTCTCGGGAGCGAGGCGCAGGAGCTGCTCGTTGAGCCGTCGCTGCTCGGCAAGACCGTGGTCCTGGAGCTCGAGGAAGAACCCGTCCTTGCCGAAGATCTCGCCGTATCGTCCGGCGACGTTCCGGGCCAGCTCCCAGTCGTCGACCTCCAGCGCCTTGGCGACCTCGCCGCCGAGGCAGGCCGACAGGCCGATCAGGCCCTCGCTGTAGCGCGCCAGCAGGTCGTGGTCGATGCGCGGCTTGTAGTAGTACCCGTCGATGTGGGCGTCAGTGATGAGCCGACACAGGTTCTGGTAGCCGCGGTGGTCCTTCGCCAGGAGGATCAGGTGGAACGGCTGGCTGTCGGCCTTGCCTTCCTTGGACGTCATCGAGCGCGGGGCGACGTACGTCTCCACCCCGATGATCGGCTTGATGCCCTTGGTCTTGGCCGCCTGGTAGAACGCGACCGCCCCGTAAAGTGCGCCGTGGTCCGTGATGGCCAGCGAATCCATGCCCTGCTGGGCCGCCGCATCCACGAGCTCCGTGATCCGGCCGAGGCCGTCGAGGAGGCTGAATTCGGAGTGGACGTGGAGGTGCGTGAAGTCGTTCGGGGCGATCGTCATCGGGAGGCTAATGGTAGTCGGCGCCGGACCGGACCGCCGCCAGGCCATCGCGGGCCTGGGGGACGGTGCGGGCGGACTCCGCTATCGTTCGGCGATGCCCGGACCCGATGATGCGCCCCGGTCGAGATGACCGCTGAACCGACGCCCGACGACCTGGAGTCACTGGTCGCCGACGCGCTCGAACAGCTCCCAGAGCCGTTCCGGGAGCGACTCGGGTCGGTGGCCATCGTCATCGAGGACGAGCCCACGCCGGCCCAGCTGGCCTCGGTGGGCGTTCGCGGGCTATTCGGGCTGTACCAGGGCGTTCCACGCACGGCGTACGGGGCGGACCAGGCGGCCGTCCCCAGCAAGATCACGCTCTTCCGGGGGCCCCTGACGCGGGCGGCCCGCACGCCGGAGGCGCTCGCTCGCCAAGTCACCCAGACCGTCTATCACGAGATCGCGCATCACTTCGGGATCAGCGACGCCCGGCTCCATGAACTCCAGGGCGGCCACTGACGTACGATTCGGTTCATGGCTGACCGACCTGTCCGTGGTCCGCGCGGCACACAGGTGTACCTGCGACCTCTCGAGCCCGATGACGCGGAGGTCGTCCACGGCTGGTACGCCGACGACCGGTTCCGCATCACGATGGGCGAATCGCCGATGAGCCTCGCGCGGCGCCGGCGTCGCTACGAGGACGTCGCGACCCGCGCGGAGGAGGACGTCGTCCGGTTCGTGATCTGCCGGATCGAGGACGACGTCGCGGTCGGGCGCGCGGACATCTTCATGATCGATCACGCCAATGGATCGTGCGGGTTCGGGATCGGCATCGGCGACCCGTCGCTGCGAGGTCGCGGGCTCGGGACGGACGCCGTCGCGGCCCTCGTGGACTTCGCGTTCGGCGAGCTCCGGATGGAGCGGGTCTGGCTCGATACCGAGGCCAGCAACACGCGTGCCCAGGCGAGCTACCGCAAGGCGGGGTTCACCGAGGAGGGCCGCCTGCGCCACGTGTGGTTCGTGGATGGCGTCCACGTGGACGGCGTGCGGATGTCGCTGCTGCGTGACGAATGGCTCGCGCTGGGCCGGCCGCGCAGCTGGGATCTCACCATCGGAGCCTCAGGGGCGCGAGTAGGTCGCGGACGACCGGGGCAAGGCGCTCCGCCCAGCGCGCGTACTGGGTACCACTCGGGTGGAGGCCATCGACGGCGACGAGGGATCCGTCCGACGCCGCCTCCAGAGAGACGTCGAAGACATCCACGAACGCGATCCCGCGCTCCGCGGCGAGTCGGGCCATCGTGGCGTTGTGGGCGACGATACCGTCGTGCTGGGCACGTGGGTCACCGTAGTCCGCCCCGGCGGGGGTCACGGTGTAGTCCGGGATCGCCACCGCCACGATCCGGTCCGCGCGGCAGTCGGGCCAGGAGGGCGTCGAGGATCGTCACGACGTTCGCCTCGTACGTCGCGGCCGGCACGCGCTGCACCACATCGTTGACGCCGATCAGCACGGTGACGAACTCGGGCTCCAGCGCCTCGAGCGCGGGGAGTTCCTCGCGGATGAGGTCGGCCGACGTGTAGCCATTCACGCCCAGGTTCGCGACGAGCGCGAGGGCGGGCGGGGCCGGTTCGGCGAGCAGGGCCGTGAGCTGGTCGGGAAACCGCTCCGTCGGCGTCCACGGACGTCCCGATCGTGTAGGAGTCGCCCAGGGCGACGTAGCGCAACCCCGCGGCGGGCATCGAGGCCGGAGCGGACGTTCCGCGCGCGGGCGCGGCGCAGCCCGCGAGCCCGACCGCGATCACCGACAGCGCCAGCAGCCGCACACCCGAACCGTCACACCCGCGCCCGATGCTACGGGAGCCGGCCGAACGCGTCGATGAGCAGATCCTCGAACCGCGTCGCGGTCGATGACGATCCCGACGTCGGCGTTCGGCGTCCGTCCGTCGCGGCGGAGCCGGTACGGCAGGCCGTCGCAGACCGTCCGGCCGCGGGCCGGGCCGTCCGTCGTGTCCACGACCACGTGGTACGGCGCGACGGCGACGAGATCCGCGACGGCCAGGTGCGCGACCGCGACCGCGTCGTGGATCGCCGTCGTCGTCGATCCGGACCACTCCAGGTTGCGGTCGAGGGCGTACTCGGTCAGCTCGGCGGCGATCCGGGCCGACGTCCTCCCCAGCGCCCGCAGTGCGGTCGCCGACTCGCGGTCCAGCAGCGCCTGGTGGGTGACGTCGAGGCCGATCATCGTGATCGGCACGCCGGACCGGAAGACGATGTCGGCGGCCTCCGGATCGGCGTAGATGTTGAACTCGGCGGAGACGGTCGTGTTCCCCTCCCCGATCGAGCCGCCCATGATCGACAGGTGGGCGATCCGCGGTCGCGAGCTCGGGATGGAGTCGCAGCAGCAGCGCGATGTTCGTGAGCGGCCCGATCGGCGCGATGGCGACCGGATCCGGACTGCTCGGCGAGCAGCCGCGCCATGAGCGCCGACGGCCCCGTCCGGGCGGCGGCCGCGGGCGACGGATCGAGCGGCGTCGTCCCGATCCCGCCTTCGCCGTGGACCTCCGTGGCGCGGACGATCGAACCGACGAGCGGCCCGGCCGCCCCCTCCCCGACCGGGATGTCGGCGCGGCCGAAGGCGTGCAGGAGCCGAAGCGCGTTCTCCGTGCAGTGGGTGACGTCGGCGTTGCCGCCGACGGTCGTCACGGCCAGCAGATCGAGCTCGGGACGCGCCACCGCGAGGCCGATGGCCAGCGCGTCGTCGAGGCCGGGGTCGCTGTCGATGATCAGCGGCAGCGGCCGCTCCGGCGTCCCGAACGGTGCCGTCCGCGCCGAGGCGCTGACCTTGTGGCGGTCGGGATCGAGTGGATCGGGCCCCAGTCCTCCTCGCCAGCCGGCGCTCACGCGGTCACCCTGCTCGTACGGCTGGCCGGCCGCCGCCGGTCCGCGGACCCGCCCGACGACGCCGGCGACGACGATGATCGTGACGACGTACGGGACGCTGTTGAGCAGCTGCGGCGGCACGTTCACGCCGAGGATCGCCAGCAGCGTCTGCGTGGTGCCCGCGAAGCCGAACACGAGCGCTGCGCCCAGGGCGCCGACCGGGTGCCAGGCGCCGAAGATCATCGCCGCGAGCGCGATGAAGCCCTTGCCCGCGACCATGTCCATCCCGAAGCTGCCGGCGACCGACAGCGACAGGTACGACCCGGCGATGCCGCAGATCAGCCCGGCCAGGAACAGCGACCGGTAGCGGATCGCGATGACGTTGATGCCGACCGTCCCGGCCGCCGCCGGCTTCTCGCCCGATGCGCGCAGCCGCAGGCCCCACCGGGTCCGGAACAGCATGTAGGTGAGGACGCCGACCATGACGTACATCAGGTACACGTACGGCGTCGCCGAGAAGAAGATCGGGCCAAGGACCGGGATGTCGGCGAGCAGCGGCACGCGCCACGGTCCGATGGTCGGTGGGGTGTTGAACTGCGTGTTCCGGCTCAGGATCCGCAGGAAGAGGAAGTTCGTGATCCCGACGGCACCGATGTTGATCACGGTGCCCGCGATGATCTGATCCATCCGGTGGCGGATCCCCATCCACGCGAGGAGGATCCCCACGCGCCCGGCGACGAGCATGGCCGAAGCGATGCC
The DNA here is from genome assembly GCA_963743815.1 of uncultured Chloroflexia bacterium. Classification (GTDB taxonomy): domain Bacteria; phylum Chloroflexota; class Limnocylindria; order Limnocylindrales; family CSP1-4; genus SPCO01. The sequence goes on along the minus strand of CAVURB010000017.1, from coordinate 252,869 downwards.
GACCGCGAGCGCCGATCAACCGGTCCCCGGTGACCAGCAGGGCGACGCTCGCCGTCACCGCGGCGACGCAGGCGCCGACGAGCATCTTGCCCTCGAGGGCGATGTTCAGCATGCCGCTCCGCTCGGACAGGATGCCCGCCAGGGCGCCCAGCGTGATGGGCACGGCGAACTCGAGGCTGCCGCCGATCATGCCCGTCAGGTTCGCGGGCTTGCCGTCGAGGACCGCGGCGAGGACGGCGAAGACCCACGGTCAGACCAGGAGCAGCAGCCACGGCCGCCACCAGAACGGCGCGCCGCGCAGCAGCTGGAGCGCCCGCCACGAGCCAGGCAGGCGACACCGGCGACGACCCACAGGACGCCGACCGAGGTCTCGAGCGCGACGCTCTCGCCACCCTGCTCGTCGATCCAGAACGAGAACTCGGCCGTGGTCTGGAGGCTCTGGCTCGCGAAGTAGAACGCGAGCATGCCGAACGCCACGAACAGGAGTCCCGCGGATGCGCGCGTCCTCGTGGCGCCGCGGGCGGCGAGGCCTTCCCCGCTGGTCGCCACGGCGTGGTCGCGGCGGTCATACGGGCGCCGTCGGCTGCGTCGGAGCCACGGCCTCCCTGTCGCCGGTTGACGACTTGATCCGCCAGATGGACCGGATCAGGTCCGGCGCCGCGACGAACATGATGACCAGCGCCATGATGAAGACCGAGCAGGTCGAACGGGATCCCCGACTGGATCCCCATCAGCTTGCCGCCCGAGGTCAGCGCGCCGAACAGGAGCGCGGCGAGCACGACGCCACTCGGCCGCAGACCGGCCAGCAGGGCGAGCGCGATCGCGGTGAACCCGATCCCGCCGGACAGGTCGAGCGAAAGCTGGCCGACCGTGCCGATCACCATGAATGAACCAGCCAGGCCGGCCAGGGCACCGGACAGGGCCATCGCGAGCATCATCGACCCCCCGGCGCTGATCCCGGCGTAGCGCGCGGCCGTCAGGTTGAACCCCGCGGCGCGCAGCTCGAAGCCTTTCGTCGTGCGGAACAGGAGCAACGAGACGGCGCCGGCCATCATCAGCGCGACCACGAAGCCGTAGTCCAGCCGGATCGCGGGCAGGTTGAAGATCAGCGGGATGTCGACGAAGGTCGACATGGGCTTCGACACCGGGGCGGTGCTGCCCGGTGCCCGCAGGGTCGGCGAGCGCAGGGCGAAGAAGACGACCTGCGCGGCGATGTAGTTGAGCATGATGGTCGTGATGACCTCATGGGCACCCGTCCGGGCCTTGAGGAATCCGGGGATGAACCCCCAGAACGCACCCGAAGAGGACGCCGGCCACGATCGACGCGAGGAGGATCGCGAACGACGGTACCTGGCCCTGGAGGATGAACGCGGTGAGCGTGGCCCCGAGGGCCCCGATCATCGACTGGCCGTCGACGCCGATGTTGAACATGCCGGCCCGGAACGAGACCGCGACGGCCAGACCGGTGAGGATCAGCGGCGTCGCGGCGACCAGCGTCTCGGTCAGCGGCCGGATGGCGGTCGCGATGTCGCCGGGTTGCCGCGTCTCGATCGCGGTCAGGATGCCTGCCGGGATCCCCGAACGCGCCCGACGAGCATCGCTCCGTAGCCCGCGACCACTCCGCCGAGGGCGCCGCCGATGGCCGCCGAGCGGATCGGTCCCGAGCCTGGAGAGGTTCTCGAAGTCGGTGAGGACGATGACGACCGCCCCGAACAGGAACGCCGTGAGCACGGCAAGCATCGGGACGACGGCCGCGCGGCCGAGCGCCTTCAGCCGGGTCACGCCGCGGCCCTCCGCCGAACTCGGCACCACCCATCAGCAGGCCGAGGTTCTCGTAGGTCGCGTCCTCGCCGGTCACGATGCCGACGATCCGGCCCTCGAACATCACCGCGATCCGGTCGCCGACGGCGAGGACCTCGTCCAGCTCCGTGCTGACGATCAGGATCGCCGCCCCGGCATCGCGCTGCTCGACGATGCGCCGGTGGATGTACTCGATCGAGCCGACGTCGAGGCCGCGCGTCGGCTGGGCCGCGAGACGAGCTTCACCGGAACCGAGAACTCGCGGGCGACGACGACCTTCTGCTGGTTGCCACCCGACAGCGAGCCCGGCATCGTGTCGATCGACGGCGTGCGGATGTCGAAGTCCTTGACGCCGTTGGCTCGCGCACGCTCCGGATCGCCGTCGCGGTCAGGACCTCGCGCTGGCTGTAGGGCTGCCGGTGGTAGGTGTCGAGGATGTAGTTCTCGGCGACGGTCATCGTGGCGATCGAGGCCATCGCGGCCGCGATCCTCCGGGATGTGGGCGACACCGAGGTCCGAGACCTGGCGCGGGGACGAGCGGTCGATGTGACGTGCCGCCGATGGTCGCCTCGCCGGCGTCGAACGAGCGCAGGCCCGGCGATCGCCTCGACCAGTTCCGTCTGGCCGTTGCCCTGGACACCCGCGACGACGACGATCTCGCCGGCCCGGACGTCGAGGTCGATGCCGTTGACCGCCATCTGGAGGCGGTCGTCGCGGACGCGACGTCCTTGCAGGCTGCAGGACGACCTCGCCCGGCGTGGCTGGCCCTTCGGACCATCGAGCTCGACGTCGCGTCCGACCATCAGGTTGGCGAGCTGCTCGCGCGATCGTCGTCTTCGGGTCCGCCGATGCCGGCGACGCGTGCCGCGGCGCAGCACGATCGATGTCGTCGGCGACCTCGAGGACCTCGTTGAGCTTGTGCGTGATGAAGATGACCGTCGTGCCGCTGCGGCGAGTGAGCGGATGATCCCGAAGAGCTCCTCCGTCTCGAACGGCGTGAGCACCGCGCTGGGTTCGTCGAGGACGAGGATGTCGCTCTGTCGGTACAGCGCCTTGAGGATCTCGACCCGCTGGCGAACGCCGACCGGCAGGTCCTCGATCCGTGGCGTCCGGGTCGACGTCGAGCTTGTACTGCTCGGACAGCTCCACGATCCGCTTGCGGGCCGCGCCACGATCGAAGGTGCCGAGCGCGGTTGGTGACGCGTCTCCGCCCCAAGCGCCACCGCCTCGACCACGTCGAAGACGGGCACGAGCATGAAGTGCTGGTGGACCATGCCGACCCCGGCGTCGATCGCCGCCGCCGGATCGTCGAAGACCTGCTCCGTCGCCGTCGATGAAGATCTGGCCGGAATCGGGCCTGTACAGGCCGGACAGGATGTTCATGAGCGTCGTCTTGCCGGCGCCGTTCTCGCCCAGCAGGCCGAGCACCTTGCCGCGGTCCGCGGAGATCGAGATCCTGTCGTTGGCGAGGACGCCCGGGAACTGCTTCGTGATGTCGTGCAGTTCGAGACGCATCGCGATCGGCCTCGCGGATGCGACGCCCCCGGCCGCTGGCGGACCGGGGGCGGCCGTGGTGCTTACAACGGTCGGTCGTGGCAGCCGCTGCCGAGGTAGTCGGCGACCGTGACGGTGCCGTCGACGATCGCCGGCCTTCAGGGCCTCGATCTCAGCCTTGAGCTCGGCCGGGATCATGGCCTCGAACTCGTGGAACGGCGACATCAGCACGCCCTTGTTGGCGAGCGTGCCGAGTAGTCCTCGCCGCCGACGTCGCCGCCGGAGTTCTTCTTGATCGTGTCCAGGACCGCGACGTCGATGGCCTTCTCGGCCGAGGTGATGATCGCGCCCGCGTACTCCGCGAGCGTGATCGCCTGGTCGGTGTCGACGCCGATGGCGTACTTGCCGGCCGCGAGCATCGCCTTGATGGTGCCGTTGCCCGTGGCGCCGGCGACCGGGTGGACGATGTCCACGCCCTGGTCGAGGAAGGTCTGCGCCAGCTGCTCGCCCTTGGCGGGGTCACCCCACGGGTTGTCGCCACCGACGAACGTGCCGGTCTGCTCTGCGGCATTCCAGCCGAGGAGCTCGACCGACGTGCCCTTGCGCTCGTTGTAGATCGCGATACCAGCCGCCATGCCGTCCATGAACCGGGTCACGCCCGGGAACTGCTGGCCGCCGTAGGTGCCGATCTTGCCGGACTCGCTGAAGCCGGCCGCGAGGTACCCGGCGAGCGTCGCCGCCTCATCGATCTGGAAGTCCAGGCCGGTGAAGTTGGGCGGGAACGGCATGTCGTCCGCCGTGCCGGGCGTGAAGTCGGCGCCGGCCTCGTTCCAGGTCGCGTCGACCTGCGAGATCGCGACTTCCGGGTTGGCGAGCGTGGCGTCGATCGTCGCCTGGGCCTGGTTGAACCCGACGGTGACGATGGACTGGCAGCCCTGATCGATCAGGCGCTGGATGTTCGCCGCGTAGTCCGTGGCGCCCTGCGCCTCGCTGAAGAACGTGGTGTAGCCGGCTGCTTCCGCGTCCTCGAGGCCCTTCTTGGCCAGGTCGTTGAAGCCCTTGTCGCCAAGGCCACCGGTGTCGAATGCGACGCACGCGACCCAATCGATCGCCGCCGCGGAAGCCGGGGCCTCGGATGCCGGGGCCTCGGAAGCGGGCGCTTCGGATGCCGGGGCCTCGGACGCCGGGGCCTCGGACGGCGCGGTGGATGCGCCGGAGCCGCTACAGGCGGCGAGCAGAATGGCCGACGTCGCGCCGAGCGCGAGCAGCCTGCGAGAGATCTGCAACGTGTCTTCCTCCTCTGATTCCCGGGCATCCCTCCCAGAGAGCCGGGCACGCCGTAGAGTACGCCACCGGGACGAGGTTGCGTCAATGGACTTTGCAACCTTTGTGCGACAAGTCGAGGTGGACGACACGTGCCTGAGCGGCGAACCGGGTTCGATGCCGTGGCGGACCTGCTCGACCTGCACGAGGGCCGCTTCGACGTCCCGGTGCTCGACGATGAAGGCGTGCAGCGCCTGCTCGCGTCCGGGCCGCGGATCGCCATCGTCGGCGCGTCCAGCGACCCTGGTCGACCGTCCAACGGCGTCCTCCGCGAGCTCCGTGCGGCGGGCTTCGATGTCGTCCCGGTCAATCCCAATGCGACCGAGGTGGCCGGCCTTCGCTGCTACCCGTCCGTCGCGGATGCGGTCGCGGCGACCGGCCCGGTCGACATCGTGGACGTGTTCCGACGCCCCGAGGCGTGCGTGGATGCCGCCCGCCAGGCGATCGAGGCGGGCGCCCGCTGCCTCTGGCTGCAGCTGGGGATCGCCAACCGCGAGGCGGGCCGCCTGGCGCACGACGCGGGCCTGCTCGTCGTGATGGACCGCTGCACGATCATCGAGGCGCGCCGGGCCGGGCTCGCGTGACGCTCCAGGACCCGGCGACGGTGGGCGCGGCCGCGACCACCAACTTATCCTGATACCGAGTCCGTAGGCAGACACATCCGGAGGCACCGAACCCATGGCCACCCAGATCCACCTGCATGCCGAACCGGGTGCGTACGCCCCCGTCGTCCTGCTCCCCGGCGATCCGAACCGGGCCACCCGTATGGCGGCGCGACTCGATGGCGGTCTGGATGCAACGACCCTCGTCAACGAGAACCGCGGCCTCCTCGGGTACACGGGCACGCTCGATGGCGTCCCGGTCTCGATCCAGACGACGATGATGGGGACGCCCACCACCTCGATCGTCATGGAGGAGCTGATCAACCTGGGGGTGACGACGTTCATCCGCGTCGGCACGACGGGCGGGTACCACGGGACGGCGCTCGGGGACGTGGTCGTCGCGCTCGCGGCGGCCGCCCACACGGGGGTCGGCACGATCCTGGGCGGAGGTGAGGCGACGGCGCCCACCGCCGACTACACCGTCGTCCAGGCTCTGGATGCCGCGGCCCGGGCGGCCGGTCTGACGACCCACGTCGGGCCGATCGTCACCTCGGACGTCTTCTACGACCCCGATCCGCTCGGGGCGAACCGCTGGGGAGCGCGCGGGTACCTCTCGGCGGAGATGGAGTCGGCCGCCGTGTTCCTCCTTGCGATGCGCGAGCGCGCCAAGGGCCGGAACGTTCGGGCCGGGACCATCCTGACCGTAAGTGACGTGATCCTCGACCCTGGCGAGGTCGCGGACGGTGCGCCGGCCCAGCATGGCTGGGAGCGCCTTCCGGAGGACGAGCTCCAGCGGCGGATCGACCTCACCATCGGTGCCGCGCTGACCGCCGCCGCGGAGCTGGGTCGCGGCTGACGTCAGGCGACGTGCGAGAGGCCCAACTCGAAGTCCGCGACGAGATCGTCGATGTCCTCGCAACCGATCGAGAGGCGGATGATCCCGCCGTCCTTGGGCCGCGGATAGACGAGCGTGTGGATGTCGCCGAGGCTGACCCCGATATCGCACAGTGCCAGGTGGTCGGTGAAGGCGGCCATCCCCGCGACGCCGCCACGCGGCTGGAACGTGACCATCGCACCCGCGTATTCGCCCAGGAGGCGCCCCGCGACCGCGTGGTCGGGGTGTGAAGCCAGGCCCGGGTAGCGGACCCAGTCCACCTTCGGACTCGCCTCGAGGAGGGCTGCCAGCCGCGCGGCATTGGCCGACGCCGCGCGCGACCGGAGCGGCAGCGTGCGGACGCCGCGCATGACGAGGAAGCTCGCGAACGGGCTCGCGGCCTGTCCCAGGGTGTCGGTCTGCTTGCGGATCGGGTCGATGAGGGCCTTCGGGCCCGAAACCACTCCAGACACCGCATCGCCGTGGCCGGACAGGAACTTCGTGGCCGCGTGCAGCACGAGGTCCGCGCCGTGCTCGATCGGGCGGAGCAGGGCCGGCCCAAGGAACGTGTTGTCCGCGATGACGATGCAGCCGTGGTCGTGACCCAGCCCAGCGACCGCATCGAGGTCCGGGACGCGCAGTCGCGGGTTGGTGGACGTCTCGAGGAAGAGCGCCTTCGTCGCAGGCGTGATGGCCGCCTCGATCGCGGCGAGATCCGTCATGTCCACGCGCGTCACGCCGATCCCGAGGCGTGGGAAGTCCTCGTCGAGCAGCACCTTCGTGATCGCGAACAGCTCGTCGCCCACGACGACGTGGTCGCCGCTGCTGAGATGCGCCAGCAGCGTCGACGCCACCGACGCCATCCCGGAGGACGCCACCACGCAGTCCTCGGCACCCTCCAGCGAGGCGATCTTCTCCTCCAGCGCCCGGTTCGTCGGGTTGCCTGTGCGCGAGTAGAAGTAGACGCCGGGTTCCCAGGCCAGAGCGCGGTCTACCGCATCCTCCTTCTCGGCCGCCGTGTCGAAGGTGTACGTGGCGGTCGCGAAGATCGGTGGCTTGTGGGCGTGGGTGACCGGGTCGGGCCGCTCACCCGCGTGGATGGCCCGGGTCGCGAAGCCCTGGCCGTGGGTCCGTTCCCGCATCAGTGGTCGTCTCCGTGGCGTGCTCGACTCGTCCCCGGAAGTCTATGGGGCGGGCGCGGCCGGCGTGGGTGGGCCCCGCGCCGTACCCTTGCCCGCATGGATCGTACGGACTGGTGGGAGCACCTCGAGCCCTCCCTGACGGCCCCACTCGCGGACCTCTGGATCCCCGTCGGCGTGCCCGGGTTCGCCGGCGCGGCCAAGGCCCGCTGGCGCGAGGTCCTCGATGCGCGGTTCGGCGAGGACGGCTGGCGGATCGGGCACATCGTCCGGGGGGCCATCGTCTCGCGGGCCGCCGCGATCGCGGAGTACGAGGAGGCGTACCGGGTCTACCTGCGCGCCCGGCCCGGCCTGGTCCGCTTCCTCACGACGGTGTGCGGCAACGTCTACGACGACAACGTAGGGAACGTCCAGGACACCGACTACGAACAGCCACACACGGCGATGAACCACTACCAGGACATCTCCGTCCGTCGCGTGATCGCCGAGCTCGTGGACGACGCTGCCTGGTCCGACGTCGTGGATACACCGATCGAGGACGCCGAGCTGACCGACCTCGGGACGGGCCGCGTGCATCGAGTCCCCCGCGCCCGCGGCTTCCGCGGCGACCACCTGCTCCAGATCCGCGAGCCGGATTCGCCCGGCTACCTGCTCAATCCGGCGGTCGTCCCGGTCCACGATCCAGCGCTCATCACCACCCTCCCCGACCGTCCAGCCTGGTATCACGCGGAGGGCTGCGGCCACCTCTCCGTGGAGGCGTTCTGGCAAGGCAGCAAGATCGTGGAGGTCCGGGTGGACCGCTTCCTCGCCGCCGGGGACGCGAGGCGCGACGCCCTCGCCGGGCTGTGAGCGATCGGTCCGCGGGGTCGGACGGCCCCGCCGCGGACGCGTCGCTCCTGCTGGGCGCGCTGAGTCTCGACATCTACCGACCCGACGGCCCGATCCTGCCCGGCGGCGGCGTGCTGAACATGGCCTGGCACCTCCGCCAGCTCGATGTCCCGTTCCGGTTGATCACCCGGATCGGGGACGACCGGCCGCGACTCGCTCTCGACTTCCTCGACCGCCACGAGATCTCGTACGTCGCCGGCTCGATCGTCGGGACGGGCCCCAGCGCGTCGATCGACATCGTGATCCAGGACGACCGCCAGCCGTGGATGGACCATTTCGTCGAGGGTGTCTGGGCGGGCTTCCGGCTGACCGATGAGGAAGGCGCGGTCCTGGCGAGCGCGACGCGGCTCCATGCCGTTCTCGTGGAAGGCGTCATCACCGAGGTCGAACGGTTGGCGGCCGCGTCGGCGCTCGAGCACCTCGACGTCTCAGCGGACTTCCTCGGCTTCCGCCACTACACGGTGGAGCGGTTCGCCCGGACGATGGCCATGGTCGATCTCGGGTTCGTCGGCTGGCCGGGCGACCCGACCGACGCGGTCGTGCGCCAGTTGTCGGCCGTCACCCGCGACCTTGGCCGGCGGCTCGTGGTGACCTTCGGGTCACACGGCGTGCTGGTCGTCGATGGCCGGACCGGCGCGCCCGACGCCTTCGTCGAGGTGACCCCGGTGGAGGTCCGCGGCACGACCGTGGGATGCGGCGACGCCTACATCGCCTGGTTCCTGGCCGAGTACTGGCGATCCGGCGCCCTCGTGGCAGCGGCCGAACACGGGAGGATCGGCGGAGCCCTGACGACGGCGTGGGATCGGCCGTTGCCCGACGACGCCTATCCCGGCGCGCTCAGCGGATGAGGAACCCGAGGAAGACCAGGACGAAGCCCACGACGGCGATGGACGCCGCGACCTGGGCCTGGCGGCGGAGGACCTCCATCGCCACCGACGCCCCGGTCTTGCCGTCGTCCTCGCCACGGACGCCGCCGCGCCACGCCTCGTAGCGCGCCACGTTCTTGTCTTGCTCCTTGAGGGCCTGGTAGCGCGCCCACGGGCCCTTGGCACGCGTATAACCGACGGCGATGAGCACGACCCCGGCGGCCCAGAGCAGCAGGTTGAGCGGACCCACGGTGGCCTCCCCTACTCGGCGTCGAGCCGTTCGCGGACGGCGGCTTGCACGAGCGCGGCGTTGGCCTGACCGCGTGTCGCCTTCATGACCTGCCCCACCAGGAAGCCGATCGCCTGCCCCTTGCCGGCACGATAGTCGGCCACGGCCGCGGGGTTCGCCGCCAGCGCGGCCTCGACCGCGGCTGCCACAGCTCCGGCATCGCTGATCTGGGCGAACCCGCGCTCCGCGATGATGACCGCCGCCGTCCCACCGCCGGTCGCGTGCGCCTCGAACACCTCCTTGGCGTTCGCGCGCGAGATCGACTCCGCGTCCACGGCACGGATGATGACCGCTAGCTCGACCGGTGACACCGCAGCCACGGTCCCCGCCTTGCGCAGGCGCAGGTACTCGCCGGTGACCCAGTTCGCCGCGGACTTCGCGGTCACGGCCCCATCGGCCTCCAGGGTCGCCTCGAACAACGCGGTCGCATCGAGGTCCGCGGCGAGCACGGCGGCGTCGTAGGCACTCAGGCCCAGCGCGTCGCGGTACCGCGCCCGGCGGGCCGCCGGCAGTTCGGGCAACGCCGCGCGAAGCTCGGCCAGCCAGGCCATGTCCACGTGGAGGGGCGGCAGGTCCGGCTCCGGGAAGTAGCGGTAGTCGTCCGAGGTCTCCTTGGATCGCATGTGGTACGTCTCGCCCCGATCGTCCGACCAGCCACGCGTCTCCTGGTGGAGCGTCTCGCCGGCATCGAGGGCGGCAGCCTGGCGCTCGATCTCGAAGCCGATGGCCCGCTCGACCGAACGGAACGAGTTCATGTTCTTGACCTCGACCCGCGTGCCGAACGCTTCGCTGCCGGGAGTCCGCAAGGAGACGTTCGCTTCCACGCGCATCTGACCGCGCTCCATATCGGCATCCGACGCGCCGATCGTCCGCATCAGGAGCTGGAGCTCCTCCGCGTACCGGCGCGCCTGCTCGGCAGTGCGGATATCGGGATCGGTGACGATCTCCATCAGAGGCGACGCCAGAGCGGTTGAAGTCCACGAGGCTGACCTTGCTGCCCATCTGGCGTGACGGCATGGACGAGCTTGGCCGTGTCCTCTTCGAGGTGCGCCCGGGTGATGCCGATCGTGAACGGCCCGTCCGACGTGTCGATCGTCAGCCGCCCACCGGACGCCAGGGGCAGGTCGTACTGGCTGATCTGGTAGCCCTTGGGCAGGTCCGGATAGAAGTAGTTCTTGCGGTCCCAGCGCGTTGCGGGCGGGCTGGCCGCTTCGATCGCGAGGCCGGTCGCGAGCACGTGCTCCACCGCACGCCGATTGATGACTGGCAGCGCACCGGGCAGCCCCAGGCAGACCGGGCAGACGTGCGTGTTGGGCGCCGCGCCGTCATAGGTGGTGGAACACGCGCAGAACATCTTGGACGTCGTGCGCAGCTGGCAGTGGATCTCGATGCCGATGACGGCTTCGTACCGCGTCAGCGGCTCGGCGAGGGCGGTCGACGATGTCGGCGCAGTCATCGCCAAGAGTCTCGCACAGGGAAGGACGAGCGTTCCAGCGACGCCCGGGCAATAGCCGACGTGGCCACCGAACCGTCCCAGAACCGCACCCCACGGTGCGTGAGAGCGCTCTCTTGACAACGGGGTGTATGGTGCGGAACAAAGCGTGAGAGCGCTCTCACAACACCTCGGACAAGAGGAACGATGTCGCAACTCGAGGCCACCAGCGCCCGACCCACCGCGACCCTCGACGAGGTCGCGCGCGTGGCCGGTGTCTCGCGCGCCACGGTGTCCCGGGTGGTCAACGGATCACCCAAGGTCAGCCCCGACGTCCGCCGATCCGTCGAGAAGGCGATCGATCGCCTCGGCTACGTCCCCAACCGCGCGGCGCGCAGCCTCGTGACCCGCCGTAGCGAGTCGATCGCGGTCGTCATCACCGAACCCGCCGGCCGCCTGTTCAGCGATCCGTTCTTCCCGCGGGTCATCCGCGGCGTCAGCACCGCACTCGCGGCCAGGGACCTCCAACTCGTCCTCCTGATGCCCGACGACGCCCAGGAGGAACGACGCTCGATCCGCTACCTGACGGGCGGTCACGTCGACGGCGTCATCCTCGTCAGCCTGCACGGCGACGATCCCCTGCCGGCCGAGCTTGCCGCGCGACGGATCCCGCTGGTCATCATCGGTCGCCCGCCGCTCTCCGCGGACGTCGATCACGTCGATGCCGACAATCGCGGCGGCGCGCGCCTCGCGACCCTGCATCTCGCCGAGGGCGGACGTCGGCGCATCGCCACCATCAGCGGTCCCCAGGACATGGTCGCCGGGCAGGACCGGCTCGCGGGGTACCGCGACGCGCTGGCCGAGCGCCGGCATCGCGCCTGACGACGACCTCGTCGAGATCGGGGACTTCACCCACGAAGGTGGCACCGCCGCGATGGAGCGGCTCCTGTCCCGACGCCCGGACCTCGATGCCGTCTTCTGCGCCTCGGACCTGATGGCGGTCGCCGCCCTCGGGGTCATCCAGAGCGCCGGACGCCGCGTCCCGGAGGACATCGCGATCGTCGGCTACGACGACGCGCCCATCGCCACCACTACCCGTCCGCCCCTCACCAGCGTCCGCCAGCCGGTCGAGGAGATGGGGCACGAGATGGTCGACCTGCTCGTCGGGTCGATGGGGCGGTCGGATCGCGTGCCTCGGCGCGTGATCCTGGCCACCGAGTTGATCAGGCGCGCGTCCAGCGCCGGGAGGCGCAAGCCCTGAGCCGGCCGGCGACCGGCGGACGACGACCCACGGCGGGACGGCGTCCACACCACCCAGGCCTCGACCACGTGAGGTAGGAGATCGAAGGAAGATCTCGGAAACAGGAGGAGTCGACCGCCATGACCCAGACCAGATCCGGCCCGCGGGCCTTGATCGCCCTCATCGGCATCGTCGCGATCATCGCGGCAGCCTGTGGGAGCTCGACCACATCCACGGCACCCAGCGTCGCCCCGTCGGAAGCCGCCGTCACGCCGGCTCCGGCGCCGTCCGCCACGCCGCTCCTCACCCCGGAGCCCCTTCCGTCGAACGCGCCCGGCCCCAACGGCGGCGTCGTCATCCGTTGGTTCGTCGGCCTCGGCACCGGCGGGCAGCCGCCGCAGATCGCCAAGCAGCAGGAGGTCGTCGCGGCCTTCAACGGCTCGCAGAAGGAGATCTACCTCTCCCTCGAGATCGTCGACAACACCCAGGCCGGCACGATCCTGCGCACGCAGATCGCCGCGGGGAACCCGCCGGACATCATCGGCCCGGTCGGCGTCGAGGGCCTCAACCTGTTCATGGACCAGCTGCTCGACCTCGGGCCGCTCATCGAGTCGTCCGGGTTCGACATGACCAAGTTCGATCCGGCCCTGGTCGACTTCTTCAACATGGGCCCCGGTGGCGCCACGATCGGCGTCCCGTTCGGGACCTACCCGTCCTTCATGTACTACAACAAGGACCTCTTCGACGAGGCCGACCTCCCGTACCCGCCGAGCAAGGTCGGCGACATGTACGAAGGCAAGCCGTGGGACATGGCCGCCGTTCGCGAACTCGCCATGAAGCTGACCGTCGACGCCAACGGCAACGACGCGACCAGCGCCGACTTCGATCCCGAGAAGATCGAGCAGTGGGGCTTCGACATGCAGTATGCGGACAACAGCCCGCTGGCCGAGTCGAGCCTGTTCGGTGCCGGGTCGTTCCTTGCCGCCGACGGCACGACCGCCCAGATCCCGGAGAACGTCAGCGCGGGCCAGAAGTGGTTCCGCGACGGCGTCTGGGTCGACCATTTCATCCCGAATGCCAACCAGATCGCCAGCGACCTGCTGGGGGCCGGATGGCTGTTCGGCTCGACGAACCTGGCGATGAACGAGAGCCACAGCTGGTTCACGTGCTGCGTCGGTGACGTCAAGAACTTCGGCTGGGCCGTCGCCCCGTCGTACAACGGCACGACCACGGCCAAGCTCCATGCCGACACCTTCAGCATCCTCAAGACCAGCAAGAACCCCGAGCTGGCGTTCACGGCCCTGGCGGCCCTCGCGGCGTCCGGTGACCTGCTGACCGTCTACGGCGCGTTCCCGGCGGATCCTGCCCTTCAGCAGGGGTTCACCGAGTCCATCGACGCCAACTTCCCGGATGCCGACCTCGACTGGGATGTCCCCAAGGCGATGCTCGGCTATCCCGACGTCCCGAACCACCAGGCCTGGGTGCCCGACTACGCGAAGTCAAAGACGACGTGGCAGGCATTCCAGAACGGGTACCGTACCTCGGCCGACTTCGATATCGCGACCGAGCTTCCCAAGCTACAGACCACCCTGCAGGGCGTCTTCGACGCCGCCCAGTAGTCGCCTCTTCTCTCCTCCAGCGACCCCCCGGTCGGTCTCGATCGGCCGGGGGGTCGTCTGCACCATCAGCATGGAGCGGACCCGACGATGACCGACACGACCGAGCAGCTCCGCCGCTCGTCGGTCCGCCAGCCTCGTTCCGCCTGGTACCAGCGGCCGGCCGGCCGCGAGGCCATGTGGGGCTACGTCTTCATCGCACCGTGGCTGATCGGGTTCGCCCTGTTCACCGTGGGCCCGATGATCGCCTCCCTATTCCTGTCCCTGACCGACTTCGACATGGTCAATCCGGACCGTGCCCAGTTCGTCGGCATCGACAACTACGTCCGGATGTTCAGCGACTCGACCGTCATGGGCTCGTTCGTCGCGACGGCCAAGTTCGCGCTCATCTCGATCCCGGTCACGATGCTCGGGAGTCTGGGGTTCGCCCTGCTCCTGAACCACCAGAAACTGGCCGCCCGGGGTCCCCTGCGCACGCTCGCGTACATGCCGGTGATGATCCCGCTCGTTGCGTCCACGCTCGTCTGGATCGGCTACCTGAACGCCGAGACAGGCTGGCTCAACGAGATCCTCGGCGCGATCGGCCTGCCGCAGCCGGACTGGATCAACAGCGAGGTCTGGATCTACCCGGCGCTTTCGATGATCGGCCTCTGGGCGATCGGCAACTTCGTGATCATCAACATCGCGGGGCTGCAATCGATCCCGACCGAGTTGTACGAGGCGGCCCGGATGGACGGCGCAGGTCGATGGACCTCGTTCCGCCGGATCACGATCCCGTTGATGTCGCCGGTCCTGTTCTACAACCTGGTCATCGTCCTCATCGGGACGTCGCAGTACTTCACGCAGGCGTACACGATGACCAACGGACGCGGCGATCCGAACAACGCGACCCTGTTCGTGAACCTCGTCCTGTTCCGCGAGGCCTTCGTCTTCAGTCGCATGGGCTACGGGGCGGCGATCGCCTGGTTGCTGTTCGCGGTCGTGCTCGGGCTCACGATCCTCCTGTTCCGGTTCGCCCGGAACCGCGTCTACTACGCAGGCGGCGATCGATGACGAGCGTGGCCAGGACGCGAGTGCGCGCCATCAGCACGAGCGGCCCGTTCGGACGACCCGCGCGTCGCTTCATGAGCCGCACGACGCTGTTCGTGTTCGCCCTGGTGATCCTCGCGGGCTATCTGCTGCCGCTGCTGTTCATGGTCTCGACCGCCTTCCAGGCTCCCAGCCAGGCGACCACGCCGGGGGCGCCCGTGGTTTCCGGCGGCACCCCTGACGGCCGATTTCGAGGGCGAGACCTACCCGATCTACACCGTCCCGTTCGAGGACGGGACGACCCGGCAGCTGATCCTGGTCGACACGGGCCGCGAGTCGAGCGTGTTCGTGGACCCGGCCGACCCGACGGGAACGCCGATCGAATGGGAGGGACGGTGGCGGACGCTGGAGCAGGCGTGGACGTTCCAGCCGGAGGTGGAGAACTTCACCACGGCCTGGAACCAGCTGGACTTCCCTCGTCTCCTGCGCAACACCGTCGCGATCGCGACCCTGAGCACGATCGGCGCGGTCGTGTCGTCGGTCCTGGTGGCGTACGGGTTCGCGCGGTTCCGCTTTCCCGGGCGGAACGCCTGGTTCGTCATCCTCCTCGCGACGATCATCCTGCCGTTCCAGGTCACGCTGCTCCCGACCTACGTGATCTTCACCTGGCTCGGCTGGAACGGCACCTGGCTGCCGATCATCATCCCGCACTTCTTCGCCAACGCCTACAACGTCTTCCTGCTGCGCCAGTACTTCATGTCGATCCCGCGCGAGCTCGACGAGGCGGCGATGATCGACGGCGCCGGGCCGTTCCGGATCCTGCGCTCGATCATCGTCCCGCAGTCGATCGCGGCGATCACGGCCGTCAGCCTGTTCCACTTCTTCTTCGCCTGGAACGACTTCTTCGTCCCGCTCCTGTATCTCGCCAACAACCCCGAGCTGCAGCCGCTGTCGATCGGCATCCAGCAGTACAACGCCCTCTATGCACGCGTCCCGACCCTGATCCAGGCGTCGGCGCTCATGACCATGGCCGTCCCGATCGTCATCTTCCTGCTGGCGCAGAAGGCGTTCATGCGGGGCATCGTGGTGACCGGCGTCGAGAAGTGACGACCACGCTGGACCCGGGGGCCGCCCGGGGCGACGCGGTGGACTGGCCGGAGATCCCCGCCGTCGCGTGGCGTCGGGGGATCGGTGTCCCGTGCGAGCGGCGTCGGGCATCCGCGGGTCCACACCCCGATGCTGGACGACGGCGAATGGGCCGGCGTCCCGATCGGCGGCCTGGGCACGGGGAGCATCGGGCGGACGTTCCGCGGCGATGCCGCGCGCTGGCACCTCGAGGTCGGCCAGCACCGGTTCGAGCCGGTCGCCGCGGACGGGTTCGCGCTGTTCGTCGGGCCACGCGGACGGGACGTCGCGGGCCACCGTCCTGAGCACCCTGCGTCCCGCCACGGACCTGCCGACGTGGGGATGGGACCTGCCGGTGGGCGGGGGCACGTACCACGCGCTGTTCCCGCGGGCGTGGCAGACGTTCGAGCCCGAGGAGCTGGGGCTCCGGCTGATCGGCGAACAGCTGTCGCCGGTCATCGGTGGCGACCTCGACGCGAGTGCCCTGCCCGTGGGCGTCTTCGAGTGGTGGTGCGAGAACCCGGGGCCGGAGCCGCTCACGGTCGGGCTCCTCTTCACCTGGGCCGATCCACCCGCCGGCCCGACGAGCGGGCCCGCACCCGGCCGGCCGCACGCGGCCGTCCGCGACGTCCCCGGCGTCGCTGGTGTCCGCTTCGGCGACGCACCCGATGACGCCCCGACGGCGGTACGCGGCTCCATGGCCATCGCCGCCCTCGAGGCGGACGGGCTGGGAGCTGAGCACGCGCGCCGACTTCGATCCGCAGCACGACACCGAACTCTGGGCGGACTTCTCCGCCGACGGTCGCCTCGACCAGGCTCCGCCGGCCCGTGCCGATGCCCCCGCGGCCGGGCCGGCGGGCGCCGCCATCGCGGCGACGACCACGCTGGAGCCGGGGGCGCGCCGCTCGATCCGATTCGCACTCGCCTGGGACTTCCCGATGGTGGAGTTCGGCGGCGGGCGGCGATGGTGGAAGCGCTACACGCGGGACTGGGGGCACGACGGCACGCGGGCCTGGGACCTCGCCGTCCATGCGCTCGAGCAGGCGCCCGCGTGGCGAGCGGCGATCGAAGCCTGGCAGCGGCCGATCATCGACGACCCCGCGCGACCCGACTGGTACCGCGCGGCCCTCTTCAACGAGCTGTACTTCCTCGTCGACGGCGGGACGTTCTGGGAGGCGGGCGAGGTGGGCGCTCCCGCGCCCGACCGTGCGGACCCCGGCCGGTTCGCGCTCCTCGAGTGCCTCGACTACCCGTTCTACGACACCGTGGACGTCGACTTCTATGCGTCGTTCGCGATGCTGGAGCTGTACCCGGAGCTGGAGCTGCGCGGCATCCTGGACCTCCTCGCCACGATCCCCGTCGACGATCCGCGGGTCGTCGAGATCGAGGCGACCGGGCGGAGCGCGGCGCGCAAGGTGGGCGGCACGGTCCCGCACGACGTCGGGGGGCCCGGCGACGACCCGTTCCATCAACCCAACTGGTACAAGTTCCAGGACGTCAGCGGCTGGAAGGACCTGGGTCCCAAGTTCGTCCTGCAGGCGTGGCGCGACGCGGTCGCGGCGGGCGACGAGGGTGACGCCCTGATCCGGGCGGTCTTCCCGACCGTGGACGCCGTGCTCCGCCGCCTCGCCCTCAGCGACCGGGACGGGGACGGGCTGCCCGAGCACGACGGCGAGCCCGACCAGACCTACGACACGTGGCCGATGCATGGTCCGTCGGCCTATGGCGGCTCGCTCTGGCTCGCCGCGACGCTCGCTGCAGAAGCGATGGCGCTGCGGCTTGGCGACCACGAGGCGGCGACCCGGTGGGCGGGCTGGTTCGAGCGCGCGCAGGTCGCCTTCGATCGTCGGCTGTGGCGCGGCGACCACTACGCCTACGACGACGGGGGCGGCCCTAGTTCGGAGAGCGTGATGGCCGACCAGCTGGCCGGCCAGTGGTACGCGGATGCGACGGGCCTCGGCGATCTCGTGCCACCCGAGCGGGTGGACGCGGCGCTGCGCACGATCCACGCCCGCAACGTCCGCGGCTTCGGCGGTGGCCGGATGGGCGCGGTCAACGGGACGCGCCCCGACGGCACGGTCGACGCCTCGAGCGAGCAGTCGGCGGAGGTCTGGGTCGGGACCACGTACGCCCTGGCGGCGTTCATGATCGGACGCGGTCTCGTCGACGAGGGCTGGGACACGGCCCGGGGCGCCGCTGAGGTCACGTACGAACGCGGGCTCTGGTTCCGGACCCCGGAGGCCTACGACGAGCACGGCGACTTCCGGGCGTCGATCTACCTGCGGCCGCTCGCGATCTGGGCCATCGAGGAGGCGCTCCGCCGCGCGCGCGGGACGGACCCTTCGACGGGTATCCGCGTGGGGGATAATCCGAGCCGACCGCCATCCGGCGGGGACGGAGGGAGAAATCATGATCCAGCGACTGATCCGGCGTCTCCATCGGCGCGCTCGTCACGTTCCTCGTCCCTGGTGATCGGCAACATCGGCGACCAGCCCGACCCGGTCCCGTTCTACGCGACGGCGGCGATCATCGGCGCCATCGCGAGCTTCTTCTGGCCCGTCGTGGCCGGGTTCATGCTCGCTCGGCGCGTGAAGCAGCGGCGCGAGGACCAGATCCAGGAGGAAGTCGAACGCCAGATGGCGGCCAAGCAGTAGCCGCACCCGCCGTCAGACCTTGAGGCGCTCCACGAACCGCCCGATCCGCTGGAGCGCCTCCTCGAGACCTGCGTAGGAGGTCGCGTAGCACATCCGGACGTGCCCGGCCCCGGACGGGCCGAAGGCGCTCCCCGGGCACGACCGCGACGCGCTCCTCGGTGAGCAGGCGCTCGGCGAAGGCCTCGTCGGTCAACCCGGTCGAGGTGATCCGCGGGAAGGCGTAGAACGCGCCGCGCGGTTCGAACGTCGCGAGGCCCAGGCGCGTTGAGGCCGTCGACCAGCAGCCGCCGACGCCGGTCGTACTCCGCGCGCATCCGCTCGACCTCCGCCTCCCCGTCGAGCACGGCCGCCAGCGCCGCGTCCTGGGCGACGGTCGACGCCGACATGATCCCGTACTGGTGGACCTTGACGAGGCCCTCCAGGATCCCCGCCGGCGCGGCCACGTACCCGACCCGCCAGCCGGTCATCGCATACGCCTTGGAGAAGCCGCCCATCAGGATCGTGCGCTCGCGCATGCCGGGCAGGGAGCTGAACGCCCGGTGGCGATACGACCCGTAGGCGAGACGGTCGTAGATCTCGTCGCTGTAGACGAGGAGGTCGTGGCGCTCCGCGATCGCGGCGAGCGCGTCCTGGACGTCGTCGGGCAGGACGGCGCCGGTGGGGTTGGACGGGTAGCCCAGGAAGAGCGCCTTCGTCCGAGGCGTGATGGCCGCCTCCACCGCCGCCGGATCCAGCGCGAAATCGTCCTCGAACCGGGTCGGGACTGAGGACCGGTGTCCCGCCGGCGAACACGATCGCCGGGACGTAGGCCACGTACGACGGCTCGTGGAGGATCACCTCGTCGCCGGGGTCGCACGTGGCGCGCAGCGCGAGGTCCAGGGCCTCCGAGGCACCGACCGTGACGAGGATCTCGTTGGCCGGGTCGTAGTGAACGCCGTAGCGGCGCTCGAGGTGCTCGCCGAGGGCGCGCCGGAGCTCCATCGTCCCGTAGTTCGAGGTGTAGTGGGTGCGCCCCTCGCGGAGCGACTCGACGCCCGCCTCGACGATCACCCGCGGCGTGTCGAAGTCGGGCTCGCCGACGCCCAGGCTGATGACGTCGTCCATCGTCGCCAGGATGTCGAAGAATCGACGGATCCCCGACGGCGGGACGGCCTGCACGCGCTGCGCGAGGGCGCGCTCGGCAGCGGCGGACGCGGCTCGACGGGCGTCAGTCTCCGTGGTCACGTACGGAGCCTACGGCATCGGCGACCGCGTCGCCGCGAACCTCCCGAGGTCTCGCTTCCTACGTGGTCGCGACGGGCTCCTGGGCCGGGACGACGGGAGTCGGAGGGTCCATCGGGTCTGGCGCGGCGACGGGCGGACGCATGCGGGCGAAGCGCTCGGCTCGCTCGCGCAGCCCGACCATCTGCTTCTGCATCATCACGAACACGCCGAAGCCGAGAAACGGCATGGCGAGCCTGGATCCCGGCTGCTCGGTCCCGAACCAGACGCGGAAGCGCTCGATCAGGCGGGTCCGACCGCCGCCGAGCGGCTCGAGGACGAACGCCCAGGTTGCCGCGAACTGCTGCGGGGTGCCGGACAGCATCGCGCCCGACAGCTTGACACGCCGTGCGTGTCGCGGTCTCGAGCCCGCTCGACGCCGCCTTGCGGCCTCCGCCTGCGCCGTCACGAGCGCCGTATCGGAGCGCAGGACGAGGGCCCGACCCGGCTCGATGCGCGCGACCTCGAAGCCGCCGCCCGGATGCGTCGGGACCACGTCGCCGACGGCGAGTCCCTGCCAGGCGTCGACGATCTCGTCCGCGCTCTTGCCGCGCTGGTCCAGCTGGTCGTAGCTGTACCAGCCCGCCCGCCCGTAGCCCATCTGCAGGAGCCACGGCCAGACCGCCTCCGGCGGGGCGTCGATGGTGATCCCGCGGGTCTCGCCACCGACCGCATCGGTGACGATGTCGTCGCCCGGAAGCGGTCGAGCCGCCTCATCCGGGTCCACGCCCCAGGAATGCCACCATCGGCGGGCCTGGCGTAACCGCGATGGCGGTGATCGTGCCGATGACGGTGCCGATCAGGAACAGACGCATGCGCATGTCGCTGGTACCTCCGGGGCCTATCGTGCGCCCCGGTGGCATCGGTCGACAGTGCCGGGAGTCCCGGAATGGCGGGACGTTCGGCCGGTGCCAGGCGCCCTGCTCAGCCGCGCGGCAGGTCCAGCAGGACGAGGGCACCGAGCCAGAGCCCGCCGACCGCGGACGCACCGGCGCCGACGATGATCGGGTCCAGGCCCGGCGCGATTCCCGCCGCGAGCAGGAACCCGGCGATCAGCGTCGGGATGGTCGCGAGCAGCGCGATCGCCAGACGATGGACCGTCCGCTTCGGGATCGCCGGACCCGAGCCGCCGAGGACGAGCGTGCCGAGCAGCACGGCGAGGGTGCCCGCAGCGACGATCGCCACCGCACTCCCGACACGACCCGGCGTGTCCGCCGGCCAGAGCCCGGCGATCCCGACGACGGACAGGCCGAGCGGCACGATGACCGCCTCCGCCGAACGGGCGACGCCCCCGGAGCGTCCACGATCCGGGTCAAGATGGCCGCTCAACGCCCCGGCGATCCCGACCGCCAGCAGCGCGCCGACGATGGCGAATCCGAGAAAGGCATCGTTCCAGAAGGTCGGGTCGAGCCCGGTACCGACGGGCGAGACGTGCGAGTTCACGACGCGGCCAGCGCGGCCGCGCGCTCGCGCGGCGTCGGCGTGGCCGGGTCGTCGAGCGCGGCGAGGTCGGTGGGCTCCAGCGCGCGCCAGTCGGCATCGGCGGTGATGGCCTCGTAGCCGCGGGCGAGCCCGAGCAGGGCCGGCTCCGACCACGGCGCGCCGATGAGCTGGAGTCCGACCGGCAGACCCTCGGACAGGCCGGCCGGGATCGAGATGCCGGGCAGGCCGGCCATGTTGACCGGCAGCGTGCAGGCGTCCGAGAGGTACATCGCCACCGGATCCGCCATGCGCGCGCCGAAGCGGAACGCGACGGTCGGCGAGGTCGGCGCGACGAGCGCATCGAAGCCCTGCGCCCAGAGGGCATCGAAGTCGCCCTTGATGAGCGTCCGGACCTTCTGGGCCTTGAGGTAGTAGGCGTCGTAGTAGCCGGCCGACAGCGCGTAGGTGCCGAGCATGATCCGGCGCTTGACCTCCGCGCCGAAGCCCTCGCCGCGCGTCGCGAGGTAGTCGGCGAGGACGTCGCGACCCTCGCCCAGCCGCGGGCCGTAGCGGATCCCGTCGTAGCGCGCGAGGTTGGCCGACGCCTCGGCCGGCGCGACGATGTAGTACGTCGCGAGGCCGTACTCGGTGTGCGGGAGCGAGACGTCCTCGACGATGGCGCCGGCGGCCTCCAGGGCGGCGACGGCTCTCGCGGACCCGGGCCTCGACGCCGGGCTCCATCCCCGCCACGAAGTACTCGCGCGGCAGGCCCAGCCGCTTGCCGCGGAGCGTGGCCGCGGCCTCGTCGTCGGTCGCGGGCAGGTGCAGCAGGTCGTCGGGGACCGGCGACCGGCGACGAGGTCGAGTCGCGTTCGTCGCGGCCGGCGACCGCGTGCAGCAGCGCGGCCGCATCGCGGGCGTCGCGCGCGAACGGCCCGATCTGGTCCAGCGACGAGGCGAAGGCCACGATCCCGTACCGGCTCACCCGGCCGTACGTCGGCTTGAGGCCGACGATCCCGGTCAGGGCCGCCGGCTGGCGGATGGAGCCGCCGGTGTCCGTGCCGATGCCCAGCGGGGCGTGGTACGCGGCCACGGCCGCCGCCGAGCCGCCGCTGCTGCCGCCGGGGACGCGGTCGAGGGCCCACGGGTTGGCGGTCGGGCCGAAGGCGGAGTGCTCGGTCGACGAGCCCATCGCGAACTCGTCCATGTTGGTCTTGCCGAGGATGACCGCGCCCGACGTCGTGCAGGCGCTCGGTGATGTGGGCGTCGTACGGCGCGCGATAGCCCTCGAGGATCCGCGAGCCGGCCGTGCACTGGCCGCCGCGGACCGAGACCAGGTCCTTGAGCGCGACCGGGACGCCGAGCAGCGGGTGCAGGTCGGCGAGCGCGTCGACTCCCCTCGCCTCGGGCCGCGGCGAGCCGGGCATCGGCGGCGTCGGCCTCCTCGAGGGCGCGGTCGCGGTCGATCGTCAGCCAGGCGTGGAGTCCATGGTCCTGGCGCTCGGCGAGCGTCGAGGTGCGCGTCGGTCAGCTCGCGCGACGAGACCTCGCCGGCGCGCAGGCGGGCGGCCATCTCGTGGGCGAGCAGGCGGGTCAGGTCGGTCGTCATGGTCGTCGATCCGGCCGTCAGTCGCGCTCGCCGAGGATGGCCGGCACCACGATGAAGTCGCCATCGCGGGCCGGAGCGTTGGCGAGCACGTCCTCGACGGGCAGCGACGGCCGGGCCACGTCCTCGCGCAGGATGTTCTCGAGTTCGATGGTCTGGGCGGTCGGCGCGATGTGGTCGGTCGGGACCGTGGCGAGGATCGCGTACTGGTCGAGGATGTGGTTGAGCTGCCCCTCGAGCCGGCCGAGCTCCTCGTCCGTCAGCCCGAGACGGGCGAGATGGGCGACGTGTTCGACATCGGCGCGCGACAGGGTGGCCATGCGCCCGATGATAGCCCCGGCCGACATGCCGGCGACCCCGCGCCTCCCGATCCGCCATGACATCGCGCCGACATCGAGCCCGCCAGCGCCGCGATCCTGGCCGACGACTGGGGCGACCGCCGCAGCCTGGTTCGAGTTCGCCGTCGCCAGCCCGCACTGCCGCGACTTCGTGGCCGAGGCGGCCGACGGCGAGATCGTCGGGACCGGCGTCGCGACGATCAACGGGCCGGTCGGCTGGATCGGCACGATCTGGGTGGCGCCGGCGTGGCGCGGCCAGGGCCTGGGTCGCGGCCTGACCGAGGTCCCCATCGACGCCGCCGAGGCCGCCGGCTGCCGGACCCTGCGTCCTCGTGGCGACCGACTGCCGGACGGCCGCTGTACGAGCGCCTCGGGTTCGAGGTCCAGACGTGGTATCGGACGATGGAGGCGGCGGGACTGGCCCGGCGAGCCTGGAGCGGACGACTGCCGACCCGGCCGCATCGTGCGCGCCTGCCGGCCCGACGACCTGGAGGCCATGGCCGCGCCTGGATCGCCGCGGCGACCGGCGAGGACCGCCGGCACCTGCTGGCGGCGTTCGCGACGCCGGACGGCACGCGCGTGGTCGTCGGCCGCGGACGACCGGCCGCGTGGCTTCGTCGTCCGGGCACCGTGGGGCGGCGGCGCGACCATCGCGCCGGATCCGTCGACGACGCGCTGGCGCATCCTCGACGCGCGACGCCGGGCATCCGGTCCGGACCGGACGGTCCGCGCCGGGCTCGTCTGGAGCAACGCAGGCGGGCTCGCGCGCGCTGGACGGCCGCACGGCTGGACGGAGGCCTGGCGCGCCCCGCGGCTGATCCGCGGCGAGCCCGTGACCTGGCAGCCGATCGCGATCTGGGGCCAGTTCAACCACGCCGTGGGCTGAGCCCCGCGCCTGCGGAGTGACCGCCAACGCCAGGGGACCGGTGACCGTTCGGCGGATGGCCGCCACCGCGGCCGCCACGCCATGCTGCCGCGAGATCGACCCGTCCAGCCTCGCGGAGTCACCACCCGCCATGTGGCCGACCTCGCCCGGACGCGCCGTCGCCGCCGTGCGCGGCGCGCCGCCCGCCGACTCCGCCTGCTCGAGCGGGTCCGCCTGACCGCCGTCCGCCCGCCGTCGAGCGAGGCCATCCGCGGCGCCATCCGTACCGGGTTTTGCATGATCGCGGTCAGCTGTCTCCAGTGCGGGACGCCGGCCGTCCGACCGACGCCACGTTCTGCCGACGCTGCGGCCTGCCCGTACGGCGACGCCCCGCGGCCGACGCCGAGCTGCCCAGCTGCCCGATCTGCTACGTGACCGTCGACGACGACGGCCGGACGCCGAGCCTCGACCTGCCCGGCCTGCGCGTGGACCTGCGCCACCACATGGACGAGCACGACCGGCACCCGGTCGGCGACGACGAGTGGCTCGAGACGCTCCGCGAGGGCGACCGGCTCCGGTGGGGCCGCTGGACCGCGCCGTTCGAGACCGTCCGGCGCTACCTCGTGACCGGCCAGATCGATGCCGGGCGCAACCGCCGGCTCGCCCACGACATGATCGTGACGGCGATGACCCAGCTCCGGCGCTGGGGTCCCGAGGGCGAGATCATCGGCGACCAGCCCGAGTGGCAGGCGGCCCGGACCGCCGTCACCGAGCTGATGGAGCGCTACGCCGCCGGTCGCCGCTAGTCAAGCTCGTCAGGCGGGTCCGGAGTCCGCGCTCCTCGCCGGCCAGCAGCGCCGGAACCCGTCCTCGTCCAGGACCGGCACGCCCAGCTCCTGGGCCTTCGCGAGCTTCGACCCGGCGCTCTCGCCGGCGACCAGGTAGTCCGTCTTCTTCGACACCGAGCCAGCCGGCTTGCCGCCGGCCGCCCGGACGGCCTCCTCGGCCTCCTGGCGGCTGAACCCGTCGAGCGTGCCGGTGACGACCACGGTCTTGCCCTGCAGCGGGCCGTCCGCGTCGGCGGCGCCCGGCGGCGGCACGCGTCGGCCGCTCCGGGACGACGCCGGCCTCGACGAGCTCGGTCAGGGCGCCGCCGGTCGCCGGGTCGGCGAAGTAGCGCCCGATCGCCGCCGCGACGAGCGGCCCGATGCCCTCCACCTCGGTCAGCGTCTCGGGCTCGTCGATGGCGATCCGGCGCAGCTCGACGTCGACGGCCGCGAACCACGGGTCGGGCACGACGTCGCCCGACGGCCGGCGGGTACGCCTCGGGGCGGACCCGGCGTCGCCAGCCAGCGCGCGAGGTCGATCGCGGTCGACTCGCCCACCTGCGGGATGCCCAGGCCGTTGAGCACGCGCGCCAGCGGCCGGCCGACGCGCGCGCGCTCGATGCGGCCGTGCAGGTTCTCCGCGCTCTTGCGGGCGAACCGCTCGAGCGACTCGAGCTGCTCCACGGTCAGCGCGGAAGAAGTCGGCCCGGCTGTGGACGAGGCCGCGCTCCAGGAGCTGGCTCAGGACCGCCCAGCCGGCGCCCTCGATGTCCATCCCGCCGCGGCCGACGAAGTGCCCGAACTCCTGCGACAGGCGCGCCGGACAGGCCACGTTGGGGCAGTAGACGCGCACGGCGCCCTCGTCCTGGACGACCGGCGTGCCGCAGACCGGGCAGGTCGCCGGCATCACGAACTCGCGCTCGGCGCCGTCGCGACGCTCCGACGATGGGCCGGACGACCTCGGGGATGACGTCGCCGGCCTTCTGGAGGACGACCCGGTCGCCGATGCGGATGTCCTTGCGCCGGACCTCGTCGAGGTTGTGGAGCGTGGCCCGCGCCACCGTGGAGCCCGCGACCTTGACCGGCGTCAGGTGCGCGACCGGCGTGAGCGTCCCGGTCCGGCCGACGTACGGGACGATGTCCTCGACCGTCGGTCTCGACCTGCTCCGGCGGGAACTTGTAGGCGATCGCCCAGCGCGGCGCCCGGCTGACCATGCCCAGGCGCTCCTGCTGGTCGAACCGGTCCACCTTGACGACGACGCCGTCGGTCTCGTACGGGAGGTGCGTGGCGCGCCTCGCGCCAGCGCTCGGTGAAGGCGATGACGCCCTCGATGTCGAGACCCGGCTCGTGGTCCGGGTTGACCGGCAGGCCGAGGGCGACCAGGCGTCCAGGGCGCGCCGACTGGCGTCGTCGACGCGCGGCCGCGCCCGTCCTCGAGCAGCTGGTAGGTCCACGACGACAGGAGCCGCGGCCGGCCGTGACGGCCGGGTCCTTCTGGCGGAGCGAGCCCGCGCCGCTGTTGCGCGGATTGGCGTACAGCGCCAGGCCCGGCCTCCTCGCGCTCGGCGTTGATCCGCGCGAACTCGGCCTTGGGCATGAACACCTCGCCGCGGACCTCGACCGTGGCGGGCTCGGTGAGGCGGGCCGGGATCGCGCGCGATCGTCCGCAGGTTGGCGGTCACGTCCTCGCCGGTCGTGCCGTCGCCGCGGGTCGCGCCCTGCACGAAGCGGCCGCGCTCGTAGCGCAGCGTGATGGCGAGGCCATCGATCTTGAGCTCGGCGACGTAGGTCAGGTCCGTCGGCCGGCTCCGGGGCGGCGGGCAGGCCGAGGCCCGCGCGGACGCGCGCATCGAAGGCGCGCAGCTCGTCGTGGCTGAACGCGTTCGAGAGGCTGAGCATCGGCCGCCGATGGCGGACCTCGGCGAAGCGGCCGCCGGTCGGCGTGCCGCCGACCCGCTGGGTCGGCGAGTCGGGCGTGATCAGCGCCGGGATGCGCGGTCTCGAGCGCGACGAGCCGCCGGAACAGCTGGTCGTACTCGGCGTCGCTGATCTCCGGGCGCGTCCTCCTCGTGGTAGAGGCGGTTGGCCCGGTCGACCTGCGCGGCGAGGTCGGCGTGGCGGGCCGCGGCCGCCCCGCGTCCAGGGCGGCCGCCTCTCGACGAGCGCGGGATCGACGGGCGGCAGTGCGACGGTCTCGGGCATCCGCCGAGGATACGAGCGCCCCGCCCGAGCCCCGGCCGCGGGCGGGTCAGGCGGCGAGCAGATCCTCGCGGGCCACGATCACCTGGCGAAGATGCGGGAGCAGGACGGCGCCGATCCGGCCGAGGACGCTCGTGGCGGACGCGGCGGCGCTGCAGCGCAGGACGAGGGCGCCGTCCTCGTCGACGACTTCGACCGCGGCGTCGCAGGCCGGGCAGTACGGATGGGCGTCGATGGCGCTCTCGATGAGCTCGACGAGGCGAGCACGGTCGAACATGGTGGAACCTCGGGAGGGGGAGTCGGGCAGCGATCGGCGGGCCGGGGCCCGTGGATCCCCGCGTGGGCCGGGGACCAAGTCGGCCTGGCGGCCTCGCTTCCGATCGACCTTCACCCTGCCATGCCCGGACCCGTCGCGTCGGCGGCGGGACGGTGACGCTCAGGTTCCGGTTCGGGGTCGCTCGGAGCGACGTGCGCCGGCGTCAGATCGGCCGGCGTCGGCGCCCCGAGCAGCGCCAGCGCGATCTCGAACTCCTCGCGCAGGATGGCGAGGGCCCGCTCGACGCCGGCCTGGCCCGCCGGCCGCGAGCGCCCAGAGCATCGGCCGGCCGATGAGCACGCCGCGGGCGCCGAGGGCGAGGGCGATCGCGATGTCGAGGCCGCGCCGGACGCCGCCGTCGACCAGAGCTCGGTCGCGCCCCGACGGCATCGACGACCTCGGTCAGGACGTCGATCGTGGCCGGCACCCGGTCGAGCTGGCGGGCGCCGTGGTTGCTCACGACGATGGCGTCGACGCCGTGCTCGACCGCGAGCCGGGCGTCCTCGGCGGTCAGGATCCCCTTGAGCACGAGCGGCAGCGGCGACCACGACCGGATCGCGGCGAGGTCGGCCCAGGTCAGCCCGACGTCGAGCTGCGCCTCCAGGCGAGCGAAGCCGTCCGCGGTCGCGTGGACGCCGCCGCCGTGGGTCGGCCCATCGGGCGCGTCGGCGAAGTTGCCGAGGCCGGCAGGTCGAAGCCGGATCGCCGGTCGCGCTCGCGATAGCCCAGGACGCGGCAGGTCCACGGTCACGATCAGCGCGCCTGTAGCCGGCGGCGGCGGCCCGCTCCACCAGCTCCCGGCTGCGACCGGGGTCCGCCTGGGTGTAGAGCTGGAACCAGTCGTGCCGGTCGGGGCCGCCGCCGCGACCTCCTCGATCGAGCGCGACGACATCGTCGACAACGTGAACGGCACCCCGGCCGCCGCGGCCGCGCGGGCCGTCGCGAGCTCGCCGTCCGGGTGGGCGAGCCCGTGGGCGGCCATCGGCGCGATGGCGACCGGCATCGCGGTCGGCGCGCCGAGGATGGTCGTGCGACGGGTCGACGCCGCGCCACGTCGACGAGGACGCGCGGGCCGGAGCCGCGCGCCGCCAGGCCGCCTCGTTGTCGGCCAGGCGTGAGCTCGTCCCAGGCACCGCCCGCGACGTAGTCGAAGGCGGCCGGGTCCATCGCCGCCCGGGCGAGCGGCTCGAACTCGGCGAGGGTGACGATCGAGGCGAGGTCCACGCCCGGCATCCTAGCGCGCGGCTACGCATGCCCGCGATGGACGAGCGACTGCACGCGCGCCGCGGCGAGCCGGCGACCTCGCCGGCGATCGCGACCGCGCCTCGCCGCGGGCGCCGACGTCGACGCGCGCGACGCGACGCGGCCGGACGCCGTCATGGTCGCGACCGTGGCCCGCCAGACCGACGCCGTCCGCGCGCTGCTCGACGCCGGCGCCGACGTCGACCTCCAGGACGACCAGCTCGACAACCCGTTCCTGTACGCCGGCGCCGAGGGGCTGCTCGACATCCTCCGGCTCGCCAACGAGGCCGGCGCCGATCCGACGATCACCAACCGCGTACGGCGGGCATCGCGCTCATCCCGGCCTCGGAGCGCGGGCACGTCGAGGTCGTGCGCTACCTGCTGACCGAGACGGACGTGGACGTCGACCACGTCAACCGCCTCGGCTGGACGGCCCTGCTCGAGGCGATCCTCCTGTCCGACGGCGGGCCGCGCCACCAGGAGATCGTGGCGCTGCTCATCGAGCACGGGGCGGACGTGGACCTCGCCGACGGCGACGGGGTCCGGCCGCTCGCCCACGCCCGGGCGCGGGCCACACCGCGATCGCCGCGCTGCTGGAGGCCGCCGGCGCGACCGCCTGACCGGCGCGCGCCTAGCCGATGATCTCGAGGTTGGCGAGGCTGGCGAGCATCGTCTTGCGGCCGACGACCGGGTCCTTGAACGCGACCGTGACCTCCTCGTCGCGCGGGTCAGCTTGGAGGTCACGACGATGCCGTCGCCCCAGCGCCGTGGCGGACGCGGTCGCCGTCGCGGAACTGGCGCTCGCCGGGGATGATCGGTCGCGGCGGGCGCGCGCGGGCGGCCGGCGTCGGTGCCGCCCGCGCGGCGGCCCAAGCGACCCCGACGGCGCGCCCGTCTCGAAGGCCTCGCGCTTCGCCGCGAGGTCGCGCGTCGGCCGGAACGCCTCGCCGGCCGCCGGCGCGCCCGGGCGGCCGCTCCCCTGCCGGTACGGCCGCCGCCACCGCTGCCACGGACCGGGGTCCCGAACCGGTTCGTCCGCCGCGCCCCGAACACGAGGTCGAGGTCCAGGTCGCGCTCGCGGCTCGTCGAGGCCGCCCAGCCGCGGCCCGACCATGAGCTCGGCCGGGATCTCGAGCAGGAACCGCGACGGCACGGCGGCCTGGCCCATCCCCCACGTCGCCCGGCGCCAGGCGTGCGACAGGAACAGCCGCCGCTTGGCCCGGGTGATGCCGACGTAGGCGAGGCGCCGCTCCTCCTCGAGCTGGCGCTCGTCGTCGAGCGCCCGGCTGTGCGGGAACAGGCCCTCCTCCAGCCCGGCGATGAACACGACCGGGAACTCGAGGCCCTTGGCGGCGTGGAGCGTGATGAGCGTCACCGCGTCGGCATCGCCCTCGTACGAGTCCTGGTCGGCGACGAGCGCGGTCTCCTCGAGCAGCCGGTCGAGCGCGTCCTCGGGCGACAGGTCGTCGTAGCGGGTCGTGACCGAGCGCAGCTCGAGCAGGTTCGCCCAGCGCTCCTCGCCATCCTCCGAGCCGTCGGCGAGCATCGCCCGGTAGCCGGACGCCTCGAGGACCTCGTCCAGCAGCTCGGGGAGCGGCAGGACCCCGACCCGGGTGCGCAGCCGGCGGACGAGCGACGCGAACTCGGCCAGGGCGATGCGCGTCCGCGGCGCGATCGTCGGCGACCTCGCCGCGGGCGGCGCGCTCGATGGCGCCCCACGTCGTCGACGGCTCGCCGGTCGCGGGATCGGTCGCGGCGGCGGCGGCGCGCAGGACCTCGACGGTCTTGTCGCCGATGGCCCGCGCCGGCACGTTGATGATCCGCTCGAAGCTGACGCTGTCGGTGTCGCTGCGCAGGATCCGCAGGTAGGCCAGCGCGTCCTTGACCTCGCGCCGGCTGTAGAACCGCGTGCCGCCGACGAGCTGGTAGCGGATGCCGTAGCGCAGGAACGATTCCTCGATGGCGCGGGACTGGGCGTTCATCCGGTACATGACCGCGATGTCGCGGGCCCGGAACGTCGTGTCCGACTCGTCGTCGTCGGCGCGGCGGGTCAGCGCGCTGCCCCGGCCGCCGACCAGGCCCTCCACCTGGCGGGCGATCCACTCGGCCTCCTCTTCCTCGTTGTACGCCTCGAAGCGCTGGATCTTCATGCCGCCCGGCGATCTCCGTCCAGAGCTTCTTGTCCTTGCGCGCCGTGTTGCGCGACACGACCGCGTGGGCGGCGTCGAGGATCAGCTGGGTCGAGCGGTAGTTGCGCTCGAGCTTGACGACGGCCGTCTTGGGCCAGTCGCGCTCGAAGTCGAGGATGTTGCGCAGGTCCGCGCCGCGCCACGAGTAGATCGACTGGTCGTCATCGCCGACGACGCACAGGTTGTGGTGCTTCTCGGCGAGCGCCCGGACCCACAGGTACTGCGCCCGGTTCGTGTCCTGGTACTCGTCCACGTGCAGGTAGCGCCAGCGCTCCTGGTACTTGGCGAGCACCTCCGGCGCCTCCTCGAACAGGCGGACGGCCTCGAGCAGCAGGTCGTCGAAATCGAGCGCGCTCGGCGCGCTGGAGCCGCTCCTGGTAGCGCGTCGCCAGGCGGGCGATCGTCCGCTCGCGGTGGTTCGCGGCGTTCTCGGAGAGGAACGTCGGGTCGAGCATCTCGTTCTTGGCCCGGCGGATGGCGCCGAGGACCGCGCTGGGCCGGAACTCCCCGGTGAGCGGCAGGTCCTGCTCGCGCAGGATCTGCTTCATGAGCGCCTGCTGGTCGTCCGTGTCGTAGATGACGAAGCGGCGGCTGATGCCGATGGCCTCGCCGTCCTGGCGCAGGACGCGGGCGCACAGCGCATGGAACGTGCCGGCCTGGACGTCCCGGCCGCCCTCGCCCGACCAGGCTGATGATCCGCTCGCGGAGCTCGGCGGCGGCCCGGTTGGTGAACGTGACCGCGAGGATCCGCCACGGGGCGACGCCCTTGACGCCGACGAGGTACGCGATCCGGTGCGCCAGGACCCGCGTCTTGCCCGAGCCGGCGCCGGCCAGGATGAGCAGCGGCCCGTCGGTCGTGGTGACGGCGCGGGCCTGCTCCGGGTTCAGCGCCCGGACGATCTCGGCCTCGCGCGCGGCCGGCGCGCGGCGATGATCGCCGGATCGGGCGGTGGCGCGGGCGGGCGCGGTCGGGATCGGCGGCCGCGGTCGCCCGGCCGGCCGCCTCGCGCAGCCACTCGGGCTCGTCCGGGACCGCGCTGTCCGGCTCGTCGGCGTCGTCGACGGTGCGTGCCGACGGTCGCGAGGGCGTCGTCGAGGGTGGGGTCGCCGCGGCGGCGACGGGAGGTGGGGCTCACCCGCCCATTCTAGGTCCGCGCGGCCCTCCTCGGCCTTCGGAAGCCGGCCGGCTGCGACCTCGTCGGCCGGGCGGCGCGCTGATCGTCACGACCTCGTTCCACTTGGAGAACGTGACCTCGGCGGTCACGTCGCCGGCCTCGCCGGTCGCGCGACGGCGGTCAGGCCCGCCAGGTCGAGTCGTGGCCTTCTCGACGCGGATCGTGAGGTCGAGGCCGACGTCGCCGAGGTCAGGCATCGGGATCGGCAGACCGCTCGGGATGCGGCGAGCTCGCGCCTCCGCCCCGAGCGCGGCCAGCTCGGCTCGGGGTCAGCTCGATCTGGACCGTGTAGCAGGTCGTCGCCGCCGCACTCGACGTCCTCGCCCTTGACCGGCTCGAGGCCGGGCTGCGCCAGGAAGTCGCGCGAGGCCGTCGAGCATCGAGGCGCCGTGTCGGGGCTCGCGCCGGGATCGGTCGGGAGCGCGCCAGCCCAGCGGGACCTCGCGGTACAGCGGGCCGGTCAGCGTGGTCTTGACGTAGGCCGTGCCGTCGACGGCGATGCAGCTCGCCGCGCAGACCCGAGCGATCCCCGGCAGCGCGAACGTGGCACGGGCGTCGCCGCCGGCGATGTCGACGTCAGCGGTCGCGGTCGTGTCGGCGAGGTCGAGAGCGGGGCGCCGGCCCCGGTCCCGGTGAGGTCGAGGCTGAACTCGCCATCCGCGGCGAGGTCGAGGTGGACGGACGTGGCGCTCGCGGTCTGCGTCGCCGCGGCCTGGAGGATGGCCGTCGGGTCCGTCAGTTCGGGGCGGCCGGCTCGCTGTTGCAGGCGGCGCCCAGGGCCACGGGGAGGACGCAACGTGGCGACGACGGCCGGCCGGGCCGGATCGGGGAGGTCGGTGTCGAGTCATGCGTCGAGCGTCTGCTCGCCGGCGATTCCTGTCAAACGTCATGTCGCGACGTCGGCCGCTGCGAGGGGCCGGTCGGCACTATCCGTCGACGGATCGGGCGCGCACGCGTCACCGTTGGACTCGGAGGGCGTCGCGGCGCCCAGGTCGCCTCGCGAACGCCCCGACGAAGGAGGCGTTCGATGGCACCGTCCGGCACCCAGGGTCGCCTCGTCAGGACCATCCAGCTCTCGGTCATCGCCGCCCTGATCGTCGGCGTCCTCGGCGGCTGCTCGACCCCGACGGCCGCGTTCGAGGTGAGCGACCTCGCGGTCGTCAACGGCGGCGCCGAGATCCTCCCCGGCGACGAGGTCGAGGTGACCGCCCGGGTGGAGAACACCGGCACGCTCGCGGGCTCCTACGAGGCCGCCCTGAGTGTCGATGGGACGGTCGCCGATCGTCAGGACGTGACCCTCGAGCCGGGAGAGGCGAGGAGTGTCACGTTCACCGTCGCCGTCGACGAGCCCGGCGAGCACACCGTCGCGATCGAGGCGCTGACGGGGACGCTCAGCGTGACGGCTGGTCCGAACTTCGCCGTCACGACTATCCGCCTGTCCTCGGCGGCTCCCGAGATCCTGGCCGGCGATGAGGTCGAGATCGTCGCCGACATCGCGAACATCGGCACGATGTCCGGCGACTACGCGGCGAGACTGTCGCTTGGTGGCGTCCAGGTCTCGAGCCAGGATGTCGCGCTCAGCGCCGGCGAGACGACGCGGTCCGGTTCGCGGTGACGGCCGGCGACCCGGGCGCCTACGAGGTGCAGGTCGGCGACGCCACGACGACCCTCAACGTCCTGGCGCCGGCGGACCTCCAGGTGACCGGCCTCACGCTGTCCCCGATCCCGTCGAGGACGACGGCGAGCTCGTGGCCGATGTCACGGTCTCGAACGCCGGCGGCGCGACGGGGTCGATCACCGTCAAGGTCGCCATCGATGACAAGAAGGCGGGGACGGCCGAGGTGACCGTGGCCGGCGGCCGAAGCGCCACCGTCGAGGTCCCGCTCGACGTCCCCAAGGCGGGCAAGCACACCGTCACCGTGGGCGATCGCGAGGAGAAGCTCGTCGTCTGGGACATCACCCGGCCGAAGAACGGCAAGGTGATGACGAACAAGATCAAGGGTGGCCGCGGCAAGCTCACCATCGAGAACGGGAACGACATCGACGCCGTCCTCATCCTGGCGAAGAAGTCGAGCCCGAAGAAGGCGCTCCTGGTCGTCTACGTCCGGGCGGGCAAGGACGCCACGGTCAAGAGCATCAAGGACGGCACCTACATCGTGTACTACGGCCTCGGCGAGCGCTGGGACGCCAAGTCGAAGGCCTTCACCGTCGGCGGCGAGCGACGCCGGTTCGAGGACACGATCAAGTTCAAGACGATCCGGACCTCGACGATGATCACGTGGAAGAACTGGACGCTCACGCTGAACACGGTCCTGGGGGGCAACGCCCCGACCGAGGACGTCGGCGACGGGGACTTCCCGGGCGTGCCGTGAGTCCCGAACGGTCGCACCCGATCCGACGAGCGCACCGGCAGACGGAGGTCCAGCGATGACCGAGTTCGAGATCCCCTACTGGCTCGCGATCGGTGTCGCGGCCGGACTGGTGGCTGGCGTGGGGTACTACGTGGTCAGGTTGCGAAGACGGTAGGCCCGCAGCCAGGCCCTTCGCGACCAGCACCTGCCAAATGCAGCACTGGTCTGCACGTGCGCCTCGATTTGGCGGATTCGAGGACAGGCCACGCACGGGCGGGTAGAAACAGGGACCGAATCGCATGCGCTTGCAGACCAGTTCTGCAAATGGAAGGCCTCGACGACTCGTGCCCCGCTCATGCTGCGCCCTCGACCGCACGCGCGCTCCGCCAGGACAGCGAAGGGCCCCGGCGTCGCTGCCGGGGCCCTTCGGATCTGCGAGGTGTCAGGCGGACTAGAAGTCCATCCCTCCGCCGTGGTCGTGGCCGCCACCGGCCCCGGCCATCTCCTTCTTCTCCGGGATGTCCGTGACCAGCGTCTCCGTGGTCAGGACCATCGCGGCGATGGAGGCGGCGTTCTGGAGGGCCGAGCGGGTCACCTTGGCGGCGTCGACGATGCCCTTCTTGAAGAGGTCACCGTACTCGTCGTTGAGGGCGTCGTAGCCGTGGCCGGCCTTGAGGCCCTTGACCTTCTCGACCACGACCTCACCGGGGGCGCCGGCGTTGTCGGCGATCTGGCGGGCCGGGGCCTCGAGGGCCTTGCGGACGATGTCCACGCCGACCTGGGCGTCACCCTCGAGCTTGATCTTGTCGAGGCACGGGATGGCCTGCAGGAGGGTGGTCCCACCGCCGGCGACGAGGCCCTCTTCGACGGCCGCGCGGGTCGTCGAGAGCGCATCCTCGATGCGGTGCTTCTTCTCCTTGAGCTCGACCTCGGTGGCCGCGCCGACCTTGATCACGGCGACGCCACCGGACAGCTTGGCGAGGCGCTCCTGGAGCTTCTCGCGGTCGTAGTCCGAGGTGGTCTCCTCGATCTGGGCCTTGATCTGGCCCATGCGAGCCTTGATCTGGTCCGAGGCGCCGTCGCCGTCCACGATCGTCGTGTCGTCCTTGGTCGAGACGACGCGCCGGGCGGAACCGAAGTCCTCGGCGGTGACGGAGTCGAGCTTGCGGCCGATCTCCTCGCTGATGACGGTGCCGCCGGTCAGGACGGCGATGTCGCGCAGCATCTCCTTGCGTCGGTCGCCGAAGCCCGGGGCCTTGACGGCCAGGACCTGGACGGTGCCGCGGAGCTTGTTGACGACGAGCGTCGCGAGGGCCTCACCGTCGACGTCCTCGGCGATGATCAGCGTGGGCTTGCCCTGCTGGACGGCCTTCTCGAGCGCCGGGAGCATGTCCTGGACGCTGGAGATCTTCTTGTCGGTGATCAGGATGAGCGGGTTCTCGAGGACCGCTTCCATCCGATCGGGGTTGGTCACGAAGTAGGCCGAGACGTAGCCCCGGTCGAACTGCATGCCCTCGGTGTATTCCTTCTCGAGGCCGAGGCTCTGCCCCTCCTCGACGGTGATGACGCCGTCCTTGCCGACCTTGTCCATCACCTCGGCGATGATCTCGCCGACTTCCGGGTCCGCCGCGCTGATGGCGGCGACGGCCGCGATCTGCTCGCGATTGTCGACCGGGCGCGACTGCTTCTTGATCTCGGCGACGACGGCCTCGACGGCCGCCTCGATGCCGCGCTTGACGACCATCGGGTTGGCCCCGGCGGTGACGACCCGGAGGCCCTCGGAGACGAGCGCCTGGCCCAGGACGACCGCGGTGGTCGTGCCGTCGCCGGCGACGTCGTCGGTCTTGGTCGCGACTTCCTTGAGGAGCTGCGCGCCCATGTTCTCGAAGGGGTTCTCGAGTTCGATGTCGCGGGCGATCGTGACGCCGTCATTGGTGATGGTCGGCGAGCCGAACTTCTTGTCCAGCACGACGTTGCGACCCTTGGGGCCGATGGTCACCTTGACCGCGTCGGCCAGGTGATCGATGCCCCGCTTGAGCGAGCGACGAGCGGTCTCGTCGAAGATGAGCTGCTTAGCCAATTCGAAGATCCTCCAGGGATGACGCTAGGTTCGTGGTTGGGCGGGGGACGACGCGGCGGTCAGTCCTGGACGACGGCCAGGATGTCCTTCTGGCTGACGATGAGGAGCTCGACGTCGTCGATCTTGAACTCGGTCCCGGCGTACTTGGCGTAGAGGACCTTGTCCCCCGCCTTGACGTCGATCGCCTCGCGCGAGCCGTCGTCGAGGATCTTGCCCGGTCCGACGGACAGGACCTTCCCCTCCTGGGGCTTCTCCTTGACCGTGTCCGGAAGGACGATGCCGCTCTTGGTCATCTCCTCGCGGGGCGTCGGTTCGATGACGACGCGATCGCCGAGCGGGCGAAGCTTCGTGGCGGGCGCGGTAGCAGTGGCTTTGGCCAACGTGCAGTTCCTCCTGAGACGGCCAGGGCCGGCCGTCGGGCGTGGGTCCGGTCGGGATCGGCTGCCGGCTGGCCGGATGGCGCGGGCCGACGATCCCTTGCTTGCTGTGAGCACCGCCCTCGACCGGCGCCTGACCCGCCGGATCTCCGGCCCGTGGTCGTCAGGTGGTCTGGCGATGCGTTAGCACTCTCATAGCGAGAGTGCTAAGTGGAGAGTAGCGAACGGGTGTCGGCCCTGTCAACTCGGGTGATCGATGGCCACCGTCACGCTGGTCGCGTCCGAGGTCAGGGTCACGCAGCCGTTGCCGTCGTACCCGATGTACCAGCCGACGACCCCCTCGAACATGTCGAAGTTCACGACCGTCTTGAGCGCGGTGAGGTCAGGGCGGAAGTCCATCGTGCCGTCGTACGTTGGCTCGCCGACGTCGTTGACGATGGACATCCCCGAGAAGCGGATCTGCGCGACGTGCTGACCGGTCACGTCGATCGGCAGCCCGCTCGCGGACTGCGTGAATGGCGGGACCGCCTCGTCCAGGGAACCCTCGGACACGCCCTGTGGCGGTTCGGGCAGCGACAGGTTCCCGAACACGAAGGTCACGAGATCCGCCGTGCCCGAGGTCGAGATCCGGACGTCGGTCATCCGGTCCGACGGCAGGCGACCGGACTGGGGCGTGATCTGGCACGCCGCATCGGCGGGTGATGCCGTCGGGGGCTCCGCGGACGGGCTCGCGGACGCCGTCGGGGTCGATGGTTCGGTCGTTGCGGGTGCTGCGCTGGGGGACGAGGGCGCCGAGGAGGCCGTCGCCGGAGTCGTCGGGGTCGTGCCTCCGCATGCGGTCACGACCAGCCCGGCGATCACCAGGCACGTGAGGGAGAGCCGCGCGCGGCGTGGACGGGGCGCGGTCGGGATCTGCATGACCGAAGTGTCCCACCGCATCGCGGACGTGTCGCGCGTGGGTCAGGGTCCGCTCACGTGGATCGAGATGACCGCGGCGGCGTCGTCCACGACGAGGCGCAGACACGTCCCGGGCACCGTCCCGAGCACCCAGTGCACGGTGTTGCGGTCCTCGATCCGCACGACCTCGCGAATCCTCGCTCCGTCACCGGCGGCCGCCGCGAGACGATCGCCTGCGCCGACGCCCCGGAGACCCTCGAATCGGACGCTGGTGTGGCGCTCGCCCTCGATCCCGATCGGCTCGCCGGTCGCGTCCGACCACCACGGAGGCTTCGCCGGTTGCACGGTCACGCTGATGAAGCCCGGATCCGAGGGTTCGAAGCCGAAGTGGACGACCTCGGCGACGATCCGCTGCTCGATGGTCACCCCGCGCAGGCGATCGAACGCGAAGTTCGAGATCTCCGGCAGGTCCTCGAGGCACGGGCTGGACGGGACCGGTTCGACGACGGGCGTCGACGGGGTGGTCGCGCCGCAGGCGGTCACGGTGACGGCCAGAAGGAGCGCGACGACAGCCGGGAGGCGCGCCGCGTCATCGGGCGCGCGGGAAGACCCGGTCGTAGGTCGCGACCATCGACGCCCCGAGCGCATCCGGGTCGGCCGATCGTCGTTCCGCCAGCCACCCGGCGGTGATACGGACCCACTCGGGTTCGTTGCGCGACCGAGGGGCGCCCGGGGGCGAGAGGAACGGCGAATCGGTCTCGACGAGGACGCGGTCGTCGGGCGCCATCGACGCGACCTCGGCGGACGCCTCCTCGCCGCGGCGGAAGACGAGGCCGCTGAAGCTGATCACCGCTCCCAGGTCGAGCATCGCCCCCGCGTAGTCCACGGGGCCGGAGAACGAATGGATGATCGGCGGTGGGGCGGCCGACCCCATCGCGCGAACCTCGGCCAGGAGCGCGTCCTGCGCGTCGCGACGGCCGACAGCGGATCGGCAATGCAGGATCGCCGGTCGGCCGGTCTCCGCGGCAAGGACGAGGTTACGGCGCAGGTTCGTGAGCTGGTCGGCGATCGGGCTGAAGACCCGGTCGTAGTCGAGGCCGGTCTCGCCGATCGCCACGACCCGGGGGTCGGCGGCCATGGCCACGATCCGGTCCCAGCCGGCATCGTCCACCTTGGCAGCGTCATGGGGGTGGACCCCGACCGCGGCGTCAAGCCAGGGCACGCGTCCCACGAGGGCGAGCGCTCGTTCGCTCGACGCGACGTTCCAGCCCGGGACGAGGATCCGCTCCACGCCGGCATCGCGCGCCGCCTCTGCGATCGCGTCGGCATCCGCGTCGAAGCGATCGGCGTTGAGATGGCAGTGGGAATCGACGAGTCGCACCGCGTGATGGTAGGGGTCCAGGCGGGGCGCTTGCGGCCCAGCGATCACCCCGTGATCCAACGGACCGACGAATGTCGAGGATCCTGCCCGTCAGCGCGCACGCGGGTCCTTCCTCGGTCCTGTGGGTCGTCCCACGATCGAATTCGACCTCGGAGGTGGCGCGTGGGGGAGGCGTCGGCGGTTCACCGGTCCGTTCGATCGTGGGGTGACCGAGCCGCGGTCGCGGCGCCGGCATCGGTGGTCGCCGTGGCGACCCGACCTCAGGCTGGGCCACCCTCGTCGGCGGCCTCGGTCTCGAGGCGCGGGAAGAGCGGCTCGGGGGCCGTTACGCGACCGGGCACGCCCGCCTGTGCGCCCCACGCGAGCGCATCGAGGATCGGCGGGCCGCCGTTGCCATCGGCCGCGTAGACGTAGTCGTACCCGAGCTGGGCAAGGACCCGAGGAGCGCTGGCCGGCATGTACGGTGCCACCGCGAGCCCAACGAGCCGGCACGCCTCCAGCAGATCGCCCAGCACGCCTCGCAGCCGCTCGCCTGCCGCCTCGTCGCCGGCCTTCCAGGCCTTGGCCAATGCCCATGGCTGCTCGGCGTCCACGACCTTGTTCGCGCCACCGACGAACTCGAAGAGCTCAGCGAGCGCCTCGTGGAGCAGGCACGCCTCCAGACGCTCACCGTAGAGCCGGAGCGTGTCCGTCCAGCCCTCGGCCAACGGAGACTCCCCTGCCCCGCGCGGAGCCGGTCGCTCGCCCTCGAGGTAGCGGTTCGTCATGGAGACCGTGCGGTTGAGCAGGTTGCCGAAGTCGTTGGCGAGGTCGGCGTTGTAGCGCCGCACGAACGAATCCCAGGACACCTCGGCGTCGCGATCGAACGGCACCTCGCGCAGCACGACGTAGCGCGCCCCGTCCTGGCCGAACGCGGCCACGAAGTCGTTGGGGTCCAGGAAGTTGCCGCGGCTCTTGCTCATCCGCTCGCCGCCCGCGGCCAGCAGCCAGCCGTGGACCCAGACGTGCCGCGGCGCCTCCAGCCCGGCGCTCCACAACATCGCCGGCCAGAAGATCGTGTGGAACCGGGCGATGTCCTTGCCGATGACGTGGAGGTCGGCCGGCCACCAGCGCTCGAACGCCTCGAGGTCGTCCGGGAAGCCTGCGCCCGTGATGTAGTTGATGAGCGCGTCGTACCAGACGTAGATGACGCCGGCTTCGGGGTCCCACGAGCCGTCCTCGCGCAGCGCGCTCGTGCCGTCCTCGGCGATCGGGAACGGGATGCCCCAGCCGCCGGGCGTGCGCTCGCGCGAGATCGAGAAGTCCTCGAGGCCGCCGCGGATGAATCCGAGCATCTCGTTGCGCCGGTAGTCCGGCTGGACGAAGTCCGGATGATCGGCGAAGTACTGCTCCAGGCGCTCCTGATAGGCCGACAACCGGAAGAACCAGTTCTTCTCGGTCAGCCACTGGAGCGGGACCTCGGGATGGTTGGGGCAGATCGTGCCGCGCGCCGTCTCCTGGACGTCCGTCGCGTTGCGGAACCCCTCGTTGGGGCAGTACCAGCCCTCGTACGTGCCGAGATAGATGTCGCCGTTGGCGTACGCCCGGCGGACCATCTCCTGCGCGGAGCGGACGTGGTCGGGATCGGTCGTCCGGATGAAGCGATCGGGCGAGATCGCGAGGGCGTCCTCGGCGACCTTGAAGTACCCGACCTTCTCGTCCACGAACGCCCGCGCCGTCCGGCCCTCGTCGAGCGCGCTCTGCGCGATGTTGATGGAGTGCTCGTCCGTGCCGGTCAGGAATCGGGTGTCGTCACCCTTCATCCGGTGCCACCGCGCGATGACGTCGGCGCCGATCACCTCGTACAGGGTGTGCAGACCCGGCTTGTTGTTCGCGTAGGCGATGGCCGTGGTCAGGTAGTACCGGGGTCGCTCAGTCATGGGAGCGCGATGGTAGCAGCGGCCCCGGACGACGACCTACTTGAGCGACTCGCGAAGCGCTTCCTCCTGCTCCTCGTCGAGCGAGGTCTGGACGACGCGGCCCTCGTACTGGCGCATGGCGGCGATCAGGAGGCCGGGTTCGCCCGACTTCATGAGCAGGAACAACGCGGATCCACCGGCCGGCAGGTCCGCTTCGACCTGCTTGACGAACGCCCCGTCGATCCCGGGTGCGGCCGACCGGCCGATCAACCCGCCGACGATGGCACCGCCGACGATCGCGACGGGGAAGACCACGAACAGCAGGCTGCCAAGGACCGCGCCGACCACGGCGCCGGTCTCGGTCCCGCTGGCCATCTCGTTCTTGACGTGGATCTTGCCCTCGGCGTCCTTGGTGACGACCGCGGTGTCCTCGAGGCCGATCCGGCCCTCACGCTCGAGGAGCCGGATGGAGCCGAGCGCCGCGGTCGCGTCGTCGGCGCCGTCGAACGTGATCGCGATGAGTTCCGACATGTGGTCCGCCTCCGGGTGCTGGGTTCGATGCGTCCATCGTAGTCGCCGTCACATCGGGTCGCGGTCCGCGACGAGGGCGGTCAACCCGCGATGCGGGCACGGACGGCGGCGTGAAGCGCGGCGGCCGACGGGTCGGGACCGAGCCCGCGCAGGACCTCGCCGACGGCATCCAGGACCGTCCGGGTCCCTGGAGCCATCGACTCGGGCGCCTGTTCGCGCCAGCCGATCGACGACGTCGCCGTGAGCAGCTCGATGACCAGGACGTCCTCGAGCAGGCCGATGGCCTCGTCGGTCCTGCGGACGACCAGCGGCGCATTCGTCGCGTGGTCCTCGACCCCGAGATCGAGCGGTCCCACCGCCAGGCTGACGGGCGCCGCCAGCGCGACCAACTCCGCGGCCCGCGCGGCGCCGCTGTAGCGGAGGAGTGGCGAACCGAATGGCGCGAGGCGCTCCAGACCCTCGACCGTGAAGATCGCCGGGTCGGACGCGAGCCGATCCCAGACGTGGCCCATCCGCCGATCGGAGAGTTGGCCGACCTGCGCCAGCGCCGGTCGGATGGCGTCGATGGCCAGGGCCAAGAGCATCGGGTGGAAATTCCCGTTGCTGGTCATCGACCCGGCTTCGATCGATACCAGCGGATTGTCGTCCATCGCCGCGAGCTCACCCTCGACCGCTTCCCTCGCGAACCGGACCACCTCGCGAAGTGCGCCGTGGACCTGCGGGATCACGCGGAACGAGAGCGGATCCTGCACAGAGGTCGCGACTCCGCTGGAGCACAGGCCGCTGCCCGCAAGCAGTCCCAGGATCCGCGCCGCAGAGGCAGCCTGGCCCGGCACCGGCTTGGCGGCCGCGACCGCCGGCTGGACGATGGAGAGGTTGGCGCCGGCGGCCTCGAGCGAGACGGCGGCCACGAGATCGGCGATTTCCGCCGCTCGAGCGACGCGGTCCACCACGAGCGCACCGTGACCGACGGATACGCCGTTCGCCGAGATGATCGTCAGGGCGTCCTTGGCGCCCAGCCGCAGCGGCGCGATCCCGGCATCGGCGAGCGCGGCGGCCCCGGCAAGACGTCGGCCCCCGACCTCGGCAACCCCTTCGCCCATCGCGACGAGGGCGATCGCCGCCATGTGCATGAGGTCCGATGCCCCGACGGAACCGATGACCGGCACGACGGGCACGACGCCGGCGTTCAGCATGGCCACATACGTTTCCGCGATCGCCGGTGACGCCCCAGAGCCACCACGCGCGATCCCCGCGATCCGGACGGCCATCGCCGCCCGCACGATCGCTTCCGGCAGCGCCGGGCCGATGGCACCAGCGTGGCCGCGGACGAGCACGGGCTGCATCGCCTCGATCGCCGCGACCGGGACGCGCTCGTTGCGCAGGTGGCCGAGGCCCGTGTTGAGGCCGTAGACGAGGGCGTCGCCGGCGACGAGCGTCTCCACGACGGCCCGCGATGCCGCGATCCGGCCCATCGCCGCCGGACCGAGCGAGACTGGAGCTCCTTGGCTGATAGCGACGACGTCGGTGACCGCAAGAGGTCGGTCGTCGATGACGACGGGGTCACGGGTCATTCGGGAACGCCGCTGGACCCCGACTCGCCGATCTGCGTGACCCATGGCGCGCGCCAATCAGGGGCGTCAAAGAGTGGCGCCCAGTAGACGGTCTCCCGATGGACCAGACCATCGCGCAGCTCGATGAGGTCGACGCACAGGTAGGTCACGCCGTCGGGGTAGGTGGTCCGCCATTCACACCACCAGGCGTCCCCGCTCCCGACGACGCGGATGACGGTATTACCCGGCGTGATCACCCAGCGGTCCTCGGAGCCGACGATCCGCGTCGTTTCGACCCTTGGGGCTCCACCGGGATAGTGCCGGATGATCTCGCCGAAGGCTTCCTGTCCCACCACCCGCTCACCGGACTGCGGCCAGGCCACGGACCACTCCGGGTGCCGAAGGGCGGCCATCGCGTCGAGGTCGGCCGCTGCCGATCCCGCGGCGTACCTGCGAACGATCTCCTGATCCGTGAGCGGCTCGGGCATGATGGCACCCTCTCGTCCCCTGCACCCCGGGTCGAACGATGCCGAACGTCGGGCTGGACGTCAATCACGACCGCGCCCGCAGATCAGTGCCGGAAGTGGCGTGTCCCCGTGATCAGCATCGTCCCGTCAGCCGCGTCGACCACGGCGATGGCATCGGCGTCGCGCATGGAGCCGCCGGGCTGGGCGAACGCGCGCACGCCGCCAGCGAGGCAGGCCTCGATCGCGTCGGGGAACGGGAAGAAGGCGTCGCTCGCGCACGCGGCCCCGACCGTCGAGGACGGCCCGAGCATGGCGTGGGCCTTCGCCACTGCCTGGCGGGCGGCGTCGACGCGGGACGTCTGCCCGCTACCGATCCCCACCAGTCGCCGGTCGCGAACCAACACGATCGCGTTGGAGGTCACGCCGCGGACGAGGCGCCAGGCGAGATCGAGATCCAGATGCTCCGCGTCGGAGGGAGCGCGGCGCGTGGCGCACGTCCACGTGGTGGGCGCGTCGCTGGCGATGTCCGGCGCGGTCACCAGGATCGCGCCACCGGCCGTCCGGAGCGAGCCGGTCAGGGCGGCCGCGGACGCCGGGGTCGGGACGTCGGAGGCGAGCGCTTCGTCCACCAGCACCCGCAGGTTCGGCTTCGAGGCGAAGACCGCGAGCGCATCCGCAGCGTACGAGGGTGCGACCACGATCTCGAGGAAGATCGAGGTGAGGGCCTCGGCGACGGCACGATCGACCTCCCGGGTCAGGGCCACCACGCCGCCGAACGCGCTCACCGGGTCGGCCTCGAGTGCGGCCGTCCACGCCTCCATGAGGGTGGGGCGTTCCGCCGCGCCGCAGGGATTGGTGTGCTTGACGATCACGACGCCGGCGCCTCGCAGCGATCGCCCCAGTTGCGCGGCAGCGGCTGCGTCCAGGACGTTGTTGTACGAGAGGGTCTTGCCCTGGAGCGGCGCTCGCTCCACCCCGAAGAGGCCGTCCGCGAGCGTCGAGCCGGGCCGCCGGTAGCGCGCCGCCGGCTGATGCGGGTTCTCGCCATAGCGGAGCGTCTCGACCTTCTCGAGGGCGATGGTCAGCGTCGGCGGGTACGGGTCCTC
Organism: uncultured Chloroflexia bacterium; assembly: GCA_963743815.1. Taxonomy (GTDB): domain Bacteria; phylum Chloroflexota; class Limnocylindria; order Limnocylindrales; family CSP1-4; genus SPCO01. Next base: position 208,417 of record CAVURB010000017.1, on the reverse strand, counting down.
GGGCGCGTCGATGAGTCCCGCCTCGACGAACCGGCCCGGGAGTTCTGCGGCGATCCGGGCGTCGTAGGCGGCCGTGTGCGCGAACGCCTCGAGCGCCAGTTCGCGCCGGAGTCGGTCGTCGAGACCGGCGTCCGAGTCGAGCGCGGCGAGGACATCGCCGTACCGCGAAGGCGACGTCACGATCGCGACGTTCGCGTGATTCTTGGCGGCCGCGCGAACCATGGAGGGCCCGCCGATATCGATCTCCTCGACGAGCTCGTCCACGGTGATTCCCGGGCGCTCCAGTGCCGCGGCGAACGGATAGAGGTTCACGACGACCAGCTCGAACGGCGCGATCCCGGCGGCGATGAGCTGGCGTCGGTGGTCCGGGAGCCGCCGGTCGGCGAGCAGGCCGCCATGGATCCGCGGATGCAGCGTCTTGACCCGCCCATCCAGCATCTCCGGCGATCCGGTGACCGCGGCGACGTCCGTGACCGGGAGGCCGGCGTCCCGGAGGGCCTTCGCCGTCCCGCCGGTCGAGACCAGCTCGAAGCCGCGGGCGACCAGGCCGCGACCCAGCTCCACGAGCCCGCTCTTGTCCGACACGGACAGCAAGGCTCGCCGGGGAACCGGGAGCGACGCCTCCGCCCGCTCGACGTCGATCGCGACGCGACCGCCTGCCGGGCCCTCCACCGATACGGCGCCCGCAAGCATGAGCGCCACGACGCGCGGCAGCAGGCGGTGCTCCACGGCACGGATCCGGTCGTGCACGGCCGCCTCGTCATCGCCGGCGGCGATCGGGACCGCCTCCTGCGCGACGATGGGACCGCCATCGAGCGTGGCGTCCACGACATGGACGGTGCAGCCGGTCACGACCACGCCGTGGGCCAGGGCATCGCGGACGGCGTGCGCCCCCGGAAACGCCGGCAGCAGCGAGGGATGCGTGTTCAGGATGCGCCCGGGGAACGCGGCGAGGACCGTGGGACCCACGATCCGCATGTATCCGGCGAGGACCACGACGTCGGGGCGCGCACCGGCCAGCACGTCAGCGAGCGCAGCATCGTTCCCACCCGGGACCAGGGCGGTCTCGATCCCCTGCTCTGTCGCCCAGTCGAGCGCCGGGCAGGCGCGGTCGGCGAAGACCAGGACGATCTCACCGCCGAGTTCGCCGCGGCCAGCAGCGGCCTGGAGCGCTCGCAGATTGGAACCGGCCCCCGACACCCCGACCGCGATCCGACCCGCGTCGGACCGACTCACGCCACGGTCTCCAACGGCCCTTCGACGTACCGGCGCCACCGGTCGTCGCGGCGTCGACCACCTCACCGACGACCGTCGGCCGCGATCCCGTGGGCAGCCGAGCGCGTCGATCGCGGCAGTGACGTCGGTCGGGGCGAGCACGGCGACCATGCCCGAGCCCGCCGTTGAAGGTGGCGCGCAACTCCGCGTCGTCCAGACCCCCGAGGGCGCCGAACAGGCGCATGACCGACGGCATCCGCCAGCGGCTCGGGTCCAGCCGGGCGGCGAGCCCGTCCGGCAGTGCCCGCGGCACATTCCCGGGCAGCCCGCCACCCGTGATGTGCGCCAGTCCGTGGAGGTCGCCGCCGGCATCGACGACGGCCGCACGCGCGTCGAGCACGGCGCGCGCGTAGATCCGGGTCGGCGTCAGGAGGACCTCGCCCAGCGTGGCCATCGCCTCGTGCGGTGCGGCGACGAGCGAATCGTCGGACGCGGCGTCGCCGAGCGTCCGCCGCAACCGGACCTGGTAGGGCTCGGCGAGGTCGAGGTCCCACTGGGCGACGAGCGACCGGACGAGCGAGAACCCGTTGGCGTGGAGCCCACTCGACGCCATGCCCAGGATGGCGTCGCCGGCGCGGACCGCGGAGCCGTCGATGACCCGGCCCCGCTCCACGACGCCGATGCAGCAACCGGCGAGATCGAAGGCGTCGGCGTCCATCAGCCCGGGGTGCTCCGCCGTCTCCCCGCCGACCAGCGCGGCCCCGGCCTCGCGACACCCCGTCGCGACGCTCCCGACGAGTTCCGCCACCCCGACCGGGATCAAGCCGCCCGACGGCGACGTAATCGAGGAAGGCCAGCGGCTCGGCGCCCGCGCACACGACGTCGTCGGCGCACATCGCGACGAGATCGATGCCGATGGTGTCGTAGCGCCCGATCGCCGCGGCGATCGCCGTCTTGGTCCCGACCCCGTCGGTCGAAGCGATCATCAGCGGCTCGCGATATCCGGGCGGGATCGTGAAGCCGCCACCGAACCCGCCGAGCCCACCGACCGATTTCGGGCCGGCGCGTCGACTCGACATGCGCCCGCATGAGCTCCACCGCTCGCTCGCCGGCGTCGACATCGACGCCGGACCGGCGATAGGCAGATCGGGCGCCGGTGTCGTCGTCGAGGTCGGTCATGGGCGGCTCGCGCCCACCGGCTCTTCGAGCATGAACTTGCGGCTCGCAGCGTCGTACGGCACGGGCTCCGGGTAATTGCCGTCGAAGCAGGCGAAGCAGAACCGGTCGTACGGCAGGTCCAGCGCGGTCAGCACGCCACGGATCGAGAGGTAACCCAGCGAATCGGCGCCGATGAACTCCCGGATCTCGTCCTCGGAATGGGTCGACGCGATGAGCTCGGTCTCGATGGACGTGTCGATCCCGTAGAAGCACGGATGGAAGATCGGTGGGGCGCTGATCCGGACGTGGACCTCGGTCGCACCGGCCTTGCGCAGCAGCTCCACGATCCGCTTCGTCGTCGTGCCGCGAACGATCGAATCGTCCACGACGATGAGTCGCTTGCCGGCCACGACCTCGCGCAGCGGATTGAGCTTGATCGTGACGCCCCGATGGCGCAGGCCGGCGGACGGCTGGATGAACGTGCGCCCCGCGTACCGGTTGCGGTACATCCCCTCCCGGTACGGTTGGCCGCTGGCCTCGGCGTAGCCCGCCGCTGCCGGGGCGCCCGTGTCCGGGACGGGCATGACGAGATCCGCATCCACCGGGTGCTCCGCCGCCAGCTGCTCGCCCATCCGCCGTCGGACCTCGTAGAGGTTGCGTCCCTCCATGTAGGAGTCGGGACGGGCGAAGTAGATGAGCTCGAACACGCACAGCTTGGGGTCCGCCTCCGCGTAGCGCACCGATCGCGGCGGCCGGCCGAGTTCCAGGACGACGATCTCGCCCGGCTCCACGTCGCGCACGTACTCCGCGCCCACGATGTCGAGGCTGGCGGTCTCCGAGGACAGGCACCAGCCGCCCTCGTCGTCCTCGGGGCCCCACAGGCCTTCGAGCGAATCCGCGGCGAACCGCTCGCCCGGGGCGTGGCCGGGAGACGACCCAGGACGAGCGGTCGGAACCCGTGCGGGTCGCGCACACCGATCACCCGATGCTGGTCGAGGATGACGAGGCTGAACGCCCCGCGGACCCGCGGCAGGACGCGCTGGAGCGCTTCGACCGTGTCGGCGGCCGGTTCGTCGGCGAGCAGGGCCGTGAGGAGCTCGGTGTCGGTTGATGCGGGAAGCCGGGCGCGGCCACCGGTCAGCTGGGTCAGGAGCTCGCGCGTGTTGACGAGGTTCCCGTTGTGTCCGATCGCGATGGCCCGGCGAGGGCCCTGTCGGTACGTCGGCTGGGCGTTCTCCCAGATGGTGGAACCGGTCGTCGAGTACCGGCAATGGGCGATCGCGAGGCGTCCGCGCAGGCTCGGCAGGCGGCGCTCGTCGAGGACGGTCGAGATCATCCCGAGGTCCTTGTAGAGCATCAGCTGCTCGCCATCGCTCACGGCGACGCCGGCCGATTCCTGCCCGCGGTGCTGGAGCGCGAAGAGTCCCAGGGTCGCGATGGCCGCGGCCTCCGTGGGCTCGCCACCGGGGACCACGGCCCCGAACACGCCGCACATCAGGCGCGCTCGTCCCAGCCGAGGGCGTGCGGCAATCCGTGCTCCCACGCATGGCGCAGGTCGGCCACGGGGACCTCCAGCGCATCGGCGACGCGGCTCCCCCGCTCCTCCGCAGCCCCGGTGGCACCGGCACCGGCGAGCTCGATCGTGAGGCGGTCACCGCCGACGACCCCGAGTTCCTCCACCGGCAGCCCGAACTGCCGGGCCAGCAGGGTGAGCGCGGCGGCGAACCGCGGCGGCGTGGTGACGACCAGGCGAGACGGGACTCTCCCCGAACAGCTCGACGGCCGGCGAATTGGCGACCGCCACCCGGACGCTCGCTCCGAGGCCGCTCCAGATGGCGCATTCGGCAAGGGCCGTCGCGAGCCCACCGCCAGACACGTCCTGGACGCTCGCGACGAGCCCGCGATCGATGGCTTCGCGGATGAACGCCTGGAGCGCCGCCTCGCGAGCGAGATCGAGCGCGGGCGGGCCGTCCTCGACCGCGACACCGGCCAGGTCCGCATAGGCCGAACCGGCGAGGCCCGCCGTCACATCGCCGACGAGGAGGATCGCGTCAAGGTCGTGGCGGAACGCGGGACCGACGAGCCGATCGATGTCGTCGAGGAGGCCCACCACCCCGATCTCGGCCGTCGGGGCGATGGCGCCCGACGGCGCCTCGTTGTAGAGCGACACATTGCCCCCGGTGACGGGCAGCCCGAGGGCGCGACATGCATCGCCCAGGCCCCGGACGCCCTCCTGGAGCTGCCAGAACGCCTCCGGACGCGTCGGATCGCCGTAGTTGAGGCAGTTGGTGACGCCGAGCGGCCGCGCACCCGTGATCGAGACGTTGCGCGTCGCCTCGGCCACGCTCAGCGCGGCGCCAAGGTACGGGTCCAGCGCTCCGACCGCCTGGTTGCCATCCGTCGTGGCGACGAGGGCCTTCGCTGGTCCCCTTCACGCGCAGCACCGCGGCGCCGTGACCAGGTCCGGCGACCGTGTCCGCTCCCACGGTGGAGTCGTACTGCTCGAACACGACCCGCCGCGACGCGAGGTTGGGCGAGCCGAGCAGGCCCAGCAGTACGGCGCCGGGGTCCATGCCCCGCTCCGGCAACCGGTCCACGGGTTCGGCCGGCGCCCCGGGCGCGGGCGCGGCCCGGCGATGCGGGGGCGCGCTGCCGACGCGAGCATGGACGATCGCGTCGCTCGTGAGGGCGCGCGCCGGCACCCGCGCGATCTCCGTGCCATGGCTCGTGACCGCGATGTCGCCGTCGTCGGTGACGCGGCCGATGACAGCGACCGGCAGTCCCCAGCGTTCGCAGACCTCGCGAACCTCATCCCAGCGATCGGGCCGTACCGCGGCGCACATCCGCTCCTGGCTCTCGGAGATCATGACCTCGAAGGGCTCCATATCCGGCTCGCGGCGCGGGATGGCGTCGAGGTCCACGAGGATGCCCGTCCCGGCACGATCGGCCGTCTCGGACGTCGCGCAGGTGATCCCGCCGGCGCCCAGGTCCTGGAGGCCCTCCACGAGACCGCGTTCGATCAGTTCGAGGCTCGCCTCGATGAGCAGCTTCTCCGCGAACGGGTCGCCGACCTGGACGCTGGGGCGCTTGGAGGGGTCGTCATCGGTGAAGGTGGCGCTCGCCAGGACGGAGGCGCCACCGATCCCGTCACGGCCCGTCGTGGAGCCGAACAGGACCACGAGGTTGCCCGGCCCCGGAGCTGCCGCCAGCGTCAGGAGTCGTTCCTCCATCAGCCCGATGGCCATCACGTTGACGAGCGGGTTGCCCTGGTAGCTCGGGTCGAACACGAGCTCGCCACCGACCGTCGGGACGCCGACGCAGTTGCCGTAGCCACCGACGCCGCGCACGACGCCGTCGACGAGATGGCGCGTGCGCGGCATCCGATGGGTCGCCGAAGCGCAGCGCGTCGAGGACCGCGATGGGACGCGCGCCCATCGTGAAGATGTCGCGCAGGATGCCGCCGACGCCGGTCGCGGCGCCCTGGTAGGGCTCCACGGCACTCGGGTGGTTGTGGCTCTCGATCTTGAACGCGACCGCGAGGCCGTCACCGATCGAGATGACGCCAGCGTTCTCGCCCGGACCGGCGACGACACCCTCGCCCGCGGTCGGGAGCGTCTTGAGCAACGGCTTGCTGCTCTTGTACGAGCAGTGCTCACTCCACATGACGCTGAACATCGCGAGTTCGAGGTCGTTGGGATCGCGCCCACCGAGTCGATCGCGGATCGCGTCGAGCTCCTCATCGGTCACGCCGAGCCGGCGATGCAGCGGCTCCACGGGACGCTCCGCCACGGTCATCGCGACCCGACCGTGGCGGCGAGCCGTACCGGCCGGGGGTCCAGTCGTGTTCGCGGCGCGGGCCGCGCTCTCGACGAGCGAGCGGATGATCCCCGCTCCATCGTCAGAGCCCAGGATCGCCTCGGCGGCACGCTCCGGATGGGGCATGAGTCCGGCCACGTTCCCCCGGGCGTTGATGACGCCGGCGATGGCCCGGACGCTCCCGTTCGGGTTGGCGGCACGATCGTCGTCCGCCGCCCGGGCGCCGGCGGCGTCCACGTAGCGGAACAGGACCTGCCGGTCGCGTTCGAGCGCATCCAGCGTCGGGTCGTCGGCGAAGTAGCAGCCCTCGCCGTGGGCGATCGGCATCCGGAGCGACTGTCCTGCCGCGGCCAGGGCGTGGGTGAACGGCGTATCGAGACGCTCCGCAGCGATCGTCACATCCCGACCCAGGAATCGCAGGCCGCGGTTGCGCAGCAGCGCCCCGGGGACGAGCCCCGCCTCCGCGATGACCTGGAACCCGTTGCAGATCCCCAGGACGAGACCGCCGTCGCCCGCGAACGCGGCCACGGCACGCATGACCGGGCTGAACCGGGCGATGACCCCTGCCCGGAGATAGTCCCCGTAGGCGAAGCCGCCGGGGAGGACGACCGCCGCCACCCCGTCGAGCGTCGCCCCCTCGTGCCACAGCTCCACGGCCTCCGCCCCGGCGTTGCGCAGCGCATGGAGCGTGTCGCGGTCGCAGTTGCTCCCCGGGAACACGACGACCCCGACGCGGACCGCCATCAGGCGGGCTCCCCCACCGTGGACGACGCGCCGGCCAGGGCCTCGATCCCGTACGCCTCGATCAGCGGGTTGGCCAACAGCTCCGATGCGAGCCGCTCCACGACAGCCCGCGCCGCGGCTTCGTCGGCGGCGTCCACGGTCAGTTCCACCCGCCGTCCGACGCGGACCGCGCTGACGCCCTCGATGCCGAGATGGCCGAGGCTGCCTTCCACCGCCCGTCCCTGCGGGTCGAGGATGCCGGGCTTGGGGGTGACGTTGACGGCGAACCGGTGCGTGCTCATCGGGCGATGACATCCTCCTGGAGATAGCGATCGAAGCTGGCGCCGGTGATCCGTTCGTACGCCTCGACGTAGCGTGCGCGCGTGCCGGCGATCGACGTCGTCGGGCAGGGCCGGACCGGGTGCCGTCTTGTCCCACGGCTGCGCCTCGAGCCAGTCGCGCACGAACTGCTTGTCGAAGCTGGCCTGGGCGCGGCCCGGCTCGTACGTGGCCGCATCCCAGAAGCGGGACGAATTCGGGCGTCAGGGCCTCGTCGATGAGGATGAGCTGGTCGTCCACGCGGCGACCGCTCCGATCGGCTGGTCGGCGTCCAGCCGGCCGCCGGCCGCGGATCCGCTCGAGCTCGGGGGCGCCGTCGGCGTCATCGATCGCCCAGGCGAACCCCAGGCCGAACTCGAACTTCGTGTCCGCGAGCAGGATCCCGCCGCGAGCCGCCACCGCCGACGCGTAGCGGTAGAGCGCGATGGCCTTCGTCCGGATCGCCTCGGCGATCGGGCCGGCGATGTCCGCGTCGAACGAGGGTGCAACGGCGATGTGCTCGACCATCCGGTCGAAATCGATGTTCTCGTCGTGCTCGCCGAGCTCCGCCTTGGTCGCCGGCGTGAAGATCGGTTCGGGCAGCTGATCGGCCTCGCGCAACCCGGGCGGCAAGGGGATGCCGCAGACGGTGCCGCTGGCCTGGTACTCCCGCCAGCCGGAGCCCGCGAGGTAGCCGCGCACGACCGCCTCGATCGGCACGACCAACGCCGGCTGACAGACCATGATCCGTCCACGCAGGATCGCGAGGTCGTCGATCAGGGACGGGCCGGCGGGCCGATCCTCCGGCGCTTCTCGATCCCCGTCTCGACCGCATCCCGCAGGACCGCGACATCCGTGTCGAGCAGGTGGTTCGGGACGATCGTGTCGGTCTCGGCGAACCAGAAGCGCGACAGACCGGTGAGGACGCGACCCTTGTCGGGGATCTCGGTCGGCAGGACGACGTCGAACGCACTCATCCGGTCGCTCGCCACGAGCAGCAGCCGGCCGTCGGGCAGCTCGTACAGGTCGCGGACCTTGCCCGACCGGAGGAACGCGTCAGTCGTCAGCATTCGCCACCTCCGTCGCTGCGGTGGCGGGCACGAGCCGATCCAGCCGCGCGATGACCTCGTGGACGTGGCGCAGGAACGTCGCCTCGTCGAAGCACGCGTCGAGATCGGTCGAGCGACAGCTTTTGCGCCACGGCCGGGATCCACCGCGAGCAGATCACGCAGCGGTGCCCGCTCGTCGGCCGCCTTGAGCGCCGCCCGCTGGACGATCGCGTAGGCCTCCTCGCGCCCGATCCCGGCCTTCTCGACGAGGGCCACCAGCACCCGGCTGCTGGCGTGGAGGCCGAGCCCCCGGCTGATGTTCTCGCGCATCCGCTCGGAGCGGACGATGAGTCCCTCGATGAGCCCGGTCATGCGCACCAGCATGTAGTCGAGCAGGATCGTCGCGTCCGGCAGGATGACCCGCTCCGCCGACGAGTGGCTGATGTCGCGCTCGTGCCAGAGCGGCTGGTCCTCGAGTGCGGTGTGGGCGTAGCCGCGCAGCAGCCGCGCGAGGCCGGCGATCCGCTCCGAGAGGATCGGGTTGCGCTTGTGGGGCATCGCGCTCGAGCCCTTCTGGCCCGTCCGGAACGGCTCCTGGAGCTCGCCGATCTCCGTGTGCTGGAGGTTGCGGATCTCGGTCGCGATGCGTTCGAGCGTGCCACCCATGATGGCGATCGCGGTCAGCAGCGCCGCGTGCCGGTCGCGCTGCACGATCTGCGTGCTGACCGGGTCGACGTGCAGGCCGAGGTCCGCCAGCACCTCCGCCTCGATATCGGGGCCGAGATGGCTGTACGTGCCGACCGGACCGGAGATCTTGCCGGTCCCGATCTCGTCCACCGCGGTCGCCAGGCGCGTGCGGCCACGGTCCACCTCGAACGCCCAGCCGGCGAACTTGAGGCCCATCGTCGTGGGCTCGGCGTGGACCGAGTGGGTGCGTCCCATCATCGTCGTGTCGGCCTCGGCGCGGGCACGCGCGACGATCGCCGCGATGAGCCGATCGGCGTCGCCCAGCAGGCGCTCACCCGCCGCTCGCAGTTGGAGCGCGAGCCCCGTGTCCACGACATCGCTGCTCGTCAGTCCGAGGTGGAGATACCGCCCCTCCGGACCGACGGTCTCCGCGACCTGGGAGACGAACGCGATGACGTCATGGTCCGTCGTCCGCTCGATCTCGTTGATCCGCTCGACATCGATCGCGCGAGCGGCTCTCGAGCGCGGCGAGTGCCGCGGCCGGGACGATGCCTCGGGCGGCCTGAGCGCGGCTGACCGCGAGCTCCACCCGGAGCATCGCCTCGAACCGCGCCTCCTCGGTCCAGATGGCACCCATCTCGGCGAGCGTGTAGCGACGGATCACCGTGCGGCTCCGACGATCGCGACCGGGTCGCGGCCGATGTCGTGACGTCGTTGGGCGCCGTCGAACGCGATCTCGTCGGCGGCCGACTTCGGCGACCGCACGGGCGTCCGCCATCGTCGCGGCCCTGCCGACGACCGCGAGCACGCGACCACCGGCCGTGCGATAGGCACCATCCTCGGATCGCGCGGTGCCCGCGTGGAAGACGAGCGCCCCGTGCCCGGCGGCTCGATCCAGTCCCTGGATCGGATCGTCGCCGCGCGGGGTCTCCGGATACCCGGCCGCCGCGAGCACGATCGCCACGGTGGCGCCCGGGCAGGATCGGGACGCGAGCGCCATCGAGACCCAGCGGGCCGGACCGCGTCGGCGAGGCCACCTCGGGCGGCGGCCAGCAGCAGCGGACCCAGCGGCACCGCGAGCCGGGGCACGATGGCCTGCGTCTCGGGGTCGCCGAATCGCGCGTTGCACTCGAGCAGGACCGGGCCGTCCGCCGTCAGCATCAGACCGGCGTACAGCGCGCCACGGAACGGGGTACCGCGGCGGGCCAGCTCGGCCAGGATCGGTCGGTGGAACCGCTCCAGCAGGTGGTCCGCGGCCGCATCCGGCAGATCGGGGAGCGGCGAGACGGCACCCATGCCGCCCGTATTGGGCCCGGCGTCGCCGTCGCCGAGGCGCTTGTGATCGCGAGCGATCGGCAGGGCGAGCGCATCGCGCCCGTCGCAGATGGCGATCAGGCTTGCCTCGCGTCCCTCGAGTCGTTCCTCGATGACCACGGTCCCGGCCGTCGCCGCGACCCGGATCGCGGCGATCGCCTCGTCCAGATCGTCGGCGACCGTGACACCCTTGCCGGCCGCAAGACCGTCAGCCTTGACCACGACGCCACGCCCGTCGGCGTCGAGCGCGCGAGCGAAGTCGATGGCGGTCGCGGCATCGGTGAAGGCGCCCGAACGGGCCATCGGGACACCGGCGGCTGCCGCGATCTCGTGGCAGAACGCCTTGCTGCTCTCGATCCGCGCGGCCGCGGCGCTGGCCCCGAAGACCGCGATCCCGGCGGCAACAAGCGCGTCGGCGACACCGGCGGCCAGCGGCGCCTCCGGGCCGATCACGACGAGCTCCGCCGAGGTGCTCCGTGCCGCTTCGACGACCGCGGGACCATCGAGCGGATCCACCGACGCCAGCCGCCGGACGCGCGGGAGCGTCGTCATCGCGTCGCTCCCGGGGGCGACGATCACCTCGTTGATGCCGGGCTCGGCGCTGAGCTTCCACGCCAGGGCATGCTCGCGACCGCCACTCCCCACGATGAGGATCCGCGTCGGCATCACGAGTCGCCCGGCGCTCATGCCGGGATCCCGGGCCGGTTGCGCATCGGGCGCCAGGCGCGTTCGATGGTCTGGGAGCGCTCCGGTCCGACCGAGACCAGCACGATCGGGACGCCGGCGTGTTCCTCGATCGCGGTCACGTACCGACGGGCGTTCTCGGGCAGGTCCGCGAGCGAGCGGACGCCGTGGATCGGCTCGTCCCAACCCTCGAACTCCTCGAAGATCGGTGTCGCCCGCGCCAACGCCGCGCCACTGGACGGCCACGTCTCCACGCGACGCCCGTCGATCTCGTAGGCGACACAGACCCGGATGGGGTCCACGCCCGAGAGGATGTCGAGCTTGTTGAGCATGATCGAGCTCACGCTGTTGACCGCGACGGCGTAGCGGAGCGGGACGGCATCGAACCAGCCGACCCGTCGCGGACGCCCCGTGACCGTCCCGAACTCATGTCCGCGCTGGGCGATCCCGGCACCGATGTCGTCGAGCAGCTCGGTCGGGTACGGGCCGGCACCCGACCCGGGTCGAGTACGCCTTCATGACGCCGATGACCTCGTCCACCTGGAGGGGCCCGATCCCGCCGCCCGTGCACGCGCCTCCGGCCACCGGATTGGAGGACGTCACGAACGGATAGCTGCCGTGATCCAGGTCGAGGAGGGTGCCCTGGGCGCCTTCGAGCAGGACGTGCTCGCCGCGTGCGAGCGCGGCCTGGACGAGCCACGTCGTGTCGTCAAGGTGATCGCGCAGCCGCTCGCCCCATGCGAGCGCCAGCGCGACGAGCGAGGGGACGTCGAACGATCTCGGCGCCCATGGAACCGAGCAGCAGGTTCTTGTCCGGCAGCACCCGTGCCAATCGATCCTCGAGGACCGTCCGGTCCAGCAGATCCTCCATCCGCAATCCGAGGCGCCAGGCGCGATCCGCGTAGGTCGGGCCGATCCCGCGTCCCGTGGTCCCGACGGCGGCGTCATCCAGCCGCGCCTCGTTCGCCCGGTCCAGCGCCACGTGGTACGGCATGATCACGTGCGCGCTGCGGCTGACCCGGACCCGTCCCACGTCGATGCCTCGGTTTGTGAGCATGTCGAGTTCGTCGATCAGCGTCACCGGGTTGACGACGACCCCGTTGCCGATGACCGACGTGATGTGCGGATAGAGCACGCCCGAGGGCGTCAGGCGCAGCTTGAAGACCTCGTCGCCGCGGACGACCGTATGCCCGGCGTTGTCGCCACCCTGGTAGCGCACGACCATGGCGGTCTGCTCGGCCAGGAAATCGGTCGTCTTGCCCTTCCCCTCATCGCCCCACTGCAGCCCGACGATGACCGTGGCCGGCATCAGGAAACGCGCCCCGGGCAAACGAAAAGGCCCCGGGGGCCGTGCCCTGGGACCTGGTTAGTAATCTCCCGCGTCGCGCCGCCGATCGTTCGGCGGATCGCCGGCTGCTGGTCGCCCGGTCGCCTCACGGGACGGCCGATGCGCCATTCACGCGCGATCGCTGGCCTCCGATGTTCCTGGGAACGTCCACGTAGCCATCGAGGACGGGCGGAGTATAGCAGTCGTCGGCATCGCCCCACCGACCATGGTCGCGTGCGGCAGGTGCGTGGCCGACTCGCGGTACCACCGGCCGACGACCGGCGGTACCACCGGCGGGTCCGGGCGCCGGATGGGCGCCGCTAGCCTTTCGGGGTGATGCGCCTCCTCGGGGTCCTGGCGCTTGCGACTCCGCTCGCGTTCGGGATCCTCCTCCTCGCCGCACCCGGCGTGTTCGCACCGCAGGTGGACGAAGGAGGTCGATCGATGTTGGCTGCCCTCGGGGCGGCCATCTCCGGCGTGTGCCTCACCGCCCTCCTCGTTGCCGGCTACTTCCGTTACCGGTTCAGCGAACTCGTCAAGGCTGCCGAGAAGATCGCCGCCGGGGACTACACGACGACCGTGGTCCCGCGCAGCTCCGGCCTTGATGGTCGCTTGTCGCGGGCCGTCAACGACATCGCGGGCGCGCTTGCCGACACCCACGACCGCGCCACCATCGACCGCCTCACCGGCGTCGCCAATCGCCAGTCCCTCCTGGCGGCGCTGTTCGCCGAGGTCGAGCGCGCGACGCGCTACGAGCGCGCGTTGTCGGTCGCGTTCGTCGATATCGATCATTTCAAGGCCGTCAACGACAGCTACGGCCATGCCGCGGGTGACGTCGTCCTGCGTGGCGTAGCCCAGACGATCGCGGCGAACCTGCGCGCGAGCGACCTCATCGGCCGGTACGGCGGCGAGGAATTCATGCTCATCCTCACCGAGACGGGCGTCGAGGAGGGCTCGGTCCTGACCGAGAAGCTGCGCACGATGGTGCAGCGTCAGAAGTTCACGATCGATGGCGGGCCGGACCTGTCGGTCACGATCTCGATCGGCATCGCCGGCGGCGTCGGGTCAGCAGCTCCGGATGGAGTCGCTGGTTCGCGACGCCGATGCCGCGATGTACTCCGCCAAGGCACTGGGCCGCAACCAGGTCTACATCTTTGCCGAGCCCGACGACGACGCCCGGGTCCCGCGCGCCCCGATCTCGCCGGCGGGTCGGGCGCGGGCGATGGAGATCGGCCTCCAGGCGCGCGACGCCGCCACGGCGGCCCTGACGGCCGTCCTGGCACCCCTGCCCCACTATCGCGGGCCAGCCATCCGCCCTGATCGCCTCGATCGTCGTCGACCATCGCGCGCCAGCTCCAACTGCCGGACGCGGAGATCGACCGGCTGCGGGTCGCGGCGCTCCTGCACGACGTCGGCAAGGTCGCCGTGCCCCAGGAGATCCTCGACAAGCCATCGGCCCTCACCTCGGCCGAGTGGCGGACGGTCGTCCAGCATCCGCGCATCGGGCAGGTGATCCTGGAGCAGGCCGCCGCGCTCAAGGACGCCGTGCCGATCATCCTGCATCATCACGAGCGATACGCTGGCCACGGGTACCCGTACGGGCTGCGCGCGAACGAGATCCCGCTGGGCGCGCGCATCGTCGCGATCGCCGACGCCTACGACGCGATGGTCCACGACCGGCCCTACAAGCGGGCGATGTCCCACGACCAGGCGATCGCGGAACTGCGGCGACATGCCGGGACGCAATTCGATCCGGAGCTCGTGGAACTGTTCTGCGACCTCTACGCCGATCGCGCGCCGGAGCCGGACGTCGCCGTCACCGCGCTCAACGCCGCGTCCGCGGCGCATCACGGCGGACCAGGCGCGCTCGTGGTCCCGGACCCGGTCGTCGCGGCTCGTAGCGCGCGGCGGCGCAAGCGGACGGATCTTCGGCCGGCCGATGCCCCGCACGAGGCGGGTGAGGGAGCGGGGGCTGCGGAGGGCGTGGCGACGAAGGCCGAGGCTGGGCCGGCCGATGCCCACCTTCCGGCATCGGCATCGAAGACGATGGCGGCCGACGGCGCCCTCGGCCTCGTCCCGTCGACGGTGCAGGCGATGCCGGCGCCCCGATCGGGGCGGACCAGCCGGGGGCGCACGGTCGTCGGCTGAACCGGCCAAGGGAGTCGCGGAGCGCCCTCGCCGATCGACCAGCTTGGGCCTGGGCTCGCCGATAAGTCCCCGTGCAGTGGCCGATGCGTCGCGGTGCAGAGCCCGCTGCTAGGTTCCCGTGTGTCATCCCGCCGGAGACGCAGGGTCGTGACCGGCGCAGCCGGCCGACCGGGAAGGAGATCGGACCGTGAACAAGGTCTTCCTCACGGGTCGCCTCACGCGCGACCCGGAGATGCGAAGCCTCGCCAGCGGCAAGAACGTCACGACGTTCACCGTTGCCAGCAACGAGTTCATCGGCGGCGGCCGGGAGAAGGCGGAGTATCACCCCGTCGTCACCTGGGATCGCCTGGCCGAGATCGCCGGGACCTACCTCGGCAAGGGCCAGCAGGTCGCCATCGAGGGTCGCCTCCAGACGCGATCGTGGGACGACGACCGTGGTGCCCGCCACTGGAAGACCGAGGTCGTCGCATCGCACGTCGAGATGCTCTCGGGTCGCCGCAAGAAGGACTACGAAGCACAGCAGGCCGCCGACTCGCTGGCCGCCCAGGCCGAGGCATACGGCGAGGCCCCGCCGACCGAGCCGATCCCCGAGTCCGTCGAGGCTGTCGCCGACCTCGCGGACGAGGATGCCGACGACGAGGAGGAAGTCGCCGCCTGACCCTCGCTCGATCCCCGACGGCGGCGGCGCGTCCCCCTCCCGCGCCGCCGCCCGTCAGCCGTTCGTCAGTCGGGCGTCGTCGATCGCGTCGCAGCAGCGCCACCGGCGTCGATCGCGCCGTACAGCTGCCGACGAGGGATCCCGGTGGCTGCCGCCACACGACGCGCCGCGTCCCCGCGGGCCACCCCGCCCGCCACGAGCCGATCCACCTCGGTGCGGGCCGCCGCGAGGGCATCCGCAGCCCCGGGACGGTCGGTGGGTCCGCCACCCGCGGCGACCATCCCCACCACCAACACGAACTCGCCGCGCTCCGGGATCGACCCTTCGGCCACGGACTCGGCCAAGTCCCCGAGTGGCCCGCGCACGATCTGTTCATGCAGCTTCGTCAACTCGCGGCAGACCGCGGCGGGGCGATCCGTCGCCGCAGGCCGCGGCCAGGTCACGCAGGGTCGCGGCGACGCGCCCTGGCGCCTCGAACACGACGCACCCACGGTCATCGGCCGCGATGCGAGCGAGGCGCTCCCGACGGTCGCGCCCGGACCGCGGCAGGAACCCTTCGAACGTCCAGCGGGGACCCGCCACACCGGCGGCCGACACTGCGGCAAGCACGGCCGACGCGCCCGGGATCGGCACGACGCGTCCGCCCGCCGCCGCCCAGGCCGACACGAGGTCCGCGCCCGGATCGCTCACGGCAGGCGTGCCGGCGTCCGTGACCAGCGCGAGATCCGCACCGCCGCCGAGGTGCGTCCAGCAGCGCGCGGAGCCGTCCCGGGCCGCTGCGTGCATGGAAGCTGGTCAGGCGACCCGCGATCCCGTGGCGATCCAGCAGCCGCTTGGTCAGTCGCGTGTCCTCCGCGGCGATGAGCGGCACGCTCCCGAGGACCTCCAGCGAGCGCAGCGTGACGTCGGACAGGTTCCCGATCGGAGTGGCGACGACGTACAGGACGCCACCGGGACCGGCGTCGGCGGCGGCGGCACCGCCGGCCACGGCTCGTCCGGTCGGGCCGGTTCACTCCCGCGCCGACCCCGGCCGACGACGCGGGTACAGGTAGTCCACGCCCGCCGTCCGCGGCCCGAGCTTGGCGATCGGTGGGACCTGCCGCTTGAACTCCGCTCCGGCCACCATCCGGTCCACCCGTTCCACGAGCGCCCGGGCGAACCCGAGTGCGACGACCTCGTCCACGGACCGCCGCTTGTCGATCCGCCAGAACAGGAGCCGGTCCAGCTCCGGATAACTGAAGCCTGCCTCGATCTCGTCCGTCTGGCCCGGCCACAGGTCTGCCGAGGGCGCCTTGCGCAGGATCTCGTCGGGCACGCCGATCGCCGCAGACAGCTGCCGGACCTGGCTCTTGTACAGGTCGCCGACCGGGTTGAACGCGCACGCGTTGTCGCCGAACACGGTGGTGTAGCCGATCAGCGACTCGGTCTTGTTCCCGGTCCCGACGACGAGGCCACCGAACGTCACCGAGCGGTCGTACAGCACGGCCATCCGCATCCGCGCCATGAAGTTGCCCCGGCGGAGCGCCGACGCGTCGGTCTCGGGGCCGTAGAAGCCGTCGACCATCGGCGTGATCTCGACGAGCTCGGACGCGCAGCCCAGGCGCCGGACGACCTCCTCGGCATCGGCCCGCGACGCCGGTGACGAGGTCCGATACGGCATGAGCACGCAGAGCAGCCGCTCGGCCCCGATGGCCTCGGCGACGAGGTACGCGACGAGCGCCGAATCGATGCCCCCGGACAGCCCGAGGACGGCCCGCTCGAAGCCGGCCTGGCGCAGCTGGCCGCGGATGAACTCCCCGATGACGCGCCGCGCGACGTCGGTGTCGATCGCGAGCTCCGTCGGCAGCTCGAACGCGGCGGTCTGGCCGCTCATCCGCCCGCGACTCCCCTGGCGGAACCCGATCGGTCGCGCCGCCGGCACGCCCGGTGCGACGTCCAGCCCGGGACCTGCGCCCGGGCTCGCTCGTCGTGTCGTCGGAGAGTCCGGCTCGCTCTCGCACGATCCGCTCCAGCTCGCGCACCTGGAGCTCCGGCCGCTCGTCGCGCAGGAGCGGGAGGCCGATCCGCTCGCGGCGGATGTCCGCCGGGGCGATATCGGTCATGAACAGGCCCTCGTCGTAGAGCGGGGCGCTCAGCACGGCCGCGCCGGTCGGGGCGATGACCTCTGACCCGCCCCAGAACGAGATCGATTCGTCCACGCCCACCCGGTTGCAGAAGATGACGAACGACGTCGTGAGCTGGGCGTACGTCCGCATGAGCGTCCGCCAGGACGTCGCCGTCCCCAGTCCGACCTCGTTCGTGGCGGCCAGGTCCCGCCCCGGAGACGACGACACGTTGATGAGGATCTGCGCGCCGTCGAGGGCCAGGATCTGCGGCACGGTCAGGTGCCAGAAGTCCTCGCACACCCCGATCCCGATCCCCACGCCGAGGCGCGACGGCACGGCCCGCAGCAGGTCGCCCGGGCGCGAAGAAGCGCCGCTCGTCGAACAGGCCGTAGGTCGGCAGGAACAGCTTGCGATGGACGTGGCGCAGTTCGCCATCCTCGAGGAGGGCGGCCGCGATGAACAGCCGATGGTCCGCCGATTCCTCCACGAACGACACGACGACAGAGAGCCCTTCGGTCGCGCGCGCGAGGCCCGCCAGGCGCGGATCGTCGAGGCGGAGCGACACCTCGGCCGCGAGGTCCTGCAGCTGGTAGCCCGTGAGCCCCAGTTCGGGGAAGACGACGAGGTCCGCGCCCCCGGTCCGGGCCGCCTCGATCAGCTCGTGATGGCGCGCGAGATTGGCATCGAGCTGGCCGAGCGACGGCGCGATCTGGGCGAGCGCCACGCGGATCGAGTCCATGGCGCGAGCATACGCGAGACGCCCCTCGCCGGCCGTGCGGGGAGACCCGGCGTTGCGGGGATGACTGCGCCCACCGAGGATGCTAGGCTTCGGCGCGACCCGCGTCAGACGTGCGCCGTTGCGCGAGGTCACAACGTGTCCCATCCACCCGGTCAGGGAGGCCGTGGACCGGTGCGGGGCTCAGGAGGAGGAGTTGCGCATGACCCGATCACCGAGGTGGTCGCTCAAGCTCGCAGTGCTGTTCGGCAGCATCGCGATCATCGCCGCCGCTTGCGGCGGCACCAGCGCGTCGCCGAGCGCGGCGCCCGCCAGTGAGGCCCCGCCGGCCTCCGAGGCCCCACCCAGTGCCGCGCCCTTCGAGGGCATGGTCTATCCGGAGAGCGGCACGTCCGCCTGCGGTACCGATGGCTACACCGGCCAGATGGGCCTGATCAAGGCGCTCGACGCCAAGACCATCGAGTTCACCGTCTGTGCCCCGGACGCCGCGTTCCTGTCCAAGGTCGCGTTCACGTCCCTGGCGATCAATGACGCCGACTTCCTCACCTCGACCGGTGGTGGTGGCGAGCAGCTGGTCCGCAGCCCGAACGGGACCGGACCGTACAAGCTCGAAGCCTGGACCGCCGAGCGCGAGATCGTCCTCACGGCCAACGAGTCCTACTGGGGCGAGCAGCCGGGCGCACCGCGCGCCATCGTCCAGTGGAGCGCCGAGGCCGCCCAGCGGCTCGTCGAGTTGACCGCCGGCACCGTCGACGGCATCGACAACCCCGGACCGGACGACTTTGCCGCGATCGAGGCCAACGCTGACCTGAAGCTGTTCCCGCGCACCGCGCTGAACATCTTCTACGTCGGCATGAACAACAAGTTCGCCCCGTTCGACAACGAGCAGGTCCGCCAGGCGATCGCCATGGGCATCGACCGGCAGCGCATCGTCGACAACTTCTACCCGCCCGGATCCAGCGTCGCCTCGCATTTCACGCCGTGCGATATCCCCGGCGGTTGCGCCGGTGATGCGTGGTACGACTTCGATGCGACCGCGGCCAAGGAGATGCTGACCACGGCCGGGTTCGACTTCGACAAGACCTATCCGATCAGCCTGCGCGACGTCGTCCGCGGGTACCTGCCGGAGCCGGTCACCGTGGCGACGGAGATCCAGAGCCAGCTGCTGACCAACCTCGGCATCAAGACCGAGATCGACGTCCGTGACGAGAACACCTACCTGACCGAAGCGTCGCGTGGTGAGCTCGAAGCCTTCCACCTCCTGGGTTGGGGCGCGGACTATCCCGACGTCACCAACTTCCTCGACGTCCACTTTGGCGTCGGCGCGTCCGACCAGTTCGGCACGAAGTTCGACGACATCACGGCGCCGCTCGTCGAGGGTGCCGCGACGTCCGACCCGGCCGCCCGCGAGACGCTCTACGCGAGCGCCAACAACGCCATCCGGACGCATGTCCCGATGGTGCCGATCGCCCACGGTGGGTCGGCCACGGTCTTCCGTGCCGACGTGACCGGCGCCCATTCGTCGCCACTCGGCAACGAGGCGCTGTTCGCGATGACCCCGGGCGACCGCGAGCAGATCGTCTGGCTCCAGAACGGCGAGCCGGGCGGCCTGTACTGCGCGGACGAGACCGACGGCGAGTCGCTCCGCGTCTGCGAGCAGATCGTGGAAGGTCTCTACTCGTACTCGATCGGTGGCACCACGCCCGAACCGCTCCTGGCGGAGTCGTGCGTGGCCAACGCCGATTCGACCGTCTGGACGTGCACGCTGCGTGACGGCGTGACCTTCCACGACGGCGCGACGCTGGATGCCAACGACGTGGTCCTCTCGTACGCCGTCCAGTGGGATGCCGCGCATCCCCTCCATGTCGGCAAGGAAGGCTCCGGGCTCTTCGAGTACTGGACCTACCTGTTCGCGGGTTTCCTGAACCCGCCCCCGCCCCCGCCGGCCAGCTGACCGAGCGAGACCTGGAGGACCGGGCGCCCCACGTGGGTGCCCGGTCCTCCGCTATCCGGGCTGATCGAGCCCCAGACCCGTCACAGATCGTGGAAGAGACGTCGCGTTGACCCGATTCATCGTCCGTCGCATCCTCGTCGCCATCCCCGTGCTCTTCGGGATCCTGTTCCTCGTGTTCGCGATCGCCCGATTGCTGCCCGGGGATCCATGCGTGGCTGCGCTCGGCGAGCGCGCCGACCCGGAGACGTGCGCCGATCTTCAACGAGGAGCACGGGCTGGACAAACCCATCCCCCAGCAGTTCGTCATCTACCTGGGCGAGATCTTCCGCGGGGACTTCGGGAACTCGGCGAAGGACGGCCGGCCCGTATCCGACCTGCTCATCGAGCGGCTACCGACGACGTTCGAGCTGACCTTCTACGCGCTTGCTGCTGGCGACGGTCATCGGGATCCCCCTCGGCATCCTCTCGGCGACCCGTCGCAACACGTCCGCCGATGTGGGCACCATGGCCCTCGCCAACCTTGGCGTCTCGACCCCGGTCTTCGTGCTCGGCCTGGTCCTCGCATTCGTGTTCGCGGTGATCCTCAAGGACACCCCGTTCGCCTTGCCACCCTCGGGGCGTCTGACGCCCGGGACGAGTGTCCCGCCGCTCGCGGAGGTCTGGGGCCTTTCGGAGCTCGAGGGACCGCTGCGCTCGTTCATCGACTTCATGTCGAACATCTACACGTTCAACGCCATCGTCCGCCTCGACGGCGAGTTGTTCGCGGACACCGTCACGCACATGATCCTGCCGGCGGTCGCCCTCGCGACGATCCCGCTGGCCATCATCGCCCGGATGACCCGCTCCAGCCTGCTGGATAACCTCAGCCTCGACTACGTGCGGACCGCCCGGGCCAAGGGCCTGAGCGAACGCGGCGTCGTCCTGGGTCATGCATTCCGCAATGCCCTGCTCCCCGTCGTCACGATCATCGGGCTCCAACTCGGTGGCCTGCTGTCGGGCGCCGTGCTGACCGAGACCATCTTCCGTCTCGGCGGCATGGGGTCCGCGATCTTCGAGGCCATCGAGGGCCGCGACTACGCAGTGATCCAGGGGTTCACCGTCGTGGTCGCGATGGGCTTCCTGGTCGTCAACCTGCTCGTCGATCTCTCGTACGCCAAGCTCGACCCACGGGTACGCCTCGAATGACGAGTGACCTGATCCCGGCCGGCGCGCTCCCCGAGGCGAAACCGACGCGCTCGTCGTCGCTCGCCCGGGACACGCTGTCGGGCGTCCTGCGCCAGCGCAACGCCGTGATCGGCCTCATCGTCATCGGGTTCCTGGTCTTCGTCGCGGTCTTCGCCGACCTGATCGCCCCATTCCCTCCCAACCAGGTGCTCCTCGATGTCGAGACGAACGTCACGGCCCGATCCGCTCCGTGCATCCACGTCCTCGGGTGCCCGGAGGACCAGCCGCAGCACATCTTCGGCACCGACGGGAACGTCCGTGACGTGTTCAGCCGCGTGGTGCATGGCGCCCGCGTGTCCCTGCAGATCGGCATCCTGACCGTCGGCTTCGCGATCCTGCTGGGCGCCACGATCGGCGCGATCGCCGGCTATTCCAGCGGGACGTCCGACGACATCCTGATGCGCCTGATGGACGTCCTGCTCGCCTTCCCGGCGCTGCTCCTGGCCATCGCGATCGTCACGGTGCTCGGACCGGGTCTGATCAACAGCCAGCTCGCGATCGGCATCGTCGCGATCCCCATCTATGCCCGGATCATGCGCTCATCCGTCATCTCGGTCCGCGAACAGGACTTCGTCACCGCATCGCGCGCCCTCGGGGAATCCAGCATGGGGATCCTCCGCCGCCGGATCGTCCCCAATGCCCTGACACCGCTCATCGTCGCAGGCACGCTCGGCGTCGCCGGTGCCGTCCTCGACGTCGCCGCGCTGTCGTTCCTGGGCCTCGGGGCGCAGCCACCGCAGGCGGAATGGGGCTCGATGATCGGCCAGGAGCGCAACCAGGTGTTCACGGCGCCCCACCTCATCGTGTTCCCGGGGATCGCGATCACCATGACCGTGCTCGCGTTCAACCTTCTGGGCGACGGCCTGCGCGACGCCCTGGACCCGAGGCTGAATCGATGACCCTCGCGAGCGCCACCGAGACCTCGGTCGTCGAGGAGCTCGTCCCGGCGTCCAAGCGTCGGCCGCGGCACGAACGCGGCGAACGGCCACTCCTCGAGGTCAAGGGCCTGCGGACGTCGTTCTACACGCGCGATGGCGTCGTCCGCGCGGTGGACGGCATCGACTTCCACGTGGATCGCGGCGAGATCATGGGGCTCGTCGGCGAGTCCGGCTGCGGCAAGAGCGTCACGAGCCTCTCGATCCTGCGGCTGGTCTCCAAGCCCGGCCGCATCGACGCCGGTGAGATCCTGTTCGACGGCCAGGACCTGCTCAAGGTCAAGGAAGGCGACATGCGCAAGATCCGCGGCGACCGGATCAGCATGGTCTTCCAGCAACCGACCTCGTCACTCAACCCGGTCTGGGATGTGGGCCGCCAGATCGAAGAGGTCCTGCGCATCCACCGCGGGATGAAGGGCAAGGCGGCGCGGGCCCGAGCCCAGGAACTGCTCAAGATGGTCGGGATCCCCGATCCGGAGCGGCGCCTGAACAACTTCCCGCACGAGATGTCCGGTGGCATGGCCCAGCGCGTGATGATCGCGATGGCGCTGGCGTGCGAACCCGAGCTGCTCATCGCGGACGAGCCGACCACGGCCCTGGACGTGACCATCCAGGCCCAGATCCTCGACCTCATGCGCAATCTCCGCGACGAGACCGGCACGGCCATCGTGCTCATCACGCACGACCTCGGGGTCGTCGCCGAGATGTGCGACCGGGTCGCGGTCATGTACGCGGGCGAGATCGTGGAGCACACGGACACGGTCTCGTTGTTCCGCCGCCCGAGGCACCCGTACACGAAAGGCCTCATCGGCTCCATCCCGGTCGTCGGGTCCGTCCAGGATGAGCTCGCGGTCATCCCGGGCAACGTGCCCAACCTCATCGACCTCCCGAAGGGCTGCCGGTTCGCGCCGCGCTGCACAGCCCGGATCGAGGAGGAAGTCGCGATGGCGACGGAGGTCCATCCGAACCTGCTGCCGATCGCACCAGGCCATGATGTGCGCTGTTGGCTCTATCACGACGCCGCCGGTGGGCTGATGCCGCGGGGCGAGGGGCCGTCGTGACCAACGACACGACCGACGGAACGCCGCTCGTCGAGGTCCGGGACCTCGTCAAGCATTTCCCGATCCGTGGTGGCGTGCTGGCGCGGACCATCGGCCAGGTCCAGGCCGTCGACGGCGTGTCCTTCGACATCCGCCGGGGCGAGACCCTGGGCCTCGTCGGGGAGTCCGGCTGCGGCAAGACCACCGTCGGTCGCCTCCTGCTCCGCCTGATCGAGCCGACCGCGGGTACGGTCCGCTTCGATGGGGTCGACCTCACGGCCCTCAAGGGCGCGGCGCTCAAGCCGTACCGCCGCCGCATGCAGATCATCTTCCAGGACCCGTATGCCAGCCTGGACCCACGGACACCGGTCGGCGACAGCATCGGCGAAGGACTGCGGATCCACGACCTGGGAACCCCCGCGGAACGACGGGCGAAGGTCACCCGGATGATGGACATGGTGGGATTGCAGGCCTATCACGCCCGGCGCTACCCGCACGAATTCTCGGGTGGCCAGCGTCAGCGCATCGGGATCGCCCGCGCCCTCGTCCTGGAACCCGACCTCGTCGTGTGCGACGAGCCGGTGTCGGCCCTGGACGTGTCCATCCAGGCCCAGGTCCTCAATCTGCTCAAGTCGCTCCAGCGCGAACTCGGGCTCACGTACGTGTTCGTCGCCCACAACATGGGTGTCGTGGAGCACATCAGCGATCGAGTCGCGGTGATGTACCTGGGCCGCGTGGTCGAGCTGGCCGACCGACAGGACCTCTTCCGCAAACCGGAGCACCCCTACTCCTCGGCGCTCATGTCCGCGATCCCCGTCCCGGACCCGGAGGCCCGCCGCCAGCGCGTCATCCTGACCGGCGACGTGCCGAGCCCGGTCAACCCGCCCAGCGGCTGCCGATTCCACCCGCGTTGCCCGTTGCGGACGGAGTTCGGGGACCCCGAGATCTGTGCGGCCCAGCTTCCACCGCTCATCGACCTCGGTGGCGACCACCTGTGCGCCTGCCACTTCCGGGCGCCGGCGGTGGACGGCGAGGCGGTGGCGACCACCCCGGGTGCCACGACGACCGTCTAGCGCACGCTGGTGAGCCGCTCCAGGCTGCGATACCAGGTCGGCGTGTCGAGGGCGAGGCCGGCGGGGTCGGTCGTGTCGAGCGTCGCCGCGATGCCCTCACGTACGAGATCCGACCACGCGTAGATGACCGGCAGGTCCCCCGACTGCAGGATCGCGTAGTCGCGGTAGATCCGGGCACGTTCGGCGAGGTCCGGTTCGACCCGGCCAGCTTCGATCAGGGCATCCGCGGCCGGGTTGGCCCAACAGGCGAAGTTGAACGTGTCGGGCCGCTCGGCGCTGGAGCACTCCGAGGAGTGGTACAGCAGGAACGGATCGGGGTCCAGACTGGTATCGAGGCCGCCGAAGTAGACGTCGAACGGGTCGCCGGGGTCGGGGTCGGCGGCGTTCACATGCGGGTAGATGGCGAGCATCTCCACGATCGCGTCGAACGGGACCTCGACCACCTCGAGTTCGATGCCGCAATCGCGGACCTGCTCGCTCACCGACTGGAGCCATGCGGTGCGCTCGGGGAAACCCTCACGCACGGCGACAGCGGTCGATAGCCGGTCGCCGTCCTGCTCGTAGACCCCGTCGTCGCCGAGCTCCCACCCGGACGCTTCGATCAGCCCGGTTGCCGCCGCCGGATCGCGCGGGTAGGTCGCGAGGCCGGTCGCGGGATACGCCCACGACATCGTCGGGATCTCGCTGTAGATCGCGACGCCATCGCCGTCGGTGGCGGCGGCGACCGCGACGTCCTTGTCGAAACAGAGCGAGACGGCCTGGCGCAGGTTGCGGTCCGCGAACAGGCCACCCGCGTCCGGATGCAGGTTGAAGTAGAGGGCGAAGAACCCGAATTCCGGATACTCGACGAGCTGCACGTCCGGATCGGCTCGCAGACCGGCGACGGCCGCAGCATCAAGCGCCGGACGCCAATCCACCTCGCCGGCGGCCAGTGCATCCGCTGCGGCGGCCGCCGACGGCGCGATGCGGACCTCGACCCGATCGATCTCCGGGGCGCCCAGGACGTAGTCCGGGATACGCCTCGAGGTCGATCCCGGACGTCCGTCGGGCGCCTCGACGAGGCGGAACGGGACCGGTGCCGATCGGCGCCGTCGGCGGACGCCAGGAACGGATACGCCGCCGCCATCGCGTCCACCGGGGCACTGGTGAACGTGGCGTCGATCGCCCGCACCCGCGCCACGACCGCATCGACGTAACCCGCCTCGTCGAGCGCGCCCGAGACGGTGTGGTCGCCGGGGTCGGGCAGCTCGATCGCGGCACGCGCCAGGAGCGCCTCGCCGGGTCCTCGAAGGGCGTCCAGGTCGACGGTCGGGTCGCCATCTGGTCCGTCCGGCCCCGTCGGATCCGCGGTCTCGGCCGCGACCGTCCCCAGGTAGTCGGCCGTGTCCGTCGCCGTGATGCCCTCCACGCCCGCCAGGAACGCCGCATACGCCGCGTCGAGGGCCGCCCTGGGCTCGATGCCGATCCCGAGCGATGTCGTCCCGAACGCGGCCAGCGGCTGACGCAGCGTGAACGCCACCGTGTCGTCATCCACCCGGTTCACCGCCTCAAGGACGGTCGAGAGGCAGCTGTCCGGTCCGAACGTGCAGCGCGCGCTGCGGGCGAGTTCGTAGGTCAGGACGACGTCGTCCACCGTCAGCGGCGACCCATCGTGGAACGTCGCGTCGTCGCGAATGGCGACGGTCCACGTCCGGCCGTCGGCGGACACGACGGCAGGTCCTGCCGCAAGCACCGGGACGGGCCGCAGTCGCTCGTCCGGCTCGAACAGCCCGTCGTGGATGAACCCCGCGATCCGGATCGCGTCCGTTCCGATCGGCCGCGTTGGAGAAGCCCGCCGCGCAGGTCGCCATCGATGGCCAGCCGCAGCGTCGGGACGGGGATCGGCGTCGGCGACACCGCGAGCGTCGGCGCGGGTGTCGGTTCGCCGGGCGGTGCGCTCGACGGGCTAGGTGTCGGCTCGCCGCAGGCCACGGCGACGAGCAGGACGGCGGCGGCGAGGGTCGAGACGCCGGTCCGCTGCATGGATCCCCGCGTGGGCTCGCGCGGCAGACCGCGCGACGCCTCGGCCGCTAGGTCGACTCCGGTGGCTGGAACTTCTCCAGCGGGGTGTCCGACTTGAGCAGCTCGGCATCCAGGGCGAAGGCTGCCGGCGCCTCGAGCGGCGGCGGTGCATCGGCGGCGCCGGTGGCCGCCAGCGAGGCCAACGCCTTCTCCGGCGTGCCGTGGCGGACGGGGCGGTCGTCGATGTGGGCGATGCCGACGTCGGTCTTGCGGGCCTCGTCCGAGTGGTGGCACGCGACGCGATGCTCACCCTCCAGGACCGCCAGCGGCGGATCGATGGTCCGGCAATCCTCCGGCTGCCCGAGCTGCTCGTAGAGCCAGCAGCGGGTATGGAACCGGCACCCGGGTGGCGGGTTCACGGGACTCGGCACGTCGCCCTTGAGGATGACCCGCTTGCGCTTGCGTTCGGCGTTGGGATCCGGGACCGGTACCGCCGACAGCAGCGCACGGGTGTAGGGGTGCCCGGGCGACGCGTAGAGCTGGTCCGGGGGTCCGACCTCGACGATCTTGCCCAGGTACATCACGGCGACCCGATCGCTGATGTGCTTGACCACCGAGAGGTCGTGTGCGACGAACAGGTAGGTCAGGCCGAGGCGCTGACGGAGGTCGGTGAGCAGGTTCAGGACCTGCGCCTGGATCGACACGTCGAGCGCGGAGATGGGCTCGTCGCAGACGATGAACTCGGGCTCGACCGCGAGCGCGCGGGCGACCCCGATCCGCTGGCGCTGGCCGCCGGAGAACTCGTGCGGATAGCGCTGGACGTACGCGGGGTCGAGTCCGACCAGGCGGAGCAGCTCGGCGATCCGCTCGCGCTTGGCCTCGCCCTGGGCGAGATCGTGCGTCTCCAGCGGCTCGGCGACGATCGACCCGACGGTCATCCGTGGATCGAGCGACCCGTACGGGTCCTGGAAGATGATCTGCATCCGCCGGCGCATCTTGCGCAGCGTCTTCCGGGCTCAGGCTGCCGAGGTCCACGCCATCGAACCGGACGGTGCCCGACGTCGGCTCGCGCAGGCGGATCATCGCGCGACCGATGGTGCTCTTGCCGCACCCCGACTCGCCGACCAGCCCGAGGGTCTCGCCGCGGCGGACCTCGAAATCCACGCCGTCGACCGCCTTGACGGTCCCCTTGACGGTCTTGAAGATGCCCGCCCGGATCGGGAAGTGCACCTTGAGGTCGTTGACCTCGACGATGTTGCGCGCGTCGTGGGCGGGGAGCGGCGCGAGCGGCCTCGACGGTCGCGGTCACGAGATCCACCCGCCGGGTTCGGTCGCCCAGCATCGGGCGAGATGCGCTTCCGTGCCACGGGGCGTCAGGCCGGGCTCATGCTCGCGACAGACGTCCCGGGCATAGGCGCACCGAGGATTGAACCGGCACGCATCGGCCGGCTGGATGAGCAGCGGCGGCATGCCCTCGATGGTCCGCAACCGCTCGCCCCGGACATCGTCGATGCGCGGCAGCGAGTCCAGCAGGCCCCAGGCGTAGGGCTGCTGCGGCGAGTCGAACAGCTCGTCCACGGTCCCCGTCTCCACGATCCGGCCGGCGTACATCACGTTGACGCGGTCGCACATGCCCGCCGCGATCCCGAGGTCGTGCGTGATCAGCAGGACCGCCGTGTGGAATTCCTGCGACAGGGTCTGGATGAGCTCGAGGATCTGCGCCTGGATCGTGACATCGAGCGCCGTGGTGGGTTCATCCGCGAGGATCAGCTTCGGGTCGCAGGCGAGCGCGATGGCGATCATCACGCGCTGGCGCATGCCGCCGGAGAACTGGAACGGATAGTCGTTCAGGCGCTCGCGGGGCCGCGGGACGCCCACCTTGGCCAGCAGTTCCACGACGCGATCGGCCGCCGCCTTCTGGGACAGCCCCATGTGCTCACGGATGGTCTCCGCGATCTGGAAGCCGATCGTCAGGGTGGGGTTGAGGCTGGTGAGCGGGTCCTGGAAGATGAACCCGATCTCCTTGCCGCGCAGCTTGCGCATGTCCTCATCGCTGAGTTTGAGCACGTCGATCCCGTCGAACAGGATCTCGCCGGCCACGATCCGGCCCGGCGGGTCGGGCACGAGGCGGGCGATCGACAGGGCGGACACGCTCTTGCCGCAGCCGGATTCGCCGACCAGACCGAGCGTCTCGCCGTAGCCCACCTCGAAGCTCACGTCGTCCACCGCCTGGATGACGCCGTCGGGCGTGAAGAAGTGAGTGGACAGGCCGCGGACCTCGAGGAGTGCCCCGGCCGCGTGCTCGGAGGCGTGGCGCTCGAGCTGCTCGACGCGCTCGCGCCGGATCTCGTCCGCGGACAGGTCGACGACGGTCGGCGCTTCGTCGGCCGACGCCGGGTCCTGCTGTGTCGTCACTTACTGCTTGCCCTTGAGCTTGGGGTCCAGCGCATCGCGCAGGCCGTCACCGAGGAAGGTGAAGCCGATCAGGGCGAGGGCGATGGCGATCGCCGGGAAGACGACGAGGTGCGGTTCCGAGCGGACCCACTTCTGGCCTTCGGCGATGAGCGTGCCCCACGATGCCCGCGGCGGCTGGACACCGATGCCGATGTAGGCCAGCGTGGCCTCGGCCAGGATGGCGCCCGGGATGCCGAGGGTGATGGCAACGATGATCGGACCCATGCCGTTGGGCAGCAGGTGCTTGCTGACGATCCTGCGGTCGGACACGCCGATCGCTTTCGCCGCCTCGACGAACTCGGTCTCCTTGAGCGAGAGCATCTGGCCGCGGACGAGGCGTGCCACGGTGACCCACGACGTGAGGCCGATCGCGAAGAACACCAACAGCAGGCCGTCCATGGCCTGACCGAAGATGGTCTCGCGGAACGCTACCGACAGCAGGATGATGAAGAGCAGGTCCGGGAACGCGTAGATGACGTCCGTGAAGCGCATCAGGAAGTTGTCCAGGCGTCCACCGAACCAGCCCGGCGATCGCCCCGATCGGGACGCCGATGGTGATGATGACGAACTGGACCACGAGTGCCACGCTGACGCTGATCCGGGCGCCGTCGAGGAGGCGGCTGAGGAGGTCACGGCCCAGCTGGTCCGTCCCCAGGATGTGCCCCGGCGACCCGGGCGGCAATGGACCGCCGCCGGCCGCGAAGACCGCCTCGAGGTCCTGGTAGTCGTACGGCCATGGGGCCAGGAATGGCCCGAAGATCCCCACGAACGCCAGGCCGGCGACCAGGACGAGACCGACGAGTGCCAGCTTGTTCCTGCGCAGCCGGCTCCAGGCGTCCCGCCACAACCCGCTGGAGCGGCGTGGCTTGGCGATCTCGCCCGTGACCGGGCGGCTGATGGTGGCCATCGCAGCGGGTCTCCTAGCTGTACCGGATCCGAGGATCGATGTAGGCGTACAGGACGTCCACGACGACGTTGAGGAATGCCACCGCGAACGCATACAGCATGGTCATCGCCATGAGCAGGCTGTAGTCCCGCGTCGTGATCGCGTTCAGGTAGTACTGGCCGACACCGGGGATATTGAAGATCCGCTCGATGATGAACGAGCCCGTCACCAGGAACGCGAGGGTGGGCCCGAGGATGGTGATCACGGGGATCA
Organism: uncultured Chloroflexia bacterium; assembly: GCA_963743815.1. Lineage (GTDB taxonomy): Bacteria > Chloroflexota > Limnocylindria > Limnocylindrales > CSP1-4 > SPCO01. The sequence continues at coordinate 178,639 of CAVURB010000017.1, read as the reverse complement.
GGGCGTTCCGGATCATGTGCCGCGATACCACCGCCTGGCGCTGGAGGCCCTTGCTGTGGGCGGTGCGGATGTAGTCCTTGCGCGTCACCTCCAGCATGGAGGCTCGCGTGTAGCGGGCGATGACCGCGATCGGGAATCCGGCCAGCGCGATCGTCGGGAGGACCCAGTATTCAGGCCCTTTCCATCCGCCGGTCGGGAACCACCCTAATCTGACGCTGAAGATGACGATCAGCAGGATCGCCAGCACGAAACTGGGCGTGGCGATGCCGATGATGGACAGACTCGTCGACGCGTAATCGGGTGCCCGGTTATGACCGAGGGCAGCGAAGATCCCCAGTGGGATGCCGACCACGACGGCCAGGACGAACGCCATGAGGCCGAGCTGGACGGTGGTCATCAGACCGTCGGCGATGAGGTCGTTGACCCGGCGGTCCTGGAATCGGTAGGACGGGCCGAGGTCACCCTGGATGAATTGCGTGGCCCAGTTGATGTACTGGATGTACAGGGGCTGGTCGAGGCCGTACTCCGCGTTGAGCCGTGTCTCGACGGCAGCGGGGAGGCGCTTCTCGCGGTCCCACGGCCCACCGGGCACCGAGTGCATGAGCACGAAGGTGATGATGGAGACCGTGAACATGACCGGGATGATCCAGAGGAGCCTCCGGGTGAGATAGCTGGCCACGGTGCCTCTCGCAGTGTGTTCGCGGGATTCGAGTGGTTGCAGGTGGGCCGGCCATCAAGGCCGGCCCACCTGTCGCAATAGTTCGCCGGTGGCGGACTACTGCTCCAGGATCTGGGTCTCTTCCCAGTGTCGCTCGCCGGGGACGACCGAGTCCATCGGGCTCGTCGTCACCTTGACGTACGGCTTGATCAGCTGGGAGTTGACGCCCCAGCGCAGGAAGAGCGACGCCGCGTCGTCGGCGATGATCTTGCCGGCCTGCTCGTAGAGCGCGGCCTGGGCGGCCTGATCCGGCTCGGCGGCTGCCTGAACCATGAGGGCGTCCATGGCGGGGTTGCAGTACTGCTGGTCGTTGTTGCCGCCGCCGCAGGTGAACAGGCCAGCGATCTGGTTGTTCGCATGCGGGTAGTCGGCACCCCAGCCGTTGCGGGCCAGGTCGTACTCACCAGCGGTGCGCTGGGTGAGGAAGACACCGAACTCGCTGCCGATCTGCTCGGTCTCGATCCCGAAGGCATCCTTCCAGGCCTGGGCCAGGAAGGCGACTCGCGGCTCGTGACCGCTGCCGGAGTTGAAGCCGAACTTGAGGACCGGGATGTCCGCGGCACTCGCATAGCCAAGCTCCGTCATGGCGGTTGCCATGCTGGCCTTGGCGGCGTCGAGGTTAAAGGGGTACGGCTCGTAGTCCGGCAGCGCGCCGGGGATACCGGGCATGACCATCGTGCCGGCTTCCTGGCCGGTGCCAGCGAACGTCGCATTCTTGAAGGCCGTCTTGTCGATGGCCTGGGTCAGCGCCTTGCGGAAATTGGCGTTCGAGGTCGGGCAGGCCTTCGGGTCCTCGCAGCGCGGGTTTTTGGCCTGGCCGGTGGCGTCATTGCCGTTGTTGTAGTTGTAGTAGGTGATATTCAGCCCCGGGCCCTCGGTGTATTCGGCGCTCAGGACCGGATCGGCCTTGACGCGCTCGATGTCCTCAGACGGGACCGGCAGGAGCATGTCGATCTCACCGGTCTCATAGGCGGCCATGGCCTGCGCGGGCTCCGGCGACATGGAGACGTGGATCTCCTGGAGCGTCGGCGTCATGCCGGCGGTCCACTCCGGATTCGGCTTCAGGGTGATCTGCTGCTGGTGATCCCAGCTGTCGAGGATGAACGGCCCTGAGCTGACGAACTCGCCGGCCTCGGTCTTGAGCGACCCATCCGCGTTGACCCAGCTCTCCTGGATCGGGTTGAAGACCCACAGGGTCAGTGCCGACAGGAAGTAGCTCGCCGGAGTCGCGAGGGTGATGACGACGGTCTTGTCGTCGGGGGCGCTGACACCGAGCTGGTCGAGGAGCGCGGTGATCTCGGCGTCCGCCGGAAGCGGATCCGCGCCGGCCATGGCGAGCAGGTCGCCTGCGCCGGCGATCTCGGCCGCGACGTAGCTGTACGGGGCCGCGGTGCGCGGATCGGCCAGCCGCTTGATGCTGCGGACGAAGTCGCCCGCGACGATCGCCTCGCCGTTGCTGTACTTGAAGTCACCCAGCGTGAACGTCAGGGTCTTGGCATCCGGGGAGACCTCCCAGCTCGTGGCGAGCGACGGGACGACGTTGTTGTCCTTGTCGACGTACACGAGGCCGCGGCTGGTGCCGGACAGGATCGCGATGGAGTTCGAGTCCTGCGCCTTGTTGGTGTCGAGGGTCGGGGGCTCGCCGCCGATGTCGACGTTGAGGATCTGCTCGGCCGCGAGGCCGCCGGCCGGCGGCGCGGACGCCTCACCGGAGGCCCCGGGATCGGCCGAAGCCGGGGGCGCAGAACTTTCGGTCGCACCGCCACAGGCTGCCACGATGATGGCAGCGCTGGCGAGCAAACCCAGGAGTCGCTTGTGCATCAATTGTCCTCCGAACGGGTGGATACCCGATATCTCCGCTGTCCGATCCCGTGCTCGCGCTCTTGAATGCCGCGCCGTATTTGCGACTTGATCAGGTCGGGCCTCCCAACTCGACATGGTCTCGGGCAAGCGGTAGCGGCAGCACGATTCGGGACGGTGCGCTGCGGGTACTATCCACAGGCCTCAACGGGCTGTCAACCTGCAACCTAACGAGCGTTCGGTTGGCGGTGACGTCGGGGCCCCGTCAGTCCGGACACGGCGTCTCCGCGCCGGCCATCGGGCGCCATCGCAGGTTGGGCTGGCGGGCCGCCGTGGCCTCGTCGAGACGCTTCACGGGGGCCGTGTGCGGCGCCGTCGTGACGGTGTCCGGATCGCTCGCCGCCTCGGCTGCGATCGCGATCAAGCGTGTCCGCGAACGCATCGATCGTCTCCACCGATTCGGTCTCGGTCGGCTCGATGAGCATCCCCTCCTCGACGATCAGCGGGAAGTAGATCGTCGGTGGATGGAAGCCGAAATCGATGAGCCGCTTGGCGATGTCGAGCGTGCGCACCCCGGTCGCCGCCTTGATCGACGCCGCCGAGGCCACGAACTCGTGCTTGCATGGCCGGTCGTAGGGCAGGTCGTACGTGCCGACCAGCCGGTGCTTGAGGTAGTTCGCGGCGAGGACCGCGTCGTCGCTGACCTCGGCAAGGCCGGACTCGCGCCGTGGGCGCGGATATAGGCATACGCCCGCACCAGGACCCCCGTGTTGCCGACGAAGCTGCGCAGCCGTCCGATCGACGACGGTCGCTCGTCCGGCGTCTCGAGCCGGTAGGTGCCCTCGTCCGTCCGCAGGACCCGCGGCATCGGCAGGTAGGGCAGGAGCTTCTCCCCCACCCCGACCGGTCCGGCCCCCGGACCGCCGCCGCCGTGGGGCGTGCTGAAGGTCTTGTGGACGTTGAAGTGCATCACGTCGAACCCGGCCTCGCCCGGCTTGAACCGGCCCAGGATGGCATTCAGGTTGGCGCCATCCATGTAGGCGAGGGCGCCCGCCGCATGGACGGCATCGAGCAACTCGCCGATGCGCGACTCGAACAGGCCCAGCGTGGATGGGTTGGTGATCATGACCGCGGCCGTCCGCGGCCCGAGCGCGGCCCGGAAGGCATCGAGGTCCACCCCGCCGTCGGCGGCAGAGGGGATGGTGATGGTCGTGTACCCGGCCATGGACGCGGTCGCGGGGTTCGTCCCGTGGCTCGAATCGGGGACGAGGACCTCCGTCCGGTCGTTGTCGCCCCGAGCGCGGTGGTACGCCCGGATCATGAGGATGCCCGTCAGCTCGCCCTGGGCGCCGGCGGCCGGCTGGAGGGTGACCGCGCGCATGCCCGAGATCTCGGCGAGGGCCTCCTCGAACTCCCAGAGCAACTGGAGGGTCCCCTGGGCGACCTCGTCAGGGACCATCGGATGCAGCTCCGCGAAGCCGCGCAAGGCGGGCCGCCCACTCGTTGAGCTTGGGGTTGAACTTCATCGTGCACGACCCGAGCGGGTAGAACCCGGTGTCCACGGCGAAGTTGAGCTGGCTGAGGTTGACGTAGTGGCGAACGACGTCCGCCTCATTCATCTCCGGGATCGCCGGGGCCGAGGCGCGCCGCGCGCTGGCCGGGATGCGGTCCAGGGCGCGCTTGGGGGCGTGCGGGATCTTGCCGCCGCCACGGCCGGGTCTGCCGCGCTCGAAGATCGTCGGTTGGAGCCGCGGCCCGGTGACGCTCATCGGGGCTCCCGCCGCGGTGGTCGCGATGGCTCCTGCACGAGCCTCGACCGCGACGGGTGGCCGCCCGTCCATGGCCTCCTCGAGGGCCAGCGCGAACGCCGCGATCTCATCGGAGGTCGTGACTTCGGTGGTGCACAGCAGGAGCGCATCCGCGAGCGACGGATCGTCGGGTTCGGCGTCGGCGAGCGCGAGTCCGGCAAGGAACCCACGATCGAGCAACCGGCGGTGGACGGCCCGGGCGTCGGGGACGGCGACCGCGAACTCGTTGAGATACGGCCCGGGATGCAGACGGTGCACGCCGATGGCGTCGAGGGCGGCCTCAAGCTCCGCAGCCCGCGCCGCCCCGAGCGCGGCAACGTCGCGGAGCCCATGCGGACCGATCGTGGCGAGGTAGATGGAGGCCGCGAGGGCGAGCAGGGCCTGGTTCGTGCAGATGTTGCTCGCGGCCTTGTCGCGGCGGATGTCCTGCTCGCGGGCGCGCAGGGTCATCACGAAGGCTCGCTGCCCGTCGAGGTCCGTGGTCATGCCGACGAGGCGCCCGGGGATCTGGCGCACCAGCGCGTCCGTGGAGGCGAGGATGCCGAGATACGGGCCACCGTACTGGGGAGCGATCCCGAGCGGCTGGCCCTCGCCCGCCGCGATGTCCGCGCCATAGGAGCCGGGCGGCGCAAGGACGGCCAGCGAGACGGGTTCGATGACCGCGACGAACAGCGCCCCCGCCGCGTGGGCGAGTTCCCCGATCCGCGGCATGGGCTCCAGGAGCCCGAGGAAGTCCGGGTTCGCGGCGATCACGCCCGCCACGGGTCGATCCGAGTCGGCGAGCATCGCGGCGAGCGCGTCGAGATCCGTCGTGCCGGCGGCCGGGCCATCGAGCGATGAGCGGGATCTCGTCGAGCTCGAGGCCGCCTTCGAAGTACGTGGCGACCGTCGCGCGATAGTGCGGGTGGACCCCGCGGCTGATGAGAACGCGCTCGCGCCGGGTCGCGCGACAGGTCATCAATGCCGCCTCGGCCGTGGCCGCAGCCCCGTCGTAGTGCGAAGCCGACACGACGTCGAGGTCCACGAGTTCGGCGAGCAGCGACTCGTACTCGTAGATGGACTGGAGGGTGCCTTGGCTGACCTCGGGCTGATAGGGCGTGTACGCCGTGTACCACTCCCCGCGCAGCAGCAGCTGGTCCACGGCCGGCGGGCTCCAGTGCCGGTAGACGCCGGCCCCAAGGAACGAGGTCAGGTCCGTGCGGTTGCGGGCAGCGAGGCCGCGGAGGCGCGCCGCCAGCTGCAGTTCCGGTTCGGGTGGCGGGAGGTCCAGCGGCGATGCGCGCAGACCCTCCGGGATGTCGCTGAAGAGCTCATCGACGGTGGCGATGCCGAGCGCGGCGAGCATGTGCTCGCGATCGGCCGTCGTGTGCGGACCGTAGGCCATGACGAGGACCTCCCGTCAGCCGGCGGCGACGAGTGCGTCGTAGGTGGCGGCGTCCAGCAGGTCGTCGAGTTCGCTGCTGTCGGCGACCCGGATCCGGACCATCCAGCCGGCGCCGTACGGGTCGCTATTGACGAGCTCCGGTCCGCCGGTCAGGGCATCGTTGGTCGCGGTGACCTCGCCGGCCAGCGGGGCGAACAGGTCGCTGACCGCCTTGACCGACTCCACCACCCCGAACGCCTTGGCGCCCTCCAGTGCTCGTCCGATGTCGGGCAGCTCCACGAAGACGATGTCGCCCAGCTGGTCGGCCGCGTACTGGGTGATCCCCACCGTGGCCTCGTCGCCCTCGAGGCGTACCCACTCGTGGTCGCGCGTGTAACGAAGGTCGGTCGGTACGCTCACGTCAGCTGCTCCTCCGGTAGAACGGCAAGGGAACGACTCGGGCAGGGATCCTGGCGTCCCGGATCTCGATGTCGAGCATGGTGTCAGGTTCCGCATCGCCCGGTGCGACATAGGCCATGGCGATGGGCACGCCCAACGTGGGCGACTGGGTCCCACTGGTGACGATCCCGGTCCTCCGCTCGCCGGCGTGGACGGGGTATCCGTGGCGCGCGATCCCACGACCCTCCACCACGAGCCCGACGAGCTTGCGCTTCGACCCGTCCGCCGCCGCCTTCTCCAGGGCCGCACGTCCGATGAAGTCGCCCGCCTTGCCGAGCTTGACCACGCGACCCAGACCCGCGTCGAAGGGCGTGGTGCCGAGGTCCAGCTCGTTGCCGTAGAGCGGCATGCCGGCCTCGAGGCGCAACGTGTCCCGCGCGCCCAATCCGACCGGCAGGCCGTCGGCGCCCCGGACCGCGTCCAGGAGCACGTCCCACAGCTCGCCCGTCCGATCGGTCGCGACGAACACCTCGAACCCGTCCTCGCCGGTGTACCCGGTCCGCGCGACCTGGGCCGGGATGCCGGCCACGTGACCGTCGGCGATCGCGTAGTAACGGCAGTGCCGCGAGGTCGACGTCCGTGTGGGGCTCCAGGACCTCGCGCGATCGCGGGCCCTGGACGGCCACGAGCCCGGTCGCGAGCGACTGGTCGTCGAGGACCGCCCGCGTGCCGGCCAGCCGTTCTGCAAGCGCGTCGGACACGACGGCGGCGTTGCCCGCGTTGGCGACGACCATGAATCCGTCCTCGGCCACGCGATAGACGATGAGGTCGTCGATGATCCCGCCGTCCGGCGCACAGATCATCGAGTAGTGGGCGCGACCGACCTTGAGTGCCGGCGGATCGGACACCAGGGCAGCGGCCAGGGCAGTACCCGCAGTGGGACCTTCCACGAGGAGTTCGCCCATGTGCGAGAGGTCGAACAGTCCGACCCGCTCGCGCACTGCCCGGTGCTCGTCGAGGATCGATCCGTACTGGACGGGCATGAGCCAGCCGGCGAAATCGATCATCCGCGCACCGAGGGCCGCGTGACGCGACGCCAGCGGGGTCACGTGGCTGACCGGCGGGAGGGTCTCGTCGTGGGTCATGCCGGAAGGTCCGCCTGGAGGTCAGGGCGCCGGTCCACCGGTCTCGCGTGCAAGGCCGCCGCGGCGCGGTCAACGAGTGCGCGCTCGGTCTCGAACGTCAGGACGGAGCCGGCGTCATCGAACGGGATCCAACGCACCTGGTCGAACTCGCGATCATGGCGCGACAGGTCACCGCCGGTCGGCTCCATGAGGAAGTAGTGGACCGTCTTGTGGATCCGCGTCCCGGACTGGACGAACGAGTACTCGATCTTGTCGAGCGGCCCCGTGATGCGGACCTCGAGTCCGGTCTCCTCGCCCACCTCGCGGATGGCGGTCTGCTCGATGGTCTCCCCTCGATCCGGGGTGCCCTTCGGAAGGGTCCAGGTGTAGCTGTCGCGGTCCCGGCGCCGGCTCCCGATGACGAGATGGGGACGCCCGGCCTCGTAACGAACGACGATGCCGCCCGCGGACGTGGCGGTAGCGGTCCTCAGGCGTGCCACGGCGCCGTGGCGGCGCGCGGTCGCCGACCGGTACCGGATCGCCCGGACCGTGCCCAGTGCATCTGGACGAGAGGACGCGGCCGCCCGCCGCGGACGGTGGGTCGCGCGGCCTGCGGGCCATGCCACACCGAGCGGAGCTGGGCCATCGGGCTCATCGGGGCACCGTGGAGCTCGGTGGACCGGGCCCGAGCCGCGGAAAAGGACGACAGGGCACCGAGTCCGAGCCGGCGCTCGCGCGCCCGACTGGACGGACGCACGAATCTGGCCGCCGGCCGAGCCGCGTACTTGGCGGCGATGCTGTGTCCCATGGGCGGCAATGGTACCGCGTCAGCTGGGGCCTTGCAAGCGCCGTCGTCAGGGCGGTACGCATGGTGGCCGCAGTCTCCGGTGCGAGGGCGCCCCGCTCGCTCGCGAGATCGATCTCGCGTTTCGCCGCGGCGACGTACAGCTCCAGCACGCCCGGGGCATGCGCCTGCAACGCCGCGAGGTGCGCCTGGAGCGTCCCGACGTCGCCGCGGGTCATCGGGCCGGTGAGCGCGGCGCGGATCCCGAGCGCCCGCGCGTTGCCCAGCGTGCCCTCGATGAGCGGCCCGTAGACGGCCAGCGACCCGGCCTCGTCCAGGCCGGCGACCCGCCCGAGTTCGGCGATCGCGTCGAGCAGCGCGATGAACCCGCCGGCGGCCAGGACGGCGGCCGCGTGATAGGCCGCCTTGGACCCGGGTGCCAGGCGGACCGGCGTGGCGCCGATCGCCTCGGCCATCTCCGCCAGCAAGCGCGGCCAGCTGATCGTCGCCCTCGATGGCGACCGTCGCGCCATGGAGCGCGGCGACCGCCCGTTCCGTGTCGGCGAACGCGACGAGCGGGTGGAAGGCCCCGACCTGCGTGCCGGCCGCCATCGCCGGTTCGAGGACCTCCGCGCCCAGCGCCCCGCTCGTGTGGACCATGGCCTGGCCGCTGTACATCCGGACGCTCGGCGGCGAGGTCGGGGATCGCGTCGTCGGGGATCGCGACGATGATGAACTCGACCTCCTCGATGAGGGCCTGCGGTTCGGCGAACGCCCGCGCGCCGTCCAGCGCCGCGGCGATGCGCGCACGCCGGTCCGGGTCGCGGCTCGCGACGGCGTGGACCGGCCAGCCGGCCCGGATCAGGGCGGTGCCGAGCGCGGTCCCGACGGCACCACCGCCGATGATCCCGGTCGTGGGCCGCTCACCGGGGCCGGCGTGCCGGTGGGGGTGCGCGTGACCGTCCGGGTGCACCTCGTCGCCGTGGCGGTGGTGACCGGGCGGGACCGGGTCGAGGTCGATGCCCGCCTCGGCGATGGCCGCCTCGGTCTCGGCGCGGTCGCGCTCCGGGTCGTCGCCGGGCAGCGGACCCCACGCCTTCACCGGGTCACCTGGGCGGTCGCCGCGTCGGCGGCACGAGCGCGGTACGCTTCCACCCATCGAGTGTAGCGAGCCAATGAGGATGGACGCGTTGTCACGGATCGACCCCTTCGGCGCCCGGGCGCCCCTTGGCCCGGGCCTCCCGGACCTCTATCGGCTGGATGCGCTCGAGGGCCGGACCGGGTCGACCGGGCTGCCGGTCGTGGTGCGGATCCTGCTGGAGAACCTGCTCCGGCACGCGGGCGGCGGCATCGTCACCGAGGCCGATGTCGAGACCCTGGCCTCCTGGCGGCCGGGCCAGCCGGCCGAGGCCGAGATCCCGTTCATGCCGTCGCGTGTCGTCCTCCAGGACTTCACCGGCGTCCCCGCGGTCGTGGACCTCGCGGTCATGCGCGACGCGATGGCCGACCTCGGCGGCGATCCGGCGCGAGTCAACCCACTCGTCCCGGCCGACCTCGTCATCGACCACAGCGTCCAGGTGGACCGGTTCGGGACACCCGCGGCGTTCGCGTTCAACGTGGAACGCGAGTACGAGCGCAACGGTGAGCGCTACCAGTTGCTGCGCTGGGCGCAGACCGCGTTCCGCGACCTGCGCGTCGTGCCACCGGGAACCGGCATCGTCCACCAGGTGAACCTGGAGTTCCTGGCCACGGTCGTGGACGACCGCGACGGCGTGGCCTTCCCCGACACCCTCGTCGGCACCGACTCGCATACGACGATGGTCAACGGCCTCGGGGTCCTCGGGTACGGCGTCGGCGGGATCGAGGCAGAGGCGGTCCTGCTTGGGCCAGCCGCTGTACCAGCCGATGCCGCACGTCGTGGGCGTGCGCCTGACCGGCGAACTGCCGCGGGGCTCCACCGCGACCGACCTCGTCCTCGTCGTGACCGAGATGCTGCGCGCCCACGGGGTCGTCGGCGCGTTCGTGGAGTTCGCCGGCGACGGGCTCGCCGGCCTATCGCTCGCCGACCGGGCGACGATCAGCAACATGAGCCCGGAGTTCGGGGCCACGGCCACGCTATTCCCGATCGACGACGAGACGATCGCCTACCTGCGCCTGACCGGCCGAACGCCCGAGCGCGTCGCCCTCGTCGAACGCTATGCCAAGGAACAGGGTCTGTGGCGGCTTCCGGGCGCCGGGCCCGAGTTCGACGAGTCGCTGACGCTCGACCTGTCGTCCGTGGCGCCATCGGTGGCGGGTCCGCGGCGGCCGCAGGACCGGGTCGTGCTTCCCGACCTGCCGGCGAACTTCCGCGGCGCCTTCCCGGTCGCGGCTCCGTCCGCGGAGACGCGAGAGGATCTCGGCCGGCTGACCGATGAAGGCGGCACGACCGCGGCGACGGACAACGGCGCCATCGCGGTCGAGATCGACGGTCACGACGCGGTGATCCGCCACGGATCGGTCGCGATCGCCGCGATCACGTCGTGCACGAACACGTCCAACCCGACGGTCATGGTGGGGGCCGGTCTCCTGGCCCGGAACGCCGTGGCTCGTGGGCTGCGCGTCGGGCCGACGGTCAAGACGTCGCTCGCGCCTGGCTCGCGGGCCGTGACCGGCTACCTCGAGGCGGCCGGGCTCATGGACCCGCTCGAGACGCTGGGGTTCGCGCTGGCCGGCTACGGCTGCACGACCTGCATCGGCAACTCCGGCCCGCTGGATGCGCCGATCGCCGGAGCCATCGAGGCGAATGACCTCGTCGTCGCGGCCGTCCTGTCGGGTAATCGCAACTTCGAGGGGCGGATCCACCCGCTCGCGCGCGCCAGCTACCTCGCGTCGCCCCCGCTCGTCGTCGCCTTCGCGCTGGCCGGCCGGATCGACATCGACCTCACCACCGAGCCGCTGGGCATCGGCGACGACGGCGCCCCGGTCTTCCTCGCCGACATCTGGCCGTCGCCCGAGGAGGTGCGGCAGGTCATCGGCACGTCGATCGATCCCGAACTGTTCCGGCGGACCTACGCGGTCGTCTTCGAGGGCGACGAACAGTGGCGTGCCCTGCCGATCCCCGCGGGCGATCGATACGACTGGGATCCGCGATCGACCTACATCGCGAAGCCGCCGTTCTTCGACGGCCTGACGTTCGAGCCGGCGCCGATCACCGACCTGTTCGGCGGCCGCGTCCTGGCCGTGCTCGGCGACTCGGTCACGACCGACCACATCAGCCCGGCTGGCTCGATCGCCAGCTGGTCACCGGCCGGGGACTGGCTGCAGGAACGGAACGTCGGACCGCTCGAGTTCAACTCGTACGGCGCGCGCCGAGGGCATCACGAGGTCATGATGCGCGGCACGTTCGCGAACATCCGGCTGCGCAACGGTCTGGTCCCGGGCAAGGAAGGCCCATACACCGTCCACCTGCCCGACGGCGAGCAGCAGTTCATCTACGACGCCGCGATGCGCTACAAGCGGGCGGGGACCCCGCTGCTGATCCTCGCCGGCAAGGAGTACGGCTCGGGATCGTCGCGCGACTGGGCGGCAAAGGGCACGAAGCTCCTCGGGCGTGCGCGCCGTCCTGGCCGAGAGCTACGAGCGGATCCACCGCTCGAACCTGGTCGGGATGGGGGTCCTGCCGCTCCAGTACAAGCCCGGCGACGATGCGGCCTCCCTCGGCCTCAGTGGGCGTGAGACGTACTGCGATCACCGGGCTCGTCGGCGGCCTGTCCCCACGCCAGTCGGTCACGGTCGTCGCCGAACGCGACGTGGCCGCCGGTGGAGACGGCACCACGGTCCGATTCGAGGCGATCGTCCGCCTCGACGGTCCGATCGAGGTGGACTACTACCGCCAGGGCGGCATCCTCCACGCGGTCCTGCGCCGCCTCGCACGGGCGAACTGAGCCCGGCCCGAAGGCCCGGCGGATGGCCGTCCGAGGGCAAGGCGGCGTCCCGAGCACCGGAGCGAGCGCACCCGACGGTGCGTGAGCGAGGCGCGCAGCGGCGCCAACGCCGCCATCGGCGGCCAGGCGCCGGGCGCCAGACACGAAGAAGCCCCCGGGGGAGGACCGAGGGCTTCGTCGCGGAGGAGGAGTTCGCGTCGTTGGTGTCTTTGACGCGGCAGCGGGCCGGCGCGTGACGCGCCAGCCCGCCAGGGTTCATTCGGCCGGCGGGAGGATCACCGCGTCGATCACGTGGATCACCCCGTTCGAGGTCTCGATGTCCGTCGTGATGACCTTGGCACTGTCATTGAGGGTGACGGTCCCATCGGTGACGCTGATCGCGATCGGCGAACCCTCGACGGAGTCGGCTGAGGTCATCCCGACCACCTGATCGGCGGTGACCTTCCCGGACACGACGTGGTACAGGAGGATCTGCTTGAGGGCCTCGGGATCGGCCAGCAGGTCGTCGAGCGTGCCCTCTGGCAGCGCCGCGAATGCCTCGTCGGTCGGCGCGAAAACGGTGTAGGGCCCTTCGCCCTTGAGCGTGTCGACGAGCCCGGCAGCCGTCGCGGCCGCGAGCAGGGTCGTAAAGGAGCCAGCCTCCGTTGCCGTCTCGACGATGTCACCCATCGGCGCCATGGACGCATCAGGGGTCGCGGGAGCTGGCGTCGGGGACGCCGAGGTCGAGCATGCCGCCACGACAAGGGCGAGTGCGGAGAGCGTGAGCAGGATCGGGCGCTTCATATCGGTCCTTTCGAAGAGGGGGTGCAGACCGCGACAGCCGTCCGGCCATCTGCTTGGTCCACCCGTGCGGCTTGTGTCGCCGTCAACTCTTCTTCGGCCCGCCCGGCGCAATGGATGGGTCCGCGCTCCACGTGGCGATCAGTGACACCACGCCGCAGCGCACGCGCCTCGCTTGGGTCGCATCGACGAAGATGGCGTCACGAAGCGGTCGACGGCTCCCATACGGTGCAGAGCGTCGACGAAGCGCGACGCCACAGTCGTGGAGACCATGGACACCGAGCTCGTACGCTTGGCTCAACGCGGCGATGAAGAGGCCTTCGCGAGCCTCGCTGTCGCCGTGGTCGATCGTCTTCACCGGGTGTCGCAACGGATCCTGCGCGATGCCGATCTTGCCGAGGATGCGACGCAGCGCGCGCTGCTGAGCATCTGGCGCGATCTCCCCGGACTCCGCGACCCGGCGCACTTCGACGCCTGGTCGTATCGGCTCCTCGTGCGTGCCTGCTACGCCGAGGGTCGCCGCACCCGCGTCTGGACGCCCAGCCTGCGTCTCCTGCCGAGCGATGAGCCGGCCGGCGGCGAGGATCTCGGATCGATCGACGATCGCGATCAACTCGAGCGGGGTTTCCGACGCCTTTCCATCGAACACCGTGCCGTGGTGGTCCTCCACCACTACCTCGAGATGACCCTCAACGAGGTCGCAGAGACCCTCGATATCCCCGTCGGGACGGTCAGATCACGTCTACATCGTGCGATGCGCGCCCTGCGCGCGGCCCTCGAGGCCGACGCACGACCGAGCGTTCGGGAGGCCACCCGATGAGAACCGAACCCGAGGTCGCACGCATCGTCCGGTCGTGGCTCGAAGACGGCGTGGATCGAGCTCCGGAGCGGATCCTCGACGCCACCCTGGAACTCGTGCCGACGACCCCACAGCACCGGCCCATGTGGCCGGCGCGGAGGTTCCCGCACATGCCCATCTTCGTCCGCCTCGCCGCCGTTGCAGCGGCCGTCATCGTGGTGGCGTTCGGCGCCACCATGTTCCTGCCCGGCCAGGGTGGCATCGGCGTCCCGATGCCGACCCCGACCACCCTCCCCTCCCCGACAGGTTCAGCGCCGTCCGCCGGCGGCGCACTTGGAGCGGCGGACATCGGTCGCTCGCTCCCGCCCGGGACCTATCAGGTCGGGGACCCATACGCCGCGCCGTTCGCGGTCACGATGCCCTTCGGGTGGATGGTCCGCGACGTTACTCCGGGGAATGCCGCTTTCAACCGGCCGCTGCGCGAGGATCCGGCCGTGTGGCGGGCGGAGCTTGACGTCGGCCTTGTCACGAACGTCTTCGCCGACCCGTGCCGTGACGAGGCCCCCACCGAACCACCGGTCACGACGACCGTCGATGACGTGGTCGTCGCCTTCGCAGACATGACGGGGATCACCGCCACCGAACCCACCGACGTGGAGATCGGCGGCCGTGCCGGCCAGGCGTTCGAGATCTCCTATCCGAGCAGTCTCGCGACGGCAGGTTGCGTCGAGGACGGAGTACTCCGGCTGTTCACGGTCCGTGGCGACGGCGGCGACGGCATCATCACGACCACCGGGTCGCGACACCTCGTGTGGGTCCTGGACGTCGATGGGGAGGTCGTCGTCATCCTCGGCGAACCGATCTCGCATCCCGAACAACCGCTGGCGAGTTCCGAGGCGGAGGCTCACGCGACGATCCAGCAGATCGTCGAGTCGATCGACTTCGAATGACCCTTGGACCGGTCGTGCCGGAGCGTCGGCCCGACCGGTCTCATCACGCCGGTCGGAGCTGGATCCAGATCGTCTTGGTCTCGGTGTACTGGTCGTGGGCATGGACGCGACTTGTCGTGCCCGCCGAAGCCGGACAGCTTGTAGCCACCGAACGGCGTCGTCATGTCGCCCTCCGAGTAGGCATTCACCCCGACGACGCCGGCCTTGAGGTCGCGCGCGACTCGATGCGCGCGGTCGAGGTCGTGGGTATAGAGCGATGCCGCGAGCCCGTACGGCGTGTCGTTCGCGAGCGCCACTGCCTCCGCTTCGGTATCGAACTCGATCACGGAAAGCACCGGACCGAAGATCTCCTCGCGCGCGATCCGTCATGTCGTTGCGCACACCGTCGAAGACCGTTGGCGGCACGAACCAGCCACCGGTCTCCTCGAGGATGCGACTGCCGCCGGTCACCACGCGGGCGCCCTCGTGCCCGCCCGGCCGCGATGTACCCCAGTACCCGCTCCATGTGCCCGCGTGAGATCAACGCGCCGATCTTCGTCGCCGGATCGAGCGGGTCACCCACCGGCCAGGCGCGAGCTCGGCCTGGATCGCCTCGAGCAGGGCCGCCCGCTTGGAGCGATGGACGATCAGCCGCGAGCCCGCGCTGCAGTTCTCGCCCATGTTCCAGAAGATGGCGACCGCGACGTTCGCGGCCACGGTCGCGAGGTCCGTCGACGTCGTCGAAGACGATCTGCGGGCTCTTGCCGCCGAGTTCGAGCAGCACGCGCTTGAGGTTGGTCTCGGCCGAGTAGGTCAGGAATCGCCGGCCGACCTCCGTGGACCCGGTGAACGCGACGCAGTCGATGTCCGGGTGGCGCCCGATCGCCTCACCGACGATGTCGCCCGGGCCGGTCACGACGTTGAGGACGCCGTCCGGGAGGCCCGCCTCCGAGCCCAGCTCGGCGATGCGCAGCAGGCTGAGCGACGTCGTGGACGCCGGCTTCATCACGACCGTGTTGCCGGTCGCCAGGGCCGGGCCCAGCTTCCACGCGGCCATCTGGGCCGGGTAGTTCCACGGGATGACCGCGCCCACGACGCCGCACGGCTCGCGGGTGATGGTGGCGACCGTGCCCTGCCGGCGATGGCGCCACCTCGCCGTACAGCTTGTCCGACGCCTCGGCGTGCCAGCGGATGCACGTCGCGGTCTCGGGCATGTCCAGCCCGACCGTGTCCACGATCGGCTTGCCGGCGTCGATAGTCTCGATCAGGCCGAGCTCGCGCGCGTTCGACTCGATCAGGTCGGCCCAGCGGATGAGGATCCGCTTGCGGTCACCGGGGCTCATCCGCGACCAGCGGCCGTCGTCGGCGGCCGCGCGCGCGACCGCCACCGCAGCATCGACGTCGGCCGGACCGCCCTCCGCGACCTCAGCGATCGGGCGCCCGGTGGCCGGGTTCTCCGTCACGTAGCGGCGGCCATCGATCGCATCGCGGAACCGTCCATCGATGAACATCCGCGTCCGCAGGTCGAGCCTGGAGACCTCGACCGTCGCCTCGTCGAGCTCGGGGATGAGGGTGTCGGTCATCGGTAGCCTCCGGGCAGTGGGCGGGTGCGGTCATGCAAGGGTAGCGAGCGCTCCCGGGTACCGCGAGCCCTCAACCCCAGGGGTCGATCTGCGGGAGTCCCGCGGCACCGAGCGCCTCGTTGAGCTCGGCGCAGTGATGGACGTCGTGGGCGAAGGCTCGCTGGATCGACCCAGCCGCGCGTATGCACCCGATCGGGCCCGAACTGCCTCGCGACGGATCTCGATCTCCAGCATGTCGTACGTCCACCGATCCAGGCAGCCCTCGACGATCCGGAACGTCGCGTCGAGGGCCTCGGTAAGGTCTGCGGGACTCAGGACGTGCTCGAGGTCGTCGTCCCCAGGGCAGTCATACCCCGCATTCGTGAAGCGCGTGGTGTCGGCGCCCGGTTCACCCGCGTAGTCGCACAGCCAGAACACCCGCTGGCAGGCGAGATGGCCCACGGTCGCCCAGAGCGGCCAGCGGTCGGGCCCCGGCTGGATGGCCAGCTGTTCCGCGGTCAGCGCGGCCACGACGTCGCGAAGGCGACGGTTGAAGGTCGGCCACTCGCTGTAGGCCGGTCGGATCGTGCGTCCGTTCATCCGCGCCACGGTACCGCGTCCGTCAGTGGCGGGTCGCCCCGGCGGTCAGACCCTGGATGAAGCTGCGTTGCAGGACCAGGAACAGGACGAGCGGCGGCACGATCACGAATGCCATGCCCGCGAACGTGAGGCCCTGGTCCGTGGCGTAGAACGTGGAGAAGGTCGTCAGCGCGAGCTGCGCGGTGAAGGAGTCCGGCTGCTGGATGAGGACCAGCGCCCCGCCGAAGTCATTCCAGGTGAAGATCGCGACAAGTACCGCGACAGCCAGGATCCCGGGCCTGGCGAGCGGGATCACGATGCGCACCAGGACGTCGATCCGGCCCGCGCCATCGACCCGGGCTGCGTCGATGAGGTCCTGCGGGATGGTCCGAAAGTAGCCCGTGAGGATCACGGTCGCGATCGAAACGTTCGCGGCGACGTTGTACATCGCCAGGCCCGGGAGGCTGTTGATCAAGCCCAGGGCTCGGAACATCCCGAACATGGGGACGATGAGCACCTCGGTCGGGATGATCAGCGGTGCCAGGACCAGCATGAACAGCAAGGCTCGGGCGGGTGGTCGAAGCCTGGTGAGCGCGTAGGCGCCGGGGATCGACAGAGCCAGGACGATCGCCACCGTCAGTCCCGTCACGTAGGCGGAGTTCAACAGCGCCACGCCGAGCTGCGCGCGGTCCCACGCCTCCCCGAGGTTATCGATGGCCGGCGGCCACGGCAGGTCCCACGGCGCTCGATAGATGTCGGCGCTCGACCTGACGGCGTTGGCGAGCGTCCAGGCGATCGGATAGACCCAGATGGCCCCGAGCGCGACGAGGAGGATCGTCGACGGACGGACCCGCCGACGGATCACGAGCTCACGACCTGGGCACGCCGATCGAGGAGTCGGTACTCGATGACGGCGGTCAGCACGATCACGGCCAGGAGGAGCATCGCCATCGCCTGCGCGTACCCTACGTCGAGGAAGCGGAATGCGGTCGCGTAGACGTTCGTCGCAACGGTCTCCGTCGCGTGCGCCGGCCCACCCTCGGTCATGACCCAGACCATGTCGAACATCCGCAGCGAACCGAGGGTGCTGAGGAGGACGATCACGAATGTCTGCGGCCAGAGCAGCGGCCATGTGATCCGTCGGAACTGCTGGCCTCGGCTTGCCCCTTCCAGCAGGGCGTGCTCGTAGTACTCGCGCGAGAGGCTCTGCATGCCCGCCAGGTAGATGACCATCGAGAACCCGGCGAAGCGCCACACGAAGGCCAGCAGGATCGCCCACAGGGCGGCGTCGGGATCGGCCAGCGGGGCGACCGTCTGGGTATCGAGCCCGAGCGCGGACCCCACCGTCGGGACGATGCCGAAGAACGGCGCGTACAGGTACGCCCAGACCGCCCCGACCCCCACCGGCGCCAGCACGAACGGCGCGAAGAACACGATCCGGGCAAGCGTCCGGCCGCGCGGCGTGTCCGCGACAAGTGCTGCCAGGAACAGCCCGACGCCCGTCTGCAGGACGACGGCGACGGTCGTGAATACCAGCGTGTTCAGCAGGCTGCGATGGAAGACGGCGTCCCCGAAGACCGCCCGCGCGTAGTGCTCGAGCCCGACGAATGCGCCGAGCTCGAAGCCCTGAGTGTCATGGACGCTGAGGGCGATCCCGTAGAGGAGTGGGTAGAGGAGGAAGCCGCCGAGGATGGCCAGGATCGGCAGGAGGAACAGCAGATCGATGGCGCGGTCGCGGCCCGACCGGCCGGCGCGGATCCGAAGGGCCATCACGACTCACGAGCGGGATGTGATCGGTCGAACCATACTCGCTGACGGGTCACCCGGAAGAGAGGTCGAGGTAGAGGAGGCTGATGGAGCCGGTCGAGCCGCTGGGCGATCGCCGCTGGACGCGTACGTACGATCGACGCAGCGTGCTCAAACTGGGTGCCGCGATCGCCGCCGGTGGCGCCATCACGCCACTCCTCGCCGCCTGCGCCACGTCGAACGGAAGCGGCGCGGTCTCGGGACCATCGACAAGGCCCGAGGGCATGACCGGCCCGATCACGCTGATCACCGTCGGTGGCGATCCTGGCTCGATGCCCCCGCTGCAACAGGTCTACGACGGCTTCCGGGCGCTCCATCCCGGCGTCGAATGGGACATCCGCGCGATCCCCGGCGGCGGGCCTGAGTGGGACCGGTTGGCGCGGACCACCATCACCTCCGGCGAGCCGGTCGGCCTGTTGATGATCAACGGGCAGCAACTCCGAGGCTGGGTGCGGGATGGCCTGCTCGCAGACCTCGGCGTCATCCCGGAGTTGGCCGACGTGCTCGCGCGCGTGCCGGAGCGCTACCAGCTCGGCGGTCCCGGCGAGGAGACCGTGAGGGCATTTCCCCTCGCATCGACGTACGGCGTCCACACGACAGGGCTCTTCTACAACAAGGCGCTGCTCGATCAAGCAGGCCTTGAGGTCCCGCGGACCTTCGAGGACCTCAAGGCGTCGGTAGGACCCCTCGCGGCGCTCGGTGCGGCTCCGCTCGTCCATCCTTCGGGCGACGTCATCTTCAACCAGATGCTCATCACCTGGGTCTTGCCGATGGTCGCCGAGAGCACTGGGGACCCGATCGCCTTCGCCGAGCGAACCGTCCGGGGCGAGATCGGCTACGACAGCCCCGAGTGGCTCGAGGCGTTCCGGATCATCGCCGACCTGCGGACCTCCGGCGTCCTGCTCGCGGGTTCGGGTGCCGTCGGCTATGCGGCGATGCAGCAGCTCCTGCTGCAGGGCAAGGCGGCGATGACCTACAACGGTTCGTGGCTCCTGCCAGAACTCACCGCCGCATCACCGGCGGTCGCGTTCGACCTGCATGTCGCCCCACCCCCCGCGATCGATGGGGCCACCCGTGCGCGTCCCATCCTGGCCTGGTCCGGCTTTGCCTTGCCGGCCCAGGCAACCCGGAGCCGGGACAGCGTCTACGCATTCCTCGAGTACGCGAGCCGGCCCGAGATCGACGAGGCCGTCGTTGCCGGCCTGCAGGTCTACTCGCCGATCCCCGAATCCAACGTCGCGATCGAGGACCCGCTGGCCCAGGAGTTCCTGCCGATGTTCGAGGACGCCATCACCCCGATGGATTGGCTCTGGGAGCCGGAGATCACCGCGGAACTCGACAGCCAGGTCCAGGCGCTCGTGAACGGAGACGCCGACCCCGCCACGGTCGGGAAGGCGGTACAGGCCGTGGCTGATGGGTTGCGCGCGTCCGGTCGAAGCTACTACCCCTGACCGGGTTGCCGATCGCGACCTCGACGACCCCGATCCCGCCCGCGCCGCGAGGCTACAGTGGTGCGGCATGGCAAGCCAGCTCCTCGCCACGAAGTTCTATGTCCCGAAGCCCCGAAGCGGCATCGTGCCGCGTCCGAGCCTGACCGATCGCCTGCTCCGCGGGACACAGTCCAAGCTGACCCTCATCTCGGCGCCGGCGGGCTTCGGGAAATCGACACTTCTCGCCGAGTGGCTGTCCGCGCCGACCGAAGGCTCGGTCACGGCCTGGCTATCGCTCGACCCCGGGGACGACGATCCGGCGACATTCTGGACCCAGGTGATCGCAGCGCTGCAGACCGCGCGGCCCGGCATCGGCGCGAGCTCGCTGTCGATGCTGGAGTCGCTCGACCGGCCGATCGAGACCGTGTTGGCGCCCCTGCTCAACGAGCTCGATGCCATCTCCGACGAGACCGTCCTCGTGCTCGACGACTACCACACCATCGATACGCCGGACGTCCAGGCCGGCATGACATTCGTGCTGGATCATCTGCCGGCACACGTCCGCCTCGTGATCGCCAGCCGCACCGATCCAGCCCTCCCGCTGGCCCGCATGCGCGCA
Source organism: uncultured Chloroflexia bacterium (assembly GCA_963743815.1). Taxonomy (GTDB): domain Bacteria; phylum Chloroflexota; class Limnocylindria; order Limnocylindrales; family CSP1-4; genus SPCO01. The sequence continues at coordinate 158,213 of CAVURB010000017.1, read as the reverse complement.
CGGGGCGAACTGATCGAGATCCGCGCCGGCGATCTCCGCTTCACCCCCGATGAGGCTGATGCGTATTTCAACGGGGTGCTGGGCCTGGGCCTGACACCGATCGATGTCGCCGCGCTGGATGGCCGGACCGAGGGTTGGGTCGCAGCGCTGCAGTTGGCGGGGCTGTCGATGCAGGGGCGAACCGACGTCACCGGCTTCATCGCCAGCTTTGCCGGAGATGACCGCTATATCGTCGACTACCTCGTCGAGGAGGTCTTGCAACGGGAGTCCGACCAGGTGCGCAGCTTCCTGCTGCAGACCTCCATCCTGGCCCGCCTGAGCGGTCCGCTGTGCGACGCCGTGACCGGCCAGGCCGGAGGGCAGGCGACGCTCGAGGCCCTCCATCGACGGAACCTCTTCCTCATCCCGCTCGACGACCGGCGCCGGTGGTACCGCTATCACCACCTCTTCGCGGACGTCCTGCTGGCACGACTCATGGATGAGCGCCCGGAGGCGGTCGCGGCGCTCCATCAGCGGGCGACCGAGTGGCACGAACAGCATGGGGAACGCCTGGAGGCGATCCGCCACGCCATCGCCGGACGGGACTTCGCACGGGCCGCAGACCTCGTCGAACTGGCGATCCCCGCGACGCGCCGGACACGTCAGGAATCCCTGCTGCGTCATTGGCTCGACGCCCTTCCGGACGAGCAGATCGGCGTTCGTCCGGTGCTCAGCGACGCGTTCGCCGGGTCGCGCCTCGTGCGTGGCGAAGTCGATGGCGTCGAGGAGCACCTGCGGGATGCCGAGCGCTGGGTGATCGCATCGCGCGAGGGTTCGGCCATCGGGATGGTCGTCGCCGACGACCAGGCCTTCCGCGACCTGCCCGTCTCGATCGCCACCCACCGGGCGGGGCTTGCCCGACTGCTGGGTGATACCCCCGGCATGACGGCCCACGCCGAACGAGCACTCGAGGTGATCCACGACGACGATCTGGTCGGTCGTGGAGCCGCCACCGCGCTCCTCGCCATCGCCGCCTGGTCGAACGGAGACCTCGACGGTGCGTCCCGCTGGTACCTCGATTCCATGGATGCCCTCGCGAAGGCCGACCATCAGTCCGACGTGATCGGATGCTCGCTGGCCCTTGCCGACGTCCGGCGGGCGCAAGGCAAGCTCAGCGAGGCGATGACCATCTACCAGCGGGGCCTCGCGCTCGCGACCAGACCCGGCGAGAGCGCCCGTCGTGGCGCGGCCGACATGCACGTCGGGATGAGCGAGATCTTCCGGGAGCGGGATGACCTGGTCGCCGCATCGCAGCACCTCGCGCTGGGCCGGGACCTGGGCGAGGAGAACGGTCTGCCGCAGAACCCGTACCGGTCGCGCGTATCGGCAGCGCTGATCCGGCGGGCCGAGGGGGATCCCGACGGCGCGCTCGAGCTCCTCGACGAGGCCGCTCGCCGCTATGAGGGGGACTTCTCCCCTGATGTCCGCCCGGTCGCGGCGGTTCGCGCTCGACTGCTGATCGCCCAGGGAAAGCTGGCAGAGGCTCGCGCCTGGGCGCGCGAACATGACTTGACGGCGACCGATGGCCTCGACTACCTCCACGAGTACGAGCACGTCACGGTGGCCCGACTGCTTCTGGCCGAGGGCACCCGTGACCGTTCCGACGAGCGGATCGGCGAGGCCGACGGACTGCTGACGCGCCTGCTTGACGCCGCCGACGCGGGCGGGCGAACGGGAAGCGCCATCGACATCCTGGTGGTACAGGCGCTCGTCCGGCACGCACGCGGTGACCAGACGGGCGCCCTGGCGTCGCTGGATCGCGCGGTCGGGCTCGCCGAGCCGGAAGGCTACATGCGCATCTTCCTCGACGAAGGACCGCCCATGGCGGCGCTCCTGAGGCTGGCGTCAAAGCAGCGCAGCGCCTCGAGCCATGTGCGCCGGCTCCTGACCACCTTCGTCACGTCCGACGGGCAGACGCCCATCGACCAGCCGCTGATCGAGCCGCTCAGCGAGCGCGAGCTCGACGTCCTTCGGCTGCTGGCAAGCGACCTCGGTGGGCCGGACATCGCGCGAGAGCTGGTTGTGTCGCTGAACACCGTGCGGACCCATACCAAGAGCATCTACGCGAAGCTCGGCGTGAACAGCCGCCGGGCCGCCATCGGCCGCGCCGCCGAACTGGGTCTGCTCGCCCGCTCGTAGCGCCGCCGAGCCACCGGTAGGCCAGCACGGCCGAGGCCACCGAAAAATCACCACGTCGCTCACCACGTCTGGTGATGCGTGCTCACCACGTCCGCTCCCACCTTGGGGTCAGTGACTCAGGTCGGTGCTGCCGGCCGGAGATCCAGCTGGCACCACGCACAAGGAGCGCTATGACCGAACGACCCACCCTGACACCAGATCCCCGTGCGGCCGGACGCTATGAGATCCGGCTCACGGGGCACCTCGACGAGCGTTGGGGCGCCTGGTTCGACGGCATGACCGTCAGCCATGCGGGCGACGGGACCACCGTCATCAGCGGCCAGGTTGCCGACCAGGCAGCCCTCCATGGCGTGCTCCAGCGCGTTCGCGATCTCGGCCTGCCCCTGCTATCGGTGCAGCAGGTCGATTCCGACCCATCCGATCCACCCACCCGAAGCGCCCGCTAGCGCCCACAAGGAAGGAACACGACATGGCACAGACCACCACCAAGGGAGACCCGATGAGCTCGATGCGCAAGACCGCGTTCGTCGCGGGCGTCCTGTACCTGCTCACGTTCGCCAGCTCGATCCCGGCGGTCTTCCTGCAGGCCCCGGTCCTGGACGATCCCAACTTCATCATCGGCGGCGCCGGCGCCAATACCCAGGTGCGCCTCGGCGCGCTCTTCGACATCGTCAATAGCCTCACCGCCATCGGGACCGCGGTCGCGCTGTACGCCGTCATCAAGCGCCAGAGCCAAGGCTTCGCCATCGGTTTCGTCAGCTCACGTCTGTTCGAGGGCACGGTCCTCATGATCGGCGTCATCAGCATCCTGTCGATCGTGACCCTGCAGCAGCCGGGCGCCACGGGAGCCGAGGCCTCGCTGCTGGTCACCGTGCAGGAAACGCTCGTGACCGTCCGCAACTGGACCTTCGTCCTCGGGACCGGCGTCCCCGCGCTCAACGCCGTCATGCTCGGCTGGATCATGTACAAGTCGCGCCTCGTCCCGCGGGCGATCCCCGTGATCGGACTCATCGGTGCGCCGCTGTTCACCTCCTGGATCATCGGGTACGTCCTCGGCGTCACCGAGCCCGGCACTGCCTGGCACGGGATCGGCGTCGCTCCGATCTTCATCTGGGAGCTGTCGCTTGGCCTGTGGATGACCTTCAAGGGCTTCCGCAAGGACGCCCCGCTGATGGTCGAGGCGGCCGCCCAGGATGCAAGCGTTGACCACGTCGCGACTGCCCCCCGAGCGGCCGTCGGCATCGCGACGAAGGCAGGTGCCGCATGAACGTCGTGCATTGAGAAGGCGCCTCCGCTCCGGAAACAGGGCCCGCTGGGCCCTGTTTCCATCGGGAGTGCAGTTGTGGGCATACTGGATGGCCCATATGCCAGCCCCGGACAACGCAGGCCCGCTGCTCGAGACCAAGCTCTTCGTCCCCAAGCTGCGGCGCGGCCAGATCGAACGTCCGAGCCTGGCGTGAGGCCTGTCCCGGTCATCCAGGATGTCGTCGAGCCGTTGAGCGGCCGCGAGATCCAGGTGCTGCGGCTGCTGGCGACGGATCTCGACGGCCCCGGGATCGCGCGAGAGCTCGTGGTCGGCCTGAGCACGATCCGGAGCCACACGAAGGCGATCTACTCCAAGCGCGGCGTCACCAGCCGTCGGGCCGCGGTCCGACGAGGCGAGGAGCTCGACCTCCTGTCGCGGGCCGAACGACTGCGTGACCGGGACCTGGGAACGCAGTAGCCCGGGGTAGTCAGAAGCGGGACGTCGTCGTGCCCGCTCCCTTGGGTCGGAACCGAAAGATCCCCACGACGATCCCCACACGTGGGGATGACCACTCCCCATGTCCACGCCCACGTTGGGACTCGCAGGCAACGCACGTCGGATCCACCGCGTTGCGAGCTGCCCGGACAAGGAGAGGACCGCAATGACTGGACCGCGCGGCCCGAAACGCGATCGCTCGGAGGGCGGACGGTACGAGATCCGTCTGCTGGGGCACCTGGAGACTCGGTGGGCCGCCTGGTTCGATGGCATGACCCTCAGCCACGAGCGTGATGGCTCGACCGTCCTCAGCGGCCCGGTCGCCGATCAGGCGGCGTTGCACGGTCTCCTGCAGAAGGTGCGCGACATCGGCATCCCGCTTGTATCGGTCACCTACCGCGGACCCGAACCCTACGAACCCCACGACTCCGAATGAATCGGTGACCGAGCAGCGACGCGCCCCTCGCCCGCTCGGCCCGATCGAGCAACCCGAAAGGAAATCCGCCATGACCTCCCTTCGCAAGACTGCGTTCGTTGCAGGCTTTCTCTATCTGATCACCTATCTCGCGATCCCGACGATCGCCCTCTACGGACCCGCGTTGAGCGATCCGGCCTTCATCGTGACCTCGGATAGCAGCACCGGCGTGCTCTGGGGCGCGGTCCTCGAGCTGATCGTCGCATTCGCGATCGTCGGGACGGGCGTCGTGCTGTTCCCCGTGCTCAGGCGCCACGACGAAGGTGTCGCACTTGGGTTCGTCACGGCACGGCTTTTCGAAGCCGGGGTCATCACCGTGGGGATCATCAGCCTTCTCTCACTCGTGACCTTGCAGCAGGAGGCGCGTGCGATCGCCGGGGCCGAAACGGGCTCACTGGTCATCGCCGGACAGTCCCTGGTGGCAACCCACGACTGGTCATTCCTCATCGGGCAGACGCTCCTGCCGGGTATCAATGCCCTCCTGCTCGGATCGCTGTTCTACAAGTCCCGCCTCGTGCCGCGCGTCATCCCGTTGATGGGCCTGATCGGCGGCCCGCTGTTGATCTCGTCGGCGATCGGTCAGGTGGTCGGCATCAACGAGCAGTACTCGGCATGGTCGGTCATCGCCGTCTTGCCGATCTTCCTGTGGGAACTCCTGCTCGGACTCTGGCTGGTGTTCAAAGGCTTCAAGCCCGTCCCGGTCAACGCACCGGACGACCAGGCGCAGGCGGTCGTGCCGGCATTCGGCGCGGCATAGGAGGGAACCAACGAACGCTTGGTCGACCGCGGTGCCGGATCGGGCACGGCGGTCGAGAAATCACCACATCGCTCACCACAGGTGGTGATGCCCGCTCACCACGTCCGCACCTAACTTCCGGTCAGGGCACCGGGACGTTCCGGACCCCTGGCACACCTCCAGGACACGAAGAAGGAGCAAGAGATTGAGCACGACACAGGCACCAGCCGGCGCAAGCGCAGCCGACCCCAAACCGACTCGGAGTCTTCCTCCGCGTGTGTTCGTCCGGGCCGCTTGGCTCCTCCACCGTTCGGCATACCGGATGACTGGTGGCAAGTTCGGCCTCTCCCGGCCGGTGACCGGCAGCAAGTTCGGGATGCTTCGACTCACGACCATCGGGCGCCGGTCCGGCCGGTCGCGGGTCGCGATCATCGGCTACTACGAGGACGGCCCCAACCTCGTCACCCTGGCCATGAACGGCTGGGGAGAGACGGAGCCTGCCTGGTGGCTGAACCTCCAGGCGCGACCCGACACGACGGTCGAGCTCCCCGGCGAGCGGCGCGCCGTCCGCGCCCGTGCCGCGGCCGGCGAGGAACGCGATCGCCTGTGGGCGACGTTCGCAGACTACCCGGGCTGGGGCGACGATATCGGCGCCCTCGCCGAGCGGCGTCCCACTGAGACGGCGGTCGTCGTCCTGGAGCCCCTGACCCCTCCGCTCAGTCCGAAAGAAGGTTGACCATGCGCCTCCTTCGTGAACTGTCGCGGCGCAAGCTGCGAACGACGCTGACCATCACGGGCATCACCATCGGGATCTGGGCGCTCGTCGTGTTCAGCTCGATGGCCAACCAGATCAACGGCCTCGTGGGCATGGGCTCGGCGTTCTACGCCGACAAGATCGTCGTCACCGACGGCGAGGCATTCGGCACGTCGCCGATGCGGCTCGCCGACGCCGAGATCATCGCTGGGCTGGACAGCGTGGCCGCCGTCCAGCCGAAGGTCGAGATCCTCTGGGATCCCGATCCGGCGGTCGGGTTCGGCGTTCCCAACATCGTCGTCGGGCTCGTCCCGGGAGCGGACGCGGGCCACGAGACATTCGCTCTCGAGCTGGCATCCGGACGAGTGCTCACCGTGGAGGACGCCGGCAACGTCGTGGTCCTGGGGTCCACCGTTGCGAAGAAGTTCGGCGTGACGGCCGGCGACACCGTGGACATCCGCGGCGAGGCCTTCGAAGTGGTGGGTACCCTGCTGCCGACGCTCACCTCCCCCGACATCACCGGCATCGTGCCGCTGGCGACGGCCCAGCGGATGTATCTCGGCGGACCTTCCACCCCTGGTGGCCGAGTCGCTCGCGGCCGAGGACATCGCCAACCAGATCATCGTCTTCCCGGAGGCGGGTGCTGATTTCGCCACCGTGGCAGCAGTCGATCGAGGCGGCCGTCGACAACGCTGCGACGATGACCGGCGCGGAGTGGGACGAGACGGTCGGCGCCACGACCGCGATCTTCAACGCGATCATCGTCGGGGTCGCGGCCATCAGCCTCATCGTCGGTGGGCTCTCGGTCATCAACACGATGGCCATGAGCGTCGCCGAGCGGACGCGCGAGATCGGCATCAAGCGCGCCATCGGCGGCTCCCGGAGCCGGATCATCCGTGAACTCGTCGCCGAGGCCGGCGTCATCGGGCTGCTCGGCGGCCTGATCGGTCTCGCCCTGGGCGCCGTCGTCGTCCTCCTGGCCAACGAGGCCGGACGCGCAGGCGGGACGGTGCTCTTCGACCTCACGCCCCAGACCGCCGCCTTCGCGGTGGGCTTCAGCACGATCCTCGGGATGGTGGCCGGGATCATCCCGGCCTGGAGCGCCGCACGGCTCGACCCCGTGTCGGCCCTGCGCTACGAATGATGAAGGAGCGAACGATGAACCTGATCGAAGCGACCGACCTGCGCAAGACCTACCGGCTGTCTCGCCGCACGAGCATCGACGCCCTGCAGGGCGTCGACGTCAGCATCGCGGCCGGCGAGATGGTGGCGATCATGGGCCCGTCAGGGTCCGGCAAGAGCACGCTGATGCACCTGCTCGGGCTGCTCCACGCACCGGACTCGGACGACGGCCCCGCCCCGACGCTGCGCATCGACGGGGTCGATGCGACGACGTTGTCGGACCGTGACCGCACCCGGATCCGGGCGCGCTCGATGGGCTTCGTCTTCCAATCGTTCAACCTCGTCCCGACCCTGACCGCGGAAGAGAACGTCGCCCTGGCCGCCGAGTACGCCGGGACGACCGGTGGCGCGGCGCGAACCGCGGCGCGGGCATCCCTGGCCTCGGTCGGTCTGGCCGAACGCGGCGGCCATCGGCCCATGGAACTGTCAGGCGGCGAGCAGCAGCGCGTCGCCATCGCCCGCGCCCTGGTGAACGACCCGAAGCTGATCCTCGGTGACGAGCCGACGGGCAACCTCGATTCGTCCCGCGCCGTGGAGGTGCTGGGCCTGCTCCGCCGGTTCAACCAGGAGCGTGGCCAGACGGTCCTGATCGTGACCCACGACCCCGAGGTCGGTGAGGCCTGCGACCGGATCATCCGGATGCGCGACGGGCGGATCATCGCCGACGAGCGCGTGGACGAACGGGCTGCGGCATGACCGCCGACGGCCGCTCCCTGCTCTCCGGTCATGTCGGTCGCAATGCGGCGCACGAAACAACGCTCGTGGTGCCCGAGGGTCGGCGACTGCGTCCTCGGCATCTGTGGGTCATCCCTGGCCTGGCGATCGCGCTCTACGCCAACTGGCTCGCGGGCGCACACGGCCTGGGTATCGGCGTCCTCCTGCTGTTCACGGATCGTTCCCCATCTCCCGGTCCTGCTCGGATTCGGTCAGCCGCACGCGCGAGGCCAGATGGCGGTCCGCGCCGTGCCCCTCTTCAACGCCATGCACCACCCGGTGCCGCCTCTGGTCGTCCTCGGCCTCGCCGCCGCGGGCATCCTGTCGCCGTTCTGGCTCGTCGGCGCCATCGCCTGGTTCTCGCACATCGTCGTGGACCTGGGCTTTGGACACGGCCTGCGAACGGCGGACGGCTGGCGCCGTGCATGGTGGTCACCGCGATGAGCGCTTCGCCGTATGACGTCGTCATCGTGGGCGGCGGGGCGGCGGGGTTGAGCGCCGCCCTCGTCCTGGGACGGGCCCGGCGACGAGTCGCCGTCGTCGATGCCGGTTCGCCACGCAATGCCCCCGCCGAGCACATGCAGGGGTTCCTGTCCCGCGACGGGATGCCGCCCGCCGAGCTCCTTGCACTTGGTCGCGCCGAGGTCAGCGCCTACGGCGTCGAGTCGATCGGCGACCGGGTGGAGAGGATCGAGCCTGGGTTCTCCGTTCGGTTGGGCGGGGGCGGCGCCATTCGGGCCCGCCGCATCCTCCTCGCCACCGGTGTCCGAGATGTCCTGCCGGACATCCCTGGCGTTCGCGAGCGGTGGGGCCGAGACCTGCTGCACTGCCCGTACTGCCACGGATGGGAGGTCCGCGATGAGGCCATCGGGGTCCTGGGCACGCGTCCGGACGCGGTCCAGCACGCCCTGCTCGTGCGCCAATGGTCCGATGATGTCGTCTTCTTCGCGCACACGTTGACGTTGGGCCCAGATGACCGGGCCTCGTTGGAGGCACGCGGCGTGCACGTCGCACCGGGCGTGGTCGAGCGCCTGGTGGTCGATGACGATCGCTTGACGGGCGTCGAGCTGGTCGGCGGCCAGATGGTCCCGCGCGCCGCCGTGTTCGTCCGGCCGGTGAGCGTCCCGCACGACATCGGCCTGGCAGCAGGACTCGGCTGCGAACTCGACGACGCCGGCTTCCCGATCGTCGATGGGACCGGCCGGACGAGCGCCGGCGGCGTCTGGGCTGCGGGCAATGCCGTGGATCCACGCTTCCAGGTCATCACGTCGGCCGGGGCGCGGATCCGCGGCCGCGATCGCGATCAACGCGGACCTGGTGCAGGACGACATCGCTCGGGCCCTGGAGGGCCGGCGGTGATGGTGGGCGATACTGGGCTCGAACCAGTGACCTCACGGATGTGAACCGTGCGCTCTGACCAACTGAGCTAATCGCCCCAGGGTGGTCCCGCGGGACCACGCGCTGTCGCGCGGCTGCGCACAGCCGGCCGATGATACCCGAAGCCGGGCCGGATCGGATCAGAGCTTCAGGCCAGGCCAGTGCGTCGCGACGGTCTCCGGGTCCGTGCCATCGACGACGATGAGCTTCTGGCGACTCCCGGCGCCGGCCACGATCCGCACGTCGCGCTTGGCGACGCCGAGCTCCTCGGCGATCAGCCGGATCAGGGCATTGTTCGCGGCCCCTTCGACCGCCGGCGCGCCGACCCGGGCTCGCAGCACCCCGTCCACGACGCCGTCCACGCGGTCACCCGCCGCTCGGGGAGTGAGACGGACGGCGAAGCGGACGTCGGAGGGAGTCAAGACATCAGAAGGCGCGCCACAGGAAGCCGAGGACGATCAGCACGACGAAGCCGGACCAGTCGATCATCCCCGACTGCGGGAGCATTCGGCGGACGGGACCAAGGATCGGCTCGGTCGCCTGGAAGAGGTACCTGGAGATCTGGTTGCGGCCCTGCGGATCCACCCACGACATGATCATCCGCCCGAACACGAGCAGCCAGAGCGCCATGAACAGGAACTGCAGGAAGTTCGCGATGAAGGCTCCGCCCACGCCCGGAGTCTACCAGCGGCACGCCGACGCCTCAGTGCGCGTGGTCGGTCCGCGCCCGTCGCGCGTGGTGGTGCGGTCGCTCGCCGAACAGCGCGCGACCGACCCGGACGATCGTCGCGCCCTCCTCGACCGCGACCTCGAAGTCGTCGGTCATGCCCATCGACAGCTCCGGGCCCAGACGGTCGGCCAGCCGTGTCCGCACCCGCTCCGAGAGCGCCCGCAGCGCGACGAACGTGGCCGCGCGCCTCGGCCGGGGTCGACCGCGAACCGACCGACGGTCATGAGCCCCCGACCTCGAGGCTCGCGAGCGCGGCGAGCGCCTCGATCGCCGCGTCCGGCAGTCGGCCGGCACGAACCCGGCCTTGGCCGGATCGACGTCCACGTTGACCTGGAGCGAGGACCGGGTAGCGGCGGCCGGGCCGGCACCTCCGGCACGAGCCGGTCCAGCCGCTCGCGCGAGGTCCACCGAATCGACCGACTGGATCCGCTCGAAGATCTCCAGCGCGCGGCGCGCCTTGTTGGACTGCAGCGGCCCGACGAGGTCCCAGGTGGCGCCCGGGACCTCGGGCGCCTTGGCGACGCCCTCCTGGACGCGGTTCTCGCCGAGGACGTCAGGCCGGCCGCGACGGCGTCGCGCAGCCGGGCCGGCTCGACGGTCTTGGACACGGCCACGAGCGTGACCGTCGCGCGGGTCGCGCCCGACGCGCGCGCAGGCGGCGGCGATGCGGTCGAGGACGGCCGACCGCGCGGCGCGGATGGTGGCGACGCCCGGTCCGGGCTCGGTCACGTCAGCGGCGCCGGCCCACCGCCGGCGCGGCTCACTTGCTGCGGCGCAGGAAGCTCGGGATCTCGAGGTCGTCCGCGTCGTAGGTCACGGGCTCGGCGGGCCGCGGCGGACGTCGCCGACCGAGCGCTCGACGCGCGGGGCCGCGACGACCGCGGCCGCCTCGTCGTCGTGGAGCGGCGAGGTGAACGGGCTCTCGACGATCTGCTCGCGCTGGCGCTGGAGCTCCTCGAGGAAGTCGCGCTCGTGCGACGCCCGGCTGGAGACGGTCGTGTCCATGACCCCGGTCGCCTCGCGGGCCGTCTGGCGCTTGCGCTCCGCCGTCGAAGCCGGTGGCGATGACGGTGATCATGACCTCGTCGCCGAGGCGCTCGTTGAAGCTCGTCCCGAAGATGATGTTGGCCTCCGGGTCCGCGGCCTCCCTGATCTCCTCGGCCGCCTCCGTGACCTCGTACAGGCGAGCAGGTTCGACGACCCGGTGATGTTGAACAGGATGCCCTGGGCGCCGTCGATGTCGACCTCCAGCAGCGGGCTCGCGATGGCCTGCGCGCGGCCTCGACGGCGCGGTTCTCGCCGGATGCGCGACCGATGCCCATGAGCGCCGAACCGGCGTCCTTCATGATCGCGCGCACGTCGGCGAAGTCGAGGTTGATCAGCCCGGGCATCGTGATGATGTCGCTGATGCCCTGGACGCCCTGGCGGAGCACGTCGTCGACGACGCGGAACGCGTCGAGGATGCTCGTGTTCTTCTGGACGACGTCCTTGAGCCGGTCGTTCGGGATCGTGATGAGCGTGTCGACCTGGGCCTTGAGCTCCTCGGCCGCCTTCTCCGCGACGAGCTTGCGCTTGTTGCCCTCGAACGTGAACGGCTTGGTCACGACGCCGATCGTGAGCGCGCCCGACTCCTTGGCGATCTGCGCGACGACCGGGGCGGCGCCCGAACCGGTGCCGCCGCCGAGACCGGCCGTGATGAAGACCATGTCCGAGTCCGCCAGCGCCGTCGCGACCTTCTCCGAGTCCTCCTCCGCCGAGCGCTGGCCGATGGAGGCGTCGCCGCCGGCGCCGAGGCCGCGGGTGACCTTGTCGCCGATGCGGATCTTGTGCGGTGCGTCCGACTGCAGGAGCGCCTGGGCGTCCGTGTTGCAGGCGATGAACTCGACGCCCATCATCTCGGCGCGGATCATCCGGTTGACGGCGTTCGACCCGCCGCCGCCGACACCGATGACGCGGATCAGCGCGAAGTTCTCGGAATCGGAACGCAGCGGCATCGGGCTCTCCTCCGGTGACCTGTGGGCGGTCGTGGCGTTGGCGGGTCGGGGTCGCAAGTCTGGCGTGGTCGTCCGGCGGTCCCGATGGACACTCGTCCTGGCCCGGGTCGGCCGGAGTCACGGGAGTATAGCGCCGACCCGCCGGACGTGGACATCCGAAGTCTGGCATCTCGACGTGACGGCGTCGACTCGACGGTGCGCCCGGGCAACGGGCGTCAGCCGGGCAGGTAGCTCAGGAGGACCGTCCGGGTCGCGTTGTCGGCATTGGGGTCCAGCAGGCAGATCGACTGCCACGTCCCGAGGGCGGCGCGGCCCGCCAGCACCGGGACGGTCAGCGACGGCGGCGCGAGCAGCGGGACGACGTGGTCGGCGCCATGGCCCGGCGACCCATGGCGGTGCCGGTACAGGCGATCCTCGCGCGGCAGCAATCGATCGAGGGCGTCGAGGAGGTCGTCGTCGGAACCTGCGCCGACCTCGAGGATGACGAGCCCCGCCGTGGCATGCGGCACGAACACCGACAGGAGGCCATCCCCGTCCTCGGCGACGTCCGCGAGGAACGCGGCGCAGGCCGCGGTCAGGTCGGCGATCCCGCGGGCCGACCCCGTCCGGACGCTGAGCGTTCGGGTCTCTACGGGAAGATGCTCCGCAGGGCGTCGCGGATCCGGCCCAGGCCGCCGCCCGCCGGCGCGGACTCGTAGCGCACCGGCTCGCCGCCCGCGAGCGAGATCGCCCCCCACTGGAGGAGGCCGACCGCCGTGGCGTAGTCCGGGCTCATGATCGTGTCGACGAGCCCGCCGATGTTGGCCGGCCCGGCGACCCGGACCGGCATCTGGAGCACGTCACGCCCGAGCTCGGCGATGCCCGGACAGCTGGGCGGCACCGCCGGTCAGGATCACCCCGGCCGGCAGCATGCCGACCCCCGCGGCGCGGATCTCGTTGCGCATCAGCTCGAAGGTCTCGCGCATCCGCGCCTCGATGATCTGGCAGACCTCGAGGCGACCCACCGTCCGACCGGCGTCCTCGCCGAGGACGCTGACGCTGATCTCCTCGTCCTCGGTGACCGCGCGCAGGTCGCACGACCCGTGGCGCACCTTGAGTTCCTCGGCGACGGCGAGCGACGTCTTGATCCCGATCGCCACGTCGTTGGTCACGTTGTTGCCGCCGACCGGCAGGACCCGCGTGTGGAACGGCGAGCCCTCCTGGAAGAGCGCGAGGTCGATGGTCCCCGCGCCGATGTCGGCGACGGCCACGCCGAGGTCCTTCTCGGTCTCGTTGAGGACGGCCTCCGCCGACGGCCAGCGAATTGACGACGAGCTCATCGATCTTGACGCCGGCCGCCGCCACGCACTTGGACAGGTTCTGGACCGCCGTCGCCGACGCGGTGACGATGTGGGTCTCCACCTCGAGGCGCAGCGCGCTCATCCCGAGCGGGTCCTTGACGCCCTCCTGGCCGTCCACGGAGAAGCCGCGCCGCTCGACGTGGAGGACCTCGCGGTTCGACGGGATGGGCACCGCGCGCGCGACCTCGATCGCCCGGTTGATGTCCTCGCGGCTGACCTCGCGATGGTGCCCGGTGACCGCGACCTGGCCCGGGCGAGTTGAGGCTCTCGACGTGCTGGCCACCGACGCCGACGAAGGCGCGGTCGATCTTCCAGCCGGACAGGCGCTCGGCCTTCTCGACCGCGTCCGCGATCGAGCGGACGGTCTGGTCGATGTTGATGACCACGCCCTTCTTGAGGCCGGACGCCGGAACGGTCCCGTGGCCCATGATCGTCAGGCGCCCGTCGCGACTCACCTCGCCGATGAGGGCGCAGACCTTGCTGGTGCCGACGTCGATGCCGACGAGGACCGCTTCTCGTTCCACCGTGTCGTCAATCTCCGTTCGTCTGGCCTAGAGGAAGTGGCGCCGGATCAGCGCAACGTTATCGAAGATGCGCAGGCCGAATGTGATGAGGGCGACGAGGTACAGATCCAGGCCGAGCCGATCCCCGATGAACGTCAACAGGACCGCGATGATCGCGTTGACCAGGAACCCGCTGATGAAGATCCGATTGTCGTAGACCCCATCGAGCTCCGCCCGGACGGCTCCGAGGACCGAGTCGAGCGCCGCGAGGATCGCCACCGCCGAGTATCGGCTGAGCTCGAAGCCGACGTTGATGTTGAGGACGAGACCCGCAAGGACGCCCACGAGGAGCCCGAGCAGGGGTAGCAGCACGTGGTCGTCGCCCTCGTTCCGGTGGTTTCGGCAAGGCTACCCGACCTCGCGCCGGAGCGGCAACTGTGCGTGACACGCTCATGGGGCCGGCGTCGCGCTCGGCTTGGGCGTTGGCTTCGGCGTCGGCTTGGGGATGTACGTGCCGTCCGTCTCGGACGCGAGGATGACCCGCTCGATGAGGTGCTCGCGCCCGATGAGCAGGCTGCGCAGCAGGCGCACCTGGCCGGGGATGAGCTCGGGCGTCCGCAGGCTGGGCGTGTAGTAGCCGAAGACGGCCGCCCACCCCGACGGCTCGGAGCGCAGCGACGAAGCCGCTCTGGTCGGTCACGTGGACGGTGAGCGTCCGTCCGCAGAGCTGCCGACGTCCGATGGCACGAGCGACGCCAGCCGGGTGGCCGCATCGAGATCGACCGGGTCGAGTCGCCGACCCACCGACAGGGCGCTCGCGATCGAGCGGCGGTCGTCGATGACCGGGAGTGCCGTCCGCGGCGGGCGCGGGGTCGTCGCCGACGCGGGCGAACAGCACGCCGTCGGCGTCCACGAGGTAGCGCGCATCGCCCACCTGCCAGACGAGGATCGCCTCGCGCTCGTCGAGCCGGACGACCAGGGTGTCGGGCAGGCGCACCGACACCGACGCGTCGCGGACGGTGGACAGCTCGGCGACCGCGGCGGCCAGCGGACGGGTCGCGAGGAGGAACAGGTTCTCCCCCTCCGCGGTATCGAGGGCGGCCAGCACGTCGGCCCGATCGGTGAAGGTGGCGCCCTCGAGCTCGAGGTCCGGCGTACGCGAAGGCCGACGAGTTCGCGACGCCGTAGATCGCGGCGGCGGCAGAGCAGCATCGCGAGCATCGCGCCGGCGCGGACCGGCGACAGACCGGCCGAGGCGCGGCGCACCGGTCGGGTGCGGCGGACCGGCGCGGCGACGCTGGGCCGGCGCGAGGCCGGTCGCGCCACCGGACGCGCTGCGGCGGGTCGGCGCGGCGCGGGTCGATCGGTCACTCGCGTCACCGCGGGAGATCGCTCGGCGTGAGGCGGCTCGCGGGTCGCGCCGCGTGGCGCTCGAGGGCGAGATCGAGGATCCGTCGGCAGACATCGACGAACGTGTAGCCACCCTCGGCCGGCATCGTCGGGAACAGGCTGATCGGCGTGAAGCCCGGGATCGTGTTGATCTCGGAGACGACGATGCGTTCGCCGGCCACGAGGAAGTCGATCCGCGCGAACCCCTCGGCACCGATGGCCCGATACACGTCGCGCGACAGCTTGTGCAGGAGCGCCCGCTGGGCGTCGGTCACCTCGGCGCGCGTCGACGTCTCCGACAGGCCCGGCGTGTACTTCGCCGCGTAGTCGTAGAACTCGTTGCCGCTGACGATCTCGCCGGGCCCGAAGACCTCGATCTGCGCCGGGTCGTTGCCGATCACCGAGACCTCGAGATCGCGCGCCCCCGCGAGGTACGTCTCCGCGAGGGCCAGGTCGTCGTAGCGGAAGGCCGTGTCGAGCGCGGCCCCGAGTTCGTCCGGTCCGTCCACGTCGTGGACGAGCGTCATGCCGACGCTGCTGCCGAGCCGCGCCGGCTTGACCATCAGCCGCGGATCGTCACCGCCCGCGGCGAACGCCCGAAGCTCCCCCAGGACCGCGTCGCGGTCGCCAGTCCAGCGCGACGCTCGGACCTCGCGCCAGTCCACGACCGGGAGTCCGAGCCCGCGACACATCCGCTTGAACAGCGCCTTGTCCATCCCGAGCGCGGACGCTGCGACCCCGGACCCGGTGTACGGCAGGCCGGCGGCCTCGAGGACCGCCTGGATCGTCCCGTCCTCGCCGAAGGGGCCGTGCAGGGCGATGAAGACGACCGGAGGCTCGGAGCCGTCCCGCCAGCTCGGTCAGGGCGGCCCCGATCCCGTAGCGGACCACGCGCGCCCAGGGCGGCGGGGTCGTCGTAGACCGCGGCCGGCCGGCCGTCGCGGCGATGATCGCCCGGCAGGAACCACCACGCGCCGGCGAGATCGATGAGGACCGGCTCGACGCGCGAGCCGGCATCGGCCAGGGCCTCGGCGATGGCCGTGCCCGACGACGACCGAGACGTCGTGCTCCGCCGACGGTCCGCCGAGCAGGACGACGCACGGGCCGGTCTGCGCCGCTCACGTCGCCGGCCTCGGGCCAGGGCCAGCCATCCCAGTCGCCGGGGAACTCGATCTCGTAGGCGAGCTCGATCCCGTGGCGCTCGGCGATCACCGCGCGGACGTGGTCGCCGAGCCGGCGGACGTCGGTGGCGGTGCCCTTCTGGTCGTTGACGATGAAGTTCGCGTGCTTCTCGGACACGACCGCCCCGCCGATCCTCGTTCCCTTGAGCCCGGCCTCCTCGATCAGGCGACCGGCCGAATCGCCGTCGGGGTTGCGGAACACGCTGCCCGCCGAGGGCAGGCCGAGCGGTTGGTGGGTCTGGCGCCAATGGCGGATGTCGTCGAGGCGGCCCTTGATCGTGGCCTCGTCGGCCGGCGTCGAGGTGGAAGGTGGCTTCCAGGACGAGCTCCGCCGGGCCATCCGCCGGTGGGTGCTTGAGCCGCGTGTCGCGATACGCGAGTCCGAGATCGGCTGCCGGGACGATGACCTCCACCCCGTCGCTCCCCAGGATCCGCGCCGATTCCAGGACGGCGGCGACGTCCGCCCCGTGGGCGCCGGCGTTGGCCCAGACAGCCCCGCCGACCGTGCCCGGGATGGCGAGCCCGAACTCGAGTCCGGACAGCCCCGCCTTCTGGGTCTCGGTCGCCGCCCGCGCCATCGGGACGCCGGCCTCGGCCACGTAGCGCTCGCCGTCCACCTGGGTCGCCTCGGCGCGGACCTGGATCACGAGGCCACGGACGCCGCGGTCGCTGATGACGACGTCGCTCCCCCGGCCCAGGACCAGGTGCGGGATGTCGCGCGTCCGGGCGAATCGGACGATGGCCCGCAGCTCGTGCTTGTTGCGAACGGTCGCGAACAGGTCGGCCGGGCCACCGACCCGCATCGTCGTGAACCGGGCAAGCGGCTCGTCCCGGGAGGTCTTGACCCCGATCCGACGCTGGATCTCGGTCCCGACGGCGATGGCGTCGAATGGCGGCGAACTCGCGGTCACGCGGGCTCCCCGGACTCGCCCATCGCGCCGCGCGACCGCCGGTCCACGTCGACGGGGTCCGGCCAGGGACGCCGGTGAGCGGCCGCCAGCACGAGGTCCGCGACCGCGTCGGCGGCGCCGGGCCGTCCCAGGTCGCGGGCCGCGGCCGACATCGCGAGGTGCGCCGCCGCGTCGTCCAGGATCGAGGCCGCAGCGAGCAGGGCCCCCGCATCGAACGCCTCGTCATCGATGAGCCGTGCCGCGCCGGCGTCCACGAGCGCCCGGGCGTTGGCCCGCTGGTGACCCGCGGCATGGGGATACGGGACGACCACGATCGGGAGCCCAAGGGAGGTCACTTCGGCGAGGGTGGAGGACCCGGCCCGCCCCACGACAAGATCAGCGGCGGCCAGCGCGGTCAGCATGTCGTCGCGCAGGAACGGGTGGGGCTGGTAGCGGGCGCGCAGCGGTTCGGGCAATGCCTCCCGACCGCTCAGCGCGGCCGCGTAGCCATCGTCCCCGGTGACGTGGAGCACGGCGACGCGCTCCACGAGCCGCGGCAGGGCCTCGGCGACGGCGGTGTTGAAGCGGCGGACGGCCTGCGACCCGCCGAAGACCAGGAGGACGCGGACATCCGGCGCGATCCCCAGGCGCTCCCGGGCGGCGGCGCGATCCACGCCACGGGTATCGCGGATCGGCGTCCCGGTCGTGTAGCACGGGCGGCCAGGAGCGGCCGTTGCCAGCGCCGCGCAGGTCGCCCCGTAGGAGACCGCGAGCGCATCGGCCAATCGCGCGGTTGCCCGCACCGCCCGACCCGGGATGACGTTGCCCTCCCAGAGCACCACGGGGATGCCGAGTGGCGCCGCGGCCATCAGCACGGGGACGGCGACGTACCCGCCGGTCGTGAAGATCGCGGCCGGGCGCTCCGCCGCGAGGATGGCGGCCACCTGCGGGACCGAGGCGCCCAGGCGGACGGGATCCAGGACGACATGGACGTTACGCTCGACGGACCGCAGGGAGCGCAGGGCAAGGCGACGCAATGGCAGGCCGGCGGCCGGGACGATCGCCCCTTCCAGCCCGCGATGGCCGCCGATCCAGCGGACGTCAGCGCCGTCCGCTCGCGCGCGCAGCGATCGGGCGACGGCCAGAGCCGGATAGATGTGTCCGCCCGTTCCCCCAGCCGCGATGAGCAGTCGCATCGTCGTTCCAGGTCCCCTTTTCGATGGTCTCGCGGGAGATCGACAGGAGGATCCCGACGGCCGCGAAACTGATGATGAGCGATGAGCCGCCGGCGCTCAGGAACGGGAGCGTGATGCCGGTGATCGGCACCAGCGTGACGACGACGGCGATGTTGATGAAGGCCTGGATGCACAGCCAGCCGGTGATGCCGGCCGCCAGGAGGGCACCGAACGTGTCCGGCGCGGCCAGCGCGACCCGGGCGCCAGAGTACGCCAGTCCGGCGAACAGGGCGATCACGATGACGGCCCCGACGAGGCCGAATTCCTGCCCGACCTCGGCGAAGATGAAGTCGTTGAAGGCGTTGGGAACCGAGACCATGCTCTGGCCGAGGCCGCGACCGGCGACCCCACCGGCACCCAGCGCCAGCAGCCCCTGGACCGTGTGGAACCCGCTTCCGAGCGGATCCGACCACGGGTCGAGCCAGGTCCGGATGCGCTCCATCTGGTAACCGCGCAGCCCGACCACGATCGCCGCGAAGAACGCGCCCGAGAACAGGACCGACAGGTGCAGGAGGTTCGCCCCTGCGACGAAGAACATCATGAATCCGGTCAGCGTGAGGACCGTGGTCGTACCGAGGTCCGGCTCACGAAAGACGAGAAAGGCGACCGGCGTGAGAAGGATCAGGAACGGCACCGTGCCGCCCCAGAACCCGTGGATCTTCGTCCCCCGCTTGGCCATCCAGTGGGCGAGATAGATCACGAGGGCAAGCTTCGCCACCTCGGCCGGGTGGATGGCCGGGAGCGGCCCAAGCTGGAGCCAACGGGCCGACCCGCCGACGGAGATGGGACGCAGCGGCCCCATCGGCGGGAGGAGCACGACGGCGAGCAGGACAAGCGCCACGATGAAGAACGGGACCGAGATCAGCCGCAGGTAGCGGTAGTCCACCCGCATCATCACGACCATCGCGATGACCCCCAGCAGGGCCCACTGGATCTGCGGTCCGACCGTGGCGAAGGTGTCATCCTCGGACAGGTAGCCGCGCATCGCCGAGGAGGAGTAGACCATCAGGATGCCGATGGCCGAGAGCGCGACCACGACGACCAGGATCATGTAGTCGGCCTGGTGCCGCTCGCGCTGCAGGACCTGGGTCGGGTTCTTCGCCGGCGACCGATTGGCGGTCCGCCGCACATCGACGCCCTTGACGGGCTCGACGCCGGGGTCCGGGTCCGGCGGCCGTCGAAACCGGCCGATCGGGGGTGCGAGGTTCATCGATCCCTCCCGCGGCGCGCGGCGGCGAGCGTTGCCACGGCCTCCTTGAACGCCCGGCCTCGGGCGGCGTAGTCCACGAACATGTCGAAACTGGCGGCGGCGGGGCTCAGCAGCACCGTTGCCGGGCCGACGCCGGGGCCCGCCGCGGCGAGGGCTTCACGGGCGATGGCGTCGGCGCGCTGCACGGCCGCGTCGAGCGACTCGGCCTGCTCGACCCGGGTCAGGCCGGCGGCCTCGAACGAGCGGCCAAGGGCCGGGCCGCTCTCGCCGATCACCACGGCAGCGACCGCCCGCTCCGCGACGACCGGGGGTAGGCCGGACAGGTCCACGCCCTTGTCCCGGCCACCGGCGATCAGGACCAGCGGTGCGTCGAACGCACGGAGGGCGGCGATGACCGCGTCGGGCTGGGTGCCCTGCGAGTCGTTGACGAAACGGACGCCGTCGATGAGCGCGACCGACTCCAACCGGTGCTCCACCCCGGTGAAGGCCGCCGCGGCGGCGCGGATGGCGTCGGGGGCGACCCCGAACAGGAGGCCCGCCGCGATCGCACCCAGGGCGTTCGCCACGTTGTGCGCGCCGGGGATCGCAAGTTCCCCGACCGGCATGATCCGGCCGCCGGGACCAGTCGCCGCCACGCCGCCGCCCGCGATCGGGAGCCGCTCCACGCCCGCTGCGACGATCCAGCCGTCCACGACGCCGACGCCGCCGGGCATCGGGCGATCGCGCCGGGTCATGACGGTCGGCGCGGCGCCGAGACCCGCGTATCCGCCAACGACGGGGTCCTCGGCATTGAGGATGAGGGCACCATCCGGATCCACGAGCTCGGCGAGGCGGCGCTTGACCCGCCGATACGCCTCCATGGATCCATGGCGATCGAGGTGATCGGATGTGACGTTGGTGTAGAGCGCGACGGTCGTGCCGCGCGATAGCGTCGGGAGCTGCAATTCGGACAGCTCATAGACCACCCGGTGGCTCGCCGTCAGCTCGGGCAGGCGTTCCACGATCGGGATCCCGATGTTCCCCCCCAGCACGACCGGGTGCGTGGGATCCGCGGCGAGGATCGCGGCGGTCAGGGCGGCGGTCGTCGTCTTGCCCTTCGTCCCGGTGACCCCAACGGTCGGCGCAACGCACAGCCGAAGGAACAGGTCGGGCTCGGAGACGAGCGCGGGCGCGGATGCGTCGCCCGAGGCCCGGGCGGCGACCAGGCTCGCGAGGGCTGCGCGGAGTCGCGGCTCGGTCGTCGGAAACTCGGGGTTGATCGATGGCGACGTCGTCACGAGGGCCGCGCCCGTCCACGTCGCGGCCGGATCCACGTCCGGACCCAGCGCCAGCGTCACGGTACGGCCCTCGAGCGCCGTGATCGCGGTGGTCAGCTCGTCCGCCGGCCGCCCGTCGTAGATCGTGACACGCGCTCCCGCATCGGCGAGGAACCGCGTCAGGGCGATCCCGCTGCGCGCGAACCCCAGCACGGTCACCGGCCGGTCGCGCAACGCCCCAGCCCGGATGCCACCCATGGTCAGGCCATCGGGATCGATCGTGGCGGTCGTCGGCATGGTCACGGGCGTCACTGCAACCGGTCCAGGGAGGCCAGGAAGAGGGTCACGCCCAGGAGCGCGGCGAGGATCCCCACGATCCAGAAGCGGATCGTGATCTTCTCCTCGTCCCATCCACCCAGCTCGAAATGGTGATGGAGCGGAGCCATGCGGAAGATCCGCTTGCCACCACTGATCCGGTAGTAGCCGATCTGGACGATCACCGAGAGCGTCTCGACGACGAAGATGATCCCGATAAGCGGAAGCACGAGGATCTGACCGGTGATGAGCGCGGTCACCGCGAGGGTCGCCCCTAACGACAGCGCTCCCGAGTCGCCGATGAAGATCTGCGCCGGGTGGACGTTGAACCAGAGGAAACCCAGCAGGGCACCGATGATCAGCGCGCACAGCAGCGCGAGGTTGGCCTGGTTGGGAACGTTGAGCAGGGCGATGAGCATGTAGGCCACGAACGCGATCGCGACGGTACCCCCGGACAGGCCGTCGAGGCCATCGGTCAGGTTCACGCCGTTGGAGGCAGCCACGATCGCGAAGGCGCCGAACAGGACGTACAGCCACGGGTCGATCTGGACCGGGCCGACGAACGGCACCGCGATCGCCGTGATGGCATACGTCTGCTGGATCTGCCACGCGGCCACGAAGGCAACGACCGTCAGCCAGATAAGCTTCTGTCGGGCCCGGATCCCCTCGCCGGTCTTCGCGTTGAGGTAGTCATCGAATGCGCCCAGCGCCCCGACGCCCGCGAGCGCGGCGAGCGGCGCGAACGTGGCGGCGTCCGGTTCGCGCAGGAAGAAGAAGATCCCGAGGACCACCAGCACGATCAGGAGGCCACCCATCGTGGGCGTGCCTTCTTTCGCGTAGTGGCTCTCCGGTCCCTCCTCCCGGATCCGCTTGCCGAAGCCGACCGCTTGCAGCAGGCGGATGTATGGCGGCATGAGGATGACCACGAGCGCAAAGGCCATGAGCAGACCCTGGATCAGCTCGACGTTTCCGATCACGTGAGCGCGTCCCCGAGTTCGCGATGGAGCGCAGCGACCAGCCCGTCAAGGGCGATGCCGCGGGACGCCTTGACCAGGATCGTGTCCCCGTCGCGCATCCGTGGACGCAGGACCTCGAGGGCGTCGTCGGCATCGGCGACGTGGTGGATCCGCGCCGGGTCCAGCCCGGCAGACACGGCCCCGTCCACGATGCCACGGGCGTCGTGCCCCACGACCACCAGGAGTTCGACCGTCCTCCCCGCGGCTTCGCCGACCGCGACGTGGCCGGCCTCATGGCCCTCCCCCAATTCGAGCATCTCCCCGAGGACGGCCACGCGCCGGCCGGTCAGGCCGGCGAGGAGGTCGAGCGCCGCGAGCATCGAGCCCGGTGAGGCGTTGTAGCTGTCATCGATGACGGTCGTACCCGCCAGGCGGACCACCTCCGCGCGATGTGGCGCACCCCAACCCGCCCGCAACCCCTCCACGATCCCGTCGAGGTCGAGCCCTGCCGCGATCCCGACCGAAGCGGCGGCAAGGGCGTTGTGCACCGACAGACGACCCAGGGCGGGGATCGCGACCCGGCGCTCGTCGCGCGGCGTGATGAGCCGGAACCGCATGCCCTCGAGTCCTGCGGTCGCGACCTCGTCCGCGCGGACGTCGGCGTCCTCGGAGAACCCGTAGCGCAGGACCCGCGCCGCGGTCCGTTCGTCCATCCGCGCCACGATCGGATCGTCGGCGTTGAGCACGGCCGTGCCGTCCGTCGGGGAGCGCCTCCACGAGCTCGGCCTTGGCGCGTTCCACGGCTTCCAGCGTGCCGATCCGCGACAGGTGCACGGCCTGGACGGCCGTCACGACGCCGATCGACGGGCGCCCGATCGCCGCGAGGTCCGCGATCTCGCCACCGACGTACATGCCCATCTCCAGCACGAGCGCCCCGTGCTCGGGACGCAGGCGGAGCACCGTGAGCGGAAGCCCGATCTCGTTGTTCTGGTTGCCCTCGCTCTTGAGGGTCGCGAACCTGGTCGCGAGGACCGCGGCCACAGCCTCCTTCGCCGACGTCTTGGCGATGCTCCCGGTGATCCCAACGGCGAGCGGCGTGAACCGCGTCCGCCACCCGGTCGCCACCGCCCCGAGCGCCGCCGTCGCGTCCGCGACCCGGATGACGGTCACGTCGCCTAGCGCGGCCGGGTCCACCGACGGACGCGTGACGAGGAGCGCGGCGGCGCCGCGCTCGACGGCCTCGCCCAGGTGGGCGTGCCCGTCCGTGCGATCGCCCGGCAGCGCCACGAACAGGTTGCCCGGAACGATGCGGCGAGAGTCCACGGCGGCACCGCGAACGGCGCGGTCGGAGCGGGCCAGCAACCGGCCGCCGGTCAGGCGGACCAGGTCGTCAGCGGTCAGCGCGGGTCCAGCGCGAGCGGGACCCTCCGCGACCGACGGATCGAGGTCGGTCACGGGCGGCAGTGTCGCATGACCACCGTTCACCGGTCCGAGCCGTCGCCGGTGACGGCCGGCGGCCGGTCGCGCAACAGGTCGGGCGTCGTGATGGCGTTGGTGGCGATCCGTCGGAAGAGTTCGAACGACATGACCGGCATCTCCAGCTGCCCGACGCGGGCGACCGTGGGTCGGCCTTCCTCGATCCGGACGGCGATGACGAGATCGGCCACACCGGGATCGCGGGCGATGTATCCGACGAACGAGTAGTTGAAGAGGTTGTGTTTCCAGTTCCCGCGCCCGTCGTTGGCCTTGGCGTCCCAGATCTGCGCGGTCCCCGTCTTGCCTCCGACGTAGTACCCGGGAACCTTGGTCCGGTCGCGGTAGAACGGCACCTCTTCCACGACGTGGTCCATCATCCGGACGAGATCGGGCGTGATGGATGGCTCCACCACCTGCCCCCGCCCGGTGATCGTGGTATTCGGTGTCGCCGATGGCCTTGACGACATGCGGCTGGACCAGCGAGCCGCCGTTGACGAGCGCTGCGAACGCGGTCGCGAGCTGGATGGGCGTGACCGCCACGCCCTGGCCGAACGACGCGTTGGCCAAGTCGATCTCGCGCCACGGTGTCACGCCCGGATCGCGCACGATGCCGCCGACCTCCCCGGCGACGTCGATACCGGTGGGCCGGCCGTACCCGAGCTTGGTCCAGGTGTCGTAGAGCATCGCGCCCGCCTCGTCCACCGTTTCGGCGAGCGAGAGGGCGACCTTCGCAGCCACGACATTGCGCGAGTAGGCGATCCCGTCCTCGAACGTGATCCAGCCCATCCCCTTGCGGTTCGCGTTGTCGATCTTGGTGCGGCCCCCGTCCAGGCGGAGCGTCCCGACGTCCTTGATCTTCGTCGTGCGCGTGACGACCCCAGCCTCGAGCGCCGTGACGGCCGTCATCATCTTGAAGACCGAGCCGGGCTCGTAGACGTTCGAGACCACCGGGTCGATGAAGCGTCCGGGGGCGGACGCCGCGATCGACGAGTAGGTATTCGCGTCGTAGGACGGGTACGTCGCCTCGGCGTAGACCTCGCCGGTGTACGGATCCAGGACGACGGCCGACACGCTCTTCGCCTTGTCGGCGATCCAGGCGGCCAGCAACTCCTGCTCGAGCGCGAGCTGGAGGCCCGCATCGATCGTGAGCCGCAGGTCCTCCCCGATCACGCCGTGCTCCTTGACCTCGGCGGTCTCGGGCATGGACCGACCGTTGATGTCGCGGTGGGCCACGAGCACCCGCGGCGAGCCCGCGAGGATCTCCTGGTAGTACTGCTCGACGCCGTATTGACCCGCGTTCTCGCGGTTCACGAACCCGAGCAGGTGCGCCGCGAGCGAGGAGTCCGGACCGCCACCAGCCTGGGGATAGACACGCTCCGGTTCCGATTCGAGCGAGATCCCGACGATGCGCTTCTCGCGGGAGGCCGTCCGGATCGCATCGGCGAGGGACGGCTCGATCCCGCGGGCGAGGATCACGTACGACTTGTCGCTCGTGAGTCGCTCGTGGAGGGTCGCCGTCGCGGCGGCATCGAGACCCAGCAGGCGAACGAGCTCGTCCTCGGTCTGGATGCGTTCCGCTCGCGTCAGCTGGTTCGGTGCGGCCACCAGCCGGTCGCGCTCCACGGTCGTGGCAAGCAGGATCGTGCCGGTCCGGTCATAGATCTCGCCACGCCGACTGGGAACCTCGATCGTCGTCGTGGTCTGGGCGAGGGCCCGGTCGGCGAGTTCCGCGCCACGGACGATCTGCCAGTACGCGGTCCGCGCGACGAGTGCCGTCGACCCGACGATGAACAGCATCAGCAGGGCGAGGAGGCGGCGGCGGGAATCGGTGCGTCCCAGCATCGATCGTCAGGCTCGGTCGATCAGCGGGCAGGCAGGACGATGGCCTCGCCGAGCTGGCCGAGACCGCCATCGAGGGCGAGCTTGCGCACCGCGGGCTCGCGACCCAGGCGGCTCACGTCGGACCGCAGCTCCTGCAGGCGCGCCTCGAGGCGTTCGCGGTCCACCTGCAGGCGCCCGATGTCATACGTCGTCGCGGAGACGCGGACCTCCTGCGCCAGCGAGAAGAACGCGAGCATGAAGGCCACGACGATGCCACCGAGCACGAGCGCCGGACGGTTCGGACTTCGGCGGGCTCGGACGGCGGCTCGGGCGCGACGACGCGGCAGGGTCGGCGCATCGACGGCCTTCGGGACCCCGGGGGCACGCGGCAGCGCGATGGTGCGTGGTCGAGCGCCCTCGTAGACGGCCATCGGCTCAGTCGCCCAGCGCGAAGCGGTAGCGCGGCGAGCGCGGGTCGAGGAAGGTCAGCGGGTCGGACGGCGCGGCGGTCCCCCACTCGTCCAGTTCGAAGGCGGCGGCGTCGTGGTGGTTGCGGACGGTCGTTCCGTTCGCGGACCTCGTGCTGGCGACGGCCGTACGACTTGCGGCGGCTGGACTGGTGGCGCTTGCTCATCGGGGGCTCCTCCTTCCGTTCCATGGCGCGGCCAGGCGCTCGGCGGCCCGCAAGCGGGCACTCCGGGCACGGGGATTGGCCTCGATCTCAGCGGCCGATGGCGTCATCGAGGGCCGGGTCACCAGGCGGAGTCGGGGGTTCCGGCCGCAGACGCAGACCGGGATCTCGGGCGGACAGACGCAACCCCGCCGCTCGGCGGCGAGGAAGCGCTTGACGATGCGGTCCTCGAGGGAGTGGTAGCTGAGGACGACGAGCCGGCCTCCCGGTCGAAGGAGGTCCAGCGCTGCGGCCAGACCGTCGTGGAGGGCCTCCATCTCCTCGTTGACGGCGATGCGCAGGGCCTGGAAGACGCGGGTGGCGGGATGCGTCCGGCGCGGTTGGCGAGGGTTCGGCGGGATCACGCGCTCCACGAGCGCCGCCAGTTCTTCCGCCGTGGTCACCGGCGCCGTCCGGCGGGCATCGACGATCGCCCGTGCGATGCGCCCAGCCTTGGGCTCCTCGCCATAGCGTCCGAAGAGCGCAGCAAGTTCGTTCGCATCCAGGGTCGCGAGGAGCTCCGACGCTGGAACGCCACGGCTCGTATCGAACCGCATGTCGAGCGGCCCACCGGCACGAAACCCGAAGCCCCGCTCGGTGTCGGCCAGCTGGTAGCTGGAGAGGCCCAGGTCGAAGAGCGCCCCGTCGACCCGGCCGAACCCGGCGTCGGGCGCAACCGTGGCGAGATCGCGGAAGTTGGCCTGGCGCAGCACCAGGCGATCCCCGAATCGGGGGCGGAGGCGACCGGCCACTCTGGCGATGGCCGCCCCATCGGCGTCGAGACCGAGGAGGCGACCATCAGGGTCGGTCGCCTCCAGGATCCGCTCGGTGTGCCCACCGCCGCCGAGGGTGGCGTCGATCTGGAGGCTTCCCGGGGCAGGCGCGAGCATCGACATGACCTCGGCCGCGAGCACCGGGATGTGCCCAACCTCCATCTCTCCTCCACCTCGTCGATCGGATCCCGAGCGGACCCTGGAAGCGCATATGGTCCGGAGCTAGATCCCCAGGCCCTGGAAGGCCTGTGCCAGCTCCTGCGGGTCATCGAGTCCCTCGCCGTAGGTCGCCCATGTGGCCGGGGCCCAGATCTCCGCGTGATCGCGCGAGCCGACGACCACGGCCTCGTTGCCGAGGGCGATCGACTCCCGCAGGAAGGCCGGCAGCAGGATCCGGCCCTGTCGGTCGAGTTCGACCTCCGCGGCCCCGGCGAACACGAATCGCTGGAAGCGGCGCGAGGCCTGGTCGGTGATGGGCAGCGCCGCGACCTTGGTCGCGAGGTCGTCCCAGCCGGCCTGGGTATGGATGGCCAGGCAGGCGTCGAGCCAGCGCGAGACGACGGCTCCGGCGCCCAACTGGACGCGGAACTTCGCGGGGACGGCGATCCGTCCCTTCTCGTCCACCGTGTGCCGGTACTCGCCGGTGAACACCCGAGGGCGCTCCTTGGTGCTGCCTGGGCCTGGTCCGGGCTCGCGGCGGGGAGGGTCAGGTATGTCGCTTCCGGCTCGGCCGGTCGATTCCCCACTTCCCACCACTTTGGACCACTTCGCTGCATTCTAGCGACCAAACGACCCACGTCAATGCCGATTTCGCACACGGCCGGGCTCGGCGGGCTCGGCGGGGCTCGGCGGGCTCGGGGCACCCGCCTCCTGCCAGATGCAGTGACGGTCTGCACGGGCCATCGCGCACGAGTGCGCCCCGGCGGCCGCATCGAGGCAACACGCTCCGCAGAGAGCCAGGTCGCCGCCACGTACAGACCAGTGCTGCAACTAGCGGTCGGAGGTCGGGATCGGGCTCATCCGGATCGGCGCGTGCAGACCAGTGCTGCAATCGGTGGCCCGGCTGGTGGCCCGGCCCCACCCGCCCGAACCCGACTGTCAGTCGTGTTTCGCGGGTTTGCGCGCCGAGCTAGCGCGTGGGAGGCGGCAGCCGCAGCTCCTGGCCGGCTCGCAGTCCGGACGACTCTAGCCAAGGGTTCATCGCATAGACCCTGGCGAGCGGGACACCGAACCAGTTCGCGATGCTGAACAGGTTGTCGCCGCGGCGGACGACATAGATCCAGCAGTCATCCGCGTCGCCGCAGGCCGTGAGCACCTCGTATCGATCGGAGGTGGGCGACGGCTTCTCGGTCGGCTCGGGCGTCGGGCTTGGGGATGGCGTCGGCTCGGGGGTCGGCGTCGGTGTCGGGGTGGCGGTCGGCTCAGGACTCGCCGTCGCGACCGCGCTTGCGGGTGCGGACGATGCCGGGACAGCAGTCGCCGATCCACCGGGCGTTGCCACGGCGGCCGCGGTCGATGACGCGCCGGGCGACCGGGTCGGGGCGGCCGCGAGCTCCAGCGATCCGCGGGACAGCGCGAAGACGGCCGAGGCGGCGAACGCGCCGATCAGCAGGACGATCGACACGAGGATCGCCGGCGAGATCGACGGCCTGGCGCGGACGATCGGCTTCGGCTTCTCCGTGACGGCCGCGCCACGCAGGTATCGAGGGCAGTTGACGTGCCCGCTCGCGAGGCACACCAGTTCCTGCTGGCGGAGGGATTGCGGCACGGCCTCGCGCAGCGCGGCGCATCGATTCGCGGGGTCGGGTGCCTCGACCGGTGGTTTGACCTCGTCGCCGTCCACGGCGCGGAGGAACGGGCAGATCGACGGGTTCGGAGATCGGTCCTCGAGCATCGGCAGCGCCGACCACGGAGCCGCGAGCCGTGCGTCGGCCGGTGTGGGTTCGACCGGCGATGTCGGTCCGGTCGTCGCCTCGGTCGCCGCCTCGGTCGTCGCGTCCGTCGGGTCGGGTACGACACGCTTGGTCCGGCGGCGCTCGTTCGCCACCTTGGGCGGCTTGAAGGTCGGATCGATGTCCGTACGGCGGCGTCGGGGGCGAGGTGCGGGGGTGGTCCCGGGGTCGTCGGGCACGCGCGCTCCTGTCCTTCGTGGGTGGAACGGCGCGGAGTCTAGTACCTTTCGCGCGTTGCCGTCGCACCGGACCCGGTGCTAGGCTGCGCCGCCAGAGTCGAGCGATCACCTGACCGCTCTCCGCGCATCGAGGCCCAGACCCCGCGATGGCCCTGCCGCTCCCCGTCGTCCCGACGCAGCCCGACGCCTATCACCTGGCGCCGCACCGCATCAAGCGCTGCACGTTCCGCCGCCTCATCGATGTCGAGGCCGGCGACGATCGGATCTACGACGTGGAGTGTCTCTTCCCCGACCGCAAGGTGCCGATCCCCCTGGGCGATCTCGAGTCGGCCACGCCGATCTGCAACGCGTGCACCGCGCCGCACATCTTCCGACCCGACGAGGACTGACCTCGATCTAGCGCTCGCGAAGGTGGGCGCGACGCACTGGGTGGCGCAAGAACCAGAGGAAGACGACGATCCCGAGGCCCACCACGACGGCCGCCGGCCCACCTGCTCGGTCCAACGGGTTCGGCACGATCGGGGCGGCTGTCGCGGTGTCCGGAACCTCGCCGATCACGAGTCGCGGTCCCGTCGAGTAGTGGATCCCACCGCCGGGTCCAGAACCGTCGTCGCACCACCACCACAGCTGGTAGCGTCCGTCGGGCAGGTCCGGGACGGTGATCGTTGCGTCACCGGGCGCCGCGACACCCGCATCTCCGGGGGCCACGCTATCGAATGGTGGCCACGTCTCCGCGGGCGGGAAGTCGGGCGGGCCTTCGCTGGGCGTCTCGTCGGGACCGCTCTCGGCCGGACGGTTCGTGGTGGCCAGCCAGAACGTGCCGAGCTCCAGTGGGTTCGGACCCGAGTTGTCCGCGTCGCGGCACTCGAGCCCGATCAGCCGGACCGTGTCGCCCGGCTCTGCGGCGGTCGGCTCAAGATCGACGGGCAGGTTCGCGCAACAGGTGTCGGCCAGCACCGGTGGCGCGAGCAGCAGGACCGCCGACACTCGCGATGACCATGGCTCGAAGAATCGTTCTCGCCGTCATGTCGCACCTCTCGCTTGGCGATGAGACGCGCGCGCCGGGCGCGCCGTTACAACGGCGGCCCGGACCCGATGGCCGGGTGCGCGCTGCTCGACGCCGCGCTCCACATGCGTCACATGCCCGCCCCCGGAGCATTCGGCGGCCGAATGCTGGGATTCGCTGCCCCCTGGCGCCACGCGTCGCTCGTGATCTGCTCGGTCCAGGCACGAATTGGGATGGATCGCGAGCGCTCAGAACCGATCTCGGGTGCTTGCTGACCGACTGGGCCGCCGAATGCTCCGTCGGCGGGCGTATGACGCGATTCGCGGTGGCGCAAGTCGCGGTGGCCGGTCGCGGGGCTGGACGCAGCTCGGCAACTGGGACGCGGGGCATTGAAGCGCCCCGAACTACCTGCGCACGATGCGGGTTGACCGTCGGCGTACGCTGCAGATTGCGCAAGCGACCCTAGGCTGACTGGGACGAGCCCGCCTTCCGCCGCGAACGGAAAGTGAGGTCCTCGATGGGTCCACGGACGATCGCCATTCTTGCCGTGGCGGCATTGACGGTCGCATTGACAGCCACGGCCAGCCCGACGTCCGCAGCGAGTCGGGTGGACCCGTCCGACTTCAATGGCGATGGCTATGCCGACCTTGCGATCGGCGCTCCCAACGACCCAGGCGGTGGCTCGGTGACCGTCCTCTACGGCTCTCGGACAGGCCTGAGCGAAGTCGGCGACCAGCTGTTCACCCGCGACACGCCAGGCGTTGAGGGGTCGCCCGGCGAAAGCTTCGGGGACGCACTTGCCTCGGCCGATTTCGACCGCGACGGCTACGCGGACCTCGCGATCAGCGCGCCGTTCTCGTCTGGGTCAAACCCGGCGGATAACGGCGTCAACGTTCTCTACGGTTCGCCACGTGGCCTCACCGCCGATCGCGACCAACTGTGGACGCCAGCCAGGTTCCAACTCGATCAGGACCACTTCGGCGGCCCGTTGAGCGCCGGCGATTTCGACGGGGACGGTTTCGCTGACCTGGTGATCGTCGCCCCCTTCGAACCCGTCCCCGGCGGACGTCGCGGCATGGTCGTCGTCGTGCGTGGCAGCGCCGCCGGCTTGACGGTGATCGGATCCAGGAAGCTGTCGCAGGCTACCCACGGCGTGCCAGGGGCGCGGTCTTCATGGTTGGGGGGCCATTCGGTGGCCGTCGGCGACATCGACGGGGACGGATACGACGATCTCGCGGTCGGCAGCGTCCATGCCGGCAATGTCGGCGCCGGGGCTGTGCGCGTCCTGTTCGGGTCCCGATCGGGGCTGACCGGTCTCGGCAGCGAGATCTGGAGCCAGGACAGCGCCGGAGTCAAGGACGTCAGTGAAAAGCTGTACGACGAGGAGGGCAAATCGAGTCGCCCTGATCTCTTTGGTTATGCGCTCGCGATCGGCGACTTCGACAGTGACGGCCGCGATGACCTGGCCGTGGGCGTACCCGATGAGGTCACGCCCAGCGGTGGCGCGGTCAACGTGCTGTACGGCTCGAGGTCCGGTCTGACCGCGGACGGCGATCAGTTCTGGCACCAGGACATGCCCGGGATCGCCGGCGTGAGCAACAACGTCGACCAGTTCGGCTTCGCGCTGGCAGCCGGCGACCTCGATGGCGACGGCGCCGACGACCTGGCGATCGGCGCTCCCTGGGAATCACACACGCACGCGGGCGCCGTTCATACCCTGTATGGCGGCCCGAACGGACTCTCCGCCCAGGGTTCCCAACTGTGGACTCAAAGCACTCCTGGCGTTCCAGGGGTCGGCGAGCGATACGACCTCTTTGGCTCCAGTCTCGCGATCGCCGACTTTGGCAGGACGCGCCAAGACGACCTGGTCGTCGGCACCCCGGACGAGGACATCGGCGCCCTCGAGGATGCCGGCGGGACGCTGGTCCTGTATGGCCGGTCCACGGGACTTAGCCGCATCGGCGCCCAGCCCTGGGATCGGAACACTCCGGGCGTGAACGGCCTGGCGCAACAATGGAGCCGGTTCGGTGACGCACTCGCGCCTGACGGGGCTGGTCCTTTCCATCCGTAGTCTGTTCTGGTCCAACCCCATATCCCTCGCACGAGATCTCTCGCACGAGATCTCTCGCACGAATCAGGGAAGCGTCAGCGAGGCGGTCTGTAAGCCGAGTTCTGTCCCATCGACGCACCGAAGCGCGACGGCGGGGATGGCCATCCATCTGCGTCCGTCGGTCACCCGACGGCTCATGCGGCCGACCCGAGGGCTGGGCAGCGCACCTCTCCCCCACTCCGGTCGCCCGGTGCGGGTTGCGCCCTCCTATTTGGCCTTGCTCCGGGTGGAGTTTGCCGCGTTTCACTCCGCCGTCCGACCCGAAGGCCGGGCGCCGGCATCGTCACTGTGGCACTGGTCCTCGTCTCACGACGGACGGGCGTTACCCGCCACCCTGCGCTGAGGAGCTCGGACTTTCCTCACCGTGCCGGCAGGTCACCCCGCCAACACCGCGCGACCATCCGACCGCCTCGCTGACGGGCCGATTCTACGCCGTCGCGACGGAGACCTGATATCAGTCGCCGGGCCGCTGCACGACCGACGACGGCCCGCCCGCCAGCACCCGGTCGATCGCCTCGTTGGCGAGCGCGTCGGCCACGCCGTTCTGGGCCCGCGGCACATGCGCTGCGGACCAGCGACGGAACCCGCCCAGGATGGATCGCGCCGCCGCCCACAACGGGATGAGTTTGGCGTCCTTGACCCGCCACCGGCCCGAGAGCTGCTCCACGATCAGCTTCGAATCGAGCAGGAGGTGGACTTCGGACGCCCCGAGTTCGCGCGCGAGTTCAAGCGCACGCAGCGTGCCGGTGTACTCGGCCACGTTGTTCGTCTGGACCCCGAGGTATTCCGAGATCGACGCGTCCGGCGCCGCACGGTGGTCCCGCGCATCGGGACGCCGGAGGTCGTACAAGGCGGCGCCCAACGACGCCGGTCCCGGGTTCCCGCGGGCGGCCCCATCGGTCCGGATCACGAACCCGCTCGAGGGCGCCGGTCCGGCGTGGTCGCCCGAGGCCCGGTCGTCCGGCGCCTCGTCCAGGTCGCCGAACAGCGTGCCGCTCAGACCCGCCGCCCGGCGATCGCGGTGCTCACCTCGAGGATCGCCTGGGTGATGTGGATCCCGCGCGGGCACGCATCGGTGCAGTTGAAGATCGTCCGACAGCGCCATACCCCGTCCTCGTCGGCGAGGAACTCGAGGCGCTCGTCGCCACCGTCGTCGCGCGTGTCGAAGATGAATTGGTGGGCATTGACGATGGCCGCGGGCCCGATGTACTCGGGCTGGGCCCAGAAGGACGGACACGACGACGTGCACGCGGCGCACAGGATGCACTTGGTCGTGTCGTCATAGCGCTCGCGGTCCCGGGCCGATTGGAGGCGCTCCCGCTCCGGGGCCGGAGCGTCGTTCACGAGGTACGGCTGGACGCTCTTGTATTTGTCGAAGAACGCGTCCATGTCCACGACGAGGTCCTTGATCACCGGCAGGCCCGGCAACGGTGCGACCGTGATCCGCCGTCTGCCGAGCTGCTCCACCCGGAGCTTGCAGGCAAGTCGATTGCGGCCATTGACGAGCATCGCGTCAGACCCGCACACGCCGTGGGCGCAGGAGCGCCGGAAGGTCAGCGTCCCATCCTGCTCGTACTTGACCCGATGAAGGAGGTCCAGGACCCGGTCCATCTTCGGGTCGCAGTCGACGAGGTACGCCTCCCAGTGCGGCTTCTCGTCGCGCTCGGGGTCGAAACGGAGGATGCGGAGGTCGACCTGCATGACTCAGTACACGCGCGGCTTGGGTTCGAACTTGGTGATCGTGACCGGTTTGTACGTGAGCTTCGGCCCCCCGTCCGTTCGCGTCGCCAGCGAGTGCGTGAGGAAGTTGACGTCGTCGCGCTCCGGGTAGTCCTCGCGAGCGTGCGCCCCACGGCTCTCGCGCCGAGCAAGGGCGGCGCT
The DNA here is from genome assembly GCA_963743815.1 of uncultured Chloroflexia bacterium. Classification (GTDB taxonomy): domain Bacteria; phylum Chloroflexota; class Limnocylindria; order Limnocylindrales; family CSP1-4; genus SPCO01. The sequence continues at coordinate 124,189 of CAVURB010000017.1, read as the reverse complement.
CACCGTCGTCTCCGCGCAGTCGAGGAGGTATCCGAGCTCGCGTGCCTCGAGCAGGTCGGTGTTGAAGACGAGGCCCTTGTCGGCCACGCTCACCCGGGTATAGCGCGCCCGGAGCTCCGCCACCCGCGTCCGTGCCGCCAGCAGCATCGCTTCGTCGCGATAGACCCCGACGTTGTCCATCATCACGTCGGCGAGCTGCTCGCGGATATGCGGGACGGACTCGCGTCCGGTGGAGGCGCGAAGTCCCTCGATCTCGGCTCGGACCGGCTCCGCGGCGTCGTCTGGGACGTCGGGCATGCCGACGCCCTTGAGGTCCTCGATCATCTGGCGGCCGGCTCGGCGGCCGAACACGAGCAGGTCCACGAGCGAGTTCGTGCCCAGCCGGTTCGCGCCGTGGACGGACACGCAGGCCGTCTCGCCGGCCGCAAAGAGCCCCGGCACCACGGTCCCGGCGGCATCACGCGTGACGCGCGTGTTGACGTCGGTGGGGATGCCGCCCATCGCGTAGTGCGCGGTCGGTTGGATCGGGATCGGCTCGGTGATCGGCTCGATCCCCTGATAGACGCGAACGAATTCGGTGATGTCCGGCAGCTTCTCGTCGATCGTCTTGCGACCCAGATGACGAAGGTCGAGGTAGACGTAGTCCTTGCCGTCGATCCCGCGACCGGCCCGAACCTCCTGGTAGATGGCCCGGCTGACCATGTCCCGTGGCGCAAGGTCCATCATCGTCGGGGCGTAGCGCTTCATGAACTGCTCGCCGTCACCGTTGAGCAGGATCCCGCCCTCGCCGCGGGCCGCCTCCGACAGGAGGATGCCGATCCCCACGATCCCCGTCGGGTGGAACTGGTAGAACTCCATGTCCTGCATCGGGACGCCGTGGCGGTACGCCATCGCGACGCCATCGCCCGTGAGCGACCATGCGTTGGAGGTGATGCGGAACATGCGCCCGAAGCCGCCGGTCGCCATCATCACGGCCTTCGCCCGGATCGTGTGCAGCGACCCATCGGCGATCCGATAGGCGACGACACCCGCCGCTCGCCCGCCGGAACCCAGGTCACCGCCTTCGGCCAGCAGGTCCACGACGTGGTACTCGTCGTAGAAGCGCACGCCGTGCTTGATGGCCTGCTGGTAGAGCGTCTGGAGGATCATGTGGCCGGTCCGGTCGGCGGCGAAGCAGGCGCGCCGGACGGGCCCCTCGCCGTAGTTGCGGGTGTGCCCGCCGAACCGCCGCTGGTCGATCTTGCCCTCGGGCGTCCGATTGAACGGCAGGCCCATGTGCTCGAGCTCGATCACCGTCTCGACGGCTTCGCGGGCCAGGATCTCCGCCGCGTCCTGGTCGGTCAGGTAGTCACCGCCCTTGACGGTGTCGTACATGTGCCACTCCCAGTGGTCCTCCTCGAGGTTGCCGAGAGCGGCACACACGCCGCCCTGGGCAGCACCGGTGTGGGAGCGGGTCGGGTAGAGCTTGGTCAGGACTGCGGCGTCCACGCCGGCCTTGGCCAGCTCGACCGCGGCCCACAGGCCCGCGCCCCCCGCACCGACGATCAGGGCATCGTGCGTGATCATGCCGGGACGACGTTGGGGAGGGTCAGGACGACGTGCGTGCCCATGACGAACAGCATGACGGCGAGGGCATAGAGGACCCACATCACGATGGTCCGCGCCCGGCCGGCAAGGACATCGCCCACGACGATGCGCATCCCCGCGAACGCGTGGAAGAGCACGAGCGTGAGCATCGTCCAGTCGTAGACCCGCCAGAAGGTGCTGTTCCAGCGGAACTGCCCGATCCAATCCGCGGTCTGGTCGGCCGGGTCGTGGAACACGTGGAGGATGATGTAGTGCGACAGCACGAGGACGAACAGCGCGAGGCCCGTAAGCCGCATGAGGGTCCAGATGGCCAGCTCGCGGCGATCGCCCTGCGGACGAAGGCGTCCACTGCGCCCGACACGAACGCTCATGCCGACCACCCCATCGAGCGCGCGAACTGGCCGAAGATGACGTAGGTCACGGGCAGGCCGATGAGCCACGAACAGGACCCAGTTCACGTACCACAGCTCACGGTGGTAGCGGGTCATCGACGGCCAGAAGTCCATGATCACGATGCGCAGGCCATTGAGGGCGTGGTAGAGGACGGCCGCGCCGAGCAGCCACTCCATGAGGATCCCGACCGGCGTGGCGTAGAAGCCGAGCAGCGTGTCGTACACGTCCGGGGCGAAGCCGACCAGGAAGATGTCGATGACGTGGAGCGACGAGGAACGCGAAGATCGCGACGCCCGAGATGCGGTGGAACGCCCAGGCGAGCATCCCCTCCCCACCGCGGTAGCGAACCAGCATGGAACCTCCGATGTCGTCGCTGGGCCGGCCGGCTCGGACGGTCAGGCGGTCGTGGCCGGCGCCGGCGCAGCGGCGCCTGCGCTCAGCCGGTCGATGATGGCGTCGGCGAACTGCGATGTGCCCGCCGGCCCGCCCAGGTCATAGGTCGTGGCCACGCCCTCGGCGATGACGTCGCGGACCGCGGTCTCGACGCGCTCGGCGGCGTCGGGATGGCCGAGGTGGCGCAGCATCAGCGCACCGGACAGGATCATCGCGGTCGGGTTCGCCTTGTTGAGACCTGCGTACTTGGGCGCCGACCCGTGCACCGGCTCGAAGACCGCCGCCTCCGGGCCGATGTTCGCGCCGGGCGCGACGCCGAGACCGCCGACGAGGCCGGCCGCCAGGTCGCTCACGATGTCGCCGTAGAGGTTGGGCAGCACGAGCACGTCGTACAGCTCGGGCTTCTGGACGAGCTGCATGCACATGTTGTCGACGATGCGGTCCTCGAACTCGATCCGGCCGTCGTACGCGGCGGCGACCGTCCGGCAGCTCTCGAGGAAGAGCCCGTCGGACAGCTTCATGATGTTCGCCTTGTGGACCGCCGTGACCTTGCGCCGGCCGTTGGCGACCGCGTAGTCGAACGCGAATCGGGCGATCCGCTCCGAGGCCTCGCGGGTGATGATCTTGATGCTCTCGGCCGCGTCGCGACCCACGCGGTGCTCGATGCCCGCGTACAGGTCCTCGGTGTTCTCGCGAACGATGACGAGATCGACGTCCTCGTAGCGCGACGCCAGGCCCTTGATGGACCGGGCGGGTCGCAGGTTCGCGTAGAGGCCGAGCACCTGGCGGAGCGTCACGTTGACGCTGCGGAACCCCTCCCCGACCGGCGTCGTGATGGGGCCCTTGAGGGCGACCCGGTTCCGGGTGATCGACTCGAGCACGTGCATCCGGCAGCGGCGTGCCGTACTGGGCCATGACGGCCTCGCCCGCGTCCACGACCTCCCAGTCGAAGGCGATACCCGAGGCGTCGAGCACGCGGCGGGATGCCTCCGCCAGCTCCGGACCGATGCCGTCGCCGGGGATCAGGGTGACGCGATGGGCCATGACCCGATTGTAGCCGGGCGGCGCGGACCGGTGGCCGCGCCGCCCGATGCCGATCCCCCAGGGTCGGCGGAGGGTCAGAGAGGGTTCAACGGACTGGCTGCCAGGCTCCGGACTCGGCATCCTGTGCAGGCAGGAGGACCGGCTCTCCCTGGCCGTCGGACGGCAGGCTGACGATCCCGCCGCCGGCGATATCGATCCCGAGCAAGCGTGTCCCGTCCGGAGACCAGCTCACGGTGGAACAGACGGCCTTCCCGGCCAGCTCCGGGTGTTCCCCGCAGGTGCCGGTGAAGGATGGATGGGCGCGGACGTATTCATCGGCCGAGATCGGCGCAGCATCAGGGTCGGCGACGACGACGCCGTCCTGCCATGCGGCGATCCGGGAACCATCCGGGGACCAGCTGGGCCAGAAGGCGAGCCCGAGCGCCGTGACCTTCTCGGTCGCCACGTCGTACAGCTCGACCCCGTTACGGGCGAACAGGAGTCGCGGCCGCGCGGGGTCAGGCGACCACGCCGAGTTGCTGTTCTCGTCCGGATGGACGCCGCTCGCGACCGAGTGCAGGCCGGTTCCGTCCGGATGGATCAGGTACAGCTCGCCTGGTGCCGGCGGCTGGCCGGCGCCGTTCGGGATCCCGATGAACGAGATCCATTCGCCGTCCGGCGAGTATGCGGGCCACCAGATCGCCGTCGTCTCCGGGATGGCGTCGCCGCCGACGCGGCTGGCGCCCGTCCCGTCGGCGCGTGCGGTGTACAGGAACTCCTGACTGCCATCGAACGCCGGGAACGCGATCGACTTCGAGTCGGGCGACCAGGCGGTCTGTTCGCCGGGCGCGATGCCGTCGGGCATCGTCACCGTGACCGGATCACCGCCGGCGAGCGGCGCGATCTTGAGGGTGCCGTCTCCCGGACCCTGCCTGAATGCCAGAAGCAGACCGTCCGGCGAAATGGACGGGAACATGGCGCCGCCCGGGACGTCGAGGAATGCCTGCGGATCCGTGCCATCGGCGGCGAAGCTCGTGATCGTGTCACCGGTCGGGACGTAGATCCGACCGTTCTCGGCCAGCCCCCAGGCCGGTGCCGTCGAGGGCCGGCTGGCGACGTAGGCCGCACCCAGCGCGGCGAGGATCAACGCGATCACGAGGAGTACGACCATCGTCGGTCGGAGGTTTCCGAGCGTCCGTGCGGGCGCCACGGTGTCCATGGGAAGCCACCTTTCGGGGCTCGACCACCACGGGCGCTGGCGGGTGGCCGCGGTCCGCACGAGCACCTCGCCGAGGTGGTCGGGCACGCGGTGCTCGCCGTCCTCGATGAGCCAGCGGGAGAGGTCGCGCCCGAACGTGTCGTTCGACGTCATGACGGACGGCCCTCCACGAAGTCCGGCCGGACACGCGAATCGGCGTCGAGCGCCGCACGCATCAGACCGAGTGCCCGGTGCAGCCGCGATTTCGCGGTCCCCACGGGGATCCCGAGGGTGGCCGCGACCGCCGGCAACGGGAGGTCGAGGTAGTGATGCAGGACGATGACGGCTCGCATCTCCGGCTCCAGCCGGAGGAAGCCGCGTTCGATCTGGTCGCGGTCGACGATCGCCGATTCATGGCCGGCGACCGACGATCCCGCGAAGGAGAGTTCGGTCAGTTCGACGTCGACGCGATGGCGCCGCAGTCGGCGCGCCTCATCGATGCAGGCGCGCACGACGAGGCGGTGAAGCCAGGCGTCGAAGCGGTCGGGATCGCGGAGCGTGGGCAGATCACGCCAGGCTCGGACGAGCGCGTTCTGGACGGCGTCCTTGGCCTGTTCGACATCCCGCAGGATCAGCCAGGCGGCACCATCCAGCCGGGAGATCGCGGCGCCTGCCAGCTCGGCGAAGGCGTCATGATCGCCCTTCCGCGCTCGCTCCACGAGTTCTCGCTGCATGACGCCCCTCGGCGTGTGCGCCGCCCGTCTGGCCGCGCTCAGTGAGTATGGCGAGGCCACCCGGCCGGTTCGTTCCAGATTCGCCCGGCCGGCGCTGCGAAAGCGGTACCATCGACTCCCCGTCGGGCCCATCCCGCCCCGCCGACCCATCGCCCGACAGCCCGACCGCCCCTGCCAGCGGAGACCGCCCACCGTGATGTCCGCATGAAACTTCAGGAAGCCGACGCGAAGTCGTTGCTCGTGGCCCAGGGCCTGCCGGTCCCCGATTGGGCCGTGGCTCACACCGTGCCCGAGGCACGAGCCGCAGCCGAGCGGATCCTTGCGACCGGTGCGAGCGCCGTCGTCATCAAGGCGCAGGTCCTCGTGGGCGGGCGCGGCAAGGCCGGCGGCGTGAAGCTCGCCACGTCCGCGGACGAGGCGGAGGCCACGGCCGGCGCGATCCTCGGCATGGACATCAAGGGGTTCACGGTCCGCAAGGTCCTCGTCGCGGCCGCGGCCGACATCGCCAAGGAGTTCTACCTCGCCGCCGTCCTGGACCGGGCGGAACGGCGGATCCTGCTCATGGGCTCGGCGGAGGGCGGCGTCGAGATCGAGACCGTCGCCGAGACGAACCCCGACGCGATCGTCCGCCGCCATGCCGACCCGAACCTGGGCCTCCTCGACTTCCAGGCCCGGGACCTTGCCTTCGCCATGGGCCTGGGCGCCCACCTCAAGGACGCGGTCCGCATCGCCAAGGGGCTCGTGACGACGATGCGCGCGTACGACGCCGACCTCGTCGAGATCAATCCCCTCGCGATCGTCCGCGAGCGCGCCGCCGACGGCACGCCCGTGGAGCGACTGGTCTGCCTCGACGCGAAGGTCACGCTCGACGACTCGGCGCTCGCCCGCCATCCCGGGCTGGAGGAGCTGCGCGATCCCGACGAGGAGGCGCCCGAGGACAAGCTGGCGCGGGAGGCCGGCCTGACCTTCATCAAGCTCGACGGCACGATCGGGTGCATGGTCAACGGTGCGGGTCTGGCGATGACCACGATGGACCTCGTCAAGCGCGCGGGCGGCGAGCCGGCGAACTTCCTGGACATCGGCGGCGGGGCACGCTCCGACAAGGTCGCCGACGCGATGCGGATCATCCTGTCGGACCCCAAGGTCAACGCGATCCTCGTGAACATCTTCGGTGGGATCACCCGGGGCGATGAAGTGGCCCGCGGGCTGATCGATGCGCGGGCGCAGCAGGAGCGCGACGTCCCGATGGTCGTCCGCATCGTGGGCACCAACGCCGAGGAGGCGGGTCGGCTTCTCGAGGAAGCCCGGTTCGCCACGGCGCGGACGCTCGATGAGGCTGCCGCCAAGGCGGTCGAGGCATCGAAGGCCGCGGGCGGAGCGGCGGCATGAGCATCCTCATCGGGCGGGACACGCGGCTCGTCGTCCAGGGCATCACCGGCCGCGAGGGCGCCTTCCACGCGGGCGCATCCCAGGCGTACGGCACCAACGTCGTTGCCGGGGTCACGCCCGGCAAGGGGGGCCAGACCGCCCTCGATGGCTCGGTCGCGGTCTTCGACACCGTTGCCGAGGCGATCCGCGAGACCGGCGCGAACACGTCGCTCATCTTCGTCCCGGCCGCCGGCGCTCCGGATGCCGTGATGGAGGCCGCGAGCGCCGGGATCGCGACGATCTTCTGCATCACCGAGGGCATCCCGGCCCTCGATATGATCCCGACCGTCGAGATGGTCCGGGCGCATGGTGCGCGCCTCATCGGGCCCAACTGCCCGGGCGCCACATCGCCGGGACGGGCCAAGGTCGGCATCATCCCGGGCTCCATCCACCGCGAGGGCCGCGTCGGCGTGGTCAGCCGCTCCGGCACGCTCACCTACGAGGCCGTCCAGGCCATGACCGATGCCGGTCTCGGCCAGTCCACCTGCGTCGGCATCGGGGGCGACCCCATCATCGGGACCACGTTCCTCGACGTGCTCGAGCTGTTCGCCGCAGACGACGAGACGGAGGCCATCGTGCTCATCGGCGAGATCGGGGGCGCGGCGGAGGAGACCGCGGCGGCCTGGGCCGCGGAGCACCTCGCAGACATCCCCAAGGTGGCGTTCATCGCGGGCCGAACAGCCCCGGAGGGCAAGCGGATGGGCCATGCCGGAGCGATCATCTCGGGCGGCGCGGGCACGGCGGCGTCGAAGGTCGCCGCGCTCGAGGCGGCCGGGTTCCGGGTCGCGGACTCCCCCACGGAGCTGCCCGCGCTGCTGCGCGAGGCCGGCTACACGGGCTGATCCGCATGGCGGCGCGGATGGAACTCGTCGCAGGCGACGCCCGCGAAGTGCTCGTCATCGCCAGCACGGACGAGCGCGACGGCTTCGACGACCGGACCCGATTCGCGGCCTATCTGTCGCTCGGCGGCGGCGTCGACCCCACCTGGCTGGACCTGTTCGCCGACGCCGTCCGGACGGTGACCGAGCAGCCCGACCCGCCGGACTTCCTGGATGCCCGGATCGAGCTGGGCGCCACGGAACCGTTCTCGGAGGTGACCGTGGAGCGCGTGGACCCGGGCTGGGTCGGATACGGTCGCGCGGATCCCCGATCACGCGCTCGACGGGATCGCCGGACGCTGGATCGATCGCCTCGAGGAAGAGTTCGGGCCGATCTCGGGCGAAGAGAAGCCGTGGATCCGCGAGCTCGCGGGCCAGGTGGTGGGGTTCTGCCGCGCGGCCGACCGGGCGCCGGACGTCATCTTCCTGTGGTCATTGCGGTGACCGACGAACCGACACCCGACCACGCCGCATCCTTCGCGGCCAATCAGGCACTCTGGGAGGCCTGGACCGCCGTCCACGCCGCCGGTGACTTCTACGACCTCGCGGGCTTCCGGGCCGGCGGTGTCCGTCTGCGCGACGACGAGATCGCAGCCGTCGGCGATATCCGCGGCCGCTCGTTGCTGCACCTGCAGTGTCACTTCGGGATCGACACGCTGTCGTGGGCCAGGCTCGGCGCCCGGGTCACCGGCGCCGACTTCTCGCCGGCGGCGATCCGGCTCGCGCAGGAACTCGCCGACGGACCTCGGGTTCGACGACGCGCGTTTCGTCGAATCGAACGTGTACGACCTGCCTGACCAGCTCGATGGCGTCGTTCGATGTCGTCTACACGTCGCGCGGCGTGCTGGGCTGGTTGCCCGACATCCGCGGCTGGGCACGGGTGGTCGCCCACTTCGTCGCCCCGGGCGGGCACCTTCTACATCACCGAGGTCCACCCGATCGCACAGGTCTTCGAGAACGAGGGCGTGGCGGCCGGCGAGCTGCGCTTGGCCTACCCGTACTGGGAACACCACGATCCGCTCGTGTTCGACGTCAAGGGCTCGTACGCGGATCCCGACGCCGACGTCGGCGCGCAGAAGGAACACGGCTGGGGCCACGGGCTCGGCGAGATCGTCACGGCGCTCGTGGAAGCTGGGCTCCGGATCGAATCGCTGGAGGAACACCCGTACCTAGACTGGGGCGCCGACTTCCTCGTCGAGATGGCGCCCGGGAGCGATCGATTCCAGCTCCCGCCGGGCACGCCCGGCGAGCTGCCGCTGATGTTCTCGCTGCGCGCCAGCAAGCCGATCGCGCTGACGGCGCGTACACTCCGGATGTCGAACGATCCGCGAGCGGGCCACGTGGCCCGTCCGGCCGGTCGATCGGAAGGACGGATATGACCAAGCACGCACGCTACGAGCGCGAGCAGCGCGCCGCGGAAACGGCCAGGGTCAAGGAGATCGAGGCCGCCTGGATGGGCAGCATCCCGACGGCCACCGCCCAGGCGTTCACCGCGTCGGTCGCGGCAGCCCGCGCCCGCGGACCGCAGGAGCCGCCGCCCCCGATGGCGCCCGGCACCGCCCCGCGACCGCCGCGCCCGGGCCACGAGCCCAGGCCGTCGAAGGAGGAGCGCAAGCGCTCCCGCCCGTTCAAGGACTGAGTCGCGTCCGACCTAGCGGAACCCGAGGGCGGTCCACGCAGGACCGCCCGGAGCCTCGATGAGCTCCACGAGCACCCCGTGGCAGGACCGCGGGTGGATGAAGGCGACCGGACCCTCCGCGCCGCGCCGGGGCGCGGAATTGATGAGCTCGAGTCCATCGAGCTCCAGCCGGATGAGCGTCTCGGTCAGATTCGGGACCTCGAAGCACACGTGGTGGAAGCCCTCGCCCTTGCTCTCGAGGAAGCGTGCCACCCCGGTCGTGTCATCGGTGGGTTCCACGAGCTCCACCTTGGATTCGCCGACGCCGAGGAACGCGATCCGGACCCGGTCGCCCGGGATGTCCATGATCGTCTCGAGTTCGAGACCGAGCATGTCGCGCCAGAACCCCAGCGCCGTCTCGATGGAGCGGACGATGAGCGCCACGTGATGGACCTTGCCCAGGCCGCGGATGTGCTCGGGGAGGGGCGGCATCGTGGGTACCTCCGGTGACGATCGTGGACCTGCCACGACGAGGAGTGAGCCGTCGCCGGCCCGGGAACGGGCTTCCGCCGCGCTCTCGATGACCGCACGGAACGTGACCGCGTCCGCCTGATCCAGGCGGGCCGGGATCGTGCCAGGCGATGACGATCGGGCCTGCATGGTCGGGCTCGGGATGGGCCAGGACTTCCTCCAGTGCGTCCCAGTTCCGACCCGTCCAACCGGGCAGCGAAAGGGCATCGGCGAGCTTGTCGATGACCTGGGTCTTCGTCATCGGGCCGTGGAGGGATGCGAACCTCGCGCCGTACTCGTTGGCGGTGGCGGCGAGGAGCGTCCCATCGAGCGCCTCGTCGACCGTGACCAGGCCACCCTCCCCTTCGGGCGCGAGCAGCGCGTGGAGCTCCGGGATCAGCGATCGATCCATGCGAATGAATCGTAATGGTCTGCGGTCCAGTACATCTCGCCATCCGCGCCGGCCACGATCCGGCGGGCACCGCGGTCATCCGAGCCGGGGGTGACCACGGTGTACTCGCGATAGAAGCCGCGCTCCCGAGTGGGAAGCAGGCCCTCCCGGTTCTCGAAGATCGCGCCGTCCTGCTCGTACGGGAACGGTCCGCCGGCGTCGATCAGGGCGACGGTCTCGGCAGCCTCCGGCGGGAGCGCGGCGAGGGCGCTGACCGGCAAGCCGCTCGCCGGGTCCACGGGCGCGAGCGTCGCGACCGGCTGGAGGGTCCGGTCGGGCGTCACGGGGCGGGTCGCGGTCGGAGCGTTGGACCCCGAGGGCGCCCCGCATGCCGCGAGGACGACCGCGACGAGCACGATCAGCGCGGGACGGGCGCGCCGAGCCAGAGTTGCGGACACGGTCGACATGGACGGCAGCGTACCCTGATGCCCATGCCGCTGACCGAGCCCGAAAGTGCCGTCGTCGTCCGGATCCCGGTGCCACCGGCGCTGGACCGCTTCGTGCGCGCTGGGACCGGGCCGCGGCGCGGGGCGTGCCCGCCCACGTCACGATCGTCTATCCGTTCGTGCCGGGTCCGCGGCTGGACGCCGAGGTGCGGCGGGACCTCGCGGCGATCGCCGCGACGCACGAGCCATTCGACGTCGAGTTCGCCCGGATCAAGCGCTTTCCGGGCGTCGTCTGGGCCGCGCCTGAGCCCGCGGACGCCTTCATCGCCCTCACGACGGCGATCGTCGCCCGATTTCCGGACTATCCGCCGTACGGTGGCGCGCACGACGACGTCATCCCCCACCTCACGATCGTCGAAGCCGACGATGCGCCGCTCGACGACATCGCCGTCGGGAGCGCGACGATGCTTCCATTCCGGCATCGCGTCACGGCGCTCGACGTCCTCGTCGAGAGCGAGGACGTTCGCTGGCGCCATCGATGGCGGATCCGCCTGGGCCCCTAGACCGTGATGAGCTCGCGGTGCTCGCCCCAGGCGACCCGCAGCCGATCGCTGATCTCACCGACCGTCGCGTACGCACGAACCGCCCCGAGGATGGGTGGCATGAGGTTGCCGTCGGCCCGGGCGACCCGTTCCAGCTCGTCCATCGCAGCGGTCCAGTCGGTTTCGGAACGCTCGGCGCGGACGCGCCGCACGCGTTCGATCTGTCGGCGCTCGCCGTCGGGGTCGATCTTCTGCGTCGGCGGCGTGCTCACCTCGTCGTCGCGGAACTTGTTCACGCCCACCACGATCTGGTCGCCGGAATCGATCGCCCGCTGGACGCGATAGGCCGCCTCCTGGATCTCGCGCTGCTGGAACCCGCGCTCGATGGCCGCCAGCGTGCCGCCGAGCTCCTCGATCTCGTCGAGGTAGGCCCAGGCGGCGGCCTCGAGCTCGTTGCGTGAGGCTCTCGACGTAATACGAGCCGGCCAGCGGATCAGGCGTCTCGGTCACGCCCGCCTCGAAGGCGAGGATCTGCTGCGTTCGGAGCGCCAGGCGGGCCGCCTCCTCGGTGGGGAGCGCGAGCGCCTCGTCGCGGGAGTTCGTGTGCAGGCTCTGCGCCCCGCCGAGGACTGCCGATAGCGCCTGGATCGTCGTCCGCACCACGTTGTTATCGATCGACTGCGCCGTGAGGCTGGACCCCGCGGTCTGGACGTGGAACCGGCACAGCATGGAGCGCGGGTTGGTCGCCCCGAAGCGTTCCTTCATGATCGTGGCCCACATGCGGCGGGCGACCCGGAACTTGGCGACCTCCTCGAACAGCTCGCTCCAGGCGGCGAAGAAGAACGACAGGCGCCCCGCGAAGTCGTCGACATCGAGGCCGCGGTTCGACCGCCGCTTCCACGTAGGCGATGGCGTCGGCGAGCGTGAAGGCGAGTTCCTGGGCGGCCGTGGCTCCCGCCTCGCGCATGTGGTAGCCGCTGATCGAGATCGTGTTCCACTTGGGAAGCTCGGCCGCACAGAACTCGAAGACGTCGGTCACGAGGCGCATCGACGGCCGCGGCGGGTAGATGTAGGTCCCGCGAGCGATGTACTCCTTGAGGATGTCGTTCTGGGTCGTGCCGGCGATGCTGGCGCGCGGGACGCCCTGCGCCTCAGCCGCCGCGACGTACAGGGCGAGCAGGATCGGCGCCGTCGCATTGATCGTCATCGACGTCGAAACGTCGCCCAGCGGCAGGCCATCGACCAGGACCGCCATGTCGGCGAGGCTCGAGATCGGCACGCCGACCCGGCCGACCTCACCTTCGGCGGCAGGGGCGTCGGAGTCGTAGCCCATCTGCGTCGGAAGGTCGAACGCGACCGAGAGCCCGGTCTGCCCCTGCTCGAGGAGGTACCGGAACCGGCGGTTGGTCTCCTCGGCCGTGGCGAAGCCCGCGTACTGGCGCATCGTCCAGAAGCGGCTGCGGTACATCGTGGGCTGCACGCCACGGGTGAACGGGAACTCGCCGGGCCGGCCCAGGTCGCGGGCCTCGTCGAGACCGGCGGTATCGGCGGGCGTGTAGAGGTCGCGAACCTCGATGCCCGAGGAGGTCTCGAACCGCTCACGCCGCTCGGGGGCGGCGGCGCGCGCCTTGGTCCGCAGGGTCTCGCGCCAGCGCGTCTCGGCCGGGGTCGCTCCCCTCCCCGACGGGTCGGACGGGCCGGGTCACTCGAGGACCAGGAGCAGGTCGCCGATCTCGATGGTGTCACCGGGGGCGACCGCGACGCGCGACACGACGCCATCGCGCGGGGCGCGCAGCTCGTTCTGCATCTTCATCGCCTCCACCACGAGGAGCTGCTGGCTGGCCACGACCTCGTCGCCCGCGGCCACGGACACGCTGACGATCCGTCCGGGGATGATGGCATGGACCTCGGTCGGTCCGCCACGTGCCGACTCCTCGCGCCCGCGCCGGGCCCGATCACGCAGGGACGCTCGACGCTCGGACTCGATCTCGAGCTCGATGCGCCAGCCGTCGACGACGATCTCGCGTCGCGTGACGCCACGACCATCCGCGATGACCTCGGGATCCTCGAGGATCAGCCGCGTGGCCGCGATCGCCTGCGCGCCGTCGCCGGGCGTCTGGTCCGCCTCGAGGATCGCCCGCGAGGCGTCCCGACCGGCGAGGCTTGGACCCGCACCGGAACGCCATCCACGACCAGCTCGACGTGGTCATCGCGGTCCGTAGGGCTTGCGGTACGACGGATCGAGGTGCCGCTCGCCGTGCCGCCCAGGATCCCGACGCCCATCACGCTCGGAACCGGGGCGACGGGCATCGGCAGCGGCTCCACGACCATGGCGGGCAAGGTCGACGTGGGCCATGACGTGGGCGCCAGCGCGACGCGGACGGCTCGCGGGTCGATCGGCCGCTCGGTGGCTGGCGCGGGAGCGGCAGGCACGGTCGGGGTCGGGGTCGTGGTCGGGCGACGTTGCTCATCCGGGCCACCGGTCGATCGCCGCCTCACGGCCGCTCGCGCGCCAGGCGCCATCGCCACCATCGTGGCCGACCGCGTGCGCCGGGCCGCCGGTCGGCCGAGGCCGTCGCGACGAGTCCCGGCGCGGACCCCGGACCTGCCGCCGCATCAAGGGCGGCGACCCCGGCCGCCAGCTGGGCGATCCGGACCGCGGCACGGAGTTCCGCCGGCCCGTCCCAGTGCTCGCCGACCCAACCCGTGGACAGGTCGCCCGCGAGGAAGGTCGCATGGCGCGCGACCCGTCGATGGAACGGGAGCGTCGTCTGGATCCCGCTGATCTCGGTCTCGTCCAGGGCCCGGCGAAGCCGAGCGATCGCGGAAGTCCGATCCCCACCGTGGACCATGATCTTGGCGATCAGGTTGTCGTACTCGGCGGGGACACGGTCCCCGGCTTCGAGGGCCGTATCCACGCGAACGCCAGGACCCGAGGGCATGACCCACCGCCGTACCCGGCCAGGGGTCGGAGCGAAATCCCGGGCAGGGTCTTCGGCGGAGAGCCGGACCTCGATCGCGTGACTGTTCGGCTCGGCGGCATGCGCCGCGGCGGCACGTGCCGCGTCGGACAGCGGAGCGCCAGCCGCGAGCCAGAACTGCTCACGGACGATGTCCAGTCCCGAAACGAGCTCCGTCACCCCGTGCTCCACCTGGAGTCGCGTGTTCACCTCGAGGAAGAAGAACGACCCGTCCGGTGCGCGAAGGAACTCGGCGGTGGCCGCGTTCCGGAGTCCGGCCGCGGCCGCGACACGCACCGCCATCTCGTGCAGGTGGCGTCGCTCATCGGTCGTCAGCCCGGGCGCCGGTGCCTCCTCGACGAGCTTCTGGTGCCGACGCTGGAGCGAACAATCTCGCTCGCCGATGGCCACGACCTCGCCGGTCACGTCGCCCAGGAGCTGGACCTCGATGTGCCGCGCCGGGCGGATCTCCCGTTCGAGGTAGACCGATCCGTCACCGAACGCGGCCGCAGCCTCAGAGGAACCCGCGACGAGCGCCGCCGGCAAGTCGGCGACCCGCTCGACGCGGCGCATGCCCCGCCCACCGCCACCCGCCGCCGCCTTGACCAGGAGCGGGAAGCCGATCGCCTCGGCGTCCGCGACGATGCCGCCGATCTGATCCGGTCGATCGATGGGCGCGGGATCCAGGGTCCCGGGCACCGCATCCACGCCGACGGATCGCGCGGTGCGCCGCGCATGGAGCTTGTCACCGAGCGCGTCGATCGCGTCCGACGGCGGACCTACGAAGACCACCCCCGCCGCCTCGACGGCGCGGGCGAACTGCGGCGCGCTCCGCGAGAAAGCCGTACCCGGGTGGACGGCCTCCGCGCCAGACAGCCTGACGGCATCCATGACCGCGTCGATCCGCAGATAGCTTTCGGCGGGTGACGACGGCCCGATTCGAACGGCCGCATCCGCCAACCGGACGTGCGCCGCGGTCGCGTCCGCATCCGAGTACACGGCGACCGCCTCCATCCCCATCTCGTGGCACGCGCGGATGATGCGGACCGCGATCTCGCCGCGGTTCGCGACGAGGACGCGCCGGAACGGCGGGGCACCGGAGCCGATCACGTCTTTGCGCAAAGACGCGGTCCCTTCAGAGCGGGATGTTGCCATGCTTCTTCCTTGGATTGGTGTCGCGCTTGTTCTCGAGGACTTCAAGCGCGCGGATCAGGCGGGGGCGCGTCTCCGACGGCCGGATCACCTCGTCCACGTACCCGCGTGCTGCGGCGATGTACGGGTTGGCGAACTCATGCTCGTACTCGGCGACGAGCCGCTTCCGCTCGGCCACCGGATCGTCGGCCGCGGCGATCGCATCCTTGAAGATGATGCTGACAGCCCCGTCCGCGCCCATGACCGCGATCTCGGCCGTCGGCCACGCGAAGTTCATGTCGCCGCGGATGTGCTTGCTGCTCATGACGTCGTATGCGCCGCCATAGGCCTTGCGCGTGATGACCGTGATCTTCGGCACCGTCGCCTCGCAATAGGCATAGAGCAATTTCGCTCCGTGCTTGATGATGCCGCCGTGTTCCTGGCTGACCCCGGGCAGGAACCCCGGGACGTCGACGAAGGTGACGAGCGGGACATTGAAGCAATCACACGTGCGGACGAATCGGGCCGCCTTGATGGACGCATCGATGTCCAGCGCGCCTGCGAGGACCGATGGCTGCTGGGCGACGATCCCGACACTTCGACCACCGAGCCGCGCGAACCCGATGATGATGTTCGACGCCCAACCCGGCTGGATCTCGAGGAAGGCTCCGTCATCGGTGATCCGCTTGATGACGTCGTGCATGTCGTAGGGTCGCGACGGATCGTCCGGGACGACGTGATCCAGGTCGGCATCCATCCGGTCGGCCGGATCTCGAGTCGTCGACCGTGGCGGATCTGCGAGGTTGTTCTGCGGGAGTTGCGCGAGGATCCGACGCACGCCATCAAGCGCTTCCGATTCGTCCTTGGCAGCCAGATGCGCGACGCCACTCTTTGTCGTGTGGGTGACCGCGCCACCGAGAAACTCTGAGTCGACCTCTTCGTGGGTAACGGCCTTCACGACATTGGGCCCAGTGACGAACATGTAGCTCGAGCGTTCCACCATGATCGTGAAGTCCGTCATCGCGGGCGAGTAGACCGCTCCCCCGGCGCATGGACCCATGATCACCGAGATCTGCGGGACGACGCCAGAGGCGAGGACGTTGCGCAGGAAGATCTCCGCATAGCCGCCGAGCGATGCGACACCCTCCTGGATGCGCGCGCCGCCGGAATCGTTCAACCCGATCACCGGTGCGCCAACCTTCATCGCCAGGTCCATGATCTTGCAGATCTTCTCGGCGTACGCCTCGGACAACGATCCGCCGAACACCGTGAAATCCTGGCTGAAGACGAATACGAGCCGGCCATCGATCGTCCCGTGTCCGGTGACGACGCCGTCGCCAAGCACATGCTGCTCGCCGAGTCCGAACTCGGTCGACCGGTGCGTGACGAACGCATCCAGTCTCGACGAACGAGCCCGGGTCGAGCAGGAGGTCGAGACGCTCACGCGCCGTGAGCTTGCCCCACGTGTGCTGGCGTTCGACGCGGACCGGGCCGCCGCCAAGCAACGATTCGTCGCGCATGCGCTGGAGTCGAGCCAGCCGCTCCTCGTTCGTGGGCAACCGCGGTTCCTCCAGTTGACGCGTCTTTGCGCAAGGACAGGCATCCATCATAGTCGTGCCCGACGGCCGACCAAGGGCTTGCTGGCACGGTTCGCAGCGTGCCGAACGGTGTGCTCGGCCGCAGTGGAGCGACGCTCGGATATCCACAGAAACGGTGAACAACTCGCCGTCTGCTGTGGATAACCGGGGTGTCCGCGATGGTTGCGGCTGGAGTAGCATGACGCGCACTTCAAGCGCCCGACCACGATTCGAGGTGATGCCCCGGTGACCCATGTGATCGCGATCGCCAACCAGAAGGGTGGAGTCGGCAAGACGACGACCGCGATCAACCTGGCCGGCGCCCTCGCCGAGAACGGCCTTCGGGTCCTGTGCATCGATATGGATCCACAGGCGAATCTGACGGCCGGCCTCGGGATCAACCTCAACACCGTCGATCGCTCGATGGCCGACGTCCTCGCTGATGGACGATCGTCCCTGGGCGAAGTCATCATCAAGACCGAGAGCGACGGGCATCGATGTCGCCCCGGCGCACATCGACCTCGCGTCCACCGAGGGTGAACTGTTCACCGCCCTGGGCCGCGAGCAGATCCTGCGCGAAGCGCTCGAGAACGAGATCGGCGCCTACGACTACGTGATCATCGACTGTCCGCCCAACCTCGGACTCCTGACGGTCAACGGCCTGGTCGCCGCGACTGGCGTGATCATCCCGGTGCAGACGCAGTACTACGCGATGAAGGGCCTGACGAACCTCGTCAAGGTCATCAACGCGATCCGACTCAAGCTCAACCGGGACCTCAAGATCCTCGGACTCCTGCCCACGTTCTACGACGGGCGGACGAACCTGGCGAAGGACATGCTCGATGAGTTGCGCGTCGTCGGCGATCACCACGTGTTCAGCAGCATCGTGCGCAATACCGTGAAGCTCGGGCGAGGCCCCGCTGGTCGGACGACCGATCACCTCGTATGCCAGCAACACCGAGGCCGCTCGAACGTACCGCGAGCTGGCCCGGGAGGTGGTGGAACTTGGCGCGAACTGATTTTCGGGCTGCGGCAGCACGCCGCCTGTCCGAGGAGCGCGAACTTTCGCCCGCGATCGTCAGCCTGCTCTCGCCCGACAGTCCCACGCGCAGTGTCGGCGTGCGCATCGTCCCGGTCGACCACATCGAGTCCAACCCGCAGCAGCCCAGGCTTGCCTTCAACCAGGACACCCTCGATGAGCTGACCGCGTCGGTTCGCGAGCACGGCGTCCTCCAGCCGATCCTCGTGCGACCGATCGGACCGAACCGGTACCAGCTGGTGGCTGGCGAGCGGCGCTGGCGCGCCTCGAAACAGGCCGGACTCGAATCGATCCCGGCGCTGATCGAGGACATCGACGACGACACGGCGCTCGAGATCTCGATCATCGAGAACCTGCAGCGCGAGGACATCTCGCCGCTCGATGAAGCGGCGATGTATGACCGGATGGTGCGCGAGCACGGCTACAGCATCCGCAAGCTCGCCGACAAACTCGGCAAGGACAAGGGCTACCTGGAGAACCGCCTGCGCCTGGCCGATGCGCCGCCCGAAGTCCGTGAGCTGGTGTCCTTGCGCAAAGACACGCTGTCGCATGCGTACGAGCTGATGAAGGTCGATGATCCCCGCAAGCGCCGGCGGCTCGCTGAACAGGTGGCGAATGGTGAGCTGACCCTGATCAAGCTCCGTGACAAGATCGAGGGTCGCCGAACCCGCGCGCCGCGGCCGGACCAGGAGATCATCGCCGAGCCGGCCGAGGACATCGACGAGGCCGTCGAGGCCGATCGGCAAGAACCCGAGGTCATCGCCACTCCCCCGCGGACGCCCGGCATCGCCACCCGCGATCTGACCGACGACTCCCTGATCAACGCGAAGGATGCCCTTGCCGATGCGCTCGATGACCTGGTCGGCGTGCTGCGCAGTCCGGATGTCGTCCGCGCCATCCCGGACGTGGACCGAACCAACCTCGCCAAATACCTGACCATCGCCAAGCTTCGCCTCGAGAATGCGATCGCGATCGTACGAACGGGAGACACCGGCGACTGACCGCCGACTTCAGGCGACGGCCACCAGCCAACCGATCGCCGCGATCGCAGCTCCGACCGCCTGGGTCTCCCAGGCGCGCTCGAACGACCGTCCGACGGATGGCCGGGCGAGCGTGGTCCCGGCCGCGACGATCGTGAAGCCGAGCCCCACGACCAGCAGTGGCGCCGGCGTATCACGCGCTCCGGCCAGGATAGCGAGTGACATCACCGCGATCGTGGCCGTGAGCGACCACAGGGTGACCAGCGTCCACCACGACCGCCGCGGCGCCGAGCGCGGTCGCGACCGTGACGGTCCCGGCATCGTGGTCCCGGTCGAGGTCGGCCAAGGCGTTTCCGACTGCCACCGCGCCGCCGGCCATGGCGGCCATCGGCAGCAAGGCCAGGAACCACGTCGGGTAGGCTCGAAGCGGCGCCATACCAGCCGAACACCGGAAGCAACGGGATCCCGAGCGCGAACGGCACCCACGACCACGCCGTGCCCTTGGCCAGCAGGTCGTAGGCGTAGCCGATCGACAGCCCGACGACAGCCAGGACCAGCAGGCCCACACCGCTGGGCGCCGCGAGCGCGAGTCCGGCCACAGCCGCGATGACGACGACCCATCGCGCCGTGCCGGGTCGACCAGCCCGGCCGGGATCGGCTTGCCGGGCCTTCGCCCTCGCGTCGGCCGGAGGCGTCGCGCAGGTCGTTGAGGGCGCCGATGGACGCCTGGAGCGCCGTCATCGACAGTCCGAGCCGCACGGCGGTCATCGGATCCGCGCCGGCGACGAGCGCCGCGCCGGCGACGACGACCCCGTCGAGGGCCGACGGGAACGGATGGACGAGGCGGACCAGGCCGATCGAGCCGGGCCCCTGCCCCATCAGACGTAGACGAGTTCCCCGAAGTTGGCCACGAGGTAGTCGATCAGGCCCTGACGACCGTCCGGGCGACGTCGTGCGGATCCCCGGGACGAGCGCGTGCAGGGCGACCGCGGGCACGAGGAGCCGGCCCGACGCGTCGCGCCCGACCACCGCCGGTGGTCCGCCACCAGAAGCGAACACGCGTTCGAAATCTGGTTCGCTGAGGCTCGCCGATGCGCGGAAGTCGTCGATGACGCGGGCCACGCCGCGGCGCTTGGCCACGTCGCGCATCAGCTCGGCGGCCCAGACGTCGATCTGCTCGTCGCTCTGCTCGCCGAGGCGCGTCCTGTACTCCGCCGGGTCGGCCGACAGACCGGTGCCTGCCACGGTCCCTCCTGCTGTGTTGACGTCGGTCCGAGTATGCCAGACCGGTCCGGTCAGTCGCCGACGCGGTCCGTCGACGGTGTCCGCAGGGGCGGCCAAGGCCCCATGCGCGGCGGCTGTGGCGGCCTCCCGGGAGCCCTCGGGCCAGTCGTTGAACCGCTCGGTCAGCCACCGACCGACCCGTCCCGGGGGCGCTACGGCCGGAGCGTCGGCGATGAGCGCGAGCAGGGCCACCCGCAACGTCTCCGAGGTCGCGGCGATGGCCGCTCGATCGGGTCTGCCCTCCCCCACGATCGGTTCGCCGACCCGCACGCGGACGCGGCCACCGAACCGGAGCCAACTCGTGCCGATGATCGCGATCGGCACGAGCGGGACGTGCGACCGGAGCGCGAAGTACGCGGGACCTTCGTTGAGCGGCTGCAGGGCCGACTCGAGGGGTCCGATCCGACCCTCGCCGGCGATCGCGACCACGCCACCCGTATCGATCACGGCAGCGACGTAGCGCGTGGCCTCGATGAGGTCGTTCTTGCCGGGCTTGTACGGGATCGTGGTCCCGGTCCAGTGCATCAGGCGATTGCGGCCGCCCACGGCCATGTCCTCCTCCTTGGGGCCGAAGAAGAACAAGCGTGGGCGAAACGGGAGGATCGCCATGAGCACGAACGGATCCGCCCACGAGAGGTGGTTGAAGCAGTAGATGGCCGGACCGGGCGGGAGGTGCTCGCGACCCTCGAATCGGACGCGGACCCAGGCCCGCGTGAGGGCAAGACCACGATCCGCGACAGCCAGTAGCGGAAGGTGCGCCGAAGCGGATGGATGGGCGGTCCGGGCAGGACACGTCGCGCAACGGCCCGCGCCTTGCTCACGGGCCGACTCCGCGGGCCCCGCCGGCACCACGCAGCCGGGTCAAGGTCCGCCAAGCGGTCCAGGACGATGTCGGCGAGCCCGTGGGTGCCCGGGGCCGGGGGGACCGCGGCGTTCGGCACCAGGACGACGGTCATGCCGGCCGCGCGAGCGGCGCGCACCCCGTTGTGCGAGTCCTCCACGACCAGACAGGTCGCCGGGTCGACGCCCAGCCGCCAGGCCGCCTCGAGATAGACGTCCGGAGCCGGCTTCCCGTGGGCGACCTCGTCGGACGAGACCACGACCTCGAAGATGTCCGTCAGGCCCGGTCGCCGCGAGCGCGGCCGTGATGACGTCGTGGTGGGCCGACGACGCCACGGCCACGGGCCGGCTCTGTGCGATCCGCCGGGCGGCGTCGGTCGCGCCCTCGATGACCGGCGTGCCCTCGCGCCGATACCGCTCGACGACGCCGTCGACGATCGCGCGCTCGATCGCGTCGGGCGGGCAGGTCGAGGTCGAGTCGATCGCGCATGATCCGCGCCCAGGCCGCCGAGTTGGCCCCCATGACCGCGGCACGATCGTCGGTGCCCCACGTCGCGATCGTGGTCACGCGCGAACTCGCGTCGCACGTCGTCCCACCAGATCTCGGAATCGACGAGCACGCCGTCGAGATCGAAGATGACCGGCCCGTCCAGATCAGGTCCCCGGTGGTGGCGGCAGCTGCGGCAGCGGCGCGGGCGCCTTGCGGGCGGGCGTCCTGGCCTTCGACTTCGCCCGGGTCGATCGGCCCGCCGGCCTGCGCCGCCACCGTTCGACCATCGATCGCGGCGAACAACTCGAGCGCGAACGCGGCGATCGCATCGGCGTCCTCGTCAGACCCCTTGAGGATCTGGCTTCTCGACCTGGAAGCTCAGCAGATGGTGGCCGCTCGCGACCTCCATCGCGAGCTCACCCACCTGGACCCGGTTCCAGCGCACGAGTTTGCCTGAAGCGCGGGGACCTTCCTGCGGGACGTTCACGCGGACGTTGACCTGGAGGAGTCCCGCCTCGGTCGGGACGAGGATCACGTAGCGTGACGCCGGGTCGTCGCCCCAGACCACCCAGCACATGGGATCGGCGAGGCGCCCATCGCCGTCACGAGTGGTTCGATCGACGGCGACCACCTTGGACGTCATCGAGTCGCGGTGCGGCGTCCGTCCTCGCCAGTCGCTGAGGCGCATCTCATCACCCTCGTGGGCGCGAGGCTCTGGGTGCCTCGCGACACTCCAGCGAGGCTAGCACACGGGCGATGCCGACACGGAGGCTGCGCGGCGCGCGGCCCGCCCCGTAGGATGCACCGATGGACGCGACGATCATCCCGCAGGTCGCCGTGCTCGCCAGCATCGGCATCGCGGCCGGTCTCTGGCTGCTCGTGCGCGGCATGGGCGGGTATCGGACGGCGACCCGGATCGGGGACACGAGCACCTCCACGATCGCCTCGCTCGCGGCCGGCGAGGTCCGCGTCAGCGGGATCGTGGAGCCCGCTGAGGTGACCCTGGTCTCGCCGCTCCAGAGCGCGCCGTGCGTCTACTACCGGGCCACGATCCGGGGTGACGACGACCTGTCCGACGCGACGGCCGACCTCGTCCGAGGAGCGGGCGGTCGGGTTCCGCGTGCGTGACGCCAGCGGCGACATCCGCGTCTTCCCGCGGGGCGCGCGCTGGGATGCGCCGGTCCGATTCGATGACCGGACGGGCTCCTTCGGGGACGAGCCGCCGGGGCTCGCGATCCGGACCGGGAGCGCCGTTGCGACGGCCGAGCCCGACCGGGAAGCGGCGATCGCCGCGCTCCTCTCGATCCGGCCGGTCGCGCCCGACGGGATCCACCCGCTCCTGCGGATCAGCGCGCATCGCGGCGGACGACGCTACGTGGAAGCGCGGCTCGAGGTCGGGGATGCCGTGACCGTCGTGGGGCGGGCGATCCCCTTCTCGGACCTGGCGGATCCCGCGGAAGCCGATGTCGCGCTGGGCTCCGACCTCGCCGCGGACGATCCGGAGGTCACGGCGAACATCGCCGAGGCGCGCGCCGCCGGGATCCTGCTCGCGGACCCGGAGGATGCGTGGGGCAATGCCGCCATCCCGGGGTTCGGGATCGGTCGACCCACCCGCGAACCGGAACTCGATCCGGCGGCGGACCGACCGGCCATCGCGCACGAGCGACGAAGCGGCCCGGGTCGAGCGGACGTTCACGATCGCCCCGGAGACGCTCGTGCTGGCGGCCGCGCCCGACGTCCCACTCCTCATCGCCCACGGGGTCCCGGGCGCTGCCGTCGAACGGCACCAGAACCAGTTCATCACTGGGCTGCTCGGGGCGGTCATCGCGATCGCGTCCGCCATCGCGTTCGCCATCATGCTCGGAGGAGGGTTCGGATCGTGAGGCCGGAGTCATTCGCTGCCGCCTTCGCGGTCGGTCTGCTCATCGTCATCCTCGCCTTCATCGTGGTAGCAAGCTACAACGCTGTCATGGCACTCCGGCAACGGATCGACAAGGCGTGGGCGAACGTCGACGTCGCGCTCAAGCAGCGGCACGACCAGCTGCCGGCCCTCGTGTCCGCCGTGCGTGGGCTCATGACGTTCGAGCAGGACGTGCTGGGCGACGTGACCCGTGCCCGGGCCGCCTACTCCCCCACCGAGCCGCTCCCGGAGATGGCGGCGCATGCCGACGCGACCACCGCCGCCGTTCGCTCCCTCCTCGCCGTCGTGGAGGCCTACCCCGACCTGAAGTCGCATCAGAACGTGCTCGACCTGCAGAACGAGATCGAGCGCCTCGAATTGATGATCGCCGACCGCCGGGAGCTCTACAACGACCAGGTCTACCGGTACAACACGAAGATCTCCACGGTCCCCACGAACGCCCTCGCGTGGGTCTTCGGCTGGACACCACGCGAGTTCTTCGCAGCCGAGCCCGGAGGCCGCCACACCGCCGGAAACTGCCCTGTGAGCGATCCGACCCTCGAGCGCCAGATCTATCTCGTGCGCCACGGCGAGACCGAATGGGCACGCCTGGGCCGGCACACCGGGCGCACGGACATCCCGCTCACGGACATGGGCCGGGACCAGGCAGTCGCACTCGGGCGGCGCCTGGCCGGCCACCCGTTCGCGATGGTGCGCACGAGCCCGCTGTCCCGCGCCGCCGAGACCGCCACCATCGCCGGCTACCCCGACGCCATCCGCGACCCCGACCTGCAGGAATGGGACTACGGCGCCCTCGAGGGCCGGACGACCGCCGACATCCGGGCCGAGTACGACGACTGGTCGATCTGGACCGGACCGTGGCCTGCGGGCGAGGACATCGACGCCGTCGCGGCTCGCGCGGATCGCGTCCTGGAGCGGTGCCTGGACCAGAGCGTGGACGGCGACAGCCTCCTGTTCGCGCACGGCCACCTGCTTCGCGTCCTGGCGGCCCGATGGCTGCGGCAGCCACCACCTCGGGCTCCATGTTCGCCCTCGGGACCGCGACGGTCGGGATCCTGGGCTGGGACCGCGCCAACCGGGTCATCGAGACCTGGAACGAGGCCTGCCACCTCGCGGGATGACCCGGCCGGATGGGCCCTACGACGTGACCTTTGACCCTGTTGCCACACCCCGACCCGGTCCGACGCTGAGCTCGGAAAGGTGGCACACCCATGACGATGACCGTACGGGACGTGATGACCGCGCCCGTGTTCTCCGTGACTCCATCGACCCCGCTCAAGGAGGTCGCCCGGCTGCTCGTCGATCACCGGATCAGCGGCCTCCCCGTCGTCGACGACCAGGGCGTCGTCGTCGGCGTCGTGTCGGAGGCCGATCTCCTGGTGAAGGAGGGCGGCCACGACGTCGCGCGCCGTCGCTGGTTCGCTCGATTCCTCGGCGAGACGCGCCAGAGCCGGTCGCGCCAGGCCAAGATCGGTGCGATCACGGCCGGCGAGGCGATGACCAGCCCCGCCGCGACCATCGCTGTGGATCGATCCACGACCGCCGCCGCCACGCTGATGGTGGATCGCGACGTGAACCGCCTGCCCGTCGTCGAGGGTGGCGCGCTCGTCGGGATCGTGTCGCGTGCCGACCTCGTGCGCGCCTTCGTTCGCACGGACGGGCAACTCGCCGAGACGATCCGCCACGACGTGCTTCTGCGGGTGCTGTGGCTGGATCCGTCCACGTTCGATGTCGACGTCGAGAACGGTGTCGCGACGATCGCCGGGCGCGTCGATCGCCACTCCACCGCCGACATGATCGAGCGAGCCGTTCGCACCGTCCCTGGGATCGTGGACGTGGTCTGCGCGGTCACCTGGGGCGTCGAGGACGACAACGTCCATCCGACGACCACCGACCCGGTCTTCCCGTTCGGTCCGCGCTGATCCGGACCGCCGCACGTCAATCAGCGGCGGCGGCCCTGGGCTCCAGCACGACGACGGCGGTCGCGGAACGGCGGACGGCGTAGCCATCGACGTCGTCTCCGAGGTCGCGCCAGCGCGCCCAGAGGCGATCGTGTTCCTCGCCTGGCGCAGCCGCACGGGCACGGACCGCGCGCGTGCCGTCCTTGAGGCGGACCGTCGCGTCCGGACGGGCCAGCAGGTTCAGCCACCACGCCGGTTCGCCTTCGGACCAGCCGTTCATGGCCATCGTCACGAGGTTCGGTCCGTCCTCGTAGTAGCCGAGGATGGCGACGCGCTCCTTGCCCGTCTTGCGCCCGACGGTCGTGAGCAGCATCGTCCCCCACCGACCGGTCTTGGGCTTCCAGAGGCCTCGCCGTCCACCGGTAACCCGGTACATGGCGCGATGGAGGACCCAGGCGCTGCGCACGACCCAGCGCGGCGGAAGTCGGGGTGCGCGCTTGGCGTCGGCGGTCGGGGTCGTGGTCATGGCTGGGTCCCTCCTGGGTCCTGTGGTACGCTGCCGCCGCCATTACGGTGTAAGGGTCGGTCGCGGAGCACCGTAGTCCATACACCGTAAGGATGTCAAGAGGATTCGTGTCGATGGCGATCGATGACGTGGTAGCCACCAACGGCGATCGACGAACGACGCTGAATCGGGCGCGCGTGGTCGATGCCGCCATCGAGCTCGCCGACCGCGAGGGCATCGACGCCGTGAGCATGCGCCGGCTCGGCCAGGAGCTCGGCGTGGAAGCGATGTCGCTGTACACGCACGTCAAGGGCAAGGACGACCTGCTCGCGGGGATGGCGGACGCCGTGGTCGCGCAGGTGCCGGTCGAGCGCGACGAGGGGGACTGGCAGACGGCGCTTCGGGCGATGATCCTCGGCGCCCGCGCGACGATGCTCCGCCACCCGTGGGCCGCACGGGTCATCGAGACGAGCGAGCAGCCCGGTCTGGCGACGATCGGATACATGGACGCGGTCGCGGCGGTCCTGCTTGACGGTGGCTTCAGCGCCGATCTCGCCCATCACGCGCTGCACGTCCTCGGCAGTCGGGTGCTCGGCTTCAGCCAGGACCTCTACGACGACAAGGGCGAGGTG
Source organism: uncultured Chloroflexia bacterium (assembly GCA_963743815.1). Lineage (GTDB taxonomy): Bacteria > Chloroflexota > Limnocylindria > Limnocylindrales > CSP1-4 > SPCO01. Next base: position 97,788 of record CAVURB010000017.1, on the reverse strand, counting down.
GATCCGGAGGTGGCGGCCGCGTTCGCCCGCGAGCTCGTGAAGACCTACCCGTCCGTCGGCGCGATCGCGCTCGCGGCAAGCCACGAAGGCGGCCTGGGCGGCTGCGACGACGACCTCGAGTTCGTCTTCGGGCTGGACCTGATCCTCGACGGCCTGGAGCGGCTCCGCTCGGCCTGAGACCGGCGCCTGGTCCGGGCCACGCGGCTGAGGACCGAGGCCAGATCCCGTACCGATCAGCGGGCGAACGAACGGACCGAGGAACACTCGGGCCGACGCCGCGCGGCCCGTCCACCGGTCGCTTGGGTCACCCGGTGATCGAAACGACCACGTAAGGGCGCTTACCCCGCCGCTCCGTCGGTTCGTCGGTCGCTTCGATCGTGGGGTGACCGACGGAGGGCACGGGCCTCGGGACACGGGACTAGGAGGGAGTGGCTCCGGCGGTAAGATTCGAACTTACGACCAAGCGGTTAACAGCCGCCCGCTCTACCACTGAGCTACGCCGGAACGGGTCGGATCGCCATCGCGGCGACCCGCAGGACGCCTCCGCAGAGGCGCGCGCGGCGAAGGATAGCACGAGGGCGCGCCGGACCGGGACAGGCCCGCCACGACCTAGGCTGACGGCTCGCGGGTCGGTTCCACCATGAGGATCCAGGCCACCTGCACGCCCAGGAAGATCAGCACCGCGAGCGTGAACCCCTCCACCTGCAGCGGCGTGAGCCCGAGGCCCAGGGTCCCGACGAGTTCCGGCGCGAGCGCGACGATCGCGACCACGGCGTAGACGGGGATCGCGACCCACTCGATCAGCCGGGCGAGTCGCGGGGCGTCGTACTCCTCGCGGAGCGTCCGCAGGACGTTGATCGCCCCGATGATGCCCAGGATCCCGGCCGTGGCGAACGTGATACGCCACATCCACGCCGCGTCGGGCGCGACCAGCGAGAGGATGGACATCGCGCCCGGCAGCAGGAAGTGGAGCGATACGGCATAGGCCATCCGTCGGCGCGCGGGGTTGGCACGCCACTCGTCATGGCTCTGGACGACGACCCACCACAGGCCCAGCAGGGTGAAGCTGATGGAGCTGACGGTCGTGTAGAACGCCTGGGTGTCCACGCCCCGATGCTAGCAGGCGGTACCCTCGCGACGTGACGCGAGCGTGGCGAACCCTGGTCCTCCTCTACCCGGTCCTGAACGCGCGGATGGGCTCCGGCCTGTCGCGCCGACGAGCCCAGCGGGTGATGGGCCGAGACGAGCGTGCCGCGATCGATGGCGTGCTCGAGACGCTGCCGGCGACCGTCAGCGCCTGGAGCGAGGGCGCGGCGACTCTCGATCCGTTCGACCTGATCGTCCTCCGGCGCCCGCTCGGCTCGCTGTCGTCGAGTGGCGGCGGCCGCTGGTGGGTGGGGCCGCGTGAGGTCCGGCCCGAACTCGAGGAGGTCGCTGCAACCGGCGCGTCATACGACTCGGTGTTCGCGCTCTGGCCGGGCGACCCCGATATCCCCCAGTGCGGCTGGGGGTGCACGCTCGGACCGTCGGACGCGACCTTCGGCGCCGGATTCAGCTCCATCTCCACCGATCACTGGCGCTCGCTCGCGACCGATCCAGATCCCGCCCAAGGCTACGTCCACGAGTGGCTCCACCAGGTCGAGGCGGTCTATCGGGCGCTCGGTCTGGGCGAGGCGGAGCTCCCGCCGCTCCACGACGCCGGCGCCTATAGCTCCACGCGATCCGCGGACGAGCCGCCGTTCGGAGCGTCCTACGCCGCCTACCACGATGGGGTCGGTGGGCGCCGACCGGCCCGGACGTGGTCGCCGTGGTATCGCGACTGGATGACCGGTCGGTTGCGGCACGTGGACGATGACGCCACGAGGGCCGCGGCTCTCGCCGACGTGCCGATCGGGCTGTCGGCGGATCGGTGGGCGCTGCGCGACGGCACGGGCTCGGACGACTCGCCCGCCTGACCCATCCGGGCACGGCCGTGGTCGGTCCGCCCATCGACGCCCTCGTCGAACGTCAGTCTCGCGAACGTCCGGGCGACGACCTCGATCGTGGTCGTTCACCGACTTGGATGACTCCGCTCGTCCATTCGCCCGCGGTTCGTGCCGGAGGACTGTTGTGTCGTCAACCCCACTTAGGACAAGACGATGCACCGCCGCTCACTGCTCACCGCTCCCCTGGTCGTCGCGATCGCGCTCGCGGGCTTCACATCCGGTGCCGCAGCCGCCACCCCCGTGAACGTCGCCTCCATGCTGCTCCGCACCACGTACGTCCTCAAGGCGAACCTCAGCTACGCCGCCGGGACGATCTCCGTCTCCCAGACGATCACCCTCAAGAACGTCTCCGGGTCGCCGATCAGCAAGCTCAATCTCTCCGTCCTGCCGCGCGCCTTCGGCGAGCTCGTGTCGATCGGCGGGTACACCGTCGACGACAAGGCCGTCGCCGCGACGTGGACGAACAACGCCAATCTCGAGCTCCAGCTGGGGCGCAACCTCGCCCACGACGCAAACCGCCGTCGTCCGGCTCTCGTTCAAGGTCAAGGCGACCGGGACGATCGGGACGTCGCTGGAAGGCCGCCTGTCCAAGGCGAACGGCATCATGCAGGTCGCGCACTGGTTCCCGATCATCAGCAACGGCCACGGGATGCGCTATCCCGGCGACTCGCAGTTCACCCGTGCGGCCTCGAAGATCCGGCTGGAACTCACCACGGACTCGTCCAGCATCAAGATCGCGGCACCGGGGCGCGTCGTCCTCTCGTCGGGGCGAGACCACGTCTACGAGCTGACCAACGCCCGGGACTTCGCGTTCGGGGCCAGCCCGAACTACCGAACGAACACGGGAACGGCCGCCGGCGTGAAGATCGTGACCTACGCCACGACCGGTGCCGGGCTGACCGCGATCGCCACGGCAAAGTCCGCCCTCGTCCGCTACGAGTCCGTCTACGGCGAGTACGAATGGACCCGCCTCGTGATGGCCCAGACCGGTCGCTCGGGTTCGGGCAACGAGTACCCGGGGATCGTCTTCCTGGGTGGCCCGCTGTTCGGGAACCGCGAAGTGGTCGCCCACGAGATGGCGCACCAATGGTGGTACGCGATCGTCGGCAACGAGCAGATCCGCGAACCGTGGCTCGACGAGGGCCTGGCCGAGTTCAGCGCGAGCTACTTCTTCGGTGACTTCGAGTCGTACGTCTCGAGCCGTCCGGTCAACACGGCAACGACCGCCTTCCCGAACGTGCCCGGCCCGCTGACGTCGAAGGACCCGCATAGCTACCACCAGACCGTCTACTTCAAGGCGGCCCGGTTCCTCGATGGCCTGCGCGCCCGGATGGGTTCGACCGCCTTCTTCGAGGGGCTGCGCGCCCTCGTCGCGGCCAATCGCCATGGGGTCATGACGACGCGTGAGTTCTACGACGCCATGATCGACCACGGGGCGTCAGCGACCTACCTCAGGACATACCTCGCCCTCTAGGCGCGCTGGCATACTCCGAGCGTGGCCATCCACCCGCTCATCTCCGTCGACGACCTCGCCGCGCGCCTCGACGACCCGACGCTGCGGATCGTGGACTGTCGCTGGTACCTCGGGCGCCCGGGCGACGGGCGGGTCGCCTACGAGCATGGGCACCTGCCCGGTGCCGCACACGCCGACATCGACACGGACCTCGCGAGCCTCGAAGGTCCCGGTCGCCATCCCCTCCCCGATCCGGTCGCGTTCGCGGCACGGATGGCGGCGCTTGGGATCGGGGATGAGCACCTCGTCGTGGCGTACGACGATGTCGGCGGCTGGGTCGCCGCGCGGCTGTGGTGGATGCTCGATGACCTTGGGCACGAGCGGGTCGCCCTGCTCGATGGCGGGATCGGCGCGTGGACGGCTGCCGGCCATCCGCTCTCGACCGAGATTCCTTCGCCGGCGCCAGCGCCTCTCCAGCTTGCCGATCACTGGACGCGGACGATCGACCGCGACGCGCTGCGTGCCCGGCTGGGCACCGTCCGACTGCTGGACGCCCGCGGCGCCCCTCGCTATCGCGGCGAGGTCGAGCCCATCGATGCCGTTCCGGGCCACATCCCGACCGCCGTCAACGCCCCGACGGATGGCAACCTGGGGGCCGATGGCCGGTTCCTGGGCCCCGCCGCGCTCGTCGATCGGTTCCGGGCGCTCGGCGCCGATGGGCGCGACAAGGAGGTCGTGACGTCGTGCGGGAGCGGGGTCGCGGCATGTCACAATGCCCTGGCGATGCGGGCCGCGGGGCTGACAGACCCAGTCCTCTACGTCGGGTCCTACAGCGACTGGACCCAGCAGGGTCTGCCGATCGCCGCCGGCGACGAGCCCGGCGACCCCGTCTGAGGGCGCTCGCCCGGCGCTATGGCGTATCGTCCGCCGCGGACAGCACCGTATGGACACTCGACGACGCTCCGGGGTCGCGCTCTTGGTGGTCGGGATCGCGCTGATCGCGATCGGGGCCATCGGGATGCTGGGCGCCGGTTCGACAGGTTCCGCGCCGTCGGGAGCCGCTGCCTCGGCGAGACCATCCGCGGCGATCGCCGGCTCGCTGGCCCCGACGGCCACGGTCGGTGCGACACCCTCACCTGCCCCGACCGCCACGCCCACGGCCGTCGCGACGGCGAGTCCGGCGCCGCCATCGCCGACGCCCGACGCGACGGCACTGATCGTGGCGTTCTACGAGGGGCTCGACCCGGCCATCCGCGCCGCCGATGCCGACATCCTGGTGCCGCTCCTCCACCCTGCCACGATCGAGCGCTACGGCGAACCGGCATGCCGGACCTATCTCGGGGGCCTCGCCGACCCCACCCTCGACATCGAGGTGGCGTCCGTCGTCGGTCCCGAACCCTGGGACTACGTGACCGATGACCTGACGACCACCATCCCCGACACCTGGACCGTGCAGGCGGCGTTCACGAGCCAGGGCGCCACGTCCGATCGCGAGCTGCACGTGGCCCTGGTGAACGGGGAGGTCCGCTGGTTCACCGATTGCGGGACGCCCATCGCGCCCTGATCGACGGCCTCAACCGCAGGCGGCTCGATAGCGATCGACGTCGTCGATCTGGGCTTCGGCCGCGCGGAGGGCCGCCGCCGCCTCGCGCCACACCAGGCGGACGTCGTCCACGGTCTGCGCCGGACCGTCGAACCGGTACGTCTTGGGCATCGGGCTCGGCGTCTCCTCGACAAGACGGCGATCCGCGGTCGCGACCCAGGCGCCGCCCTCGCAGACCCATCGCCGCTGACACTGCAACTCCAGCAGGAGCAGCGGGATGACGAGCTCGCCCTCGATCATGGCCGGGGTCGTCGGAAGGCCATCGAGGAGGCGCGCGAGCGCGTCATCGTCCACGCCGACGAAGTCACCGAGCGGGACGCCACGCGGCAGGCCGAAGCCATCGAGCCAGATCTCGAGCGCCGGCGCCCGAGGCTCGATGACGATCCGGACCCTGCCCTGCGCGTCGGGCACCAGGAAATCGCCCGGCGGCGCGTCGTCACGCCACTCCTCGTCGCCGTCCGTGCAGGGTCCGCCGGGTGGTGGGGGCGGCGGCGGTGGTGGCGGCGGTGGCGGCGTGTCGGGCGTCCGACGGCCGAACAGGAGCCACAGGGCGATCAGCCCGAGGGTCCCACCGAGCAGAACGAGGATCAACCACGGGAACCCACCCGTCCCGGACGCGGGTGTCTCGTCGGGACCGGGAGTCGCGGTCGGCGTCGCCGTCGTCGCCGAACTCGGGCTGGGGGTCGGCTCGGGCGTAGGCGCCGCGGTCGGTGCTGTGCTGGGCGAAGGGGGTGGGGTCGGTGTCGGGGTCGGTGGCGGCTCATCGGTGAAGGTCACGAGCGGTCCGGGCGTCACCGGCAGCATCGAGCCCGACTGGACCGGCGGCTGTCGCAGCGTGTCGAACCCGGTCGCGTCCACGTCGCCGACATAGGCATAGAGGTCGTAACCGGTGATCTGGTCCCACTCCTGGTCCAGCGGGATCAGCCAGAAGATGCCGTCCTCGGTCAGGATGGCCCGGGCGTGCGTTCGATAGCTGTCGAACTGGCCGTTCGCGAAGATGATGAGCGACAACTCGACGTTGTCCCCCTCCATCCGGATCAGCCAAAGGTGCGTGACGGCGCCCGCGAAGACGTCGTTGGGGCGTGCCGCCTCGGCCGGTGGCGGCGCGAAGTCGGGGTCGCGCCCCAGGATCGCCCACTCGTATCGCTGATCCGGGTCTCGGTTGCGCGGGTCGCCCGCAAGACCCTGATAGAACAGGACGGCGCCCTGATCGAAGGCCGACGGCTCACTGCCGAAGGTGCTGCAGATGTGGTCGCCGCCGCCGTCGCACGCGAACGGGTTCTCGAGGAGGTCACCGGCGAGCGAGTCGAGGACCAGGTGCTCCTCGACGAGGATGTCGTTGTGGGGCACCGCCGTGATCGGCGGTTCGCCCGTCGGGGTCGTCTGGTCGTCGGCAGGGTCCACGACCGACACCCGGTCGCCCTCGACAAGGACGAACTTGCCCTGCTGCTGCGGCCGCGGCCTCCAGGAACTCGAGGACCGGGTCCTGGGTCTGAGCGAGCGTCGCGGGGGCAGTGAGCGCGACGGCGGCGAGCGCCCCGATGACCGCGGCAACGGTCACGGCTCGCGACCAGGCGGCCAGCGCGCGGACGGGGCGGCTCGAGCGGCGCACGGCGACCCTCTCTCTTGGACGGATGTGCGCAGGATAGCGAGGCTGGCCGGCCGCCGGGAGGGCGGTGGCGCGGCTCCGGCGCTGCGCCCGAGGTAGGCCGCAGCTACGCTGCGATCGACATCATCGGTGCATGGGCCACGCGCGAGAGACACACGGATGTCGCAGCCAGGCGAGGGCGATCGCTGACGGCGACGGTCCTCATACGGATAGGTCTCCGCGGACGGTCAATGGTTGCGACCCACGCAATGACCAGCGGCTGTGAGTCTTGATTCCTGCTCTAGAAGCCGGGCAATGCCTGGCAACGACTCGTGCGTTTGGCGCAATCTGATCGGGTCGCCACGGGCGCTGCCAGGCGGCCGGACTCGGGTCGGCGCCCGGTCAATCGTCCTTGAGGTCGATGCCGACCTGGTGGTCCTGGCCGATCCGCTGGAGGGGACGAGCATTCCCGTCGTATGCGGCCCGCATCTTGGCGATCTGTGCGGCCGACAGGTGGATCGGCTTGGCGAAGAAGATCCAATCGACGCGCTCGGAGCACGGTGGCGCCGTGAGGCTCCCCTCGTAGCGCCACGACACCATCTCGGGCTCGATCGGGATGAGGTTCGGCCAATCGAGCGTCACCGTGACGCCCTCGGACGCGACCGCGACCGACATCGCGTCGATGTACGGCGCCCATGCCGCGTTGTCTTCGGGTCCTTCGACGACCATCAAGCCGACGATCGTGTACACGTTGCTTCGAAGCTGGTGGACGAACTGCACCTCGGCGGCTGCCGGCTCCGCTCCCCAGATGGCGTGTTCGGGTGGGATGTGGAACTGCAGCTGGGCGAGGTTGTAGGAGAGGCCGTGGACCTCCACGGTGTTGTGGGCCTCCTGGGTGTCCCTTCGAGCCGGGACGGCCATGATCGTGTTCCACTCGTTCGCGACCAGGGCCGGCCCCGCGCGATAGTCGAACACCGGATCCGCCTGCCGGTGCTCGTCCCCACCAGCCAACTCGATGGGGCTCTGGGTCACGCCGTACTTGCAGGCATAGTAGCTATCGGCGAGTTCGTGCCAGTGCTCGGGACCGGTCGCGCCCTCGTAGGACCAGTCATAGGCCCCGAATGACGCGGTGGCCGACGGGATGACCGTGGGGCTCGCCGGCGCGGCCGTCGCGGGGGCCGACGATGGCGATGACCCGCCCGAGGAGGCCGGCGACACCGAGGCGCGACCGCACGCGACGGTGATGAGCGCGACCACCAGGACGGCGGCCGTGAGACGGGTTCCCGGACGCGTGATCAACACGGCGCCTTCCTGCAGGGTCGCGACGCCGCGACCTTGATCAGTCTCACCGGCAGACGGGGCCGGCGGCAAGGCCGCTGCGGCGCGGCGCGCGGTCCTTCCGGCCCCTGCGGATCAGTCCGACCGCCACTTGCCCGGCCGCAAACGGACGCGCCCCGGCCCGCCCCCCGAGCCGCCGTGTCCCGCCCTACTCGAGGTAGTCCTTGAGCTTGCGGCTGCGGGACGGGTGGCGCAGCTTGCGCAGCGCCTTGGCCTCGATCTGGCGGATCCGCTCGCGGGTGACGTTGAACTCCTTGCCGACCTCCTCGAGGGTCCGGGCCCGACCGTCCTCCAGCCCGAACCGGAGCTGCAGCACGCGCCGCTCCCGGCCGGTCAGCGAGTCCAGCACGGCCTCCACCTGCTCCTTGAGCAGCTGGTGCGAGGCGGCCTCGGCCGGGGCCAGGGCGCCGCGGTCCTCGATGAAGTCGCCCAGGTGGGAGTCCTCCTCCTCGCCGATCGGGGTCTCGAGCGAGACGGGCTCCTGCGAGACCTTGATGATCTCGCGGACCTTCTCGGGGGTGACCTGGACCTCCTGGCCCTTCGACATCGCCTCGGCGATCTCCTCGACCGTCGGCTCGCGGCCCAGCTCCTGGAGCAGCCCGCGCGAGACCCGGATCAGGCGGTTGATCGTCTCCACCATGTGGACGGGGATGCGGATCGTCCGTGCCTGGTCCGCGATGGCCCGGGTGATGGCCTGGCGGATCCACCACGTGGCGTACGTGGAGAACTTGAAGCCCTTCTCGTAGTCGAACTTCTCGACCGCGCGGATCAGGCCGATGTTGCCCTCCTGGATGAGGTCCAGGAACGACATGCCGCGCCCGATGTACTTCTTCGCGATCGACACGACCAGCCGCAGGTTGGCCGACGTCAGCTGCTCGCGCGCATCGCGCCCGATCTCGACGATCACGCCCTTGCGGTCGCGCAGCTTCGTGTTGAGCGGCACCTCGGGGTCGAAGCCCATGCGCTTGAGCAGGTCGGCATCGTTGCCGGCCTCGATCCAGCGCTGCGAGCGCCGGGAACGCGACGCCCTCGCGACTCCAGTCGAAGATCGCCCGCAGGCCGACGTTGTCGCGCGAGTCGAGGTCGCCGTTGTGGACCGCGAAGAACGACCAGTCGAGCAGCTTGATGAAGTCGTCCGCGGACAGCGTCTCGTTGTACGTGTGGACGAGCTTCTTGGCCTCCTTGAGGAGCTCCTTGGTGCCCTCGGACTGGGCGTCGCGCCCGGCCTTCACGAGGTGGAAGTCCGGCGACGGCACCAGCAGGTCCTTCGGCGCCCTTCGCCGAGATCGCGGCACGCACCAGGGCGTGCGCCTCATCCCCGAACGGCAGCCGATGCTGCGGCTTCTGCGTCCGCGTCTTGCGTTCGGTGTCGTGGAGCGTCCACTCGTGGAGCGACACGATCCCCTTCCACGGCTCCTCGACCAGCTGCTCCCCGAGCTCGATGGCCTTGGCCAGGACGACCTCTTCCTCGGCGGTCAGGAGGGCGACCTTGCCGATCTCCTTGAGGTACATCCGGACCGGGTCATCGATGCCGATCATGTCGGCGCTGATGGCCTCGAGGTCCTCCGCCGTCGGCTCCTCGACCTCCTTGGGGTCGAGCTTGGTCGGCCCTTCGGCGGGCAGCAGCTTGGACCCCGGATCGATCGAGCCGTCGTCGGCGACGACCTCCACGGTCACATCGGCATCGCCGTCGCCGGCGGCCGCGGCGGCGGTCTCCGGGTCGAGCGCGAGATCGTCGTCGTCATCGTCGTCGTCGTCATCGGACGCGACGGCGGTCGAGCCGCCACGCGTCGGGCGCATGCCGGCGAGCTTGGCCTCTTCCAGGTCCGCCTTGGCGCGGCGGGGCCGCGACAGGACGGCCTCCACGAGTTGCTTGTCGAGCGGGTCGGCGGCCATGGGTTCCTCCTTGGTGTTCCGGGTTCGGGTCGGGTTCGTCGTTGGGTGGTTGGCGGTTCGGTCAGGCTGGTCCGGCCACGGTGGGCCGGGCGAGCATGCGGGTCTCATCGAGACGTCGATCCAGGGATCGACGGGCTTCATTGATCTGGCGGCGCTCGAGCGTGAGTCGTTCGATCGCCTCGGTGTCGGCGGCGCGCTCGGCCTCGGCCGTGGCGGCTTCGTTGTAGTCGCTGCGTTCGCGCAGCTGGTCGTCCTCGAGCGCGATGAGCAGCCGAACGACCTCGTACGCGAGCTGGCGGCCCGTCAGCGTCCGCGGGTCTGGGCCCGGCTTGGCGTACAACGCACGAGCGAGCGATGCCGTTTCGTCATCGACCCCGAGGAGCAGCGCGGCACTGTCGAACGGCGCGTGGACGCCCTGATCGTTCGGGGCGCGCTGGAGGACCATCGCCCGATAGAGCTCGCGCGCCAGCGTGCTGGGCAGCTGGTCCGGCCCGAGCTCGTCCACGACCCGCAGTTGCTGATCCGGGACGAGCAGCAGCAGCCGAAGCAGCTCCGCCTCCACGGGCGTGACCGCGCGCAGGATGTCGCCGATGGGGAGGGCATCGGGCGAGGCGAGCACGGCATCCGCGGTGATCCGCGTGGCCGCCTCGCCGCCGGGATGGCGCCCGGGCCCGACGGCCGCGGCGATCCGACGGTCCAGGACCTGGCGGAGCACCCGCTCCTCCACGCCCGACACGCGTCGGACCTCCTGGAGCGCCTCGTCGCGACGCAGCGGATCGGCGATGTCCTTGATGGCCGGCATGACCGCCTCGACGAAGCCGATGCGCCCGCTGCTCGTCTTGAGGTCGAACCGATCGGCGTGATGGCCGATGAGGTATTCCACGAGCGGCTTGGCCTTGGTCACGGCGGCTTCCCAGTCGGCCGGCGCCTCGCGGACCACCTCGTCGGGGTCCTTCCCGGCCGGCAGCCGCACGACGCGCACGTCCTCGAGCTTCACGCCCGAGTCGTCGCCCTGGAGCTGGCCGATCAGGCCGGCGAGCGCGGTCACGCCCAGCGTCCCGGCCTTCTCGCCCGCCGCGTCCACGTCGTAGGCGAGGGCGATGCGGTTGGCGTAGCGGGTCAGCAGGCCGATCTGGTTCGGGGTCAGGGCCGTGCCCAGGCTCGCGACGACGTTGTCGAAGCCCGCCTGGTGCGCCATGAGCGCATCGGTGTAGCCCTCGACGATGACGGCCTGGCCGCTCTTGCGGATAGGGCCCTTGGCCTTGTCGATGAGGTACAGCGTCCGGCTCTTGTCGAACAGCGGCGTCGCCGGGGAGTTGAGGTACTTCGGCCCCTCCCCTTCCAGCAGCCGCCCGCCGAGGCCGACCGCGTGGCCGTTCTGGTCGCGGATCGGGAAGATGACGCGCGCACGGAACTTGTCGATGACGCCGCGGCCGCGCTGGCTGGGGCTGGCGAGACCGACCTCGACCAGCTCTTCCTCGCGGATGTCGCGCTTGGCGCGGAGCTGGCGGGCCATCTGGTCCCAGCCGGCCGGCGCCCAGCCGAGCTGGTAGGTCTCGATCGTCGCGTCCGTGAAGCCGCGTTCCTTGAGATAGGCGAGCGCGTGCTCACCGGCCTTGGAACCGGTCAGGACCGCGTGGTAGAAGGCGATGGCGGTATCGAGCACCTGGCGGAGTCGGGCGCGCCGCGCGTCCTCGCGCTTGGTCCGCTCATCGATCTCGACGCCGGCCTTGCCGGCGAGGATGCGCAGCGCCTCGGGGAACGTGGCGCCGTCGCGCTGCATGACGAAGCTGAAGATGTCGCCGCCCAGGCCACACCCGAAGCAGTGCCAGCTCTCGCGGGCCGGGGTGACCACGAACGAGGGCGTCTTCTCCCCGTGGAAGGGGCACAGGCCCTTGAAGGTGGTGCCCGCCTTCTTGAGAGTGACGGTCTCGCCGACGACGTCGACGACCGACAACTTGCTCTTGACTTCGGCAGTCGCGCCGACCGACAAACTTCCGCTCCCTGGCTCGCGATCCCGAGCCCTTCGCCGCTGTGCCCGTCCCGAGACCGCCCGCACGGTCCCGAACATGGCTGTGGGCCTGTCAAGTCTTGACAAGCCCGGTGGAGGCTGAATCTACCCGTTCGAGGCCGCGTTTGTCAACCCCTTGTCAATACTCTACGGGTGTATCCACGAGCCGGCGCAGTCGATCCTCCTACTGAACGTGGTTCTCGAGAGACGTCCTCGTCGACACGACCTCAGGGTCGAGCCCGCGATGGAGGAACGCGGCCATCTGGCCGCGGGTGACGATCGTGGCCGGGCAGAACGAGGTTGCCGTGCAGCCCTTCGTGACGCCGGAGGCCGCCAAACGATTGATGTCGCCATGGAAGCTCGAGGCCTGGTCGTCAGTGAAGAAGTCGGTAGTCGTCGTTGGCAGGTCAAGGGCCCGGACCAGGAATGCCGCCATCTGGCCGCGGGTGACGATCGTGGCCGGGCAGAACGAGGTTGCCGTGCAGCCCTTGGTGATCCCAGCCGCTGCCAGCCGATCGATGTCGCCCTCGAACGTCGACGTCTCATCATCGGTGAAGTAGTCGGTCGCCGTGGTAGGCAGGTCGAGGGCGCGAACCAGGAAGGCCGCCATCTGGCCCCTTGCGACACCGTCGTCGGGGCAGAACAGCGTGGTGGTGCAACCCTTGGTGATGCCCGACTCGTACAGCCAGACGATGTCGTCCTCGAAGGTGTGCCCCTTGATGTCGGTGAATGGAGACGTCCAGCCTGACGGGACAACCCGCAAGATGGCGGCATCGCTGCAGCCGGCCTTGTCGGCTGGGTCATAGACCGTGATCTCCTGCTCCAACGCAGACGAACCAAGCAGCATCGTCCAGAACGCGCCTTTGACGAACGCGCCGTCCACATCGCTATTCGCATGGAACGTGTCCGAAACCGATCCGTTTCGTGAGAACTCGATGGTGAGCGTCGTGGATGGCGGGAACCCGAAGCCATGGACGTAGTACCACTGCATGCTCTTGACCTGCAGGAGATCGTCCTTGAGGGGCCCATCCTCGAGGGCCAGTTTCATGTCGCAGGCCGCGGGGGCACCGTTCGCGGCGACGCGCGGTGTCGCGGGACCGAGCTGATCGGCCGGGGCCGCAAGGACTCCAGCGCCTGCGAAGGCCAAGATCAGGAACGCGCCACCAAGGACTGACACCAGTCGGCGCATGGGATGCCTCCTCGCCGGACGGGAATGGCAAACGGGAATCGATCCCGCCCGCCCGTACGCTCCGTCACCGCGTTGGGGCACGCAAGTGCCAGATGGCTGTTGAAGGGGGCACCAACGTCATGCCCGGCCATCGCGCGATCGAGACCTTCGTCTCGTCCTCGACGGGTTCGAAGGCGGCTTCACCGACGAGATCGAGGTCGTGAAGAAGGCCCGACACTAGGTCTCTCGCGGCAGGACTATCTCGAGGCGACGACGCCGGGCCGGTCTCCACGGCTCGGCGCCCGTCAGCCCGCCGACCCATCGCGAGGAGTCGCTTGCGCTCCGGCGGTGGCAGCTTCTCGATCGCGTTCCGCAGGGTCACGCGGGGCATCGTCGCGCCGTGTGTCTCGAGGAACGCGAGGAGGCGCGCCGGGTCGTGGTCGCCGGCGTTGCGTAGGGCCCACCCGACCGCCTTGTTGACGAGGTCGTGCGGGTCATCGAGCAGGCGCTCGGCGATCCGGAACGTGTCGTCCAGCTCGCCGCGCCGGATGAAGGCGAAGGTCGCGGTGATCGCCGAGCGTCGTCGCCACGGATCGTCGGATCGCGGCGAGCTCGTCGAGCACGTCCCGTGGCCGATCCACGAGCGAGCGACCGAGCACCTCCCATGCTCCGAGGTCGACGAGGTCCCAGTCATCGATGCGGTCGTGCCGGCGGAGATAGAGGGCCGCGAGCGCCTGGCGCCGCTCATCGGTCGTCGCCCGCGCCTTGGCCTGCTCGGCCATGATTCGCACGGCGCCCGCCCGGACCTCGTGGGCATCGTGCTCGAGCAGTCGCTCGATCTGGTCCAGTTCCATGCCGGCGTTGGCCTTGGCGGCAGCGAACACCGTGCCCATGCGGACGCCGATGAACTCCTGGTGTCGCTCCGGGAAGTACCGCCGGTACTTGATGCGCTCGGCCTCGGAGGCCTCGCCGGTCAGCCGTGCGATGAAGGCATCGGCGGTCGGGATGGTCGAGTCGGCGGACATGGACCTCGTCAGGACTCCGGATGCGAGCAGGGCGTCGGTCGCGGCGTCGGGGACGCCATCGAAGTAGCGGTCGAGCACCCGCGCGAACACGGGATCGTCGGGTGCGGCCCGATGGAACAGCGTCATGCAGGAGCGGAGCTTCATCGCATCGAGCGCTGCCGAAGATCTCGACGGCGGTACGCCCATCGATCGCGAGGACGAGTCGCGCTGCACTCGCGCAGGCGCGCGCCGAGCACCGGGTGCGCGAGGTACGCCCGAGCCTCCTCGAGCGAGCCGATCGCGAAATGCTGCGACATCGAGCTGCGTCCGAGGCCCGCGACCTGCGGAAAGATGAACCAGATCCAGTGGCCGGTCTTGCGGCCGGCCCGGAGCTCGCGGAGAACGCCGTCGTACACGCCCTGCTGCTCCACGACGAAGCGTTCGAGATCGAACGACGGGGTCACGGCGACGAGTCCGCGTGCCAAGGCGTCACGCCGGCGCGAGCCCCAGACAGGCCCGCACGGCGTTCTCCAGGCGTTCCGAGCGGTCGTAGCCGGCGATCTCGCCCGTCGCGAATCCCAGGGCGTACTGCCCGACCTCGCTCCACCAGCCGACGCTGCCGCCGAGGCCGCCCATCCCGAACCCGTCGGGGTCGAGGACGACGCCAAGCCCCCACTCGCGTTCGTCGCCCATCACCCGATCGGTGCCGGAGGCGGCGACCGATGTCGCGGTCGCGAGCATCGCGGGCGACAGGATCCGGCCCTCGTGGAGGGCGACGTAGAGGCCCGCCACGCCCTTCGCCGTCCCGTGGCCGTTCACGGCCGGGATCTCGGCGCGGCGCCAGCGCTCGCCGTTCACGACCGCCGGATCGATGGCGCCCGGCGGGTTGGCGAGGCCACGCCGGAGCAGGTCGGTCCAGTCATCCTGGGTGGCCCGGAACGCCTCGCCATAACCCGTCAGGTCCGCGACGCGCGGCAGCTCGGCATCCGTCAGCCCGATGTGGAAGTCCAGGCCGTTCGGCGCGCAGATCTCCTCGCGCAGGAACGTCCCGAGCGATCGGCCGTCCACGCGGCGCACGACCTCGCCGATCAGGTGGCCGTAGAAGAGCGCCGCCTCCCCGTGGGCCGTGCCGGGTTCCCACGCCGGCTGTTGAGCCGCGAGGAGCTCGCAGAGACGGTCCCAGTCGTAGAACGCGTCCTCCGGCGCCGGCGCGTCGAGGACGACGTGGCCCGACTGGTGAGCGAGCACCTGGCGCATCGTCGTGCGGGCGGTCATCTCCGGCCAGTAGGTCTGGATCGGGGCATCCAGGTCGATCCGACCGCGATCCGCGAGCACGAGCGCCGTCGCCGCCGCGAACGGCTTGCAGACCGAGTAGGTCATGACGAGGGTGTCGACTCGCCAGGGCCGTGTGTGCGCCGCATCGGCGAAGCCACCCCACAGGTCCACGACCCAGCGACCGCCGTGCCACACCGCCAGCGCGGCGCCGGTCCCGGTCTGGCCGGCGACCACGTCGTCAAAGGCACGGGCGACGGGCTCGAACCGCGGGTCCACCGTGCCCTCGACCGTCACCGGAAGAACTCTCCGAGCGTGTTCGCCGTGCAGCTCTCGGCCAGGCACTCCAAGCCCCAGGACTCCTGCAGGGTCCGGAGCAGGGAGTAGTGGTTGTGCGGCACGTCCGACCGGAAGCCCGGCTCGACGTCCGGACCGATGACGATCGTCGCGAGGCGATTCTCGGCATCCGTCCCCTCGTCGAAGGTGACGAAGAGCACGCCGCCGGAGCGGAACGCCTCCGATTCGAGGATCCCGGGCACGAAGTCGCGGAGCCAGGCGTCGCCGTCGGCGATCGGGCAATCGTGCATGTCGTGACAGAGATTGGGGACGATGTAGACGAGATCGGCCGCCGCCGGATCGAACGCCGTGAAGTCCTGGATGTACGCGCATCGCTCGGGCGAACCGCTGATCGCGGTGAAGCTGATCGCCGGGTTGTGCTTGCGAAGGTAGACGCCGGTCCCATCGCGTCCGTCCTTCGCGACCATGCCGGTGAAACAGCCGTCCGGAACGTTCTCGGCGAAGAGCCGCCACGACCGACCGCTGTCCTCGAGCTGGTCGAAGATGGACGGCGCCTCGATGTCATGGGCCTTGGCGTCGAGGACGCCGTGGATCGAGCCACTGACCATCGCGATGTAGTTCCCCTGCGACGGGTGGGCGACACCCTGGAATGCCTCGGAGAGCCCGTACGCGGCGATCAGCTCATTGAAGTACGGGGCCTCGGGACTCCCCACGATCTCGTCGAACGACTTGTTCTCGAGCACGATGATGTAGGCGTGCGTGAACTCAGGGACGGCCTCGGGCGGTCCTGGCGGTGGCGTGGCCAGGACCGTGACCTCGCCACCCGACGAGTCGCGCGTCAGGGCGAACCCGGCAGCAAGCGCCACGATCGAGGACGACGATGAGCGCGCCGACGAGGAGGACGGGGCGCGGATGGGCTCGGAGTGATGTCAGCATCGAACGATGCTACGGGATGTCGAGCCAACCCTCCCGGATGGACCGCGACGTGAGCTCCGTGCGAGACGTGACCCCGGTCCGCTCGAAGACCCGCGCGAGATGCGTCTCCACGGTCTTGGACCCGATCCCCAGCGCGGTACCGATCTCGTCGTTGCTCCGTCCCTCGACGACGAGGCGCACGACATCACGTTCGCGCGACGTCAGCCGCACGACAGCAGATCCGGTCGGGCGCACGGCGTACGCCATCCCACCGGCGGCGACTCGGCGGAGCGCGTCCAGGAGTTCGCTGATCGGTGCCGTCTTCAGGACGAATCCGGCCGCACCGAGGCGGAGTGCGGCATCGGCGTACTGCGGATAGTCGTAGGCCGTGAGGATGATGATCGCCGGGCGATCCGCGGCGACCGGGACCTCGAGCGAGGAGGTCCAGCCCGCTCCGCTCGCCGAGACGCAGGTCGAGTAGCAGGACATCGACGCGGGCGCGTCGAATCGAGCCCGCTCGCCCGCGCGTCCGCGACTGACGACGCGACGCCGACCACGTCGAGGTCGGGCTCGGCCCCGAGGCGCGACGCCATCCCCTCGCCAACGACCGGGTGATCGTCGACGATCGCGACCCGGATCAGGTCGCCCGCCACTCGAGCGCCACGTGGGTCCCGCCGTTGGGCCATCGTCGGACGTCGAGGATGGCGCCGATCGCCTCGGCGCGCTGCTGCATGTTGAGGAGGCCGAAATGCCCCGGTCGTTCGGCAGCACCGACGACATCGGGTTCGATGCCGGAGCCGGCGTCGTCGATCGAGAGCGACGCACCGCCCGCCGTCGTGCTGTAGCGGACCGTGATCGGCGGGCGCCCATGCTTGACGGCGTTCGCGAGGGCCTCCTGGGCCACGCGGAAGAACGCGAGCTCCACATCCGCCGGCGGCCGCGTGCCGTCCGATCGTTCCAGGCGGACCTCCCCGCCGGCCAGCCGCTCGATCCGCAGGACCAGCCAGTCGAGGGCGGGGCCGACGCCGAGGTCGTCGAGGATCGGCAGACGAAGGTCGCCGCAGATGGCGCGAAGTCGATCCGACACGGTCCGGGCGATCTCGGCTCCCTCGGTGTCGCCGGCCGAGTCGAGGCGATGGACGAGGATCGTCAGGTCCTGGAGCGCGTCGTCGTGGATGTCGGCGGCGACCCGGGCTCGCTCGGCTTCCGTGGCCGCGACCACGAGGTCGCGCTGGAGTGCCGCTCGCGAAGCGAGGCGTGCCAGTGGCCGGATCGTGAATCGGCCGGCGAGCAGGACGACCGCGAACCAGAGCGCGAGCGGGAACACGTACGGGAGACGAGTCGGTGGCGAGCGCGACGAGCGGCGTCGCCCCGACGACGCGTACTCGGTCGACGCGAGCAGGCGACCGCTGGAGGCTCCGGCACCCTGTCAGCCCGATCTCGCGGATGGGTCCGGCGGCGGCAAGGCCGGGGATGAGCGTGATGGACCCGGCCAGCGCCCATTGCGCGATCCCCACCACGGTCGCTGGGAAGACCGCCGCCAGCGCCACGGCAAGCAGCGCGGAGGCCGTCGCGCACAGGAGGGCGGCATAGCGGACCAGCCGGCGTTCGTCGGCATCCTCGACCGCGTCCGCGAGTCCGTCCGCGAGGGGCAGCATCGCGACGGCGATCAGCACACCGGCGAGGGCCGCCAGCCCCGGATTCTGCGTCAGCGGCAGCGGTCGGGTCAGGAAACCGATGGCCGTCGCTGTGGCCAGCGGGATGGCGAGCCGCCGGAGACTGGCGCCGGCACGGCCGCTGGCGAGCCACCAGCCCACGAGGACCCAGATCGCCGTACCCGCGAAGAGGGCGGGGACGGCCGCAGCAGTCCACCACACCCGTTCCTCGTAGGACCCGGTGACGTTCCAGCCGTCCTCGGCGGATCCAGCCTTCCAGGTCCCACGGCTGGATCGCGTTGAGCGACTCGATCGGTCCGGTGAGGAGCCGTTCGATCGCTTCCGGCGGGAGGACAAGGAACTCGGGCGCTGGCGGCTCGATCCCGATCGGCTCCTCGCTGACCTCGCCGGTGTCGGGATCCTGCGTCTCGTCGTAGACGTACCCGGGGAGGCGGATGACCGGGATGTTGTTCGCGTCGACCACCAGCATCCCGGCCGTGATACCGGCCTGCGCCGCCGGCCCATACGAGTCCACGCTCGCGACGACGAGGTGACCCGAGGCGTCCACGCCCAACGTCGCCATCGGGTGCGTTCCGCCACAGCGTGACGACGCCGATCCCGACGATCAACGCGATGGCGGCGATCACGGCGGCGGCTCGGTCGCGTCGGTCGAGTTCCATCGGTCGAACCGTAGCAGGGGCCGTGGTGACTCGATGTCCGGGGAATCCCGGATGGTGCCGTCCGGTATGTCACGACTGACCTGCCACGGGCGCGGTCGGCGCCCAGTGGATCGATCGTTGCGTCATACGCCCGCCCACGGAGCGTTAGGCGCCGGATCCTCGTCTACGAGCCCGGCGTTGGACGGCAGCGGTCGGCACTTCCGCTCGAGCCACGCTCGGGGCCGGGATGGGATCGCGGATGCGCCTGACGGATCCCGGTCACGGAGCACGGCGTCGCCCGCCGAACGCTCCGGTGGCGGGCATCTGACGCGTCCGCGGCGCGGACGACCCGGGTGCCTACTCGATCGGGGCCGGCACCTTCGGATCCCGCGCGCCCCGGGTCACCCGCGGTGGCGACGCCGCACGGTCGGCGCCGGCACGATCCGCCACCCCCCGGGCCGGCGCGCGTGCGGCACGGGCGGCCGCGACCCCTTCCTCCTGGAACGCCGACGCCGGGTCTGGTCGCCCGAGCAGGAACCCCTGCCCGAGCTCCACCCCGAGCTTGCGCAGCGTCGCGCGTTCGGGCTCGGTCTCGATCCCCTCGGCGATGACGCGGCAATCGGTGGAGCGGGCGAAGTGGAGCAGCGCCACGATGAGCGCCTGGCGGGCCGGGTCGCGTCCACGTCGCGGACGAGACCCTGGTCCACCTTGATGAACTGTGGTCGAAGGCCGACGAGGTGGTGGAAGTTGGCGACCCCGGCGCCGGCGTCGTCGACCGCGAGCTGCAGATCCCGTCCGATCTCCCGAAGCGCGCCCCGGAGCGCGTCGTAGTCGACGATCGCCTCGTGCTCGGTCACCTCGAGGACGATCGGGCGGGTCCGCGTCGCCAACACCTCGCCGAGGCCGGTGTCGTCGGTGATGAGCGTCGGCGAGACGTTCAGGCTGAGGAACACGCGGCGCGGCAACGTGCTCGGCCCGAGCGCAGCGCTTCGCGCATCGTCGCGAGTTCGAGTTCATGCTCCATCCCGAGGCGTCGGGCGTCGCTGAAGGCGATGTCCGGCCGCATGCCATCGTCGAACCGGGTCAGGGCCTCGAAACCGGCGTCTCCTGCGAGCGCAGGTCGATGATCGGCTGGAACACGGGATGGAACGCTCGCTTGTTCGATGACGCTGGCCAGGCGCTTGCGCGCGACGGCCGCTTCGCTGCCGGCGGCGAGGGTGGGCTGCAGCAGGACGCCGGCGACCTCGGCGAAATCGACGAGGCCCGGCAGCGCGCTCGACAGCGCGGAGGTCGCACTCGATGTCCCGGCTCCGGCGACGATCAGGCCGACGAGCTCGCCTCGAGCGCGCACCGGCACATACGCTGCCGCCCGCACGCCCGAGATCGTGCAGCAGGCGGTTGTACGGATGTCCCGGTCGATCCTTCCAGTCCTCGATCCACGGACCCTCCGATGCCCGGGCGTGCAACTGCAGGCTCCGTGCGATGGGCAGACTCGCGTCGTTCGGCGACGGGATCGCCCTTCGTCGCCAGGCCGATCGGCGTGGCGCGGCCGTCGTCGCCGAACAGGAACAGATGAGCGTGCAGCAGGCCGGACATGCCGACGACCTGCTGGCAGACGGCCTGCCCGGTCGCTTCGGGAGACATGCCGATCGGGAGATTCCGCAAGGTCTCCACGATCAGCGCTCGTTCGCGGATGGCCGCGGTGCCTTCCGCCTCGAGGGCGCGCTCCCGCGTCACGTCACGTTTGACCGCGACGTACCCGGTGATCGTGCCGTCCGCGTCCTTCATCGGCGTCACGACCGCCTCTTCCTGGAAGAGCGTGCCGTCCTTGCGCCGGTTCGTCATGTCGGCGACCCACGGCAGCCCGTGCGAGATCGCCGCCCACATGGCGTCGTAGAAGGTCGCCGACTGGACGCCACTGTTCAGGATCCGCGGGTTCTTCCCGATGACCTCGTCGCGCGCGTAGCCGGTGAGGCGCTCGAACGACGGGTTGACGTACACGATCCGTGCCTCGGCGTCGGTGATGACCACCAATTCCGCGGACTGCTCGACCGCCATCGCCAGGCGCTGGCGCTCCAGGTCGTGACGCTTGCGATCGGTGATGTCGGTCGCGACCCCGATGCCCCCGACCGGCACGCCATCGTGGTCGAGCAACGGACGGGCATGCAGCTGGATCCAGACCGTGGACCCATCCTTGCGGACGCCACGCCACTCCTCGACAAGATCGTCCCCGACCCGTGACGCGAGGTCAGGGTCGTCGTGGGGGTACATGAATTCCGGCGTCCGGCCGAGGACCTCGTCGGCGGTGTAGCCGAAGATCCGCGTGGCGCCGTCATTCCAGTAGGTGACGTGCCCCTGGACATCGGTGACCACGACCGCTTCGCGGATCTCCGCGAGGATCCCCGCATGCATCCGCAGGACCTGGTCATCCGCGTCGCGGTGGCGGCGGCGACGGGAGCTTCGGTCCTGGCTGGTGATCGGTCGTGAGGTTCGGGGCACGCGGACTCCAGGTGGCTGGTTCGTCCACGCTGGCAGTGCCGACCACGGTGCGCTACGTCACCGTGGTCCCGGAGCGTGAGGGTACGAACGGTCGACCCGTGCCTGCAGGCAACACATATTGGGACCAGCACCCTTGGGACCATCCGTGGATTGCCCGTCCGGCGAGCGCGGGTGATGGTTGGGTACCATCAAGACGATCCGTCTGACCCCCACAGCGGAGATCCCCATTGCGCGTTGCGGTCCTGTTCCTCAGCCTTGCCGTCCTGTCCGGTGTCGGCCTGCTCCAGCCCGCGCCAGCGAAGGCGGCGGACGATCCCAAGGTCGTGATCATCGTCGGGACCGACCGAAGGCTCGACGACGAAGTACCGCGACGTCCGCCGATGAGGCGTACGCCGAGGCGATCCAGCACACCTCCAACGTCGTCAAGGTCTACAGCCCCAACGCGACGTGGTCCAAGGTCAAGTCCGCCGTCGTCGGCGCCAGCATCGTCGTCTACCTGGGGCATGGGAACGGCTGGCCCAGCCCGTACACGTACGACCCGAAGTACACGACGAAGAACGGGTTCGGGCTCAACTCGTCCGCCGGCAACGGCGACTCGAACAACAAGTATTACGGCGAGCCGTACGTCTCCACGCTCGACCTCGCCCCGAACGCGGTGATCATCCTCAACCACCTCTGCTACGCCTCGGGCAACTCGGAACCCGGACGATGCCGCGCCATCGCAGACCACCGCGCGCAAGCGGGTCGACAACTTCGGCGCCGGCTTCCTCAAGGCCGGTGCCGCGGCCGTCATCGCCGATGGGCATTCGCGGCGCGGCTTCGTACATCCGGAACCTGTTCACGACGGACGGCTCGATCCTGGACGTCTGGCGGGCGAACCCGAACTTCCACGACCACGAGAAGTCCTTCGCCTCGACTCGAACGCCGGGCGCGACCGCGTACACCGACACCGAGAACGCGAGCTCCGGCTACTACCGTTCGCTCGTGACGCAGCCCGGGATCACGACCTCGATGGTCGTCGGGGGGACCGCCAGCTCCGGATCCCTACCCGGGCACGCCATTCACCGACATCGCGAAGCTCGACGTTCGCCGACGACATCGTGTGGCTGTTCGACTCCGGGATCACCACCGGCTGCGACGGGGACGCCTACTGCCCCGACGGCACGGTCACGCGCGGCCAGATGGCGTCGTTCCTGGCGCGGGCGTTGGACCTGCCGGACGCCACCGAGGATCACTTCTGCGGACGACGACGGATCGACGCACGAGGACAACATCAACAAGGTCGCGGAAGCCGGCATCACCAGCGGCTGCGGTTCAGGGCGGTACTGTCCCAGCCGCACTGGTCACCCGGGCACAGATGGCCTCCTTCCTCGCGAAGGCGCTCGACCTGCCCGCTAGCGACACGGACACCTTCACCGACGACGACGGGCTGTCGCACGAGCCGAACATCGAGCGCATCGCGGCCGCCGAGTTGACCAACGGCTGCACAGCGGACCGCTACTGCCCGAGTGACTCGGTCACGCGTGGCCAGATGGCCGCGTTCCTGCACCGCGCCTTCGGCGACTGAGTCCCAGTCCCCTTAGGCCGCGAGATCGCGTCGGCGGAAGAGCGCGAGCGCGACCAGCCAGCCGCCGATCGCCACGGCGAGGTAGAGCAGCGAGCTCGCGACCGGGTATGTCCCGGTATCGATCACGGGCTTGAGGTCGAAGTAGTGGAACGCCGAGAGTCGGGCCAGGTCGCGCAGGTCCGGTGACAGCTGGGCGATCACGTTCAGCAGGTACATCACGATCAGGATCCCGGCGGCCAGCCCCCCGGCGCGGCCGCGGTCGAGGAACGCGACCGCGAGCGCGGTCGTGACGCCGGCGATCGCGATCGCCATCGCGAACGCATGGATGCCGGCGAGCGCGAGGCGGCCGATCTCGAAGTCGGGTTCGATGAAGAGGTCCACCGCGACGATGGCGCCGATCGTCAGCGCGCTCAGGATGGCCAGGCGCCAGCACCTGGGCGGCGATGGTCGCGCCGAGGTAGCGCACCCGCGGCAGCCGGCTCGACAGCGGAAGGTCCAGGAACCCGGTCTCGGCGTCGGCGGCGACGCGCGTCGCGAGCATGATCGCGGCGATCGCGGCGACGAGCGGCCACAGGAACTGGAAGATGTAGGAGTTGATGAAGGTCCCGGGGTCACCCAGGCTCCCGGTGATGCCGAACGCAGCCATCAGTTCCTTCGGGTAGATGGCCATCATCTTCTCGAACTCGGCGGCGTTCTCGAGGATCGTCGGGTAGAACACCGTGATCCCACCCGCGTAGAGCATGGCGACGAGGCCGACCCACACGATGAGCATCCGGCCGCGCCGGAACCTCGAGACGGAAGGCGGGGATCATGACCGGACCTCCTCGGCAAGGGTCGCGAGTGGTTCGGCGGGCGTGACGGGCTCTGCCGGTTCGCCTTCGTAGAGGCGCAGGAAGACGTCCTCGATCTCCAGGGTGCTGATCGCGACGTCGCCGACATCGATCGTCGCCAGCCGCCGCAGGAGTGGGTTCACGTCGCCCTGGACCATGAGGTGAACGTCGCGGGCAGCGGCGTTGACGACCTGGACGTTGGGGAGGTCGAAGAGGCCAGGCGGCGGCGGGGACGCCAAGCATGAGGTTGACCGACCGCCAGTGCGATGCCTGCAGGTCGCTGACGGAGCTGACGTCCACCAGCCGGCCTTCCCGGATGATCCCGACGCGATCGCACGCCCGCTCCACCTCGGGGAGGTTGTGCGACGAGAGGAACACGGTCCGTCCGGCGGCTCGCACCTCCGCGACCATCGTGAGGAACTCGCGCTGCATCAAGGGGTCGAGGCCGCTCGTGGGCTCGTCCATCACGAGGAGCGGCTCGTCGCCCATGAATGCCTGCACGACGCCGACCTTCTGCCGATTCCCGCGCGAGAGCTTGCGAACCTGCACGGTGGGATCCAGATCGAGGCGCTGGGCGATCGGATCGCCAGGCCCGGGTCGGCAGGCCACGCAGGCGGGCCATGTAGTCGAGTTGCTCGCCGGCCGTCAGTTGCCCGAGGTAGGCCGGATCCGAGCTCACGTACGCGATCTCCGCGTGCGCCGCTGGGGGCGTCGCTCCAGCAGTCGTGGCCCAGGATGGTCGCCCGACCCGACGTCGGACGCAGGAAGCCCAGGAGGACCCGGATCGTCGTGGTCTTGCCCGCGCCGTTGGGACCGAGGAAGCCGAACACCTCGCCCTGCTGGACGCTGAAGTCCAGCTCCACGATGCCCCGGCGCTTGCCGTAGGACTTGGTGAGGCCGACGGCCTCGATCACGTGTGTCATCGCCGGATCGCCTCCGCTTCGAGTTCGAGTGTCGTGCGGAGCTGCGCGGGCGGACCAGAGCCGTTGGACCCCATCGCGCGAGTCCCGCGGCCCGATCGAGACGCGGTGCGACGGGCCGACATCGTTCGGTTCGGATGATGCGGCGCGCTGCCCTTGCGCTACGGTGCGGTCGAGATGGGCACCGAGATCGAACGCAAGTTCCTCGTCACCGATCCGTCCGTCGTGGTCGGCATCGAGGGCACGGCGCTGCGTCAGGGGTACCTGTCGCGCGCACCGGAACGATCCGTGCGTGTCCGCCGATCGGGCGATCGCGCGTGGGTCACGGTCAAGGGTGTGAGCGTTCGGGCGACCCGGTCCGAGTGGGAGTGGGAGATCCCGACCGCTGATGCCGACGGGATGCTCGCGATCTGCGACGGGCCGATCCTCGAGAAGACGCGGTACGTCGTCGTGCACGACGGGCGCTCATGGGAGATCGATGTCTTCGGCGGCGCGAACGCCGGGCTCGTGATGGCCGAGATCGAGCTGGAGTCCGAGGACGCCGTGGTGGCGCTGCCGCCGTGGGTGGGCCTCGAGGTGACCGACGACGCGCGCTACTACAACAGCGCGCTCGCGGTCACGCCGTTCGGGTCCTGGCCGGACACCTCGAACTAGGGCGACCTAGGGCGCCGCGGCGTCCCTGGCCTCGCGCAGCGACTCGAGGATCGCAGTGAGCGCGTCGTAGCGGGCCTGGGCCCGTTGCCCCTCGTCGTCCATCACGGCACGGGTCGTGGCGTCGCCGTAGCCGGTGATCAGGCGCGTCTGGCGGCGGCGGACCTCGGAGAGTTCGGTGGCGCGGGCCCGGACGAGGGCGGTTTCGAGGACGTCGAGCGCGGTATGCGATGGGAGCGCTAGTCGGAGCTCCAGGGTGATCGGGTCATCGTCCATCGCGCGATCGTAGCGGGCGATCGGGCACGCGGCTCCGAACGTCCCACCTAGTCCCCTGGCGAATCTTGGGGACGATTCCAGGCCTCGATCGGCCGCTTCGGGCCGTCATCCGCCGAGCTGGCTTCCGCGTCGGTCGGCATGCGACTACCGCGGAAGTTCCGACCTCCACGACCTTCCATAGGATTCGTGGGGAGGTTAAGCGGGAAGTCAGAGGGCGTCCGGAGCCCGGGCGGCGCGGCGCGCCTCGACGCCGGAGCGTCAGAGTGGCCCGGAGATCCCGCCGTCCTTGCGGATGCGCCAGAAATGGACGGCGAGGAACGTCGCGGCGACGAGTGGCAACACCATGATGTGGGCCACGTAGAAGCGCAGCAGCGTGTTCTGCCCGACCTCCACGCCGCCCAGCAGGATCCGGTTCACCGGTCCGCTCACGACCGGGAAATACGAGCCGAAGTTGGTCCCGATCGTGATCGCCCAGAACGCGATCTGGTCCCATGGCAGGAGGTACCCCGAGAACGACAGCATGATCGTGAGGAACAGCAGAACGACGCCCACGACCCAGTTGAACTCGCGCGGTGGCTTGTAGGCGCCGTGGTAGAAGACCCGCATCATGTGCAGGAACACGAAGAACACCATCAGGTGGGCGCCCCACCGGTGGATGTTGCGGGTCAGCAATCCGAACGTGACCTGGCTCTGGATCTCCAGGATGTTGTCGTACGCCATGGTGGCCGCGGGCACGTAGAACAGCATCAGGTACACGCCGGTCACGGTCAGCACGAGGAACAGGAAGAAGCTGAGACCACCCAGGCAGAACGTGTAGGCGAACTTGACCGCGTGCTGGCGGACGCGGACCGGGTGGATGTGCAGGAAGACGTTGTTCATCACCGCGTACGCGCGCGAGCGCTCGTCGCGGGGATAGGGCTGGCGGAAGATCGCCCGCCAGACGGGGCTTCGGCGGATGGTCTGGTCCACCCGCTCGAGGAAACTCATCGGGCTCCCCCGTCGCGGCGCCGACGGTCCGGGAGCTCGATGGGCAGGATGCTCTCGGGATCTCGGGCTTCGTACGCGCGGAGGGCGACGCTGATCAGGGCGAGGAGCCAGCAGCCCCACAGCCACGGGGCCGCCGCGAACCCGACGACAACGCCCGGGATGACGATCGCGGCACCGCGCCGCGGCCACGGCACCGACGCGAGCACGCCGGCGATGACGAACAGGCAACCGATGATGAACCCGATCGAGCCCCATCCCGGCCAGGTCGTTGGCGTGGTCTGGCCAGCCAGCATCGGGATCGACACGATGGCTGTCGCCCCACCGGCCCCGATGACGACGATCGCGACCATGGCCGCCGTCCAGCGCGATAGCGGCACCCACGGATAGCGGGGACGTCGAGCGGCGATCAGCCGCGCAGTGGCCGGCGCGTCGAGGAAGCGCCATGCGAGGTCGGCCGGGATGCCCAGGACCCAGCGGGTCAGCCGCCGTCGTCGGAGATCCGATACCTCACCGCGCCGCACGGCATCGATGTTCTCGTCGGCGAGATCCCCGGCCACTTCGTCGCGCCGGCGGGTTCGCATCTGACTCGGCAGGCCGAGCGTATAGAGGGCGACCCAGCCGCGAACCACGGCCGAGCCGTCACCACGTCGCCCCGGGAGGCGCGCGGTCGTCATCTACCGCACCGGTGCACCGGATGGGCTGGGTCGAACCGCGGCGATCGCGTCGACGGCAAGCCGCGCATCCGCGAGGGCCGCCTCGCCGGCTGCGGTGATCCGATAGAACCGTCGCCGCGGTCGAGCGGCTTCGGCCGCGTAGTCGGGATCCTCCCATCGACTCTCGAGGTAGCCGCCACGCTCGAGCCGATCGAGCGCCTTGTAGAGGGTGCCGTAGGAGGTCAGCCGCTTCGCCTCGGCCCCGTCGCCGACGGCGCGCGCCAGGAGGAACCCGTGCGCCTCGTGGACACCGCGGGCCCGGAGGGCAACGGACGCGTCGAGGATGTCCACTTCGAGGGGAACGAGCGAGCCCGCCTTCCGTCGCATGCGCCATTATGGGAAGATATCTTCACAGACGTCAACTCTTCGACACTGAGTGCCGACGGAAACGATCATGCTGGCTTCGCTGCTCTACCTCGCGCTCGGACTCGCGTGGACGTTCCGCTCGCTGCTCGAGGTCGTCGCGCAACCGGACTACTGGGAGCCGGTAACCACGATCGACTGGATCGCGGTCTGGAGCTACAGCCTCGCGTTCGGCCTCCTGGCCATCGCCGCGCCCCTGCTCGCTCATCAGGCCGGCTCCCGGATGATGGTGCTCGTGATCGCGTGGGTAGTCGCGGCCGGAGCGCTCGCCACGGCGATCGCCAACGGCATCGAGGATGGCGTGGGCGTGGAGTCGTGGGGTTCCGTGTACGTCGCCTCGGTCATGGTCACGCTCATCGCGTTGATCGTCCTGGCCGCCGCGCTCTGGATAGATCAGCGACCTCGGTACGGAGGAGTCGTGCTGCTCTGGACGATCGGATTCGTGCTCGTGACGACCCCGTTCGGGTGCGTCGCCCTCATCGGCTCGGTCATCGCGATCGATCTCCGGCGGCGGCCGGTGCCCGTCGAGGCGGCTGGCTAAGGCTCGGTCAACGATCGCGTCGAAAGGATCTCCTCCGCCGCCCGGACGCCGCTGCGCAGGGCCCCTTCCATGAGCCCGTGCTCATCGCCAGCGGTGTGTTCGCCACAGAAGTGGATGGGTCCGACGGGTGTGGCGAGACCCGTGGAGTCCAGAGGCGAGCGCAACGACTGCGCCGAATAGGCGCCACGAGCCCACGGGTCGTCATGCCAGGTGCTCAGCACGACGTCCCCAGAGGCCAGGATGTCGTCGGCAGGGATCACCAGGTCAGAGCGAAGTGCCCGGATCGAGGTGACCCAGGCGTCCGGGCCGTCCGCGACCGCCAGGCGATCGAGACCCGACGCCGAACCGGCGAACGAGCCCACGACCGGGAGCGGGCCACCATCCGGTGACAGCTGCGTGAACACCCAGTAGCGATCCTGCACAGCGAGCGTGGCACTCGGGGGTGCCGGGGCCTCCAGCGGCAGGAACAGCTTGGCCGCCTGCCCGTAGGTGACGGCCGCGAACGCGCCTGCCCGTTCCGCGGGGAGTGGCGGCTCGAAGGCGATGCGGTCCACCACGCTCGCCGGCACGGCGACGACCGCGCGGTCCGCCGCGATCTCCGACCCGCCGGCGGCGACCCGAACCCCGTCCCCTGACCACGACACGCGCTCCACGGGCGAGTCGAGATGGACCGCGGTCCGCAGTCCGGCAGCAAGCCCCATCGCGATGCGCTGGTTGCCGCCCGCAACGGAGTGCGTCGCGAAATCGCCGAGGATCGTGGCGCTCTCCGCCAGGACGTGCGCGGCCTGATCGTCGGCGCGATACGCGGTGGATACCTCGACGCGGGCGAGGATCGCTTCGCGGGCCCCTGGATGCAGGTCGAGCGCGTCCAGCACATCCGTGACGCTGCCCGTCAGGGCGCCGTCCGCGACGGCCGCGCGGACCGTGGCGAACGCGGCGAGCAGCTCCGCGCGCGTGACACCGATCCCGCCGCGAGGCTCGCGGTCGCCGTAGGTGGTCCCCTTCTCGAAGACCGCGAGCCCGAGACGTGCCGCGGTCGCCTGGACGAGGTCATTGCCGGGGAGGATGAACTCGGCACCCATCTCGATGGTGGCGCCGGAGGGCAGCGTTCGCGACCAGACCCGCCCACCCACGCGGTCCCGTGCCTCCAGGACGACGACCTCGGTGCCCGCCCGCGCGAGCGCGTCCGCGGCTGCGAGGCCCGGCGAACCCTGCCCCCACGACGATGACGCGCAACCCGGACCTCCCATGTGTGACGTCGCCACGCTACCCGACCCGGTGAGGCCGTGTGGCCCGGCCGGTGGACCCGGTCGGCCCTGTCGCGGCACCGCCTCTGGGCCGGACACTCGATGCGTGACGACCGCGACGCTCCAGCCACCCCCCTCGTCCGGGTACCCCACGCCCTGGGCCATCCCGGCCCTCGACGTCGCGCGCGCGTCTCGGGTGGACCCTGACCGAGGACTGACGGCCTCCGAAGCACTCGCGCGCCGCGCCACCTTCGGCTCCAACGAGCTTCTCGCCCGAGCCACGAAGCCCGCGTGGCGGCTCTTCCTCGAGCAGTTCGCCAACGCGATGATCCTCGTCCTGATCGGCGCCGCGGTCATCACGGCGCTCATCGGCGACCTCAAGGACACGGTCGTCATCGCCGCCATCGTCGATCCTGAACGGGATCATCGGGTTCATCCAGGAGTACCGGGCCGAGCAGGCGATGGAGGCGCTGACCCGGATGACGAGCCCGACCACGCGGGTCATCCGCGACGGCGTCGTCGACGTCGTCCCCGCACGCGACCTCGTGCCCGGGCGACCTCGTCCGGCTCGAAGCGGGCGACGTCGTCACGGCCGACGTCCGACTGCTCGAGGCCGCCGCGCTGCGGATCAACGAGGCGGCGCTGACCGGCGAGTCCGAGCCCGCCGGCAAGACGGCCGACCCCCTCCCCGGCCTCGCCGCCGGCCAGCTGGCCGACCAGCGAAACATGGCCTTCAGCGGGACGGCCGTCACCTACGGGCGCGGACGTGGCGTCGTGGTCGCGACCGGGATGTCGACCGCGCTCGGGCGGGTCGCGGACCTGCTCCAGGAGCACGCCGGCGGGACGACGCCGCTCCAGCGTCGCCTGAGCACGCTCGGCAAGCGGCTCGCGCTCGCCGCGCTGATCGTGTGCGCCCTCGTGTTCGTCACCGGTCTCGCCCGTGGCGAACCCGTGGACGTCATGTTCCTCACGGCGGTCAGCCTCGCCGTCGCCGCCATCCCGGAGGGCCTGCCGGCCGTCGTCACGATCGCCCTCGCGCTGGGTGCGCGACGGATGGCCCGCCGAAACGCGCTCATCCGCACGGCTGCCCGCGGTCGAGACGCTCGGATCGGTGACCGTCATCTGCTCGGACAAGACCGGGACGCTCACCGAGAACGAGATGCTCGTCGAGCGGGTGTGGACGCCGGCGGCCGAGTACCGGGTGGGCGGTGACGGGTACGCGCCCGACGGCCGCATCGAGCCGCCGCCCGCCGATGACCCGTCCCTGGATCGTCTCGGCCGGGTCGCGGCGGCCTGCAACGACGCCGTCCTGCATGCCCCGGCCGCGATCGGGCGACCCGTGGACGATCACCGGCGACCCGACCGAGGCTGCGCTGCTGGCGCTGGCCGCCAAGCTCGGCGTGGACCGGAGCGGGCTGCTGGCGGCGTGCCCGCGGATCGAGGAGCTGACCTTCGACTCGGAGCGGCGGCGGATGGCGACCCTGCACGCCGACGGAGGGCGCGGTCTGGGTCGCGGTCAAGGGCGCGCTCGAGGCGATCGGCCCACTGCTGGACCCCGACGAGGCCGGCGCTGCTGGCCGCGGCCGACGTTGGTCGCCGATCGATACGCCGCCGAGGGCTACCGCGTCCTCGCGCTCGCGGAGCGCACCGTCGACGACGTCCCGGCGCGTCTCGACGACGCCGAGCAGCGGGCTCCGGCTCGTCGGTCTCGTCGGCATGGCCGACCCGCCGCGGGCCGGGTCCGCGCCGGCGATCGCGGCCTGCCGGACGGCCGGGATCACGCCGGTCATGATCACCGGCGACCACCCGCTCACCGCGCCGCGCCATCGCCCGCCGCATCGGGATCCTCGCGCGAGGGCGGGCGGATCGCTGACCGGCGCCGAGCTCGAAGCGCTCGATGACGATGCCTTCGCCGCGATCGTCGGCGATGTGTCCGTGTACGCGCGGACCAACCCGGAGCAGAAGCTCCGCATCGTCGAGGCGTGGTCCGACGCGCGGCGCGGTCGTGGCGATGACCGGCGACGGCGTCAACGACGCGCCGGCCCTCAAGCGTGCCGACATCGGCGTCGCGATGGGCATCACCGGGACCGAGGTCAGCAAGGAAGCCGCCGACATGGTCCTCGCCGACGACGACTTCGCGACGATCGTCGCCGCGGTCGAGGAGGGTCGCCGGATCTACGACAACATCCGCCGGTTCGTCCGCTACCTGCTCACGACGAACTCCGCCGAGATCTGGGTGATGGTCCTGGCGCCGTTCCTGGGCCTGCCGCTCCCGCTGCTCGCCGTCCAGATCCTGTGGATCAACCTCGTGACCGACGGCGCTGCCGGCCCTCGCCCTCGGCGTGGAGCCGGCCGAGCGCCGGACACGATGCGGCGGCCGCCGCGTCCGCCGTCGGAATCGATCTTCGCGCGCGGCCTCTGGCAGCACGCGATCTGGGTCGGGCTCTGGATGGCCGCCGTCGTCCTGGCGGTCCAGGCGTTCGCCATCGGCCAGGACTGGCCGTGGCAGACGATGGTCTTCACGACCCTCGCCCTGCTCCAGCTGGGCAACGCCCTCGCCATCCGCTCGGAGACGCGAGAGCGTCTTCCGGCTCGGCGCTCCGCTCGAACATGCCGCTGACGATCGCGGTCGTCGGCGACGCTCGTCGTCCAGCTCGCGCTGGTCTACGTGCCGGCCCTCCAGCCGATCTTCGTCACCGAGGCGCTGTCCGCGCCCCAGCTCATCATGGTCGCTGGTCGCGTCGTCGCTCGGGTTCGTGGCCGTCGAACTCGAGAAGTGGGTCGGGCGACGGCGCCGGGCCGGACGCGTCGTCGCCGTCGCCTGACTAGCTCGGTCGCTCGCGCCGGACGGGCAGACGCTGACCGCGGATCTTCGCGGCTCGGAGTGCGTGCGCGACGCCATCCACCACCGAGGCCTGGACGTCCACGAGCGCGAAGTCGTCGAAGATCTGGATCGCTCCGACCACGGAACCGGGCACGCCGGCCTCGTTCGCGATCGCCCCGACGAGGTCGCCTGGTCGGATGTTGGCGCGGCGCCCGCCGCCGATCCAGAGCTGGACCCAGCCGCCGTCGGGGACGGACGGGTGGGGTGCTCCCTGCGGCCGGGGCCCCTGTCGCGTCGGGGCGCGGCCGGGAGCGGGACGTCCAGCCGGCGCGCGGCCCCCGGCGCGTGGTTCGTTGAGGAACGCCGGCTGCAGCTCGACCGCGTCCTCCTCGCGCACCTCGGCGCCCTCGATGAGCGACACCGCGGCGAGCGCGATGTCGACGAGATCGAACTCCTCGGTGAGCGGCTCGACCACGCCCCGGAGTCGATCGTGGTCGCCCGCCAGGAGTGCCTCGCGCAGGTTGGCGCGGACGATCTCCACCCGACGCTCACGCAGGTCCGCGACCGTCGGCAGGCGTTCGATCTGGAGCTTCGAGCGCGTCGCGGCCTCGATGTTGCGCAGCAATCGATGCTCACGCGGTTCGACGAGGGTGATCGCCACGCCTTCGCGACCGGCCCGGCCCGTGCGCCCGATGCGATGGACGTACTGATCGGGGTCCGATGGGACGTCGTAGTTCACGACGTGGCTCACGTGGTCGATGTCGAGGCCGCGAGCCGCGACGTCCGTGGCGACCAGCACGTCCAGGGAGCCGTCGCGGAACCGGCCCATGATCCGGTCGCGGGCCTCCTGCGCCAACCCGCCGTGGAGCGCAGCCGCATCGTGACCGCGGCCGCTGAGGGCCTCGGCGAGATCATCCACCTCGCCACGGGTCCGCGCGAACACGAGGGCGGAGGTCGGGTCTTCCACGTCAAGGATCCGGCACAGCGCGGGCAGCTTGTCCGGCCGGCGGACGACATAGGCGGTCTGGCGGACGAGCGCGACGCCATCCCGGGTGCCGCGCTCGGCGTGGACCCGTACGCGAGCGGGGTCGCGCAGGTGGCGTTTCGCGATCTTCGTGATGGTCGGGGAGATCGTGGCCGAGAAGAGGACGGTCTGGCGCTCGGCCGGCGTCGCGGCGAGGATCGCGTCGAGATCCTCGGCGAACCCCATGTCCAGCATCTCGTCCGCCTCGTCGAGGATGACGACCCGGACCTCCTCGAGATCGAGCGTGCCGCGCTTGAGATGGTCCACCGCGCGCCCCGGCGTGGCCACGACGACGTCCACGCCGCGGTCCAGCCCGCGCAACTGCTGGTGGATGGGCTGGCCGCCATAGATGGGGACCACGCGGAGGCCCAGGGCCTTGCCGTAGCTGTGGAACGCTTCGGCGACCTGCATCGCGAGTTCCCGGGTCGGGACGACGACCAGGGCGACGGCGCGCGTGCGACCGGTGCGGCCGGTGTCCAGCCGCGCGAGCACGGGGAGGGCGAAGGCGGCCGTCTTGCCGGTGCCGGTGGGTGCCTCGGCGAGGAGATCGCGGCCGTCGAGCAGGAGCGGGATCGCCTCGCGCTGGATCGGCGTCGGCTCCTCGTAGCCGAGGGCGGCGAGCGTGGTGAGCAGCGGTTCGGGGACGCCCAAGGCCGCAAAGCCGTCGTCGGTGACGGCTTCGGTGGTCGGATCCTCGATGCTCGGGTCGGGCATGCCGACCATTGTGACGCCTCAGACGGGGATCGCCGGCGCCTCGACCTGCACGCGACCGCTCGGACCCAGGACCACGACCTCGCCGGTGACCCGTCGGCCGCGCCCGTCCAGGACGACATACCCGTGATGGATCTCGGTCACACCCGTCGAGAGCGTGCTCCCGACGGCGCAATACCGCGTCGCCGAGAGCTCGATCGCGCGCCGAACGGCCTCGACGTCCACGTTCGGTCCCTCGACGACGTGTTCCACATCGATGCGCGAGAAGAGGGCGGGCGGTTGGTCAAGCTGGACGCCGATCGCGTGGACTTCGTACCGGGTGATCTCCTGGCGCTTCTTGCGCAGGATCGAGATCACGTCCATCGCCGTGCAGCCGGCGAGCGCCAGGGGGATGAGCTCGGCAGGTCGTGGCCCGGTGTCGCCGGCCGCGTCGTCCATCACGAGCCGATGCCCGCTCCCGGTCATGGCCGTGAGGCGCAGGTCCGGCCCGTCGCTCGCAACGGCTGCCGTCTTGATCGTCATGTAGTCACCTCGACCACCAGCATCCCGGGCGTGGGGCGGTCGGCGACAGGTCCGGAGGTCACATCGTTTCGCCATCCGGCCCGCTGCGGGACGACCTTCGGCACTCTCGGGACGAGCGGGGTATCGGTACCGTCAGGCTGGAGGTGCTCGATGGCCATGGCCACCCAGCCGGTCCGCCGACCGGCGCGCATCGCAGGATCGCCACGGGCCGACGCGCCACCGTCGACGTCGCCCACATCGTTCGAACCGCTCGATATCGCCGCCGACCGCTGCAAGGGCTGCGGCCTGTGCGTGGACGTCTGTCCGAAGCACGTCCTGGCGCTCGATCCGGTCATCGTCAACCCGCTCGGCTATCACCCGGTCCGGCTCACGGATGCCGCGTCGTGCACGAGTTGCGCGCTCTGCGCCCGCATCTGCCCCGACGTCATCTTCGAGGTGTATGCCCGCCCGAAGGGAGGCACCGCATGACGACCGTCGTGGAGCACGTGGCACCAGCATCGCCGATCCCGCCGGAGGCGACCGCCCCGCCACGGCCCGTGCTGATGAAGGGCAACGAGGCGATGGCCGAGGCGGCGATCCAGGCCGGGTGCGACGCGTACTTCGGCTATCCCATCACGCCACAGGCCGAGCTCCTCGAATGGATGGCCCGACGGATGCCCGAGGAGGGGCGCGCGTTCGTCCAGGCCGAGAGCGAGATCGGCGCCATCAACATGGCCCTGGGGGCCGCGGCCACCGGGGCGCGGGTCCTCGTCTCCACCTCCGGCCCCGGGTTCAGCCTCATGGCCGAGGGCATGAGCTACCTCGCCGGGGCGGAACTGCCCGTCGTCCTCATCGACGTCATGCGCGGCGGACCGGGTCTCGGCAGCATCGGGCCGTCGCAGGGGGACTACCTCCAGGCGACGCGCGGCCACGGGCACGGCGACTACCGCGTCCCGGTCCTCGCACCCGCGTCCATCGCGGAGGCCGTCGCGCTCGTCGCGGATGCGTTCGAGATCGCCGAGCGCTACCGAACCCCGGTCATCATCCTGGCCGACGGGGTCCTGGGCCAGGCGATGGAGCCGGTCGTCCCGATCTTCCGGGAACCCGCGCGCGACCCGGGTGTCGCCGATTGGGCGGCCTCGGGAGCGTCCGGTCGCGCACCGCGTGCCCTCCACTCGCTGCACCTGCGACCCGAGGAACTGGAGGCACACAACATCGCCCTCCAGGCCAAGTTCGCGGCGATCACCGAGCGCGAGATCCGCTGGGCCGGCGAAGGCCTCGAGGACGCCGAGATCGTCATCGTGGCCTACGGGACCTCGGCCCGCGTCGCCGAGACGGCGATCGAACGCGCTCGAGATGGCGGCTTGCGTGCCGGTCTGTTCCGGCCGATCTCCCTGTGGCCGTTCCCGTCGGCGGACCTCGCAGCGATCGCGACGACCGCACGCGCCCTCGTCGTGGTCGAGATGGCGGCCGGGCAGCTGGCGGAGGACGTCCGCCTCGCGGTCGGCTCCAGCACACCGATCCTGCTCCATGGCCGGACCGGCGGCATGGTCCCCACGCCCGGTGCGGTCGTGGATGTCCTGCGCCGCGCCTGGGCCACCACCGATCCCCGCCCGGGCAGGTCCGATGCCGAACCCGATCCGTTCGCGCTCATCGTGGACGGGTTCCTGGAGGACGTCCGATGACCGACCGCACGACCTCCACCCTCGCGTCGCCGACCCGGCGGGTCGTCTACGAGCGGCCCGAGGCCCTCACCGCCAAGATCACCCACTACTGCCCGGGATGCGGGCACGGGATCATCCACCGGCTCGTCGCGGAGCTCCTGGATGAGATGCACCTCACGTCGCGCACGATCGGCGTCGCATCGGTGGGCTGCAGCGTCTTCGCCTACGACTACTTCAACGTGGACTTCATCGAATCGCCGCACGGACGGGCGCCGGCGGTGGCCACCGGCGTCCGCCGTGTCCGCCCCGACGCGTTCGTCTTCACGTACCAGGGGGACGGCGATCTCGCGGCCATCGGGACCGCCGAGATCGTCCACGCAGCGGCGCGCGGCGAGCGGATCAGCGTGATCTTCGTGAACAACGGCACGTACGGCATGACCGGTGGCCAGCTCGCCCCAACGTCACTCCTGGGCCAGCGGACCACCTCGACGCCGCTGGGTCGCGACCCGGTCCTGGCCGGCTACCCGATCCCGATCACGGAGATGCTGGCCCTCCTGCCGGGTGTCGCGTATGCGGCCCGCGGCTCCATCGCGGACCCGGGCCTCGTGGGCAAGGCCAAGGCGATGCTGCGGTCCGCGTTCCAGGCGCAGGTCGACGGCGCCGGCTTCTCGATCGTGGAGATCCTGTCCACGTGCCCGGTGGGCTGGGGCGTGACCCCGGTCCAGGCGATGGAGCACGTCAAGAACGAGGTCGTCGATACCTATCCGCTGGGGGTCATCGCCGACCGCACGAAGCCGGCACGGGCACCGCAGGGAGACGCGTCATGAGCGGCCACGCAACGATCATCGCGGGCTTCGGCGGCCAGGGGCTGCTGTTCGCGGGACAGGTCCTCGCGCAGGCCGCCATGACCGAAGGCCTCCAGGTGTCGTGGATGCCGTCCTACGGGCCGGAGATGCGCGGCGGAACGGCGTTCTGCACCGTCATCGTGTCGGAGCGGGCCATCGGCTCGCCGATCGTCGACCTGGCCGACAGCGTGATCGCCCTCAACCCGCCATCCCTGGCCAAGTTCGAGCGGCCTGCTCGTCCCGGGCGGCCTCCTCGTCGTGAACACCTCGCTCATCGAGGCCGAACCCGGCGCGATCGGATCTCGAGGTCGTCGCGATCCCCTGCACCGCCCTCGCGCGGACCGCCGGACACGACCGCCTCGCGAGCGTCGTCGCGCTGGGTGGACTCGTCGCCCGTCGGCCGATGGTGTCCCACGAGGCGATCCGGGACGCGCTCGAGGTCATGACCGGGCGCCACCACCCGGAGCTCTTTGAGATGGACCTCGCCGCGTTCGACGCCGGTCTCGCGGCGGCCGGGATGGGCGTGCCGGTCGCCTGACGCCTGCGACGGATCGACCAGCGGCCCGTCGGCCGACGACACCTCAGCCGACGGCGGTCGGCGGCGCGACCAGCGCGCTCGCGATCTCCTTTGCCCAGGCCTCGACCTCGGCACGCTGTCGGTAGTCGCCGTTGGGCACGCGCAGGGCCGCCACGATCGCCCACTCGGCGAAGCCGAGTTTGCTTCGATCGATCAGGCCGGCGAAGACGCGATGATCGCGCGCGGCCGTCGCTGCGCGCATCGGCTCGACGTCCACCGGTTCGGAGTCGGGCTGGGGCGGATCGCCCGCCGGTCCGCTGGAGAACAGCCAGACCTGGCGCGCCATGCACTGGGGTCCCACGCGCTCGACGAGCTTGGTGGCGGGGCTGAGCCACCGGCCGGCGTAGACGCCGCTACCCAGCACGACGGCGTCGATGCCGTCGAGGCTCATGACGTCCTGCGGCCGGCGCACGTCGACATCGAGGCCGGATGCGCGGAGCGTTTCACCGATCCAACCCGCCATCTCGGCGGTCGCCCCGTGCTTCGAGGCTGCCGTCACCAGGACCTTCATCGTCGTGCACCTCCACGTTCGGAACCACCACCCTCGATGGTGGAGGCGACGTCAGAGATGCCGACAGTGCCGAGCGTCCCGCCCGACTACCCCCGATGGCCCCTTCCGGGTCGGGTCAAGGCCCGACCGCGCCCGGACTAGCCGACGGCGCCGGGCTTCCAGACCATCAGGGCCAGGATGATCGCGAAGCTGACGAGCTCCAGGCGCGAGACCAGGAAGAGCTTGGACAGCAACGCGCGGCCGGCCGTGGATGCGGGGCCTTCCGCCTCGAACAACTCGCCGACCTTCTTGGACCGCGGGCCAAGGTACAGCGAACCGACGAGCGCGGACACGATCCAGAGCAGCATCGCCACCGACACCCACAGCTGGGAGAAGCTCCACCGCTGCGCGACCATGATCAGGCCGGCGATGAAGAGCAGGATCGATGCCGGCAGGAACACGCGAGTCCCCAGGAACTCGATCTCGCGGGCGATCTTGGGCAGCGTCGTGGAATCAGCCGAACGCTGCGCGCGCAACGTAAGCAGCTGCGCGTAGACAGCCCCGCCGACCCAGAGCATGCCGCACGCGATGTGGATGAACACCAGGACTTCGTACATCGTCACCTCCCTGGCGGCGAGGATACGGCACCGGACGGGGCCGACGCCGGGCGCCAGCGCTGATAGCGTCCGTAGACGCGGGGTTCGGCGGGTTCCACGAACGCCGCGAGGCGCTCGGCCTCGGCCTCGAGCGCGCGCCGCTCTCGCGCGCCGATCTCCCGGAATGGCTCGATCGCGATCCGGGTCCGCCCACCGGGCTCGACGTCCGCCCACCAGAGACCGGCCACGCGACCGTCCACGAGGAACGTGGGGAGCGTGTCGCCGTTGCGGGCGATCACGATGGCGCGGTCCGCGTCGCTGATGACTCGGGTCCGGTCCTGGTGGGCCAGGAGGATGCTGTCCCACATCGGTAGCAGGCGCGGCGGTGTCGGCGTGTCTCCGGGTGGTCGCGGGGCATCCACGAGGTCCACGAGCGAACGGCCGCGCTCGTCGTGGGCGTGCCACAGGGCGCCTTCGTCGTCGAGTGCGGTCACGGCAGGCCGCAGTCGCGCGATGGGCACCCGGGACCATGCCGCGATGTCGGCGACCGACGCCGGCCCGAAGGCGCCCAGGTATCGGCGCACCATGGCCCGGCTCGACCGGTGCTCGTCTACGACCATCCGCCCGGGGAGCCAGGCGGTGGCCTCGACGAGCTGCGGGCGGCGTCCGAATGACCACGGCTCGGTATCGATGGGGGCGTGGATGAAGGTCATGGTCCGCCGGAGCCACCAGACGATCTCCTCAAGGGAGAGGTCGGGGGCGGAGGTGTCGGAGCCCATGCCGTCAGTCGAGGGTCTGAGCGACGCTTCGTGCGCCACGAGGTGATCGCGGAGCTCACCGAGCGTGCGCGGTTCACGCGTGAACGCCGATGCCACCGCTGTCAGGCGCTCGAGGTGGGCCGGGTCAGGCCCGAGCGCGCGATCCGGTCGGCGGATCGCCTCAAGCGCGATCGAGGCGGTCGGTTGCATGGCTGCGTAGTCCGCGGCGGTCACCGCGTGGAGCGTGGCTCGCATCATCGTGGCCTTGACGACGCGTCGATCGGCGAAGGCCTCGCGGAGTTCGTCGGCCTGGAAATCCGCGAGGCGCGTCCACAGGCCGATGAACGGCGATGCGGGTTCCTGCGCCTGGAGCCCGCCGATGTGTTCGACGGCGGTGACGGCGTCCACGCGTGATCGCTCCAGGAGCGACTGGCGTGCGAGCGTGGCCCGGTTGAGGTCGTCCTGGCTCAGGACGGGTGTCGTCGGCGATCGATGTGGCACGCCGGCATGGTGGCACGTCGGCCCGGGGTGACGCGGGGTGCGGCGCGGGGTGCGGCGCGGGGTGCGGCGCGGGCTGCGGCCGGGCTGCGGCCGGGCCGGGGCTCCGGTCGCGCCCGAGGCTGGACCGGCCCTGCGGTCGGTCCGCCCCCGCGTTCGACCGCAAACGTCCCGCTTAGGCTCCGGGCGAATCCTGTGGAGGCTCGCCACGCCCGGAGCGTCCGTGGCAGTCGCACCGGACTAGCAGGGACGCCGGATCACCGGAAACGGCCCAACGCGGCCCGACCACGTCCACAAGATTCGCCACAGCACTAGGCGGGACGTTGCCAATGGCGGGTAGTCTGGCCCGGTGCCGCCAGCCACGGCAGCGACCGCGCCCCCGGCGCCCTGGCTCCGCCCGCGGTGTGCCCGCGGCGTGCCGGCGTGGCTACGGAACGCTCAGCTCCCCCGCCCGGAACGTCGCGATCAGGTCCGTGTAGCCGGGCAACCCGCGCTCGTACCCGAT
This sequence comes from uncultured Chloroflexia bacterium, assembly GCA_963743815.1. Classification (GTDB taxonomy): domain Bacteria; phylum Chloroflexota; class Limnocylindria; order Limnocylindrales; family CSP1-4; genus SPCO01. The sequence goes on along the minus strand of CAVURB010000017.1, from coordinate 57,357 downwards.
CGCCCAGAACCCCGCACCCGCGAGCCCGCGCGCGTCGGCGAGTGCCAGTTTCGGGGCAAGACTCCGGGGAGAATCGTAGTAGACCGCGTTCCAGCCGGGCTCCACCGACCCCGACGCCTCGCCTTCTGACCCCTCCCCCGCCCCATCCGCCGGGACCGAATAGAACTCCACGCTCTCGATCGATTCGTACGTCGGCTCGAAGTCCGGATCCTCGAACACCCGCAGGTTCAGGCGCGGGACCCAGGTATCGCCTCGACCCGTCGCCGGCGACCCCACACCCGGGCCGATCGTCGGCCACGTCATCCCGTACAGCGGCAGCCCCAGGATCGTCCGGTCCACCGGCACGCCCAGCGCCGCGTACAGGTCGAGCGACCAGACCAGGTCCTTCGGCTCGCCGTCGAGCCGCTCGATCGGCGCGGACGCACCCGGGTCAGAGCCTGCCCAGTGGTAGTCGTAGCCCATCAGGAAGATCCGATCCGCCCCGGCCGCGGCGGCAGCGGCGGCCATCGCGGCACCTCGCTCGTTCGCCTGCGTCGCCACCGAGACCTGGGCATCCGGCACGCGCTGCCGGAGCGCCGCCCGCAGTCGACCCACGAATGCCCCGTAGTCGAGCACGTGCTCCGCCGGCAGCAGCTCGACATCGACGTTGATGCCATCGACCCCGATCTCGTCGGCAAGATCGACCAGCTCCTCGATCCAGCGGGCCTGGGCATCGGGCTCGGTGTAGAAGCGCCGGTTCTTCTCGTCCCCGAAGCTCGAGTACACGAGCTCGACGTGCTGTCCGCGCTCCTGCGCCTCGCGGATCAGCCGCTCGCCGATCTGCCCCGTGATCCGCCGGTAGCCCGTCTGGTTCGTGGCGAGTTCCCCGCTCCGCCGATGCGTGACGGAGAACAAGGCGAGCGTCGTGAGGTCGGTGTCGGCCAGGTGGGCGGCGATCCCGTCGATCATCTCCCAGTACGGCACGAACCCATACACCTCGTGCTTCGGGATCGGGACCGGGGTCGGGACCACCGTCGGCGTCGCGACGGCCGCACGATCCTGGCTCGAGGTCGGTGACCCCGCCGCATCGACCACGGGGATCGTCGGGTCCGTCGGCCCGCACGCCCCGATCGCCGAAACGATGAGCCCTGCGACGAGCAGGAGCGCGACCGCGCGCTTCGGCCGTCCCGTCACGACCACCGCGGGAGCGGTGCCAGGAAGTCGATGATCAGTTCGGCCAACGCCTCCGGCACCTCCATGCCGATCATGTGCGCGACGTCGGGCAGGATGACCGCGCGGGCATCCGGGGCCTGCGCCGCCAGCAGGTGCGCGGCTTGGGCGACCTCGGACAGATCCACGGCGCCCGCGACGGCCAGCACCGGGCAGCGCAACTCGTCGAGGCGCTCCACGGCCGGGGGATCAAGCCGGATCGGTCGCGGCTCCACGTGGTCCGGCAAGTAGTAGGGCGTATCCCACGCCCGGATCGCCTCGCGGATGGCCGCGGGGACGCGTGTCGGCGGCTGCCCCGGACCGTCCACCCAGAGGCGGATATCGACGTCCGCGATCGCCGCGGCGTCCATCGGCACTGCCGATTCGAGCGCCTCCATCTCGTCGACGAGCTCGATCTCGATCGGCGTGAGGTCGCCATCGAAGCCACCGATCCCCGAGCCGACGCCGACGACGGCGACGACCCGCTCGGGATACTCGATCGCGGTATCGATCGAGACCATCCCGCCCCGCGAGTTCCCGACGAACGGCGCCCGCCCGATGCCGAGGGCATCGAGGACCGCCAGGGCGTCATCGCGGTCGGAGTAGTCGACCTCGTCCGTCGTCGATCGACCGAAGTTGCGCATGTCGTAGCGCACGACGCGGTACGACCCGGCGACCAGCAGCGGAACCATCGCGTCCCACGCCCGCAGATTGGCGATGCCCGCGTGGATCAGCACGACGGGCGGGTCGGATGGGTCCCCGTCCACCTCGACGTAGATGCGGCCGCCGGGAACGGACACGAACTGGTCGGTCATGTCCGAACGGTAACGGCAACCGCCGAGGCCGTCATCAGACGACCCCGGCGGTCAGTGCGGCTTGCCCGTGGGTCAGACCCGTGGGCAGCGGGTCAGGCCCGGGCCGCCGCCGGCTGCTTCATGGCGATCTCGACCGCGAAGTCGGCGAGGTCGTCGGCCAGCGTCTGGGCGCTCGCCTTCGTCACCTTGCCGAACTCGAGAGCGGCATCGCGCAGGGCGGTGTCGCTCTGCTCGCGCGCGATCTTGACCATCGCGGCGGCGGAGTCCTGCTGCTTGCGCTTGAGGTTGATGAGGACGGCCTGGGCCTCGTACGCCTCGCTGGGCGCCTCGCCGGCACTCTTGGCCGTCTCGTCCATCAGGTTCTTGAGCGCCAGGGCCACGCCTTCGGCCTTGCCGGTCGCGTCGTGGGCCTTGCCGAACTTCTTGAGGGTGCGAAGGAACTGCTCGTCGTCGGGTCGGGCAGCCTCGACGACGCGGCGGGACGTCGCGCGCGAGTGGCTCTTGGCCAGGGACTCGCCGCCGTCCACGATCGCCTGCTGGATCGCGATGGCCTCGTCGAACTCGTGCGTGATGAACTCGTCGCCGTACTTGGCTTCGCTCATGTGGTGCCTCCTCGGGGTTGGGAATCGGGTGGTCATCCCACCGTAGGGCGTCGGGTGTCCACGCCGTGCCGTCAGGGGTGGCGCCTTCCGTGACGGCAGCGTTGCAGTGGCGCCGGCGGTAGTGCCGGGAGTGTCGCGGCGGCGACCTCAGGCCTCGGCGGCGACCGGGAGGACGAGCAGGTAGCCCGGCGGCACACCCAGGTTCACGCGCGTGCTGTCGCGCAGGACGAATTGCTTCGCGAGTGTCTCCGGCGACACCAGCGAGTTCGGCTTGGGGCTCTTGCCCCACACCGTGCTGCCGTGGGGATACAGCGGATCGTGGACGCGGATGCCGGTGACCTCGAAGGCATCGAACGCCCGCGGGTCGGCGGTCGATTCGAAGCCGCTCATGACCCACGCGTGCCGGCCCCGCCACATCACCAGGCCCACCGGCCGGTCCGTGGCGCGGATCGCCTCGGCGGCCGTGGCGAGCGCGGCCTCGAACGTGGGCAGCGACACGAGCTCGTACGGGCCGATGCCCAGGTCGTTCAGCGTCGCGGTCCAGCCGCGCGGGTTCGCACCACCGAACGGGCTGAACGAGCGATCGCGCGCCATCGCCCAGAGCTCGCCCTGGTCGGCCCGACTCGAGCGACGTGTCATCGGTGGTCATGTTCAGGGCCATCTGGAGGCTCGCCCCGACGCACCACTCGAACGTGTGCTGCGCCACGAAGTCGTTCTTGTCGGCGAGGTTCATCTCGAACGGTTCGGGGTCGGCCTGCGCGATCTCGGGCCTGGGGGGTCGCGGTGGGGGTCGGGGTCGCGGTCGGGGTCGCGGCAGCTGGCGGGGCCGAGGTCGGACTTGCAGCGGCGGCACGGGGGTCGCGGAATCCACGAGCGCCGACGTCGCCGCCGGGTCCGGCGTCGGGCTGGAGCCCGCAGGCATGCAGGCGCCAAGCGCGAGGCCGGCGAGGAGCGCCAGCGTGATCAGTCGGTGCGTTGGGTCGGTCGCGTGGGTGGCCATGGTCGTTGTGCGGCGCAGTATCGCCCGAAGTCCAGGATCACGCCGCGTGGCCCGACCCACGCGCCCCGTCCGACGGACAAATGCCCGCCCAGTGCGCAACGTCCCTCCTAGTCCCTGGGCGAATCCTGTGGAACTCCGTCGGCACCTCAACGTCCCGGTCAGTCACCACAGGTATGGGGCGGAAGGTGCGCACCGCGAATCCGCGGGAGTCGACCCCTCGGAGGCGATCCGACGCACACAGGATTCGTGGAGAGACTAGGCGGGAAGTCCGGGGCGCGCCGCGGCGCCGCGGCCCTGCCCGGCCGCACGCCGCAGCGGCGAGGGCGATGGCCACTCCCCTATGTGGTGCCCGCGGCCGCCTGCGCCTCCGCCATGATCGCGGCCGCGTCGTCGATCGGGACCGCGAACCCGATGCCCTGCGCACTCGTAGCGACCGCGACGTTGACGCCGATGACCGCGCCGCTCGCATCGAGGAGCGGCCCGCCGCTGTTCCCCGAGTTGATCGCCGCGTCCGTCTGGAGCAGCCCGGTCATCGTGGTCGTCCGGCGGCTGAACTGGTCGCCCACCTCGATCGTCCGGCCGGTGGCCGAGAGGATCCCGCTCGTCACGGTCTCGGTGAAGGTCCCGAGCGGACTCCCGATCGCGACGACCAGCTGCCCGACCTGGAGCGCCGCCGAATCGCCGATCTCGAGCGTGGGCAGACCCGTCGCGTCCACCTGGACGACCGCGAGATCGTGCTCGGTGTCGGTCGCGACGACCGTGCCGGTCAACTCGGTGCCGTCCTGGAACGTGACCGTGATCGATCCGTCGCCTTCGATCACGTGCTCGTTGGTGAGGATGAGGCCGTCGGCATCGAACACGAAGCCCGACCCGACCCCGGTCGATGGCATCGACATCGGTCCGAACCCGCCCGACCCCGCCGACTCCGACCGTGATCGTCACGACGGCCGGGCTGGCCGCCTCGGCCACCGCGACGACCGCATCGGAACCCGTGATGGTGAGGGCGCTGGGAGCCGGTGACGCCGTGTTGACGACAGCGGCCGTGGTGGCATCGACCCCGGAACCGCCATCCACGATCCCCGTCCCCACCAGCACGCCGACCGTGGCCACCGACGCCACCGATGCCGAGAGCACCGTGGCGGCGAGGACGCCGGCGAGCCATCGATCGCGCCGGGGACGGGAGGAGGACGTCACCGTGGCGGGATCGATGCGCTCGCCGGCGCGGTTCGCCGGGTCGGCCGTCGGGGGACGACGACCGGTGCGGCCGACGGAGCGGCCTGCGCGAACGCCTGGGAGGCGGCGACCGCGGGAGGAAGGATCGGTTCGAATTCGTGGTCCATGACCCCATTACGGCGCGCCGCCTGAGACGGTCCTGAGAAAGATCGAAGAGAACGCGCATCGACCTCCCCATACTCGGCGTGATGCAGGCGACGCTCGTCGAACAGGCCGCACGCGGCGACCACGAGGCCTTCGAGGCGCTCGTGCGCGCGTCGTCGAATCGATTGTTCGCGATCGCGTACCGGATCCTGCGCGATCACCACGCCGCCGAGGACGCCCTCCAGTCGGCGCTCGCGACGATCTGGGACGAGCTGCCTCGACTGCGCGACCCGGAGCGGTTCGACGCCTGGACCTATCGACTCATCACGCGCGCCAGCATCGCCCAGGCCCAACGGGAGCGACGCGGCGGGACGGTCGTCCGTCTGCTCCCCGACGACGCCGACGCGGATCCACGCGCCCTCGCCGGTACCGCGGGCGCCGACATCGATGCCGTCGCCGACCGCGACCAGATCGAGCGTGGGTTCGCCCGCCTCAAGCCGGAGCAGCGCGCGATCCTCGTGCTCCAGCACTACGCCGGCCTGTCGCTCGCCGAGATCGCCGATGTCCTCGGCATCCCGGCCGGCACCGCGGCTTCGCGCATCCATTACGCCACGCGGACCCTGCGCGCCGCGTTGGACGCCGATGACCGGATCAGTGAACCCAAGGAGCGGACGGCATGACCGCATCGACCGACTTCGACCGTGATCGAGACCGCGATCTGGCTCGCCGGCTGACTACCTTCCTCGACGAGGGGCCCGAACGCGCGCCCGAGCGCGCAGCCGATGAGGCGCTGGCCCACGCCCGAGCCCACCCGCGTCGGCCCGATCCGCTCCGCGCCCTGCGGCGCGACCCGATGGGGACGCCGTGGTTCGGATCGACCGGGACGTTCCGGCCGGCTCTGCTGGTCGCCGCCCTCGGACTGTTGCTGGTCGCGGGGTTCGCGGCCGCGGCAGTCGGCGGGTGGTTCGATCGGGCGCCGAGCGTCGTCGTGCCAACGCCGTCGGTGGAGCCGTCGCCGTCGCCGAGCCTCCCTGCACTGACGATCCGTGTCGATCTCGAGGAGGTCGTCGGGGCGGATGCCGAGATCGAAGTCACCGACGAATTAGGCCTTCTCGTCGAGGCCGTGTCGGGCACCCCGGCGGATGGCGGGTCCGTGGAAACCGGGCTCGTCGACGTCCGCAACGACCCGGAGGACCCGACACGCCTCATCCTGACCTGGACCGGATCGCCCTGTGACGAACTGCACAGCATGGTCATCGAGGCCGATGGGCGAACCATCAACATGTTCCGCCCGTCCTGCGAGGGTGACGCGATCCCACGCGACCTCGTGCTCGAACTCTCGTTCAGCGAGGCGATCCCGGCGGACGAGGTCGTCGCGACGCTCGAGACCGGCGAGTAGCTCGCCCGGGGAGCGGCCCGCGAAGCAGCGGCCCGCGAAGCAGCGGCGCGCCCGGAGCGAGCCGGCTCGCCTCAGGCTCGTGCGCGGTCGCGTTCGACACCCTCGCGGACCAGTCGCACGGCCTCCGCGACGCCGTCGGTCCACGGGAGCCCATGTCCGGGGAGGACGAGCCCGGCCTCGATGCCCTCGAGACGGGCAAGTGACCCCAGCGCCTGGTCCCGGTCTGACGAGAACGGCGCCAACTGCGGCCCAGAGACCCCGGTGGTCACGGCCTTCGTGGCGATCGCATCGCCGATGAACAGGACGTCGCGGTCCGGGAGGTGGAGCGCGGCACTCCCCGGGGAGTGGCCCGGGAGCGCGATGACCCGCGGTGCACCCGGCACGTCGAGGGTCGCCCCGTCACCGAATGTCAAGACTTCGCGAACGGGCGGGATCCGCAGCATCCCGTGGCGGACGGCAAACCAGACGAACCTCAGGATGGGTCCGATCCGCGTCGGTCCGGTCTGTTGACCGGTGGTCTTCACCTCGCCGCGCGCCAGAGCGGCATCGTCGATGTGGACGCTCACGGGGACGTGCCGTTCCCGCCGGATCCGCTCGGCAAAGCCGATGTGGTCCGTGTGCGCGTGCGTCAAGACGACAGCTCGCACGTCATCGAGGGTCCTGCCCATCGCCGCGAGCTCTCGTGGCAGGGCGCCCCAATAGGCGGGCGCGCCGGCATCGATGAGCGTGACCTCGCCCGACTCTTCGAGCAGGTACGCGTTGACGAGCCCCTCCCCCAGCCGATGGATCCCGTCAGCGATGCGCATCTCCGAGCGAGCATATCGCGCGGCCGGACATCGTCATTTGTCAGGGTTGACAAGTTACTTAGTAATCACTAAGTTACGCGTCATGAGCGAGACCACCGCCACCTACAAGGGCCAGCGACCGCCGCGTCTGAGCGCCGACGAGCGCCGCGAGGCGATCGTCGCTGCCGGCATGGACGAGTTCGCGGCGCACGGCCTGGCCGGTGCCTCGGTCGACGCCATCGCCCGACGGGCCGGGCGTCTCGCAGCCGTACGTGTACCAGCTGTTCGGGACCAAGAAGGAGCTGTTCCTCGCGGTCGTCCGCCGCGGCGTTCGAACGGACGCGGATCGCCTTCGAGGAGGCCGTCCGGCGCGCACCAGGCCGGCGAGCCTTCGAGTGCGACTCGCCGATCGGCGCGATGGGCATCGCCTACTGCCGAACTCCTGGCCGACCGCGACGCTCCTCCTCGTCCAGCTGCAGGCGTACGCCGCCTGCTCGCGACCCGGACGTGCAGACCGTGGTTCGCGAGAGTTCACCCGCGCTCCATCGCTACGTCGTCCGACGCGACCGGCGCGACGCCGGAAGACCTCCACCACTTCTTCGCCGAAGGGATGCTGATGAACGTCGGCGCGGCCGTGCGAGCTGGACGGCGAACCGATGACTGTACACCCTGGCCGAGATCGGAGGCGCCCATTGACCACCGCCCGTGCCGCCCCCCTTTTTCGCCTCGTAACTAAGTGACCACTAAGTAACCAGCCGACCAGACCCCGATCCTGCCACGACAAGGAGCCCACCCGTCATGACCCGCACCGCCTGGACCTTCCTCATCACCGCGATGGCCGTCTTCATGGTCGCCCTCGACAACCTCGTCGTCACGACCGCCCTGCCCGTCATCCGGGCCGACTTCGACGCCACCCTCGCCGAACTCGAGTGGATGGTCAACGCCTACACCCTGACCTTCGCCGTCCTGCTGCTGACCGGCGCCGCGCTCGGCGACCGGTTCGGGCGCAAGCGCATGTTCATCATCGGCATGGCCATCTTCACCGCCGGCTCGGCCGCTGGCCGCGCTGCTCCGTCGACCTCGACCGAGCTGATCCTCGCCCGCGCCATCCAGGGCGTCGGCGGCGCGATCGTCACGCCGCTCAGCCTGACCATCCTGTCCGCCGCGGTCAGCCCGGAGCGTCGAGCCGTCGCGCTCGGCGCCTGGGGCGGCATCGCCGGCCTCGCCATCGCCATCGGCCCGCTCGTCGGTGGCGCCATCGCCGAGGGCCTCGACTGGCAGTGGATCTTCTGGGTCAACGTGCCGATCGGCCTCATCGTCATCCCGCTCGCGTACTTCCGCCTCGAGGAGAGCTACGGACCGGACGGCCGCCTCGACCTCCCCGGCCTCGGCCTCGTCAGCGCGCGGCCTGCTCGCGATCGTCTGGGGCGCTCGTCAAGGGCAACGAGCTCGGCTGGACCGATCCGCCAGATCGTCGGCTCGCTCGGCGTCGGCGCCGTCGCTCGCTCGTCGCGCTTCGTCGCCTGGGAGGCCCGGACCGCCGAGCCGATGCTCCCGCTTGCGCCTCTTCCGCTCCGCGCCTTCAGCGCCGCGAACGCCGTCTCGCTCCTGATGACCTTCGGGATGTTCGGCTCGATCTTCCTGCTCGCGCCAGTTCTTCCAGGTCGTCCAGGGCTACAGCCCGCTCGCAGGCCGGACTGCGGACCCTGCCGTGGACCGTCATGCCGATCGTCGTCGCCCCGATCGCCGGGCGTCGTCTCGACCCGGACGCGGCACCCGCCCGCTCCTCGTCGCTGGGCATGGCCCTCCAGGCCGTCGGCCCTCGGCGTGGATCTCGCCTGATCGTCACGCCGACCGTCGAGTACCTGGCCATGGTCCCGGCGTTCATCCTCGCCGGCATCGGCATGGGCCTGTTCTTCGCCCCGATCGCCAACGTCGTCCTCTCGGCCGTCCGCCCGAGGAGGAGGGCAAGGCGTCGGGCGCCAACAACGCGATCCGCGAGCTCGGTGGCGTGTTCGGGGTGGCGGTCCTCGCCGCCGTCTTCACCGCCAACGGGTCGTACCAGTCGCCCGACGGCGTACGTCGACGGCCTGATCCCGGCGATGCAGATCGGCGCGGTCGTGGTCGCGCTGGGGCGTCCTCGCGGCCCTGGCCCTGCCGGGTCGGGCGCGCTCCACCGACGACGAAGCCGACCTCGGTCGGGCCGAGTCGCCGGTCGGTGCCGTGGATGCGCCGATGGCCACCGCGTAGGCCGGTGGTCGCGGCGAGCGAGGCCGCTCGCCGCCGCCGTCCGCCGCCGCCCGCCGGCGGGCGAACCCTCCCTCGATGACAATCGGCCGCATATCGGACCCGCCACCGGTGGGGATGATGCGGCCGATTGTCATCGCCACCACATGCTCCGCACAGCGCGTGGGCTACACCGCCCGGCGCGGGGGCGACACCGCACGGCGCGGGGCGACGCCGTACCGCGCCGACACCGCACCGGCGCCGCGACGTCCCCTACCATCGAGGCATGGCCGCCCTCGACGCGCGCAGCGCCCAGCGACGCTACCTCGCGCTGATCGCCCTGCGCTGGTTGCCGGTCGGACTGCTCATGCCGGTGTTCGTGCTGCTGCCGCTGTCGCGGGGCTTGTCGCTCACCGAGATCGGCCTCGTGTTCGCGGTACAGGGCCTCGTCGTCCTGGTCCTGGAGCTCCCGACCGGCGGCCTCTCCGATTCGATCGGCCGTCGACCCGTGCTGCTGCTCGCGAGTGTCGTGTCGCTGACCTCGCTCGTCCTGTTCTATCTCGCCCAGTCCGTCGAGGTCTTCGTGGCCGCGATGGTCCTCCAGGGCATCTACCGCGCCCTCGACAGCGGCCCGCTCGAGGCGTGGTACGTGGACGCGACGCTCGCCGCGGCACCCGGGACGCCAGATGGAAGCACGGCCTCAGCGCCGGCACGACGGTGCTGAGCCTGGCCATCGCCGCCGGGGCGTTGTTGTCGGGCGGACTCATCGCGCTCGACCCACTTCCGGACGTCGAGACCCTGGCACTCCCCGTGCTGGTCGCCATCGTGCTCGTCATCGCCTACACCGGCGCGATCGCCGCTCCTGATGCAGGAAGCCGCGCAACCGCGCGGACCCCCGAGCGCTCGCGGCGTCCGTCCGCGGCCGTCCCGACCGTCATCCGCGAGGGCCTCGGCCTGCTGCGCGCCTCGAACGTCCTGCTCGCGCTCGTCGCTCGTCGAGCTCTTCTGGGGGTTCAGCATCGTCCGCGTTCGAGGCCCTCTTTCCCGTTCGCCTGAGCGAGGTCGTCGGCGACACGGACCGCGCCGCGGCGCTGATGGGTCCGGTCGGGTCGGCAGCGTGGTTCGCGTCGGCCGCCGGGGCGGCGCTGATCATCGTCGTCAGCCGCCGGATCGGTGTCGCGCGCTCGGCGGCGGCCCTCCGGATCGTCCAGGGCCTGACCGTGATCGCGATGGGCGTCCTGGCTGGACCGATCGGCGTGGTCGCGGCGTACCTCGGCGTGCTACATCGCCCACGGGGCATCGAACCCGATGCACACGACGCTGCTCCATCGACGAGGTGGATGCGCGCGCATCGGACGACCGTCCTGTCGATGAACTCGATGGTCTCGCAGCCGGCGGGCGCGATCGGCGCCATCGTCCTGGCCGCCATCGCCGATGATTGGTCGGTGAGCACCGCGATGATGGTCGGCGGCATCGTCTGCGCGCTGGCCGCGCCCCTGTACCTGCCGGCTCGTCGTGCCGAGATCCGGGCCGCGGCCGCGATGCCCAGGAAGCGGGGTCGGCATGATCCGTCGCTATCCGATTCCGCGGCGCTGTTCATGGTGGCCGCCGGTCCGTTCCTGGCCGCGCGCGAGGCCGAGCACAACCTGTTGTTCGGGATCACGTCGAACCTCATCGCCGACGAGGCGCATGGCGTCGCCGCTGCGAGCCGCGGCCCTACCTCGCGGTCGCCTCGGACGCGAGGTCGGGTCATCGCCGTGGCCATCATGACGCCGCCGTTCAACATCGTGCCTCTCGCACATCGATGACGCGGATGTCGATCGCGCCGTCGGCGAGCTCGTCGGCGGACCTCGCGACGTTCGAGACGCCGCCGCCCGGCGTGCTCGACGGCCGAGCCGGCGGCGCGAGCGTTCGCCGACGCGTGGTGTGGGCCGCGAGGCCTCCAGGCTCGGCTCCAGCTCGCCGAGCGGATCTACCAGTGTTCGCGCGTGGTCGCGCCGATCGGCGTGCCCGGGCAGGTCCGCGTCGCCACCGCGGCCGATCGCGAGCTCCTCGTGACGTTCGTCCACGACTTCCTGGTCGAGGCCCTGACGCAGACCGATCCAGGGCATGCGCGAACTCTGGTCGATCGCGGCCTGGACTCGGGGCCAGCGCACGTTCTACCTGTGGGAGGACGACGGCCGAGTCGTCTCGATGGCCGCCAGCGGCGGCCCGACCCCCAACGGGGTCCGGATCGGGCCGGTCTACACCCCGCCCGATGCCCGCGGGCACGGATATGGCGAGTGCCGTGACCGCGGCCGCGACCCAGGCGGCGCTCGATGCCGGGCGCCGGTTCGTCTTCCTGTTCACCGACCTCGCCAACCCGACCTCGAACAAGATCTACCAGGCGATCGGGTACGAGCCCGTCATCGACGTCGACCTCATCCGGTTCGAGGGCCGTAGGTCCCGGGCCGGCGGCCGGCGACGGGTGACCGGCGCCCCGGCGGCGACGCGGCGCGACCAGCGAAGCCGGCGGACGAGCTCCAGGATGTCGTCGCCGTAGGCATCGATCTTGGCCGGCCCGATCGCCCTTGACGCGACGCAGCGCGGCCGCGGACGGCGGCTTGATCTCGGCGATCGCGGCGAGGGTCTGGTCGTGGAAGACGACGTACGGCGGCACGGCCTCCTCGCGGGCACGGGCCGTGCGCCAGACCGGAGCGCGGCGAACAGCGGATCGTCGTCGGCCATGCCGTACGGGTTCGCGGCCGCGGCCGTCGCTGGCCGTGCGGCGCGCCCCCTGGTCCTGCGGCGAATCGATCCGGGAGCTGCGTGACGCGGTGCTCCCCGCGCGGCCGCAGGTCGGCGAGGAACCGACTCGGCTGGCGACGCGTCGTGCGGCCGCGGGTCTCGCGCTCGGCCGCCCACGAGATCGCGAGGTGGACCCGCGCGCGCGGGTGATGCCGACGTACAGCAGCCGGCCCTCCTCGGCGAGCAGCTCGTCGTCATCGAACGCCTGGCGGATCGGGCAGCAGGCCCTCCTCCACCGCCGGCAGCGCGACGGCGTCCCACTCGAGGCCCTTGGCCCGGTGGTACGTGAGCAGGTTGACGCCGTCGGCCGAGCCCGCGCGCTCCGCCGCGCGTCGCCGGTCGAGCTCCGCGAGGTACGCCTCGGCATCGACGTCCGCGTCCGACCGGACCCGGTTGCTCGAGGATGTCCAGCAGCGTGTCGAGCGCGGCGGTCCGCTCCCGTGCCTCGTCGCCGGCGTGGCCGGCGACGGCGTCGTCGTCGTAGCCGAGCTTCGCGGCCCACAGCGCCCGGATCTCGCCGACGAGCGCGGTGCCCGGTCGCGGTCAGGGCGGCGCGCCGGACGAGGTCGATCGCGCCGCGGACGTCCGGCCGGTCGAAGAAGCGGATCCCGCGGACCTGGTAGGCGATGCCGGCCCGGGTCAGCTCCGCCTCGATCGGGGCGAGCTGGGCGTTCATCCGGACGAGCACCGCGATCTCGGCCGGGGCGATGCCGTCCGGCGATCCGCTCCCGGATCCAGCGCGAGAGCGCGGCGAGTTCCGCCGCCTCCGTCCCGTGCCGCGGGACGGTCGGCTCCGGCCCGGCCGGCGCGCGTCGCGACGAGGTGCTTGGTCCGCCCCGTCGACGCGAGCAGGTTGTTGGCGAGGGCGAGGACCTGCGGCGTGGATCGATAGTTCTCCTCGAGACGGACGACGTGGGCGTCCGGGTAGCGCGTCGGCGAACCCGGTCAGGAACGCGCTCGTGGCGCCCGGTGAACGTGTAGATCGTCTGGTCCTCGTCGCCGACGACGCACACGTCGCGGCCGATCGCCCAGCCACAGCTCCAGCAGGCGCTGCTGGAGCGGGTTCGTGTCCTGGTACTCGTCGACGCTGAACCAGCGCTTGCGGGCGCGGACCGTCGCGGCGGCCTCGGCGTCGGTCTCGAGCAGGTCCACGGTCCCGACGAGCAGGTCGTCGAAGTCGATCCGGCCGGCGCGCGTCTTGGCCCGCTCGTAGCCCGGCGAACGAGCTTCACGAACAGGTCGACCGGGATCGGCGGCTCGCGTCCGGCGGTCAGCGGGCTGCCGGCGACGGCCGCTTCGTAGGTCGTCGGGCGTCAGTCGACGGCTCTTGGCCCACTCGATCTCGTCGGCGAGGTCCTTGGCCGGCGTGAATCGATAGTGGCCGGGCAGCCCGCGGACGAGCGGGACGAGCAGCGGGAGCTTCGAATCGAGCAGGTCCGGGAGCGGCTCGCCGTCGTGGTGGATCGGCCAGAAGTGGCGCAGCTGGCTCAGCGCGTGGGCGTGGAACGTGCGTGCCGTGACCCCGGGCAGGCCGAGGTCCTTGAGCCGCGCGACCATCTCGCCGGCGGCCTTGTCCGTGAACGTGACGACGAGGACCTGGTCGGGATCGACGACGCCCGGTCGCGATCGCGTAGGCGGTCCGTCGGCTGATGACCCGGGTCTTGCCGGTGCCCGCGCCGGCGAGGATCGACGACCGGGCCGGTCGTCGCGAGGACGGCCTCCCGCTGGGCGTCGTTGAGGTCGTCGAGCAGCCGCGCGGCATCCGGTTGGGGCACGCCACCAGTATGGACGCCCCGACTCACCCCGGGATCACCACCGGGCGTACCATTGGCCGCCCAGACCCAGCGACCCGGCCCGCGGTCGGGCGACGCACCACGGAGGGCACCCGCATGACCATCGCCGAGCGGCGCATGGAGCGCATGGTGGGCAGCGTCGCCCACGTCTTCGACTGGTTCAACGGCGGCGACTGGCAGCGCCATCACCTCGACCCGGACGTCGCCGACTTCGCGTTCGGCAACCCGCAGGAGATGCCACTCCCCGGGCTGGTCGACGCGCTCCAGCGCAACGCCGTGCCGCAGGACAAGGACTGGTTCGCCTACAAGTTCAGCGAGGAGGAGCCGCGGGAGGTCGTCGCCGCCTCGCTTCGGGCCCGGACCGGTATCCCGTTCCGTGCCGAGGACGTCGCGATGACCGCCGGCGCGTTCGGTGCCCTGGGCGTCACGATCCGGGCCCTGTGCGATGTCGACGACGAGGTCATCTTCCTCTCGCCGCCGTGGTTCTTCTACGAGCTGATGATCGCCTCGTCCGGGCGCGACGGCCGTCCGCGTCCGCCTGGCGGCCCCGACTTCGACCTCGATCCCGAGGCGATCGCCGCGGCCATCACGCCGCGGACCCGGGCGATCATCGTCAACAGCCCCAACAACCCGACCGGTCGCATCTACCGCGAGCCGGAGCTGGCGGCGCTCGGGCGCGGTCCTGCGCGAGGCCTCCGAACGCCACGGCCGGCCGATCGTCCTGCTCTCGGACGAGTCGTACAACCGGATCGTCTTCGACGGCATCGACTTCCGGAGCCCCGCCCTCGACTACGACGCGACGATCACGATCTACACCTACGGCAAGACGCTGCTGGCGCCCGGCCAGCGGATCGGCTACGCGGCGATGTCGCCCGACTTCCCCGACCGCGAGGCGACCGGCTACCGGATCTTCGTCCAGCAGCTGGCCGCCGGCTGGGGCTTCCCGAACGCCCTGCTCCAGCACGCCATCAGCGACCTCGAGGCGCTCTCGGTGGACATCCCGGCGCTCCAGGCGCGGCGCGACCGGATGGTGCCGGCGCTGCGCGAGATGGGCTACGAGGTCACGCAAGCCCGAGGGCACGTTCTACCTGATGGTCCGCTCGCCCGATCCCGACGACCTCGCGTTCTGCGCGCGGCTGGCCGAGCTCGGCGCCCTCGTGCTGCCCGGCTCCATCGTGGAGTCGCCGGGCTGGTTCCGCATCTCGCTCACGGCCAGCGACGCGATGGTGGAACGCGGCCTGTGAGGCGTTCCGGGCGGCCGCCGACGGAGCGCGCTCCTCGCGTTGACGCGGGCCACCGGATAGGCAGACACTGTCCGTCCAACCCCGGGGGGAACAGGAGGAGGCGACCATGCGGTACCGGCGCGTAGGAACCCTGGTCTCGGCGGGTCTGATCATCGGAGCGCTGCTCATCACGGCGGCACCGGCGGCGGCCGACGGCAACAAGCACGGTCGTGCGCAGGTCCTCCTCGAGGGCCTCTCGTCACCCAAGGCGCTCGCGATCGGCTCCAGCAAGTCGGTGGTCGTCGGCCAGGGCGCCTACGGACCCCCGCCCGGCCCCATCCTCGAGTACTTCTTCAAGGGCTCGAACAAGGGGACGTCAACCCCGCTCACGGATCCCGTCAACGTCGCCGACATCGCCATGACGCCCGATGGCGCCGGCTGGGCGATCGGTGGCGACCAGTGGATCTACCGGATGACCCCGGATGGGACGATCACGCCCATCCTCAACATGGTTGCCTACCAGGCGGGCGATCTCGATCCGTATAACGTCGCACCCCAGGATCCTGCGGAGACGAATCCGTACGGGATCGCGGCCCTCAAGACGAACGACGTGCTGGTCGCCGACGCGGCCGGCAACGACATCATCCGGGTCAGCCCCGATGGCTCGGCCGTGACGGTCGCCCGGTTCACGACCCGGCTCGTCCGCACCGACAAGGTGGGCGATCCGACCCTGCCGCCGAAGCTCCCCGCCGAGGCCGTGCCGACCAGCATCGCGATCGGTCGCGACGGTTGGGCGTATGTCGGTCAGCTCGTCGGGTTCCCCGGCCGACCGGGCTCCGCCAAGATCTGGCGGGTGAACCCGTACGCCGAGGACGCGACCTGCGACGCGAGCGCACCAGACCCGCAACTGCAAGGTCTGGAAGTCCGGGCTTCACCTCGATCATCGACCTCGCGTTCAACCCGAAGAACGGCACGCTCTACGTGTACGAGATCGCCAAGAAGGGCTGGCTGGCATTCGAGGCCGGCTTCGCGCCCGGTGGCGTCTTCCCGAAGGCCGTCCTGCTCGAGGTCCGGCGTGGCCACAAGCCACGTGAACTCGCGAAGGGCAAGCTGTCGCAGCCGGGCGGCGTCGTCGTCGCGCGCGATGGCTCGATCTTCGTGACCGACGGGATGTTCACGGGCGGTCGCCTGCTGCGCATCCGCCGGTAGCGTTTCGCTGCCGGCCGGGCCCCGCGGCCCCGCCGGTTCGGGCGCCGCCGGCCGGGAAGTCAGGTTCCTCGCTGATGACAATCGGCCGCATGTCGACTCCGCCACCACGACGGAATATGCGGCCGATTGTCATCACGTTGGGGTAGTCCGCGCCGAGCCGAGGCAGCGCCGGCGCCGAGCCGGAGCGACCGCCGGGGCGCGCCCCCACTACATCTGCGTGATGCCCAGGACGTGCCCCTCGGGATCGGCCACCAGCGCCAGCTGCGCGTTCCCGTCCGGGCTGAACTTGGGCATGATCACGCTCCCGCCGAGCGACGCGGCCCGAGCCAGCGTGGCGTCGATGTCCGCCACCGTGACGTACCCCGTGACGTGCCCTGACGAGCCGTCCGGGCGTGGAGCCGATGCCCACGACCGGGCCGGTCGCCGAGGGTTCGGTCATGCCGTAGCCGCCCGGGTGGCTCGTGTCCAGCGACCAGCCGAACAGGTCCGCGTAGTAGCGCTGGAGTGCCGCGCCGTCCTTGCCCACGATCTCGAAGTGGATGACTCGTGCGTCTGTCATCGATCTGCCTCCTGATCCGGCGCCCGGCCCATCGTGGTCCGGAAGTCGCCCGCTCACCTCCACGACGAACGGACCACGCCGAAATCGACATATGCGGCCGATTGTCATCACGCATGGGACCTGACTCCGGCGACGGGCACCTCGCGACATTCGTCCACCCCGGCTGCCCACGAACGTCGCTGGCACGCACCCGGGCGCGGGCAAGACTGGGGCCAGGTTGATCCACCCGGACACCACAGCGACAAGGACACGAATGATGGCCACGTCGACCCCCACCAGCACCGACGGAACGCTCCCGGGAGGCCTCCCCTACTTCAAGCTCGGCTCCGGTCCGCGGCTTGTCGTCCTGCGTGGCTTCACCACCACCCATGACAACCCCACGGCCTGCAGCGGCGCTTCGAGGAGAAGATGCTCGCCCCGCTCGCCGCGCACTTCGAGGTCTACGCGGTCAATCGGGCCCCCGGCCTCGCGTCCGGCACGACCATGGCCGACATCGCCAGCCAGCACGCCGCCGCGTTCCGCGAGGCCTTCGGCGAGCCGGTGGACCTCCTGGGCATCTCGTCCGGCGGCTCGATCGCCCTCCAGATCGCCGCCGATCATCCCGACGTCGTCCGACACCTCGTCCTCGTCGGCGCGGCCAGCCGCATCGGCATGGAGGCCGCTGCCGCCCAGATGCGCTACATCGATGCCGTCGCCGCCGGCAAGCGCGGCGCCCAGCATCTGGCTCCGATGAAGGTGACCAACAAGGTCGGCGCCCAGATCCTCGCGCCGATCATGTGGCTCATGGACCCGCTCGCCCGCCCGAAGGATCCATCCGACATGGTCGCCTTCGCCCGTGCCGAGGATGCGTTCGACGTCACGGACCGCCTCGCCGAGGTCGGCGCCCCGACCCTGGTGATCGGTGGCGAGCGTGACAACGTGTACGGCCTGGACCTGCTGCGCGCCACCGCCGATGGCGTGCGCGACGGGCGGCTCGTCGTCTACCCCGGCGCCAGCCACGCCTCCACGATGACCGCGAAGCGCCTGGGCTCGGACGTCCACGAGTTCCTCGCCGGCTGAACCGCTCGGGCATGGTCCCGCTACCCTTGCGGGACCATGCCTGCCGAATTCATCTACACGACCTACAAGCTCGCCCGGCACTACCCGCCGGACCGGACCGTCCTCGAGAACATCTCGCTCTCGTTCTATCCGGGCGCCAAGATCGGCGTCATCGGGTCCAACGGCGCCGGCAAGTCCAGCCTGCTGCGGATCATGGCCGGCCTCGACGACGGCTTCACCGGCGAGGCCCGCCTCACGCCCGGCTTCAGCGTCGGCTTCCTGAGCCAGGAGCCGCGAGCTCGACCCCACCAAGGACGTCAAGGGCAACGTGCTCGATGGCGTGCGCGAGGTCCAGACCCTCATCGACCAGTACAACGCCGTGATGGCCAAGTGGTCCGACCCCGACGCCGACTACGAGGCCATCGGTGCCGAGCAGTCCGCCCTCGAAGACAAGATCGCCGCCGCGGACGCGTGGAACCTGGAACGCAACGTCGACATCGCGATGGACGCGCTGCGCTGCCCGCCCGACGACGCCGACGTCACGAAGCTCTCCGGCGGCGAGAAGCGTCGGGTCGCCCTCGCCCGGCTCCTCCTCCGCCACCCCGACCTGCTGCTCCTCGACGAGCCCACGAACCACCTCGACGCCGAGTCGGTCTTCTGGCTGGAACGCTTCCTCCAGGAATACTCGGGCACCGTCGTCGCGATCACCCACGACCGCTACTTCCTCGACAACGTCGCGCAGTGGATCCTGGAGCTGGACCGCGGTCGGGGCATCCCGTTCCAGGGCAACTACTCGAGCTGGCTCGAGCAGAAGATGGAGCGCCTGGCGCAGGAATCGAAGACCGCCGACGCGCGCCAGCGCACCCTCGCCCGCGAGCTCGAATGGGTGCGCATGGGCGCCAAGGCCCGCCAGGCCAAGGGCAAGGCCCGACTCTCCGCCTACGAGCGCCTCCTGGCCGAGGCCAACGACACCAAGGACACGAGCCGCGAGCTCGAGATCGCCATCCCGCCGGGACCGCGTCTGGGCGACCAGGTCATCGATGTCACCGGCCTGCGCAAGGGGTACGGCGACCGCCTCCTCATCGAGGACCTGTCGTTCTCGCTGCCGCAAGGCCGGGATCGTGGGGATCATCGGCGCGAACGGCGCCGGCAAGACGACGCTCTTCCGGATGATCGTCGGGCAGGAGCAGCCGATGCCGGGAGCATCGTCATCGGCGACACCGTGCAGCTCGCGCTACGTGGACCAGAGCCGCGACGACCTCGCAGGGCGACAACACCGTCTATCCAGGAGATCAGCGGGGGCAACGAGTTCATCAAGGTCGGGCATCGGGAGCTGCCGGCGCGGGCCTACGTGTCGAGCTTCAACTTCCGCGGGCCGGACCAGCAGAAGGTGGTCGGGAAGCTGTCCGGTGGCGAGCGGAACCGCGTCCACCTCGCCAAGCTCCTGAAGTCCGGCGGGAACGTCCTGCTGCTCGACGAACCCACCAACGACCTCGACGTGGACACGCTCCGGGCGCTCGAGGCGGGCCTGGAGTCATTCCCCGGTTGCGCCGTGGTCATCAGCCACGATCGATGGTTCCTGGACCGCATCGCCACGCACGTCCTCGCGTTCGAAGGCGACAGCCAGGTCCGCTTCTTCGAAGGCAACTTCACCGAGTACGAGGAGTTCCGCCACCGCGAGCTCGGGACCGCCGCGGACCAGCCGCACCGGATCAAGTACAAGCGGTTGGCCGGCGCCTAGCTGCCCGCCGGCTCGCGCAGGTCGTCAGCGCAGCGTGCGGCCGGTCGCCTCGCCGAAGCCCCACAGGTCGATCTCGGGCGGCTCGATGCCGAGGCTCGTCAACGCCGGTGCAGACCTGGCTGCGATGGTCGTTGCCGTGCTGGACGACCTGGGCGAGACGGAGGCCCAGCGGCGCGTGGAAATCCCAGCCATCGCCGTGCTCGACGACGTCGGTCGTCGGGGTCCAGCGTCGCCTTCGATCAGCGCCATCCACGCCGCGCCGTTCGCCGTGATCGCCGCCCGTAGGTCGGCGAGCGTCACGTCGTGCGTCCTCGTCCATCGGCGCGGGCACGTCGCCGAAGAACGACAGGTACCAGGCATCGGACGCCACGAGGTGGCCGAACGTCGCGATGATCGGGCCGTACGTGCCCGGCGATTCCGCCACGAGCTGTTCGCGGGTCAGGACGCCGCAGGCATCGATGAGGCGCTGGGTCGCCCAGATGTGATGGGCGAACGCGTCATACAGGAGTGATGTCATGGACACACTCTAGCTACCCTCCCGTGGCGCGCACATTCGTGCTTGACTTCATGAGAACAAGACACGAAGGTGTGCGGTCTAGGGAGGTCGCCCGATTCCAGCGACCCTCCCGTCTGTAGCGCTTTCCCTGCGACCCCGCGGCAGCCCATGGCCTTGGCACGAGGGAGCGACGATGTTCGGTCGACGACGCTCGACGCGCTGGTTGTTGACGCTGAGCGCGACGTCGCTCCTGGCCCTGTCCGTCCCCGCCGGATCCGCACCATCGGTGCGCGCGGCTGACCCACCGCAGTACTACGCGATCGCGTTGGGCATGGTGAACGGCGTCACGGGCGCCAACGCGATGAATGAGGCCGGTGTCCTCGGGGCCTTGACCAACGACGGTCGCCTGGCCCGCATCACCGGCGCGACGATCGAGCCGTTCGGTGCGTCAGGCGGCTATCCGTTCGACATCAACGAGAGTGGGACGGTCGTGGGCAACGTCGGACACGAGGCGGTCCGCGTCGATGGATCGACGGTCACGCCCCTTCCCGGCCTCGTTGATGGCACGTACGAAACCGCCCGCGGCATCAACGACGCGGGGACCTTGGTCGTCGGCTCGTCGAACCTCCCGGGCGATCTGATGCATGCCTGGGTCCACGACGGCACCACGACAACGGACCTCGGGACACTTGGCGGCGACTACAGCATCGCCGACCGGGTGAATGACTCGGGCCTCATCGCGGGAAGCGCTCGAGACGCGACCGGGGACATGCACCTCGTGACCTGGCTGGACGGCGTGATCGCGGACCTCGGCAACCTGGGTGGCGATTCGGCGAACGCGTACGACCTGAATGAGGCGGGCCAGGTCCTTGGCTACGTTTCCGGTTTCGGGTTCGGCAATCGCACGGCGTTCTGGGACGGGTCGACCCTCGTCGACATCGGGAATCTCGGCGGGACGTCGACGTACCCGAGCGCCATGAACGAGGCTGGCCAGATCGTCGCTTCCGCGACGAATGCCTCAGACCAGACGCGCGCCGCGTTCTGGGACGGGGGGGCGCTCATGGACCTCGGCACGCTCCCCGGTGGAGCGCAATCCTGGGCGGGCGGCATCAACGACCAGGGCCAGATCGCCGGCACGTCGGAAGTCACCGGTGGACAGCAGCACGGCTTCCTGATCGACGACGGCGTCATGTACGACCTCAACGATCTGGTCCCGGCGCACTCGATCGAGATCCGCGACGCCGGGATGATCTCGAACTCGGGCCACATCCTTGCGGGCAGCACCGCGGGTCCCGTCCTGCTGGTCCCTGGGGTCCGGCCGACGGCGGCGTATGACGTCATCGATCTTGGCGACCCGCTCACGGGGTACGACGCGTACCCGCGCGACATGAACGCGAGCCGCGAGGCAACCGGGGCGATCGATGGCCGGGCGTTCTACCACGATGGGACAGCGTCAACGTTCCTCTTCGCGCCCGGTGGCGAGTCCGTCGGGACCGCGATCAATGCTGCGGGCTCCATCACGGGCTACACCGACCAGGGCGGCGATGGTCAGGCATTCCTGTACGACGGAAGCGTCCAACTTCTCGGAACCCTTGGCGGCCCGAGCAGTCACGGCCGCGACATCAACGACGCCGGTGATGTCGTGGGCACGTCGGATACGAGCGGTGGTGCGCGACATGCCTTCGTGTATCGCGGGGGCGTGATGACCGACATCCAGCCCATCGGCGACACGGGCTCCGAAGCGGTGGCGATCAACGGATCCGGGAAGGTCATCGGGTACTCCTACGATGGGCAGTTCACCGGACCGGCAGATGGATTCGTGTACGACGGCACGACGACGACCATCCTCGGAACCCTCGGCGGACCCCTCACCTACCCGTATGCCATCAACGAGGCCGGCGACATCGTCGGCACGTCCTCCACGCCGACGCAGGCGAATCATGCCTTCCGATATGTCGATGGAACGATGTCGAGCGTGGCCCCACCCGGGTCGACGTCGAGTGAAGGCATCGCCATCAACGAAGCCGGTGCGATCGCCGGTTCGTACCTTGCTGCCAATGGCGATCGGCGAGCCTTCCTGTTCGAGGATGGTGCGTTCTCGATCATCCCCGGTATGGACGGATCTTTCGCGACGGCCACCGACATCAACGAGCAGGGACACGTCGTCGGATATGCGTCGACCGACGATGGCGTCCGCGGCTACCTCTTCGATCACGGTGACCTCGTCGACCTCAGCACGCAGGTGCCGCTCGGGTACGAGGCGCTCGTGAGTGTCGCGTTCAAGATCGGGGACGACGGCACGATCCTCGCTCGAGGCCAGACCTCGGGGTTCAACGATCGCGCCATCCTGCTCGTGCCGACGGTCGCACCGGACCCACCACTGACCATCGATGCGAGCGCGCCCGCGCCGGCCAGCGTCCCGAGGCTCGGCCGCTTCGAGAAGCGGTTCTCACTCAATCGCTCCTACGGCGCGGACGAGATCCACGACCCCGCCGTCATCGACGTGACCGCCACGTTCACGGCCCCTGGCGGCACCAGCTACACGGTGCCTGCCTACTTCGGGACCGACTACACCCTGCGCCCGGGCACTGGGATCGGCGGCACCGAACTGTACGACCCTGTCCCAGGGACGGAGTCGGGCGTGTGGCACGTGCGCTTCTCGCCCGATGAAGTCGGGGAATGGACGTACCGGCTTCGGGCGCGCGACCACGTCCCCGGCCAGCAGATGACCGTGCAGTCGCCGCCGATGACCTTCGATGTCACCGCGTCCACGGCGAAAGGCCAAGTCGAACGCGACCCGCGCGACGACCGGTTCCTGCGCTATGCCGACGGGACGCCCTACCTGCCGATGGGCCACAACGTCGCATTCGGAGACGGGAACCCGCTCAACGACGGCAGCCACTTCTACGAGCCCCATTTCGCGTCGATGCAGGCCGCCGGCCAGAACTGGACGCGCGTCTGGATGACCGACTTCTACATCACCGCGCTCGAATGGTCAGCCACGCACTGGTCGAACCAGTACGACGGGGTCGGTCGCTATGGCGACGTCCCAGCCTTCCGGATCGAGCAGATCCTCGATCTCGCCGAGGAGTACGGGCTGGAGGTCCAGCTCGTCCTCAACGACCACGGCCAATTCAGTAGCCATGTCAACGCCCGCTGGTACGACAACCCGTACAACGCCGCGAATGGCGGGCCGATCCCTGACGCCGACCCGGCCGCATTCTTCAGCGACCCGGAGGCGCGACAGCTGTTCAAGCAACGCCTTCGCTACCTGGTCGCCCGCTATGGCGCCTACCGGGACATCCTCGCCTGGGAGCTGTTCAACGAGACCCAGTTCATCGGGTCGGCGACGACGAACCCGTTCACGAGCCAGGACGTCCGCGACGATCTCGTGGCGTGGCACGCGGAGATGGCCGCCTATCTCCGCTCGATCGACCCGTATGACCATCTCATCACGACGAGCTCGGACATCGATACGAGCGCCGCCGCCATCTGGAACGACCCCAACATCGACCTCGTCCAGGTCCACGACTACGGATCGTCGGCCGGACGCGACGAACGCTTCCATGGGTACGCGGAGGACCTCAACGCCACGTACGGCAAGCCAGTGATCATCGGCGAGTTCGGGTTGTCCGGGACCCGCCCGGAGCTCGAATTCGACCCCACGACGTCGACCCTCCCCGCGGATGAGGTCGCCCACCTGGTCCAGGCGACGCATCTGCACAACTCCGCCTGGGCCTCGGCGATGTCGGCCTCGGGCGCCATGTCCTGGTGGTGGGGCGGGTACATCCGCGACAACGCCGCCCGACATCGGCTGCCGCCCGACTTCCCGGCCAACGAGCGGGTCAATCCGCCGCTCCGTGACTTCTTCGCAGGCGAAGACCTCGCGGGCATGGACCTCGACGAGACGGCCATCGCCACCTCGCCATCGGTCATCGGAATCGGTATGCATGGCACCACCCATGGCTTTGCCTGGATCCGCGACGCCGAGAACACCTACGGGTCGGGCGTCGGGCCGGGCGACCTCGAGGATCGGACCATGTCGGGCGTCGCCGTCGGCTTCGACGGGTTCGCGCCTGGGACATACCGCATCGAGATCCACGACCCGTGGGGGATCGAGCCGATGGACGACTCGATCGTGGCCGTGGTGAACACCGGCGCCTTGACGTTCACCCTGCCCGACTTCCAGCGCGACGTCGCCCTCAAGATCAGGCCGGTCGGCCCCGCTTCGCCGGCGCACCCGGTCACCGCGACGATCACGAGCCCCGTGCCGGGCTCCATCACGATCACCGAATCGCCCACGACGGATCCTCCGCCGGTCGGCTCCGGCTACACGTTCCTCGACGCCCAGCTCGACATCACGGCGCCGACCGCGAGTACGACGATCCCGTTGCAGCTCATGTTCACGGTGGATGCGGCCCTCCTCGCGTCGGTCGATCCTGACCTGACGGCCTCAACGCTGACGGTCTTCCGCAACGCGGTGCCCGTGGAGCCGTGCACCGCCATCACGACCGACGACCCGGCCACGCCGAACCCGTGCGTGTCGCTTCGCGAGACGCTCACGGGCGCCGAGGCCGGCGATGCCCGGATCACGGTGCTGACCAGTGCCGCCAGCACCTGGAACTTCGGCTCCGCGGCGCAGACGGCTCCAGGGGCCCCGACGGCGGTGACCGCCGTGAAGGGCGATCGGCAGGCGTCCGTCTCTTGGACCGCACCGTCCAACGACGGTGGCAGCCAGATCACCGGCTACACCGTCACGTCCAGCCCTGGGAACCGGACCGCGACCGTCAACGGCAGCACGACGACCGCGATCGTCACCGGCCTGACCAACGGCACGAGCTACACGTTCACCGTCCGGGCCACGAACGTCATCGGGACCGGCCCGGCATCTGCGCCATCGAACGCGGTGACGCCGGCTGCCCTGCTCGCCCAAACCATCACGTTCACGAACCCTGGCGCCAAGACGCTCCTCGCTTCACCGGTGACGGTGGCACCCACCGCGACCAGTCGGCCTGCCGGTGACCATCGCCTCCAACTCGCCGGCGGTCTGCACGGTCGCTGGATTCCAGATCAGCCTCGTAGCCGTCGGCACCTGCAGCATCACGGCAAGCCAGCCCGGGGATGCCACGTACCGACCGGCGACCTCGATCACGCGCACGTTCGCCGTCAACCAGGCGACGCAGACCATCACGTTCACGAACCCGGGTGCCAAGACCATGCTCGCCACACCCGTGACGGTGGCGCCCACAGCCAGCAGTGGCCTTCCCGTGACGCTCACGTCGAACACGACGGGCGTCTGCACGGTGGCCGGGTTCGAGATCACCTTGCTCGCGGCGGGTTCGTGCTCGATCACGGCGAACCAGGCGGGCGACTTCTTCTACAAGCCGGCCAATGCGATCACCCGGGCGTTCACCGTCAGCCAGGTGGCCCAGACCATCACGTTCCTGAACCCGGGTACCAAGACCCTGCTCGCCTCCCCCGTGACGGTGGCACCTACCGCCAGCTCGGGGCTGTCGGTCACGCTCACGTCCACGACGACGACGGTGTGCACGGTGGCGGGCTTCGACATCACCCTGCTCGCCACGGGCACCTGCTCGATCCGGGCGAACCAGGCGGGCGACACGGTCTATAAGGCCGCGCCCGCCGTCACCCGCTCGTTCTCGGTCACGAAAGCGCCACAGACGATCACGATCCCGGATCCCGGTCCGCAATCGATGCTGGTCCCGATCGTCGTCCTGAGTCCGTCGGCGTCATCCGGCCTGCCGGTCACGCTGACATCGACGACGACGGCGGTGTGCACGGTCAGCGGCGAAACCGTGACGCTCAAGAAGGCCGGGACATGCCGGATCCGCGGCGTCCAGGCGGGGAATGCGACCTACGCGGCCGCCCCGGCCCTCGTGCGCTCGATCGTGGTCACCGCATCCACCGCGCTCCCGTTCGTGACGGCCTCCGGCACTGAACTCCGGATCGGCGGCCAGCCGTTCACCTTCCACGGCGCTGCGATCTACGGGACATCGAACCCGGGTGCCCCAAACGACCCTGCGTCCACCGTCGCGCTCGCCGCGAACGGCGGACTGAACACGCTCCGGCTCGTGAACATGTTCGATGAACGGGGCCTCACCGCCGGCGCCCCGTATGTCGAGGCGGACTGGCAGCGCATCGACGGCCTGCTCGCCAGGGCTCGAGGCGCGGGCATGCGCGTCGTGCTGGACCTCTCGGCATTCCGCAATCACCTCGTGAACCGCGACATCCGTGCCAATGGCTGGGAGGCGAACTGCCTGCCGGGCGCTGATCGCTCGCCGGTGGACTACGGGGCGATCGATCCGTACCGCGTCGGCCTCGCCGGCGACTGGGAGACATTCCTCGACTTCGTCGTGGACCGCATCAACTCCGTCAACGGCGTCCGATACGGCAACGATGCGACGATCGCGGTGATCTCGATCGCGGGCGAACCGTCGCCGCCAGGCTCCGAGGAATGCGGGAAGGCGGCCTCCACGGGTGGTCTCACCGATTTCTACGAGCGAACGCTCGGGTACCTCGCGTCGATCGACGCCAACC
This sequence comes from uncultured Chloroflexia bacterium, assembly GCA_963743815.1. Taxonomy (GTDB): domain Bacteria; phylum Chloroflexota; class Limnocylindria; order Limnocylindrales; family CSP1-4; genus SPCO01. The sequence goes on along the minus strand of CAVURB010000017.1, from coordinate 30,621 downwards.
ACCTGCGCTCGAACGGTGGCCTCCTCCACCTCGATTGGGTGGAGCTGTATGGCGGGTCATCGGGGATCGACGGCGAGGCCATCTTCTTGCTGGCCGACAACACACTGCCGTCCCTGCATACCTATCCGCCCCAGTACGCTCCGGACGGGACCCCGATCGACTACCAGACCGCGGCGATGGCGCCCGTCGCCGCGCAGGCGGTCAAGCCGTGGTTCACGGAGGAGTTCGGGTGGCGGCAGGACGTCGGGGACGCGACGCGAGCCGGCTACTACGGCTGGCTATTTGACGAGCAGGCCGCGAACGGCTCTGCCGGGGCGCTATTCTGGAACCTGGGACCAGAACGGGCCGGCGGTAGCCACGACGTGAACCCATCGACGCCACTGACCTGGGCTGAGGTCGTCGCCGCAGGCTGACCCGCACGCTGCGGCCCCGAGCTCGTGACGTGGAGGAGGGTGGAACGTGACGTCGATGGCTGCACCGGGCGCGCCGCCGGACTGGATCCGCGCGGCGCGCGACTTGTATCTCGTGGCGATGGCGGTGTTCGTGCGTGAACATCGTCATCGGCATCCTCAACGGCGCGGACGCGGTCGACTTCGATCGCAACCAGATCCTGACCCACGTCCACGCGGGCACGGTCGGATGGTTGACCCTGGCCATCGTCGCGGCGACCACCCTGCTGTTCCGGGCGACGGATCGACGCCTCACGGTCTCCCTGATGGTCCTCGTCCCGGTCTACGTGCTGGCGTTCTACACGGGCAATCTCGCGTTCCGGGCGATCAGCGGGACCGCGCTCCTCATCGTCATCGGCTGGTTGCTCGTCTGGCTGTGGCGCGAGTTCCTCGCCGGTGAGCGGTCGCTGCCACGGCTCGCGGTGACGCTCGGGCTGACCTCGTTTGGGTACGGCGCCGTCCTGGGCGTGCTCCTCCAGATCGCGTTCGCGATGGAGGTCCTCGATCCTGCCCGGCGACGGCATCGGCGCGCATGCCTCGGCGATGACCTTCGGCTACCTCGTCCTCGTGGCGTTCGGGCGTGCTGGAGTGGCGGGTCCGCGGTACCACCGACCTGCCCCTCGAGGGCGTCATCCAGGTGGTGGCGCTGTTCCTCGGCGGGCTCATCATCTCGATCGCCCTGCTGGTGGGCGCGGAACAGGTCGGCGGCGGGATCTACCTGCTCACCCAGCTCGTGGCCGTGGTGCTGTTCGTGGTGCGCATCTGGCCGCGGTCCCTTCGCATCGATTGGCTGGCGGCCACACCGCTCCGACACATCGGCGCGGCCACGCTGTGGGTGGTGGCCGCCCTCATCCTGTTCATGTACCTGGTCTTCAGTTTCATCTCGAACCCTGGCGACCCGGATGCGTTCCCGCTCAACGTCCTCGTGGCCAGCGACCACGCGGTCTACATCGGGGTCGTGACCAACGGCGCGCTGGGGATGCTCAGCATCCTCGCGCTGACCCGCGCCGAGCGTGGTTCGTGGATCGGCCACTTCATGTTCTGGGGCGTCAATCTCGGGCTGCTGGTGTTCGTCGTGGGCCTCATCGTCGATACCGCCGAACTCAAGCGCATCGGCGCGCCCGTCATGGGGATCGTGCTGTTGCTGTCGCTGGCGATCCTCGCGACGCGGGCCTTGCGGGCATCGAACGAGCAGTTGAACGACGCCGCGGCGGCCGTCTCGCCGAGATAGGCCGCGCCGCGGCGGACGGCAGAGGCGCCAGCCCAGGGGATCCCTGCCCGGGCGAGAGTTGGACCAATGCGCGATGACAATCGGCCGCATATGCGGCCGATTGTCATCAGGTACGGACACCGGGCCCGGCGCCGGTGCTTGGGCCGGGCGCGGGCCCGGCCGGCCCGGGGGCGAGGCCCGCGGCCTAGCGCTTGCTGAGGCGCGTGATCCAGTACTCGGTCTCGGCCGTCGGGGCCGTCCCGAATCGGGCGTTCACCACGAACAGGCCGCGTGAACTCTTCGTCACGGTGGTCGGGACGTCGAGATCGTCCGAGGTGAGCTCACGGATGAGCTCCGCGGACAGCCGGTCCTTCGACAGCCGCATGACCGCGACCAGGTTCTCCTGGTTGCGCACGACGTACATCGTCCGGCCGACGATCTCGATGCCGTCACCGGCGGTGAGCGAGTACCCACCGGTGTCGATGGTCGTCGCCACACCGGTCTCGGGATCGACCCGGAACAGCAGGCCCGTGTTGGACTGGACGGTGATCAGCCAGCCCCGGCTCTTCGCGATGCCGTTGGCATCGAACCCGTCGCCGTACACGATGTCGCCGGTCAGCGGCATGGTCGTCGCGACGCTCGGATCGGGGAGCTTGCCGCGCTTCTCGAGCGGGATGACGAGCAACTGCTGCGTCGCCGAATTGGTCGCGTAGACCGTGTTGTCCACGATGTCGAGGTCGTTGATGAACCCCGCCGTCGGGAACGCGTACGTGGCGAGCAGGTCACCGGAGCGCGACGAGTAGACGCGGATCGACTGGCTGGTCGCGCCGGCGACCCAGAGTCGACCTCGGCGATCGATGTGGAGACCCGCAGCACTCAGGCCGTCCTGGCCCTCGACGAGGATCTCGCCCTCGCCGCTCTTCGCACTACCGCGCCAGATGGCGCCATCGACGAGCGACCCAGCGAACAGCCACTTGCCGCGGGACTCGATGCCCTCGGGCTGGAACCCGTTCGGCAGGTCGATGCGGGTCGGGGACCGGTGGCCCTTGTCGTGCTTGTCGTTGCCATGCGCGGCGACCGGGACGATCGCGATGGTGAGCAGCATCGCGACGGCCAGCAGCCCGGCGAACAGGCGTTTGATCGGGGTAGCGGTGGGCATGAGGGATCCTCCTGCGGCGGCTTCTGGGGGCCCGTGGACCGTACGGCCGTGGTGGATTCAGCCGGTCGGTCCGGATCGACGCTCGGGTTGCAGGGGGCTTGCATCGGCATAACAGCCGCGGCCGGCCCGCATATGCGGCCGATTGTCATCAAACTGTGGTCCTCCGTGGCGCGCCGCCGCCTCGAAGCCCAGGAGAAGCCGCCACGCGCCCACTGAGCATCCTCTTCCGGCCCGGCGACCAGCGCGACGTCACGACCGCGATCGAGACGCCGACGTTCGCCGTCGACCTCCATCTCGACGAGATCGCGGCCGCGATCGCGCCGGGTCGGGCAGCGCGAGCCTCCCGCCCCTGTTCGTCGAGCGCCTCGCGGACGCCGACGCCGTCGCCTTCCGGCACGAGGTGTTCCGGGACCTGGAGGCACCAGCACTGCGCTCCGCCCTGACGACCTTCGCCGACCAGATCCAGACCGTCCACGAGCACATCGAGCACGCCGCGGCCATCGTCCACCCCATGGAGCGCCATCGATGGCACCTGGAGGCGGCCGACGCCTACGTGACGGCCGTTACCGCGCTCGCCGACGTCCTCGACAGCACGGTCCCTGCGTCGCGTGCCCTGACTACCTTCGCGGCGGAGCTGCGTACCTACATCGCTGACGACGCCTTCACGACCCTCACCGCCGACACGAACCGGATGCGCGCGGATCTGGCCGCCGTGACCTATCGACTCCGGATCGGCGAGGACCGGGTCGTGGTCGGGCGGCACGACGGCGAACCGGACTACGGAGCCGAGGTCCTCGCGACGTTCGCGCGCTTCCGTCGAACGGCCGTGCCGACGCCCGTGCCGGTCGACGTCTTCAGCACCATCGACATGAACCGCGTCGAACGCGCGATCCTCGAGCGGGTCGCGCGGCTGCATCCCGCGGCGTTCAAGGCCCTCGAGCGGTTCGCCCAGGACCACGCCGGGTTCGTGGACCCCGTCATCGCGACTGTCGCCGACGAGATCCGGTTCTACCTCGCCTGGCTCGACCTGATCGAGCCGTTGCGGGACGCCGGGCTGCCGTTCTGCTACCCGGTCGCGGCGTTGGACGACACGACCCTCGACGCGCGCGGGCTGTTCGATCTGGCGCTCGCGCTCCGACTCCGCTCCTCCGGCGCCGACGCACCACCCGACATCGTGACCAACGACGTGACGATGACCGCCGCGGAACATCTCCTCGTCATCACCGGCCCCAACCAGGGCGGCAAGACCGCGTTCGCCCGGGCGATCGGGCAGCTGCACCACCTGGCATCGATCGGCGTCCCGGTCCCGGCCAGCCACGCGGGGGTGCCGCTCGGTGAGGCCGTCCACACGCTGTTCGCTCGAGCGGAGGACCCCGGCGACCTGACCGGCCGGCTCGAGGCGGAACTGACCCGCGCCCGGGCGATCCTCGATGCGCTTCGCCCCGGCAGCGTCGTGATCCTGAATGAGAGCTTCGACTCGACCACGGTGGACGACGCGCTGGCCATCAACCGCGCGCTCCTCGGCGAGATCGCGCAGCGCGGGGCGATCGGGGTGGTGGTCACGTTCCTCGGGGAGCTCGCGGCGTTCGACGCGGCGACGGTGAGCATGACCTCCGTGATGGATCCGCTCGATCCCACGCGGCCGACCTATCGATTCGAACGCCGGCCGGCGGACGATCTCGCGCACGCGCGCGCCCTCGCCGACGTCCACGGCCTGGGCTACGACGCCGTCCGCGCGCGCATCGCCGGCACGCGGATCGCGGATCCAGAACCGTGATGCGGCCGGGACTGCTCCGCGCGGACCGGGACCTCGACCTCGAGGCGCTCCCGGTCGCGGATCCGACGCTCGCCGCGGACCTCGGGCTCGATCGGCTCTTCGAGGCGATGGCCGGCGGCGATCGGATCATCGACGACGTCGTGCGACGCGTCGTCGTTGCCCCGCTCGGAAGCGTCGAGGCGATCCGCTACCGACAGGCGTCGGTGACGGACGCCCTCGCGACGGCTCGGTCGTGCGCGAGCTCTACGCGCTCGGCGACCGAGGCGATCGATGCCGAGCGCAAGGTCTGGGGCGGCCAGATGCGCAATGCCGAGCTGGTGCTGGATCGCGCGGCCGAGGTCATCGGCCTGTTCCTCGCGTCGTTCCGCTCGATGCGCGGGATCGAGGCGGCGCACGCGAGCCGCTTCACGTCGCCGGGCTTCGTCGGCGTTCTTCGAGCTCGTCCGGACCCAGCTCGACGATGCGTGGCTCAGCCGAGGCCGACGACCACGTCCGACGATTGCGAACCCGGACGCTCCACGTCAGCGCGCGCCTGGGACCCGGCAATCGCGGCACGGGCTACGTCCTCCATCGACGCCCGAACGTCGTCCGCTCGTGGCGTGGCCGACTGGGTCTCGAGGAGCGGCGGTCCACGGTCGAGGTCCTGCTCAGCGACCAGAACGCGATGAACATGATCGCGGAGCTGCGGGCGCTGGCGGTCGCACCGACCGCGGGCGCCGTGCACGAGGCGGCCCAGCAGGTGCTCGCGTTCTTCAAGGTCCTGCGCGGCGGAGCTGGGATTCCTCGTCGGGTGCGTGAACCTGCACGACGCGCTGGGTGGCGCCGAAGCGCGGGTGTGCATGCCGGAGCCGGCGGCGTCGGCCGGTGCGGACGCCGGGCCGGTGTTCACCGCCACCGCCCTCTACGACCCGGGGCTGCGCCTGGCGATCGACGGGCCCGTCGTCGGCAACGACGTCACCATCGATGGTGCGCGGCTCGTGGTCATCACCGGTGCCAACGGCGGTGGCAAGTCGACGTTCCTGCGCGCGGTGGGCCTCGCCCAGGTGATGGCCCAGGCCGGGATGTTCGTCGCCGCGGACGCGCTGACGGTCAGCCTCCGGTCGGACGTGCTGACGCACTTCACCCGCGAGGACGACGCCGCGCTGGCCGGCGGCAAGCTCGACGAGGAGCTCGGTCGGCTCGGCGCTCTGATCGAGGCGTGCTCGCCGACGAGCCTCGTGCTGCTCAACGAGTCGCTGTCATCGACCAACGAGCGCGAAGGTGCGGAGATCGCCCGCCAGGTCGTGACGGCGCTGGCCGACAGCGGCGTCAGCATCTGGTTCGTGACCCACAACCACCAGTTCGCGGCGGATCTGCATCGAGCGGGCCCGGCGTGGGTGCGATTCCTGCGCGCCGAACGCGGCGGCGACGGCGAGCGCTCATTCCAGATCGTGGAGGCGCCACCGTTGCCGACCAGCCACGGGATGGATCTGTATCAGCGACTCATCGGGGAGGCGGGCAGGCCCGCGGCCCGGGCCGCGGCGGCCGACCCCGAGGCCGCGCCGGGCGACTAACCATGCGCGATGACAATCGGCCGCATATGCCGCCGAATCAGACCGGCCTAGTCCCTGACCGGCTCGCGCTGGCGATCTAGCGAGTCCTCCAGGAACGTCTCGTCGTGGGCATCCTCGTCCATGCCGAGCTCGTGGTCCTGATGCCATCGATACACCCCGAAGGCGAGGGCGATGGCCGATGCCTCCCGGCGCCATCGATCGCGCGCCGCGGCATCGACGACGAGCGCGTCGAGCAAAGCGTCAGCGACCGGCCAACCCAGGAAGTAACCGGTCGCGGCGATCTCCCATGCGGCCGGCCCGACGAGCGCCTCACCGAAGTCGATGACGTGGATGGCGCCGTCGGCCTCGAGCACGTTCTCCTCGTGCATGTCGCTGTGGAGGATGGCCGTCGGACCTGTAATGAGCGCGCGGCGGATGGCGTCCGCGTGCGGCACCAGGCGGGCGCTGAGGGTGGGCCGAGCGGCGAGCGGGACATGGTCCTCGAGTCGGGCGTCACCGAGCGGCCAGAACGGCCGCATCCCCCACGCCAGGATGCCGGCTTCGCGGTCGTCCCGCTCGCCGACGAGGCGGCCGTCGCGGACCTCGAGGGCGCCGAAGCCCTCGACCTCGATCGACTGCAGGGCGCGCACGAATGATGCGAGCTGCGGGGTGGCGGCGAGGCGGGCGGCGAGCGCCAGCGGAGTACCCGGCACCCACGTCGTCACCGAGAACGCGGGTCCCGGCCAGCCCGGGGTATCCCAGTCTCCGGCGATCGGCGACGGCACGGCCGCACCGGCGGCGCCGACCCGCTCCATCAACGCGTGCTCCATCGGGTATGTCGCCGGGTACTCGGTGTCGTTGTTGACGCGCAGGACGAGCCGCCGATCGCCGTCGCGAACAAGCCACGCGTCGCTCGCCAGGCCCACCCCGATGGGCTCGATCGTCGATCCCGTCCAGCCGAGGGCCGCGACGATCGCACCCGCGATGAAGGCGTCGGACATGAGCCGGAGGCGTCGTCCGCCGTGATCGCCAGTGCGATCAGGCCGGGGCGAGCCGCTCCCCTGCTTCTATGCGGAGCGACAGGCGATTCTCCCCCGGGGTGAGCGGGCACGAGAAGCGCGGGTCGTAGACGCAGGACGGGTGATAGGCGAGGTTGAAGTCGAGCGAGTACGTGCCGTCCTCTTCGGGCTCGAGATCGAGGTAGCGCCCGGCGCCGTATGTGTCCGTGCCGCTCGTCGCGTCGAGGAAGGGCACGAACAGCGACTCACCGTCGCCGCCATCGAAGGTGTATGCGGTCAGCTGGAGGCGCGTGCCATCGATCTCGAAGCGCAGGATGCCCGCCCGATGGGCCGGCCGAAGCTTGTTGTCCGACGTCGGGATCTGGAAGTTCGACGGCTCGTCGCCGGTGTACGGCTCCAGGACGCGGTCATCGAAGCGCAGCGCCTCATCGACCGGGTAGTACGGCAGGCCGGTGAAATCGGCGCGCTCCGCCTCCGGGGATCGGGCTTCGAGGGTCCGTCTTGAAGAAGTCGTCCTTGTCGAGGCGGAACCCCTCCACGGCGTCGGGATAGGCCACGGGGACGTGCTCGTGGTGGTCGTGCGCATGGTCGTCGTGCATGGGCGACATCATGCGCCAGCGGTGTACGGTTGGTCGATGCGACGACTTGGCTTCTACCTGATCCTCACCGCCGATGGGCTGTACGAGGACGCCGAGGGTGGCCTGGGGCACTACGACCCAGCCGAGGACGAGCATCGGTACGCGAACGACCTCGTGCGCTCAGCGAGCGACCTCGTCTACGGCCGCGTGATGTACGACGTCATGACCTACTGGGACACCATCGACGGCACCGATCCGGAGCGTCGACGAGGTGGAGCGCGACTTCGCCACGGTCTGGCAGCGGGCGCGGAAGCACGTGATCACCCGAGGGCAGCCGACGCTCGGGCCGAACGCGTCGATCCTCGGAGGGCGACGACGTCGTTGCGGCCGTGCGGCGGCTCAAGGAGGGGCCCGGCGGCGATATCGGCCTGGGGTGCGGCGCGGACCTGTTCGCGACGCTGTCGGGCGCCGGTCTGATCGACGACTACCGATTCCTGGTGACGCCGATGGCGCTCGGTGCGGGCAAGTCGATCTGGGGGTCGCTCGCGGCGCCGCTTCGGCTCCGACTCACCGGCAGTCGGTCGTTCTCATCGGGGCCGTGCTGCTGGAGTACGTGCCTGAGGGGACCTAGGCGCGCGCCGCGGCGGCCGCGGCTGTGGCGACCTCCGCGATGATCGCGGCGAGCTCGGCGGGCGCGGACCACATCGGCCAGTGGCTCGTGGGCAGGTCCACCCAGGTCACGTTCCGCAGCTCCGGGATGCCGGCGAGGAACGACCAATCCGGGTTCTCGCGGGCGTACGTCTGGTAGTCCTCCGCGGTGAAGCCCGTCGCGATGATCGTCGAGGGGATGTCCCGGCGGGCATCGTTCGTGAACATGAACGCCTCGTTGATCGCGGCCTCGGGAACCGGCACGGCGCGATCGCGGAAGGTGGCCATCTGCTCCTCGGTCAGGCCGGTCAGGTTCTCGCCTTTGGTGATCTCGTCCCAGACCAGCGGCTTGTCGCCGACCTGGTCCGCATCGAGCGGCGGCTTTCCGGGCGCGGTGTCCACGTAGACCATCGCCGCGATCTTGTCCGGGATCCGGTCGCTCGCCGCGTAGCCGCTGAACCCGCTGGCGCTGTGGACCACCAGGACCACGGGTGGGGCGGCGGCCTCGACGGCATCGATGATCGCGTTGACGTGATCCTCGAACGTGATGCCCGAGCGATCGGTCTCCACGGACTCGAGCCCGGGCAGCGTGAGGGCCGTGACGTCGTGTCCCTCGGCGCGCAAGGTGGCAGCGACCTCGTCCCAGGCCCAGGCCCCAAGCCAGAATCCCGGGACGAGGATGATCGATGCAGTGGTCATGGCGTGACATGCCTCCGTGAGCTGGTTGAGGGCGGTCCGAGCATACCCGCCGAGTGGGCCATCCTCGCATCGTGACGGCGGTACATGACAAGACATGTCGAGAATCGAGTGCTTGCCGACTACGGATCATGACCTTCGATGGCGGGTTCGACGGCATCCCGGGGATCGAGCGCCCGAGCTGAGGCAGCTGCGTGTCAGCGCCGAAGTCGGCGGTAGGTCGATTCCGAGCGGCGAGCGATCCGAAGCACGACGACCGTGAAGCCGCCGGGCGCGTGATCGACCAGGTACACCACGCGAAGGTCACCGACACGGAGGCGCCAGAACGCGGTCCCCGCCAGCTTTCGTGCACCGGGCGGATGCGGTTCGAACCCGAGCCCCAGGATCGGACCCCGTAGCCGGGCGGCGTCGCCGGGCGGCAGCCGGCGGAGGTCGCGCTCGGCGGCCGGCGACAGGACGACGCGAGGGCCGTCGGTCACGTCTCGTCGGAGCCGTACGCCGCCTCGGTCTCGGCGGCGAGCGACCCGAACACGTCGGCCGCAGAGATACCGCCGTCGCGCCGATACTCCATGAGGGCTTCAGCCGCCGATGCCGCGTCCTCGCGAGCCTCTTCGGCGTCGAGCCAGGCTTCCAGTGCCGCATCCACGATCTCGCGGACGCTGCGGTCCGACCGGACCGCCTCCACCTTGACCGCCCGATAGATGTCAGCGTCGAGATCGATGGTCACCTTCATGTGGCAAGCATACCAGCTTGCTGGGTTGCTTGTCGATGATCATCACGAGCGGCGGAGCGCCCGGCCGGTGATGTCGCGGCTGCGGGCGACGTTGCTGGCGTCGAAGTGGGCCTGCTTGAGGGAGTAGGCGGGCATCGGGGCGTTGAAGCGCTGGGTTTCCGACTCGAGCTCGACGGCGAGCTCACGCAATTCGAGGTCGCGTCCGGCGTACTTGCGGATGGCCTTGGCGGTGGCCATCAAACCCCTCTCGGCGGCGCGGAAGTCGCCGTGTCGATTGGCCTTGACCGCCTCCTGACGCGCACGGGCGGCGAATTGCCGAGCGACCGCCCGATCCACCTCCACGTCGCGCGGCTGGGCGTCGTTCGCGGCGTGGTCCGCATACGTCCAGGTCACGCGGGCGTCCCCCACCCCGGCCGCGGCGAACACGCCCTCGCGATCGGACAGATTGACGATGACGCCGGTCTCGCGACCAAGATCGCCGACCGGGAACGTCAGGCGCAGGACCACGTCAACGCCCTGCTCGGACACGAGGTCGCCGAGCGCGACGATCGAGCGCGTCCCGCGCGTCTCGAGTCGGTGCGGGCTGATCGTCTCGATGCGCACGCCTTCGCCCGCGAGCAGTTCGAGGGCCACGTCCTGCGCGACCACTTCGAGCGCCTCGCCGACCTCGCTCGCGATGTGGTCGCGGATCTGGGCGGCGTTCGCGATGTAGTAGAAGTGGCCTCCGCCGGCATCTGCCATCGACTGGAGGAGCGCCTCATCGAAGTCGTTGCCAACCCCGAAGGTGGTCGTGGACACACCGCGGGCACGGAGCTCACCGGCATGACGGGCAAGCTCCTCGTGATCGGTGATGCCCTTGTTGGCGAGGCCGTCGGTGAGGAGCAGGACGCGGTCCACCGCTTCGGTGGTCAGGTGCTTGGCCACGAGCTCGCAGCCCTGGAGCCAGCCACCGGACAGGTTCGTGGATCCACGGGCATCGATCCCCGCCAGGCTGAAGATCGCGTTGCGCCGGGCTTCCTCGGAGGCGCTCGTGTTGTCCACGACGACTTCGACGCGGTCGTCGTAGGCCACGACGCTGAAGCGGTCGCGCTCGTCGAGGGTGGCGAGAGCCTCGCGAACGGCCGCCTTGGCCAATTCGATCTTGTCGCCGCCCATCGAGCCGGAGCGGTCGATGACGAAGGCGAGGTTGACGGGAGCCCGCTCCGTCATGCGCGGGGCGGATGGCGCCGTCACCTCCACGAGGACGTAGCGGCGGCTGTGCACGGTGGGGCGGATGAGGTGCCGATCGGCACGGACGTTCAGGCGGGTCATGGCTGGTTCTCCTTCGGGAAGTGGTCGCGGGCGATCGCGATGAGGCGATCGACCTGCTTGGCGGTCGCGCGGCTGAGGGGCCGGCGGACGTGGAGTTCGATGTCGGGGGCGATCTCGATGCGTTCCCATTGGGAGCGCGGGGTGGTGCTTGGGGATGGGGCCGGGACCGCCGACTCGGTGGGGGCGTACGACCGCATCAGCAAGGGCTTCATCGGCATGTCTGCCGACGCCTCGCTGACGCGGTGGGTGGCATGACTGAGGTTGCGGATGTAATCGAGCGCCGAGTCCGGCGGCGGTGCCGCGGGTTCGACCGTGAGGGCGGTGATGTCGTCGTCGGTCAGACCCTCGAGTCGATGGCGGATCTCGGCGAGCGGCAGGTGGTCGGCCTGGAGTCGCCGGATCAGGCGCAGGCGGGCGAGGTGGGTGTCGTCGTACTTGGGGCCTGGCCCCGGCGTGGCGTCCACCGTGAGCAGACCCTGGCTGATGTAGTAGCGGACCGTGCGTGCCGTCACGCCGGCCAGGTCGGCCAGCTCGGTCAGCGTGTAGCGGGGGTCGGTCTCGGTTGGCATGGCCAGATTATGCCAGTGTGACGTTGCACTGTCAAGACTCTGCCTAGGAAGCTGCCCCCCTGCTGCCCGTGCGCGATGACAATCGGCCGCATATGCCGCGATCGTCATCAAGGGGTCGAGCCCGGCCCGTAGCGGGGCGCAACGGCTGTGTGACAGACAGCTGTCACGGGTGGCGGGGAGAATCGCCGTAGGCGGATTCCCGCTGGATCGGACGGTGGCACCGGCGCCGTCGCGGCGGGGCGTGACATGGGAGGCGAGACCCCGTGGTTCTGGCTCGGCATGCCTGGGATATCAGCGCCCTCCTGGCCCGTCTGAACGGGCGAGGCGTCTACTCGGTGGCCCTGCTCGAGGAGCAGTTCGGGCCATACGGGTTCGTCTATGGCCGGCGTCGGTCGGAGCTCTGGTACGAGGGACGAACGACTCGTCTGCCGGGCCTGACGCCAGCCTCGGTCCGTCAGCAGGCCGACGACGCGGACGAGGTCCTGGCGATGGACGACGACGACCCGGACGATCCCGGCGAGCTCCTGGTCGAGGCCAGCGACATCGCCCGGGCCGTCTTCAGGCTGGTGCATCCGGACCGTACCCCGCCGAGCTCGAAGCTTCGCGGCATGGATCGCCGTGAGCGCGGCTTCCGATCCGACGTCGGGGCGATCCGGCGCACGCTCCGTCGACCGCGGGCGAACTGATTCGATGGAGCTGCTGCTGATCCTCGGCTACGTCGTCCTGCCCACGCTGGCTATCGGCGCCAGCTTCGCCTTCACCGGTGATGCCCAGAGCCCGATGGGTGACGGGATGATCCTCGGGCTCCTGATCCTGGCCGTCGCGGTCTGGCCCATCACCATGTCGTTCTGGCTCTTCTACGTGGTCACCAGGCACCGCGATGCGGCGGCGTAGGACGGAGCCGCCTCCGCAGCCGAGGTCAGCGGGCGGCCGCCTCGATCGTGAGCCGGTGGAGGCCGACGAGGTCGTCCTGCGAGACGCGGGTCCCCGTGTAGCCACCGGCCAGGACGAACGCGACCGGGACCGAATGCGCGCGGCACCAGTCGAAGACGAGCCGCTCCCGGACGGCCACGATGTCGTGGGTCATGCCCCGAAGGCCGCCGACGCCACAGCCCTCGTACGGGTCCATCCCGGCGTTGTACAGGACGAGATCGAATGCGCGGGCGTCGTGCTCATCGAGGCGCCGCTGGAGCGTCGGCAGGTACTCGCCGGCGTCGGACACCACGTCGAGTTGCATACGGTCGTTGCCCGCGTACCAGTCGAACCTGTCGACCGCGATGTCGAGCTGGCGGACGCCGGGCTCGTCGCGCAGGATGTCGAACGTGCCGCCGCCACAGTGGGCATCGAGATCGATGACGAGGACGCTCGAGGCTCCTGCCGAGATCGCTGCCCGGGCCGCCAGCGCGAGCCCGTTGAACGTGCAGAACCCGCTCCCGTGACCCCGCGCGGCATGGTGCAGCCCGGACGAGAGCGATCCGGCGACCCCGCCATCGGCCAGCACGTCGAGCGCAGCGTGCACCGCTCCGCCGTTCGAGGCGCGCACCATCGTCCACAGACCCGGGTCCCAGGAGAAGCCATTCGACTCGGCAAGGCCGCGCGGTTCGCCGTCGCGGACCGCGGTGACGTACGCCCGGTCGTGGGCGACCAGCAGGTCCGCCTCGGTCAGCGTCGCCGGCGCGACGAGCTCCACGCCGTCGATCGGATCGGCGCGCAGCGATTCGGCCACCCACGCGGCCTTGCGCGTCGTGTCGAAGCCGTACGCGGCCAGGACGTAGTCGTCGGAGTGGTAGATGCGCATCGTCGTTGGGGTGCCTCCCCGCACCGGATCCGTTCGCCCGATGAACCGCAACGGGCCGCTCATCGAGTACAATGTAGCGGTCCATCCAGAGTGGCCGAGGGACCCAGCCCGCTGACGCCACAGCAACCGGCCCGAGGGGCGCGGTGCTACCGCTGGGAGCGATGGAGGTCTCCGTGACCGACCTGCTTTCCGAGGGCGAGCGCGCCCTCCCGTTCCATGTCCGCCAGGGCGACGTGCTCGTCCTCGAGATCGACGACATCCCCAAGGACGCGCGTCGCGTGCCCCGCGACGACGGCCGCGTCGTGCTCGCCTACGGCGAGGTCACCGGGCACGCCCACGCCATCCGGGCTCGCCGGCGCCGCGCTCCTGGAACGCGACGATGACGTCGACCTGTATCTCCACCTCGCCGCACCCGCGCCGCTGGAACACGAGGAGCACGCCCCGATCGTGCTCCCGGCCGGCTCCTATCGCGTGATGATCCAGCGCGAGTACGTCCCGGCCGATCGACCCGCCGACTCCTGGCGCCGGGTGGTGGACTGATGGCCATCACGATCGAGCCCGAGCTCGTCGAGGAGCGCATCCGGGACTACGCCGCCGACTGGACCGCGATCGCGGCCTCGACCGAGCGGGCGGACCGACCCCGCGCCGAGGCCGCGGTCGCCGCGCTGTACCGGGCGGCGGGCATGGCGCCGCCCGACATCGTCTGGGTTCCCTCCCCCGCCGCCGGCGTGCATTCGCACGCCGTCGCCTCGCTCACCCGGACCGCCGTTGCCAGCCGATACGCGACAGGTGCCATCGGGAGCGGATGGGGGCGCGAATGGAATGCGCTGGCCGAACCGTTTCCGATCGAGCCGCGATGGGCGAACCGTCTCACGGAGGCCCTGACGGCCCGGACGCCGCGCGACGCGGGTCTCGACGGGACGGACCGCCTATGGGCATCGGTCCGGAATGCCGTCCGACGGGAACCGGCCCGAAGCGCCGATCCCTCGACCGTCCCAAGCGATCCTGACGCCATCGATGCCATCGCCGCGACCCTGCTGGGGCCCACTTGGGATCAGATGCGTTCGGCGGTGGGGACCTCGATCGCGCGCGACACGTTCGCCGTCGCCCTCCGATCGGCGACGACGGATCTGCTCGATATCCCGGATCGGATGCCGAACGCGATCCAGGCGATGCAGCCGGGGCAGTTCGATGCCGTGACGCCCCGCCTCGCGGCCGTCCGCGATGTCCTCGGCCGACCGCTCTGGCGCCGAATGCAGGATCGAGCGCAGCGACTCGCCCTGATCGATGCCCGCCTCGAGCTCGCGCGCTCCGCCGGCCCGTGGTGGGCGCTCGACACGACCGCCATCATCTCGGAGCGCCCGCTGGCGATCCATCGCGACGACCGTGGTCGGCTGCACGGCACGGACCGCCCGGCGATGGCCTACGGGGACGGCTTCGAGGTCTGGGCGTGGCACGGCGTGCTGGTCGATCGGTCCGCCATCGTCCATCCCGAGCGCATCACCGCGGCGTCGATCGACGCAGAGGTGAATGCCGAGGTACGTCGTGCCCTCATCGAGCGGTTCGGAGCCGAGCGATTCATCCGCGAGGGCGGTGCCGAACTCGTCCACGAGGACGCGACCGGACGGCTCTGGCGAAAGGCCCTGGGCGACCCGCCACGGCGGTGGGGCTTCGATGGCGGTCTGCGGCAGCACGACGAACCGATCACGATGGTCGAGGTGGTGAACTCGACGCCCGAGCCGGACGGCTCACGCAAGACCTACTTCCTGCGGGTGCCGCCCCATGTCCGCACGGCACAGGAGGCGGTCGCCTGGACGTTCAAGATGGCGAAGGAAGTCTACGCGCCGGTGGACCAGACGTGACGACGCGAGGGTCGCTTCGTTGGGCCGCCCCTACGGATCGAATAGGCTCCGCTGTTCATAGGGGACCGGGGTCTCGGCGGCCACTCGCGGGGATCCCGGTTCAGGCCCGAGGCTTGCGAGGTCCGATGCCACCAGCCGATCGGCGAGATCGGACGAACGGACCGGTGCCGCGCCCTGGCGGATGAGTGCCGCATTGCCGGGCGGGGTGCCCGCGTCGTCGCGAACCAGCACGGGGACCCAGCCGCCCTTGAGCGCCTCGATCGCGCCGGTCCACGTCCCGCCGGAACCTTCGGCGCTCGAGACGACCACCGCCACGTCGGCCAGCGCGTAGATGAGCTTGTTGCGGCCCATCGCGGCGCCCGCGCTGAACCCGGCCGCGGGGTGGTACGGCGAGACCAGCAGCGCCTGACCACCGGCGACGGCCGAACGCGTTGATGCCTCGCGCAATCGACGCTCCACGCCCTCCGGCACGACCCCGACGACCGAGCCTCCGGCGTCGAATGCCGCGCGCATCGCCACGGCATCGATCCCGCGCGCGCCGCCCGACACGACCGGGGTGCCGCCGCGCGCCACCGCCGACGCCAGGCGCTCCGTGAACGCGACCGCCGCCTCGTCCGCGTCGCGCGACCCCACGATCGCGACACCGCCGCCGCTCAGCATCGACGCCGGACCGCTGCCGAAGAGCACCGGCGGCGCGGCACTCCCCAGTCGATCGCGCAGGACCGCGCGGATAGCGCCTCGTCCGCGATCGTCACGACCCAGACGCCGCGCGACCGCAATCGATCGAGCTCGAACGCGAGCTGCCCGCCCCGCTCCAGCCGGCGCAGGTAGCCGGCCGCGACCTCGGGCTCGACGCCCAGCGCGCCCGCTACCTCGTCCGCGCTGCGACCGACCAGCGCCGCCGGCCCGCCGAGCGATGCGCGCGCCAGGCCGTCGGCGAGCCGCGCGTAGGCGGCCGGTCCGAGTGGTCGCTCCCCTGCCCCACCGCGTGCCTCGCCCAGGCTCGTGCACAACATGATGATCGCGGGGGCGTCGGGCGAGAGCGCCTCGAAGTCGATCATCCGCGCTCAGTCGTCGCGCGCGGACGCGACCGCGAGCGCGAACGGATGGACCGCGCCGCTCCCGTGCGTCCGCAGCAGCCAGCCCGCGACCGTCAGCGTCCAGCCGGAGTCGACGATGTCGTCCACGAGCAGCACCGGCCCGGCGCGCACGGCCGCGCCATCGATCGCGAGCTTCGCGTGCGCGTTGCCGAGCTGCTGCGCGCTGTTCTGCATCGCCGTCTGCGGTTCGCCGCCGTCGAGCGCACGGTCAAGGCCGTCCACGTACGGCAGGCCGAGATCGATCGGCCAGCGCGCGGGCGAACCCGTCCACCAGCCCGGGCCGCGACCCGGATGGGCACGGCCGTGACCCACTCCGGGGCGGGCGCCGGATCGCCATCGATCGCGGATCGCCCGCGCCGACGCCGTCGACGAGCTCCGGGCTGAACGCGCCGTCCACGTACCTGCCGCGCTGGACCTCGCGCCCCCAGCCGGCATCGCCGTAGCACGCACAGCGCCATCCCGACCTCGTTCGGTGGCGTGATCTTGCCCGACAGGCCCGGCACGGCGTCGGTCGCCCACTGCAGCCGCGGCTTGATCGACCGCAGGTCCCGCCGCAGGAACGAGACGGCCGCCCGGACCAGCTCGTCGTCCACGGTCCGCGGCAGTCCGACGGCCCGTGCAGTTCGACGCAGCGCCCGCACGGCGCCGGATCCGGATCGTCGAGCAGCCGCGTCGAGGAACTCCATCAGGCAGCCGTCGTGGCGCATGTACGCCTGCATCTGGGCGAGCTCCGCGCGGCGCGCGGCGATCGACCCGCTCGATGCGCTCCTCGTCCTGCGCCCACGGGTTCGGCGTGCGTCGATAGCGACCGCCGTCCCGCGCGACCGCGCCATCGAGCTCGAGCAGCTTGAGCGCCTGGGCGATCCGGCCGCGTCGCAGGTTGACGGTCTGCTCGAGGCGGCCGACGCGACATCGAATCGACGCCCTCGAGCGCCGTCGAGGATCTCGTGCATGTTGACGGTCGGCGGGAACGCCGTGTCCATGAAGTACTCGGCGATGTCGTCGTCCTCGCGGCCGGACAGGACGACGCCGTACGCGTGCTCCACCGCGCGCCCGGCGCGGCCGACCTGCTGGTAGTAGGCGATCGCCGAGCCGGGCCGCTGGTAGTGGACGACGAAGCCGAGGTCGGGCTTGTCGAAGCCCATCCCGAGCGCGACCGTCGCGACGAGCGCCTTCATCTCGTTGGCGACCAGCGCGTCCTCGAGCGCCTCGCGCTCCTCGGTGCGAGAGGTCGGCGTTGTAGGCGCGGGCATCGATGCCCTGCGAGCGCAGGAACGTCGCGACGCGCTGCGTGTCGGCGACGGTCAGGCAGTAGACGATGCCGCTCCCCGGCATCCGCGGGAGCTGCTCCGCCAGCCAGGCGAGCCGCTCCGCCTGGTTCTCGAGCACGATCGCATCGAGCTGCGAGCGAGCGCGCGCGCCAGCGGGCCGCGCAGGATCGTCGCGCCGTGCGCCGAGCTGCTCGGCGATGTCGTCGACGACCCGGTCGTTGGCGGTGGCCGTCGTGGCCAGGACGGGCACGCGCGGGTCGAGCGCGCGGAGGATCCGGCCGATGCGCCGGTAGTCGGGCCGGAAGTCGTGGCCCCAGTCGGAGATGCAGTGCGCCTCGTCCACGACGAACAGGCCGATGGAGCCCTGGATGGTCGGGCAGGACGTCGGTCGTGAACCGCTCGTTGGCGAGGCGCTCCGGCGAGATGAGCAGGACATCGATCGCGTCCGCGGCGAGCCCGTCGTGGATCGCCGTCCCACTCGTCCACGTTGCCCGAGTTGATCGTCGCGGCGTGGAGGCCGAGGCGGCCGGCCATCGCGATCTGGTTGCGCATCAGCGCGAGCAGCGGGCTGATGATCAGCGTCGGGCCGTGGCCCTGGTCGCGGCGGACGCGCGTCGCGATCCAGTAGACGAGGCTCTTGCCCCAGCCCGTCCGCTGGACGACGAGGGCGCGATGGCCGTCCTCGGTGATGGCCTCGATCGCCTCGCGCTGGCCGTCGCGGAAGGTCGCGTCGGGGCCGAGCATGGTCTGGAGGTGGCGGGTCAGGTCATCGGGCATGGCGTCGGCCAGTGTGGCAGGGTGGGGGTCGGTGCCGGCGCCGGCTCCGGGGTGACTATCCACGTGTGATGACAATCGGCCGCATATTCCGTGGGTTGTCATCAGGCATACCTCGCCACTGCTAACGCCTGGAAGGCCACGCGCTCGGTCCGAGCCCTAGGGTACCCAGCCTTCCTCGTCGAGGCTCGGGCCCTGCAGCAGCGCGTCGATCGTGACGGGACGATCCTTGGAGACGACCTTGACCCCGAGCTTCGCTCCCTCGAACTCGTCCGCCGACCACACGAGACTCAGATCGTGGCGCTTCGCGGTCTTGAGGCTGACGGTGTCATAGACCTCGCCGTCCATGATGACCTCGATCCTTCCACAGGACGGACAGGTCGTCGCGAAGAGCGCCAAACCGTACGCATCGTCGCCGACATTGATCGTGAGTGTCGCGCCCCGAGTCGTGGCCGTCGTGGCGCGACCAAGGTAGTAGCGCGAGTCGCGGACGGTGGACCAGCCTTCCGAGCGCTCGAACGCCGTGTCGTCATGCGGCAGCGTCGTACAGTCTCCCGTCCAATCGGACGTGCGGCCGTCGATGTCGTGCGCTCGGGCACGCCAACAGACCTCTTCGCCCGGCTTCCCTTCGACAGTGCCGCTGGTCGTGGTCGTCGCCGCGCGCCAAGATTCGAAACCAGTCGCGAACCCCTCGTCCTCATCCCAGCCGGTCACGCGGTCAATGTCGTAGGTGGTGATCGCACCGAAGGCCGGACGAGCACCCCAGCGAAGGGGGATCTTGAGGTCGGTCACGAAGAGCGGCGCCTCGAGCCACATCGTCGGCGCCGGACGAGCCGTCTCGTCGTACTCACCCCAGCAGACCGCAATCCCGTCCGGGCGGGTGGCGCACGCCGATTTATCGCCGACGCTTACCGCCTTGTAGGACCCGATCGGCGTGCGCATCGCAAGGGCCTTGCCGCTGTCGTCGTCCCAGCCCTCGTCACCCCAACACCGGAGGGTCCCATCGACCCGCAACGCGCATCCACGGCCTCCATATGTTGTTGCACTTACCGCCCTGTAGGCACCCTCCACCGGCGGGCGCGATCCTGACTCGCTCCAAGGCTCGGACCCGTCCCAGTAATCGAAGCACTCCAAGGTGCCGCCAAATTGGATCGCACACGGGACGTCGAGCGCAAGGTACCGGCGACCCGAGTTCGGCACCGGAAAATCGTCATCGGGCCATTGCGACCAGCAGGCGAGCTCGCCGTCGCCCCGAAGAGCGCAGTCGAATACCTCGCCGACACTGACCGCCGTGAACGGACCAGTTGGCGGCTCCGCGATCTCGAACCCATCCTCGTCGCTGTCGTCGGAGGGTTGACGCCAGCATTCCAGGCTCGCGTTGTCGCGACGGATCGCGCATGCGTGGTCATACGTCACGCTGACCGAAGTGTAGGCACCGTCGGGGACCTCGCCGCCGATTTCGCCCCAGCATGCCAGCGTACCGTCTTCGCGGATGGCACACGTGCTGCGATCGCCGTTGTCCAGGGCGACGAGCCTCCCTTCGGGGGGCGTCGCCGTCGTGTATCCCCAGCAGCCGACGCTGCCGTCCTCGCGGATCGCACATACGTCCCGTCCGACGGCGATCGCGTGGACGGGATGCGGCGTTGTGTTAGCCGCCAGGACATCGGCCGGGACGACAGGACCGCTGAGCTCAGCCGTGACAGTCGGCGTGGCCGCTGGCGGATCTGTCGGACCTGCTGCCTGGGTCGCGATCGGCCTTGTGGTTGCGGCCTGGGGAGCGTCCGATCCGGGCGGCGCCGAGGCCGCAGGCGCCGTACACGTCCCCGCCGCGAGCGCACCGACGAGCAGCAACGCAAATCCCGACCGCACGGACGTCCGCCCCACGAGCCACCTCCTTGCGACGCAGGGGCACCGCGGGGAATCCTCGCGCCGGATCACCACATCGGGAAGTGCCGAACGGCCTCAAGCGGGTCGCGTCCGCACCCGCGCCCGAGGACCTCGATCGCGATTTGGGTCCTTCGACTCTTGGCACGGGCATTTCGAGCGCGCAGCGTCCATCCCGTAGTCGGATCAACCTCGATCCACGCGGGAGACCGTCGATGCAATCGCACGCAGGGACCGCTCGAGCGATCGGCATCGTGGTCGCCGCGGCGTTGATGTCCGGTTGCACCGGGACTACACCCGCGTCGGCGCTCGATGGGTCCTCGCCGTCCGCCGCACTCCCGACCACGGCGCCGACTACGCTGGCCACGTCATCGCCGACGCCGATCCCGAGCACGTCCGTAGCCCCGACGCCGAGTGCCACGCCCGCGCCGGCTGCGTGGACCATCTCGCCCCTGCCAGATTCGATGGCGGGCGGGGTCGGAATCGCCTGGTCGGCCGATGGCGCGAAGACATATCTGCACGCCGTGGTGGCCACGCTCGAGGAAGCCTGGACCCACGGTGAGGACGCGAGCCTCTACGTCCGTTCGGCGAATGGAGGTCGGACGTGGACCCAGGATCTGATGCTCGGCGGCGGGGCCCCCTCCGTTGCGGCTACTGAAGCCCACGTGTTCGTCGTGTACTCCTCGTACGAATGTCGCAACGGCCTTGGACTTGTTCGCAGCCCGCGGCATGGAGCGAACGAGACCTGGACATCCACGACGTGCCTTACCCGGTCCGGGGACGGGTGGACTCCTGTGGCCCTGGCGGCGTCTGGTCGCTCTGTGTACATCGCCTTCGCCGACGATGACGAAGGAAGCGTGCGGGCCCTTATCAGCCGCGACAATGGTGCGACGTTCGCGAGGACAGACGTTGCAGAGACCGACCAGCCCGGTGGATGGGGCCCGGTCGCAGTCGCGGCCTCCGGGGATCTCCTCGCTGTTGCCTGGGGATCGGACACCGTGACGCGAGTGCGGACCTCCACCGACGGCGGCCGGCATTGGGCCCAGACGTCGACACTCTCCAACTCCGCCGGCCGATTGTGGCTGGCAGTCCGCGACGGGCGCATCTCCGTCGGCGGTACGGGCCCCGAAGGAGACTGGCTCCAGGTCCGTGATGGGGGCGATCAGTGGCTTCCAGTGGCGCTTCCGCCCAGGGCCGCATATGCGGGTCTGGCGCCGTCCGGGGCCATCGTTTCGTTGACAACGCCAACGTCATGCATCGATAGCGACGACGTTATGGAAGCACCAACCGGAACCGAGCAGTGGCTAAGGTCGGCCGACGGGGGCACAAGCTGGCAGGTCGAAGGGGCGCTCAACACTTGCGCGGAGTTCGAAGGCGCCGCTTGGATTCGCGACAAGACACCAGTTGTGGTCGCTCTGGATGGCGATGCCTACATCGTCGCGATGGCTCTGCGCTGACGGGACCGTTGGGCGCCGCCCCGGGCTGCTCCGGCGCCGGCACCGGGGTGACAGCCCGTGGGTGATGACAATCGGCCGCATATGCCTTTGATTGTCATCAGGCGGGCCGGCCGCGAGCCGAAGCACAGTGCGCAGCTTCAGGCGCAGGAGCCCTTGCGTGTGATCTTCTCGATCGTGAACCAGGGAACGGTCGTCTCGCCGCCGATCTGGGTCTCGTAGGTGAACGAGCCGATCGAGGTCACGTTCATCACAACCACGTCTTCGCGACGATGTCATCGAGCTGGTCAACGTCGCCGGTGAACAGTGAGTTCTCGCCGTCGGAGAACCAGTACGTGCGCTTCTTGTTCGAGGCCTCACCGCGGAATGTGTCCGCACCGGTCGCGGCGTCGAATTGCGAGATGCACGCCCAGACCTGATAGGTCTTGCCGAAGTAGTCGTCCGGCGCCTTCACGAGTTTCGCCCACGCGCGATCAGACAGCTTCTTGTACTCGGCCTTCGTGGGTTCTGGGGTCGGTTCGGGTGTCGGGTTCAGGGGTGGGTTCGGGCGTGGGTTCGGGAGTCGCCTCAGGCGTGGCTTCCGGCGTCGCGGTCGGTACGGCGGCGGTGCTCGGCTGGTATGTGACGCGGACCGTGATCTCGGAGTCCTGGTCGTCGCCGAGGCGCAGCGTGATGTCGTTCACGCCCTCCTCGAGCGTGACGTCGAGGGTCCACGTGCCGTCGGTCGCGACGACCTCGTCGTCGGACCCGAGCGGGATGTCGTGCACGACCCGCTCCCCCACCGGCGCCGTGCCTGCAAAGGTGACGGTCGCGCTTTCGACGACGTCGCCGCTGGACGGCGTCAGGACGCGGAGCGATCCGCGGTGGTCGGGCCGTGGTCGAGGCGGCGGCCGCGGCCGGCGTCGACGCCGACGAGCCGCAGGCGAGGAACGTCAAGGCGATCGCGATCAACGCGATGACCTGATGGAGCGGGCGCATCGATGGTCCCCCGTGGGTGTCGAGGCCGCGATCCCGGTCGATCGTGGTGGCTCGGCGCCCTGAGGGAACCAGATGACTGTGACAACTAGGCTGTCACGGGCCCGCGAGAGCCCAGGCATCAACCCAGCGAGCTCTCCCGCATATGCGGCCGATTGTCATCAGCGAGTGGGTAGGCGCCCCCAGCGGCCCCCAGCGCCCCCAGCGCCCCACGCGCCCCCGCTGCTACCGTTGGCCGGTGACCACGCCCATCGTCAGCGACGCCACCGATCGAGAGCGGTTCGAGGCACATGTCGACGGCGAACTCGCGGGCTCCCTGACCTACGTCAACAAGCGCGGCCGGCTCGCCCTCATCCACACCGGGCGTCCTGCCGGCGTTCGAGGGCCGCGGCGTGGGGTCGGCGCTCGTCCGATTCGCGCTCGATTCGGCTCGCGAACGCGGCCTCAAGGTCATCGCGACCTGCCCGTACGTCCAGGCGTATCTCGACCGGCATCCGGCGGACGACGACATCGTCATCGGGCGCGGCGGGCCTGGCTGAAGCGACGATCAAGGGGACGATCCGAGTCGGCGTCTCCCGGCGGCCTGTCCGATGGACGTCGCCACGACTCGCATCCGCGGATCCGTGGCAGGACATGGAACGCGCCACCCGATACGCGTCCGGATGACGTCGAAGTGGCGGCGGTCGAGCGTGACGACGACGTCGGTGCCCAGCCGGTCGGCGAGAACGGCGATCGATGCGTCCGTCGTCCCGAGTCGAAGGTCCGCGTAGCGCTCGACGACGTCGGCGATCGACGGCCAGTCCTCGGCCGCGGGCGACTCGATCGCAAACCCGCTCAGGCCGCGGATGAACGCCGTTTCGGCGACGGGACCGAGCCGCCGCTCGACCAGATACGCCGCCTCGGCGACGACCATCGCGGGGATCACCAGGTCGAGATCCGGCCGGCCCAGGACGTCGACGCACGCCCGGTGCATCGGCTCGGACCGTCGGCCGCGGCGACCAGCGCCGACGTGTCAACGACCGCGAGCGTCCGCATCGACATCGATGTCCTCGATGCCCACGTCTCGCGCAAGTACGCCTCGTCGTCCGCTGCGATGCTCCGGCCGTCCGCGCTCGCCCCGATCGCTGCGAACGGCAGATCGCGCGGCCCCGATCCGGACCAGCCCAGCCTCGCCTCGAGCGCCTCGCGCGCCACCTGCGAGACGGACACGCGACTGAGGCTGTCCACGATGTCGGTCCCGATCGACGGCGTACGCGAGCGCAGGACGTGCGGTGCATTCCGCGAGCGCGCACGACCGAGATGCCGTCATCGGTCGCGTTGTCACCGAGTCACCCGCGTCGGGCCAGCGCGGCGCGCCTGAGCGCCTCCGGCGTCCCGATAGACGCGGACAAGCGCGACGGCATAGCTCGATCGGAGGTCGGCCAGCCGGACGATCCGGGTCCGGCGTCTCCCAAGCCGCCTGCCTGAGGACGTCCCAGGACGCATCCGCGGCGTGCGGCCGACCCTGTCCCTGAGCACACCTGCCAACGATCGACGGTGCCGGCCGGGGATGACCTGGATTACGATCCGGCCGTCCTCCACCCGCTGCACGGCTTCGTCCCACGGCGTAGATCGCGAGCTCCTCGCGGATCGCCTGTCGACCGCGATCTGCCCGCGCTCTCCGACTCGACTGGTCATGATATGCATGATGGTGCGATACCTACTGTTCGCGTCAAGACCTACGCTGTTTCACGCGGCCCCGAACGCGCCGCGCCGATGGCCCAGGTGCCACAGCTCGCAGAAGCGGCAGCGGTACGGCTTGAGCGAGCCGTCCCGGTGGCGCCCGTGGCGGGCGATGGTGGATGCCTCGCGCCGGCTGACGAAGGCCGACTTCGAGGTGCACCCGCGTTCGACGCGCGGGAGCCGACGGTCGATGAGGTCTCGGTACGCCACCTGCATCGGGTGGACCCTCCCCTACCCGGTCGATCGGGCCCCGGTCGGCTCGATCGCTCCGCAGGACGAGGGTGGCTCAGCGGCGTGACAGCTCTGGTGTCACGGGCGGCGCAATATGCGGCCGATTGTCATCACGAGTGGGCTGTCGCCCCGGAGGCGACGGGGATCAGCTGGCCAGGGTGTCGCGCTTGACGTTGAACTGCGCAGCCTCGAGCACCACGTCCTCGGGCACGCCGAGCAACGTCCACAGGCCGATGTGTTCGTCGATGGCCGGCCACTCGACGATGACGCCGGCGTCGTCGATCCGATAGTCCGCCCGCTCGTCTGCCGACGCCTCCAACAGTCGAGGCGACCATGCCGTCGGCGCCGCGACGACACGCCCATCCGACAGCGCGAACGTGATGTGCTCCGCATCCACACGCACCGACGTGATGATGGTTCTCTGCATCATCGACCGCCTTCGCATACTTCCAACCAACGCTCGCGTAGCGTCGGCTCGATGCGCCTGCGTGATGGCTTCGATCCTCACGAGGTCGCGTGCAGTGTAGCCCCGGTGCGCGGCGAGGCTGACCTCCGGCACCAGCCAGAACTTTGCCGCGCCGCGGCCGCCGCCCTGCACGTGGACGTGCATCCGCTCGCCGCAATCGAACATGACGATGAAGAACTGGTACGGCCCGACCCGAAGGAGCGTCGGCATGAGGGACTCCGCTTTCACGCGGAGGTTGCCGATGGGCGCTTACCTGGCGGCTCGAACGCGGCCACGCTCCGCGCGCCTCGGCGCGCGCCGCGACCTCGCGCGCGGCCAGCAGGCAGACCTTGCGCATGCCGACGCAGTCGTGGCGGTTGTGCTCGCGGAGGTCGTCCCAGCGGCGGCGCTGGTCCGCGGTCAGGCCGGCGATCCCGTGCCCCTTCGCGAGCGCGCCGTCCGGATCCGCCCGATGGTCGTCGCCGGTCCGGTCCGGCCGGCGCGCTCGGGAACGCCGATGGCCGATGAGGACGAGGTAGTCGGCGAGCGCGTTCGATTGCCGGCCGTTCGCCGTCGTGACACGACCAGCCGCCAGCTCACCGCGACCTTGCGGGCGTTGACGTACCGCGCCCGGAGTCGATCGAGCTTCTCGGGGCAGTAGCCGCTCGACGACCTCGAGCTCGTGCTCGCTCCAGGCGACGATCAGTCGATCCTTCGACTCGGCGCGCTGCAGGATCCGCTCGACGGCATCCGCGAGCGATCAGGACCTCGATGATCCGTCGGCGACGGCGAGCGGCTCGAAGGCCGGGTCGGTGACGGCATGCCAGACGTGCGTCACGTCGTCGCCGGGCGATCGACGCGTACACCCGAGCAGCACCGGCGGCTGGCCGATCTGCCCCTCGAAGTCGATGTAGAGCGCGCCGGCTCGCTTCGTCGGGCGTGAGCTTCGTGATGGTCGTGGCCTTGCTCATGCGCGGCAGGGTGACCGACCGTCCGTCGGGGTCGCCATGGGTCGGAGGTCCCGCCGGTCCCGGTCGGGCGGCGGTCCGGCGTCAGTCATAGAGCGCGCGATCGGGCCGACGCATCGAAGGTCCACGTCTCGGGTGTCGACCGGCAGGTGGGGCAGCGGGGCGGCGCGCCGTACCGGAACCGGCCGCCGCAGGTGCACGGTGCGCAGGGTCGCTTCGGCCGCCGCGTGGTACTCGTCCCGGGTGATCGGCTCGCCCGGGTACTCCGCCTGGATCCGTCGATCCATCTCCATGCGGCTCACGGCGTATGGCACGCCGAGGCCCTTGATGAACCGGAGGTGGATGTCGCCGAGCTCCTCGTGACTGACGGACTCGCGCGGCGCCGCAGTCCTCGCAATGGAGGAGATCGAACATGAACCCGCCGCCCGAATGGACGCTGAAGCTCGTGTCGCAGGCCTGGCAGATGTGTCCCGTGATGCTGCCCATCGGCGTCACCTCCTGATGTCGTGTCGGGGTCATCGACCCGTGTCGGCCCACACCATCGAGGACGGTGTCAATGGGGGCGGCTCCTTCGGAGCCCGCGCGCGATACAGGTACGCGCGCGAGGGCGCGCGGGCCGATCATCGCGTCGCTTGGACTGTCCTATTGAGCTGCTAGCGGACTGCGGCAGATCGCCCGGATGTCAGGGACGGTCGCGACCGTCGGGCGGCAGGGTGCGGAACTCCGTCGCGAACACGTCCGTCGCGGCGGGTCGGATCTCACCGCCGAAGCCGACCGGCGTGTTCACCAGCTCCGTGGCATCTTCGAGCGATCGGCTCCCCGATCGACGCCACCGTGATCGACGCCGGTCACTGCAGCGACGACCGGCCGCGACGCCGAACGACCCACACGACGAGTACCGCCAACACCAAGACGGCCAAGGTGATGCCGATGCGGGTCAAACCGCTCGTCGCGGCACCACCTACGATCGCCTGGATCTCCTGGGCCTGAGCGTGCGCCGCCGCGAGGTCGAAGGCATCGACGGCGCTGACGGCACCCGCGGTGAGCGTCGGCAGGTCGACACCAAGGAGGCCGACCTGCTCGACCGGGCCGAACTCGCTGGCCGATGCCGCCACCGCCCCAGCGACGACCGTGGCCGCCTCGAGTTGACCGGCGGCCCTATCCCGCGTGGCGGCAAGCGTCGAAGCATCCGTCGCTGCTTCGTAGGATGCTCGCAACGGGCTTTCGTCCGCCCCGACCGACGGCAGGAGTAGTTCGGTCTTCACCGCCAGGGCGAACGCCTGGGAGGCGAGGGAAATCGCGTCATGCGCGTCGTCGAATTCCCAGTAGGCCATGGGACGAGTCACCGCGACGGGAACCGCCCAGTCATTTGGCCCGTCACGCAGGTCAGCGAACGCCGCCCGCGCCTCCTCGCGGACCTTCAGGTCCGCAACGCTCGCGATCCCGAGTTCCGTGAGCAAGTCCGCCACGGCGTCCGCATCGTCAAGGTCGGATGGGCGCATGCCGCGCTCATCGACTGCGTCCAACCAGTCACGCCACCCGACTGGCGCGCCGGGCGTGCGGTCAGTGACACCCTCGTACGCACTGTCGGCGGTAGCCAGAACGCCGATGACGTCGCGCATCCGCTCCATGCCGATCGCCTCGGCGGCTCGGGAGACGAGTGCGCACGCCGCGTCGTACTGGTATGCGACGACGGCGTACTCGGTGAGCGACGCCCGCGGACCCGCGAATTGCCAGGAGATCAGTGCCGGCGCCCCATCCCCCGGATACGTTGCCGGTGCGACGCACGGAGCGGACACGGTGCCGGAGGCGCGTTCGATCCAGCTGGCATACCCCTCGGAGAGCCAGCGTTCGGCGAAGAGGTCGTCGTTGAACCATGCATGCGCAAGCTCGTGTGTGACGGTGCCCGCCTCGCCGAACTCCTCCGAGAATTCGCGCGAGCTGCTCATCGGGATCGAAGGTCCCGACATATGCCTCACCCAGGACGGAGTCGGCGGTCTCGCGGACCTCGATGTCGCCCGTCCCTGGCAGGGGCTGACCGATGAGTGCCTCGAGCTCGGGGATCGCAGCAGCGGCTTCTCCACGGATTGCTTCCATCCACGCTGTGTCACCGGGCCAGCCGAGGATCGAGATGGTCCGACCGTCCGCAGTCGTCACCTGCTCCTCGACGAAGCCGGATGGGTTCGTTCCGGTGACTCCCACGAAGTACGTCGTCGTATCGTCGACGGCGCCGCTCGACAGTGTCCGAAGGCCGTCCTTCACCTTTTCGGTGACAGTTCCGCCGTAGGTATCGACCTCGAATGCCTCCGGGACCTGGATCGACACCTTCGCCGAGTCTGTGGGCTGTGAGATCCCCCAGAAATCGAAGTAGGCGCCGTTGACGCGAAGGGACGTGCCGGACCGAGGTGCGCCGCCGGGGATCGTGTACGTGGCTGTGATGGTCCGCGTCTGACCGTTGTAGATCCGCGGGAACGTCAACGCATAGGAACGGAAGCTGTCTGTCTTTGCGTCCTTCTTGACCTTGACCGCGCCACCATTCGAGGTGACCTTCAAGTCCTTGGCGCCGGTCTCGACCCAGAGGAATGCCTCGTTCACGTAGTAACGGGTCGTGTTGCTGCAGGTTCGCGGGATCGTGACCCATTCGTAGTAGTAGTAGTCGTAGTACTGGTATGAGCAGTCGTACGACTCGGTGGTGCTCGGGATCCGATTGGTGACTTTCTGGGTCACTTTGACCCGCACTTCACCCTCGTCGGGCACGACCCGATACGTGCTTGTGGCGCTGGTCGAGATTTCGTCAGAGGCCGACACCGACGTCGGTGACCCGACGACGAGTAGCGTGACGGCGGCGAGCGCAGCGAGGAGTGCGCGGTGCATGGTCATCCCGATGATCGCGGCAGTCCAGGAGCGAACCGGCCCTGCGACGTGCCACTGACCACGGTGTCCGACCGGGCGCTTCGCGACCAGCCGACGATAGTACCGGGCGGCCGCTCGAGGCCGAACCTGCCGAGCTGCAGGAGTACGTGACCGCCCGAGGCACGACCGAGGGCTTCCAAGGACTTTCGCCTACTTGCCGCGGCGCAGGTGCAACTCAATCATCATGGCGATGGACGGATCGACCACTAACGCTCCGACGCGGGTAGGCCGCGAACGGCCATGCCCGATGTGCGGCTCCGACAGTGTCGCCCGCATCCAATTTGGGTTGCCGGCGTTCACCGATGATCTCGAGACCCAGGTCAGAGCCGGCGAGGTCAGGCTGGGCGGATGCCTCGTGTGGCCAGAGATGCCAGAGTTTGCGTGCAACGCGTGCCAGCACAAATGGCACGGCGAGCGGTCGGTCGAGCCGGACTACGACGCCTAGGGCTGGGTCTATCGCCGTCCTACTTGCCCGGAGCGTCTCCGACGACGATGTCGAGGACGCCCTCACGGCCGCCAGCCGTGGCAGCCAGCAGGCGAGGCGACAGCGGCTTGGTTGGCCGATGACCGTCCCCGATCACTCGGTACTTGATTGCGCTCGCCCAAGCCACAGTCGATCGACCGTGGCGACCGAGTAGCCGCTCCCACGGCGGGACCCACGTCCGGGCGGAGTCGACTGTATGCGGCAGGTGGAGGACGATCGTCGGCTCGCCAGCTGAGAATGCGGCTTCGAGAGCCTGGCCTACCTTGGCGCGGATCCCTCGCCGGTTCGTGGCGCTCCGCGTTGCCAAACGCCACGAGGTCGTGGCACACGAGCACGGCCAGCCGGTCGTCCCCGATCCGCATCAGGTGATTGCCTGGATCCTCGTTACGGATCAGGTGGCCCTGCTGCTCGGAGTTCGGGAAGGTCTTCCCAGTGGTGCCGACGACGACGGCCTGGCGCAGGTCCATAACGATCGCGGTCTCGCCGTACGGCCGCCCCTCGTGGTCCGGTGACGCGACATCCACCCCGATCACGAGGTAGTCGGCCACGCCCCGGGCCTTGGCGAGGAGATCTCCAGAAACGAGCCGAAGGACCTCGTTCGTGGCGATTTCCACGACCGAGGCAAAGTCGCGCTGGTCGGTTCGCCAGCCGTGAGTCAGGCCGTGACCGGGCGGCAGTTTCAACCCGACGAAGCCCGCGGGTGTGAGCAGGTATCGAACGGTCGCTCGCTGCATCTCCAGCTCGTCGAACGCGTGCGCCAACAGGTCGCCGCGCGGTGGAGGGGTCTTCTTCGAGCCCGCGGAATCGGTCAGGACGAGTCGCCCAACCAGCCACGAACCCGGCCGAGGTTCCGGAGGCTGCAGCCTGACTGGCAAGATAATGGGTCGATTGCACCGACTCGGTCGCCATGGT
Organism: uncultured Chloroflexia bacterium; assembly: GCA_963743815.1. Taxonomy (GTDB): domain Bacteria; phylum Chloroflexota; class Limnocylindria; order Limnocylindrales; family CSP1-4; genus SPCO01. The sequence goes on along the minus strand of CAVURB010000017.1, from coordinate 147 downwards.
CACGGCAGACTCGTGGGCCCACGCGGGACCAAACTCGGCAGATCCGGTGCGCTTCATCGCGTTCCCGCCTGACCCAGCAAGGTCACCCAGGCAGGTCGTGTCTGCGTGCTCGTGCCGCGTAGCGACCCAAGGACTGCGCCCACAAAG
>CAVURB010000016.1:0-24741 GCA_963743815.1 uncultured Chloroflexia bacterium | reverse complement strand
AGCGATCGGGCGGCGCCATGGGATCTCCGACGTCGCTTTCAGCCATTTGGCGTGCTGGTTGAACATCGAATCCACGATATGGATGAACGCTTCGTAGCAATTGAAGAGCCCGTGCCGCCCGGTCAGCAGGTAGCCCTCCAGCCAGCCCTGGCAGAGGTGCTCGGAAAGGACCTCCATGACGCGGCCATCGGGGGCGAGGTGGTCGTCGCTGGGGAACGTCTCGGCCATCCACGTCCGGTCCGTCGCCTCGAAGACGGACCCGAGGCGGTTGGACGCGGTCTCGTCCGGCCCCATGACGCGGAACGTCTCGGGGTTGAGTCGGATGACGTCGCGGAGCATCTCGCCGAGCTTGCGGGTGGCCTCGCTGAACGTGGTCCCGGGTGCCGGGACGTCGACCGCGTAGTCCCGGAAATCGGGCAGGCGCAGGTCGCGTAACAGCTCGCCGCCGTTGGTGACCGGGTTCGCACTCATGCGCCGAGTGCCCGGTCGGGGCCAGTTCGGCCAGCTCGGGGACGAGACGACCGTCGTCGTCGAACAGCTCCTGCGGCCGATAGCTCTGCATCCAGGTCTCGAGGATCGCGAGGTGGTCCGGCTTGCCGCGCACGTCGCTCATGGGCACCTGGTGCGATCGCCAGGAACCCTCCGCCGGCAGGCCGTCGATCTCCTTGGGGCCGGTCCATCCCTTGGGCGTGCGCAGGATGATCATCGGCCAGCGCGGGCGCTCGAGGGGTGCATCGGCGGCCCCCGCACGCGCGGCGCGCTGGATCTCGGCGATCTGGTCCAGAGCGGTATCGAGCGTGGCCGCGAACTCGCGGTGAACCGTCGCCGGATCCTCGCCCGCGACCTCGTACACCGTGTGGCCGTACCCCTCCATCAGTGATCGCAACTCCGCATCCGGGATCCGCGCGAGGACCGTCGGGTTCGCGATCTTGTAGCCGTTGAGGTGGAGGATCGGGAGCACGGCGCCGTCACGCCGGGGATCGAGGAACTTGTTCGAGTGCCAGCTCGCCGCGAGCGGTCCGGTCTCGGCCTCGCCGTCGCCCACGACGCAGGCCACCAGGAGGTCCGGATCGTCGAAGGCCGCGCCGTATGCGTGGGCGAGCGAGTAGCCCAGCTCGCCGCCTTCGTGGATGGAGCCCGGCGTCTCGGGTGCGACGTGGCTCGGGATGCCGCCCGGAAAGCTGAACTGGCGGAACAGGCGTCGCATGCCGCCTTCGTCGCGGCTGATGCTCGGGTAGACCTCGCTGTAGGTCCCTTCGAGGTACGCGTTCGCGACGAGCCCGGGGCCACCGTGGCCCGGTCCGGTGATGTAGATGGCGTCCAGATCGCGCTCACGGATGACCCGGTTCATGTGGACGTAGATCAGGTTGAGCCCCGGCGTCGTGCCCCAGTGCCCCAGGAGCCGGGGCTTGACGTGTTCCGAGCGGAGCGGCTCGCGCAACAAGGGGTTGTCCAGCAGGTAGATCTGGCCGACAGACAGATAGTTGGCGGCGCGCCAGTAGGCGTCCATCCGCGCAAGGAGCGCGTCGTCGAGTCCAGGTCGGGTCGTTGTCGGGTCCGGATCCATCACGGGCTGCATGGCGTCCCTCCCTTACCAGAGCCCCAGGTCGTGGGCCTCCGACTTCAATCGATCGCGATGGTCGGGATGGGCGATCCCGATGAGCGCCGCAGCCCGCTCCCGCAAGCTACGCCCGAACAGTTCCGCCACACCGTACTCCGTCACGATGGTCCGGGCATGGGCTCGGGTCGTCACGACCCCCGCACCCTGTTTCAACGTCCCGGTGATCCGCGACATCGAACCGCCTGCCGCGGTGGCTGGCAGCGCGATGATGGCGCGGCCCTCGCTCGCGAGTGCGGCCCCACGGATGAAGTCCATCTGCCCGCCGACACCGCTGTAGACGCGCTGGCCGATCGAATCGGCGACGACCTGCCCGGTCAGGTCCACCTCGATCGCCGAGTTGATCGCCGTCATCCGGCTGAAGGACCGGATCACGTGCGTGTCGTTCGTGAAGTCCACCGAGCGCATCTCGATCATCGGGTTGTCGTTGACGAAGTCATAGAGTCGCCGGGTCCCCATCATGAACGCGGTCACGATCTTGTCGCGGTTGCGCTCCTTGCGAGCGCCGGTGATGACGCCCGCTTCCACGAGATCCACGATGCTGTCGGTGAACATCTCCGTGTGCACGCCGAGGTCGCGCCGGTCGGTCAGCGCGAGCGCCGTCGCGGCGGGGATGGCGCCGATCCCGAGCTGGAGCGTCGCACCGTCGGGGACGAGCTCGGCGACGTACTCGCCGATCCGTCGCTCGATCGGGCCGATCGGCTCGCCCGGACGCTCGGCGGGCGGGACATCCACCTCGACCGCGAGATCGATGTCGTCCACGTGGATGAAGCTCTCGCCCAGGGTGCGCGGCAGCGCCGGGTTGAGCTGGGCGATGACCGTCGTCGCCGCCCGGATGGCGCTGTGCATCGCCTCCACCGAGACATTGAGCGAGCAGAAGCCGTGCTTGTCCGGCGGCGTGACGTTGACGAGGACGACGTCGAGCGGGACCGCGCCCGAATCGAACAACCGCGGCACGTCCGACAGGAAGACCGGCACGTAGTCCGCGCGTCCCTCGGCGATCGCGGCGCGCGCATTCGGCCCGACGAACAGGGCTCGATGCCGAAAGTGCGGCGCCATCTCCGGGGCCAGGTGCGGTCCCGGGCCTTCGGTGTGCAGATGGACCATCCCGACATCGGCCAGGTCACCGGCGCGGGCGACGAGCGCGTCGAGCAGGACGGTCGGGACCGCGGCGGCACATTGGACGTAGACCTGTTCGCCCGAGCGGATCCCCGCGACAGCTTCCTCGGGACTGACGATCCGCATGCGTCGATGATGCCCTACGCGCCGGTCAGCGGTGCCGTCGCCGCGCCGGGAAGTCGGCGACGTCGGTGGCGTCGATCCACGGCTCGACATCGATGATCCGATCCGGCCGATGCGTGACCGCGACGAGGGCGCGCTCGAACGACGTTCGTGCGAACGCGGGTCCAGAGACCGTCACCGTCCCGTAATCGACCAGCTCGTCGACGGCGCGGGCCTCGAACGCCGCCTCCGGCTCGAACGGACCGCGACCCAATCGCTCGACGAACGGCGATCCGTCGCCATGCCGGGTGGCGATGATGGCCTGCTGATGGTCGATCCAGATCATGGCATCCGCCGGGTGGCTGGGCGCGTCTGCTCGCTCGATCATCGGGCACCTCCGATCTGCCCCCAGCATGCGACCCGGGTGCGCCTGGCCGTACCGCCGGATGGCACCGTTCCACCCGGGCCGACCGGCACGTTCGGGGCTGGGTCAAGCGGTCGGGTCCCGGACCCTGGATGACTTCAGGACGGTGTCGGCGGCGTCCCATGTCCTGGATCCACGACCAATCGTTCGCGGATCGTCTCGTGGAGATGACCGTTGGTCGCGAGGAAGGTCCCCGTATCGATGGCCCGGCGGCCCTCGAAGTCGGTCACGCGGCCGCCGGCCTCCTCGACCAGCAGGAATGGCGCGGCCGCGTCGTACGCATTGAGACCCACCTCGACCATGGCCTCCGCCGCACCCTCGGCGACGAGCGCGTAGCCCCAGAAGTCGCCGAACCCACGCTCGCGCCAGGCCTCGCCGAGCATCGCCGTGAATCCCGGCGCTCGCTCGCCGCTCATCAACTCGCGGATGCCCCCGTAGAGGACCTGCGCGTCGGCCAGGCTCGCGATCCCGCTCACCCCGATCCGCCGCGGGACCGTCTCGCCGCGGTTCCGCGCCCACGCCCCGCCGCCCCGGTGCGCCCACCAGCGCTCGTCGAGGGCGGGCGCCGACAGGACCGCGGCCTGGAGTTCGCCGTCGCGCTCCACCGCGATGAGCGTCGCGAAGATCGGGACGCCACGGATGTAGTTGTGCGTCCCGTCGATCGGGTCGATGTACCACCGCACCGATGCCCCTTCGCCCTCGGTCCCGAACTCCTCGCCGATGATCCCGTGGTCGGGGAACGCATCGAGCAGGCGGGCCCGGATGTGCTGTTCCACCTCCGTGTCGGCCTGCGTGACGAACGTGCGGTCCGGCTTCGTGTCCACCTGCAGGTCGCGCCGGAAGGAGCGTCGAGCGATGCCATCGGTCTCGTCGCAGGCGGCCTGGGCCACCTCCAGCCAACGCCGGAGCTCGGCGTCGCTGCCGCGACGCAGCGAGGCCGACCACTCCGACCCGTATTCCTGCTGGATCGTCACCGGGTGCGACCGCGCGGCAGACCGTGGACCGCGAAACCGGTCGCCCGAGCCGCTACCGCCAGCTCAGCATCGTGCGTCGCGAAGGCCAGGTCATCGACCTCGTCACGGACCAGGAGCGCGCTCGCCAGGTGGATCGCATCGAGGGAGCCGAGCAGTGTCGGGAACGGAGACGAGGCTCGATCGAGGACGACGGTGTCGAGGGCAACGAGTCGCAACGAGTCCACGACCTCGAGGACGTCGGCGCGATACTGCGCCACTCGACGGTCCTCCAGACCGAGGCGGATCCTCGCGCGATCGATGGTGCGCAGACATTCAAGCCGGATCAACTCGCTCGACACGGCGGTGGTGATGGTCGACCAGATCCTGAGTCTGCCGGGTTCACCGAGGACGACGCGCAGCAGCACAGACGAGTCGACATAGACGTTCACCGCTCACCACGCTCCTCGAGCAGCATCGTGGTCGAGTCGATGAGCCACCCAGCGCGTGGGCGCCGCCGGTCGCGGATCTCCGTGAAGTCGCGACGCGGCCGAGTCAGGCGGACTCCACTGCCGGACGGCCCGATCGGCACGATCCGGGCGATCGGGCGGGTCCGATCCATGACGACCACCTCCGCCCCCTGCTCGACGGCACGCAGATGCTCCGACAGGCGATCCTTGAGCTCGGCGATACGGACGGACTTCATGGCCAGATATAGCCATGAATGGCCACGTCTGTCAACCCACGCCGCTCACATCCGGATCCGCTCACCGGTCGGGTCGTAGAGGGGCTCCCGCGCGACCTCGAACCCGACGCGCTGCCCGAAGACCTCAACCTCACCGCGGGTCCCGAACGCCGCCCGGTCCGGCGGCAAGTATGCGTACGCGATCGACCGTTCCACGGCGAACCCGTAGCCGCCGCTCGTGACCCGCCCCACGACCTCGCCGTCGACCCGGACGGGCTCGTTGCCAAGGCAGACCGAGCGTGGGTCGTCGAGGACCAGCGCCCGGAGTCGCTTCCGGGGTCCCGCGGCCTTCGCGGCCGAGAGTGCCCCGTGGGCCTGGGAAGGCGTCGCCTTGTCCAGCGCGACCGCGAACCCGAGCCCGGCCTCGAATGGCGTCTCGTCCGGCGTCACATCGCTTGACCAGACCCGGTAGCCCTTCTCGATCCGCAGGGCGTCGATCGCCCGGTATCCACCGGCGACCATCCCGTGATCGCGACCCGCGGCCCACAGCGTGGACCAGAGGGTCCGGCCGTACTCGGTGGGCGCGTACAGCTCCCACCCGAGCTCGCCGACGTAGGTGACCCGCAACGCCAGCAGCGGCACGGATCCCGACCGTGATCTCGCGCGCGTTGAGGTACGGGAATGCGGCATCGGAGACATCGCCCGGCTCCGCCGTCAGCGGCGCGAGGATGTCGCGGGCCCGCGGACCCCACAGCCCGTAGCAGACGCGCGACGCCGTCACGTCGCGCACTTCCACCGTTCCGTCATCGGGGACGTTGGTGCGCAGCCAGGCCGCGTCGTGGTTCCCGAAGGCGGTCCCGGTGACCAGGAGGAACCGCTCGGGGCCCGAGGCGGGTGATCGTGAGGTCCGCGTGGACCCCGCCCCGCCGGTCCAGGAGCTGCGTATACACGACGGACCCGACCGGTCGATCGACGTCGTTGCCGGCCACCCGCTGCAGTGCGGCGCAGGCCCCGGGGCCGGCCACCTCGAGCTTGGCGAACGACGTCTCGTCGAACAGGGCCGCTGCCTCGCGCGTCGCGAGGGCCTCCGCGGCGATCGCCGGCGACCAGTGCTCCCCTGCCCATCCGCGCGGCCGCAGCGCCTCGAGCGCTTCGCGACCCCCGAAACGCGGGTCATCGGCGTTGGGCTCGAACCAGTTCGGGCGCTCCCAGCCCGACTTCTCGCCGAAGACCGCGCCAAGGCCGCCGAGTTCGTCGTAGGCGGGCGCGGTCCGCAGCGGTCGATCGGCGTGGCGCTCCTCGTTCGGGTAATGGATGTCGTAGTACGTCGCGTAGTTCTCGGTCGCGCGCGCCAGGGTGTGGCGTTGCGACCGGTAGGCCGCCCCGAACCGGCGGATGTCCATCTTCCACAGGTCGAGTTCGGGCTCGCCTTCCGTGATCCAGGCCGCCATCTGGCGTCCGATCCCGCCGGCCCCCGCGATCCCGTGGGCCGAGAACCCGGCCGCCACGAAGAACCCGCGGACCTCGGATTCACCCAGGATGAACTCGTTGTCCGGCGTGAACCCTTCGGGTCCGTTGATGATCCGACTTACCCGGGCGTCCGCCATGGCGGGCACCCGGCGAATGGCGCCTTCCATGATCGGCTCGAACCGTGGCAGGTCCGGCGCAAGGAGCTTGCCGTTGAAATCGGGCGGGACGCCATCGAGCGACCACGGGGCCGGATCCCGTTCGTAGCCACCCATGCACAACCCGCCGACCTCCTCGCGGAAGTACACGAGGTTGTCCGGGTCGCGGAGCTGCGGGAGCCCCGAGTGGACGCCCTCGAGCGGTTCGGTGAACAGGTACTGGTGGGCCATCGGGATGAGCGGCACGGTGACCCCCACCATCCGGCCGATCTCGGGCGCAAACATGCCGCCGGCATTCACGACGATCTCTGCGGCGATCTCCTCGCGCTCGCCCCGGTGTTCCACGGTCACCCCGGTGACGCGCGGCGTCCGCCGGTTCGACGTGCCTGTGTCCACGCTGATCGCGACGACGCGCGTGTGCGGCCGGATCTGCGCGCCGCGTTGGCGGGCCCCGGCTGCCAGCGCGTTCGCCAGCCCGGACGGGTCAAGCCAGCCGTCGGTCGGCAACCACACGCCACCGACCACGCCGTCGGTGGACATGAGCGGGAAGCGCTCCTGCGCCTCGCCCGGGCTGATCGATTCCATCGGCAGCCCGAACGTCGTGGCCCAGCCGAGCTGGCGCTCCAGTTCCTCCATCCGGGCCGTCGAGGACGCCAGGCGGATGGAGCCGACTTCGTGCCAGGAGGGGTCCGTGCCGGTGTCGTCCTTGAGTCGGCGGTACAGGTCCGCGCCGTACATCATCATCCGGGTCAGGGTCACCGAGCCGCGCAGCTGGCCCACGAGGCCCGCGCTATGGAACGTGGACCCGCTTGTGAGCTCGGCACGGTCCACGAGCACGACGTCAGTCCAACCCGCGAGGGTCAGGTGGTAGGCGATCGACGTCCCACCGACACCCCCACCGATGATCACGACGCGCGCGTGCTGCATCCCGTAGCTTCCTCGCCTCGCACCGACCCCACCGAATGACCCGGGTAGCCTACCGGGTCGGGACGTGCCTTCGTCGCCCGGCCGCGATGGGCTAGGCTGGCGCGCGCATGGACAGGACATCGGTCGGGCGGCAGGTCGTGCTCGTCGTGGTGGTATTCGCCGCCACGTTGATCGTGCTCGTGGGCCTCGGTGGCATCGCGGGTCGGGCGCCGGCGGCCACGCCACGCGGCACGGTGATCGCGGCGGCTTCTGCGTCGACCACGGCGGTACCGAGCGGGACGAATGGGGCGAGCGACGCGCCGGCCTCGCCGTCGATCCCGGACCCGACCGCTCCTTCCATCGCCCCGCCTCCGATGGACGCCCCGGTCCTGGTGGGAGCCGGGGACATCGCCAGTTGCGACTCGGACGGCGACGAGGCCACGGCCGCGCTCCTGGACGGCATCCCCGGCACGGTCTTCACCGCCGGCGACAACGCCTACGACGACGGGTCGGCCGAAGACTTCCGGGAGTGCTACGACCCGTCCTGGGGCCGACACAAGGACCGCACGTGGCCGGCGGCGGGCAACCACGACTGGCGCACGGCCGACCTCGCAGGCTACCGCGACTACTTCGGGGCGGCCGCGGCCGGCCCGGACGGGGCGCCCTGGTACGCCCGCGACCTCGGGACGTGGCGCGTCATCGTCCTCGACTCGGACTGCGAGGGGGCCGGCGGCTGTGGCCCGGACTCGCCGCAGGGCCAGTGGTTGGCCGCCGAGCTCGCGGCCTCGACGGCCACCTGCACCGTCGCCATCTTCCATGTCCCTCGCTTCAGTTCCGGCGACGAGCACGGCGACGATCCGGCGATGGATGCGTTCTGGCGTCCGCTCTACGCCGCGGGCGTGGACGTGATCCTCAATGGGCATGACCACGACTACGAGCGATTCGCGCCCCAGGATCCGGACGGTCGCGAGGACCGGGAACGCGGCATCCGACAGTTCGTGGTTGGGACCGGCGGGCGCGAACTCCGCGGCTTCGATGACATCCACCCGAACAGCGAACTGGCCTCCAACGTGGCGCACGGGGTCCTGGCGTTGACGCTGCTCGATGGCTCGTACACGTGGCGGTTCCACGCGGCCGAGAACGACTTCTCCGACAGCGGCGCGGCGTTCTGTCACTGACCGCCACCCGCTACGCTGGCGTCGAGGAGGGTCCATTGCCGCCGACCATCGATGACGTCATCGCCGCGATCCCCGCGTGGGCCGGCGCCGACGTCAGCACAGCGCCCATCGCCGCCGGCCTGACGAACCAGAATTGGCGGGTGACCGTGGATGGCGTGCCGCATTTCGTGCGGATCCCCGGGGCGGCCACGGAACTGCTTGCCGTGGATCGCGCGAACGAGCGCCACAACACGCGGGCGGCAGCAACGGCGGGGGTCGGGCCGGCGATGCTCCACGAACTCCCTGAATGGGACGTGTTCGTGCTGGCCTGGGTCGACGCCCGGACGATGTCGAACGCGGCGTTCGCAGCGGCCGGCGCTCCCGCGCGCGTCGCCGGCGCCCTGCGCCGCCTTCACGCCGGGCCGCGCTTCCGCGACGACTTCGACATGTTCCGCCTGTCCGAGCGGTACCTGCGCGTCGTCGACGAGCGCTCCATGCGGATCCCGGCCGGGTATCGCGAGCACCTGGACCGGCTCCCGGCGATCGAGGCCGCCCTCGCCGTCCACCCGCTCCCCACGGTCCCGTGCCATAACGACCTGCTGGCCGAGAACTACCTCGATGACGGCGAGCGCCTGTGGATCGTGGACTACGAGTACAGCGGCAACAACGACCCCACGTTCGAGTTGGGGAACACGTGCCAGGAACTGGGCTGGGACGACACGCGGGTGCGTGAGCTTTGCGCTGCCTACTTCGGCGAGGCGACCGAGGCGCTGGTCGCGCGGATGCGCCTGCAGATGATCATGTCGGACGTCGGTTGGACGCTGTGGGCGGCCATCCAGGCCGCGATCTCGACGATCGACTTCGATTTCTACGGCTGGGCCGAGGAGCGGTGGGCGCGGGCAGAGGCCGCGATGGACGGGCCGGACTTCCGCGCCTGGCTGCGCGATGTGAGCAGCTGATCCACCACGTCGGCACGAAGAAGGCCCGGACGGCGTTGCGCCCGGGCCTTCGAGATCGATCACGAGGTGATCGACCGACTCACTCCGGCGGGATCTCCTTGAACGCGTAGTCCACGTTGATGCCGCTGGAGCGGCGAACGGTCTTGGCGATGAGGTACCACGCGGCAGAGAACAGCAGCACGCCGCCCACCACCGTGTAGGCCAGCTGGCTCGTGAGGCCGAGCTGGTCGTTGGTCAGGAACAGGAACAGGAACACGACGCCGAACGCCGCGCCGAGAAGGCCGACGATCGTCACGAGCGGGAACCCGCCCAGCGTGTACTTGGATCCGGGGGAGGCGTCATACGCGGCCTTGGCGCGGAACGGCAGGAGCGCCCCGGCAAGTGCCGTCACGACGAAGACATACCCGCAGGCGAACGTGACGCCCAGCGTGAGCGATGCCCACGACACGGTGTCATCTCCCTCGCCGTAGGCAAAGTTGTTGTACAGCCAGATGACCGGGATGCTCGCCAGGAAGTAGACGACGTGGGCGTTGACCGGCGTGTGGAGCCGCTCGCTGACGCGACTGATCCACTCGGGGAGCAGCCGGTCGAACGACATCGCGACCATGACCCGGGTCATGCCGATGTAGCAGTTGTGGACGATCTGGTGGCCGTTGAGGATGAACCCGAACGCGATGAGCAACGTGACGATCACGTTGTTCGCGAGGGCCGTGGCGATGATGTTGGGCCACAGGTAGGACCCGGCAAGGGTCGCCTCGCCGACGCCGCTCCAGTACCCCGCTCCCGCGACGTACAGGAACTCGGTGCCGACGGTGTTCTGCAAGACGAAGGCCAGCAGCGCCAGCAGCAGGCCGGTGAGGATCAGCGAGCCGACGATGATGTACGCCTGGTCGCGGAACGAGCCGGCACTCTTGATCTCGCCGTTCTGCTGGCTGCTGTACGTCGCCCACTGGAGCGAGGTCCAGGCGATGGGCGCGATGAGCAGCGTCGCCAGCAGGCTGAATGCCGGGTTGAGCTCGATGCCGGCCGCTGTCGCCGCCGCCGTGGCATCGGCGGTGAACGTCGCGGAGCCGCCGATCGCGGCCGAGAACGCGTCGAGCTTGCCGGGGACCTCGCTCGCGGGTGTCAGGACGAGGGTCAGCAGCATCGTGCCGAACGCGAGCAGGATCGCGACCCACATCACCCGCTGGAGCCGGACGTAGTTCCGGAAGCCCGAGATCAGGATCAGGAGGGCCACGCCGGCGTTGGCGATGCTCGTCACGAGGATCCCGAACGGGGTGGTGAACCAGGTCGACGTCTCGACGAGGCTCGCATTCCCCGTCGCGGCCGCCAATCCCAGGAACAGGGGTGCGAACCCGAGTGTGGACAGGAGCCAGCCCGAGAGGGCCACCCACTGCAGGATCCAGATCACGAACCCGGAGAACACGACCGTGAACGCCAGCCCGCCGCCGAAGACGCGGCTTTGGAAGACGTAGTCGCCGCCGGTCCGCGGAAAGGCCGTGGACAGCCAGACGTAGGACAGCGCGATCGGGATCTCCAGGAGCATCGCCAGGAGGATCCCCCAGACCAGCTGACCGCCGGGCAGGGCGCCCGGCGCCCACAGGTAGGTCCACGGGAAGATGAGGCCCATCGTCAGGACGTTGTAGATGAACGCCGACGAAGGAGACATGACGCGAACGAGTCCGGACGACTTCCGGACGAAGACTTCTGGTGTCGCCGTTACTGTCGCCATCCAATTCACCTCGGTGCGGATATCGATAGCGCCAGGACCGCTGGGACGTACCCTCGAGACTCCACCTCCTCCTGTTCAGCCGGCCGTCATCTGGTAGCCCTTCACGCTGCCCTTCGCGATCGTGATGAGGCATCCACGGAGGACACCCTCCCCGTACTCGCTGCCCGGGTTGATGCACTGGGTCCGACCCACCCGCGCCGCGGACTGCGATTCATGGATGTGACCATGCAGTCCGAGGAGCGGCTGATGACGCTCCAGGGCTGCTCGAACGGCCGTGCTCCCCGCTCCGTACAGCACCGGCTGGCCACCTCGGACCACCTGCGATGGTGGGTCGGTCGATGCGTCCAGCATCGGACACGTGTCCAGCGTGGAATCGACGGGCGGGGCGTGGAAGTTGAAGATCGCCCTCGAGGGGTCCGGCAGGCCCGCGACGATCTCCTCGATCATCTCGGCGAGCTGCTCCTCCGGGGCCTCGCGCGGGGTCTGCCATGGCGTCGGGTTCACGTAGGGCAGGCTGATCATGTCGTGGTCGTCGTCCAGCGGCACGACGCGTCCTTCGCAGCCCACGAAGGAGCGCGTCCCGGTGGCGGGCAGGGTCGTCATGATCTCGGTGAGGTCGTCGTTGCCGCCCGACACGTAGCAGCGGATCCCGGCCGGCCCGAGACGGTCCTCGGCCATCGAGATCCAGCGCTCGAGGCGCTCCCCGGCGAGGCGCTGCCAGAGCGCATCGACCGCGCCCTCGCCATCACGGATCGCGAGGTACTCATCCTCGTCCACCACGATGTCGTAGAAGCCGAGGTCGGCGATCCGGCCCCGTGTCCGGGCCACGTCCTCCTGCGTCTCAAGGCGCTCCACGCGACCGTGGATGGTGGCCCGGTGCGTTCCACCGGCTTCACGGATGACGGGGATCGCGAGCTTGCCCATCACGTCGCCGCCCATGACCAGGACGTCGGCCTTGTAGAAGGCCGCCGCATTGAGGAACTTGCGCCACGTGCGCTCCGAGCCGTGGACGTCGGTGGCGTAGAAGATCGTGGTTGCGCGCTCAGGCGCCGAACAATTCAGGAACCGCATGCGAGTCGCACCGCCCCTCAGCCGCGCATGCGCTCGCCGGCCGGGTCCCACAGGACGTCCGGAACGACGGTCGCCGGGACATGGGTATCGAACGCGTCCACCGTGAGTCTGGCTCCCTCCCCCAGATCGGCGCCACCATACACATACCCGATCGTGTGCGCCACCTTCGGACCGTAGGCCGCACTCCGAACGCGCCCGATGACGGCGCCGTCCGAACGGACCGCCTCGCCGCCGTAGATCGGGAGCCACGTCGCGTCGTCGCCGATGAGGATGGTTCGCAACCGGCGCGGCGACGGTCGGTCCGCCATCTGCCGGCGCCGCCGACGAACGCTCGGCGTCGCGGGCGGCGATCAAGGCGTCGCGGCCCACGAACGGGTCGCGATCGAGCCGGACGAACATCCCGAGGCCAGCCTCGAGCGGCGTGTCGAGCATCGTCATGTCGGTCCCGAAGTAGCGGTAGCCCTTCTCCATCCGGAGCCCATCGAGCGCTCGATAACCGAACGGTGCCAAGGCGTGCTCGGCCCCCGCGGCGGTGAGCGCGTCCCAGACCGGCACGGCCGACGCCGCATCGATCGTCAGCTCCCATCCCAGCTCGCCGGCGTAGCTGATCCGCGCAGCGAGGACGCTGGCGGACGCGAGGGTGATCGCGTGCGTCTGCCGCGTGGGCAGGGCCGCATCGCCACGTCTGCTCCGGCCCCGACCGCCCCCGCCAGCACGTCACGGGCGCGGGGCCCCCAGAGCCCGATCGTGGCGAGTTCGGCACTGACGTCGCGGCTCGTCACGTCCTCACCCGGTTCGCGCTGCCAGCGCAGCCAGGCGAGATCGGACGCGACGAACCCAGCGCCCGTCACCACGCGGAAGTGGTCGTCGGCGAGCCGCGTCACGGTCACGTCCGCCACCATCCCGCCGCGCGCGTCACACCACGGCGTGTAGGTGACGCTGCCGACCGGGCGATCGAGGTCATTCGCGGCGACCCGCTGGAGCAGTGACAGCGCCGCGGGACCGCGGACCTCGATCTTGCCGAACGAACTCAGATCGATGATCCCGACCCGCTCGCGGACGGCGCTGCCCTCCTCGAGCACCCGGTCGAGCCACGGCGGGCGCATCCACCCATACGTCGCCTGGTCGCGGCCGGCTCGTCGCCACGGACGTCCCGGCTCATGGTGATCGGCGCGTTCCCAGCCGGCTTTCGTCCCGAACACGGCGCCCGATTCCTGGAGTCGCCCGTGGAGCGGCGAAAGGCGGCGAGGCCGGCCCGCGATGTCCGCATCGAACGGATAGCGAAGACGGTAGTAGTCGCTATACGCCTCGCGACCCAGGGCGGCCGCGAACACCGGATCGCGGTACGTCTCACTGAACCGCCACGCGCGGTACGGTCCGACGTCCACGCCCGGATCACCGGCCGTGATCCAGCCGGTCAGCGCCCGGCCGATGCCGCCCGCGCCACCGAAGCCATTGAGCGACATCCCCGCCGCGACCCAGAACCCGCGGACGTCCGGCCACGGACCCAGCAACGGGTTGGCGTCCGGGGTCATCGCGTCCGGATGGCAGACGAGCCGGATGACCTCGGCGTCCGCGAGGAACGGGAATCGACGGACCGCGCCCGCCATGAGCGGCGCGAACCGCTCGTAGTCGGGGGACAGTGAGCGCGCGGCATGCTCCCAGGGGACGCCGTCCTCCCAGCGCGACACCGGGTCGAGCTCGTACCCGCCGAAGACCATGCCACCGCTCTCGCTCTTCCCGTACACGAGGTTGTCCGGGTCGCGGAAGCAGGGCATGTCACGCGGCAGTTCATGCCCGGGCACCGCCTTCAGCGCGACATGCTGGTGATCCACGGGCGTGGACGGCAACCAGGCACCCACCATGGCCGCCACCTGGGGCGCCCACATGCCGGCAGCGTCCACGACGATCTCGGTGTCGATGGGGCCGGCATCGGTCAGCACGCGCCGGACCTCGCGATCGCCCGTCAGCTCGAACCCCGTGACACGAACACCCTGGCGGATCCGAACGCCGAGCGCCCGGGCGGCCTCGGCTACGGCATGCGTGGCCTCGTGCGGATCAAGGTGGCCGTCCGCGCCGAGGTACACCGCTCCGTGCAGTTCGTCGGGCGAGATGGCGGGCATGAGCGCGAGGGCTTCTCCCGGACCGATGACCTCCGCGTCCAGTCCGATGCCGCGGGCTCGGCTGGCGGTCCGCTGGAGCTCGCCCAGCTGGGCCTTCGACGACGCCAGCCGGAGGCTCCCCACGGTCCGGAAGGCGCCCAGGCGCTCGTACAGCTCGATGCTGTAGCGGCGGAACGCCATCATCGTGGACGACGGGTTGAACGCCGTCACGAGCCCGGCCGCCTGGCAGGTGGACCCGGCCGTCAGCTGGTGCTTCTCGAGCAGCAGCACATCCGTCCAGCCGGCAAGGGCCAGGTGGTACGCCACGTTGCAGCCCACGATGCCGCCCCCGATGACGACGACGCGGGCCTGCTCCACGCTCATGGGCGGCAACGGTACGTCGCCGCGGGGCGTCGCGTGCGACCGACGCGCATCGGGCGATCCGCTCCGGTACGATCGCGCCCGTGACGCTGCCGCGCGACCAGACCTCGTTCGTCATCGACCGCGCGACCCTCGAGGCGGAGGTCGCCAGGATCGTGGACGCGACCGAGGCGGCGGGGATCCCCGTTCGTGTCCTGGGGTCCATCGGCGTGGCGCTCCATAGCCACGACGCGGCGAGCATCATCCCGAGCTTCGCGCGGACCTACGCCGACATCGACTTCGCCGCGTACAAGCGCGACGCGCGCGTCGTGGCAACCGTGTTCGGGGGGCTCGGCTACGTCGACGACCGCGAGGTCTTCATCGGATCGGAAGGCGGACGCTCGATCTTCGACGATCCGACGCGGCACATCCACGTGGATGTCTTCTACGACCGGCTCGAGTTCTGCCACGTCATCCCGCTCGCCGGGCGGCTGGAGGTGGATCGACCCACGATCCCGATCGCCGAGCTGCTGCTCTCCAAGCTGCAGATCGTGATGATCAACGAGAAAGACGTCGTCGACATCATCCTGCTGCTCCTCGATCACCCGCTCGGCAGCGGCGATGCCGACACCGTGGACATGGACCGGATCGCCCGCCTCTGCGCGGACGACTGGGGCCTGTGGCGGACCCTGACCCAGAACCTCGACAAGGTCGCGGCGTTGGCGATCACGTATCCGCAGCTGAGCGGCGACCAGCGATCTCGTGTCCTCACGGCCGGGCGCGAGTTCAAGGCGCGGATCGACGCGGTCCCCAAGTCGCGGGGCTGGAAGATGCGCGACCGCATCGGCGACCGGCGCCAGTGGTGGACCGACGTGGACGAGGTTCGTTAGTCGCCGGCCGTCTCACGAAGCGCGCGCTCGAAGGCGGTCGTCGAGCTGTTCGCGAGGAGTCGATCGAAGTGCTCGCCCGCGTAGGCGACGAAGTCGACGTCCAGGGTGCTGATGCCCTGCTGGAGCACGCCCCACATCGCCTCGCGGAAATCGGACACGACGCGCATCAGCGACAGGCGGGCGAGCCGGTCGGGTCTGGGGGCGCCGGTCGCCCCGTCATACGCCGCCAGGAGCACGGCGTCCTCGTCCGCGGTGAGTTCGTGGTTGATGCTGAAATTGCCGAGGTCGAAGAAGGGATCGCCCATCCCCGCGTACTCCCAGTCCACGATCCGGATCCGCGTCCCGTCGTCGATGAAGTTGGCGTTGAGCAGGTCGTTGTGGCACGGGCGCGGTTCAAGGGGCGCGGCGAGGCACGAAAGCTCGATGCGCCGGCCGATCGCCGCGGCGAGCTCGTACTCGGCCGGGATCCGGACGCCTCGTGCCAGCGCCAGGGCTCGATACGCCTCGACGATCCGGAGTGGGACGAAGATGCCCGGGATCGCCGGCCCGTCGTGGATCCGGCGCAGCGAATCGGCGACCCGGCGCAGCGTCTCGGGCCGTCGCACAGCCTCGTCACTGACCGGCGAGCCCTCGATGAACCGCGTGACGAGGTAGCCCTCCGGCCGGATGAACGCGGTGACTTCGGGGCCGACGCCCACGCCCGCTGCCGCCACCGTGGCCGCGTGCTCCACCTCGCGGCTGATGCCGAGCAGGTGCGTGTCGTTCCCGGCCAGGCGGATGACGTACCGGTCGTCCCCGACGGCGGCGCTGACGAGGAAGTTGCGGTTCGTGATCCCGCCCGAGAGCGGCGTCATGGTCAGGTCGCGCCCCGCGAGGTCCGGGATCCGGCTCATCGCCTCGACCAGGTGGTCGCGCAGTTCGCCGCGCAGGGGCTCGTCAGCGGTCATGGTCAGGCTTCGTGCAGATAGCGGGTGGGCGAATCAGCCCGCCGTGGCGAGCTCGCGCAGTGCGTCGGGCAGCGGCCGATGGACCTCCGCCGGGTGGATGTAGGCCGCGATCATGTCCCGCGACCCGTTGACGCCCAGTTCGGTGAACAGGAACGAGATCTTGCGACGCTGGGCCGCGAGGATCTCATCCTTGGTCTCGAGCTCCCAGAGCTGGCGCTTGAATGGGCCGATCGCCTTCTTGCGGGTCGTGTAGACGAACTGCTGGTCCGTCTGATCGGCCTTACGCTCGTCGATCGCGTTGGCGTAGCACCAGCTTTCGATCTCGCGGTGGAGCTCATCCGGGAAGGCCGGATGCTCGTAGAGCGCGTTCTGGAACCCCGTGGCGAGATGGATCTCCGCCGTCTCGACGGCCGGGAATTGATGGAACAGTTCGTCGGGCAGCGTGGACGCCCCGTGCTGCACGGCACCGGCGAGGCCGTATTCGCGCGCCACCACGCCCAGTTCGCGCAGGACTTCGAAGTCGAGCTTGACCTCCGCGACCCCGCCGCCGGGCAGCGGGACGCCGCCATGGCTCGTTCCGGTCTGGACGCTCACCTTCGAGATGCCGATGGCGCCGGGAGCACGTGCCTCGAGCTCGCGACCATAGCCGTCAAGGTAGGCGCGGAGCTCGGCCACGGTCGAATTCTGGGTCCCGACCTCGCCGATCTCGCCGCCGACGCTGACCGTCACCCCATCGGACTCCAGCGTCCGGATGAGCGCGGTGAGCTCGGCCGCACGCCTGTAGTTCTCGCGCTGCTCCTCATCGACGTTCGGCTTGGACAGGTCCACGAGCGTGGAGCTGTCGATGTCGATGTTGCGGTAGCCGGCATCGATCGCCAGCCGGCACGCCCGACGGATCTCCTCGGTCATGGCCTCGGGATCGGCGGCGTACTTCTTGGCGTTGAACTGATAGTGATCCCCCTGGATGAACACCGGCAATCGCCACCCGGCGGCGATGGCACCGGCCAGCACCCCCGTCGCGTAATCGATCGGGCGCTGGAACGTGTACGTCTGCTCGCTTCGCGCGAGTTCGAGGATCACCGCCCCGACGTCCGCGCTCGCCGCTGCCTCGAAGACTGTCCTGGCCATATCGAAGGTCTGCGCGCGGATATTGATCGCGGGGACCGTCGAATCCGCTCACCTCGCCGCGGGCCCTGGCGCTGTAGAGCTCCTGGATGCTTGCCGAGTGGGCGCCGAGGGCCTGGCTCGCCTCCCAGACGAGCCATTGCGCCGCGGCGGTCGTGGCGTCATCGGTCGTGAACGCGGCGGTCCAGGCGAGGTCGCGGATCGCGGTGCTGCGGAAGGCGGCTTCGTCGTCGATGACGAGTCGGTCGCCGTCGAGATGGGCCGCGGGTCGGATGGTCTCGAGCAGGTCGGTGGGGGACGTGGCGACGTGGGGCATCGGAGGGGTCTCCTGGGTCAGATTCGGTTCGCCCGTCCATGGTACGGCGGGTGGGCACTCGACGGAGGTGGCCGGCCCGCCCGGACCTCCCGTCGCTTCCTATCGCTCGACGCTCACCCGATGGGCGTCGGCGAGCACGACGGCCACGGTTATGTCGGCCTGGACGCCCGCTGGTGCACGCCGATTCTCACCCGGTGGGCGTCGCGCGATGCGCTCGCCGGAGCGACCGCCAACGCCACGCGACCAGCGCGCGGTGCATCCAGGCAGGGCCCGAAGCTGCTAGAAGACCCGCTTCGTGCGGCGGCCGACGAAGTCCACGAGGACGTACTCGCCCAGACGCTCCGGGGTCGCATAGAACGCGCGGCCGCGGTTGAGCTTCGTCATCTGCGCGACGAACGCGGCGAGCGCGGGCGAGCGCTCCAGCATGAAGGTGTTGATCGTGATCCCTTCCCGGGTACAGCGCTGGACCTCGCGGAGGGTCTCGCTGATCGTGCGCCGGGTCGGCGGGTAGCTGAACTCGACTTGGCCATCCTCGAAATGGGCGGTCGGCTCGCCATCGGTGATGACCACGATCTCCTTGTTGGCGCCGGCCTCACGGGCCAGGATCCGACGCGCCAGCAGTAGCCCGTGCTGGAGATTGGTTCCGTACTCGTAGCCGTGCCACGTGAGTTCGGCGAGGGCGCCGGGCCGGATCTCGCGGGCGTAGTACGAGAACCCGATCACGGACAGGTGGTCGCGCGGGTACTGCGTCCGGATGAGCGTATCGAGCGCGACCGCGACCTTCTTGGCGGCGAGGAAGCAGCCGCGCAGGAGCATCGATCGGCTCATGTCAACGAGCAGGACGGTCGAGGTCCGCGTCAGCTGTTCGGTCCGATAGACCTCGAAGTCGTCGGGGTGCAGGTGGACAGGGACGCCACGCTCGCGCATCAGCGCATTCGAGAGCGTCCCGCGCAGGTCGAGATGGAACGGGTCGCCGAATTCGTACGGCTTGGTCGTTTCGTCGCGCTCCCCTCCCCGGCCGGCTCTGGCAAGTCGATGTCCTCCGAATGCGTCGCGCTGGAGTCGCGCGAAGAGGTCGTCGAGGACCCGCTGACCGATCATCCGGCTGCCGCGTGGTGTCAATTCGAGCCGCTCGCCGTCGCGGGTGAGGTAGCCCGCCTCCTCGAGGCGGCGCGCCAGGTCGTCCAGCGCCTCGATGTCGCGGACGCTGGCGTCGCCAAGCAGGTCGCGCACCTCGTCACGGTCGATCGCCGCCAGGTCCGCGGGGCCGGCGATATCGGCCAGGGCGTCCTCGAGCCGCTCCATCGCCTGCAGGCGCGCGATCTGCGCGAGCGCGCCATCAAGGGAGAGGGACTCGTCGCCGGTGAAGCGGACACGGTCGCCGAGCCCACCCGGCAGCAGCAGGTCCAGGTTGGCCGCCAGCTCGGCGAGGTCCACGGCGAGCCGGTCGTCGCGCAGGAGCGCCTCCATCATCGATTCGAGCTCCGCGCGCTGCTCGGGTGAGAGCGAGCGCATGAGCGACTGCATGGCGGCCATGCGCTGAGCCAGCTGCTCGATGATGTCGTCGAACGACTGCGCGCCCGGAAAGAACCGGCCGTGCTTCGCCAGGAATTCGCGGACGTCCGGTTCGCGGCCACTGATCCGTTCGCGGATGAGCGCGTTGAGATCGCGGACCATGTCCCGGTTCGCCGCGAGGTCCTCCGGCGACATGGATCGGATCGCGTCGCCCATCCCCTGGACGAACTGCTCGAGGACCTGCTTGCCAAGCCGTTCCACGAGGTCGTCGAACCGCTGCCTGGCCCCAGCTTCCAGGAAGTCGTACTCGCGCAACGCGCCGATGCGTTCCCCGACGTCGGGCGAGAGGCCGTCGAGCTGATCGAGACGGCGAGCGGTCAGATCGCGGAGCATCCGCTGCAGGTCCGGGTCGGCGTCGTCGCCCTCGGCCGCCGAGCTCTCCATCCGGCGCTGGAGGCCCACGCGCTCCTCGGCCACGATCTCCTCGAGCTCTTGCCGGACGTCGCCGAGCACGTCACCGAGTTGGTACCGCTCGCGAAGCTCCTGCCGACGCCGCATGAGGCGGTCCATCAGGTCCTGGAGGCCGGCGAGGTCCGGGCGCGTGGGGTCATCGCTCCGCCATCCGCGTTCCATGAGACGGCGGAGCGCCTCGGCGATATCGCCCTCGGCCATGACGTCATCGGCGAGTTCCGCGAGGATCTCGTCCGCGTCGAGGTCCGGCAACCGCTGGGTCCCGTCCCATCGCGAGAATCGGGCGATGCTCACCGGTGGTAGATCGTGGCGCCCGCCACCCGCTCCTTGTTGAGCCGGCGGGCGAGATGGAGGCCCTCGAGAAGGAACTCCACGGCGGAGGCCACCACGGCGGGCTCCTCGGCCCCGTCCGTGACGTCGAACGCCCCCAGACGACGCACCGCATCGGACAGTCCAGGGACTTCGCGCGCCCAGGCCACGTACTCGCGCGATGCGGTCCGATCGCCGATCTCGACCGTGAATCCGTCATCGAACGCTTCCACGACCCCCTCGAGGTCATCCACCGCGACGTGCCGGTTGAATGTGGCGTAGACCGCCTTCGTGATCAGCCGCTCCACGATCCGCTCCTCGGGCGCTTCGTCCCCGACCGATTCGAGCTCCACCTTCCCGACGGTCGATGCGATGACCGCGCCAAGGTCCGAGACCCGCGGCGATGCGAGCAGCTCACCGAGACGGACCGCTCGCTTCAGGGCGGCGGCCTCGAGCACCTCGGTGTTCGCCACCGAGACGCGGACCGAGACGCCGGAGCGCTGGCTGATCTCCGGGGAGCGGCGAGCCAGGTGCGTGAGCTCCGCCACGATCTCTTCCATGAATGCCGGGACGACCACGGCAGGACCGTCGTCGTCCGGCGGAAATCGGACCTTCTCCTGGCGGACGATCGCGGTCTCGTGCTCGAGCGACCGAGGGTAGTGGGTCCGGACCTGCGACCCGAGGCGGTCCTTGAGCGGCGTGATGATCCGCCCGCGTGAGGTGTAGTCCTCCGGGTTCGCCGAGGCGACGACGTAGAGATCGAGTGGCAGGCGGACCGTGAACCCGCGGATCTGGACGTCCCGCTCCTCGAGCACGTTGAGCAGCCCCACCTGGATGCGCTCGGCGAGGTCGGGGAGTTCGTTGATCGCGACGATCCCCCGGTTGGCGCGCGGGATGAGGCCGTAGTGCAGGGTCAGCTCGTCGGAGAGGTAGCGGCCCTCGGCGACTTTGATCGGGTCCACCTCGCCGATGAGGTCGGCGATCGTGATGTCGGGCGTCGCCAGCTTCTCCGCATATCGGCGGTCGCGGGGCAGCCAATCGATCGCCGTGGCATCCCCATCGCGCTCGACGATGGCGCGCGCTGCGGGCGAGACGGGCGCATGCGGGTCGTCGTGGAGCTCGCCCCCGCGGACGATCGGCAGCCACTCGTCCAGCAACCCGACGAGCAGACGGGCCATCCGCGTCTTGGCCTGGCCGCGCTCGCCGAGGAAGACGATGTCGTGCCCCGCGAGGATCGCGTTCTCGATCGCCGGCAGGACCGTCTCGTCGTATCCCAGGACCGTCGACAGGATCGGCTCGCCGTGGGCCAGCCGCGCCATCAGGTTGGCGCGCAGTTCCTGCTTGACCGAGCGCGATCGCCAGCCGCTGGCGTCCAGCTCCGCGAGGGTCGATGGGCGGGGAGCGGTCGACATGCTGGCCGGACCTCAGTTCTTGACGACGACAGGGTGGGATGCGGGGGTTGCTTGAAGGGCAGCCTCGATGGCGGCTCGGCGGCGATCCACCTCGATCTCGAAGTCGCCGGCCTTCCGTCCGACGCGCAGCGCGAGTTCCGGGGCGATCCCCCAGCCGAAATGTTCGAACCGCTCGCGGGCGGGATCCCAGGCGGCCAACACGGCCGGGCCTAGACGCTGGACGTGCCCGTGCTCATCACGCACGACGGGCCGCACGTAGTGGGCGACGGAGATCACGGCCGTGGCTGCAGCCGGTCCGCGGTCCAGGACCAGAACCACGCCCAGGCGTGACAGCTCGTCGTCGGTGACGGCGATCGGCGGCCGACGAAGGGTCGCGAAGACGTTGTCGAGCCCATCGGCGTCGACGATGGCGAACAGGCCGTACCCGATGGACGCCGCCCGGACGGCGATCCGGGCCACTTCCCCTGCCTCGTGCGTGGCCGGTGCGGGTGTGAGGCTCCGCGCGACGATGACGGCAGATCCGGGAGTCACAGGCGGCCCGGTTCGGGCAGTCGGCGATACGGCGTTCCGTCGCCAGCCGAGGTCCGGCGCCTGGGGCAGCCAGTCGAAGGTCTCGTCGTCGCCGGCGAGTTCGATCGCGGTGACGCTCGAGCCGACGAGATCGAGGAGTGCGTCCAGGATCCGCTCCGTCCGCGGGTCGGCTGGGTCGCTCGCGATGACCACCGGCACGCCGCCCTCGACCAGGACCCAAATGGTCGCCGCGAGCTCCGGGTCCACGGTTCCGGCGCGGGCCAGGTCGAGGATCGAACGAGGTGGCGAGGGGTCGTCAGCGACGGTCTGCGGACCGTTGGAGCTGGGGTCGGCCAAGGGATCTCCGAACGTGCTGGCGGTCGGCTCGGGGACCGGCAGCGTACGACCGTGCTCCGGGAGCGTCAAACGTGGCGGGACCACCGGCGGGTCGTTCCGGTACGACCGGCTGGGGTCGCGCAACGGTCTCGCGGCCATAGCCTTCAGGGACGAAGCGGGAGCGACGGCGAGCAGTGACGTCAGGGATCGACGCAGCGGACGGATCGTCCATGTTCTGCGAGCAATGTGGTGCGCACCACGATCAGATCATCGGTGGCGCCGCGGTCGACTCGGCGATGCGGACCTGCTCGTCGTGCGAGAAGACCGTTTGTCGGAACTGCTGGAACCTGACGGCCGGCGCGTGTCTCGCCTGTGTGCCGTTCGCCCTGCCCGAGCCCGCGGAAAAGCCGGCTCGCCGCCGAAAGGCGCCGGAAGTCGCCGCAGCCTCGACGGTCGCTGCGGCCACCCCGGCCAAGACGACCAAGCGTGGCCGCAAGACAGCAGCCGCCAAGGTCGCTGCCGCCGCGACCGCGTCCGTTGCCACGGCCGGCGTACCCGCGGAGCGCCAGGGGGTCCCGACGAGTCCTCCCGCCCCAAGCGCGGTTCCGACCTCGTCGGCCCAGGCGCCGGTCATCCCGTCGGTGGCGTTCGGCGCCGCCATCTCGAACCGGATCGCCAGCCGCGCGACGGCTGGCGGGTCCCGACGCGCCCGTCGTACCGGCCGGTTCATCGCTGCCGTCGGTCTCGCGACCGTCGCGACGGCGCTCGTCGTCGCGGTCGCGTTCTCGTTCACGGTGCTGCGCTGGTCGAACAGTGCGGCGCCGCCCACGGCGCAGGAACCCGCGCCCGGTGGGACGAGCACCGCCCCGGCCAGCACGCCGGACGGGACCAACCCGAGCTTCATCGGCACGGATGCCGCAGGCGCTTCGCCCTTGGCGCCGGGCGATGGCGACCCAACGGATCCCGCTGGGCTCGATCCGACCGATCCGACCGATCCCTCGGACCCCAGGTCGACCGCAGATCCGACCGCGACGGCATCCCCGGACGGTTCGCCATCCGCCAGCGCGACGACTGGGCCGACCAGCAGCCCGACCAACAAGCCGGGGTCCACGCTGGTCCCCGCCCCGACCGCGTCGCCCACGGCCGCGCCGACGGCGACGCCCGAACCCACGCCCGAACCCACGCCCGAGCCGACCCCAGAGCCAACGCCCGAGCCGACCCCGGAACCGACGCCCGAACCCACGGCGGAGCCGACCCCAGAGCCGACGCCCGAACCCACGGCGGAGCCGACCCCAGAGCCCTGACCCCGAGCGATCTTGTCATCGTCCGGCAGGGACCGCCGGGTAGGCTGTCAACGTGCCCCTCGACGTCCAGCCCCTCACCCCCGGCCGGATCGCGGACCTCGCTGACCTCTTTGGCCAGGGTGGCGACCCGAAGTGGTGCTGGTGTGCGTACTTCCGGGTCCGGGGACGCGACTGGACGAACTCCACGCGCGGACGAGAACCGCGCCGTGCTCGAGGCGGCCGCTCGGGAGGATGCAGGTCGAGGTCGGGCACCGGGGCTCGTCGCGTACGACGGCCCGGATGTCGTCGGCTGGGTGAGCGTCGGGCCGCGTAAGGACTACGAGCGACTGGCCTTCTCCAAGGTCCTCGCCCCGATCGACGACACGCCCGTATGGTCGATCGTGTGCTTCGTCGTCGGTCGTCGGTCCCGCGGGAGCGGCATTGCGTCCTCGCTGCTCGCCGCAGCCATCGACTACGCCCGGACCCACGGCGCCACGATGCTCGAGGCGTACCCGGTCGAGATCCACGAGGGGTCGCGCGTGCCGTCGGCCAACGTCTATCACGGCACGTTGTCGATGTTCGAGCGCGCCGGGTTCGAGGTCGTGGAGCGTCGCCAGCACAACGCCGCGAGCCCGGTCCGGCCGATCGTTCGCCTCGCACTGTGAGCTTGGCGCGACCCTCGACACGTCAAATGCCCGTCCACGGAGCATAAGGCGGGCCTCAAAGGCCCCGAAGGGCCTGAATCCCGCCGATTCGACGTCGAACGCTCACCTGGCGGGCATCTGACGCACTCCGGGGTCGAAGCCCCGCCTAACGC
>CAVURB010000015.1:0-78755 GCA_963743815.1 uncultured Chloroflexia bacterium | reverse complement strand
GTGATCCTGTTCTGCGTCCTGTTCGGGCTGTCCATGGACTACGAGGTCTTCCTCCTGTCGCGGATGAAGGAGGTCTGGGACCGGACCGGCGACAACACCGAGGCGGTCGCGCGCGGCCTCGAGCGGAGCGGCCGGATCGTCACGTCCGCGCCCTCATCGTCGTGGTGGTCGCCCTGTCGTTCGCCTTCGCGGACATCGTCCTGATCAAGGCGCTCGGGATCGGCATGGCCATCGCCATCGCCCTGGACGCGACCGTCGTCCGGGCGCTCCTGGTCCCGGCGACGATGCGACTCCTCGGTAAGTGGAACTGGTGGATGCCGGTGTCGCTCGGAACGCTCGTCGCCGGTCACCTGCCGGCCTCCGAGTCCGATGTGGAAGCCGCGGTGCGCGATGACGGCGTGCGGGTCGGACCGCGGCGATGCCTGGCGCGTTGTCGACGGTCGCGCCGTCGTAGCCCTCGCCGGCTGCACCGGCGGGACACCGATCCTGGCCAACCCGGTGGCGCCGCGGCCGTCCGTCCCGGTCGCGACCGCCGCCGGTCGCCATCGCCGATCCGCTCCCCGTCGTCCTGCCGCGGGACGACGGCCCGCACGACCGCCTCACGGAGTGGTGGTACTACACCGGCCACCTGCGCGCCGCGAACGGCGACGAGTACGGCTTCGAATACGTCATCTTCCGCGCGGAGCGCGGTGCCTTCCCGACATCGTGGGTGTCGCACCTGGCCATCACCGACGAGACGGGCGACCGCTTCTTCTACGGCCAGCGCCTGGAGGTCGGCCCGCACCGTGGACCGTTCGCCGCGCGGACCCGATGGCGAACCGACCGGCTTCGACCTGGCCCTGGCCGGCGCGGATCCGTCCGACGCGACGACCCAGGGTCGCGACCCCTGGACGATGACCGGCTCGGACGGCACGGATCGCCTGGTCGCCGCCCTCTCGCCCGACGAGGCGTCGCGGCTGGCAGCCCGGGTGGTCTCGGGCTGGACCTCGACCTCGGGCTCGACGAAGACACCGGCGCTCCATGACCAGGACGGCTGGATCGACTTCGGGGCGGCCGGCGGGTCGTACTACTACTCGCGCACCGCGATGGATGCTATCCGGGGTCGCTGACGGTCGCCGGCGCGACCTTCGAGGTCACCGGCGACGCCTGGTTCGACCACCAGTGGGGCGACTTCATCAGCATCGGCGGCGGCGGCTGGGACTGGTTCGCCGTGAACCTCGACGACGGCACGGACCTGACCCTGTCACTCGTGCGCGACGCGGACGGCAGCTACCCGCTCGTGTACGGCACGGTCGTGGACCCGGACGGGACGGTCCGCCACCTGGACCGGACGGCCTTCAGCGTGACGGTGACGGACCACTGGTCGAGCCCGACACCGGGGCCGTCTACCCGTCCCGCTGGGAGATCGACCTGCCGGACGAGGACCTGCACATCACGTTGACCCCGACGGTCGCGGACCAGGAACTGGACACGCGGGCGACGACCGGGGTCATCTACTGGGAAGGATCGCAGGTCGTCCGGGCCACGCGCGGCACCCGGCCTCTCGGGGGCGAGGCGTACGTCGAGTTGACGGGCTACGGGGCGGCGGAGACGGCCGGGACCGTAGGGGCCGGTCGTGAGCAGTGGCGGCAGCCCCGCGTCGGCCACGAGGGCGGCCGCCGTCGCGTCCAGCGCGGGCAACTTGGCCAGCACCGCCTACCATCCGCTTGCCGGCGGCGAGGTAGGCCTTGTCGTTGGACACCGATGCACGCAGGCTCGCCTGTGACGAGTCGCGTACCGCGCGGTAGAACGGCCCAGGTCGTAGGACAGCTGGCCGCATCGGTCCACGGTGCGATGGCCGGCGCGAGGTCGATGCCGAAGGTCGCGTCGGAGTTGAGGGTGCGCAGGATCCGCGCGATGTCGATGGCCTTGACGTTGCTGTTCTTCATCAGCGTCTTGAGCTTGGCGCCCTGGCTGGCCAGCCGGGCGTCGAGGATCGCCGCCTGACGGAGCGCCGACACGGCCTTCGACGGGATGCCGACTTCGCGCGGCGTGAGCGGCTTGGGGCTCGGGCTGGCGACGACCCCGCCGGGCGTGTTCCCGTCCCCACCTGGATCGACGATCGCGGCCGGCGGCCGGGCGAGCCGCGTACATGATCCCGCCACCGAGCAGCGTCCCGATGGACACCCCGACGACGAGGAACGACAGGGCCAATCGAGCCCGACACCAAAGATGAGGCTCGTCCCACATCCCGGACAGACCGGAGCGCCGGTCGCCAGCGGGCGAGAGCAGCTCGGGCAGCTGAAGACGTGCGCGTCGATCTCGCCGACGGCCAGCGGCTCCGGGCGGCCGCCGTCGGTCCGCGGCTCGGTCGACTGAACCGGCGCAGGGCGTTGTTGATCGTCATCTGGGTCCAGTCTGGGGACCTTGCCCGATGCCATCGATCACCCTGATGGTCCCGTCGGAGGTCGTACGTTCGGTGTGGTCCCGCACGGTCGGGGATACTGCGACATGCGTCTGACCTTCTCGAAGCAGGGCGACTACGCCATCCGCGCGATGCTCGCCCTGGCGGGCCTGAGCGGACACGTGGTTGAGCGTGTCGCGCATCAGCGCGGCGATGGCCATCCCGGAGCGGATCCTGCCGCGGGTCATGCGAGATCTCGGCGCGGCGTCCCTGGTGGATGCCCGGACAGGACGCACCGGTGGCTACCGGTTGGCGCGGGCGGCGGGCACGATCACGCTGCTCGAGGTCATCGCCGCCGCGGACCCGGAGGACGACGCCCGTCGCTGCGTGCTGCGCGGGATCCCGTGCGGATCGGACGGGCGCTGCGCGGTCCACGACGTCTTCGATGAGGCCCGCCTGGCGCTCAACGATCGACTTGCGCCACCACGCTGGCGGAGCTGGTCCCAGCGCCGATCTGAAGCGCCGGCGCGCACAGCGCACCCACGACGGGCCGAGCGGCCCGTCCCCGATGGGCCGAATGGCTCATGGCGCGACGTCAGGACGGATCATTCACATACCTATAGTATGTGTTTCTCCACCGGAGGACCACGATGCGCCGACCATCCGCCGCTCTGACCATCCTGCTCGGGGGGATGCATCTCGGCCGGGTGCGCCACCGCCAAGGCTCCGACCTGGACGTTCGCGCCGGGCACGCCGCCGCCGGGCCGACCTCGTCGACGCCGGCCAGTCGCCGGCCCGTCGCAGGCGACGTCCTGGGCACGCTCGAGATCGAGGCGTTCGACCTGGGCTTCACGCCGTCGGAGCTGACCGTCGATGCGGCCGGCACGTACGCCATCAAGTTCTACCAATACCGGCGCCATCCCCCACGACATCACGCCTCGCCGAGTGGCGACACGCGAACGCGCGCAAGGCGGGCGAGACCGTCACGTTCGACGTCGAGGTCCCGGAGGGCGGGCTGCCGTTCATCTGCGCCATCCCGGGCCACGCGCAGGCCGGGATGACCGGCACGATCACCGTCGAGGGTGCCGCGGCCGGCGGGCGACGACCACGGCGGTCCGGCGCCGTCCACGGAGACGTCGCCGCGGACCCGAACGCCCCGGCCCCGGTCGCTCTACGACGCGACGGCCCCGACGCGCCTGCCCGGCGACGTCCACGACATCGACCTCGTCATGACCGAGCAGGAGATGACGGTCGCCGAGGGGTTCGTCCAGAAGGTCTGGACCTTCGGCGGCACCGTCCCGGGTCCGGTCATCCGGGTCAAGGTCGGCGACACGATCCGGGTCCGCCTCAAGAACCCGATCGAGAACGAGATCGCCGCACTCCATCGACTTCCACGCCAGCCAGGTCGCCTGGAACGACGAGATGACGTCGATCGCCCCGGGCGAGGAGAAGGTCTACGAGTGGACGGCCGACTACGCCGGCGTCTGGATGTACCACTGCGGGACGTCGCCGGCCCTCCATCACATCGCCAACGGCATGTACGGCATGGTCATCGTCGAGCCCGAAGGAAGGCCTGCCGCCGGTCGACAAGGAGTTCGCCCTCGTCCAGAGCGAGTGGTATCTCGGTCCGCAGGGCGACGGTGACCGACCTGGAGAAGGCGATGCGCGGCCGCCCCGGCGCCCGACTTCGTCGTCTTCAACGGCGTCGCCAACCAGTACGTGGACGCGCCGCTCAAGGTCGGGACCGGCGAGCGCGTGCGGATCTTCGTCCTGGATGCCGGGCCGAGCATCGACAGCTCGTTCCACATCGTCGGCACGATCTTCGACACGGTCACCAAGGAAGGCGTCCACCTCGCGCAAGGGCAACGAGGGCAACTGGGGCTCGCAGGCGTGGACCTGTCGCCGGCGCAGGGCGCGATCGTCGAGTTCACGACCGCCGAGGACGGCCTGTACCCGATCGTGACCCACGCCTTCAACTTCGTCGGTCGCGGCGCCCTGGGCCTGGTCCAGGCCGGCGACGGCGATCCGCTGAACTGAGCGATCCGATGACCCGGCGCACCTGCCGATCGCGACGCCCGCGGTCGCGGACGGTGCCTGCTGCGCGGCCTGTGCCGCGCAGCCCGTCGCCGCACCGGCCACGGAGCCGATCGCCCGCCCCGCCTCCGGTGGTGGGCTCGACGATCGCGCCGGTGCGGACCATCCGGCGAGCCGACGATCGCCGAACACCTTCGCGCGGCCTGCCGTGGTCGCCGCCGCGTTCGTCTGGCCTGCTCGCCACGCTCTCGGTCGGCCTGACGACGGTCCGCCGGCGGCGGCCGGCTGGGCAGCCCTGCACCTGCTGCTGGCCGGCGCGGCCGGGACGGCGATCGCGTCCGTCCTGCCGTTCTTCACCTCCGCCCTGGCGCAGGTCCGCCCGGCGACCGACGTGGCTCCGGGTCGCTGGCCATCGGCGTGGTCGCCGGTCGGGGCCCTGGTCGTGACGCTGGGTGTCTCGGCGGGCCACGGCTGGCTCGCGCCCTGTCGGCGGCTCGGCCTACCTCGTGGGCCTCGGGCTGGTCGCGGTCGCCGCCTTCGCGCCGCTTCGGTCGCGGGTCGGGGCCGCGGCCGGCGCTCGTCCCGATCGCGTACGCCGTCGCCCTGGCGCACGTGGTCCGTCGGCGTCGCCATCGCCACGGTCGCGGTCGCCGGCTGGGCGCCGGTCGTGTCGAGCGCTGGGCCAGGCTCAAGCCCGCCCACGCGCTGGCTCAACGTGTTCGGGTTCCTGTCGCTCGTCGATGGCCGCGACGCTCGTCCACCTGGCACCGACGGTGGCCGGCGGCCGGATCCGCCCACGCCGGAGCGCGACGGTCGCCGTGGTCGGGCTGGTGGCCGGCGCCCCGCTCGTCGCGGTCGGGTTCATCGCTGCGCGGCGGACGCTGGTCGTCCGTGCCGGCGCTCGAGCGTCTCGTCGGGGCAGCCGCCCTCGACCGCCACCATCGGCATCCGGCGCGACCGTGGGCGCTGGACGACCGACCGCGATGGCACCGCTTCACCGGCATGGAGCCTGCTCGTCGCACCGGTCTGGTTCCTCGTCGCGGCCGTGATCGCCGCCGGCCGCGTCGCTGTGGCTCGGGCCGACGCCCGACGGCGTGGTCCATGGCGGTCATCGGGCGTCCCGCTCGCGGTCGGCTGGATCGCCCAGGTCCTGCATCGGATCGTGGACCCACCTGGTGCCCGCGATCGGCCCGGGCGATCAGGTCGCGCACGCCCGGCAGCGGCGCACGCCTCGGCCGCGCTGGGGGACCGTCCGGGTCGTGGCCGCTGGACATGCCGCGGTCGCCTGCGAGACCGTCGGCGTGCCTGCCGTCGACGTCGCGCCGGTGGTCGCCATCGGCGTCGGGCTCGTCGCTTGGCGTGGCGCCGCGGTGGCCTGGTCTCCTTCGGTGCTCCGCGGTGTGGCCACCGGCCGTCGCCGGTGTCCGGCCGGTGCTGAGACTCAGATGACGACTGTGTCTCAACTCTGCTAGTCTCGCCGCCATGGCGACCCCGACACCGTTCGTCGACGCCCTCGACCGCGCCGGCTACCGGCTGACCGAGCCGCGCCGTCGCGGTCGCGTCGCTCATCGCCGGCCAGGACGGTCACTTCACGGCCGCGGACGCTCGTCGAGGCCGCCCGGGAGCGACGCCTCGGCATCGGCCGGGCGACCGTCTTCCGGACGCTGGAGGTGCTGCGAGGTCTGGGCGCCGTCGAGCGGCTCGACCTGCCGTCCGGCGAGCATGCGTACGTCGACTGCGACGCCGGCCCACCACCACCACGTCGTGTGCTCCGGCTGCGGTCGGAGCCGCGAGATCGACGACACGGGCTGCGCGCCGTCGTCGCCGACGTCGCCCGGCGGACCGGCTACCGCGTCGACGACCACCGGCTCGAGC
Source organism: uncultured Chloroflexia bacterium (assembly GCA_963743815.1). Lineage (GTDB taxonomy): Bacteria > Chloroflexota > Limnocylindria > Limnocylindrales > CSP1-4 > SPCO01. The sequence goes on along the minus strand of CAVURB010000015.1, from coordinate 72,463 downwards.
TGTTCGGGCTGTGCCCGACTGCCTGGCCGAGTCGCGGCCGCGCCTGATGCCGTCGCCGCGCTGCTCGTCTCGCTCGGGGCGTTCGCTGTCCGCCTTCCTCGGCGGCTGGCTGGCGCTGCGTGCCGTCCGCTACGTCGGGATCATCATCGCGATCGGCGCCGGGATCCGGATCGGTGCGGCCTTCTTCGACCTCATCCCGGAGTCGATCGAGTACCTCGGCTCCCTGGCGACGGCGATGCTCTGGACCGCGATCGGGTTCCTCGCCTTCTACGTCATCGACAAGCTGACGACCCTGCACGTCGGCCACGAGACGGCCGCCGAACTGGACCACGACGAGCGCGAGCACCAGCACTCGGCGTCGCCGGCGCGGTCGGGATGGGCATCCACAGCTTCCTCGACGGCGTCGCCCTCGCCGCCGGCCTGGCGGTGGGTGGCGGGACTCGCGATCGTCATCGCCGTCGTCGTCATCGTCCATCGGTTCAGCGACGGGATCGGCGTGGTCAGCTTCCTGCTCGCGGGTCGCCGACCCGATGCACATCGCCTATCGCTGGCTGACCCTCGTCGCCATCGCGCCGATCGCGGGCGTCGCTCCTGGGGCTCGATCCTCGCCGATCCCGGACGAGGCGCTCGGTGCGATCCTCGGCGTTCTTCGCCGGCTTCTTCCTGTACGTCGGGGCGGCCGAGCTCCTGCCCGAGGCGCACCGGCGCGACCGCTCGCGGCTGGATCGTGCTGGCGACGGTCGGTGGCGCGGTCGCGATCTACCTCTTCTCGCTCTGGCGTCGGCGCGATCGGCGTCGACATCGGCTGATCGCCGCGACGCCGTCCCGGTCGCGGGACCTTCGTCCAGCGACGACATGACCATCGGCGGCGGATCCGCCTGAAACCTTCCGGCGACGGGATGTCTCGACCATGTAGACGACCCTGCCGCCGGAGGAACCCATGTCCGTCAGCGCCGCGACTCGAGCAGGACCGCCGTTCCGCCTGACCGTGCGCAGCTCCGCTGATCCTGGTCGCCGTGCTCGGCGCTCGATCGTGATCTACGCCACCGACCAGGTCCTCGCCCGCGACGACCGATCGCCAGGCCGAGCTGCGGATCTGGCTCGCCGCCCGCGCGACCGGCGTCGTCGCCCTGCTCCTGCTGACGTTCCAGATCGTCTTCGGGCTCGTCCTGAGCCACCCGCACAACAAGACCACCTGGAAGCTGTCGAAGCGCATCTTCCCGTGGCACGACCACCTGTGGGTGTTCGTGATGGCGTTCCTCGTCGCCCACATCGTCAGCCTGCTGGCTGACCCGAAGTCGGGCGTCGACCTCGCCGGGGCCTTCATCCCGGGCATGTCCAGTACCGCAGTTCGCCGGTCGCCCTCGGGACGCTGGCGCTGTACGCCTTCCTGTCACGGCGATCACCGCTCGCTACACGAAGCTCCTGCCGCCGGGACTGTGGCTGTCGACTCCACCGGCTGGCGCTCGTCGTCTTCGCGTTCAGCTGGCTGCACGGGATCCTGGCCGGCACCGACTCGACGGCCCTCGAGGGTCTATACGTCGGCATGGTCGTCGCGGTGACCGCGGCCGGCGCCTATCGCTACTGGGCCGCCAAGCGGGCCCGACCTACCTTCTCGACCGCACGAACGGAGGGCGACGCCGATGTCTCCGACCCGACTGCTGCATCCGCCGCATCGCTCACCACCGCCGGGGTCATCGGGGTGATCGCCCTGGGGATCGGCTCGCCATCCAGGCGGCCGCCGCCTGGACGGCCGCGTCGGCGCCATTGACCGTCGCGCCCGTTAGCCTCTCGACCCTCAAGACGAACCTCGCCGAGGAACAGGCTCGCTCCGGAGGCGCTCGTGGCGCAGCTCCAGGCGCTCGACGCCCGGTCCCGCGATCTCGAGGCGGCACTCGACGCGGCGCAGACCCGGATCGCGGACGACACGACGCGTCACGACCGACCTCGAGGACCAGCTCGCCGCGGCCACGAAGAAGCTCGCCAAGCTCGCAGTCGGCCATCGCAGGGCCAGGAAGGCATTGGCGGCCAAGGAGCGGCCGCGCCATCGGCTCGCCGGCCGGCGCCCGCGAGCAACGCATCGAACGGCGACGACCACGATGACGATGACGATGATCACGACGAGGACGAGGAGGATGACGAAGACGAGGAGGATGACGATGACTGACCGTCGCCTCCCCTCGCATCTCGCGGTCCTGATCGGGGTCTCGGCGGGAGCCTACGCCGTCTCGCTGGCGGGGATGACCGCGCTTCAGTCCGGGGCGGACGCACGGCTCCGTGAGGAGCGCGAGCCGTTCCGGCTGGCGGCCGACGCGGTCGCGGCCGAGCACGGCGACCTGGAGGCTGCGATCGAAGCGGCCACGCATCGGTACACCGCGACCGCGACGCGGTACGGGATGACCGGCGCCACGATCACGGAGATGGAGGGCTCACTCGACGAGCTCGCGGTTCGCGCGGCCACGCTCCTCGAGTCGGCCGCGTCCCTGCCGACCCGCTTCAGCCTGCCCGCGGTCCGAGCCGCGGCCCCACCACGCCAGGCGGCTCCGCCCAAGACGGACTGCCACGACCGGCGCCTCGGGGTGAGTGCCACGGTCGCCGTGGCCGAGCCCTGGTCGGCGGCGACGGCGAGCGCGACGCGACGGTTCGAGGGTCGTGCCATGGGGTCGGCCCTCTCGCCTGACGGTCGGTCGATCGCCGAGACCGGACCCGGGCGATCGATCGCCGAGCGTGCGTGGTCCGCCGTTCGTCGACGAGTTCGAGGCGAGCGAGGCGGCGATGTCGCGCTTCCGGGATGACAGCGAGCATCACCCGCCTGAACAAGGCGAGCGGGCGCGGCGCGTCCATGACGATCGACCGACGTCTCGCCATCGCCCTCCACGCGAGCGATCGGGCGACATCGCCTGACCGATGGCCGGTTCGACCCGCGGGTGATCGATCGGCTCGAAGGCATGGGGATATCGAGGGGCGGCCCTCGGGGCGGTCGGCATCTCCCGCCGCGCTCGGATCGGCGACGAGGATCGTCGGAGCGTGTCGGACCGCGTCGGCCGGTGCGCGTCTCCCCACCCGGTCGACCTTGGCGGGATCGGCAAGGGGCTCGCCCTCCGCTGGGCCGGCCGCGCGCATCGAGCGGGCTCGGTGTCCGGCGCTACCTGCTCGACGCCGGCGGTGACATCGTCGTCCGTGGCGTCGGGCCGGACGGCGACCCGTGGCAGCATCGGCATCGAGGACCCGGGCGGCGGACCGGACCCGCTCGCGGTCGTCGCCGTCAGTGACGGCGCGTCGCCACGTCGTCCATCCGGCGTCCCGCTGGACAGTGGACGGCCGCGTGCGGCACCACCTCGTGGATCCGGCCACCGGTGAACCCGCGGACGAGTGGCCTCCTGTCGCCGTGACGGTCGCCGGCCCGGACCCGGCCTGGGCCGAGGTGTGGTGCAAGAGCCTGTTCGTCGCCGGGCGGGATCGCATCGCCGAGACGGCGCGATCGCGTGGCCTGGCCGCCTGGTGGGTGGATCGGGACGGGGGGCTCGAGATGACGCCGCGCAGCGCGGACCGCACGATCTGGGTGGCCGGCGAGGACTGATCCCGGGCGCCGCCCGAGTCAGCCGGCGAGCGCGCGTTCCAGCTCGGCCAGCGTCGGCATGCCCTCGCGAGCGCCCGGCACGCGTCACGGACAGCGAGGCCGCCGCGACGGCCCGCGAGCCGCGGTCGCCAGGTCCAGACCGGCCGCAAGGCCCGCCGCGAGCGCGCCGTTGAGCGTGTCGCCGGCCCCGACGGTGTCGACGGCGTGACGCGAGCGCCGGGATGCGATCGGTCGGGTCGCAGCTGCGCCGGCCGCTTCGAGCCGGCGCGCCCGCCGGCCCCGAGACTGACCAGCGCGTGACCGCGGTCGTCGCGGCAGGCCGATCTCGCCGCAGGACGAGCAGTTCGCCCTCATTCGGCGTCACGATGTCGGCCGCGGCGAGGGTCGCCGTAGTCAGGCCCGTGCGCCGGTGCCGGGTTCAGGATGGTCGTCGCTCCGGCGGCCCGGCCGCGCCTCGAGCGCGGCGCGGGCGGTCGCCGTCGGGATCTCGTGGGAGACGAGGACGACGTCGCCCGGACCCAGTCGCGACCGGTCGAGAGCGGCCGCGTCGACCTCGCCGGGGTCACGGCCGTGTTCGCCCCGCGACGCGACCGCGATGATGTTCTCGCCCATGCTCGTCGACGAGGATCAGCGCGACCCCGGTCGCCTCGCCCGCGACAGCGGTCGACGTGCTCGAGGTCGACGCCGTCGGCCGGCCAGGGCCGCACGCGCCTGCTCACCGAACGGCGTCGTCACCGACCGCGCCGATGAAGACCGCCTGCGCGCCGAGGCGCGCCGCCGCGACCGCCTGGTTGCCGCCCTTGCCGCCGTGGTGCTGGCGAACCGCCCGCCGATGACGGTCTCGCCGGGCGCGGGCAGGAGTCGCGCGGTCGTGACCACGAGGTCGACGTTGACCGACCCGACGACGATGACCCGACCCATCGCCGGCCCACGACCCGGTGATGAACTCGCCGCCGTCGACGCTGATGATGTCGCCGTTGATGAACTCGGTGCCGTCGCCGGACAGCGCGAGGATCGCGTTCGCGACGTCCTGCGGCGTCGTCATCCGGCCGGTCGGGTTCCGCTTCATCGTGATGTCGATCATCGTCTGCGACTCGGGGATCTTGAGCAGCGCCGGGGTCATCGTGACGCCGGCCCGGATGCAGTTCGCGGTCGCGCCGGTGCCCGCGCGGGCGAGCTCCATCGCCAGCTGGCGGACGTGCGACTCGAGGGCGGCCTTGGCCGACGACACGACGCCGTACGACGGCACGACGCGGGTCGAGCCTTCCGAGGTCATCGCGTAGATCTTCGAGCCCTGGCCGAGGAACCCGCCGCGCCACAGGTCCTGGACCCAGTAGACGAGGCTGTTGGCCATGACGTCCTGGGTCATCTCCATCTTCTTGCGGTCGACGCCGCCCTTCGGGTCCTCGGTGAGGAACGGCACGAGCGACCCGAACGCGAGCGAGTGCATGACGACCCGGACGTACGGCTTCGCGACCGGCGGCCTCGGAGCGCGGCGAACCGCTCGCGCAGGGCGGCGAGCGCGGCCGCCCGCTTCTCGTCGTCGGCGGCGTTCATGTTGATGTAGAGGGCCTCGGCGCCGGTGGCCTCGATGGCCGCCTTGACCTCCTCGACGTGGGCGAGCGCCGCCCGGAAGTCGAGGTGGATCCCGCAGATGTTGTAGCCGGCCTTCGGCGAGCGTGAGGGCCGTCGCCTCGCCCATCCCGGACGAGCCGCCCAAGGATCAGCGCCCAGCGCTCGCGGTCGTCGGTCATCGGTCGAGGGCCTCCATCGATACCGGCGGTCGTCGGGGTCCGCTCTGGCGGGTCGTGCCGCGGCGGCGGCCCGAGTCTAGCAGCGGGCGAACGCGGAACGACCCGGTCCCGTGCAGGTCTGCACGGCCCGGGTCGTCGTCGACGTCAGCGGCTTCGCGTACGCGAACCGACGATGCGGGCGCGGAACCTGGTCCATCGCGACGCTCCGCCTGGACGGGCGCTGAGGGAGCTGCGTACGGGGGAGACGTCGATGATGTTGATCGGCCGATAGGGCATCGGATCGTTCGTGAGGGTGATGATCACGCGCGCTACTCCTCTGGAGGGACCGGCGTCGCAGGCGTGAGCGACCTGTTAGTACGACCGGTCGTGCTATGTACGCTAGGAGTATCGGCCCGGCCGGAGCCACGTCGGCAGCGACGGATGGCCCAAAGACCGGATGGACGGATGACGATGGCCGCGCAACTGCAGCCGTTCGCGATGAGCCGGCCGGCACCTCGCAAGGGGCCGATCGACGCTTGCCTGGCCACATGAAGCCCGCTATCTTCGGCACCGACTAATTAGGGAGACGGCTAATCAACCGCGTGTACAAGGCCCTTGCCGATCCCACCCGGCGTCGCGTCCTGGCGCTCCTGCGCGATCGGGACATGACCGCCGGAGAGCTGGCAGCCCAGTTCGACCTGTCCTGGCCGACGATGTCCGGTCACTTTGCCGTCCTGCGCGACGCCGACCTCATCAGCGCCGACCGGAGCGGCACGACCATCACCTATCACCTGAACCTGTCCGTGCTCGAGGAAGCGATGGCCGCGCTCCTTGATGCCTTTCGAATCGGCCCCGGAGCTGCCCGTTGAACGTTCGCCCGATGGTCCTCGTCAGCGTCGCTGTCGTCGGCGCGATGCTGCTGGTCAGCGCCTGGGCCTGGCTCCAGTTGCCGGCCGATGCCCAGGTGCCGATCCACTGGGGTCCGGATGGCCAACCGGACGACTGGGCAGACAAGACGCTGGGCCTGTTCCTCCTGCCCGCGATCGCCGCCGGGGTGGCGACGCTCCTGGCGTTCATCCCGCGGTTCGAGCCGCGACGAACCAACCTCGCGCGATCGTCCAAGGCCTACGGCGCCACGTGGATCGGCGTGATGCTCCTGCTGGGCGGTCTGCACGCTGCTGGCCGTGGCCGTGGCGCTGGGCGCCGAACTCGACCTGACCCGGATCGTCTTCGTGGGCACGGGCGTGCTGTTCGTGGTCATCGGCAACTACCTGCCCAAGGTCCGACCCAACTACATGATGGGGATCCGGACGCCGTGGACCCTCACGAGCGACGTGGCCTGGACGCGTACCCATCGGCTCGGGGGGCGGGTGTTCGTGATCGAAGGGATCGTCATCGCGATCCTTGGCCTCATCGGCATCGATGGCATGACCCTCGTGTGGGTCATGCTCGGCGCGATCGGCATCCTCCTGGTGGTGACGTTCGCCTACTCGTACCAGGTGTGGAAGACCGATCCGGAGAAACGCGGCTCATGACGGACACACAGCTCCTCCTGCTCCTCACGCCCGATCCTGGTGATCCAGCTCGGGCTCATCGTGCTGGCCCTGCGCGACCTCCTCAAAGTCGGAGCGTCGTGTCCGCGGCGACAACAAGCTCGTCTGGGGCCTGATCATCGTCTTCGTCAACCTGATCGGACCGATCCTCTACTTCGTCGTCGGCCGGGAGGAGGAATGAGCGCCCCGGCGGTCGTCGCGAGCCAGGGCCTGACGAAGCGATTCCACGGCGCCGACGGCGGCGTCCTCGCCGTCGATGGCCTCGACCTGGAGATCCCGGGGGGCTCGGTCTTCGGACTGCTGGGGCCCAATGGCGCCGGCAAGACCACGACCCTGCGCATGCTGACCGGCCTCGCCCGCCCGACGGCCGGTTCCGCGACGATCGATGGCGTGACCGTCCGACCCGAGGATCCGACGATCCGACGATCGATCGGCGTGCTCGACCAGGCGCCCCGGTTCTACGGGTGGATGCGCGGCCGCGAACTCGTCGAGATCGCCGGCCGGCTCGCGGGACTGGAGGGCACGACGCTCCGGTCGCGGACCGCCGCGACGCTCGAACAGGTCGGACTGGCGGACGCCGGCGGGCCGCCGGATCGGTGGGTACTCGGGCGGGATGCGCCAACGCCTCGGGATCGCCGCCGCGCTCGTTGCCGAGCCCTCGCTCCTGGTCCTCGACGAACCGGTCAGCTCCCTCGACCCGGAGGGCCGGCGCGACCTGCTGGCGCTCATCGCCGGCCTGCGCGGCAGCGCGACCGTCGTGTTCTCGACCCACGTCCTCGACGACGTCGAGCGGATCTGCGACCGGGTCGGGATCCTCGACCGCGGCCGGCTCGTGGAAGAGGCGCCGCTCGACGAGCTGCTCGCTCGGTATGCGACCGCCGCCTATCGGCTGGATCCGGCTCCGGGCCAGGAGCCCGCGATCGCGGCGCTGAAGGTGGCGCTCGCGGCGGCTCCATGGTGCGCGGCCGTGGCCGACCGGGAAGGGGCGCTGATCGTGGCCGTCAACGACGAGGCCGCCGCAGCCGCGGGCCTGCTGCCGCTGGTCGTCGCGTCCGGAGTCCAGCTCGATCGATTCGAGCGGACGCGACCGACCCTCGAGGACGTCTTCCTCCGGCTCGTCGGGCGGGCCGCTGACGAGCGGGTGGCGTGATGCGCGGTCTCTCGATCCTGCTTCGCAAGGAACTGCTGGAGTCGTGGCGAACGTTCCGCCTGCCGGTCGTGGCGGGCCTGTTCATCCTGGTCGGCCTGTCGTCGCCGCTCCTCGCCCGGTTCACGCCCGAGATCATCGAGGCGGCGGCCGGCGATGCCTTCGGAGCCATCCCCATCCCGACACCGACCGCCGCCGATGCCGTCGACCAGGTCCAGAAGAACCTCGCGCAGTTCGGGGCGCTGGCGGCGATCATCCTGGCGATGGGTGCCGTGGCGACGGAGGTCGAGCGGGGCACGGCCGCGTTCATCCTCGCCCGACCCGTCGGGCGCGGGACGTTCCTCGCCGCCAAGGCGATCGCGATCGGCCTGGTCCTGGCGATCTCGGCGGCGCTCGGCGTGGCGCTCGGCTGGCTCTACACGGCGATCCTGTTCGAGCCACCTGCCGTCGCCGGCTGGGTCGCCCTCGCCGTCCTGTCCTGGCTCGCGCTCTGCGCCTGGGCCGCGCTGACGTTCCTGGCGTCGACGGTCACGGGCTCCGCCGCCGCCGCCGCCGGACTCGGGTTCGTGGCGCTGCTCGTCCTCTCGATCGTGGGCGCCGTCCCGGGCATCGCGACAGTTCACTCCCGGGGGACTCGCGGCCCCGGCCGCGGCGCTGGCCACAGGGAAGCGCCTCCGTCGGCGACCTGGGTGCCGACCTGTGGGTGCCGATCGTCGCCACGATCGTGCTCATCGCCCTGGCCCTGGCTCGGATCGGTCGTCGCGTTCCGCCGGCGCGAACTCTAGGGCTCAGATCGCGCCGGAGCCTCGCATCCGCTCCACCTCGTCGCGGCCGTACCCGAGTTCGGCGAGGATCTCGTCCGTGTCCTCACCGAGGAGTGGGGGCGCCGACCGGATGGCGCCGGGCGTGCGCTCGAAGCTGGATCGGGATCCCCGCCTGACGCAGGACGCCGAGGGCCGGGTGCTCCACCTCGGTGAGCATGTCGAGCGCCGCCGCCGCCGGCGAGGCGAACGCCGTCAAGACGTCGTCGATCGCGCCAGCCGGCACCTCGGCCGCCTCCAGGTCCGTCGAGCCACGCGGCGGTCGAGCGTTCGACGAACCGCGTCGGCGAGGATGGCGCGCAGCTCGGTCCGGTGGTCCACGCGATCGCCGTTGGTGGCGAACCGCGGGTCGGCGGCCAGATCGTCGCGGCCCAGGACGGCGCAGAAGCGGGGCCACTGGCGCTCCGATCCGACGGCGACGGCGATCTCTCCGTCCGCGGTGGCGAAGGTCTCGTACGGGACGATGTTCGGATGCGCGTTGCCGCGACGGCCGGGTGACCGCCCGGTGACGAACGCGTTCTGGGCCTGGTTGACGAGGATCGCCAGGGTGGACCCGAGCAGCGAGACATCGACCCGCTGCCCGCCGCGTTCGATGACGGCGGCGAGGATCCCGATCGTCGCGAACAGGCCCGTGACGACATCCGTGATCGCGACGCCGACCTTGGTGGGGTGTCCGCCACCGTCGTCCGCGTCCCCGGTGATGGACATGAGGCCGCCCGCGGCCTGGATCACGAAGTCGTACCCGGGGCGGTCCGCCGCGGGGCCGGTCCGCCCATAGCCGCTGATCGCGAGGTGGACGAGGGCGGGGCGGATCTCCCGCAGTGCGGCGTCGTCGAACCCCAGTCGGTCGAGTCCGCCGGGGCGGAAGTTCTCGACGAGGACGTCGGCGCCGGCAAGCAGCCGACGCAGGACCGCCCGGCCGTCGTCGGTCCGAAGGTCGAGGCGGATCGATCGCTTGTTCCGGTTGACCGCCAGGAAGTAGGCGGCCGTCCGTGTGCCGGCGGCCGCGTCGCCCACCCAGGGCGGACCCCAGCCGCGGGTGGCATCGCCCTCGGGCGGCTCCACCTTGACGACGTCCGCGCCCAGGTCGGCGAGGACCATCGTGCAATACGGACCGGCCAGCACCGTCGAGAGGTCGACGACGCGCAGTCCCGCAGCGGACCTGGGTGCTCGGCGGTCGGCATGATGACCGGCACTGTAGCGCCCTGGCACCAGGGCGATCAGCCGGGGTCGGTGCCCTCGCTGGACCTCGTGGGGTCGGCGTCGCGCCAGGTCGACGAGTCGTCCCACGTGGACATGACCCAGTCCATCTTGTCGCGGTTCAGGACCACGGTCCCGATCCGTTGCAGTTCGCGATCGGATCCGACCGGGCGCTCGATCCAGGCGTCGGTCAGTGGCACCATCGGCGCGCGCCGGTGGATGACGACCTCGGGGTCCACGCCGGGCGGCGCATGGAGCTGTCCGTGGACCCGATACGGCCCAAGTTTCGCGGCGATCGGGTACGCACGCGTCCGATGGCGGCGATTGGCGTCGCCACGCGGACCGGCGGCCTGGACGAGAAGCAGCTCGCTCCGGGCGATCCACAGGGCTGGCACCTCGGCGGCGTACCCGTCGGTCAGGCGTTCGGCAACGAGATCGAGGACTTCATATTCGTCCTGCTCGTTGAGCTGGTCGGTCAGGCGGTCGCCGGTCATGCGCAGGCGACCCAGGAGCACGCAGTCCTCGCCGTAGGCCAGGAACTCGATGCTCCGCCCGTGGGCGCTCGCAGGCTCCGTCGTCGGCGCCGACTCCGGTTCGGCGCCGCCACGGTCGAGCGCTGACGCGAGATGGCGGCCGACGCGTTGGAGCATGCCCGCATGGTGCTCCGGGAACGGTTGCGGAGGCCCGACCCGGTGGTACCGGTGCGATCGCGACGGTGCGACGCGACACCGGTGCGCGGGTGCACGTCCTACCCGGTCATAGCCCGAAGGTCAGGAGGATGTTGTCCCAGTTCATGCCCAGGTCCCACAGCCCGACACTGATGAGCAGCACGCCACCGACGATCTCGATCGTGCGGTGATGCCGCGTGATCACCCGGACGACTGCCTGCCGCCGGGCCCCGGCAAGGAGCGAGAGGAGCACGAGCGGCAACCCGAAGCCGAGCCCGAACGCGAGGAACGTCAGGATCCGGGGCAACGCATCCACGAGGCCGACCGAGAACGCGATCATTGACAGGGCGAAGGCCCCGGCGCAGGGAAGGGCAAGCGGACCGAGCATCAGGCCGTACAGGTAGGCCTGGCCATAGGGGTTCGCCACGATCGGGACGGTCGCCCCCGGCAGTCGCTCGAACGGGTTCCTGCCGGCGAGGAGCAGGATGCCAAGGAGGATGAGGATCCCATCCACGAGCGGGATCAGGTAGCCAAGCACCGCTCCGATCGGAACGGCCACGATCACCAGGATCACCGCGACGGCGAGCATCGTGGTCAGGACGCCGCCGAGGATGATGAGCCCGAGGAAACCGGACGCGCGACGTCCTTCCAAGCGCCCGGGTGTTGGCGGTCAGGTACGCGAGAAAGCTCGGGTAGAGGGGCAGGAGGCACGGACTCGCTGCGCTCGCCAGGCCAAGGGTGAAGGCGAGCCAGAGGCCGTCCATCGGCGGCGCGTGGACGCCCTCAGGCGCCGTGCGCCTGCGCGAGGGCCACGATCTCGGCCGGTGACTTCTGCCCGAACTCGGTCAGCGTGACGGTGCCATCGGTCCCGATCACGATCATCGGCGTGGACGGCGGGCTGAGGACGACGTCGCCGAACTCCGCGGCGAGCGCTCGAGCCACCTCGGTGGTCGCGACGGCGTAGGTGCCGGTGAATCCGTGGCTGTCCCGATACGCCTGGAGCGCCTCGGGCGTTTCGCTCGGGTCGACGTCGAGGAGGACGTACGCGACGCGTTCCGGATCCAGCTCCGCGAGCGCCTCGTAGGCGTGCCCCTGCTGCGCGAGGCAGTTGGTGCACCAGATGGCCATCGTCTCAAGGATGATCGTCCGTCCCGCGAGGTCGGCGAGGCGGAACGTGGAACCCGTGGCGACGTCGACCAGCTCGGCCGTGGCCCACGGCTGGTCGAGGACCGGCGCAACGGGACCGGTGGCGACCGCGTCGGACGGGGCGGTCGATGCATTCGGCGCGTCGCTGGATGCCGCGGCGGGCTCCTCGGATGGTGCCTGCGTGGTCGCCGCAGACGGGGCCTCGGTCGGAGCGACGGCCCCACCGCCGCCGCTCGAACAAGCGGCCAGAACGCAGTGCGATGCGGCAGCAGCAGGGACAGGCGTCGGTCAGGCGTCATCGCCCCATGGTGGCCCGGATCCGTGACGGCTGCATGACGCGACCGGACCGAACGCACCCCCACGAGCCCCGTTCACGGGTACGCGCTAGCATCGCGGGATGAGCGAAGCCCTCCCGACCGGCCCTGCCGCAGCCCACGTCCCCACCCTCATGACCGTGCACGCGCATCCCGATGACGAGACGATCGGGACCGGGGGAACGATGGCCAAGGCCGTCGCCGACGGGCGTCGGGTCGTCCTCGTGACCTGTACCCGCGGCGAGATGGGCGAGATCGTCGTGCCCGAGATGGACACGCCCGACAACCACCGGCGACTCGGCGAGATCCGTGCTGGCGAGCTCGAACGAGCGATGGCCGCTCTGGGCGTCACCGAGTGGGAGAACCTCGGCTACCACGACTCCGACATGATGGGCCGGCCCGGGAACCTCGACCCGCGCTGCTTCTGGCAGGCGGACCTCGACGAAGCGGCCGGACGGCTCGTGTGGCTGATCCGCCGCTATCAGCCGGACGTCATCACGACCTACAACGACTTCGGTGGTTACGGGCACCCCGACCATATCCGCACCCACGACATCTCGGTGCGCGCCTTCGCCCGCGCCGGTGATCCCGCCTGGTATCCGGGGCAACTCGCACCGGAGCACGGCGGGACGGGTCCGGCCAGCGACGCCGGTGGACTCGCCCCGTGGACGCCGTCCAAGCTGTACGAGCAGGCCATCCCTGCCTCGACGCGGATGGCGATGCGCGACCGCATGGAGGAGCTGGGCAAGCCGAGCTTCTGGTCACCTCCCGCCGACGCTACCGAGGAGCAGCTCGCGGAGTTCGAGGCCTACATGGCCAAGATGCTCATCCCCGACGAGCGCGTGACGACGTGGATCGATGTCGGTGGCGAACCGATCGAGCGAAAGTGGCAGGCCATCCACGAGCACGTCACGCAGATCAGCGACGAGCACCCGTTCATGGTCTTCGGACTCGACGGCTGGCGCGAGTCATGGTCGCAGGAGGCATTCGTCCTTCGCGAGTCGACCGTCGCGATCGACCTGCCCGAGACGGACCTCTTTGCCGGGCTGACCTAGACGCCGACACCGCCGGGCGCGGCCACCGTCACCAGGGCAGGAGGCCCTTGCTGGCCTTCCAGATCGGATCGAGCACCGCCTTGCCGTCGCCGGCGGGATCCATGAGGTTGGGCTGCGCCTTGTCCAGGATGAGGTGCGGCCGCATCCGGATCTGATCCAGCTCACTGCCGTTGAAGGTGAGTTCCAGGGTGATGCCCGACATGGTCGGCTCGGACCACGTCTGGTCGAACACGAAATTGCCCAGGGCGTACCAGATCGGCTTGCCCTTGTACGCCTCCACCGCGGCCGCGTAGTGCGCGTGGTTGCCGATGATCATGTCGGCCCCGGCATCGATGATCGCGTGCGCCTGTTGCCGCTGCCGCTCCGTGGGCGCGTAGTCGTACTCGCGGCCCCAATGCGGGAAGACGATGACGACATCGGCCCCGGCCTCGCGCGCCTTCTTGACGTCGGTCGTCGCGTTCTTGATGTTGAACGCGGCGCTGCCGACCCGCGATGCCGTCGCGTGATACGGCTTGTAGATCGCGTCGTAGGCAAGGATCGCGACCGTCGTCTCGCCGAACTCGAAGGTCGATGGCGTGCGCGCGGCCGCGGCGTCCTCGCCGGCGCCGGCGTGCGCCAGGCCGTACTTCTCGACGTTCTCGATGGTCTGCAGCACGCCGTTCCGACCCTGGTCGCCGATGTGGTTGTTGGCAAGGCTGACCCAGTCGATGCCGGCATCGGCGATGCCTTCGATGATCCCTGGGTCGGCCGAAAAGACCGTGCCGCTGGTGTGCCAGCGGAAGCGGTCGGGTGCCGGGTTCTCGAAGTTGGCGATCGCGACGTCCGCGCGCTCGATGATGCCGCGCATCGCGCCCTTGTTGCCGGTCCGCTTGGTGTACGGCGTGTCCCAGCCGAGCGGCGAGCAGTCCTTGCAGCGCCCGGTGATCTCGACCGTCCCGCCATCGAACGGGAAGTCGACGCCCTTCTCCTTGACCCGCACCGTCTCATACACGCCGCGGTCGAGCATCATGTCTCCCGCCGCGAACAGGGTCCACGTGGCGCCCGGATCGAACGTCTCGGTCGTGGGGGCGGCGGCGACCTCGGCGATGAGGGGCCACTCGGCGAGGTCCTTGACCCGCGACGACCCGAACAATGCGGTGTCGCCCCAGGCCAATGCGCGGACGGCCGGCGTGACCTCCTCGGCGCGGACGAAGGCGAGGCGCTTGCGGTGCTTGGCGAGGTCGGTGCGCAGGGTCTCGGCGTCGTCCGCCAGGACGAGCAGGTCCGGATCGGAGGACGCATCGAGGTCGAGCGCGGCGAGGATCGCCTCGGCGTCGGCGGCGACGAGTTCCAGGGCTTCGTATCGATCGCTCGTCCCGGCCAGGACCTCGGCGACCTGATCACGGTTCGTCGCGGTACGCGTCGTGCGGAACTGGGTGACGGGCACGATCGCTACCTTGGCCAGTGGCGCCGGCTCGGGCGTGGCCGGTTCGGCCGGCGTAGGTTCGGTGGTCGGGCTGCCGGTCCCGGGTTCGGTGGCTCCGGCGGTCGGACTCGCAGCCGCGACGCCGGCACTCGCCCCCGGCCGGCCCGATGGGCTCGCGGATGGTTCGCCCAGGCCGAGCTGGCCGCCGGCCAGCGGCACGAGGGCGGCGAGAACGATGAGGCCGCCGACGATGGCCAGGGGGAGGCGTTTCACGGCGGGAGTTTGACAGACGACCCGAGAACGCGGCGGCGGGACCGGGTCTGCGGGCAGAGGAACGCCCCGTCCGGGCGGGCGGACGGGGCGTAGAGAAAAGCGAGTGATGGCGGACCCGACCGGATTCGAACCGGCGATCTCCAGCGTGACAGGCTGGCATGTTGGGCCGCTACACCACGGGTCCAGTTGCGGCGAGGCCGGACTATAGCAGAGGCGAGGGGCGTTGTCAGACCTACGACCTATACTCGGCGACCATGGCCCAACGTGTGATCGACCTCCGCAGTGACACCGTGTCGCGCCCCACGACGGCGATGCGTGACGCCATGTCTCGGGCGGATGTGGGCGACGACGTCTTCGGCGACGACCCCACGGTGATCGCCCTCGAGGAACGAGCAGCCGACCTGCTCGGCAAGGAGGCGGGTCTGTTCGTCGCCAGTGGCACGATGGGCAATCTCGTGGCGCAGCTCGCCCACCTGGCGCGAGGGCAGGAGACGATCGCCGGCCGCCTGCATCACATGACCATCGACGAAGCCGCCGGGCACGCGGTCATCGTGGGCACGAGCATCCGGACGCTCGACGACCGACCGGACGGCACGCTGGACCTGGCCGAGGTCGAGGCGGCGTTCCGCGATCCGAGCGATGTCCATGAACCCATCACGGGCCTGATCACGCTCGAGAACACGCACGCCCATTCCATGGCGCAGCCGCTGACGCCGGCCTACACACGCGAGATCGCGTCGATCGCTCGTGCGCATGGGATCCCGCTGCACATCGACGGCGCCCGGTTCTGGAACGCCGTCGTGGCCCAGCGCGCCGATGGCGTCACGGCCCGGGACCTGGCCGACCCCGCCGACACGGTGACGTTCTGCCTCAGCAAAGGGTTGGGCTGCCCGGTCGGGTCCGTCGTCGTCGGATCTCGCGAGACGATCTGGCGAGCCCGGCGCGCCCGCAAGCTCGTCGGCGGCGGGATGCGCCAGGCGGGGATCCTGGCCGCCGCGGGACTCGTCGCGCTCCAGGACGGTCCCGACGGGATGGTCGATCGGCTGGCCGAGGATCACGCCAACGCCCGACGACTCGCCGAGGCCCTCGCGGACATGGACGGCGTCCTGAGCGCCGGCGGCATCGCGCAACCGACACCCGGCCGACTCGATCCAGGGCGTGTGGCCACGAACTTCGTGCTGTTCACGGTGGACCGGGACCGAGCGGCGTTCCTGGCCGCGTTGCGAGCACGAAATGTGCTGTTCGTGGAGTATTCGCATGGTCAGGTCCGCGCCGTCACGCACCACGACGTGACGTCCGCCGACATCGACACCGTCATCCTCGCCGCGCGCGACGCGCTCGCCGAAACGCGGGCGACGGCCGGTTCGGCGGATCGGGTGGGCGCGATCGCCTGATCTCGCGGCTGGCCGGACGCCAGCGGACCCGAGCCTCGGAGCCAACCATTCCCAGGAGCCCTGATCACCGTGACCCGCGTCATCGACGACCCACGCGACACCTACCCGCTGCCCCGCCCTGCGCCGGCGCCCGATCACGGCCCGCTCGACGACGCCTTCCACGACCTCGTCGAGGCGCGGCTCCGGCGGCTCGTCCGATCCGACCCGATCCTCGGCACGGCGCTGGGCCTGCACGGCCACGACGACGAGCTCGGCGACGGCGGGCGCGAGGCGCTGCTGGGTGACCTTGCGGCCGATCGTGCCCACCTGAGCAGCATCGAGCGCCTCGACCCGGCGGGTCTCTCCGGCGCCGTCCGGTTCGATCGTGACCTGGAGATCCACAACGTTCGCCGCGACATCCTGGATTCGGACGCGGTCCGCATCTGGGAGCGTCGCTCGCTGGCCCTCGACACGATCGGCGACGGGCTGTTCCTCTTGTTCGCTCGCGATCACGCACCGCTCAGCGAGCGACTCGAGATGATCACGGGCCGGCTCGAGGACGTGCCGCGATTCCTCGAGGGATCGAAGTCGCGGGCGACCGTTCCGCAGGTGCGTCTCTGGCAGGAGATCGCGCTCGAGACGGCCGGGGACCTGCCGGCGTTCTTCGACGAGATCGCCAGGGCTGCCGACACCGCCCTGGCCGGCCCGGAGCGACGACGCCTCGACCGCGCGATCGCGGCCGCGAATGTCGCCGTGGAGATGTACGGGTCCTGGCTGGAGGACACGCTGGTCGACGGCACGGACGAGTGGCCGATCGGGCGGGAGCGACACGACGCCGTCGTCGCCCACCGCGCGTTCGACGGCCTCGACGCTGACGCGATCCTGGAACTCGGGTGGGAGAAGCTGCGCGAGGAGAAGGCCGCGCGCGTCGCGGCCGCGCGCGAGATCGATCCCGATGCCACCGAGGCCGAGGTCGTGGATCGGATCAAGTCGGACCAGCCGGCCGACTTCGATGCGGCACTGGCCGCGTACCGCGATGCGATGCTCCGCGCGCGCGCCCACCTCATCGAGCACGATCTCGTCTCGATCCCCGACGACGAGCGGATCGAGGTCATCGAGACCCCGGAGTACCTGCGCAACGTCATCCCGTTCGCCGCGTACTTCTCGCCGGCGAACTTCGACCGCGACGCGAAGGGCATCTACGTCGTTACGCCATCGGTCGGCGGCGATCCCAACGCCATGCGCGAGCACAACCTCGCGTCCATCAGCAATACGAGCATCCACGAGGCGTACCCGGGGCACCACCTCCAACTGGACGCCGCCCGACGGCACCCGTCTCTCACGCGCCTGATGACCGACGCCCCGGAGTTCGTCGAGGGCTGGGGTATGTATTCGGAGCTCATGCTGCGCGAGCACGGGTTCGACGACGACGCCCGGTTCCGTGTGGTCATGCACACCGACGCGATCTGGCGCGCCTGCCGAATCATCCTCGACGTCCGCATGCATCGCGGCGAACTGACCCTGGACGAGGCGATCGACTTCCTCGTGGAGCACACGAGCTTCGAGCGGGCGAACGCCCGCGCCGAAGTCCAGTGGTACACGTATCGACCGACGTATCCCCTGTCGTACCTGCTGGGACGGACGCTCCTGCTGCAGCTTCGGGCCGACGAGTCCGCCCGGCTTGGCGACGCGTTCTCGCTCAAGGGGTTCCACGACGCGCTGTTGCGGAACGGCTCGTTGCCGATCAGCTTCCACCGCCGGCTCCTCGCGGGCGAGGGTCGCTGAGGCCCGTGCAGGTCATCCCGGCCATCGACCTCGAGGGCGGCCGCTCGCGGATCGTGTACTGGCCCGGGGCGGCGTCCGGCATCGGGGCACCCACCGATCGCCCGGACCGGATCGTCCAGCAGCTGGTCGCGCAGGGCGCGCCGCTCATCCATCTCATCGACTTCGAGGGCGCCCGCTCCGGGGTGCCGGCGAGCCTCGAAGTGGTCGGCGCGATCGCGGCGCGGTCCGCGGTCCCGTTGCAGCTCGCCGGCGGCATGGACTCCGCTGACGGCATCCGCCTCGCCTTCGCGGCGGGAGCGACCCGCGTCGTGCTGACCACCGCCATCGCCGACCGGCCCGACGACCTGCGAGCGTGTCTCGAGGTGGCCGGCGACTGGCTCGCCGTGGGTCTCGACGTCCGCGAGGAGCGCCTGGCTGGCGTTTCCCTGGCGGCGCGCCGCGCCCCCCTCGGTCGGTGGCCTCGTCGAGGAACTCGTCGGCGCGGGCGTTCGCCGGTTCGTTCTGACCCATGGCGGCACGGAACCCGACCTCGAGCGGGTGCGTTTGCTCGTTCGGTCGTACGATGCCGAGATCCTGGTGGCCGGCGGGGTCCGCGACCTCGACGGCCTGCGCCGCCTGCGCGACACCGGCGCGGCCGGCCTCATCCTCGGGGAGGCCATCCTCTCCGGTGCCATCGACCTTCCCGCAGCCCTGGAGGCCGCCGCATGACTCCCGCTTCCTTCCGCCGCCTCGCCGCGCCCCTGGCCGGCTTGGCGATCGTCGCCATCGTTGCCGCATGCAGCGGCGCCGAGCAGTACGCGTCCGGCGGTGCACCGACCGGCGCGACCGCGGCCCCTCCGGCCGCAGGCGTCTGCCCGACCGCCCAGCCCGAACCACTTCCCGCCGGCGAGACCCGGACCGTGACGATCACGACCGATCAGGGCGACATGGCGCTCAAGATCGAAGCCGACCTGAGCCCCATCGCCGCGGGCAACTTCGTGGCCCTCGCCGAGCTGCGGGTACTACGACGGTGTCGTCTTCCACCGACTGGTCCCCGGGTTCGTCATCCAGGGCGGTGACCCGACCGGCACCGGCACTGGGGGCCCGGGCTACACCATCACCGACGAACCGGTGACGACGGCTTACGGACGAGGGACGGTGGCGATGGCCCGCACTCCCGATCCGGACTCGGTCGGATCGCAGTTCTTCATCGTCCTCGAAGACGAGGCCGGGGACATCCTCGGGGATCCGAGGTACAACACCTACCAGATCATCGGCACGGTCGCATCCGGGATGGAGACCGTGGACGCCATCGCAGCGATGCCGAACAGCGGCGAGCCGAACAACGCGGCTCTCGACCCCGTGGCGATGACCACCGTCACCGTCGCCAACCCCTGATCCAGCACACCGGAAGGAGCCTGCCCATGACCCGCGCCACCATCGCGACCGAGATCGGTGACATCGAGATCGAGCTTTACGACCAGAGCGCCCCCAAGGCCGCCCAGAACTTCATCGATCTCGCCGGCAAGGGGTTCTACGACGACGTGATCTTCCACCGCGTCATCCCGGGCTTCGTCATCCAGGGCGGCGACGGCCAGTACGGCAAGAAGTCCGCGCTGGAGCGTGGCCGCGTCGGGACCGGCGGTCCCGGCTACAAGTTCGAGGACGAGCCCGTGAAGGGGGACTACCTGCGCGGCGCGCTCGCGATGGCGAATGCCGGGCCGAACACCAACGGCAGCCAGTTCTTCATCTGCACGGACGACCTGACCGGCAAGCTGCCGAAGAACTACACCCTGTTCGGGCAGGTCACCAAGGGCCTCGACATCGTGGACCAGATCGTGTCCGCGCCGCGCGACGGCCGGGACCTTCCCAACGAGCCCGTCGCGATGACGTCGGTGACCATCCACGAGGACTGACGGGGGCGGCGGCGGCCGCCGACCGGGATCAGCCGGGGGCGCCGGCCGCGACGAGGTCCTCCACGACCGCCGCGATCCCCGTCAACCGGGTGAACGCGGGATCGAAGAGCGCTTCCTCGGGGACCTTGACGCCGAACTCGGTCTCGATGAACAGGATCAGTTCGACGACGCCGTTCGAATCGAGATAGCCCATGTCCCAGAGGTCCGTGTCGCGCCCGAAGTCCGGGTCGTCCGGGTCCACCTTGCCGACCTCGCGGACAAAGGCCTCGAGCCTGTCGATGATCTCCAACGTCGTCACTCCTGTGGTGCTGGGTAGGTCGTCGTGTACCGGTAGAGACCGGCGCGGATGAAGGTCCGAAGCTGGGCCGGCTGGACGCCGAGCACCTGCGCGAATCGTTCCTGGAGCGCGGGGCCGTGGATGCCGCGGTCCGCCAGGAGGCCGAGTGTCCCGCCGACGTCCTCGCTCGCGGCCTGCGCCCGCACCTTGGGCCGGTCGTAGACGTACGACGGGACCGAATCGCCGAAGATCCGGTGGGCCAGGGCCTGCTTCGAGCGCGGCTCGGCCAAGGCTCCCGCCGGAACGGCCGTGTACGCATCGGCGGCAAGGGCATACGGCTGGATGACGTCGATCCCGTGTCGGCCGAAGATGCCGACCTCGCGGTCGCCACTGTCGAGCCCGGTCACCAGGGCCCGCCGCAGCCGGGCCATCGGGAGTCGGGGCAGGCTGTAGAACGTCTGGCCGCGATACTCCACGGGGGTATAGTCGGCCATGAGCTCGTTCATCGTGTCGCCGGTCAACACGATGGGTCGGGCGGTCCCGCGCGCGCGAGCGTCGGCCGCGATGGACCGCGCGAGCGCTTCGTTGACCAGGCCACAGTGGACGTTGAAGTCGCGCCAGTCCTGGCCGTACCGGAGCACGTCGTCGAGGGTCTCCACCACCGCCTCGCCCGTGACGATGACCTCGAGCATCCGCAGGTCGAGGTCCACGGACAGGCGCCGCGCCGTGGTGAGGTCGTCAGGGGTGGTCGCGTTCCTCCGGTCCATGCCCTCCGCGAGTGCGAACGTGACCGCCGTGATGCCGGGCATGCGCCGGCGCGCCATCACGGCGACCCCGGTGCTGTCCATCCCTCCCGACAGGCAGACGTAGACCGGTCGATCCCCGGCGCTCGCGGCGATGCCGTCGAAGACCTGATCCAGTCGCTCCCGGATCCCTTCGACGAGGTCGTCCCCGATCTCGGTGTCGTCGCCGTCGTCGAAAGGCAGGGCGTGGTGACGTCGCAGGTCGTATGAGCGTCTGGTGGGATCGATGACCGCCGCGTGCCCGGACGGGACCGACCAGACGTGGTCCAGCGACGCACCGTCGTCGATGAGCTGGTGCAGCAGGTTGGCGCTGCGGACCTCCCCATCGTCGGTCACGGTGAAGAAGAGCTTGTTGACCCCGAGCGGGTCGCGGACGAGGACATGGCCGTCGTCGGCCTGGAGGTGGAGCGCGTAGTGACCGGTCGCCTCGGCGACCTGGGTGAGGATCTCCTCGGCCGTCGTCCCGGCGACGGTCACTGGCCGCGGGCCATGCCAGACATGGTCGGCGAAGGTCGGGCGAAGCGTCACGCGGCCGCCTCCGCCATGACGCCGATGGCGCGCTCGATCATCGCGTCCGATCCGGTCAGGGAGATCCGGAACCGGCCCTCGTCGTGGAAGACCGAGGCCGGCAACACGAGGACGCCGCGTTCCGCCAGGCGCAGGGCGAACGCGTCCGCATCGGGGATCGGCGACCTCGGGTACAGGAAGAACGTGGCCTGCGACGGCAGGACCTCGTACCCCGCGTCCTGCAACCCGGCCACCACCCGGTCGCGGCGTTCCGCGATCCCGGCCGTGGGCGGCCCCAGTTCGAGCAGGGCCGGCAATGCGCGTTGCATCAGCGCGGTCGGGGTGCAGTAGCCCATCACCCGGCACGCCCGTTCCAGCTGGCGGCCCAGCGATCCCGCGTCGGGTGCCTCCGGCGACACCGCCGCGTAGCCGATCCGCTGGCCCTGGATCGCGAGGTGCTTGCCGAACGAGAAGACGATCACGGTCTTGTCGTAGTGCGCCACGGGCGACACGAACCGCTCGCCGGGCATGATCACGCCGCGGTGGCATTCGTCGGACACGAGCCAGGCATCCACGCCCCGGGAGCGCGCCCGCACGAGGACGTCGGCGAGGTCCGCCAGTTCGCGGTCCGAGTACAGCAGTCCGGTCGGGTTGGCGGGCTGGGTGAGGACCACGGCACGCGTCCGCGGCGTCAGCGCCGCGTCGAGCCGGTCGAGATCGAGCCGGAGCGAATCGCGGTCGAGCGGGACGAGGACCGGTCGGAGTCCGAGTCGCGCGGCGTACAGCGGGTAGTCGAGCCACGCGGGCACCGGGATGACGATCTCGTCCTGGTCAGGTCCACCGAGGCAGGCGAACACGACGTTGAGTGCCGCCATGGCGCCGGGCGTCAGCACCAGGTCCCGCCACCCAAAGCGTCGCCCGTGCGACGACGACAGCGCCTCCGCCGCCTTGCGTCTGGCGACCACCCAGCCCCCGTACGGCGTGTACTGCAGGTCGATGCCGGTCGCGCCGTCGAGCGCCCCGCGGATGGCGTCGACCACCGCGTCGGGCGATCCGTCGTACGGATTCGCGTAGGACAGGTCGCACAGGTTGGCACCGGCCCGGAACGCCCAGGTCTGGCGCATGGCCTCGAACCGTTCCTGTGGTGCGAGCAGGGCCTCGATCCCGGCGTCGAACATCGTGCTCATGCCGTGGCGACGCGTGCCCCGGCGACCACCGAGGTCCGGTCGATCTTGCCCGATCCGGTGCGCGGGAACGCGGCGGCGACCTCGATCCGGCGCGGGACCATGTAGCGGGGCATCTGGTTCCGGCAATGCTCCAGCAGGGCCGCGGGGTCGAACGTGTCGAGGTCCATGGGCACGACGTGGAGGACGACGACCTGCCCTGCCGCCGGGTCGGACTCGCCGGCGGCGACCGCCTCCCGGACGAGGCCCGAGTCGTAGGCGATCTCCTCGACCTCGGTCGGGCTGATCCGGAACCCCTGGCTCTTGATGAGTTCGTCCCGTCGCCCGACGAAGTAGAGGAACCCGTCGTCGTCCGTCCGGACGAGATCGCCCGAATGCACGACGACCCCGCCGGCCACCTCCGGGTCCGGCCGGAAGACGCGCGCCGTCGTCGCCGGGTCGTTCCAGTACCCCACGGAGACGGTGGGTCCGCGGTGGACGAGTTCGCCGACGACGCCCGGAGGACAGCGACGACCGTCCTCGTCGAGCACGAGGATCTCGCACTCCGGGATCGCGCGGCCCATCGAGGTCGGTCGCCGATCGAGCTTCCGATGGTGGCAGATACGTGGAGCGGAACGCCTCCGACAGCCCGTACATGAGGACCAGGTCCACGTGCGGGAACGTCGCCCGATACCGCTGCACGAGATCGACGGGGAACGCTCCGCCGGAGTTCGTCATGAGGCGCCACGACGGCAGGTCCATGCGCGCCAGCGGCGAGACGTCCGACAGCAGCTGGATCCAGAGCGGCGGGACGCCCGCCAGCACCGTGATCCGCTCCCGCTCCATCGTCCGACAGATCTCGGCCGGAAGGCTGGAGCGCTGGAGCACGATCGTGGCCCGCATGCGCGACGGCCGTCAGGAGCTGGTTCAGTCCGTAGTCGAAGCTGAACGGCAGGACGGACAGGATCCGGTCGTCCGCCCGCAACCCGAGGTACCCCGCCACGATCCGCGTCCCGGCCAGCAGGTTGTCGTGGGTGATGAGGATGCCCTTGGGACGACCGGTCGAACCCGAGGTGTACAGGATCGCTGCCGGCGCGGGGCCACCGGGGACGGCGGACGGCGAGTTCCCCTGCGGACGCGGCGAGCTCCTCGATCGTCCGCACCGGGGCGTCGATCGAGAACTCGTCGCCGAGCATCCGGATCTTGCGCTCCGACGAGATGACGACCGAGGCGCCACTGTCGCGGACGATGTGCTCGACCTGGCGGGCTCGCAGCGTCTCGTTCACCGGGACCATGACCGCGCCCGCCCGCCAGGCGCCGTAGAGCGCGGCGACACAGTCGGTCGTCTTGTCGAGGAAGACCGCGACGCGGTCGCCGGGCGCGATCCCGCTCGCGGCCAGCCCGCGGGCGATCGCCGTGACCTCGTCGTCGAGTTCGCGCCACGTGCAGGTCCGATCGCCGATGACGCCGACCGCGTCCGGGCGCTCGGCCGCTGCGCCGGCGAGGACGTCCGCGATCCGCCCGCCGGGCGCGGTGCCGGGGATCATCGAGGTGTCGAGGCGTCCAGGTCGACGATCACGCGCTGCAGCGCGTGGCCCTCGGGCATCTCGACGAAGCGCCCACCGAGGAATCGATAGAACTGGAGCGTCGGGCAGATTGTCGGCCTCGACGTTGGCCTGCACCGTGTGGTGGCCCAGCCCGACCAGGCGTTCGGCGGCGTGGTCGAACAGCGCCCGCGAGAGGCGGATCCCCGTGGCGCGGACGAACGTCCCGGACCGGAACTCCGGCCGCACGCCGAACGCGAGGATCTCGGACTCCGCCGTCTCGATGATCGCCGGGTGACCGCTCGCCCGACCGGCGGACGACGCGCCACGCCGCGCCGACGACGCGGGGATCATGGATCGCGCTACTCGTCAGGGCGACGACTGCCTGAGGGAGCTGCGCGGCAAGTCCTCCGCCGGCATAGGCCTCCGGACACGTGGTGAACGTGACGAATCCGGCCGGAGCCCCACCGACCCGAGCCAGTCCGACATGGAGCTTGCCCTGCCGCAACCCGGGTCGGTACAGGAAGTCGAGGACGAAGCGCGGGCCGAGCTGGCCGAGCCCATGGGGAAGCAGATCGACGTGCAAACGCGCGACGGCGGCAAGGGAATCACGATCTCCCCCTCCCACCGCCTCGATCGCCCACTCGGGCGTCGGTGTGGCGTTTGCATCGACCATCTCGGAACGGCGCGCGGGTGACGGTCTCGCTACGTTCGTCGCGTCCTCGATGCTATGAGTCACGAGAGTCTAGGACAATGACGCGACCGAATCCGGGTCGCTCGGCATCGTCCGGTGCATCGCGTCACCGAACCGGAAGGTTAAGGAATTTACACCGTTCCGTATGCCAAAACCCTTGGAAAACAGCCCCTGCCAAGGTAGGATATCGAGGCTGAGTCAAGTCAGCCAAGCTGCCCCAGCGTCAAGGTCATGGGTAGGTAGGGTCAGGGTAGTCGGTGCAGCCGACGTGATAGATGCTCTTGGCGCGTGGCAGAAGTGTCCGTGTAGACGGACTCCTTCACCGGGACAGCATCGAGGCGGCTCCTTCGGGAGCCGCCTCGGCTTTTGTCCGGAACGATGATCCGGGACGCCCCGTCCGCTGGTCGGGCCGGAATGCACGTCGCGGACAGGCCGGATGGCCCACCGTCACCGGCGGCTCACGCGGCTATCGTGGGCCATGCCCACGATCGCAGGAGGGTCAGATGCACACGTCCATCAACAGGGTCATCGTCGCTCTGTCGTTCCTGTTCGTCGTCGCCGCGTGCAGCTCCGCCGGAGCCGCGAAGCCGACCGTCTCCGATGCGTGGGTGCGGATGCCGATGGGAGCGGATCGACCGGCGGCCGGATACCTGACGATCGTCGGCGGTGACGCGGCCGACGCCCTCCTGGCCGCCTCGAGCCCGATCGCCATGGACGTCCAGGTGCACGAGACGACCGAGACCGCCGACGGGATGGGCATGCAGGAGGTCGACCGGATCGAGATCCCGGCGGGCGCCACGGTCCAGCTGGAGCCGGGCGGCTATCACATCATGTTCATGATGCCGGACATGGAACAGGTCGTCGTCGGTGAGTCGGTCGAGATCACGCTCACCTTCGAGGAGGCGGGCGACGTCGTCGTCCAGGCCGAGGTCCGCGCGGGCTGAGCATGTCCGACGGACCCACGACACAGGGCACGGGCGACGACCCCACGAGGATCTTCGACGGCGCGTTCCGCCTCGTCGTCATCCTTGCCGCGGCACTCGTCGTCCTCATGGTCGTCCGGGTGCTGGGCGACGCCGTCGCGCCCGGGGCCGGAGCCGGGCCGGCCGCATCCGCCGCGACCGGGGTCACCGTCGAGTGCCTCGCCCGAGGCGAGCGCAGCGCCCTCGGCCAGCATCGATGTCGATGCCTACCTCGAGGACTTCATCCGACCGGCGCCGGACCTCGAGCTGACCGGCGCGGACGGACGACCCCTGTCCCTTGCCGCGATGCGCGGCACGCCCGTGCTCGTGTTCTTCGGCTACACGCACTGCCCGGACGTGTGCCCGGTCACCATCGGGGCCGTCGGCGAAGCGATCGCCGCGTCCGGCGGGGACGCCAAGGCGATCTTCGTGAGCGTGGATCCGGAGCGCGACACGATCCCCTGGCTCGGCGAGTTCGTGAAGTACATGCCGAGCGGGTTCACGGCCGCGACCGGGACGCCGGCCGAGGTCCGGGCGACGGCGGACGCGTGGGGTGTCCGGTACGCCCGCGTCGAGGAGGCCGACCCCGCCAACTACTCGATGTCGCACACCGCGGATGTCTTCGTCATCGATGGCGCCGGCCAGTTCCGCGCACGCCTGCCGTTCGGGACCGAGGTGCCGACGATGACGGCCGTCCTGCGCGAGGTGGCCGCGACGACCGTGACCCCGACCGCGACGCTCCCGCGCCGCCTCTCGCCGAGCCCGATCGCCTCGACGGCGACCGCGTCCCTGCTGCCGGAGGTGATCTCGAGTTCGGTCTGGTCCGGCGGCGCCAGCCCGGTGATCTTCGTCCTCAACGACGCCGGCGGGCAGATCGACGATCCGGCACTCACGGTGACGGCGCAGCTCGTCGCGAGCGATGGCAGCGCCGTGGGTGCGCCGGCCACCGCGACAGCCGTCCAGCCGATCGGCATCAGCGACGTCTCCTTCGTCGCCACGCTCGACATCCCGTCGCCCGGGAGCTGGACCGTGCAGGTGACCGCGTCCGACGCGGCCGGCGTCTCCCGTCAGGGTGCGATGGACGTCACCGCCCTGGACCCTGGGGGCACGGCCGCGCTGGGTGCCCCCGCCCCGACGATCCGCACCCCGACGGCGGCCGATTTCGGCGGCGACCTCACCTGGGTCACGACGGACCCGTTGCCGGACCCACGGATGTCGGCGACGTCGACGGTCGATGCCCTTGCCGCGGGCACGCCGTTCGTGCTCGTCGTCGATTCCGTCCAGTTCCGGGTGACGCCGGCGTGCGGCAAGGCGGTCGTGATGGCGAAGCGACTGCTGGACCGGTGGCGCGACGTGCCGTTCATCCACCACGAGCCGTACCGCTACACGGTGATCACGACCGAGCCCGTCCTCGAGGGCACGCTGGAGGCGCCGGTCCTGACCGAGCCGGCGGCGGCGTGGGGCGTGGGCGCGGATCCCTGGGGCGTCGGGTCGATGCCCTGGATCTTCATCGTCGACGGCGACGGGATCGTCCGCGCCAAGTACCAGGGCGTGATGGGCAGCGCCGACGTCGACGTCCTGCTCTCGCTGCTGGCGTCGGAGGGCTGAGACGGCGGATCGGCCCGTCGAAAAGGGGCCACTGGTCACGTCACGCGACCGTCTGCCGGGCCGCTAGCCTTCCGCACATGGATACGCCGCCGCAGGAAGACCTGCACCTCCCGCTCCTCGACGACCCATCCCTCACGCGTCGCAAGTTCCTTCGCGGCGCAGCCCTCGCGGGCGGGGGCCTCATCGCCGCCGGCGTCGCCGCGTGCGCCCCGGCCGCCACGGCCGGATGGACCTACGGGCCCCAGGGCGTCCCGTCCGCCGATCCCGGCGCGGCCTCGCCGTCACCGGCCCCCAGCGCCGCGCCCAGTGCCGATCCCAGCATGTCGATGGCGCCCAGCGCCGCCCCGTCCGCGTCGGCCTCCGCGCCCACCGAGGTCATCCCCGAGGGCTGGTGCCAGCACGACATCAACGCCCGGAAGGTCGTCCGCCGCTATCTCGGCGACCTCGTCACCGCCCTGCCCGCGATCTACCCGGCACCGGTCGTCGCCAAGCTCGCCGACATCCTCGGCGCCGCCGACGGATACCCGGAGCTCTCGCAGAAGCCGGCGTTCGTGCAGGTTCCCAATCTCGTCCTCAGCGATGCCCTGAACCCGCTCACGCCCACCGTCGATGGCGACGTCAAGGTCTTCAACCTCACGGTCGACGAGATGGAGTGGCGGATCGACGAGCTGATGCCGCCGGTCGCGGCCCTCGGCTACAACGCCCAGTGGCCCGGCCCCACGATCCGCGTCAACCAGGGCGACAAGGTCCGGGCGATCTTCAAGAACAACCTGCCCGAGACGACGAGCGTCCACTTCCACGGCGTGGAGTTCGACGACTTCTTCCAGGACGGCGTCCCGTTCGTGACCGAGAAGCCGATCATCCCGGGCGAGTCGCGTGCCTACGAGTTCACCGCCGTGAACCCGGGCTCACTGATGTACCACTCGCACCACAACGCCACCGACCAGGTGGGCCGGGGGCTCCTGGGTGCGTTCATCGTGGATCCGCCCGAGCCGCAAGCGCCGTACGACCGCGAGTACATCTGGATCTCCAACGACACGCTGGGTGGCTTCACCATCAACGGCCACGGGTTCCCGGCAGTCGTCCCGGTCCTCGCTGCCCAGGGCGAGCGCGTGCTCGTCCGGTTCATGAACGAGGGGATGATGATGCACCCGTGGCACAGCCACGGGTTCGCGATGGACGTCGTCGCGCGGGACGGGATCCCACTTGGCAGCGCGAGCTTCAAAGCCGACACCTTCGGCGTGAACCCGGGCGAGCGCTTCGACGCGGTCATCACCGCCGACCGGCTCGGCGTGTGGGCGTTCCACTGCCACATCCTGCCGCACGTGGAAGGCCCCGACGGCATGTTCGGGATGGTCACGTCGCTGATCGTCGTGCCGACGGCCGCGGACGTGGACGCCATCATCGCGGCGCTCATCGCGTAGGACACCACCTGAGCCGCTTCTGCGGCGTATCCACGAGGCCGGGGCCCGCGGAGGAGTGGGACCCGGCCTCGGCTCGTCGGCCGCTACAGCAAGGCGGCCAGGGCCGCGGCAGACAGGTCGTCCTTCTGGATGAAGCCCATGACCCGACTCAGGGCAAGGCGCGGGCCGTAGGTGGCGGCCTCCCGGCTTGAGATCAGCACGACGCGCGGAGGCGATCCTTCGGCAGCGAGTCGCTCGGCGATCGCGAACCCATCGATGTCGGGCAAGCCGATATCGAGGAGGACGACGTCCGGGCGGAGCTCGCGTACCGCGCGGAGCGCCGTCGCGCCGTCGTCAGCCTCACCGATCACGGTAAGGCCCTCCGACTCGAGCAGGGCGCGTGCCTGCTGGCGGAATGAAGGGTGATCGTCAACGATCAGGAATGTGGTCATGGCCCGATGTTCACATGCACCGGCGCCGGAATCTACAGGGTTATCCCGACAACGACGCCCACGAATGGCGGTTCAGCCCCGCAGGTGGGCAAGCACGGCAAGCACGCGGCGATGATCGTCGGGCGCCGGCAGCAGCTCCAGCTTGGAGAAGATGTTGGCGATGTGTGCCTCGATCGTCTTGGGGGCGAGGAACAGGTGATCACAGATCGCCTGGTTGGAGCGACCCTCCGCCATCAGGGAAAGGACCTCACGTTCGCGCTCCGTCAGGTCGTCCAGCGGCACCTTCGTCCGGCGACGTCCGACCAGCTGGGCGACCACCTCCGGGTCGATGACGGAGCCGCCCTTGGCGATCCGACGGACGGCGTCGGTGAACTCGTCGAGGTCGTCGACGCGGTCCTTGAGCAGGTAGCCCATCCCGCCGGACCCATCGGCCACGAGTCGAAGCGCGAACGTCGTCTCGACGTACTGCGATAGCACCAGGATCCCGACAGCGGTGCCGTGTTCGGCGCGGATCGCCTCGGCGGCACGGAGCCCTTCGTCCGTGTGGGTCGGTGGCATGCGGATGTCGACGATCGCGACATCCGGCTGATGCTCGCGGACCGCAAGGAGGAGCGAAGCGGCGTCACCCGCCTGGGCGACGACATCGAAGCCGGCTTCGCCGAGCAGGCGTGCGATCCCTTCGCGCAGGAGCATGGAGTCGTCCGCCAGGACGATGCGGAGTGTCATCGGCGTCATCGTGGCACGTCCCGGCTCGAACTCCAACAGGGTTGGCCCGGAGGCCGCACGCCGTCGGTGGCACGACTCAGGGTTACCCCTCTTCCGACCAAAGGGGGCTGTGGCACAGTGACGCGATGCGAGGCCCGACCATCCGCCTCATCCTCGGCGTCGTCGGTACCGTCGTGCTGGTCGTCGCCGAGCGCGTGGCGCTCCTGGCCGGTGTCCCGGCCAACGCCGTCGTCCTCGACGTCGCGATCGGCCTGACCTACCTCTACGGCGGCCTGGCGATCTGGGGCCACGAGCCGGAGAATCGGACAGGTCGGCTGATGACCGCGGTCGGGTTGGTGTGGTTCCTGCCGGTCCTCGCGCGATTCGAGAACCCCCTGACGGACGTCGGCAGGACGCTGTATGAGACGCCGACGGTCATCATCTTCGCGTTGATCCTGGCGTACCCGAGCGGACGGTTCGAGACGCGTGTCGATCGGATCGCGGTGGTGATCCTCGCGGTGGCCGCGACCGCCCTCAACGCGATCCAGCTGGTCGAAACGCCCGTGATCCTTAACGAAGGCAGCAACGGGCTCATCGCGGGCCTTTCACTCGCCATCATGACCAGTGCGACCATCCTGCGACGATGGCTCATCGCGCCGGCCAGGTCCCGGCGAGAACTGTTGCCCGTGCTCGTCGCCGGTGGCGTCTTCCTGGGCAGCTTGACCACGAATCTCGTCCGTCGGATCTTCGAAATGTCCGACATCACCGGGGCGGTGCTCGAGTCGGTCAACGCCCTCGCGCCGGCCGCGATCCCCATCGCACTGCTGATCGGCTTCTATCGTCGCAGCGAGTTGCGGATGCAAGCCCTTGTCGGGGCGATCCCGGACCGGATCCTGCGTATCGCCCGCGACGGTCGTGCGGTGGACGTCCGGACGCCACGATCGGACGAGTCGGCGCCAGGGTCGCCGGACTCGGTCGGGCCCCCGGTTCCCGAACTATTGGCGGGATCCGCGTCGGAGACCGCGGCGGCGGCGGCGCGGGCCCTCGACGAGGGTAGCCTCCAGGCATTCGACTTCTCGATCGAAACCCCGGCCGGCCAACGTGACTACGAAGCACGGCTCACCCCGAGCGGTCAGGACGAGGTCACGGCGATCATCCGGGACTTCACCGCCCAGCGAGCGGCGGACGCCGAGCTGCGCCGCTCACGCGTCCGCATCGTCGAGGCCACCGACGCCGAACGTCGCCGGCTCGAACGCGACCTGCATGACGGTGCGCAGCAGCGGCTCGTGGGCATCTCCCTGACATTGCGACTCATCCGGTCGCGGCTCGGCGACGCGGATGGCCCCAACCGCGAGGCGATCGCCGCGGCCGACGATGTCGCGGCGGAGCTCAAACTTGCCATCAACGAGCTGCGCGAGCTCGCCCGGGGGATCCACCCCGCGATCCTGACGGAGGCCGGTCTCGGTGCCGCGATCCGCTCCCTGGCCGATCGGTCGGTCGTGCCGACCCTCGTCACGGCACTCCCGGAACGGCGCCTGCCCCGGCCCGTGGAAGCGACCGCGTACTTCGTGGTGTCGGAAGCCCTCGCGAACACGGCCAAGCACGCTTCGGCGAGTCAAGCGGGCGTGGCCGCGACCTGCGAGGGGTCGCTGCTCCGTGTCGAGGTCAGCGACGATGGCGTGGGAGGTGCGGACCGCGCCAGCGGGACCGGTCTCGAGGGGCTCAACGACCGAGTCGCCGCGCTGGGCGGAAATCTCATGGTCGACAGCCCGCGCGGACAGGGGACGCGCATCGTCGCGGAGATCCCGTTCGACTGAACGATCGCCGATTCGCGCGGGCGTCGCCAGGTTCCGGCACGACGAATCAGGGAAGACCCTGCCCACGCGAACGGGTGTGCCCCGATGGCGTCGGACACATCCCAGCCGACCCTGTGCGTACACCCGATCCGACCGTAGGGATCGGCGCACGCAAGGGAGACCAACGACATGCGGATGCTCCGCAATCTCGCCCGGCGGCGGCTCCGCACGGGTCTGACCATCACCGGGATCACCATCGGGATCTGGGCGCTCGTCGTGTTCAGCTCGATGGCCAACAAGGTCGACGCACTCGTATCGGGCGGGAGCGCCTTCTACGAGGGCAAGATCGTCGTCAGCGACGGCGGCTTCGGCGGGATCGGCGGCCAGCCGATGCGCCTCGCCCAACTTGACGACCTGCGCGCCCTCGACGGCGTCGCCGTCGTGGTGCCCACGGTGGCGATGATCGCCCAGGAGCTCCAGGGCGTCTCGTTCGGCATGCCGGACCAGATCTGGGGAACGCCGGTCGGCGCCGATGAAGGGCGCGAGACCTACGCCCCGCGCGTCGCGACCGGCCGATCGCTCACCGCCGACGACGAAGGCAGCGATGTCGCGGTCCTCGGCTCGACCATCGCGGCCAAGCGCGCGGTGGCGGTCGGCGACTCGATCACTTTGCACGACCGCGACTTCGAGGTCGTCGGCATCCTCGAGCCGACGCTCTCGACACCAGACGTCACGATCGCGGTTCCGTTCTCGACGGCCCAGATCCTCATCCACGAGGACCTGCCGTCCGTGGTCCGCGACGCGGTGATTGCCACCGACCTCGCGACGTCGTTCACGGTCTACCCGGCGAGCGGCACCGACCACGACGCGCTGGCCGCGGACATCGAAGCGCGGATCCCCGGCGTGAAGGCTCTGACCGGCGCCGCCTACGACCAGTCGGTCGGCAGCTCGGTCGCGATGTTCAACTCGATCATCGTCGGGATCGGGCTCGTCAGCCTGATCGTCGGCGGCCTGTCGGTCATCAACACCATGGCGATGTCCGTTGCCGAGCGCACCCGCGAGATCGGCATCAAGCGCGCCATCGGGGCTCGACGTCGCCGCATCGTCCGCGAGCTCATGCTCGAGGCCGGCGTGATCGGCGCGATCGGCGGTCTGCTCGGGGTCCTCCTCGGTGCGCTCGTCGTCTTCCTCGCCAACGAGGCTGGTCGATCGTCGGGCACCGTCCTCTTCGAGATGACCCCCTCGACGGCAGCCTTTGCCC
This sequence comes from uncultured Chloroflexia bacterium, assembly GCA_963743815.1. Taxonomy (GTDB): domain Bacteria; phylum Chloroflexota; class Limnocylindria; order Limnocylindrales; family CSP1-4; genus SPCO01. The sequence continues at coordinate 39,340 of CAVURB010000015.1, read as the reverse complement.
TTGCCTTCTCCACGATCCTCGGCGTCGTCGCCGGGATCATCCCCGCCTGGAGCGCGGCCCGGCTCGATCCGGTCACCGCCCTCCGCTACGAATAGGAGATCACGACCATGGCACTCCTCGAAGGGCGCGATCTGCGCAAGACGTATCGGCTCTCGAAGTCCAACACCGTAGAGGCGCTCCGGGGCGTCGAGGTGCGGATCGACGAAGGCGAGATGGTGGCCATCATGGGCCCGTCCGGGTCCGGCAAGTCCACCCTCATGCACGTCCTCGGGCTGCTCCACGCGCCCGACAGCAACCACGGCCCGGCGCCCGAGCTCCGGTTCGCCGGACGGTCGATGACCGACCTGGCCGACAACGAGCGGACCCGGATCCGGGCGACCGAGATGGGGTTCGTCTTCCAGTCCTTCAACCTGGTCCCGACGCTGTCGGCCGTCGAGAACGTGGCACTCGCCGCCGAGTACGCCGGGACCCGCCGGCGCGACGCGCACGCCGCGGCGATCGAGGCCATGGGCCTCGTCGGGCTGGCCGACCGGGCGGATCACCGCCCGTCGGAGCTATCCGGCGGCGAGCAGCAGCGGGTCGCGGTGGCGCGGGCGCTCGTCAATCGACCCAGGCTCGTCATCGGTGATGAGCCGACCGGCAACCTCGACAGCTCCCGCTCGGCTGAGGTCCTCGCGCTCCTGCGCGGGCTCAACCGCGACTACGGCCACACCTTCATCATCGTGACCCACGATGCGGAGGTCGGGGCGGCCTGCGACCGGATCATCCGGATGCGGGACGGACTCGTTGTGAGCGACGGACTCCCGGCCGCCTCGACGGCCGCCTGACGTCGCACCAGCACTCGCGAACGGCGCGCTCGGCCCTTGGCCGGGCGCGTCGTCGTTCGTCCGGTCCCCGGTGGCTCGGGCCGCGACGCGAACCGATCCAGGGTCGCGGTCCAAACCTCCTTGGCCTCGAGGTTGCGTTCGAGGGTCGCCGACCCGATGTGCTGCGCGATCAGGGCTGCCGTCCCATCCTTCTTCGGTTCGCTGATGACGACGATCGCCGCGCCGTCTCGCGCCTTCGTCTGCCAGGTGATGCGATTGTCCGTGCCGCTGACGCGCGGGTCTCCGGCGATAAGGTCCAGGATCCCCTCGTCCGTCGCGGCGAAGGCGGTCCACGCCTGCGTGCCGGGGCGACGACGAGCCGGTCCGGACGACCACGAGTAGCATGGAGGCGAGGGCCGGCGAGGTCGCGAGCAGCGCACCCGCCCGAACGCCCCGAGGAGCACCACCTTGACATCCCCCAAGCCTGCGTCGCCGTTCACGGCCCGCATCAACGCCGACGCCCTCGCGGGCCTGCCGTTCAACGACGAGACGGACTTCGAGAACGCTCGGCGCGGCCTCATCGTCGCGGCGTCGGGACAGATCAAAGCCGACGCCGGCCACGTGGCGTGGGACTTCGACCGGTGGGCGTTCCTGGACGGCGATGCGCCGGCGAGCGTCAACCCGAGCCTGTGGCGGCAGGGCAGGCTCAACGCCATCGCTGGCATCTTCGAGGTAGCGGACGGCATCTACCAGGCCCGCGGATTCGACCTTGCCGTGATGAGCTTCCTGCGCACCGATGGGGGCTGGATCGTCGTCGATCCGCTGGTCACCGTCGAGCCCGCTCGGGCCGCCTGGGAGCTCGTCCGCACGCATGTCGCGGATCTGCCGGTCGTGGCCGTGATCTACACCCACAGCCACGCCGACCACTTCGGCGGGGTGCGAGCGGTGGTGAGCGACGAGGACCTCGCGGCCGGCCGGGTGCGGATCATCGCGCCGGTGGACTTCCTCGAGGAGGCCGTGAGCGAGAACGTCCTCATGGGCAATGTCATGTCCCGTCGGGCCTCGTACATGTACGGCAATCTGGCGGGCTGGGCGCCTGACCGCAGCGTGGGTGCCGGTCTCGCGCAACTCACGTCGGCGGGCGCGTTCACGTTGCTGGCCCCGACCGACTCCGTGTCCGAGACCGGGCAGGAGATGACGATCGACGGGCTGCGGATCGTCTTCCAGCACACGCCCGGCGCCGAAGCCCCCGCCGAGCTCTGCTTCTACCTGCCGGATCACCGTGCGTTGTGCATGGCCGAGATCGCGTCCCACACGTTTCACAACGTCTACACCTTGCGTGGCGCCAAGATCCGCGACGCCCTCGCCTGGTCGCGCCACATCAACGAGGCGATCCACCTCTTCGGTGGCGACGTCGAGATCGAGTTCGGATCGCACCACTGGCCGACCTGGGGAAACGCCGAGATCCTCCAGTTCCTCAAGGGCCAGCGCGACCTGTATCGCTACATCCACGACGAGACGCTGCGCCTGGCGAACCACGGCTTCGGCCCGGCCGAGATCGCCGAGATGATCGAGCTCCCCGACGGCATCGCCCAGGGCTTCGCGAACCGCGGCTACTACGGCTCGGTCAGCCACAACGCGAAGGCGGTCTACAACTATTACCTCGGCTTCTTCGACGGGAACCCGGCCACCCTCCACGAGCTGCCGCCGGTGGAGGGCGCCCGCAAGGCCGTGGAGTACATGGGCGGCGCCGACGCCGTCCTTGCGAAGGCCCGCGCCGACTTCGAGAAGGGCGAGTACCGCTGGGTCGCGCAGGCCGTCAACTACGTCGTGTTCGCCGACCCGGACAACGTCGTAGCGCGCGAGCTCCAGGCCGATACCCTCGAGCAGCTCGCCTACCAGACCGAGAACGGCCCCTGGCGCAATTTCTACCTGTCGGCGGCAAGGGAGCTGCGCGACGGGGTCGTCGTGGTCCAGACACCGAGCAGCGCCTCAGCCGACGCCGTTCGGGCGATGTCGGTGGAGATGTTCCTTCAGTACCTCGCCGTGCGGCTCAATGGGCCCAAGGCGGCCGACCGCGCCTACGTCTTCGACCTCCAGTTCACGGACATCGATGAGCGCTACCTCCTGGAGGTCGAGAACGGCGTCCTCAACTTCACGAAGGGTGCCGCCGCGATGGCGCCAACGGCGACCATCAGCCTGACCCGGGTCGCGATGGACGCCATCGTCCTGCGTCAGGCGAGCTTCGTTGACCTCAGTGCCGACGGCTCGATCACGATCACCGGTGACGCGGCGGCGGTGGAGGACTTCCTGGGGCTGCTCGATACATTCGAGTTCTGGTTCAACATCGCCACACCCTGAATCTGCCGGGTCGGCGTTGGCTCTGCCCCGCCGAGGGCCCGGGCTCGCACGAACCGTTCACGCGGCTACCGGGACAGGGATGGTCCGCGGAGCCCGTGCCCGGATCATCCACATCCCCAGCGCGATCATCGCCAGGGCGAGCGGGATGCCGAAGGGCGGGAGCAGCGCATTGAAGCCGACAGCTCCGCCGACGATGATCGCGACCGAGATCAGGCGCGGGAAGACTCGCGCCCGGAGGCTGGCGAGTCCGAACAGCACCCATCCGATGGCGAACAGTGCGTAGCTCACGAGCGCGCCGGCCACGACGCTGCCCGTCGGGGCGTTGGCCACGTCCGGCGCGGCGGTGATGATCCACGGTCCGGCGAAGGTATCGAACCAGAGGTCGCCGGCCAGGAACATCGTCCCGATCACCGCGGTGCAGAACGCGATGACGCCGAACGTGCCCGCCCGGTCCGCTTCCCATTCGTACGCGGCGATAAGGGCCAGCATCAGCATGCAGAACCCGAGGAAGTACCCGACCTGCGCGACCGCGAAGAGCGGCTTTTGTACGGTCGCAAGCCTGTTCTCGAGCTCAAGGGTCGCGAACAGCAGGACCTGGGCGGCGATGAAGAGACCGCCGGCGGAGATCGCGAATGGGCCTGCTAGGCGCGAAAGCGCGGACTGGGCCATGACACACCTCCAGATGGTCGATCGGCCCGCCAGCGGCGGGGCGTCCGCTCGACCTGCCCAACAGACTGGAGACCTTCGCCTCGCCCTTGATGAGGGCCAGCCCTGCTTTATGACGGGGGCGGACCCTTCTCGTCACGGTGACGCCTGGGCCGAACGGCCCGGCCGAGGCGCCGGTCTTCCGACGCGACAGGCGCCCCACGGCAGGAATCGAGACTCGGTGAGTACCGACGAGTCCGCGCCAGTGCGCAGGTGCACTAGCTCCCGAATCGCATCGCTTCCACGTCGTCGGCGAAGAAGAGGATCAACTCTCCGCCACCGGTCGAATAGGTCGAGATCCGGCTCAGGTAGTCAAGGTAGACACGGTCAAGCGACGAATCGCCGCAGTCGGCGACCGGCGACGAGGCCAGGTCGATGGTCAGATCCAGGGGCACCCCCACCGTGTACGTCCCCGTCAGGTCGTTGCAGTCGGCCTTGACGTTGACCGTGCCGTCCGTGAGGAACTCGATGGTGTAGCTGGCCGGGTCCGGAACGACGGACTGGCCGGCAGGATTCGTCTCCTCCTCGGAGGCCCACTGCCACGTCGGACCGGCCAGCGAATCCCCGGACTGACAACCGGCGACCGCGAGGGCGCCGGCAAGGGCGATGGCGGCGAGACGTCGGCTCGCGCTCGAGGATGGTGCTGCGAAACGGCGGATCCACGTTGACCTGGCGTTCATCTCGGTGCCTCCAGTCGGTGCGATGGCGATGGGCAGACTGTCGAGCGCTTCCGGCCGAGGCACATCAGGGGGGCCACGGCATCGGGGCGAGGGCAGACCCTGACCCGCTCGGCACTCCACGACCGCGGGCAGCAGAAAGGGCCGGGCGCGGACGCGCCCGGCCCCAAGGACGATGGGACGAGATCGCTCAGATGGCAGTCGCCGGGGCCGTCTCGCGATGGACCGTGGTCGGTCGCATGAGCCACAGGCCCAGCGACGCGATGGCGAGCCCGAAGACGAGGCTGCCGTAGAGATACGCGCCGGCGATCGGGATGCCCGCGAACAGGCCCCCGACGAGGATCGCCACCGGAGATGGCACGAGGGTAGACATGTGCTCGCAGGCTGGCCGCTCCGAAGATGACCCAGCCGAGCGAGAACAGAGCAAAGCTCGAAAGCCCACCGATCAGCAGGCGGCCGCCGGCGCCCGTCTCGAACACGACCGGCGCGGCGTCGGCGAGCCAGGGGACGGCAAACGCTTCGTACCACCAGTCGCCGGCCATGAACATCGTGCCGACGAGCGCCGCGCCCACCCCGATGACGCCGAACCATCCGGCTTCCCGTGCCTCCCATTCGTAGAGTGCGACGAGGGTCAGGGCGAGCAGCGCAAACGTGAGGATCGACGCGACGCTGTTGATCGCGAAGACCGTGGAGAGGACCGACGCCCTGAGCGGTTCGCCCAGCTCGGCTGGGATCGTGAACATGATCACGAGTCGGGTGATGACGACCAGGCCCCCGGTGACGATGGCCAGCGGCCCGGCGATCCGGGCGAGCGGTGCAACCGACATGTCAATCTCCTATGGCATTGCGCGCCTTGGCAGCGCTCGCTCCGACCGTAGGGCGATGGCATCGACCGCTCATCGGGGCCGTCCCGGAACCGCCGTCCGGGTCAACCCTTGCTGCCGGTCCGTCGCGCGATCACTCGGCGAGCGGGATCTCCGCGACGAGGCGCGTGCCGCCCCCGATCGGGCTATCGATCGAGAGGCTGCCTCCGATGGCGGCCACTCGATCGGCCAGCCCACGAAGTCCGCTGCCCTCGCGATGGATCGGCGCCGCCGACACCGTCGTCGCTGATCTCGACCCGAAGGGAATCGTCGGGACACTCAGCCGAGACCGTCGCCTTCGTCGCCGATGCGTACTTCGCGATGTTGGCGAGGGCTTCGGAGATGACGAAGTACGCCGTCGACTCGACGGCTGGCGAGAGGCGTCGTGTCGGCACGGCCGCAACCTCGGCGGGGACCGCGGACCGAGCGGCGAGCGAGTCGATGGCTGGCCCGAGACCGGCCTCGGTCAGGATCGCGGGGTGGATCCCGCGGGCCAGCTCGCGCAGCTCGAGGAGGGCGGTCTTCAACTCGTCGCCGGCCTGGTCCAGGTCGGCGAGTGCCGCAGCATCGACATCCGGGCGAAGCCGGGAGCGCGCGAGCCGGAGCGTCAGCGACACCGCCACGAGTCGTTGCTGGGCGCCGTCGTGCAGGTCTCGCTCGATGCGCCGCCGCTCGGCGATGGTGGCCTCGACGATCCGGGTCCGCGATCGGCGGAGTTCCTTCTGTGCCGCGCGCTGCTCGCTGAAGTCACGAACGACGGCGGTGAGTTCGTCGGCCCCGCTCGGTGTGAGTCGGGCCTCGTAGTCGCGCCGGCCCGACGGGAGATCGACCGAGAAGTCGAGCGTCTGGATCGTGCCCGTGTCGATCGCCGCCGATCCGGCTGCGATGAGCGCCGCTCCGACGCCTGGCGGGAGCGCGTCCTCGATGCGACCGCCGGCCACCGCGTCGATGGGACCCTGAAGGAGGGCGGCATCGTCGGTGCGGCTGTCGAGGTAGTGGCCGTCCGCGGTGAAGCGGATCATCAGGTCGGGCATCGCGTCGAGCAGCGCGCGCTGGCGGAGCTCGCTCTGCCGGTAGAACCCGACCAGCAGGGCCAGTGGGATGGCCGCCGGCGCGAGGCCCCTTGCAGCCAGGAGCAGCGCCTGCACCTCTTCGGGCATGTCGAGGATCTGGAGCGCGAGGTTCGTCGCGAGGACGGCCATCAGCACGGATCCGGCGATCAGGACCGGGAGCAGCTCCGAGCGCCTGCGGGCCGGCGCCGCGAACCATCGCCGCAGAACGACGACGTAGGCGAGGATCGCCATCGAGAGGCCTGCGTACAGGCGCGCGGGCTCGAGATCGATCCCGGCGGGCACAGGAATCAGGCGCACGGCGTTGTTGACGGTCGTCCCGATCGCAAGAAGCACCACGGTGGATCGGTCGAGCCGCGACTCCAGCCGGCCCGTCGGGTACGCGAGGATCAGGGCGATGAGGCAGACGAACACGACATCCGCGAACGCCACCCCGATCGCGTTGACGACCGGCAGATCCGACGACTGGAGGTTGCCGATGAACCAGGTCAGGCCCACGAGTGTCATCAGGCGGCCGGTGCGATTGCCCGGTCGACTCGACCAGATAGCCAAGCCGCCGTACAGGTAGATCCAGCCGATCGCGAGATCCCGCAGGACGTCGAGGGCCGGCGCACCCGTGCGGTAGTAGATGGCCTCGCTGGCCAGCCCCCAGATGAGGCCACCGACCGCGATGATCGCTCGGAATCCGGGTCGATTCACTCGGTGACCTTGCCACATCGCGTCGTCCCCGATATCAGGGGCAACCCTGAGGGATCGCTCCCGACGCCCCGATCCGGGCGGGCCCTGTCGGTCTTTCCGGGTCTCCCCGGTCGCGACCGATCGCCAGATCGCCACACGCTCTCGTCGTCTACTCACACACAAGAAAGGACGATGATCATGCGATCCACAACTGGTCTGGCCGCTGCCGTGACCCTGCTCCTGGCCGTCCCGTTGGCCCTCGGTTCACAGATCGCGGTGGACGGCGCGGCCGAGTTCGTTCTCCATCTGGTCGTCGGGGCCGGCTGCGTGCTGCTCGCGATCGCGATGTTCGATTTCGGTCTGCCCAGGTGGCTGAACGTGGTCGGCGCCGCAGGCTGCCGGAGCGTTCGGATCGATCTTCCTGCTGCAGGCCGTCAGCCAGGTCGTCCAGAGCGACGCGCTGACCTACGTCGCCTTCGACATCCTGGGCCAGGAGATCGAGGGGATCCTGCCCTACGTGATCCTCGGATGGTTCGTGGCCCTGCTCCTGTGGGGAAGCAAAGGCAGATCGAGGATCCTCGGTGGTGCCGTGCTGGCGGTCGTCGTCGGCGTGGAAGTCCTGAGCATCGTCGGCCCGCTCGTGGGAATCAGCGTCGAGAGCCAGAAGCTGCTGTTCCTGCTGCCGATCATCTGGTTGCTCGCCGAAAGCGTCGAGCGGCGGACCGATGGCGACATGGATCAGGCGACATCGACCGTCGTTGGCCAGCCATCACCGGAGGCGGTGGCGTAGCGGCCCTGCCCGACGTCTGCGGGCGGCACGGCACCGTGTCGCCCGCGTTCGCTGCCGACCGTCGGGCCACCCGATGGCCCAGCGTCAGGAACGCGGCCACGCGGGCCATCGCCAACCAGCAGCGGCCTAGTGGATGGGCCGCGGCCAGCCGCCCTACGCCCCTGGCTTGCGGTAGCCGACGGTGGGAGCGCGGCGCAGCGCCTCCAGCGTCTCCTCGACCGTGAGCAGCGGCGTGGTCTCGAGCTTCGAGAGCGCTCCCCCACCACCGAGCGCGATGGCTACGGCGGCCATCGACACGTTGTCGGGCGCTTCCCACAGGTTGTAGCCGTCGTATTCACCGAACGCGTACCAGAAGCCGTGCAGCTTGCCACCCACTGATTCGATATACGTGCGCGCGGCCTCGCGCCGGTCCTCGGGGTTGGTCGAAAGCCGGGCCCACGTCTCGGGTGTGTAGCTGAACCGCGTTAGGTAGAGCGCCATGGCGGATCCTCCGTTGCTGCGTCCCACGCCTCCGCTGGTCGATGCGCGACAGGATCGTGGACCTCGACACGGTAAGCCCGGCGGACGTCCCGTATACGCGCCAGGCGCTCTTCGACCGTTACGGCGGCCGCACCGGCCGCACCGGCCGCACCGAAACCGTGGGTTGAGCAGCCGACCCCCTACGTGCTCGCCAGCACGCTGAACACGTCGACGGACTCGACACGCATGAACGGGGGTCGTGGCGCCGTGCGGGCGGCCTCGAGGGCGGCGCGCGCGGCCTCCTCGGACCCGAACACCAGCACGTTGAGCGTCCTGCCGGCTCCATCGCTCATCCACAGTGCCGAGACGAAGCCTGGCGCTTCGCGAACGCGCGGCGCCACGTTTGCGCTCACCATGCTCCCGCTTCCATTGATCTGTACCGCATCGCCCGCCTCACGGACCACGACTGCGAACATGGGGCGCTCCTTCGCTATCATCACGCAAGTCGACGTGATTTCACATAAGGCAGAGTTGCACGAAATGAGCGAGAGCGTCAAGACCCGTCGTCACTACCAGTCGCCGCGCCGGGCGGCGCAGGCGGCGCAGACGCGCCGCGACATCGTGACGGCCGCCGGCCTGCTGTTCCGCGAACGGGGCTACGGCGTTCCCCTGGCCGAGATCGCGAGCGAGGCGGGCGTCGTGGTCGAGACGGTCTACCGGATCTTTGGCAGCAAGGCCGCGCTGTTCAGGGCAGCAGTGGAGGCGCTGCTCGCGGGTGGCTTCGGACGGGCTGAGCTTCCCGTCGAGGAGCGGCCGGCGATCCGCGCCATTCGCGACGAGCGTGATCCGGCCAAACAGGTGGCGGGCTATGCCGCGACGCAGCCCGGGATCCACCGACGTGCGGGTCCGCTCCTGCGCGCCCTGCGCGACGCACGGGGTAGCGATCCCGAACTCCGGCGGCTGTGGGACGAGATGGAGGCCTGGCGGCTTGATGGGCAGGGGCGGTTCGTGCGGATGCTGGCCGACCGCGGTGTACTCAGACCGGGCCTCGGCGTCGACGCCGGGATCGATATTGCCTGGACGTTGTGCTCGCTCGCGGTCTACGACTCCCTGGTGCTCGGTCGCGGCTGGAGCGACGAGCGCTATCAGGCCTGGCTGGCCGAGACCCTTGTCCAGGAGCTGCTCGCCGGTGGCGCTCCTCGTGGCTGAAACAGCGAGGCCGCTAGCACCGCCGACCAGGCCAGCAGTAGAACTCGGACGCATTGTGACGCCGGAGGTCTGAGCCGTCGGGTGCGAAGGTATACCAGCCTGCATCGGACTTGAGCGCGAGCCGATCCCCAGCGGGCGACCAGGCGAGGCCGTAGACGTGACCCGCCCCCAGCCCCACATCGCCGGCCACGACGATCCGGTGTGCGTCACTGCCGTCGGCGTTCATCAGCCACACGCTGTGGTCGCTATCGCAGTAGCCGTCGACGAACGCGATCTGGGTCCCGTCCGGAGAGAAGGTCGGATCCCTGACGATGCCATCCCTCTGGGAATCCCACAGCACTTCGGCCGGGCCACCCTCAGCGTCGACGGCGAACAAGGCGCCGTCGTGGCAGGAGCCTCCGAGCGTTCTCAGGCCCGCAAAGACGACGCGCGACCCATCGGGAGAGATCGTGGCGCCTGATGGCCGTGCGGATCCGGGGATGTCATCGAACCCCGACAGCTGCTCGGTCACCTGCGTCTCCGACCCGTCGGCGTGCAGGATGAACAAGTTCTCGCGGTCTTTCTGGATGAGGAGGCGAGTGCCGTCCCTTGAGCACCCGAGAATGGTGCCCGGTACATGATTCTGACTCCTGCAGGCGATCCGGCCGGCGACCGGCTCGAACGAGGCAGGCGCTGCGGTCGGCGTTGCTGCGGTCGGCGTTGCTGAGGGCAGCGTAGACGGGCTCGCAATGCCCAGCAGACCGGGCCACAGACTCAGCGCAACGCCAGCTACCAGCACGATGACGGCTGCACTGCCCATCTGGACCGCGAAGCGACTGGACTGCGTTCTCCCCAAGAGTGCGCGCCAACGGCCGTGTTGCCTGCTCTTCCGCGTGCGATCGAAGGTCGTACGCAACACGTGATCGGGCAGCTGAGCATGGGCTTCCTCCTCGAGCCACCTGCTGATCGAATCGTCAAAGCGTTCGTTGCCAGTCATCACGCAGCCCCATCCTTGGCGACCGCGGGCCGCGCGTCGGCCTGTAGGGCCGCGCGCATCGCCTCGGTCGCGTAATGCAGTCGTGATCGCGCGGTCCCCTCCGGGATGCCGAGCATCCGCGCGATCTCGGCCGCGGAGAACCCGCTGTGGTAGTGCAGGACGACCACTGCCCGTTGTTCCGGCCGCAGTCGTTGGAATCCCCGCTCCAGCTGCTCGCGATCGGCGACCGATCCGGTGTCATCGGCGATCGAGGGCTCGAGCGGCATCGTTCGAACCTGGTTCGACCAACGCCGCCGCTGCCGGCCTTGGTCGGCGCATGCATTCACGACCAAGCGGTAGAGCCAGGCATCGAACCTGTCGGGGTCGCGCAGTGAAGGGAGTTGCTGCCAGGCACGGACAAGCGCTTCCTGTACCGCGTCCTCAGCCAGGTGCGATTCCCGGAGGATCAGGCGGGCGACCGCATAAAGACGATCACCTGCGGAGGTCGCGAGGACTTCGAACGCCTCGTGGTCACCGCGCCGTGCCGCCTCGACGAGATCGCGTCGCATCCCCTCTCCCTGCTCCAGCACGAGCCGGTCCCGGCGCGTCTACCTGTTATGACGGATCGTGGAGGCACAGGTACTCAATGAACGCGCGACCCCCGAACTCTGAAGGCCCCCACGGGGCGCTGGTCGCGATCTGGCGGGAGCTGCCACAGCTTCGCGACCCGGCGCGCTCTGGGGCCTGGTCGGACCGAATTCTCGTGCACGCCTGAGCTGGATCGGCTGTCGCGCTCGACAGGTGGTGGACACGCGACTTCAACCTACACGATCGCGATCGCCGCGCGAAGATTGAACACGATCGGAGCCGCGACCCCCAATAGGGACGGACCGGCGCCCCGCTGAGCGTCGACAAGGGACGATGCAGGTGGATCGCGATCTCGTGGAGGCGGCACGCAACGGGGATCGGGAGGCCTATGCCGACCTGATCCGCGTCCGCGGCGACCGGCTCTTCGCGATCGCTCAGCGGATCCTCCGCGACGTCGATCGGACCGAGGATGCCGTGCAGGACGCACTGGTGATCGCCTGGCGCGATCTGCCCGGCCTCCGCGATCCGGACCGCTTCGATGCGTGGCTGCGTCGTCTCCTTGTCCGGTCCTGCATCGCCGAGGCGCAGCGCGAGCGGCGCCTCGTCGCCACCATCCGTGTCCTTCCCAACGAGCTCCCCAGCGGTACGGACGACTACCTCAGCGTGGTCGATCGGGACGAGCTGGATCGGGGCTTTCGTCGACTCCCCCCGGAGCAGCGCGCGATCCTCGTGCTGCGCCACTTCGTCGGACTCGATATGGCGGAGATCGCCGATGCCCTCGGCATCCCGTCCGGCACGGTCCGCTCCCGACTTCATCATGCCCACCGCGCGATGCGCGCCGCCCTCGAGGCGGACGCTCGCGCGGTCGCGATCGGAGGACGGTCCGCATGACACCGCAGCGTGACATCGAACGCGTCCTGGAACGGTGGCTCAACGACGGCATCAACGAGATGCCCGACCTGGTCTACCTCTCGATCGTCGATCGCGTGGAGCGCCAGCCCCAGCGGCGCGCGTGGCACGTCTCCTGGAGGGACTCCCACGTGAATACGTACATCAAGCCGCTCGTCGCCGTCGCGGCAGTCGTCGTGATCGCCGTTGCCGGCATCGCGATCCTCGGACGACCATCCGACTCTGACGTCGGTGGCGCCGCTTCGCCTGCCGTATCGCCGGCACTCTCGCCATCGCCGGCCGCGTCGTCATCGCCATCCGCCGCCCCATCGACAGGTGTCGTGCTTCCGTCGTGGTACACGGCCAGCGACAGCAATGGAGCCGGCATCCTGTCGGCCGGCAGCCAGACGACCACGTCCTTCGTGCCCGCCTTCACGTTCACGGTCCCGGAGGGCTGGGTCAATCCCTATGACGCGACCGGCGTCTACAGGCTATTCCCGGACACGCCCGCCAACGCTGCCGAATACGCCGCCTCGGAGGGCCTCGCCAACGAGATCGGCATCCTCCGCATTGGGAGCCCGTATTGGTTCTGCGACGCGTGGGAGAACCATCCGGGTACGACGGTGGCCGAGACGGTCTCGTCCCTGGTGGCGACCGAAGCCATCGATACGTCCGAGCCCATCGACGTGACCATCGGTGGACTCACCGGCAAGCAAGTCGACGTCCAGCTCGATCCCGGCTGGACGGAGAGCTGTCCTGGCGACCCGCCGACGTTCGATCTCGGGGACACGCGTACTCGGCTGATCCTTCTCGACACTCCCGATCACGGCGCCATGTTCATCAACGTCGGCTCGCTGCACTCGGCCGATCACGAGGCATTCCTCGCCGAAGCGATGCCGATCGTCGAGAGCTTCCAGTTCGATCTCAACCCGTAAAGCGCTGGCTGCCCGAAGCGCAGGTGTGGCCGACTCACTCCATGGGTCGGCCAACCCTTCTTCGCGACGCCTACCGACGCGTGCTCGTGCCCAGCCTGACGAGCAGCTCGTCGAGCTGGTCGAATGTCTCGGGATTCCAGCCCGTCGCCCCGGACGCGATGGCGTCGTCCAGCGCCTCCTTCGAGGGATAGAGGTCGTGGATGACCAACCGTGTCCGGCCGTGGTCCTCCTCGAAGGTCGCGGTCGTGACGACGTGCCCGCCATCTCCCTCCTCGTTGGTCCAGACCAGGCGCAATCGGCGGCGTCACCTCGAGGTAGCGGCCGAAGAAGGCCATCGGTTCCGCGGCCCCGACGTCGAACGTGAGCCGGTAGCCGCCGCCGACGCGTGCATCGACCTCGCACGACAGCAGCGTCAAGCCCAACGACTTCGGAACCCACCACTGCCGGAACAGGTCGGCGTCGGTCCACGCCTCGAACACGCTCCGTGGCGGGCCGTCGATCGTCCGCGTGACGACGAGCTCGCGCTCCGACGTCCGCTCGATCGTCGTGCGGTCCTGGGTGGCGGTGGGCTCAGCGGCGCTTCGGGTGTCCATCGACATGCTCCTTCCGTCGTCGCTCCGCGACGACCTGCTCCAACTCGTCGAACCGGGCGTCCCACATCCGGCGCTGCTGCTCGATCCACGCGGTCTCGTCCTCGAGCCGGCGCGGGCCGAGCCGGCAGGTCCGCACGCGCCCGACCTTCTCGGTCGTGACGAGCTCGGCCTGCTCCAGCACCCCGACGTGCTTGCGCATGCCCGTGAGGGTCATGTGGAACGACCCGGCCAGCTCCGTGATCGACGCGTCGCCCCGTCCGAGCCGCTCCAGGACGCCACGGCGGGTGGCGTCGGACAGCGCCGCGAACGAGGCGTCGAGTCGACCATCGGGATACTGAACCATATGGTTCACTTTATACGCCTGTCGATCGCCGGATGCAAGCCCCGCTCGAGCGGGAGTGGATCGGGCCGCGCGCTACGGCGTCACGCCCAGGCGCTCGGCGCCGCGGCTAGTCCGAGGTTCGTCTGCGCTCGCCTGACGCCTGCGCCTACGTGCACGGTTTGGCGCTCGCGCTGCCCAAGAGGTTGTAATGGCGCGCCCGACAGGACTCGAACCTGCGACCTTTGGGTCCGGAACCCAACGCTCTATCCACTGAGCTACAGGCGCGCGAGCGGCAAGGATACCGCGCCCGGTCGGGAGCATCGGCATGCCCGATCAGGATGGGGGTTGACCCTGATGGGCTCCGCGGGTGCTCCCCGATGTCCGACGGCCTCCGGCACGCGAGGCTGGAGGCCGACATCGGATGACCGATGTCCCGCGTCGACTGACCTCGCGCGGACCCGTGCCACCGAGGACGACACCCATGTCCCTCCGAACCTCTTCCGTATCCCGGGCCGCACTCGCTGCCCTGGCCATCCTCTCGATCGCGGCCGTCGCCGCCTGCTCAAGCGTCGGATCAAGCGACGCACCCGCGTCTGCCGCGCCCTCGGGCGAGGCGCCTTCAGCCCAGGCGACCGCGGCCGCGCAACCGCCGACCCGCGTCGTCCTCTCGCAGGCGACCGGCAACGACGTCACGATCGACATCGACGATGCCTCCGGCACCCTGGTCGATGCGACCTCGGGCACGCCCGGCGACGGCGCCTCGGTCGAGCCGTACCAGCTGGTCGTGACCAACGACGACCTCTCGACCCTTCGACTCACCTGGGTCGGCGGGCCGTGCGATGCGATCGACGCGCTGTCGATCGACCCGGCCGGAACGTCGTTCCTGCTCGTCCAGCCCGAGTGCCCCGGCGACGCGGTCGCCTACGACCGGATCCTGATCCTCGAGTTCTCCCGCCCGATCGCAGCCGCCGATGTCCAGGCCTCCCTCCAGGACGGCCTCGACACGCCCGGCTGATCGCTCACCCATCACCGCCGGGCATCGTCGCCCGGCCGACATGACCCAAGGAGGTCAACGCAATGCACCGCTTGTTCGGCATCGCTGGTGCGATGCTCCTGTCCCTCGTCGTGCTCGTCCCGGTTGCCGCGGCAGCCGAACCCTGGGACGACCCTCGCGACGTCCTCTTCACCAGTGGCACGACCACCATCGCTCCCGATCAGGAGCTCGATCTGCTGGTGGTCCTCAACGGCACGACGACCATCCATGGCGACGTTGACGGCGTCGTGATCGTCGGTGGCAGCGCGGATCTCGTCGGCGGTCACGCCCGTGAGGTCGTGGCCATCGGCGGGCGACTGGGCCTGGACGCCAGCTCGGTCGTCGACGGCGACATCCGGGTCGTCGATGCGGACCTGCAGCAGGCGCCCGGCGCACTCGTCGGCGGCCGGATCATCGACGGCGTGGCCGAGGTCGACTGGGCCACGGCCACGGTCGTGGGCGCGTCGCTGCTCTTCGTCCTGTGGCTCGGTCTGGTCCTCACCGCCTTCGTGGTCGCGCTCGTCGCCGCAGCGCTGGCGTCGCGTCAGCTCCGCGAAGCCGGCGAGCTCATCACGCACGAGCCCGCCAAGGCGTTCCTCGCCGGCCTGGCCGGTGTCATCGGGATCGCGCTCGTCGGGACGCTCGCGATCATCACGATCGTCGGCATCCCGCTCGGACTGACGATCCTGCTCGCCGTCCTGCCCGTCGTCGCGTTCGTCGGGTTCCTGATCACCGCCGTCTGGATCGGCGAATGGATCGTGACCCGTACGTCACCTGGCGTGAAGCGGGAGCGGCCGTACCTCGCGGCGGTCCTCGGTGTCATCGTCCTGAGCGTGCTCAGCCTCATCCCCTTCGTGGGCGGCATGATCCCGCTCTTCGGCATCGGCGCGGCGCTGCTGCTCATGTGGCGCACGTACCGTGGCGAGGGCCATGCGGCACCGGTCAGCAACCAGTGGGTTACGCCTGCCGTCAACTGATCGGCGATCCGTCACGAACGAGCCAGCCGTCGGGTCTCCGGCGGCTGGCTTCTTCATGCCCGGCGTTCCCGCCGAATGTCCTGCTTAGCCCCGGGCCCACTCCATCAGGGGTGGGGTCTCGAACGTGGAAGTCATCGGGATCACCGCGCCACCGTTCGACCGCGACGCCGCCACGCCGCCAAGGATCTCCACGATGTGGCCCGCCATCTCCGCGGACGTCCGGTGCGGACGGCCTTCGCGGATGGCGTCCGCCATCTCCGCCACGCCGCGGGCCCACGCGGTCCCCGGATACGGCGGCCGTACGAGCGGGACGTCCTCGTATTCGCCGCCGAACGCGCCGACCTGCACCGCGGCGTCGAACCGCTCGAAGCTCTCGAGGAACAGCGACGCATCATCACCGTGGAACTCGATCGACCCTCGCTGCTTTGCGGGTCGCCCCACGTAAAAGCTCGTCGTCAGCCGGATCACCGCCCCGCTCGCGAGCTCGACCATCGCGACCTCGAGATCCGGGCTCCCGATCCGGAACGGCCGCCCATCCAGGGTCGTCCGATCGGGCATGAGCTGCCAGCCCGATGCCCGGACCGTGCGCGCCGGCCCCAGCATGGAGGTGATCAGCGTCAGCGGATACAGGCCCACGTCCACGGTGACACCGACCTCATAGAACGGCGCGGGCGCCGGGTGCCACGTCTCGATCCGTCCCCAGTTCACGTCGGCATAGATCGCCCGGACCGTCCCGAGACGGCCGCCGTGGATGACCGCTGCCGCTGTCTGTTGCGCTTCGCCCAGGAACGTCGAGGGCGAGCATCCGAGGCGGAGCCCACGCCCGCGGGCAAGGTCCGCGAGTTCTGCGGCCTCCGCGTGGCTGAGGGCCATCGGCTTCTCGCTGTACACGTGCTTGCCCGCCTCGAGCGCTCGCTTGGTCACCTCGAAGTGCGCGTGGTGGATGGTCAGGTTGACGACGATGTCGACCGCCGGATCGGCGAGCAACGCGTCGAACGTCGATGCGGTCGCGATCCCGAACTCGTCCGCGAACGCGGCGGCGCGCGCCGCATCGATGTCCGTGGCGGCGACCAGCCTGATGCCCGGGTGCGTCGCGATGTCGGCCGCGTACTGGCCGGCGATGTTGCCGGTGCCGACGATCCCGAGCCCAAGGACCGCGCGCTGGCTCGTCAAGCCGCGCCGTCCGGATGGGCCGCGAGATTGCGAAGGTAGGCCAGGGCCTGGGTGATATCGGCGAGCGGATCGCTGGGCGTGTCCTGCTCGACGACATACCACTCCACGCCGGCAGCTCGAGCCGCCAGCAGGATTTCGTCCCAGCGGAGCACGCCATTGCCGGGCGGCGCATCGCGTCGGTCCGGACCCGCTTCCAGGTCCTTCATGTGGAGGAGTCGGACGCGATCGCGATTCGCCTCGATCAACGCGGCCGGATCCATGCCCCCGAACGCCGCCCAGTACACGTCGATCTCGAAGTCGACCGTCGGAGAGACCTCGGAGCAGAGGATCTCCCACGCCGTGGTGCCGTCCACCGGCTCGAACTCGAACGCGTGGTTGTGGTACCCGAGACGGATGTCGTGGTCGTCGAGTCGGCGTGCCAAGGTGCCCAGCTCGGCAGCGACCCGACGGACGGCATCGGCCGAGGCTCGATCCTCGACCGGCAACGCCGGCACGATCGCGCGCGGGCATCCCAGGGTGGTCAGCCGGCGTGCCACCGCTCCGACATCGGTGCGAAGACGCTCCAGCGACTCATGTGACGCGATCGCCGTCAGGCCGGCCTCGGCCAATCGATCGGCAAGCTCGGTCGGATCGATCTCCGGGAGCCCCGCGAGTTCGACGGCCGCATAGCCCGCCCGGGACACCGCCTGGAGCGTACCGGGGAGGTCGTCGGCCAGCGACCGGCGAACCGTATAGAGCTGGAGCGCGATCTGGTCCGTCCGCATCGCAGAGCGTCAGCCCTTCGCCGGCGGGGCAGCGGCAGCCAGTCGGCCGCGTACCGCATCCGCCGCCCGGTCAAGGACCGCGGGATCGCCACGGAACGCGAACGCGGCGTGAGCGTACAGGAGGTACGCGTCCAGCTCGAAGAACAGCTGGTCGAGGTCCTCGTCCGGGGTAAGGTCACCGACCTCCTGCGCGATCCGCAGGTTCTCGGCGAACCGCCGCTTCCAGCGACGGTCGAACGCTGCGATCCGATCCTTGACAGGCCCGGGTCGCGACTGCAGTTCGGCCGACGCACAGGCGAAGAAGCAGCCGCCGGGGAAGATCCGCCGACGCAGGTGGTCAAGGAACGCATCGGTCAGCGCCAGGACGGCCGGCAGGCCGGGTTCGGCGTCGTGCATCGGACCCACGACGACCTCGTCGAAGATGGTCTCGGCGGTATCGATCGTCGCGAGCTGAAGCTCTTCCTTGGAGCGGAAGTGCGCGTACAGACCGCTCTTGCTCATGCCGATATGCGCGGCGAGTTCGCCGATGGAGAGGCGATCGAGCCCCGTCTGCGTGGCCAGCCGAGCGGCCGCATCGAGGATGGTCCGGCGGCTGCGCTCGCCGTCCGCGCGGACGCGGCGGGGTTGCACGTTGGCGGGGGCCGGAGGGGTCGTCATCTGTCCATCCCGGAACGTGGACGCTCGTCGGGCGAAAGATAGCACGACCAGTCGTACGGTCTCAACGGTAATAAGCACGACCGGTCGTTCTGTTTCAGGACCCGCCGATCACCCCAAAGGAGACCCTCCGATGCTTGTCCCGCTCACTGACAGCACCAATGCCTACGCCGCGATGATGCTCGAACTCATCCGCCTTCAGCAGACCCGAAACCGCCCCGAGACGCGGCGGGCCAGGGCGAGCGTGTCGCGCCCGAAGGGCGTCCGTGGACTGTTCGCGCGGTTCCGGGTGGGTCGGCGCCAGGCCCTGGCCAGCAACCCGGCATGAGGCCGTCGAGATGACCGAACATGAGATGCGCTTCTGGGCGCACGACCGGATGCGAGAGCAGTTGGATGCCGCCAGGATCCACCGATCGCTCCGTGACGCGGCGGGGCGGCGACCACGTGCGACCTGGCGGAGCCGGCTGAGCTTGCTCCGCCGAGCAGGGCCCGTCGGTCACGCTCCGCTCACACCGTGATGACGACCTTGCCCCGGGTGTGGCCCGCCTCGAGATAGCGGACCGCCTCGGGGGCGTCGCGGAGCGGGTACGAGCGGTCGATCACCGGTCGGACCTGCCCCTCCTCGATCAGCGCCTTGAGCGTTTCGAGATCAGCTCGGTTCTCCTTCGTGACGAAGACCACGAGCCGCTGGCGCACGAAGGGCGACAGGACGAGCGCCTTGACGATGCGATCGATCCCGGCCATCCGGCCCTGGCCGTTGCTCAGGACGAGGGTTCCCGTCGGGGTGAGGACGCGCCGCAGCCGTCGCGGTGAATCGGTCCCGGCCGCCTGGAAGATGACGTCGAACCGCTCGTCGACCTCGGTGACATCCACGCGGGAGTAGTCGATGACGTGATCGGCGCCGATGCTCCGAACGAGCTCGACGTTGCGGGTGCTGCACACCCCCGTCACCTCGGCCCCGAGCGCCTTCGCGATCTGGACCGCGAAGGTCCCGACACCACCGGATGCGCCGATGACCAGGACGTGTTGTCCCGGCCCGACGCGCCCCTGGTTGCGGAGGCCCTGCAGGGCGGTCATCCCGGCTTCGGGGACGGTCGCGGCCTCGGCAAGCGTCAGGTTCTTCGGCTTGGGGACGAAGTGATCCGCGTCGCCGCAGGCGTACTCGGCCAGGGAGCCGGCCGTCCAGCCGAAGACCTCGTCACCGGGCTGGAGAGCGGTGACGCCGCTGCCGACGGCCTCCACCACGCCCGCGACATCGATCCCGGGGATGGGATTCCGCGGCCGACGCAGACCGGTGGCAAAGCGCAGCACGAACGGGCTGCCGCGCATCACGCGCCAGTCCCCGAAGAACACGGACGCAGCGTGGACCCGGACGAGGACCTGGCCCTCGGCGGGCACCGGGCGGTCCACCTCCCGGAGGGTCAGGACGTCCGGTGACCCGTATCGACGCTGGACGATGGCCTGCATGGGTAGTTGCTCCTTCCGTCCGTCGATCCGGTGGACGAGTCCCCGGTGCGGACGTACAATGTAAGTCTGATGGCACCTACTGTGGACGTACGTTGTAAGTTTGTCAAGGGGCGAATTGCGGATCGGAGGCGATCGATTGCCTAGTCCGACCAGGCGCGCCCGTCAGCGGCAGGCCCCGCTGAGCCGGGACGCGATCCTGGCGGCCGCCATCGAGCTCGCCGACGCCGACGGCCTCGAGTCGCTCACGATGCGCCGGCTCGCGTCGAGCCTGGGCGTCGAAGCGATGTCGTTGTACAACCACGTGGCCAACAAGGATGAGCTCCTCGACGGCATGGCGGATCTCGTTGCGTCCGAGATCGAGGTCCCCGACCGCGCACTCGACTGGAAGACGGCCATCCGCCGCAGCGCGATCTCCGCGCACGAGGTGTTCATGCGTCATCCGTGGGCCAGCGGATTGCTGGAGTCGCGGACGAACCTCGGTCCGGCGCGCCTCCGCTATGTCGACGCCGTGATCGGCGTCCTGTCGGGCGCCGGCTTCCCGTTGACGACGGTCGGGTTCGCGTTCATGGCCCTCGACAGCCACACCTACGGGTTCACGCTCCAGGAGCTGAGCTGGCCGTTCGACGCGGACCATGCGCCCGAGATGGCGGCGACGATGGTCGAGACGGTCCCCGCGGATGACTATCCGAACCTGGCCGCCATGGCCGAGGCGGCGGCGGCGAGCCCGGGCAGCTTCCCGCTTCGGTTCGACTTCGGCCTGGACCTCATCCTCGACGGCCTGGAGCGACTCCGCGACGAGGACGCCTCCGGATCGGACTGACCGTCAGGCCTTGCGGATCGGGTCGCCGACGCGGACCCTGCCACTCACGACGATCCGTGCATTCATCCCACGGAGCCGGAGTGCCCGGCCGGCCGGCCCATTGACCCAGCGCAGCGCGTCATCGCCGAACCGGGCGCGGAACTTCGAGCACCCGGTGTGCGGGGTCTCGCTCACCTCGACGACTGCGGTGCCGACCGCGAGTCGCGTCCCCGGTGGCAGGTTCTCGATGCTGAGGTCGAGGTCGACGACCAGTTGGTCGCCGGCGTCGGGCCAACGTGAGCGATCCGGCGCCATCGCCGCGAGGGCGCGGGCGCCGATCAGCGTGAGCTGCGCGGCGAGGAACGCGGGGGTCGTTTCGATGTCCTGCTTCGCCCAGCGGTCGCCCACCAGGCCGAGGTCCACGTCGAGTCGAGCCTCGTCAACGAGTTCCCGCGCGTCGACGGCCGGTCGTCGGACGATCCGCTCCACGGTGCCGACGTCGGTCGGTGCACCCCGGAGATCGTCGAGCGCCCCGTCGAGCGGGTTCGCGATCGTGTCCTGCATCGGGGCATTGTCGCCGACGATCCGTCATGCGTCCTAGCCGATGACGTTGCGCTCCTCGACCCGCCGACCGTCGGCGATCCGCTCGAACCCGAAGACCGACAGGTCCAGGCTCCGATAGCGGCCCGTCGACGATGAGCTCGGCGATCGCGCGACCAACCGCCGGCGCGTGCTGGATGCCGTGACCGGAGAAGCCATTGGCGAAGATGAGATTCCCGATCGCCGGGTGTCGGCCCAGGATGGCGTTGTGGTCGAAGGTGTTGACCTCGTAGTACCCGGCCCAGGCCCCGGTGCGGCGCAGTCGGTCGAACGCCGGAACGCGGTTCGCAAGCGCCGGCCAGAGCGCTTCCTCCCACATCCGCGGATCCACCTCGAGCCGCAGGTCCGGCAGGTCATCGGCGACGTGCGGCGCGATCGCCCCGATGAACGCCCCACCCTCGGGGCGGAACCACGCCCCGGAAGGATCGATCACCAGGGGGTGATCCGCGGGCGGATCGGGAGCAGAAAACACAAAGACACACCGCCGCCGCGCCTCCACCGGGAGCGGGACCCCGGCCATCGCTGCGACCTCCCGGGCCCAGGGACCGGCGGCGTCCACGAGCGTGCCGCAGAGAACGGTGGTCCCGTCATCGAGTTCGGCGGCGGTGACGCGGCCGTCGGTCGTTCGCAGGCCGATGACGGCCGCCGCGCGGACCTCGACACCCAGCGACACGGCCTTGCGCCGGAAGGCGCGGGTCAGGCCGTCGCCGTCGAACCAACCCTCGCCCGAACGACCGAGGGACCCGAGGGCGATCCCCTCGGTCGACATCCAGGGGAACCGGTCGTCGAGATCGCCCGGCTCGAGGAGCTCGACGTCGGCGCCCTCGGCACGCTGGATCGCGTGCACCTCGCGGAGGGCCGGTGCATGGGTCGGCGAGGCCAGGTACAGGTAGCCGCGCTCCACGAGGCCGATATCGATCGCCCGCTCACCATCGATCGCGAGATGTGCGCCGACGTCGCGAAGGAACGCGAACCCGAACTGCGACATCCGGATGTTCTCGGGCGTCGAGAACTGCTGACGGATGGAACTCGCCGACAGCGCCGACGACGCCTGTCGGTAGGTCGGGTCGCGCTCGACGACGACGACGCGACCATCGAACCCGGCGTCGGTCGCGAGGAAGTACGCGATCGCGCTGCCGATGACGCCGCCACCGACGATGACGACATCCGCGCGTTCGACCATGCTCAGCGCATCTCGTCGCGCAGGAGATCCAGGAGCAGCCCGTCGTGGAAGGTGCCATCGGGGCCGCGCTCGTACGAGCGCATGGTGCCGACGCGCCGGAACCCGACTCGCTCGTAGGCCCCGATGGCGCGCACGTTCGCGGCCGATGGATCGATGGTCAGGCGGTGGTGCCCGCGCACCTCGAACAGGTACCGAGCGACGGTCCGGATGGCATCGGTGCCAAGGCCCCGGCCCTGCCACGCCGTCGCGACGAACAGGTCGATGCCGGCATGCCGGTAGTCGGGGTCGGCTTCCTCGGCGTACTGGATGCTGCCGATCACCGTCGCCGTCGACCTCGATCACGAGGACCGTCGTGTCGTCGTCCTCGTCAAGCCAGTCGTCCGCGACGTCGACGCCGTCCCGCGGCGGTCCCCACCACCGTGCCACCGACGGCTCGCTGAGGATCGCGCGGAGGTGGTCGCGGTCGCCGGGCGCGGCCGGACGCAGGTGGATACGCTCGCCATCGAGCGTCGGGGCGGGCGGTCGCCAGGGTCGGTCGATCCGGTCGGTCATGGCCGTCCGGCATCGTACCGGACGGGTCAGCCGGGTGACGACCAGAGCAGGGCACCCGGCCGACAGCGCGTGACGCACAGCCCGCATCGAGCGCACAGCTCCTCGTCCAGCACGGCCTTGCCGTCGAGGACGTGGATCGCGTCGTGATCGCACGACAGCTCGCACAGGCCGCAGCCGTTGCATAGATCGAGGTCCAGCAGGGGGGCGGCGTCCGGTCGCGAGGCCCGGTGGAGCGCGAGGCCGGTCACTTCGGCCGGACTCGCATAGCCGTGGTTGCCAAGCCATGCCGCGGTCTCGCTCGCGATCTTGCCGAAGACCGCAGGGCCGCGCAGGATCGCCGCGGTGCAGACCTGGACGGCGACCGCGCCGGCCATCAAGTGCTCGACCACGTCGGTCCCGCGTGAGATCCCGCCGCAGCCGATGACCGGGATGTCCACGACGGACGCGACGTCATGGACGCAGCGGATCGCGATGGGTTTGAGCGCTGGGCCGGACAGCCAGCCGTAGCCGTCAACGCCACCGATGCGCGGCATCCCGCGCTCGATGTCGATGGAGAGGCAGGGGCCGAAGGAGTTGATGGCGACGATCGCGTCGGCCCCGGCCGCCTGTGCCTGTTCAGCCGCGCGTCGCATCTCGCGGCCCAACGGACTGAGCTTCACGAAGACGGGAACGTCCACGGCCGCCTTCGCCGCGCGGATCGCGGCGACCATGGGCGCCGCATCCTCACCGATGTAGTGCGTCGACAATTCCAGGGCATCGGCGAACGGCCGCACTCGTGGCGCGAGGTCGGCGATGTCCTCGGCGCTGTAGCCCATGCTCACGATGACCGGCAGCCCGGCCTCGCGCGTGATGGCGTATTCGCGCTCGATCCAGCGCTCGGGCGGGAGTTCGGACCACAGCTCGGCGTTGAGGAAGCCATGCGAGATCTCGGCCATGTTGGGCGTGGTCGGCTCGGCGGCCGTCCGCGAGATGGTCTTGGTCACGAGACCGCCGGCGCCGCCAGCCGCACAGGCCAGCGATGCTGCGCCATCGCGGACCGGCGGACCCGCCGCAGTCAGGACCGGGTTCGGGAAGCGGATCCCGCAGATCTCGACCGCGAGGTCGGCCGCAGGACCCTTGGCTGCGGACGTGGGCGCGCCGGGCGTCGTCGATCCGGTCATCCGACCAGCACCTCGCCGGGCACGAACCGGTGCTCGTCGACCGCATCCAGGCGCTCCCACAGCCGTGTCGCCTCGGTCCGGGCCTCCGCGGCCAGGGCCTCCTGGTCCACGGTGGTCAACCGGCGATCGCGGACGACGAATCGACCGGCGACCATGACGTCGCGGACGGCCCGCGATGACAGCCCGAAGGTCCAATGGGCCGGCAGCGTGCCGGCGGTGAAGGGGGTCGGTGGCGGCTGGTCCAGCACCAGGAGATCAGCCGGAGCGCCGGCCACGATCTGCCCGAGCAGGGGTTCGCCGAAGGCGTCGCCGACGAGCTGGGCGCCCACGGCCAGGCGCTGGAGCGCCCAGTCGGTCGGCACCGATGCGGCATCGGGGGCGTGACGCTCCTCGGCCAGGCGAAGCTGCCCGGCCCGACTCTCCTCGAACATGTCGGCCCCGATCCCGTCCGTCCCGAGTGCGACGCGCGGCCCAAGGAGGGCGAGCGGCGCCCGACCGACGGCGTTGTTCATGTTCGACCGTGGGTTGTGGACGACGGTCGCGCCCGAAGCGCGGATGAGGGCCGCTTCGGCATGATCGACATGGACCCCGTGGGCGAGGACCGGGGCCACGTCCAGCCCGCCGGCGCGGTCCAGCCGATGGAGGACCCGGACGCCGTACACCGCCTCGGCATCAGCCTGGTCGGCCACGTCCTCCGCCACGTGGATGTGGAGGCCCCGCCCGCTCGTCCGGGTGAGATCGACGCAGCCGTCCAGGGTGGCGGCCGACAGCGTGAACGACGCATGTGCGCCGACGAGTCCGCGGACCAGCGGCGGCCGCGTCGCGGCGACGCGAGCGAGGAACCGCCGGTTCTCCTCGAGGCCGGCTCGCGCGTGGCCGATACCGTCGCGATCGCTCGTCTCGTACGCCAGGACGGAACGGATGCCGATCTCCGCGAACGCCTCGGCCAGGATGTCCAGGGACCCGTCGATGACGGTCGGCGACGCATGATGGTCGATGAGCGTCGTCGTCCCGGCCAGGAGTGCCTCCATCGCTGCCACCCGCGCGGAGGCACGGATGGTCGCCTCGTCGAGTGCCCGGTCCAGGCGCCACCAGACGCGGCGCAGGATGTCAACGAAGTCGCGCGGTGGCTCCAGGTGGAACGGCATGCCGCGTGCCAGGGCCGAATAGGCGTGGGTGTGGGCACAGACGTTGCCCGGGATCACGAGGCAGCCGGTGCAGTCGATGACCACGGCGTCGCCGCCACGGCCCTCGTCGAGCCGCCTCGCAGCGGGCGCGACCAGCGCGATCCGATCCCCGTCCACCGCCACGTCAGCCACCGTGACCTCCGCGGGATGGAGCGCGATCACGACGGTGCCACCGGCCAGGACCGTCGTCATGGCGTCCTCCCCACGGCCATCGCGGCGGGCGCTGCCTCCGATGCATCGCCGACGGACGGCGACGCCTCCCGGGGCAAGTGGGCGAGCCGAGGGACCGCGGCCCGGGCCGCGGCCGAGTCGCGCATCGGGAGCCGCGTACGGCGCACCCCATCGAATCGATAGAGCGCTTCGGCGACCGCGGCTGCGGTCGGGACCAGGACCGCCTCACCGACGCCCTTGGCGCCCAGCGGACCCTCCGGCTGCGGTTCCTCCACGAGGATCGCCTCGACCGGCGGCATCCCCGCGGCCGGGATGATGCCGAGCGACTTGAGGCTGTCGGTGACGGGTACGCCATCGTGGAGGATGAACTCCTCGCTCAACGCTGCGCCCAGACCCATGTGGACGCCACCCTCGATCTGGCCTTCGACGAGGGTCCGGTTCAGGACCCGACCGACATCGTGCGCCGCGACGACCCGGGCGATCCGGCCCTCGTCGTCGAGCACGACGACCTGGGTCGCCCAGCCGAAGGCGACGTGGGTGACTGGCTCCGGGTCAGGCGAGTCGAGCGGTGCGGTCCAGTCGTAGACGACCTCGCCCGCGAACTCGCGGCCGGCGAGCGCTTCGGGCGGTCGACCGGCGAGCTCGGCGAGCAGCGCGGCCGCCGCCGTGAGGACCGCCCGACCGCCGAGCATCGTCGCTCGTGACGCCGTGGTCTGGCCCGTGTCCAGCTCGCGTTCGGTGTCCACCACGACCCTGATCCGATCCATCGGGACGCCGAGCTCGGTGGCTGCGAGCTGCGCGAAGACCGTGTGACACCCCTGCCCCATCTCGGTCCAGGAGTGGTACAGCGTGATCGTCCCGTCCGCCTCGGGCCGCAAGATGGCGCGGCCGTACTCGGTCATGCCGTTGCCGATCCCGACGTTCTTGACGCCGCATGCGACCCCGGCCACGCGAGCGGCGCGATAGGCGTCCCGGACCGCGAGGAGGGTCGCACGCAACCCGACGCCTGGGCCAAGGCGCTGCCCGGTGGCGAATCGGTCGCCGGTCTCAAGGGCGTTCCGCCAGCGGATGTCCCAGCCATCGATCCCCACGCGCTCGGCAAGGCGGTCCACCATCCCCTCGATGGCGAATGCCGCCTGGTTCGCGCCGAACCCGCGCATCGCGCCCGACGGCGGGTTGTTCGTCGTGACGGCGCGGGCCTCGACATCGATGTTCGGCACCCGGTAGGGACCGCACGCGTGCGCGGCCGCGCGCTCCAGCACCTTCGCTCCGACGCTCGCGTAGGCGCCGTTGTCCCCGACGATCCGTGCACGGACCGCGAGCAGGTGCCCGTCCGCATCGCAACCGACCGTGTAGTCCATCCAGAACGGATGGCGCTTCGGATGCAGTCGCAGGCTCTCCTTCCGGGTGAGCGCGAGGAGGACCGGCTTCCCGGTGATCCACGCCAGCAGGGCGGTCTGGCCCTGGACGCTGAGGTCCTCCTTGCCGCCGAATGCACCACCGGTCGAGACCTGCGTGACCCGCACGGCATCCGGCGGGACACCAAGGAGCGAGGCGACCTGTCGCCGGTCGTCCCAGACACCTTGACCCTGGGAGAAGAGGTGCAGTCGTGGCCCGTCGGCGCCGTCGAGCGGGACCGCCAGGCACGCCTCAGGTTCGAGGAATGCATGCTCGATCCGGCCGGTCCGGAACGTCTCCGTGGCGACGTGCGCGGCGGCAGCGAAGGCCGCATCCACGTCGCCGTGACGCACGACGGACCGCGAGAGCAGGTTGCCACCCTCGTGGATCGCCGGGGCCTCGTCGGTCAGCGCCTCGAACGGGTCGGTGACCGGCGGGAGGACCTCTGCCTCCACGTCGATGAGCGCGGCGGCTTCGCGAGCGGCTCGGCGCGTCGTCGCCGCAACGGCGGCCACGACATCACCGACATACCGCGTCGTCTCGCCGGTCGCCACAAAGACCGGCCAGTCCGCCCTGATCAGGCCCTGCAAGCGTTCGCCGGGGACGTCAGCGGCGGTCACGACAGCGACGACGCCCGGGTGCGCCGCGGCCCGACGGACATCGATGCGGTGGACGATCGCCCGCGGGTGATCCGCAAGACGCAGCGACCCGTAGAGCATCCCCGGGACCCGCAGGTCGGCCACGAACGGCTTGTCTCCGAGCGCGAGCTCGCGGCCCTCGTATCGGACGCTCCTCGAACCGATGGCGCCGCCGTGATCGAGGGCCGGGATGACCGCGTCGCCGCGCCGATCCGCCGCGACGAGCAGGATCGCATCGGCGATCCGGTGATACCCGGTGCATCGACACAGGTTGCCCGCGAGCGCGCGCAGGACCGTGTCGCGCGACGGGGAAGGGTCGCGACGGATCAGGGCCTCCGCCTTCATGACGATGCCCGGCGAACAGAACCCGCATTGCGAGGCTCCGGTCAGGGCGAACGCGTCCGCCCATCGGGCTCGCACCTGTGTCGAAAGACCCGCCGGCGTGGTCACCGTGCGGCCGGCGACTCTCCCGGCAGGCTGAGCGCAGGACACCACCGCCCGGTCATCCACGATGACGGTACAGGCACCGCACGACCCCTCCGGCGCGCAGCCATCCTTGGGCCCGCGCAGGCCGAGCCCGTCGCGAAGCAGCTCGAGCAGGCTCGCGCCTGGCTCGACAGCCACGGACACCGTCCGGCCATCGAGCGTGAACCCTAGTTGATCCGGCTGAGCCATATCGCCCGCCTCATGGCGGCCATCCGGCCCTATCCCGAGGACCGGTCGCCTCGCCAGCATAGGAATGCCCCACGG
This sequence comes from uncultured Chloroflexia bacterium, assembly GCA_963743815.1. Classification (GTDB taxonomy): domain Bacteria; phylum Chloroflexota; class Limnocylindria; order Limnocylindrales; family CSP1-4; genus SPCO01. The sequence goes on along the minus strand of CAVURB010000015.1, from coordinate 10,935 downwards.
GGCCGGGCGCCTGCTGTTGGTCCCGTCCTCGGGGCCCGTTCGGACCGTCCGAACGGAACGACCACGACCGGGAGCGATGCCGCCGATCGCGGTCCGCACGAGGAGGACTGATCGTGCGACGACTCGGTCTGGAGCGGGACCTCGTGGATCCCGTCGCCTTCGAACACACGGTCTCGCAATTCCGCGAGGCCGGGGTCCTGCTGCCGACCTTCGCCCAGCTGGCGGACCCGACCACCATCCCGTCGTCCGTCCGTGAGCGACTGCCGGAGGTGGATCCGGACGCGCCGGACCCGATGAACCTCTTCCGCGCCCATTGGTTCGTCGGTCCCGATCGGCGCAGCGTCGTCGACGTCCCCGCCCACGTCGTGCTCCCCCGTGAGCTCACCGGCGTGGATGCGTCGATCGTCGTGCTGCTCGGCGACCGCTTCCCGATGATCCGCGCCCACAAGATCCTGGCTGCCTACGGTTGTCTCGTTCCGCGGCTGGTCACCGGTCAGTTCGACCCGACCGTCCAGCGCGCCGTCTGGCCCTCGACCGGCAACTACTGCCGAGGCGGGGTGGCGATCTCGCGCATCCTCGGCTGTCGCGGTGTCGCCGTCCTCCCCGAGGGGATGAGCCAGGAGCGGTTCGACTGGCTCGCCGACTGGGTCATCGATCCCGCCGACGTCATCCGTACTCCCGGGACAGAGAGCAACGTCAAGGAGATCTACGACCGCTGCGCTGAGCTCGATCGCGACCCGGACACGGTGATCCTCAACCAGTTCTCCGAGTTCGGGAATCACATCGCCCATTTCGCGATCACCGGTCGTGCCGTCGAGACCGTCGTCGCGCGACTCGGCGACGCGACGCCGACCGCCCGGCTGCGGGCCTTCGTGTCGGCGACCGGGTCGGCCGGGACCATCGCGGCCGGTGACTATCTCAAGGAACGCCTCGGGTCGCGGACCGTCGCGGTGGAGGCCGTGGAGTGTCCGACGATGCTGGTCAACGGGTTCGGTGAACACAACATCCAGGGCATCGGCGACAAGCACATCCCGCTGATCCACGACGTCATGGCGACGGACTTCGTCGTCGGCGTGTCGGATCGGGCGACCGACCGGCTGGCCGTCCTGTTCGGTACGGATGAGGGACGCACCTACCTCGCCCGGCGGCGCGGTGTGGACCCGGCGACGATCGCCGCGTTCGCGTCGTTCGGCCTCTCGAGCATCTGCAACATCCTGGCGGCGATCAAGACCGCGAAGTACGAGGGCTACGGACCCGACGACATCGTCGCGACCGTCGCGACCGATGGGGCGCCCATGTACGAGACGGAGCTCGCACGGATCGCGGCCCGGGACTTCCCGCGCGGGTTCGATGCCGTCGCCGCCGGTGAGACCTACGGCGAGTTCCTGGCCGGGGCCACGACCGACCACCTGCTGGAGCTCCGCCGCACGGACCGTGACCGGATCTTCAACCTCGGGTACTACACCTGGGTCGAGCAGCAGGGCGTCCCGCTCGAGGAGTTCGAAGCCCGACGGCAGCCCGCGTTCTGGCCCGAGATGCGCTCGATCGTGCAGGAGTGGGATCGGCGCATCGAGGACCTCAACGCCCGGACGGGGATGCTCGACGCCCTGACCCGACGCCCGCCGGTCCCGGCGTGAGTCCGACCGTTGCCGCCGATCCGGCCCTGGCCGTCGCCATGGTGTGCGCGGGATGCGGGCTGGTCTCGGCGGCGACCACGCCCTTCCCGGCGCGCTGTCCGCGTGCCGTCGTCGGCGACGACATCGACCACGTGATGGTCCGACGGCTGGACCCTGGTCGCGTCGCGATCGATATCGACGATCCGAACCCATTCATCAGGTACCGCCGGACATTCCGCGCGTGGCACGTGGCGCTTGCTGCCGGATGGTCCGACGAACGCTATGTCGGGCTGGTCCATCGGCTCGATCGGGCGGTGGCCGCCGTCGACGGCCACGGGTTCCGGATCACCCCGTTCGAGCGCGCGGATGCGCTGAGCGCAGCGCTCGGGTTCACCCCCGACGACGGCATCTGGGTGAAGGACGAGACCGGCGGGGTCGCCGGCTCCCACAAGGCGCGCCATCTGATGGGGATCATGCTCGAGCTGCTCGTTGCCGAGACCCTGGACCCGTCGCTGGACGGTCGGCCCCTCGCGATCGCGAGCTGCGGCAATGCGGCCCTCGCCGCGGCGGTCGTCGCCCACGCGGCGGGTCGCCGGCTCGACGTCTTCGTGCCGGCGGACGCAGACCCAGGTGTGCTGGCACGCCTCGAACGGCTGCACGCCCGGATCGAACTCGTCGCGCGTGCGCCAGGGCGAACGCGGCGACCCGACCGTCCGACGCCTGCATGAAGCGATCGGGGCTGGCGCGATCCCGTTCACCTGCCAGGGCCCGGTCAACGGTCTCGCCATCGAGGGTGGCGAGACGCTCGGACTCGAGATCGCCGAAGCGATCGCCCGGGATGGGATGCGCCTCGACCGACTCATCGTCCAGGTCGGCGGCGGAGCGCTGGCCACGGCCTGCGCGGCGGGCCTGGCGACGGCCCGATCGCTCGGCATCATCGGGACGCTGCCGGTGATCGACACCGTCCAGACGGCCGGCGCCTGGCCGCTGCGGCGGGCATACGCGCGGCTCGCTGCCGATCTTGCCGCGATCGACGTGCCGACGGACGGACCCGTGGACCTCGGGCAGCGCCACGTCCGCCGGGTCCTGGAGCACGCCGCGCACCATCGATCGGACTACATGTGGCCATGGGACACCGTGCCGCACAGCGTGGCCCACGGGATCCTCGATGACGAGACCTACGACTGGCTGGCCGTCGTCCGCGCGATGCTCGCGACCGGCGGTCGCCCGATCGTCGTCGACGAGCAGGAGCTGATCGACGCCAACGATCTGGCGCTCCGGACCACGTCGATCGCCGTCGACGCGACGGGCACGGCCGGACTCGCCGGTCTGCTCCACGCGCAGCGCACCGGAGCGATCGCGCGCGACGCGCGGGTCGGGGTCCTCTTCACCGGCGCCATCCGAACACCTCCCACCCCGGGCGACGGATCGCCCACCGCCCTGCCAACCGATCGGAGATCACGATGAGGAGCTTCCTGGGACGGGACATCCTGTCGCTCAAGGACTTCAGCCGCGACGAATTCACCCGGGTCTTCGAGGTCTGCGACGACCTCAAGCCGTACGCCAGGGACCGGCGCAACGGCGACCTGCTCAAGGACAAGACGCTGCTGACCGCCTTCTACCAGCCCAGCACGCGCACCCGCCTCTCCACGGAGGCAGCGATGCATCGGCTGGGCGGGCACGTCCTCGGCTTTGCCGACGCGAAGATGACGCGCGCCGGCGACTTCTATCAGGAGTCGCTCAAGGACACGTTCCACATGCTGGAGTACTACGGGGACGTCATCGCCATCCGGCACTTCCAGCAGGGCGCGCCGGCCGAGGCCGCGCACTGGTCGTCGGTGCCGGTCATCAACTGCGGGGATGGCTGGGGCGAGCACCCGACCCAGGTCCTGACCGACCTGTACACGATCCGGACCGAGCTCGGGACGCTGGACGGGCTGACCTACTTGCTCGTGGGCGACATGCGCATGCGGACCATGCACTCGATCCTCTACGCGCTCTCGCAGTTCGATGCCGAAGCGCTCGTCGTCGGCCCGCCGGACATGTCGCTGCTGCCCGAGTTCAAGGCCGAGCTCGACGCGGTGAACGTCCGCTACCGCGAGATCGGGTCGGTGGCCGAGGGCATCGCCGACGCCGACGTGATCTACATGGAACCCGTCGTCCAGGCGGACTACACGAAGGGTCGGGTCGAACGCGACGCCGAGCTCCCGACGACGCCTGAGGCCTACCGCGTGACCCGCGAGCTGCTGGCCGCGAAGGCGAAGTCGAGCTCGATCATCCTCCACTCGCTGCCCCGCATGGACGAACTCCCGCCCGACGTGGACGAGACGCGCCACCAGCGCTACTGGGTCGAGGCATTCAACGGTGTCGTCCTGCGCATGGCCCTGCTCAGCCTCGTGCTGGGCGCGGTCGAATAGGAGGGCGCCATGCAGACCGATCTGCGCGGACGCGACCTGATCAGCCTCCAGGACTGGAGCCTCGACGAGATCGACACGATCCTCGATGTGGCGTTCCAGCTCAAGCGCGAGCGGGCGATGGGCATCCCCCACCCGCTGCTGCGCGACCGGGTCCTTGCGATGCTGTTCTTCTTCGCCAGCACCAGGACACGCGCCTCGTTCGAGGCCGGGATGGCACAGCTGGGCGGCCATGCCCAGTTCATCGAGAGCCGGACGACCCAGATCGCCCACGGTGACACGCCGACCGAGATCGGCGAGATCCTGGGCCGCTACAACGACGGCATCGCGATCCGCAACGTGGACTGGGGCGTGGGCAACCAGTACATCCGCGACGTCGCCGCGGCGAGCCGCGTTCCCGTGCTGAACATGCAGTGCGACGTGTATCACCCCCACCAGATCCTGGCCGACCTCATGACGATGCGGGAGCGGAAGGGCGATCTCCGCGGCCGATCGATCACGATCAGCTGGGCGTACGCGGCTTCCTACCAGAAGCCGATCAGCGTTCCCCAGGACCTGCTCCTGGCAGCGACCCGCTACGGGATGGACGTGCGCCTCGTGCATCCGCCCGAGTTCGAGCTCATGCCCGAGATCCTGGCCCAGGCCGAGGACAACGTTCGCATGTCCCATGGCAGCCTGGAACGGCTCGATGACTTCGATGCGGGCATCCGAGGGTCCGACATCGTGTACGCGAAGAGCTGGGGCGCGCTCCTGCGCGCGACGGACGACGCGGATGGGGCGCGGATCGCGGCCGGATACACCGACTGGATCGCCGACCAGCGGCGGATGGTGACCGCCGCTGACGATGCGATCTACATGCATCCGCTCCCGGCGGAGCGGAACGTCGAGGTCAGCGACGGCGTCATCGACGGCCCCTGGTCGGTCGTGTACGACCAGGCCGAGAATCGGCTGCACGCCCAGAAGGCGGTCATGGCGCTGACGATGCGCTAGGGACCGCCGGAGGAACCACTCGATGTCGAACCAGATCCTCGTCGTCGCGATCGGCGGCAACTCGTTGATCAAGGACGCGCAGCACATGTCCGTCCCGGACCAGGTCCAGGCCTTGGGCGAGACGAGCGCCCACATCGCCCGGATCATCAAGGATGGCTGGCATGTCGCCATCGGCCACGGGAACGGCCCGCAGGTCGGGTTCATCCTGCGCCGCTCGGAATTGGCCGCGCATGAGCTCCACGAGGTTCCCCTCGATGTCTGCGACGCCGACTCGCAGGGCGCCATCGGATACGAGCTCCAGCAGAACCTCGGTCACGACTTCCGGCGCCTGGGGATCGAACGCCAGGCCGTCACGATCGTCACGCAGGTCGAGGTCGCTCGCGACGACCCCGCGTTCGAGCATCCGTCCAAGCCCATCGGCTCGTTCATGGATGCCCAGACCGCCGCGCACCGCCGGGACACGGAGGGCTGGGCCGTGCGTGAGGACGCGGGTCGCGGGTGGCGGCGGGTCGTCCCGTCGCCGCGTCCGCTGCGGATCGTGGAACTGGATGCGGTTCGAGCGCTGCTGCGCGATGACTTCGTGGCCATCACCGTCGGCGGTGGCGGCATCCCGGTCGTCGCCGACGAGCACGGTGACCTCCGCGGGGTGGCGGCGGTGATCGACAAGGACTTCGCCTCGGCGCTGCTCGCCATCGAGCTCCGAGCGGACGTGTTCATGATCAGCACGTCCGTGCAGCAGGTCGCCCTCGATTGGGGTCGGCCGGAGCAGCGCTGGGTGGACCGGCTCACGATCGCCGAAGCGAAGCGCTACCTGGCGGACGGCACCCACTTCGCGCCCGGCAGCATGCAGCCCAAGATCGAGGCCTGTATCTGGTACGTGGAGCAAGTCGGGGGTCGAGCGGTCATCTCGAGCCCCGAGCATCTGGAGGACGCCCTCGACGGCCGGGCGGGGACCGCCATCGTGGCGGACTGAACCACTTGGGGATCAGCCCGGACGCTCGGCCGACCCCAGGCCGGCACGCAGCAGATCGGTCCCATGCATCGTCCTGGAGTCGGCACCACCAGGCGCCGTCATCCGTGCGCCACGTGCCGGCGGTCACGGTCATCCCGGGCTCGGCCGGGCGGGCGTACTCGAGGCGAGCCTGTCGGGGCAGGTCGCGTGTCGCGGCCTTCCCAGCCTCGCCGCCGGTCGCCAGCACCTGCTCCTCCATCCAGTCGGCATAGACCGCGTTGTTGGCATGGTCCATGGGATCGAGCTCCTGCGGCCGGACCACGAAGGTCGCCCGGACCGCGTCGTCCGGTGTCGGTCCCGGGTCCACGCGTCCCAGCGGGAAGGTGGCGTCCGGTGCTCCGAACGCTCCGTCGAACTCGGGCGGGATGCGGGTGGGGGCTCCCCTGGCATCGATCAGGACCCAGTCCACGTGGGTCCACCCGACCGGCTGCCCGTGCGCATCCGTGAATTCCGTCCGGCGTCGCGCCCAGACACGTCGCCAGCCCACGACACGCGTCGTGCCCGCCAGCTCATCACCGACCCGGACCGGGGCAACGACCGCCACCTCCGCAGCGCGAGCCAGCCAGACCAGGCCGCGCTCCGCGTACCACGCCCGCGTGAACCCGCGCTGTGCCGAGTGATACCAGGCGAGATCCTGCGCATAGCGCAGGAACGCCGACGTCCGGAGCAGCCCGTCCGGTCCGCATTCGTCGAACCGCACGCGGTACGGCGCCGTACAGGCGTCCGACTCCCGGGCCGCGCGATCGCTCATCCGGGCCGGCCCGCGGCGCCCGCCAGCAGGTCGAGTGATTCGATCGACACGATCGTCGTTGCCTCCGTCGGTGCGGTCTGCCGTTCCAGGCGGACCGCACACGACCGACCGGCGTCGAAGACCACCAGCCCGACACGAAGCGACGCGTCCTCATCGGTCGCGTTCCGCCGCGCATCGTCGAGCTGATGGAGGACGTCCGCGTTGATGCCCCGCGCGCCCCACTTGCAGTCCAGCGCCGCGGCGCGCCCCGTCGCGCTCGATGGTCACGTCGTACGGGTGGATCTCCGCGCGGCACGCCGTCGAACAGGATGCGCCGCTCCCGCTTGACGAGGGACGCGCGCAGGCGCCGGGCGAGCAGCTGCGCCGTGAGCTCCTCCACGAGCGCGCCGCGGACCTGGCTGCGCACCTGCTCGCCCCGGTCGGCGACCTCCAGCGACGCGGCCAGGATCGCCTCCGCGCGGGTCCGCGCGCACCGGGTCGCCCGCCCGGCCCGAAGAGCGTCGGGAACATCGTCCGCCAGGCGTCGGCGTCGGTCGTCTCGCCGTTCATGACCGCCCGGGCGAGCACCCGCTGGGGCACCGTGGCGTCCGCCAGCAGCCTCCGCCGCGCGCCACGAGCGGGTCGGCCTGGATCCCGGCGTACACCACCGCGCGCGCGTCCTTGGCCGCGTCCTGGAACCTCACAGCCGCTCCCCCAGCGCCACGAGCACCACCTGCGGGAAGGTGGAGAGCCAGTCGATGGCGCGATGCGGATCCGTGATCAGGCCGATCTCGTCGATCGCCCGGTCGATGCGCCGCGGCGTCCGCCTCGTCGATCGCTTCGGTGCCGCGCGCCGCCGCGACCGCCTCGAGGCGCGCCTTCCAGGCGGCCGCGAGGTCGGTCACGTACGTCCACTCGTCCTCGATCGTCTCGCCGAGGCCTCGCAGCGCCGCGTAGGCATCCAGGGCGTCGTCGATCGCGGTCTGGATCGTGGGTCGATCTGTCACCGTGCCAGCGTACGACTCGCCGGACGGCGATGCGAGAGCGCGGGGTCAGCGCTCGGGCGTGACCGCGGGCTGCGCTCGGCCATGGAAGTCCCGCGCTGGTGCACGCCGCGTGCCGCGGCCCAGCAGGCGCTCCGAGGCCGTCGGCTTGGCGGCGCGCCGAACGAGGCCCTCGAGTTCGCGACGCGCGCGGTCGTCCCAGGCGCGCGAATACGCCCGGGTCGCGGCGGTCCGCACGCGGGCGGCCTCGGCGCGATCCCCCGCCGCCTCGAGTTCGGCGACCCGATCGAGGATGGCGCGGTACAGGCCTGGGAGCTCCTCGGCCGGAGCGTTGGTCTCCATCCTGTCCCACTGTCGGGGCCCATCGTTCAGCTGGGAATAGCCCACCGGTCCCCTTCGGGGTGCGCCGAAGGGATCAGGCTCAGGCCCTGCAGCCGACGGGTCGCGCCGTTCAGTCGCCCGGATGTGCCCGGCTCCGCACGGCGAACGGACCAAGCTCACCGGTCGTCTCGCTCCACCGTGTCTCGACGGCATCGACCCGCGCACCCGGGGGGCCGATCCGCAATCCGGCCAGGAGCTCGGCGAGGACGTCGGCGGCGCCCTCGGCACGGATCCGGACCGATCCGTCCGCCTCGTTCGCCACCCAGCCATCCAGACCGAGACTGCTCGCGAGGTGCAGCACGAAGTACCGGTAGCCGACGCCCTGCACGCGTCCGCGAACGATGGCGTCGAGTCGTTGGTCGCCGGTCACGCCGCGCGCGACCCACGGCGCGGCCACGCCAGCGCCAGGTCGTCGAGGATCAGCTCCGGCGAGACGTTGCCCGCGAGCAGGACGCCGGCCCGGCCCAGGCGGTCGAGGAATGCGACGAGCGCCGACTCATCGAGCGTTTCAACGATGGTCGTCGACTCCTCCAGGAGGCGGTGATCCCGCAGCGACGCCGCCAGGCCCAGCCGGACCAGGAGCAGGTCGCGCGCGACGTCGGTCCAGATCGCGATCACCGCGTCCGCCGCCCGGCGACGGTCCGCGGCGGGGATCCGGGCCGCCGGTGCGGTCATGGCCGGGTCCGGGTCCGTCGGAGCCGATCCGGGATCTGGGCCTGTCGCGGGGTCCGCGGCAGCGTCGGACCCACGATCCACGACACCCGCGATCCCGATCGCCGTCGCCGTCGCGGCCCGGACGGCCGCCAGTCGCTCGGACGGACGCGCCGCGGTGAGATCGAGCAGGATCCTCGTGATCTCGTCGCGTCCACGGACGGCGTCCGGGTCCGCAGCCCACGCGAGCGCGAGGCCCGGCCGACCGTTACTGATCCGCGCCAGGCGGGCGGCGAGGGCTGGATCCCCGACACCCTGTTCGTCGAGGATGGCCTCGATCGTGCGGGGGCCCACCGGGCCCAACCGCAGCCGCGCGCACCTCGACCGGATGGTCGGAAGGAGGGTCTCCTCGGCATCCGCGCACAGGACGATCGTGACGCCAGACGGAGGCTCCTCGAGGGTCTTGAGGAGGGCGGCCTGCGCGTCCTCGTTCATCCGGTGGGCCGCCTCGACGATGGCGATCCGGGCGCCACCCTCGACCGGCATGAGTGCGAGGTCCGCGATCAGGTCACGGATGCCACGCGTCTTCGATCCTGGACCACCGATGACGACCTGGCGCCCGGGACCATCAGGACCCAGCCGATGGACATCAGGGTGCCCACCGGACGCGACGAGGCGACACGCCCGGCAGCTGCCGCACGGTCGCTCCGACGCATCGGCTGCCGTGCACAGGAGCCCAGCGGCAAGATCCAGGGCCAGCGTCGTCTTGCCGACGCCGGCCGGGCCGACGAGCAGCACGGCATGCGGCGCCCGTCCCCGGATCATCGCGGTCACGGCATCCAGCGCGACCGATTGCCCCCGGGTCCGGACGCCCTGCACGGCGCGGGTCAGGCAGTCTCGGACGCGGCCTCGGCCGACCCTTCGGCCGGCTTGGCCTTCGGCTTGCGGGTCGCGCGCGGCTTCGCTGCCGCGGGCGCCGCGGCGTCCGAGCTCGCGTCGGTGCTCGCCGTGGCCTTGGCCGCTGGCTTGCGCGTCGCGCGCGGCTTCGCTGCCGCGGGCGCCGCGCCGGCTGCGGGCTCGGCACTCCCGTCAGCCGCCGGGGACGCCTTGCGGGTCGTCCGGCGCTTCGGGGTCGGCGCGGCGTCATCCGGAGCCTCGGCGGCATCGGTGGCCGAGCCATCGGCGGTCCCGGTGGCCGGGGACGCCTTGCGGGTCGTCCGGCGCTTCGGGGTCGGCGCGGCGTCATCCGGAGCCTCGGCGGCAGCGGCTGCCGGTGCCGGCCGCGAAGCCGGCTTCTGCGCTACCTGCGAGCGCAGCATCGCCTCGAGGCTCAGGCGGGACCTCGCTCCACGGCTCGCTGGACGAGCGCGGTGCAGCATCGCGATCGCGAGGTCGCTCATCGCGACCCCGGCCCTGCGACCGATCATCCCGCGGCGGAGCGCCCCGGCCGGCCGGTGCGCCCTGGTTCGTCCGCCCCGACACGTCCGGATAGCGGTTGATCCCGCCGCCGCCCCCGCGTCCGTAGCGTTCGCGCTCCATGGCCGACTGGTACGCCGAGCGTCCCCCGCGCGGTCCGCGACCACCCGGGGCTCCCTGGCTGCCCCTGCCCCCTCGAGACCCGCGTCGCTGCTCAGCGATGAGGTACTCGGGGATCTCCGGCTCATCGAAGTCCTCGTCGTCGGCAAGCGGCTGCAAGCCGGCGGCCGGTGCGGTGGTAGGGGTCCCCAGCTGGGAGTCCCAGACCGAACCGAACGGGGTCGTGCGTGGACCACGCGGCGCGACGACCGGGGCATCGTCCTCTTCCACCTCATCGGGCTCGTCGACATCGAAGACCGCTTCCCCGACGTCGGGCGTCGTCGCGACCACGCCCTCATCGCGACCACGGCCACGACCGCGACCGCGGCCCCCTCGTCGCCGACGCCGACGCTGTCCATCGGCAGACTCATCGCCACGGGCCTCGCCCGGTTCGCGATCCGCCGCATCGCCGTCCGCCGGCACGTCCAGGTCGTCCATCGTGAAAACCTCGGCGGCGGCCAGATCGGCCTCCGTGAGGCTGCCGACCGCCTTGGACAAGCGCTCGCCGGGGAGTGCCCGGAGGCCACCCTCGGCACCGTTCTCGCCGGCCTCGACCGGGATC
>CAVURB010000014.1:0-778897 GCA_963743815.1 uncultured Chloroflexia bacterium | reverse complement strand
CGACCCGTTCGCGCCGGTGCGCTTCGCCGTCGCGTTGTTCGATGTGGACGAGTCCACGATCGCCCCAGGGTCGGCTGCGGCCATCGAGGCGCTCGGGTCCACGGATGCGGCCGCGTCGCCGGGTCCCGATGGCAGCGCTGCGCCGGGCAGCGGTGAGGTCGCCGCGGAGCGTCCCACCAGCCGCGATGAACTGTGGGTCCCCATCGTCCTCATCGTGCTCGTCGTGCTGAGCGTCGAATGGGCGCTCTACCACCGTGACGGGCTCATCCGGATCCGCCGCTCCCTCGCGACGCGCCTCGGTCGCGGGAGCGAGGCGACCCCCTGATGGGCATCTCCTTCGACGCACCCCTCGCGCTCCTCCTGCTCATCCCGGCGCTGGGGCTGACCATCGCGCTCTACCTGGGCGCCCGACGGCGCGTCGGGGCGCCGGACGTCGCCGGACGGCGCTCGTGGTGCGGACCATCCTGCTGTCGGCGCTCGTCTTCGCACTCGCGGGGTTCCGGCTGGTCCTGCCGGTGGACCGCCTGGCCACCGTCTTCGTGGTGGACCTCTCCGATTCCGTCGGCAACGAGGGGCGCGAGGATGCCCTCGCCTTCCTGCGCGAGACCCTGGACGTCATCCCACCGGGCGACGTCGCGGGCATCGTGGCATTCGGCAAGGAAGCCCTCGTGGAACGCCTGCCGAGCGATCTCGACGAGATCGACCGGATCGCGTCCACGCCGGTCCGGTCCGCCACGGATATCGGCGCGGCGCTCCGGCTGGCGACCGCGCTGTTCCCCGACGAAGCCCAGAAACGGATCGTCCTGCTCTCGGACGGGAACGACACGACCGGTGGCGGCCAGGCGGAGGCGGCGCTCGCGGCGACCCGTGACATCCGGATCGAGACGCGCCTGATCGGCCTGGGGTCCAGCGACGAAGTCCTCGTGGAACGTCTCACCACGCCGTCTACGTCGAACCTGGGCGATTCCATCGAGGCGATCGCCGAGATCCGCTCGTCCGTCGTGCAGCCGGCGGCCGTGCGTCTGTTCGCCGACGGTGAGCTGGTCGCGACCGAGCGCGTCGAGCTCGGGGCCGGTGTGACCAGGGTGGTGTTCGACGTGACCCCGACGGAGGCCGGGTTCCACACCTTCCGGGTCGTGGTCGAAGCCGCACGCGACACGTTCAGCGAGAACGACCGCGCCGACTCGAACACCATCGTCAAGGGCGAGCCGCGGACGCTCGTCCTTGCCGGCGACCAGACGGTGGCGGCTGAACTGGTCGAAGCACTCGAGGCACAGCGCCAGCAGGTGGACACCATCGTCCCCGAAGCGCTCCCCACCGAGTTCGCAGCCCTTGCCACGTACGACAGCGTGGTCCTCGTGGACGTCCCACGGATCCGCCTCTCGGACCGGCAGCTCGCCGCCCTCCAGGTCTACGTCCGCGACCTCGGGCGAGGGCTCGTGATGATCGGAGGACCCGACTCGTACGGCGCCGGCGGTTACCAGAAGACGCCGCTCGAGGAGACCCTGCCCGTCGACATGGGCGTGCGGGATCGAACGAAGCAACCCGACGTCGCGCTCGTCGTCGTGATCGACCAGTCCGGGTCGATGGATGCCTGCCACTGCAACTCATTCGAGGGCGGCGCAGGGGGCGGGGGGACGCAGATGTCCGGAGTCCGCAAGGTGGACATCGGCAAGGAGGCGATCCTGCGGGCCGCCGCCGCGATGACCGAGCGGGACGAATTGGGCGTCGTGTCGTTCAACGAGCAGGCGCACTGGGTCGTGCGGACGCAACCCCTCGGTGGCCTCGACGACCTCCAGGGACAGATCGCGGGCATCGCGCCGGTCGGACAGACGAACATCTTCGCCGGACTGGAGCAGGCGGTCGAGTCGCTCGAGGGCGCGGCCGCGACGCGCCGTCACATCATCCTCCTGACCGACGGATGGTCGTCCTCCGGCCAGTACGACGAGATCCTGGGACGCATGAAGGCCGCGGGCATCACCCTGTCCACGGTCGGCGCCGGTGGCGGTTCCAACCCGTTCCTGGAGGGGCTCGCGACCAAGGGCGGCGGCCGGTTCTACGACGCGGCGAACCCGGCGAGCATCCCCGACATCTTCCTCAAGGAGACCCAGCAGGTCTCCGGCCAGCAGATCATCGAGGAAGCGTTCTTCCCGATCAAGACATCCTCCTCGCCGATCCTGCGCGGCGTCGAGGACGACGGCCTCCCGCAGCTCCGCGGCTACAACGGCACCACGATCAAGCCCGCGGCACAGACCGTCCTCGTGACCGCGCGCGACGACCCGCTCCTCGCCCAGTGGCAGTACGGGCTGGGCCGATCGGTCGCATGGACGTCCGACTCCACCGGTCGCTGGGCGCGTGACTGGCTGGGCTGGAGCGGCTTCTCGCGGTTCTTCAGCCAGCTCGTCTCGTGGACGTTCCCGGGCGAGGAGACCGGCGGCATCGAAGCCACGTTCGACAGCGTCGGCGGGCAGACCCGCCTGCATGTCGAAAGCGTGGAGCCCGATGGCTCGCCGCGTGACTTCTACGGCACGACGGCGGTCATCGTGGGGCCCGACCTGGAACCCGAGACCGTCGAGCTCGTCCAGATCGCCCCGGGCGTCTACGAGGTGCCGCTGGGCGAGATCGACCCGGGGGCGTACGCGGTCCGCGTGACCCAGACCCGACCCGGGTTCGTCGCCGCTGGGCCGCACCGTGGGCCTGGTCGCCCCGACGGCCGCGGAATACCGATCCCTGGGCCCGAATGAGGCATTCCTCGCCGCCGTCCGGACGACCACCGGCGGCGGGGTGGTCGAAACCCCGCTGGATCCCTGGGTCCATGACCTCACCTCGACGAGCCGCTTCACGGAGCTCTGGCCACTCTTGCTGCTGCTTGCGCTCCTGCTGTGGCCGCTCGATATCGCGCTCCGGCGTGTCTCGATCGGTCGTACGGGAGTTCGCCGCAGCCGGCGGCTGGGTGCGCGGCATCGGTCGCCGGCGCGGTCGGGTGGCAGCGCGAACCAGCGCGAGCGAGGGTCTGCTTGCCGCCCGGGAGCGAGCGACGTCCACGGCGACGCGCGCCGCGATGCGGACTGACCCGACGGACGCGCCCGGTGCAGCGGCTCCGGCACTCGCCATGGATCCAGCCCCCGTGGCGCCGCCCGCTTCGGTGGCGCCACCTCGCGCCGGTGGCGCCGCAGCCCGCCGTCCCCGCACCACAGGCGTCCGCCCCGCCTCCACCAGCGCCACCATTCAAGCGCGGACACGATGGCCCGCCTCCGCGACGCCAAGAAGCGCGCCCGCGACCGCTGACGAACGGGATCAGACTCCGGACCGCGGCGGAAGTTCCTCGAGCTCCGGCAGCGGATCGCCCGAACCCGTCAGGCCCGGGGGTGCCATGGCACCAGCACCGCGACGTCGTCGCGAGCCCACGATGCCGCTGACGATCGCCGCCGCGAGCAAGCCGACCGCGAGGATGGCCGGCCAGGGCAGCACGCGATAGTCGTATCCACCGACGACCGACACCTCGAGGACCGTCTCGTTGCCGGCCTGGTCCGTCGCGACGACCCGTAACGTCTGGGGCCACGGAGCCAGGGGTGTCTCGATCTCGAACGCCCCGCGCTCACCCATCTCTACGACCGCCTCGCCGTCGACGGTGACCGTCGCGCCAACCTCCACGGTCCCGACCAGACGTGCCGGCTGTGGCCAGACGGGACTCGTGACCGGCGCGGCCATCTCGACGGCCGGCCCGACCAAGTCCTGCGTGACGAGGGTCGCGACCGGGGCGGCGACATCCCCGCTGTCGTCGATCGCCACGACGAAGACCGCCCAGCGCTCCGCCGGCGTCCCGTCCGTCATCGTCAGTCCGTCGAGCGACAGTTCCACCACCGCGCCCTGTGCCGACGAGGCGACACCCGGTGGGACCGGGACCCGGACGAGCGATCGACGTGCCGTTCGATGCACGGGCCAGTTCGCGAACCGCGCCCATGAGCGTTCCGGGCGTCGGCTCCACGGCGTCGGGGCCTCGCGGGAAGGCCGTCGCGACGAGGCGCACGCCGACGCGCGTGCCGATGACTGCCGCAGGACCGCGTGCCGCCGTCCGGTCCACCACCGGCGTCGGCACGACGGCGTCGGCCAGGTCGGCGACGTCCACCTCGGCGAGCGCGAACGCCAGGCCTCGGGCCGTGCCGCCAGCGGCCGGCAGCGCCACCCGCCCACGGTCGAGGACTCGCGGGCAGGCCGGACCCGAACTCGCGCTCGATACCGGCCGCGACCAGCAGCCGTCGACCAGCGCGGGAATCGAAGGCGAACAATGGCTGCGTACCGACCCAGGCCGCCGATGGCGCGACCGAATCCGAGCCGCACGCGACCATCGCGGTCGGGACGAGCAGGTCGCGACAGGACGGGTCATCCAGCACGCCGCTCCAGGCGACCGGCCCGGCCTGTCGGAGCGTCGCGATCGTCGCGTCCGCGAGCAGGGCCCGCCATCGGTCGCTCGGCGTCGGCGCGTCCCAGCGCACGGTCGCGGGACCCGTGTCCAGTGACCCGGTCGCCTCCCGCCGGACGAGCTCGGTGCCGATCGAGCCACGGCCCTCGATCGCCGGTTCGAGCCAGGCCACCCGGGTCCGCGGCTCGGCCGCCGGATCGGTCACGGCCGTCGTGCCGAGCGGCATCGCCGCCGAGCTTGCCACGCGGATGTCGGCCCAGCCGTCGAGCGGATCGATCACCGCGAGGCCCCGGGGCACGAGCCCGAGGAGTTCATCCCGACCATCGCCGTCGGCGTCGAAACGGACCGGCGGCGCCATGGAGGGCGGGATCCCTGCCGACGCGGCCAGGCGGTCCGACCGGAGCGACCCCGTCCACGAGGTTGATCGAGAGCAATCGCAGGTCGGTCCCGAGGTCCGGTCCGGCGGGACAGTTGGGGTACGCGTAGACCGCCAGGTCCTCCCCGGGCAGGTCATCGAACGAGCCGAGCACCCCGCCGGCGAGACGGAAGTCCTGGATCGCGAACGCGGAACGGGCGCACGAGATCCCCGTCGCCGAAGACCCAGACCGTCGACCCCTGACACGTCCCGCCCTGGCGGAGCGTCCGCGCGTTCGCCGACCACGAGATCGAGGGCACCATCCCCATCGACATCGGCGACTCCGGCGTCGTCGATGGGAGCGTCGACCTGGACGGCGGGCCCCAGCACGATCGACGCCGCGCCGTCCACCTCGCGTGCGTCGATCGGCACGAGGGCGGTCCGTTCTGCCGCGTCGGACGACGCGATGAGCACGAACCGGTCACCACCGAGCCCGATCAGCCAGGGCTCGCCCGGATCCTCCGCGCCCGCCGCCGCCGACATCGACCGTGGCCGTCGCGACGCTCGACCAGGTGCCGTCGCGGGCGAGGACGGACATGCGCGACGCGTTGACCCGCGGGGTCGAGCGGGTCGACGACGAGGATCCGCGGTGCGCCGTCTGGTCCGGTCGACTGCAACTCGGCGACATCGATCCGCGGGTGATCGAGCAGATTCGGCGACTCGGCGGCCTCGACCGCCAGCGTCGGCGCCGCCACGGAGAGCGGCGCGAGGCAACCGGTCATCAACGCGACGAGCAGGACGGCCCGCGCGCCGCCGCCTGACCGCGAGCGACCCGAAGTGCGGAACCCGACTGGCCTGGACACGAGCCGCCATCGTATCGCGGCAGGCAGGTTCGCCCGCCCGGTGATAGCCTCGCGCCCGATGTCACCCAGCCGACCTCGGCGCGACCGTCGCCGCCCTGCTGCTGGCCGCGGCGTTCGCGGTCGCTGGCTGCGGCGCCATCTCCACGACGCCGCCTGCGCCGACGCCCGCCGACTTCCAGGGCATCGCCACCGAGCTCACCAAGCAGCGCATCGCCATCGACGACCTGGTCTCGGGCGATGCCGGATGCCTGGATCCCGTCCTCATCCAGACCGCCATCGGCGTCACGGCGAGCGGCCTCGACCAGGTGGAACCCGTCCGGCTCTACCTGTACATCTTCCGTAACCGCGCCTCGTTCGACCGCCTGCGTTCCACGGTGGACGCCTGCGCCCGGGAGTTCGTGACCGACCCCGAGACGTTCGAAACCGTGGAGGAGTCGCCGTTCGTCGTCGCCGGTCAGGGCCCGTGGGCGCCGGAGTTCGAGGCCGCGATCCGCGAAGGCGCTCGACGATCGCCGCCGGCACCGGCAACTGACCCGGCCGCGGCCGTCGGTCGCTGGGGGGTCCGGGATGGTCTGCTGCGGGGCGCCGTAGAGGGTGACCTCCACCTTCCCATGGGGAGTGGGACTCCCGGGCCACGGTTCGTGGCGGTCCGGGACGGGAGAGTGGGGTCATGCCCTCCTCCCGCCGCACCACGCGGTCGATCCTCGCCCTCGTGCTCCTCGCGACGACGATCGGCGTGGCCACGACGAGCGCCGCCGCGAGTCCATCGCGCGGCCCCGGTCGCGGCGTCCCACCATCGGCCCCGATGCCGTCGGCGAGGTCAACCGCACCGCGACCGCCGTCGCGGTGGGTCGCTGGACGCACCGGCGACGCACGGCCGACCTGCGACGCGAGCACCTCGCGCCCGCGGCGCCGACGCTCGCGGAGCGCACCAGCTGGACCGGACGGTCCGCCGCGGACACGCCGGCCCCGATCCCACGCAGCGAATCGACCGGGACAGCGCGCCGGCCTCGTTCTCCGGCCGCAACAAGGTCTGGATCCCCTCGCTCGGCATCCGCAAGTCGGTGTCGGGGTTCGCCTGCTCGTCGAACGCCTACCCCGGGAACCGCGTCTACCGCTGGGGCTGTGCCGGCTCCAACAACATCTACCTGTTCGGTCACGCCCACAGCGTCTTCAAGCCGCTCCACGACGCCTACGTCCGCGGCCGCCTCGCGAAGGGCATGAAGGTCCACTACGCGGATGCCAACGGCCGTGTCTCGACCTACAAGGTCGCGCTGGTGGAAGGTCGCCGACGCCGGACAAGGGCGAGTTCGCCTACGCGTCGCAGTCGCGCCCCAGCATGACCCTCCAGACCTGCGTCGGCGCGAAGAGCCAGTACCGCCTGATCGTCCGGCTCGTCAAGGCCTCCTGACGGCCGTCGACAGGCTCAGGTCACCCGCAGGTCGAGGACCTTGCGACCGATGACCAGTCGCTGGACCTGGCTGGTCCCCTCCCCGATCTCGGTCAGCTTCGCGTCGCGCAGGTAGCGCTCCACCGGGTAATCGGTGACGTAGCCGTAGCCGCCGTGGATCTGGACGGCGGCGTTGGTCGCCCGGCTGCTGACCTCGGACGCGAACAGCTTGGCCTCGGCGGCGGCAAGACCGTAGTCGCGGCCCTGGTCCTTGAGCCAGGCGGCCCGCCACACGAGGGCCCTCGCCGCCTCGATCTCGGTCGCCATGTCGGCGACCATGAACGCGACGCCCTGGAAGGAGCCGATCGGCCGGCCGAACTGCTCGCGCGTTCGCGCGTACGGGATGCTCGCGTCGAGGGCGGCCTGCGCGAGCCCGACGGCCATCGCGGCGATGCTGATCCGCCCGCCATCGAGGATCTTGAGGAACGTCCGGAACCCGCTCGCCGCGGGCTCCGAGCAGGTTGGCTGCGGGGATCCTCGCGCCCTCGAACCGGAGTTCTCCGGTGGCCGAGGCGTGAAGACCCAGCTTGTCCTCCAGGCGGCCCACGCTGAACCCTGCCGTGTCGGCCGGGACGATGAAGGCCGAGATCTCCGCGTCGCCGCGCTCCGTGGTGCCGGTGCGTGCCGTGACGATGTAGGTGCCCGCCTGGCCGGCATTGGTGATGAACCGCTTGGCGCCATCGATGACCCAGGTCCCGCCGCTCGGGCCGTCCTCGTAGCCGCGCGGTCGTCCTCGTCCCGCCGGCGTCGGAGCCGGCGCCGGGCTCGGTCAGGCCGTACGCCCCGATGACCCGGCCCTGCGCCATCGGGACCAGATAGGTCCGCTGCTGCTCCGGTGTGCCCGCGAGGTGCAGTGGCCCGCAGCCGAGCGACGTGTGGGCCGCCACGATGATCCCGAGCGATCCCCAGACCCGCGAGATCTCCTCGATCGCCACGGCGTAGGCCAACGTGTCGAGGCCGGCGCCGCCCTCGCTCTTCAGGGATCGGGATGCCGAGCCAGCCCATCTCGCCGATGCGCCGCACGATCTCGGTCGGGAAGCGACGTTCGCGCTCGTGCTCGTCGATGACCGGCGCGACCTCGCCGAGCATGAACGCGCGGATCGTGTCGCGCAGCAGGGCGTGCTCGGGCGGGAGGTCGAGGTCCATCGGCGCCGAGCCTAGCACCGTCGCCGCGGCACGTCCCCGCTTCCTGCGCGTCCGGAGGCTCGGTGCTAGCCTTCCCGGACCATGACCGACCCGAGCGCCGTCACGCCCGAGCCGCCGCACCACGCCCCGGGCGTCACCGGGGGGACATCCGGCCTGCGCCGGGCCATCCTGATGCGCATCCGCCACGACGGACCGAGCTCGCCGGAGCAGCTTGCGACGCAGCTCGGCGTCAGCCGGACCGGAGTCCTCCAGCAGCTCCACGCTCTCGAGGCAGCTGGCCTCGTGACCCGCCAGGCGATCCGCCACGGGGTGGGCCGTCCACGCCACGTGTACGACGTCACCGACGCGGCACAGGACCTCTTCCCGACCAACTACGACGGCCTCGCGAGTGGTCTTCTCGCGGCGATCCGCTCGATCGGCGGCGAGGAACTGGTCGAAGGCGTGTTCGAGGAGCGCCGTCGGCTCACGAGGGATCGACTCCGACAGCGCCTGGCGGACCGGCTGCCTGCCGAAGGCGCCGCTGCTCGATCGCGCCCGCGAGCTGGCGGTCATCCAGGACGAGCAGGGCTACCTCGCCGAGGCCGTCGTCGGCGACCGACGGCGTCATCCGCCTCGTGGAACGCAACTGCGCGATCCACCGGGTCTCGTCCGAGCACGCGGCGGCCTGCCAGGCGGAGCTGGATCTGTTCCGCGAGCTGCTCGGCACGGACGTGCAGCGCGAGACGCACATCGCCGCCGGGGACCGGTGTTGCACCTATCGCATCGGTGGGGCCACCGACTGACCCGTCCGGCTGGTGCGCTCTTGCACCACCAGTCGTCCTACCTAGTCGACAGACAGAGGTACTGCCCCACACAATCCGCCGAATAGCGTCGATCCAGGATCGGCCACCCATCTGCTGGCGCGGGGGACGCGGTGAGCACAGATGACGCACCGGCGACGCTTGCCGGACGACCGGACGTGGCGTTGCAGGAGGTCGGGCGCGAAGCCATCCTGCACGACGCCCGCGACGGCAAGGCACACGTGATCAACGGGTCCGCGGCGCGCGTCTGGAAGCTGTGCGATGGGCGGTCGATGGACGACGATCGTCGCAGCATTCGCGGCGTCGTACGACCGGTCCCCGGCGTCGGTGCGGGCGGATGTCGAACGCGTCGTCGCGAAGTTCCGCGAACTCGGTCTGCTCGTCGAACCTGCGGGCGCCGCATGATCGCAGAGACCGGTCCCGACCTCCGCCTGGAGCCGATCGAGTTCGACCGAGGCGACGATCGACGCCTACTCGATCCACGGTGTCTCGTTCTCGGTCGAGTCGGACATCCCGGTCGCCGCGCGAGCGGTCGCCGATTCCTACGGCGTGTTCACCGACCCGGAACCCGCATGCCGGCGCCCTGAGCGACCGGCTGATCCTCCGGCGCGTCGCCGACGGGTACCGACTGGTCGGATGCGACCGGGCGCAGCCGGACTCGCCCGCACCGAACAGGCGGCCGTCGTGGGACTGTTCGACCTGGTCGTCCACGCCGTCCTCGACGGACTCCGTGCCCGCGGCATGCTCGCCATCCACGCCGGTGTCGTCGCATTCGACGAGCGGGCCGTGATCCTCGCGGGGCCCAGCGGACACGGCAAGTCCACGTTGACGCTCGCCCTCGTCCGAGGCGGGCGGGACGCTGCTGACCGACGAGATGGCCGTCATCGCGCCCGATGACCGAACGATCCTGCCATTCCCGCGCGGCCTCGCACGTGCGGCCGGACACCTTCGCGATGTTCCCCGAGCTGGCGTTCGTCCAGCGCCGGGAACGCTATGACCTCGGCGGCGGCAGCGAGTGGGCGATCGGCGCCAGGGACCTGGCGGCCGCCTTCGGAGCGGGGCTTGGCGGTCCGACCCGCCTCGGCGGGATCGTCGTGCTCGGCGACGTGCCCGATCCCCGGTCGCGAGATGTCGCTGACGCCGCTCTCGCCGGCCGTCGCCGCCCTGGACCTGCTGCGCGGGACGCCGGCCGGCGCCACCGACTTCGCCGGCACGATGCGACGGCTTGGCGCGATCACGCCGATGTTCGCTGCGCTCGGCTTCGGATGGGTCCCGCTGGAGGCGTCCGCCGACGCCGTCCGCGACTGGCTGGGGGTGACAGCATGATGACGCCGGACCCCAAGGCGGTCGCTCGCCTCGGCCTGCTGTATCGATACCGCGCGGATGGTGCCCTGCGCTGGCTGGAGGCGACCGGGATCAGCATGGAGCCGACCCTTCCGCCCGGCAGCCGGCTGCTCGTCGACTTCGGACGCCAGGACGCCCGGATCGGCGAGATCGTCCTCTTCGAACGGCGAGATGCCATCGTCGCGCACCGGATCGTCGCGACGCGTGGTCACGGTGCCGGACGGGCATTGATCCCCAAGGGGGACGGCGAACCGTACCCGGACCCCGCGATCCGGCCCGACGACATCCTCGGCGTGGTCCGCCAGGTCCAGCGTCCGGATGGCCACGACGTCGCAGCGGCCCTCGGTGGACCCCGTGGTGCGCTCGTCGCGCGGGTCTCGCTGGTGGAGCAGCCGCGCCGACCGCGCGGCCGCCCGGATGGCGACTCGTGCGCCGTCGCCCGTGCGGCCGGTCGTCGTGGCCAGCGCGCATTCCCTGTCCCGGATCCCGATCCGGGTGATCACGGCATCGAGGTCCCGGCACTGACCGGGGCAGATCAGCAGGAAGGAGGTGAAGCGGATGGAGTACGAGAGCCCTGAGATCATCGCCAGCTATTCGGAAGAGGAGCTGACCGCAGGACGCGGCCGTCGCCATGTTCTATGGCCGGCCGACCGACCAGGTCTTCCGTGTAGGAGGAGATCGTTCCGATGGACTATGAGACCCCGGAGGTCCTCGCCAGCTACTCGGAAGAGGAGCTGACGCAGGAAGCGGCCGTCGCCATGGACTATGGCGGCGTGATCATCCTCCCCACCTGATCGATCGATGGCGCCGGCCGCTTGGTCGGCGTCATCATCCTGTCCCCGAACATGGAGAGCCATCACGTGGACTATGAGACCCCGGAAGATCCTCGCCAGCTACTCGGAAGAGGAGCTGACGCAGGACGCGGCCGTCGCCATGGACTATGGCATCACGGTCATCGAGAGCTAGTTAGCGACCGGACAGGTGGCCGCATCGCGCGTCCGCCTGTCCACCAACCTCCAAGGACCCCGCGAACCCGCGACATGCCGACCCTCGCGATCGAAACCCACGACCTTTCCAAGCGCTTCCGGCTGCCCCGGTCGCTCCGGGCCATCGCCACCGGCCGGCCCGCCGCGAGCCCGAACGGGTCGCCGTCGATGGCGTGACCCTGGCCATCCCGCACGGCGAGGTCTTCGGCCTGCTCGGTCAGAACGGCGCCGGCAAGACCACGCTCGTCCGGATGCTCACGACACTGCTCCTGCCCGTCGTCCGGCACGGCGCGTGTCGACGGCATCGACGTCACCGCAGACCCCCGGGCCGTCCGCTCCAGGATCGGCCTGATCAACGGCGACGAGCGCTCGTTCTACTGGCGACTCACCGGACGCCAGAACCTCGAGTTCTTCGGGGCGCTGCGGCACATGGACGCCACCGCGACACGGCCGCGGTCGATCGAGCGACTGTCGCGCCGCCTCGGCGTCGCGGAGCACCTCGATCGCCCGTTCGGGCGCCTCTCGACCGGCCAGCGCCAGGCGCTCGCCATCATGCGCGGCCTGATCGACGAGCCGGCGATCCTCTTCATGGACGAGCCGACCCGCTCGCTCGACCCGATCTCGGCCGAGCGGCTGCGCCAATTCGTCGCGGAGGTCGTCGTCGGCGATCTCGGCCGGACGGTGGTGCTGGCGACGCACTCGATGCCCGAGGCCGAGGCGCTGTGCCATCGTGTCGCGTTCATCCAGGACGGCCGGATCGTGGCGGCCGGCACCGTGGCGCAGCTGCGGGACACGATCGGCTACGGCACGCGTTGCAGCGCTGCGCCTGCGCAGCGCGACCGTGGATCCGGCGCCACTCGTCCACGGGATCGCGGGCGTGGGCGGCGTGCGATCGTCAGACCTGCGTGGCGCCACGAGCACGGACGCAGCCACGCACCAGGTGGAGCTGGTCCTCGCGTCGAACGACGCGCTCGCGGCGATCCTGCGGGTCCTCGTGGGAGCCGATATCGACATCGTCGCCTGCGAGACCGGCGAAGTGTCGCTCGAGGAGATCTACATCCGGACCCTCGGCCCGGCCGCCGAGCCGTCGCCGGTCGCAGTCGCCGTGACAGCGCCATGACCGGCCTCGCACGGCCCATGGGCCAGGTCGCGCGGATGACCCTGGTGCCGCGCGCGTTCGTCGCGCGCGATCGGCGGATCGAGATGAGCTATCGGACCGGGCTCATCCTGCGACTCGGCTCTGCCGCCGTCACCGTGGGCGTGTTCTTCTTCCTGAGCCGTTCGTTCGACGCGGCAGCCCCGGCCCTCGCCGACGTCGGCGGCGAGCTACTTCGCGTTCGTCCTCATCGGGATCGTGGCGCATGGAGTTCCTGAGCCAGAGCGTCGGCGCGTTCGGCGGCTCGATCCGCGAGAGCCAGACCACCGGCACGCTCGAGTTCATGCTCCTGGGGCCGTCGCGGCTCGCGACCCTGCTGACGTCATCGACGCTCTGGCTGCACGCGTCGGCGGCCCTCGGGGCGCTGGCCGTACCTCGTCCTCGGCAGCCTCCTTGGCGTCGACCTGTCGCAGACCGATCTTCCCGCGGCGATCGTCGGCCTCGTCCTCATGGTCGCCGGCTTCACCGGGATGGGGTTCCTCGCCGGCGCCGACGATCCTCGTCGTCAAGCGTGGCAACCCGCTCGGCTGGGCGTTCCGTGGCGCGTCCGTCGTCCTGGGCGGGACCTTCTATCCCGTAGCGGTGCTGCCGCCGCTGCTCCAGGCGGCCAGCGTGCTGCTGCCGATCACCCACGGCCTCACCGTGCTGCGTGGCGCCATCCTGGAGGGCCAGGGCATCGTCGAGCTGGCCGGCCCGATCGCGATGCTCATCGTCGTCAGCGCCGCGTACCTGGTCGCCGGGGTCGTCGCCTTCGCCGCGGCCGTGCGCTACGCGCGCACCGACGGCAGCCTGGCGCAGTACTGATGCCTCCGACCATCGCGCCGCCTCGTCCCGACGCGCTCGACCGCTCTGGACCGCGAGACGCAGGTCCTGTGCCTTGGGGCGCGCTCGATGCCCGCTCCGGAAGCACGCGAACGACTGCGCGCGACCGCCGCCGCGGGCATCGACTGGGACCGCCTCTGGGCGCTCGGTCATCTCCACGAAGTCATCCCCCTCCTCGCCAGAAGCCTTCCGTCGGCCGCGGATGCAAGCATCCCCGAGACCTGGCGAGCGGCCGCCGTCAAGCGACGCCACGTCACGCTGCGGTCCAACGCTACCCTCGCGGACGCCCTGATGCCGATCCTGGAGGGGATGGATCGAGCCGGCATCCCGGCGATGCCGGTCAAGGGCCTCGTGATCGCCGATCGTCTGTACGGCGACCTTGCCGCCCGCCCGTGTGCGGACCTCGACGTGCTCGTCCGACCCGCCGACTACGCGGCCGCTGGGACCGTGCTGCATGACCTCGGGTTCCGCCAGCGCGGTCGAGCCCCGCTACAAGGCCCTCGTCCACAAGTTCCACGGCCCCGCCTGGGATCGCGGATCGGGATCGGACCACGTCCGCCTCGAACTCCACTGGGCCCTGTGGGCCGACAGCGAGCGAACGGATGGGCACCGACGGGATGTGGGACCGGTCAGTCGCGGACGACGCTGCTTGGCCACCCGATCCGCACCCTCTCGACCGAGGACACGCTGCTCCACCTCGCCGATCCACCGAACGAAGTCCGCTCTCCGGCTGCGCTGGGTCGCCGACGTCGCCGAACTGGTCCGCCAGGATGGCGACACGCTCGATTGGGACGCGTACCTGGCGCGGGCCCGGATCGCCCGTGGCCGGACGGCGAGCTGGGTCGTCCTCGGCCTCGCTCGCGACCTCCTTGACGCCCCGGTTCCTGGCCGGCGGTCATGGATGACGCTCGCGGTCGGCGACCGAAGCGATCGATCCTCGAGCGCACCTGCGGACAGACCGCGCTGTTCCGGACGATGCCCGATGGCGACATGACCCAGCAGCCACACTGGTCGCTCCGGGCGTTCGAGGAGGACGGACTTCGACGGATCGCCGGGAGCCTTGCCGGGAGCGCCATCCGGCCGATCCGGGAGGCCCTCCACGAGGCCGGGATCGTGCGCGTCCGCGGCGGATGGCCTGAGGGCTACGCCTCCTCGCGTTCCACGACGCCACGCCGGGCGGGCACCAACGCCGGTGGCGGCACATCCGAGACGTTCGGCACGAACGAGGCCGCGAGCGATGTCGCCGCCGCGTGCTCCATGTCTGAGAGCGACAGGATCCCGAGTCGCCCGAGGGTCGCCATCTCGTCGCGGATGTAGGTCTTGAGCATCTCCGGACCGTCCGTGTTGATGGTGTACCGCACCTCGTTTCGACGGAGCGTGTCGAAGATCCAGCGAAACTCGTCCCAGCCCGGACACCACCCGCGTGTTCAGGTTGGAGGTCGGGCAGATCTCCAGCACGATGCCGCGGTCGCGGATCATCGCCATCGCCCGCGGATCGTAGGCGGCCTTGACGCCGTGACCGATCCGATCGGGCTCGAGGAGCTCGACGACGCGAGCGACCTCGTCGGTCGGGCCGGATTCGCCGGTGTGGACGGTCAGGCCAAGGCCGTACTGGCGCGCCCGCCGGAAGAGGCGGCGGTAGTCGGCGACCCGGAACGTCGACGACTCGGGCCCGGCGATGTCGATCCCCACCACGCCGCGATCGCGCCAGGCGATGGCCTTCTCCGCGATGATCTCGTTGAGCTCGAACGGGAACGCGCGGTCCAGGCAGAAGATGAGCCCCGGCTTGACCGGGTACTCGAGCGTCGCCTTGTCCATCCCGCGCGACCGCCGCTGCGATGATGTGGTCGAGATCCTGCTCGCCGCCGCGGTTGCGCTTCATCGGGTTGAAGCGCAGCTCCATCGTCGTGACGTTGTTCTTGCGGTAGCCGCCGCCGATGACCTCGTACACGGCCCGTTCCACGGCGATCGGCGAACTCTGGATGAGCTCCGTCCAGTGGAAGAGCTGCAGGTACCCATCGAAGCTGCGCGAGCGTCGCGACACGGTGATCATGTCGCGGAACTCCCAGTAATCCTTGGTCGGGAGCTTGATGCCCTGGGCGTGGGCGATCCCCCACATGATGGCCGGCGTCACGGCACCGCCCAAGTGGCAATGCAGCTCCGCGAGCGGGATCTTGCGGGCGAGCGTGCGAGGCATCGACCCGAGGATAACGGACGCCACGATCTCCCGGGACCAGCGCGTGCTAGTCCAGATCGGATACGCCGGCGCAGATGGTCCGGTCGCGCGCCTCGTCCCCAGCCCGGGTCGTCAGCCGATACTCGCCTGGAGGAAACGCGTCGCCACTCGCCGGCACCAGGAGCGTCAGGCCCGGGATCGGTTCGCGGGCCATCGCGAGAGGAACGACATCGGCGGACCCGTGGATGATCCGTTCGGCCAGGATGCTCGTGGGGGCCTCGCCTGGCGGATGGCCCAGTCCGATGACCGCCGGCGGGTCCGAGCTGACGATCGTCTCGCCGGTGCGACCGCCAGTACAGCTGAGATCGACCGCTCGGCCGCCTGGTTCGCTCACCCCCGCGACCATCTCGCGACCAGCGGCGGGAGCCAGACGACGAAGCGAACCAAGGATGATCGGTTGCGTGCCGAACGGTCCTGGACGGAGCTCGACATGCACGGACGAGCGGTGCATCCCGTCGCCATCCCTCCAGCCGATGTCCATCCGGTAGGTGCCCGCGGGCCATGGTTCGCCGGCGGGGGCGCGAAGGATCACGAACGGCAGCCGATCATCGCCGGCGAATCGCGCGCCATCCGCGCGGCGGAAAGCGCCGGGCGACCCCTCCGGCTGGAGGCGCGCGAGTTCGACCGACATGTCGGTGGCGTCCGCCGCGAAGAGGTAGCCGAACCCATTCGCCCGTGGCGCATGGACCGCGACGACCGACTGCGGCTCGATCCCTCCGGGAACGAGCTGGGTCGACAGCCACGCATCTGCCGGTTCGAGCGCTTCGGCGCCGTTTGCATCAAGCCAGACCGTCCGGCCAGCGTCCACGACGAACGGCCCGCGACGACCCGACGTCCCGAGATCAGGCGCGAATGGGCTCGTGAGGCCGGTCCGCAGCTCGTCGGGGATGAAGCCGGCTTCGGGCACGACTTCGAACCGATCCGGCAAGTCGACGTCGAGACGGCGGATCGAATCGCCCACGAGGACCTCGATCCGGTACGCGCCCGTCGGCCAGGTCGGACGGATCGCCCCGCCGATCCGCGGTGGCGCATACACGAACGCACCCACCGCCGGCGATGTCCCGATCGGCTCGCTATCGAGCCACTGCCAGCCCCGTTCGGTCTCCCTGAAGATGCGGACGTCGAGCGGCAGTTCATCGGCCGGGAACGTGAGGCCGAGGGCGAGGACGCCCTGGTCTGCGGTGGGCAGCAGGGCCGTCTCCCTGCCATCGGTGGCCGTCTCCAGCTCGGACCACCGTTCCACGAGCCCCGTGCCAGGTCCGTCGCCGGGCGATCCCGATCCCGTCTGACGCCCACGCACGATGGCGCGAACACCCCACGCGTCGTGTGGTTCCAGCGCATCCGCCACGAAGGACCACGGGATCGGCGGCGTGGAGTCGATGACGACAGGGGCGCTGGGCCGGCTCGGAGCCGGCAGGGCTGTCGCCGCATCACCGATGGCACCGCTTCCCGTGGCGGTCGCACGTGCGGCGATGTCGTCCGGGACCGGCGACGCCCATGGTTTCAGCACCGCCAGTCCGATCGCGAATACGACGACCAGTGCCCCGATGACGGGCCGGGTCGACGCGGCGACGGCGTGGCGTCAGCGGCGTCGGCTCGAATTCGGCGGAGCCCGGCTCGCGACCAGTCACCCGGTCATCGTGGCACGGGTACCGGCTACATGCAGAACGGCAGCAACTTCGGCCCGTCGCGTCGCAGGAGCTGGAGCGCAAAGCCACTCGGCGAGGTGAAGGTGGCGTGGGTCGGATCGGTGACGACGATCACGCCCGACGTCGCGTTCACGGCATCGCCGCTGTCCATGGGCACCGGTCCCACGGGGTCCCACCAATGCCCGTCGAGGTCGATGCCGCTGAACACGCCGCAGTGCCCCAGCGTGAACTCGATGGGACCGACCGGGATGGGGCCGACCGACGTCGGCTCCACCGCGACGCCCATCGGCGCGTCGCGGGTCACGGCGAATGTCCCGTCCGGCGCCACCTTCAGATGGACGTTGATGCCCTGTCCCTCGCCGAACTCGATGACCACGTCGCCTTCGGGGCGTGCGACGAGGGTGGACGGGCATCGGTCGCCGGCCGCGCATCCGAACGGCCCGACCTGGATGTACCGCGCCGGCGGATCGTCGGCGGTCAACGTGGTCGCCGCGAGGGCACGAGCGCGTTCACAATCCTGCGGGCCGAGGTTCAGGCACGCTGTCGGCGTCGCCGGGTCCAGCGCGGCACCGCCTGGCGCGGCCGCGGTCGGTGCGCCGCTCGGGGTCGGGTCAGGGCTGTCGGATGCGCCAGCGGCAGGGCTCGGCGGCGCCGCGGTCGCACCCGATCCGGTGGCATCGCTGGCCGCACTGGCGCAGGCTGCCACCAGGACGCTGAGGAGGATGAGGACGGCGAAGACGGGGGCCGGCGGACCGGCGCGGCGCAGGTCGATCATGGCGCCCCGACGCCGAGACCCGCCGACCGGTTTCCCATCCGCATCCCGGAGGAAGGATCAGTCGCAGAGCGGGATCGACTTGCGGCCCTCGTGGCGGACCAGGGCGACGCGGAACCCGGTCGCGGTGACGAACTCGGCCATCGTGGGGCCCGTGCGTCGGAATTCGCCATCGGCGGCGTTGATCGCCTCGGTCGCGTCGGCGTCGATGGCGCCGACGGGGTCCCAGAGGGCGCCGTCGACATCGATCGGCGAATCGAGCCCGCAGTGACCGAGGCTGAAGCGGTTGCGTCGGGACCGAGCATCGGTGGCGAGGTCGCGCCGACGACGGCCGACGGGAACTCCTCCCACGCCCCGAACACGACCGGCTGACCCGGTTCCAGCGACCATGCCGCGACGGCGAGCCCGCGGCCGTCGACGAACTCGGCCACGAGGCGGCCGAGCCTCGGTTGGACCGAGACCACAGCCACCGCAGGACTTCCGGCGGGCATTCGAGCAAGGCCTTCCTTGGCCACCCGCTCGCAGTCGTCCGGGGCTACGTCCCAGCACGCGAGGGCGAACGGCGGGACATCTGGTGCGATGGCCCCCGTCGGTGTCGGCGATGGCGACGGGTCGCTCCCACACGCCCCGAGGACGACGGCCACGGCGACGCCCGCCAGCAGTCTGCGCATGAGGTCGTCGCGATCCGGCGGTTCAGCCGGCGAGCGGGACCACCCGGCCGTCGGCATCCAGCGTGGCCTGGCGACGGCGTGCGGCCCGCAGCTCGGCACCGGGAACCTGGTCCCGTGCGTGGTAGCTGGAGCGCACGAGCGGCGCGGACTCGACGTGCTTGAAGCCGAGGGCGAGCGCGGCGGTCTTCATCTCGTCGAACTCATCGGGGTGGTAGTAGCGCTCCAGGGGCAGGTGCTGGAGCGACGGGCGCAGGTACTGCCCGATGGTCAGGATGTCCACGTCGTGCTCGCGCAGGGCCGCGAACGCCTCCTGCAACTCGTCGCGGGTCTCCCCAAGGCCCACCATCAGGCTCGACTTGGTGTGGACGGGGTAGCCGATCTCGGCAGCCATCTCCTTGGCCCGCCGCAGGACGTACAGGCTGCGGTCCCAGCGTGCACGCTTGCGGACCGGCTTCTGGAGGCGCTTCACCGTCTCGAGGTTGTGGTTGAGGATGTCGGGCCGCGCGTCCATGACCGTGCGAAGTCGGTCGTCCGAACCGTCGAAGTCCGGGATGAGGACCTCGATGCCCATGCCTGGGCTCCGTCCACGCATCTGGAGGATCGTCTCGGCGAAGATCCGCGAACCGCCATCGGGGAGATCGTCACGCGCCACGCTCGTGACCACGACGTGCTCGAGACCGAGGGCAGCCACCGCCTCGGCCACCCGTCGCGGCTCGTCGTCATCGAACCAGGTCGGCCGCCCGGTCTTCACGGCGCAGAACCCGCAGGCCCGCGTGCACGTGTCACCCAGGATCATGATCGTCGCGGTGCGCTGGTCCCAGCACTCCCCGATGTTGGGGCAGCGGGCCTCCTCGCAGACGGTGTTGAGCTCGAGGCCGCGCAACAGGCCCTTGAGATCGTGGAAGTTGTCGCCCGACGGCATCCGCGCCCGGATCCAGTCCGGATGGCGTCGTGGCGCGACGACACTCGTCGGCGGTTGGACGACCGGGAGTTCGCGAGCCATGGGCGGAGTGTAGGACGTCGTTCGATCAGCCATCGCCGAACATCGTTCGCAGGCCGCTGGTGAGGTCACGCGGTACGTAGCCGAGCTCCGTCGCAGCCTTCGCCGACGACGCCCAATACGTCACGCCGATGCCTGCGCGAGCCACTTCGCCGAGGTCCTCCGGCAGCCCGGCGGCCCGCGCGAGCGATGCAGGCGCTCGTGCGAGGAAGCGTACGAGCCCAGGCGGGAACTGCAGTCGCGGGAGGGAACGTCCACCAAGGCGGGCCGCGATCCGCAGCGCGTCGATGAGTCGCACGTTCTCCCCTGCGACGACGTACGCCTCGCCGATGCGGCCACGGTCCAGCGCGGCGACGATCCCAGCGGCAACGTCGCCGACGTAGGTCGCCGAGATGCCGGTATCGGCCATCGCCACGTAGCGGAGCGACCCCTCGAACGCGCCACGGAGCTGCTGGCCGGTGGCCGCGTGGTCGCCTGGGCCGTACACGACGCCTGGCATGGCGATGACGATCTTGTCACCGGCCGCCATCCGCTCCTCGACCGCGCGATGCGCCAGGAACTTCGTCTCGTCGTAGTAGCTCAGAAAGCCCTCGGCGAGGTCGCGTCGATAGCGCTCGTCGACGATCCGCGCATGCGTGTCACCGAACACGCCGACCGTGGAGACATAGACGAGCCGGTCGATCCCGACGGTCGCGATCGCGTCCAGCATCCGGTGCGTCGTCCCGACGTTCGCATCCAGCATGGTGGGTCGATCGCCCGCGCCGATCCCGACGCGGTAGTCGCCGGCGAGGTGGATCGCGGCGTCGCAGCCGCGCAGGGCGTCAACGATCGCCGCGGTCCGCGACAGGTCGCCAGTCCGAAGCTCCACACCTAGATCGGAGAGGGCGGTCGCGCGACCCGGATCGCGAACGATCGCGATGACCTGGACGTCGCGCTCCACGAGGCGGCGAACGACGGCCGAACCGATGAACCCGGCGCCACCGGTCACGAGGACGCGCATCAGCGGTCGAACGCCGGGGAGAAGGCGAGGACATCGGCGCCGTCCGCGTCGGCGCCGGGTTCAGTAGACAGGCGTGTCCGGTCCGACGGCCTCGA
The DNA here is from genome assembly GCA_963743815.1 of uncultured Chloroflexia bacterium. GTDB lineage: Bacteria > Chloroflexota > Limnocylindria > Limnocylindrales > CSP1-4 > SPCO01. The sequence continues at coordinate 758,129 of CAVURB010000014.1, read as the reverse complement.
GCCAGGCCTTCACGACGCGCAGGAACGCGGCGGCCTGGGCGCCATCGTTGGCGCGGTGGTCGATGGCAAGCACCATGTTCATGACCGGGCGGATCGCGATGACGTCGCCGTCGGGCGTCTCCAGGACGACCGGGCGCTTGGTGATCGCCTCCATCGTGAGGATCGCGACCTCGGGGACGTTGATGATCGGCATGGTGAGGTTGGAGCCGAACCAGCCGGTGTTGTCGATCGTGAAGGTGCTGCCGCCGTAGTCATCGAGCTTGAGCTTGCCGGCGCGGGCGCGAGCGGCCACGTCCGCGATCGCGCGGTTGAGCCCGGCGATGCTGAGCTGGTCCACGTCGCGGACGACGGGCACGAGGAGCCCGTCGTCGACGGCGACCGCGACGCCCATGTGGACCCGCCGCTTGGCCATGATCCCGTTCTCCGTCCAGTGCGCATTGAAGGACGGGAATCGACGCAGCGCGTCCACCGCGGCCTTGATCACGAACGGGACGTAGCTGAGCGAGATGCCCTCGCGAGCCTGGTAGTCGCGCTTGGCGCGCTCCCGCGCCTTGACCAGGTTGGTCGCGTCGACCTCCATGTGGACGTACGCATGCGGGACGAGGAGCGAGCGGGTCATCTGCGCTGCGATGCCCTTGCGCATCTGGGTCATCGGCAGGAGGACCTCGTCGGCGCCCGCCGGGAACTCGATGGTGGAACCGGGCGCGGGTGCCGGGGCGGGGCCGCGCGTGGGAGGTGCGGCCGTCGGAGCTGCGGCAGCTGCCATGACGGGAACGGGAGCGGTGCCGCCGGTCCGGATGGACTCCACGACGGCCAGGACGTCGTCCCGCGTGATCCGGCCACCGCCACCGGTGCCGACGATCTGGTCCGGGCTCAGGCCGTGCTCCCTGAGGAGGCGGCGGACCGCAGGCGTCATCCGCGCATCTGGATCGCCGGTGGCCGCGACCGCGGCTGGCGCGACGGTGGCGGGGGCGGCGGCCGGGACGGCGGCGGCCGGGGCCGGGGCGGCTGCCGGGGCCGGGTCGGCTGGCGCCGGAGCGGCTGCGACCGGGGCCGGCGATTCGTCCGAGCCGGCTGGACCCTGGGCGGTGGTCGGCTCGGCGGACGCGCCACCGTCGTCCGCGGTCTCGATCACGGCGATCTCGGCGTTGTTGGGAACCGTCGCCCCCTCTTCCGCGAGGATCTCCTTGAGGATCCCCTCGAACGGGGAAGGGACCTCGGCGTTGACCTTGTCGGTGATGACCTCGAGGAGCGGCTCGTACTTGTCGACATGGTCGCCTGGCTGCTTGAGCCACTTGCCGATCGTCCCCTCGGCGACACTCTCGCCAAGCTGGGGCATCGTCACCTTCGCCACGTTCGCTGCTCCTTCGGATCGCCCGGGGTCTTGGGGCTGGCGCCTAGTGTCCCCCATCCGGACCCGAATGGTCGAGCCCGAGAGTAGCCCGGTGGTCAGCGCCCGCGACGACACGGCCGTTGGACCGCATCGGCGGCCCCGTCGTATGGCATGGTCTGGGCCCTGAGGTCCCCGCGGCGGTGACCCAGCGTGGAGGGTTACCACGATCGCCCGTCTCATGGCCGCTGCCGGGATCCGAGCGCAGGAGCGTCGATCGGTCGTGCTCGTTGCGGGCGTGTTCGCCGCGCTCGAGGCAGGCCGCGGGATCGGAGAGGTCGGGGCGAACACGCTCGTCGTGGGCCGCCTGGGGGCAGACGTCCTGCCGATCCTCTACATCCCGCTCGGGCTCATCTCGCTCGTCGCGGCGCTGGTCTATGGCGCGGCGCTGGGGCGCGTTCGGCGTGGTCCGCTGTTCGTCGCGATCCTCGCGGCCTTCGCCGTGATCCTCGTCGTGGAGCGGTTCGCCATCGCCGCGGACCTCGACTTCGCCATCCCGATCACCTGGTTGACGGTCTTCGCGGCTGGAGCGATCGCCGTCACCATCGGCTGGACGGTCGCGGCCTCCACGTTCGACGCCCGGCAGGCCAAGCGCTTGTTCCCGATCTGCACGGCCGCCGCGATCGCGGGCAACTTCGTGGGCGCGCTGGCCTCAGGGCCGGTCGCGGCGCTCATCGGGACCGAGACACTCGTCGTGGCCGAGGCCGGGATGTTCGTGGTCGCGGCGTCCGTCGTCGGGCGCCTCGGCGCGGCAGAGCCGACCCCGGCCTGGGGCCGCCCGAAAGCATCCACGCAGTCGATCTTCGTCAACGTCCGCGCCGGGTTCGACGAGGTCCGCCGGTCACCGTTGCAAGGCCTCATCTCGGTCGCCTACGTCCTCCTTGCGGTCCTCCTGTTCTCCGTGTCGGTCCCGTTCTTCGGAGCCGCGAAGGCCGCGGTCGGGAGCGAGGCGGAGTTGGCGGCGACACTCGGACTGATCTCCGCCGCCGTGACCGGCGCCTCCTTCGCCGTGTCGCTGCTGCTGGCAAATCGGTTCTACGCGCGGCTCGGAGTGGCGGCGGCGGCGCTCCTGCTCCCGGTCGTCTATGCCGCGGGATTCGGGATCTGGATCGTCCAGTTCACGTTCGCGACCGCAGCGATCGTCCAGTCCACCATCCAGGTGACCCAGCGCGGCCTGTCCAACGCTGCCTGGAGCGCGTTCTACAACACGGTCCCAGCCGAACGCCGCGCCCAGGTCATGGCGTTCCAGGACGGCGTGCCCGGCCAGATCGGCACGATCCTCTCTGGCGTCCTGCTGCTGACCGCCGCTCGACTCCTGCAGCCCGTCCAGGTCTTCTGGCTGGGACTGGCCGCGGCGGCGCTCACGATCGCCGTCGTCCTGGTCATCCGCCGTCGGTATGCCACGAGCCTGCTCGCGACCCTGCGCCGTGGAGTCGGCGAACAGATCCTCGAAGGTGGGCCCGGGCTCGGCGACCTCATCGCCGCACCTGACGTTCGCGCCGCCCTTGTCACCGCACTTGCGGATCACGACCCGCGCGTCCGTGAGATGGCGGCGTCGATGCTGGCGCGCGCGCCGGGCGCCGACACGCTCGATGCGCTGGCGGCCGCGCTCGACGACCCCGAGCCGGGTGTCCGGGCAGCGGCGGCGGCCGCGCTGATCGGCCACGACGCGGTCCATCCAGAACACGTCGTGCGCGCGTCGGCGACGATCGATGCGCTGCTCCATAGCGACAGCCGGAGCCGGGTCGCAGGCCTGGAGGCGCTGACGCGACTTGACCGACGGCCGTCCGGGGAGCGACTGCGCGCCTGCCTCGCCGATCCGGACCCGGCGGTTCGGGCGGCCGCGGTCCGTACACTCGCCACCGATCCGACCGATCTCGACCGACTCGTGGCCGCGCTCCACGATCCGGCGTACGTCGTCCGCCACGTCGCCGGTGAAGTCCTCGCCGCGCAGCGGACGCTGCCGGCGGGGATCGTCCCGCTGCTGCACGGTCCTGATCCCGGGGTCCAGGCCGCCGCGGTCGAGGCGATGGTGGGGCACGGTCCGGAAGTCCGTGAGGTCCTTGTGACCTGGGCGGATGCAAAGGTCGACCGGGCGATGACGCTGGCGGCGGCCCTCGCGACGATCGAGATGGCCCGGCCGGATCCGGATGCGGCGTTCCTCGCCGACGTCCTGGGCCAGCGCCGCGACCAGCAGCAGGACCTCGCCCTTCGGGCACTTGCGGTGCTTGAAGTCGCTGCGGCGCGTACGACCATCCGCCGCTGCCTGCGTTCGACCGATGCCGACGTTCGCGCCCAGGCCATCGAGACGCTCGAATTCACTCGGGGACCGCCGTCTGGGTCGCGCAGCCGACCTGACCGGTCCCCTCCGCGAGACATCCCACTTCGATCAATCGAGCCCGCTCTCGGAGCCGAGGCCGTTGGCCACGCGTCGATTCGACGTGTCGCCACGTCCCCACGCAGCACGGACCGCAGGTCGCCCTCGACAGTGCGGGCCGACGCCGTCGACCGGGTCGTGCAGTCGCCTCGTGGACGGGCTGCCGCTCGGCATCGAGCTTGCGGCGGCCCGCACGGCGCTGTTGCCGGTGACGGCCATCCGCGACCGCCTGATGGCCCACCTGCCGCTCCCTGGCAGCGGACCTCGCGACGTGCCAGCGCGTCAGCGCACGTTGGAGGGGACCGTCGCCTGGAGTCACGACCTGCTCCGGTCGGAACTCCAGCCAGTGCTCCACGACGTCGCCGTCTTCGACGGTGGTTTCGACCTCGCCGAAGCCACCGTGGTGATCGCCCCGGATCGAACGGGCGGCGGTGAGTCGCTCGATGACCTCCTGGAACTCGTCGAACATAGCCTCGTCGCCCGCGACCAGCCCGACGGCGACGCCATCCGGTTCCGGCTGTTGCGGACCATCGGCGATGTCGCGCTCGCGAAGCTCGTCGCGACGGGCCGCGAGGCAGATGTCCGCCATCGCCACGCGGGTGCCTATCTCGCGTTGGCCAAGGAAGCGGCGCGACACGAGGCGACTGCCGAGCAGGCGGCGTGGATGCATCGCCTGTCGCACGATGATGCGAACCTGCGCGCTGCGATCCGCTGGTCGATCGACGCGGGCGAAGCCGAGATCGCTCTCGGTCTGGTTGCGTCACTCTGGCGGTACTGGCAAGCCGGCGGCCATCTGGTCGAGGGTCGCCGTCTCGTGACCGAGGCCCTCGCGATGCCCGGCGCAGACGTCCGGTCGACGGCCCGGTTGGGGGCGATCGCCGCGGCCGGCAACATCGCCTATTGGCGCGGCGACGCGGAGGATGCGCGGCGCTGGTACGTCGAGCAGACCGAGTTGGCCCGGGCGCTCGACGACGAGGTCGGTCTTGCGGATGCAGTCTTCAACCTTGCGCACGTGGAGTTCCTGATCAACGCCGACGAGGCGGTGCTCCGGGCCATCGCCGAGGAAGCCCAGCGTCGCTACCGCGACCTCGGGGATGAGCGAGGTATCGCGCGAGCACGTTGGGCTATCCCGACGCTCGCGATGCAAGCCGGCCGGGCGGAGGAAGCACGCGTCGGCCTGGAGGACCTGCGAGTCGAATTCGAGCGCCTGGGCGATACGCAATATCACGCGATGACGACCGCGAGTCTGGGTTGGACGGCGTTCTCGAGCGGTGACTTTCCGACCGCGTGCCGGTGGTCCGTGGAGGCGATCGAAGAGACCTTTCGGCTGGGCGATCTCGGGACGACGACGATCTCGCTCCACATGGGCGTGCTGATGGCGGCGATGATCGGCCGCTCGGAGGACGCGGCGCGACTGACCGGTGCCTTCGACGGCCTCACGGAGCGGTACGGGGTCCGGCCACCGGCGGCGTTGAGCCGCTTCATCGATCAGGTGGATCCGTTCGCGATGGCCCGAGCGGCCCTCTCGCCCGACGCCTATGCGGCCGCGTACGAGGCGGGTCGGCGCATGACACTCGAGGAGGCGGTCGCGCTCGTGACGGAGGTCGGGGCGGCGGTCCCCGCAGCCTGATCTGGCCTTGCGCGGTGGGCGTATCGTGCGGACATGACACGAGGGCAACGCGGCCGGGAGTGGGCAAAACTCGAGTTCACTGCGGCGATCGTCGCGATCGCTCGCACGGGCTTCGTATTCGTGGCCGCACCGGGGTTCATCGGCGGCCCGATGGTCGCCAACGGGACGATCGGAGCGGCCATCGCGGGGTTCGCCGTCGCCGGTGTCGCCGTCGGACTCCTCTGGATGATCCGCATCTACCGCACCGAGCCGAGCCCGACCAGCGGGCCTGGCGGTACCGCGACGGCGAAACTGACCGCTAGTACGCCGCGAGCGTGCGGATGCCCTCGGCGATCTTCTCGGGGTTGACCATGAACCAGTCCTCGAGGGCGTGGTTGTACGGCACGCCCGGCACGTCCGGGCCAGCGACGCGCGTGACCGGCCCGTCCAGGTAATCGAACGCCTCCTCGGCGACGATGGCGGCGATCTCCGCCCCGTACCCGCCGAACTTGTTGTCCTCGTAGACGATCAGGCACTTGCCGGTCTTGCGCACGGAGTCGAGCACCGTCTCGCGATCCAGCGGCCGCAGCGTTCGCAGGTCCACGACCTCCACGCTGATGCCCTCGTCCGCCACGAGATCCGCGGCCTCCAGCGCGTAGTGCGCCATCAGGCCGTAGGCGATGACCGTGATCTGCGAGCCCGGATGCGTCACGGCGGCCCGGCCCAGCGGCACGACGTACTCGGTGTCCGGCACGTCGCCGCGCACGCTCCGGTACATCTTCTTGTGCTCGAAGTAGAGCACCGGGTCCTCGTCGCGGATGGCGGACCGCAACAGGCCGCGCGCGTCGTACGGGCGTGGACGGCACGACCACCTTGAGACCCGGCACGTGGGTGAAGAACGCCTCCACGCTCTGGGAGTGGTAGAGGGCGCCATGGACGCCGCCGCCGTACGGGGCGCGGATCACCATCGGCACGCCGTAGCCGTTGTTCGATCGATAGCGCATCCGCGCCGCCTCGGACACGATCTGGTTGAACGCCGGGAAGATGAAGTCGGCGAACTGGATCTCGGCGATCGGGTCGCAGGCCGTTCACGGCGGCCCCGATGGACGCGCCGATGATCATCGACTCCGTCAGCGGGGTATCGATGACGCGCTCGTCGCCGAACTCCGCCCACAGACCGTCGGTCGCGAGGAATACCCCGCCCTTCTTCCCGACGTCCTCGCCGAGCACGATGATCGACGGGTCGCGGCGCATCTCCATCGCGAGCGTCTCGCGGATCGCGTCGATGAACGTCCGGGCCGGCATCAGTCCACGCCCTCGGTGCCTTCGGCGTAGACGTACCGCGTGGCCGTGGCTGGATCCGGGTCCGGCTGCGCCTCCGCGTAGTCGGTCGCGTCCTCCACGGCCGCGGCGATGTCCGCCGTGACCTTCGCCTCGATCGCCTCGGTCAGCACGCCCGCGTCCACGAGCTGGCGGCGGAACAGCGGCAGCGGGTCGCGCGCGCGCTCGGCCTCGAGCTCCTCCGCGGAGCGGTACTTCGTCTGCTGATCGTCCGAGGAATGGCCCGTGAGGCGCGTGACCTTCGCCTCGATGAGCGTGGGGCCATCGCCGGCGCGCGCCCGTTCGACGGCCGTTCGCGACGCGACGTAGCAGGCGAGCACGTCCGCCCCGTCCACGACCACGCCCGGGATCCCGTAGCCAGCGGCCCGGTCGGCGACGTTCGCGACCGAGACCTGGCGCGCCGCCGGCACGCTGATGGCGTACCCGTTGTTCTCGACCACGAAGACGAACGGCAGCTTGTGGATGGCCGCGAAGTTCAGTCCCTCGTGGACGTCGCCCTGGTTGCTGCTCCCCTCGCCCATCGAGGTCATGGCCACCTGCCCCGAGCGGCGGATCTTCGCGGCGAGGGCGATCCCCACGGCATGGAGCAGTTGCGTGGCGACGGGCGACGAGACCGACACGATGTTGTGCTCGTGCGACCCGTAGTGCCCCGGCATCTGGCGCCCGCCCGACGAGGGGTCGTTGGCGGTGGCGTACTGCGCCGTGAGGATGTCGCGCGGACTCATGCCGAACGTCAGGCAGGTCGCGATGGATCGGTAGAACGGCGCGATCCAGTCGTGGTGGCGCTGATACGGCCAGGCGATCCCGACCTGCGCTCCCTCGTGTCCCTGGCCGGAGATGACGAACGGGATGCGACCGGCTCGATTGAGGATCCACATCCGCTCGTCGAGGGCGCGGGCCAGCGCGACGTAGCGGTACATCTCGACGAGGTCGGCGTCGGTCAGGCCGACGGAGGCCGCGAGGCTGGTCGCCGTGCCGCTGGGCTCCGTCATGGCCTGGTCGGCCTCCGATCGGTGGTCCGGCCCGACGTCCGGGCCGGTCGGCTCAGAAGTTGATCGATCTGCCGTCGACGGCCATCGCCGCCTCGCCGACCACCTCCGAGAGGGTCGGGTGGGCGTGCGTCGCCGCGCCGATCTCCCAGGCGGCCGCCTCGAGCGTGAACCCGAGTGACGCCTCGGCGATGAGGTCGGTCGCATGCGGCCCGACGATGTGGACGCCGAGCGTGTCGTCCCGCTCCCCGTGGGCGATGACCTTGGCGAAGCCCTCGTACTCGCCGCCGATGATGGCCTTCGCGATCGCCTGGAACGGGACCTTGCCCACCTTGTAGGGCGTGCCGGCGGCCTTGACCTGCTCCTCGGTCAGGCCGATCGAGGCGATCTCCGGTCGGCAGTACGTGGCGCGCGGCTGCTTCGTGTAGTCCATCGGGTGGACGTCGGCGTCGCCGGCGATGACGTGCGCCGCGATGATCCCCTCGTGGCCGGCGGTGTGGGCGAGCCACAGGCCACCCACGATGTCGCCGATCGCGTAGACGTGCGGCTCCTTCGTCCGCATGCGGCCATCGACCTTGATGATCCCGCGGTCCGTCTCGACCTTGGTCGTCTCGAGGCCGATGTCCTCGATGTTGGCGGCGCGACCCGTCGCCACGAGCATCATCTCGGCCCGGAGCTCGCCCGCGTCCTTGCCCTCGGGCCCGACCGTGACCGTGACGCCGCTCTTGCCGGCCTTGACGGACGCCGGATCGAACCGGGCGTTGGTCATGACATCGATGCCGCGCTTGACGAAGCTGCGCTCGACGACCTTGCTGACCTCGGCGTCCTCGAGCGGGACGATCTGGGGCAGGTATTCGAGCACGGTCACCTTGACGCCGACGTCGTGGAACATGCTGGCGAACTCGACGCCGACCGCGCCCGCTCCCACGACGATGATGTCCTTGGGGAGCGTCGGTCATGCGCAGCACGTCGTCGCTCGTGACGATCCGCGTGCCGTCCGGCGTGAGGCCGGGGAGGCTCTTCACCCGGGAACCCGTGGCCAGGATGATGTCCGTCGCCTGGAGGACCCGCTCGCCGCCCTTGCCGGGCGTCCCGTCCTCGCCCGGCTGGAGGACGCGGACCTTGTTGGGTCCGTCCAGCCGTCCGCGCCCCTCGACCCAGGTGACCTTGTTCTTGGTGATGAGGCTCTTGAGGCCCGTCCACATCCGCTTGACGACCGCGTCCTTGTTGGCGGCCATCGCCTCGTAGTCGATGGTGGGCTCGCCCGGCAGGGTGATCCCGATCGCCTTGGCGTGACGGATGCGATCCGCGAGACCCGCCGACTCGAGCAGGGCCTTCGTCGGGATGCAGCCACGATGGAGGCACGTGCCGCCGATCTTGTCCTCGTCGACGAGGGCGACCTTCAGGCCGAGCTGGGCGGCGCGGAACGCCGCCGTGTAGCCCCCCGTGCCCGCGCCGAGCACGACGAGATCGAAGTCATTGGACGAGCCGACAGCCATGGGTCAGGGTGCCTCGGGGGGCCTCGGCGCCGGGGGCATGGAACGACGGGCGGCACGGGGTGCAGCGCCGTCGTCGAGGCCCTGCGCGGGCGGGTGGGTCATCGCCGTCGATGGTACGCGGGCCGTCGTGAACGGCGCAACCGAGCCCGGGACCGTCCGATCGCGGCCTCGCTGGACCGAGCGCGGCCGGTGCTAGACTCGCGAACCTGGGGCGCCGGGTCGCCGGCGCCCGGGCCGACCCGAGGTTCGAGCCAGCGTTGGACCAGTCGACACTCCTCCAGACCGCCGCTGCTGGTCGTCATCTCGTACCTGCTCGGGTCCATCCCCGTCGGATCGATCGTGGCGCGACGCGTCGGCGGCCCGGACCTGCGGGCCGTCGGTTCGGGGCGGACCGGTGGCACGAACGCCCTGCGCGCACTCGGGCGCAAGTGGGCCGCCGTCGTGGTCCTGGGTGATCTCGCCAAGGGCGCGGTGCCGGTCCTGCTCGCGCGCTACGTGACGGGCGAACCGCTCGTCGAGGCCCTCTGCGGCGCGGCCGCGGTCACCGGGGCGATCTGGAGCGTGTTCGCGGGCTTCCGCAGCGGCCGCGGCGTGGGCACCGGCGTCGGGACGATGCTCGTGATCCAGCCGGTCGCGGTCCTCCTGGCGACGCCGGTCTTCGTGCTCGTGATCCTCATCACGCGCTACGTGTCGCTCGGGTCGCTGCTGGGTTCGGCGGCGATGTTCCCGGCGATGCTGCTGGTGCTCCTGGTCGTGCCGGAGACGCCGCTGCCGTACGTCCTCTACTCGGCGGTCGGGGCGGCGCTCATCTGGCTCGCGCACGCCGACAACATCGACCGGCTCATCCACGGGACGGAGCGCAAGTTCGACCTCTCGCTGCTCGCGGGAAAGCCGCCGTCGAGCTGACCTGAGTCGGCGTGCCCGCGGCGGCCCCGGAGATCGTTCGACCCGGGTCGGCGAGCCGACCCGGGCCGATGTCGTGATAGGCCTCAGCTCCCCACGATCTTCATGAGGAGCAGCTGCCCGTCCTCACGGCGCATCTGGTAGGTCGTCCCGACCGGCGGTCCGGGTGGACCGGTCCAGACGAACGGGGTCCCGGTCGTCGCCGTCTGGTTGACGTGCGACTGCACGGTCACGGCCCACCAGCCGCGTCCGAACCAGCGCGAGACATCGACGATCCCGCTCGTCTCTGCGGTGGGCTGGGTCGCCGTGGCGACGTGCTTCCAGACACCGGTCGAGAGCGAGTACTGCCAGATCTTCGCGTTGCTGGTGTCCTCCTGGACCATCAGGCTGCGCCGCCCGACATCGAGATTGTCCGGGTTCCGCATCCCGATGGTCTCGGAGTCGGTGACGACGCTGAAGGCGTTGACCTTCTTCGGGTCCTTGGCATCGAAGACCATCTTGAAGATGCGCCCCAGCGACGCCTTCGCGTCGGGGTTCGGCGGGTCCGCCGGTGCACGCCAGAGGCGTCCGGTCCCCGGATCCTCGACGAGGCGGCTGTTGCCGGTGTCGGCGAAGTACACGACACGCGGATGATCCGGGTCATAGGCGATGTCCTCGACGCGGATGAACTGGAAGACGTTGTTGTCGTTGGACCACTTCTCGAGCGCGTCCTGCGGCTTGTCCGCCGTCGTGCCGTTGGCGATGCTCTCCGGCACCCGGATGAACTCGCCCTTCCAGGTCATGCCGGCTGCGATCTCGAAGTAGTCGTTCGCGTTGTTCTGCGGATCCTTGCGGGTCGACTCGGCCGGCCTGGGTCGCCGTCACCCGGAACGCCCACAGGGTGTTGCGGTCCTTGAGGAACGCGTTGTCGTCCTTGGCCGTGGTCATGTAGAGCTGGCTCAGGTTCGGCATCGCCGGCGACGATGTCGACGTGAACGTGTCGTCGCCGGAGAGGGCCACGATGCCCTGCTTCCAACCCGGGACGATCACCGTGTTCTCGTGATTGTGGCGACCGCTTCCCTGAAGGACGTCCGACCTTGCCGGACTTCGTGTCGAGATACGCGGCGTATCCGGCCTGGCGGTACGGGGCGACCGACGGATCGGAACCGTACGGGGCTCCAGCCGGCACTTCGAGGATGTCGTTGGACTCCTCGTTCACGAAGAACGTGTAGCGCGAGAACCCTTGCTCGGGGTCCGGCCATGAACGCCGAGCAGAAGCGGATCAGCCCGAGCTTCGGCGACAGGACGACGTCGAGGTTCGTGACACGCTTCGAACTCACGTCGACCCGCACTCGGCTGACCGACGAATCCTGGAAGTCCGAGAACCCGCCGAACGGGACGTGGGACTGCTCGTGGGCGACGTACATATCGACGTACGGTTGCCCTTGGCCCTTGCCCGGGACCACGCCGATGCCGTCCGGGATCCCTTCGAAGATGTCGCCGAAGACCTCCTCGCCGGAGTTGATCAAGCGGGACGACGTCGCCCGCATACCCCGGGCTGGAGTGCGACGTAGTCCGGCTTGGCTGGTGTTGTAGCCGTGCGGGTGCGCCGCGGCGCCGGTCGCGCTCGTCAGCATCGCCAGCGATGGCCGCCAGGATGGCGAATGCGATGTGACCCGTTCGTCTCCGGGTCCGGTGGACGCGTGTCTTGCTCCACGATCGGCCTCCTCCGATCGCTGGGTTCGCGGACCGTCGGCCGAACGGGTCACGGTAGGCGGTCCGCTGGGGTCTGCTATGGTGCCCCTCTGCACGTCCACCTGCCCGGCGATCGGACCGATCCGGTGCGCCGATGCACCACCAGGATGGTCCGAACGCCGCCGCCGGCGCCGGCTGGCCCGGCCCGGGAATCGTTCGACCCGGGTCGGCTGACGACCCGGGTCGGGGATCTACGCTGGTTCGGCGGGCCGTTGGTCGGCCCGCGCCGAGAGGACGAGGATCAGGCGCCGCGCATGCTCCGGAAGCAGTCGCTGCAATAGACCGGCTTGCCGCTCGTGGGGCGGAACGGGACCTGGGCGTCCTTTCCGCAGTTCGAGCACGTCGCCGTGAACATCTCGCGAGGACCGCGGTCGCGGGAGCCGTAGCCGCCGCCACCACCGCCACCGTAACTGTCGCCGCCGGCGGAGTACCCGCCACCGGCACCGTAGCTGCCGTACGAGCTGCCGCCACCATCAGCGTTCCGGGCAGCCTTGCGGCTGGCGCGGCACGACGGGCAGCGTCGGGGCTCGGTGAAGCCCCGCTGCGCGTAGAAGTCCTGCTCGGACGCGGTGAACACGAATTCCTGTCCACAGTCCGCACAGGTCAGGTTCTTGTCGCTGTACACGAAAACGAAACTCCTCTCGGTAGCCGGCGCGATCCCGTCGGGTTTCTCGCGTCAGCCGTGAGAGGAGTCCGAGTTGCGTCGAGCTACGTTCTGGCCTCGAACGCTTTCGAGGCATTTTCGGGCGGATGGTACGCGGTGGCGTGCACGTTGTATAGCCCCGACTTTCGGCTCGACGAACACTCGGTTTCAGGCGTCCGCGAACGGCGCGGTCGCGAAGAGGTGGCTGAACTGCTTGCACCAGATGATCGCGCTGCGGAACCGCGCCGGATCGACGCCGTCGGGCAGGTCGTAGCCGAACGATCCATCGGTCGCCTTGAGCGTCCCGAGCTCGAGCGCGTCGTCCGCGTAGCCATCGGGATCGGGCGACAGGTAGACGTACAGATCGGGCCCGTTGCGAACGGAGAAGTCCTCCAGTCGAAGGTGGAAGCGACCCGGCGCGATCTCGATGATCGACGCCGTGCCACTGCCGAAATGGAAGTCGTCGGTGCCGCTGAATTCGCCGCGTCGCAACGGTCGTCGGCTCGAACGGCGCCGGCGATCGGCGTCGGGCTCGGGGGCGACGCCGGCCCTGAAGTCGGAGGCGCCGTCGGGGCGGCCGAAGCCACGACCGACGGCGCCGGGGCGGTCGAAGGTGGGGCCGCGGTCGGGGCGGCCTCCACGAGCGAGGTGCGGATGAAGATCGGCGAACCCAGGTACCAGCCGGCAGGGAGCGCGACGATCAGGCCGAGCGCGAGGACGAGGGCCGTGCGGCCCGGGTGACGCCTGGCGGCCGCGATCCAGCCGAGGCGCCGCGCGAGGATCCCCAGCGCGATGACGACGACGATCGAGCCGAGCGCGACCGGGATCCGGTACTCGTAGAGCGTGCGCGCGAGGTCGTTGGCAAGGTCACCGATGGATGGCATGCGCGCGCATGCTGGCGGTCCCCCGTGACGACCGCGTGACGGATCTCAGGCAGGCGGTGCGACCGCGTACTCGCGCCGCGCGAGCCGAAGGTAGGTCTCGGCCTCAAGGGATACGCGCGTCTCGCCCCACCCGAGCTCGCGGCCCATGATCTCGGCGACCCGCGGGGCGACCGCCTCACCGCGGTCCGGCAGCTCCGGGCTCAACCGCAGGCGTCGCGACAGCACGTCGTCCACGGACAGGGCGAGCTCGTGTCGGACCGCCCAGACGACCTCGGCCTCCAGGAAGGGCCTCCCGGCCACGAGTGGACGGACGAGCCCCAGCTCCGCCCCAGCCGCGATCACCGCCGGGGCATGCGTGCCGTGCCGAGCCACCAGCCGGGCTGCGGCCTCGGGGTGGGCTGCCGCGACCTCGGGGATGCTCGCGAGCTCGCTCGCCAGGCGATCGAGCGCGGGGCGATCGGCGGCGCCGATCAATCGATGCTCGGCCGTCGCGCTCGGCCGCAGGCGCGCCACCTCGCGACCGAGCGCCGCGTCGACGACGTCGCGCGCCATGACGCGGTACGTCGTGTACTTGCCGCCACCGATGCGCACGACGCCGCTGGGTTCGGCCGTGACCCGGTGCTCGCGCGATGCCTTGACCGTGGACCCGCCGGACGGCGCGATCAGCGGGCGCAGCCCGGCGAACGTGCCGACGATCTCCGATCGCTGCAGATCCACGTCCAGCGTCGCGTTGACGGTGGCAGGAGCTTGTCCACCTCCCACCCGTCGGCGACCGGTCGATCGGGCGGGCCGTCGAACGGGGCGTCGGTCGTGCCGATCAACCAGTGGTCGGGCCACGGGACCAGGAACACGATCTTGCCCGGAACGCGGATCGTGAGACCCGCCGTCGCCGGGATCCGTGAGCGGGGCACGACCAGGTGCGCACCGCGACTCGGGAGGATCCGCATGGACGGACTGGCGAAGGGATGCGTGGGCTCGGCCGCCCAGACGCCGGTCGCGTCGATGACCGCCCGCGTGTCGATGCGCAGGTTCGTGCCGGTGAGTTCGTCGCGCGCCAGGAGCGCGGTCAGGGTCCCGTACGCGGACTCCGTCTCGATACCGGTCGCGCGCACGCGGGTCACGGCGACCGGGGCGGCGTCCGTGGCGAGCGCTGTCCGCAGCACGGCGAGTGTGACGCGAGCGTCGTCCTCCATGCCGTCGTGGTACAGCAGCCCACCGCGGAGCTCCTCGCGGCGCAGCGACGGTGCGATCTCGAGCGTCTCGCGGACGTTGAGCCGACGATGCCAGCCGCCGTCATGGCGCGCACCGAGCACGTCGTACAGCGTCAGCCCCGCGTCATAGAAGGCCTTCGTCAGGTACGGGATCCCGTAGATCGGGAAGAGCAGCGGCTCGAGCGTGATCAGGTGCGGTGCGAGCTGGAGCAGCCGTCGGCGTTCAGCGAGGGCCTCGCGCACCAGCGGCAGATGGAGTTGCTCCAGATAGCGGAGGCCACCGTGGATGAGTCGCGACGAACGCGACGAGGTCCCCGCCGCGATGTCCTCCTGCTCCACGAGCGCGACCCGCAGGCCGCGCGACGCCGCGTCGAGGAGCGCGCCCGCGCCGACGATCCCACCCCCGACGATGACGATATCGAACGCCTCGTTGGCGAGTCGATCGAGGTCGGCGCGCCGCTGATCGAGCGCCGACGGTCCGGTGAGCGGCGCGGCCGACTCGTTCACCTGGGCGCCCCGGGGTCGATGTCCGGGTGGTTCGTCCCACCGTCCGGGGCAGGGCGCGGTCGCGAGATCCGCCACAGCAACCACGCGGTGCCGACGACCAAGACGACGATGAGCACCGGCGTCTGGAAGATCGCTTCCTGGACCGCAGCAGGGAGCAGGCTGGTGAGCACGGCCGCACCCAGGACGACGCCGACCACGGCGATGGCCACCAGCATCACCTGGACCCAGCCGGGCTGCGTTCGCGTGTCAGCCACGATCCGCCTCGGGAGGGATCCCGATCGGAGCCACGAGCACCTTGCCGGCGTGGGCGATCCCTCGCCTGGTGAGCAGGCCGGTCTTGGGCCGGTGGAAGGTGACCGTCAGGTCAGCCCGGACCGCCGGGTCGGACGGTTCACCGCTCGAGAGATCGATGGCCGTGGGCGTGTCTACCGCGACGACCGGGATCCCGATCCCGCGGGCACGCAGGATGAGGTCCACGGCCGAACGGACCGGGTCCCGCAAGGTGCCGCGCACCCCTGTCCCGAGCAGTGCGTCCACGATGACCGCCGCCTTCTCGATGCCTTGACCGAACACGGCGACATCACGGGCGACCGGTGCATGGATCTTGGCGATCCCGACATCGCTCGCGATCCGATCCCAGTTTCGGGCTGCGGTCGCGTTCCGGGGCCGCGCCTCCGTCGCGACGACCGCGACGACGACCTGCGCACCCGCGAGGGCCAGCCGGCGCGCTGCCACGAAGCCGTCGCCGCCGTTGTTGCCGGGTCCGCACAGGATGACGATGGGACCCGTCTCCCCACCGATCCGTGTCCACCGCCAGGGCCTTGACCGCCGCGGCGACCGCGGTCCCGGCGTGCTCCATCAATCGTTCCTCGGGGATACCCAGGGCCTGGGCACGACGGTCCGCGCCGGTCATCGCCTCGGCACCGATGGCCGGCAGGGCGGCCTGCGCGGCCCAGCGCCCCCGCAGGCCGCGGAGATCGAGATCGAAGATCGCCGGGTCGTTGGCGGGGAGCGGCGGGGCGCCGTCGGCCGCGCCGGTGACGGGCGTCGTGGTCGGGGTCATGTGGGCCAAGCGTAGCGGGTCCGGTTCAGGCGAGGGGCAGTCGCGCTCGCAGCGTGCCGTCGTCGTCGACGGAGATCTCCGCGACACCATCGGTGGCCATCGCTCGGACGGCACCGAGGACCCGGTCATGGTCGTGGTCGCCGATCGGGCCGTCCATCGATACCCATGCGCCGTCGGGCGCGGTCCGGAGGCGGTCGAGGATGCGGCCGCGGAGCCAGCGGTTCGTCGAGGCGAACGGGGCCGGCCGTTCGCCCGCCTTGCGTGTCGGTGCGGACGCGTCCACGTTGGCCCCGATCCGCGCCGCGATACACCACGGCCGTGCCGGGCACTCGTCGCAGCGCGGACGCCTGGGGCGGCACAGGGTGGCACCCACGTCCATGACCGCGTGGGTCCAGCCCGCCGGCTGGTCAGCGGGTACGGCAGCATCCGCGAGGTCCTGCATCTCGCTCGGGCCCAACGAATGGGCGCCGCCGGTCACGATCCGCCCGAGCACGCGGCGAACGTTGACATCGACCGCTCCGACCGGTGTCCCGAAGGCGATCGCGGCAACGGCCCGCGCGGTGTACGGACCCACGCCCGGCAACGCCTCGAGCTCTTCGACTGACGATGGGAGACGACCGTCGTGTCGCTCGACGATGACGCCGGCGGCCCGCCACAGTGCCAGCGCGCGGCGGTCGTACCCGAGACCGGCCCACTCGCGCAGCACGTCCGCCGGCCTCGCCGCGGCGAGATGGCGAACGGTCGGGAACCGGACCATCCATCGCTCCCAGTACGCCGCCGCACGTGCCGCCTGGGTCTGCTGCGCCATCGCCTCGGAGACGAGCACGGCATACGGGTCGGTGGTGCGGCGGAACGCGAGGGGACGGCCACGCTCCGCGTACCAGGCAAGGATCGCGGCTTGCGCCTCGATCGGGAACGGCGCGGCGGGTGGACCGGCTTGGGCCATGCCGCGAGGATAGCCGCGATGGGGCGTGGTGAGCGGCGAGTGACCGCGGCGTGATCGGCCGGTCGTACGATGGCAGTCCAAGGACAAGTCGCCCTACCACGACAAGGTTCGCACTACACGGAGGGACCCGGAGTGAGCATCAGCAGGCGCTCCCTCGTCGGCCTCATCGCCGCGCTGGTGCTGTGGTCTGCCTTGGCGTGGCTCACCGACACCGTGAATGCTGGCGCTCACGTGTGCAGCATCTTGGGGCTGCCGGAGCAGACGACCGACGCCAATGGCCAGACACGGGCACTGACACAGGCCGAGATGGATAAGTGGGTGCGTGAGCGATGCGACCGCCCTCCCAGCCCGGTGGCCATCTTGGTGTTCGGGACGGGCTACGTCGTGATAATCGCGGTCTTCGTCGGACGAGCGGATAGGCGGTCGGAGGGGTCGAGCGACGACCCACTCGTGCCCAGCCGGTAGGGTGATCGGCCGAGCGTAGGATTGGCGTCCACGCGGGCTCGGGAGGCAAAGGTCGGATGGTCATCGAGACGGGTCGATTCGAGGGTTTCCGCCCGGAGGCCACGGACTTCCTGGCCGAACTCGCCCAGAACAACGATCGGGCGTGGTTCCAGCCGCGCAAGCGCGACTTCGAGCGCCTCCTCCGCGAGCCCATGGAAGCGCTCGTCGCGGCGCTTGCCGAGCGGTTCGAGCAGCGGGGCATCCCCCTGCGCGCCGATCCGAAGCGCTCGATCTTCCGGATCTACCGCGACACGCGGTTCGCCAAGGACAAGTCGCCCTACAAGACCCATCTCGGCGCGAACTTCCCATGGGTCCACCAGGGATCGGCGCACGACGCCATCGACGACGGCGCGCACGCCAACGGCGGGTACTTCCATCTCCAGCCGGGCAACGACTTCCTCGGTGGTGGCCTGTGGCAGGCGACGAAGCCCCGGCTCGACGCCTTCCGGCAGGCGATCGTGGACGACCCTGATCGGGTCCGCGCCGCCCTCGAGGAACCTGGGTTCGCGGCGGCGTTCGGTTCCGTCAGCACCCACGAGACCTTCAAGCGCGTCCCGCCAGGTTGGCCGAAGGATCATCCGATGGCCGATCTCTTCCGCTACAAGGACATCACCTTCGGCCGCCGACTCGATGACGACGAGGTGCGCTCGCCCGACCTGCCGGACATCGTCGCGAACGACTTCGAGGCCGCACTGCCGGTCTTCCGCTTCCTGGCCACGTTGCGCGGCTAGGCATGCGGTTCGGCGCGGCATTCTGGATCAACCGGACGACCTGGGCGGACCTTCGTGACGCGTGCCTCGCCGTGGAACGGGCGGGCTGGGACTCGCTCTGGATCGACGACCACCTCCTCGCCGACGAGGGCGATCCGACCGACGGCAAGTTCGAGGGCTGGACGACACTCGCGGCGCTGGCGGTACTACACGACGCGGGTCCGGCTGGGCCTGCTCGTCGCGGCGAACACCTTCCGGCCGCCCGGGCTTGACCGCCAAGCTCGCGACGACGCTCGACCATCTCTCGGGCGGGCGCGCTGTGCTCGGGATCGGCGGTGGGTGGTTCGAGCGTGAGCACGAGGCCTTCGGCATCGATTTCGGCGCGGGGTTCGGCGAGCGACTCGATCGCCTCGACGAGGCGGTCGGCCTCATCCGGCGGCTCCTCGACGGGGAGTCGGTCACGCACGACGGCACGTTCTACCGGATGGATGCGGCCGTCTGCGAGCCGCGACCCGTCCAGGCGCGGCTTCCCGATCCTGATCGGTGGCTCTGGACCCGACCAAGACGTTGCGCACGACCGCCCGCTACGCCGACCTGTGGAACGGGTACGGGGAGCCCCCGCGGATCGCCGAGGTCAGCGAGATCCTCCGCGAGCGATGCGCGGAGGTCGGGCGCCCGTTCGAGGCCATCGAACGCACGGTCACGCTCCATGCGGTCATCCGCGACACGGCCGAGGCGGCGGAGCGCGCCTGGGCGCCGATCGCCCGCCGACATGGGCTGGAGGGTCGAGTCGGTTCCGACGGCACGGAACGCGGCCTCACGATCGGCGGGTCACCCGCGGAGGTCGCGGCCTTCGTCGATGGCTACCGCAGGATCGGCGTGAGCGAGGTCATCCTCGTGTTCCGTGACCCCTTCGACGCCGAGACGATCGAGCGGATCGGGGAGGTCCGCGCCGCGCTCGGGGAGTGACGGTCCCGCGCCGCCGGCCGGGAACATCACGGTCTCGACCTCGCGCAGGCGCAGCGACACCGCGTCGCCCAGCCGCAGCCGACGGACGGCGTGCCCGGCCTCCACCCACAGCCGGGCGCCATCGGCCGCGGCCACCTCGTACAGGATCTCGGTACCGCTGAACCGACGGCGCAGGACCCGCCACGCACCAGCATCGGCCGGGCCGTCGGGCGCCTCGCGGACATCGAGGTGTTCCGGGCGCAGCACCACGAGTCCCTTCGTCGCGATTGCCACTCCCCCGCCCCACCAGGCGGACGGCCCCGAAGCGCGTCACCGCGATCCCGTCCCGCGCCTCGCCGTGGACGAGATTCGTCGTGCCGACGAACGTCGCCACGAACGGGGTGGCGGGCTCACCGTAGACGACTTCCGGCGGCGCGACCTGCTCGACCCGGCCGCGGACCATCACGGCCATCCGGTCGCCCAGGGTCAGGGCCTCGTCCTGGTCATGGGTCACGAAGACGGCCGCGGTCCCGGCCGCGCGCAGGATCTCGCGGACATCGCCGCGGAGCTGGGTCCGCAGCGCCGCGTCCAGCGACGAGAACGGCTCATCAAGGAGGACGACGTCGGGCCGGGGCGCCAGCGCCCGCGCGACGGCGACGCGCTGCTGCATGCCACCCGACAGGTGATGCGGCATCCGATGACCGGCGTCGGGCAGGTCGATGAGTTCGAGCAACTCGCCGATCCGCACCTCGCGATCCGGGTCGCGGCGGAGCCCGTAGCCGACGTTGTCGCGGACGGAAAGATGCGGGAACAGCGCCACGTCCTGGAAGACCATCCCGACGCGCCGGCGCTCCGGGGGAACGGACGCCCCGGACCCGGCCACGCGCCGTCCGCCGATCTCGATGGTCCCGGCATCGGGTCGGTCCAGGCCGGCGATCAGCCGCAGGACGGTGGTCTTCCCACAGCCGGACGGGCCCAGCACCGTGAGCATCTCGCCCGGGAGCACGTCCAGATCGATGTCGTCGACGGCGACCACGTCCCCGAACACGCGACGGAGACCGCGGACGGTGACCGCCGAGGGCGTGCTCATCGCGACCGGTCCTCGGCCCGCAGCAAGAGGGCGACCGTCGCGACCGACAGGACCAGCAGGAGCGCCGCCGGGCCGGCCGCACGGGCATAGAACCCGGACGACGCCGCGTCCCAGATCTCGGTGGCCAGCGTCTCGAAGCCGATCGGTGCGAGCAACAGCGCGAGGGGGAGTTCCTTCACGACGGTCAGGAAGACGAGGGCGGCCCCGGCGACGATCGCCGGCCGAAGGTAGGGCACGGTGAGCGACATGAAGGCGCGGACCGGACCGTCCCCCAGCGTCCGGCCGGCCTCCTCCAGGCGTGGACCGGCCGTGGTGAGCGACGCGCGCAGGCCGCCGATCGCCTGCGGCATGAACCGAACGGCATAGACGGCGACGAGGAGGGCGAGGGTCTGGTACAGGAACGGCAAGGTCCGCGTCGCGAGGAAGACCATCGCCAGGGCGACGACGATTCCCGGGCAGCGCGTACCCGGCATACGTGGAGGACTCGATGAACCGGGTCAGTCGCGAGCGGTAGCGCGCCGCGAGGAGTGCGACCGGCACCGACAGCGCGACGGCAAGTACCGCCGCCACGGCTCCCACGAGGAACGTGTCCACGGCGATGCCCGCGACGAGGCGGAGCGGCTCACCCTGGGCCAGGCCGCGGACCAGCCACCAGGCGATCGTGCCCACGGGGATCGCCAGGGCGAGCGCGGAGATGAGCGCGAGGAACGCGATCGATGGCCACCGCCAGCGCCCGAGGTGGACCGTGGAAGGCGGCCTGGGGCGCGATCCGCTGGCGTAGGCACCGGCCCGCATGCGCAGCCGAGCCTCTCCCCAGGTGATGGAAAAGGTCATCACGACGAGGACCAGGGCCAGGATCGCTGCCAGGGAGCGATCGAAGGTCGCCCCGTACTGCAGGTAGATCACGCGCGACAGGCTGTCGAACTGGAGGAGGGACACCGCCCCGAAGTCGGACATCGCGTAGAGGACGGCCAGCAGGGCACCCGCGGCGATCGCCGGCACGAGGACCGGCAGCGTCACTCGCCGGAAGACGGTCATCCGGCGATCGCCCAGCAGGCGCGCCAATTCCTCGACGGCGGGATCCAGGCGGAGCAGGGCCGCTCGCGTCGCGAGGGTCACGTACGGGAACGAGACGAGCGTGAGGACGAGGACCGCCCCGAACAGGCCGCCGATGCTCGGCAGCCGCTCCACGCCGAGCGGAGCAAGGAGGCCCTGAAGCGTGCCTCGCGGCCCGAAGAACGCCAGGAACGCGAAGCCCGACCACGTACGAAGGGAGTGCGAGCGGAACCGCGGTCAGGATCGTCCACATGCGTCGCGCCGGGAGGTCCGTGCGGGTCGTGAGCCAGGCGACCGGCACACCGATGGCCACCGTGCCCGCCGCGACGAACGCCCCGAGGGCGAGTGTCGCTGCGATCGCCGCGAGCGTCCGCGGCCGGGCGAGGAACTCGATGGCCGACGACTCCACGCCGGCGGCGCGGATGACGAGGTAGACGAGCGGAAGGAGCGCCAGGAATGCGATGACGAGCCCCGCCGCCAGCAATGGCCGGGGGGCCCGCCGGGCCGTGTCGGCCGCGTCCGCGCCGCGCCGCCCGCGAGAACGGACGGAGCGGGAGGCGTGGGCGAGCGACAACGGCCATCGGCGCGGATGCTAGAGGACGCCGGCTTCCTGCATGATCCGGAGCGTCCCCTCGAGGTCGGCGAGATCGGACAGGTCGATGTCCGGGCTCTCGATCTCGCCGAGCGGCGGGAGCGCCTCGTTGGCCGCCACGCCGTCGATGAGCGGGTACTCGTGCGTCTCCGTCGCGAAGTAGCCCTGGCTCTCCGGGGTCAGGAGGAAGTCGATGAAGGCCTGCGCAGCCGTAGGGTTCTTGGCCGACGTGAGGATCCCGGCGCCTGCCACGTTGATGAGCGAACCCGGGTCGTCACCGGCGAGGAAGTGGTTCCGGACGGGGAACGTATCGCCCTGCTCGGCCAGCTGCCGCATCAGGTAGTAGTGGTTGACGAACCCGACTTCGACCTCGCCCGCCGCGACGGCGGCCAGGACGGCGTCGTTGCCGTCATAGACCTTGGGCTCGTTCGCCTGGATGCCGGTGAGCCAGGCCCTGGCGGCATCGTCGCCCTTGATGACGCGATACGCGGTCACGAACGACTGGAGGCGACGCGTTGGTGGGAGCCCACCCGATGCGGCCCTTCCAGGAAGGGTCGGTGAAGGCATCGATCGACGTTGGGAGGTCGGCCTCCTCGAGCGTCCTCGTGTCGTAGACCACGACGCGTGCACGTCCCGAGACGCCGACCCACTGGGCGTCATCGGAGGCGAACCGCGAATCGACCTTGGCCAATGTCTCGGCGGGGAGGGTCGCGAGGCGGCCCTCGGCGCCGACCGCACCCAGCGCGCCGGCATCCTGGGCGAAGAACACGTCGGCAGGCGATGCGTCGCCTTCCTCGAGGATCGTCGCCGCGAGGTCGGTCGTGCCCGCGTAGTTGACCTGGACGTCCAGGCCGGTCGCCGTCTCGAACCGCTCGATGAGCGGCCCGACCAGTTCTTCGCTGCGGCCGGCGTAGATCGTGAGCGTGCCGGACAGCGACGGTGCTGCCGATGGTGCATCGGACGCGGTTCCCGCACCGCAGGCGGCGACCGCCAGGAGCGCGGTGAGGGAAAGCGCGAGCGGACGGATCGGGGAACGCACGTCGAGGAACCTCCGGTCGTTGTCGGGTGAACGGCCGGATGGTAGTCGTGCTGGTCCCAATTCGTCAATCTACCCTGTGATAGTTCCTAAAGGCTCCTTGTCATCTGCGCCCGCCAGACGCCACAGTTCACGTGCCAGGAGTTCGGCCACCACGGAGTCGACGACAGCACGCGGGATCGTGTCGCGCTGGGCCGTGGTCGTCGGCGGGACAGACTCGACCACTCCACCCCGCCGCCGGATGGTGGCCAGGACCTCCACGTCAGCGGTCGATCCCGGGAACAGGAGCGCGCGGTGTCCGGGGAGCGCGAGGTAGACCCCGGTGTGCAGCCAATCGCCGGTCTCGACGGCGTGAGCTGGAAGCCGTGGCGCCTCGCGCAGCATCAGGGCGGCCTGCTCGGCCAGGCCAAGGAGCGACCCGTCGGCCAGGACGTCGATCGACGGCGCCCCGTCGAGCGCGTCGGCCAGCGGCGGCAGCCAGGCCGCGCCCGTCTCGATCCGGGACCCGAGGGCATCGACGCACGGCCGCAGTGCGTCGGGCTCCGCGATGCCGGTGAGCATGGCGAGCGCCGAGATCGTGGCTCGGAACGTTCGGCACGCGATCCCCGACCGCTCCTCGCCCGCGTCGAGCGGGATGACGATGTCGGCGACCATCGCCAGCGGCGACGCGTCCGCGTTCGTGACGGCGACGACGATGCTCCGCCCGCGATGTGCCTCGGCGGCGGCGACGACCTCCCGCGTCCGACCGGACGCCGAGATCGCGACGAGGACCTGATCGTCGGTGGGCTTGGCGGGCGTCGAGGTGGAGGCATGCTCGACCCAAGCGTCGCGCCCGCGCGAACGCAGTTCGGCGGCGACCACGAGCGCCGCATACCGGGAGCTGCCCAGACCGGTGAAGACGAAGCGCGCTCGCCCGCGAAGGTCAGGCGGCTGCCAGCCATCGAGCAGGCGTTCGAGCGCGGCCGGGCTGTCCGCGATGTCCACCCCGAAGAGGGTCGGGCGGTCCACGCTCATGCGTCGGCCCCCTCGAACAGGCCGAGCATCCCCTCGGTCGGCGCCCACAGCCACGACGGCAGGTACGTCGCCGCATAGGCGAACTCGTACAGCTCCTTGTCCACCTCGAACGCCAGAAGAAGCGACGGATCCGTGTCGGGGACGACGCGCGCTTCATACATCCCCGACCGGTACGCCTCCAGGAATCGCTCGCGAGAGCGGCGCAGCCATCCAGGCAGGTCCAGTCCCGGCTGATCCAATCGGCCGCCGTTCGCCCCCTCGGCCCGACGGCCCGCGCTCCGACCCACATGGTCGAGCGACCGCAGCATCGATGCGACATCGCGCAGCGGGTGGCGATGCGCGCGCCGCTGCTCGGGCGTGCTGAGCGGCTCGCCCTCGAAATCGACGATCCGATACCCGTCAGGCGCGATGAGGATCTGGCCCAGGTGCAGGTCGCCGTGAGCGCGGATGACGTCCGGCGTTCCCGGCATCGCCTCGAACGTGGTCAAGGCCTCGGCGATCCGCGGCGCGAGCGAGCGGAGTGCCGCCGCCGCACCGTGACCCTCGGGGGCGACCTCGATGGCGCGGTCGAGGTGCTCCCGTGCTTCACGCGCCCACGACCGGACTTCGTCACGGGATGCCTCCCGCGGCCCCATCTCCGGGATGCCATGTCCGTCGGCGACGGCCGCGTGCAGGCCGGCCGTCAGCGCGCCGAGATCGGCCGCGACCTCGGTCGCGTACTCGAGGCTGACTTGGCCGGGGGCCAGAAGCCAGGCAGCGAGGGCGTCGGCGATCGATTCGTAGGCGTCGGCGCCGTCCGCGACGAACTGCTGCGCCATCGCGAGGGTCGTGGTGCCGTGGTCGGCCTCGATGAGCTCGACGAATCCGGCGAGCGGCGGCACCGCCGTGAAGCCAGCTTCCTCGCTCAGGAATGCGGTCATCTCGAGGTCAGGGTTGAGCCCGGGCTGAAGCCGCCGGTAGGCCTTGAGCAGGACCTCCTCGCCGAGGACCACGCTCGTGTTGCTCTGATCAGCGCCGAGATCCCGCTCCGTGCCGGGGCCGCCTGGCGGCATCGCCGGCCCCGGACGGCAGACGAGGACGGCCGACGGAGGCGCTTCCGGGTCGTCCGTGATGGCGGCGATGGCCCGACCTTCCGCCATGGCGACGGCCAGCGCCCGCCAGGCGCCCTCCCCGGCGGCGGCCTCGCGCAGCGGCTCGCCGGTCAGGGCGAACTGGTAGCGCTGACGCTCCCCGTCGTCGAGCGTCAGGGTCGCGATCGCGAGAACGTGCGGGCCGTCCGGGTCGAGGGCGAACGCCGCGTCGAGGTCGATGGTCGCGATCGACCGGCCCTTGGCGCCGAACCAGCGTGCGGCGGCGGCGATCGCGTCCAAGTCCAGCTGCGCGATGGTGGCGGCAACGGTGGCGAAGTCCACGGTCGGTCCCGGGGCATGTCGCCTCACCCCTTGACGTCCGTGACATCGGGGCGGGTGCGGGCGTACGATCGTGGTCGGAGCACGAGGCACAGCATGGACGACCGACCCGACGTCGACACTCCAGTCACCACCCTCCGCGTCCGCGGTCGCACGAGCGTCGCGCCACCGCCATCGCAGGCGGGATCCGGCGACGCCGCTCGAGCGGCGATGCCGGACATCCTTGATGCGCTGCTTCCCGAGGAGGTCGCGAGCTTCCTCCGCCGGAATCGTGGCGCGATCGCCGCCATCGCGATCGTCGGCGTGCTTACCGAGCTCCTGCCCGACGCGCCGTGGCTGGTCATCATCCCGGCGCTCGCCGGGATCGCCGCTCTCCACCTGGGCCCGCGCATCCCATTCACGTTCGCTACAGGTCTGATCGGACCTCGTCCAGACCTCGACTGACCGCTCGAGGCCCGGATGGGCAAGGATCTCGCGGAGCCGGCGGGCGGCTGACGCCCTACCCTACTCGCCCGTGTTGATCATCACGTGCTTGATGAACGTGTAGTCCTCGAGCGCGTACTTGGAGCCGTCCTTGCCCCAGCCGGACTGCTTGACGCCACCGTGCGGGGTCTCGGACGTGAGCGTGAAGTGCTCGTTGATCCAGACGTGCCCGAAATCGAGCGCCTTCGCGACGCGCATCGCCTTGCCGATGTCGCTCGTGAAGATCGATGACGCGAGCCCGAAGGGCGTGTCGTTCGCCCACTGGACCGCCTGCTCCTCATCGCTGAAGCGCTGGACGGTCACGACCGGGCCGAAGATCTCGTCCTGGATGATCTCCGACTTCTGGTCAGGTCCCGCGATGATCGTCGGGGCGTAGTAGGCGCCGGCCCGATCCGGTCGCTCGCCACCGACGACGATCTCCGCGCCCTCACGGGCGCGATCGACCATGCCCTGGACCTTGTCGGCATGGGCCTGCGCGATGAGCGAGCCCATCTCGATGTCGTCGCCCTCGGCCGGGTCGCCCCACTTGATGGTCTTGACCTGGTCCGCCAGGGCGGACACGAAGTTGTCGTACACGGCCGGTCCGGCGATGACCCGGGTGGCCGCGGTGCAGTCCTGGCCCGAGTTCCAGTAGCCGGCGGAGCGGAGCGTCTCCGCGGCGAGGTCCACGTCGGCGTCGTCGAAGACGATGATCGGCGCCTTGCCGCCGAGCTCGAGGTGGAGTCGCTTGACCGACTCGGACGCGATCCGCGCGATGCGCTTGCCGGTCACGGTGTCACCGGTGATGGAAACCATGCGGACCTTGGGATGGCCGACCAGCGCGTCGCCGATGTCCGCGCCAGAACCCGACAGCACGTTGACCACGCCGGGGGGCAGGACCTCGCCGAGGATCTCCGCGAAGGCGAGCGACGTGAGTGGCGTCCGGGCGGACGGCTTCAGGACGACCGTGTTGCCGGTCGCGAGCGCCGGACCCAGCTTCCAGCTCGCCATGTACAGCGGGTAGTTCCATGGTGCGATCGACGCGACGACGCCGATCGGGTCACGCCGGATGATCGAGGTGTGGCCGGCCGCGAACTCGTTGGCCGCGAGGCCGTCCATGATCCGCGCCGCGCCGGCGAAGAAGCGGAAGAGGTCGGAGCAGACGGCGATCTCGTCGATCGCGGCGCCGACCGGCTTGCCGGTATTCGCGCTCTCGAGCCGGCCGAGTTCGTCGGCTCTCGCATCGAGCGCGTCGGCGATCTTGAGGAGCATGAGCGAGCGATCCTGCGGGGTCGTCTTCCTCCAGGTCGCGAAGGCAGTCTCGGCGGCGTTGACGGCGCGATCCACGTCCTCCGACGAGCTCGCCGGGACGTTGGCGATCGCCTGGTCGTTGGCCGGGTTGATGACGTCGGCGGTCTTGCCGTCCGCGGCGTCCACGAACTCGCCGCCGATGAACTGCTTGTACGTCTTGACGCGCTCGAGGGTGTCGGTCACGGGGGGTGCCTCCTGGGCGTGACGGGGTCGAACGGGAAGTGTCGTCATCCTAGACCCGTCGCGGTAGTCCGTCCCGCCACGTGGGCGAAGCGTCAGCCGTGCCCCGCGTCGTGCCAGGGGCGCGGATCCGTCCGCAGGATCGAGTACATGACGATGTCCACGTTGTGCCCGCGGTGGAAGAACGGTTCGCGCAGGGTCCCTTCCAGCGTGAACCCGCACTTCTCGGCGATCCTTCGGGAAGCCACGTTGTCGGGCAGGATCACGAGGTGGATGCGGTGCCGTTGCTTGGTGTCGAACAGGTAGTCGACGACGAGCTGGACAGCCTCCGTGGTGTACCCGTGACCGGCATCGGACTCGTCGTAGAGCTGGTACGAGAGCTCGAACGCGTCCCAGTACGGCACCGCCCGGAAGAACTCGATGTGCCCGACGATCCGGTCCGTCCGGTCGAGCATCACGAGCATCCCGTCGTCGCGGCCCCAGAACCCGTCCTCCTGGAAGCGCTTCTGGAACCCGGTTTCGGACTCGACGCCGAGCGGGAAGAATGCCCCTCGATTGGCGATCTCGATGTGGTGACCGTAGAGCTCGTCGAGGTCCGTCGCCCGGACCGGTCGCAGCGTGATCAGGCGCCCACGGAGCATCGCCGTCTCCCCTTCCTTTAGCTCAGACCCACGCGCTCGATGAGGTCCGCGGCGCGGACCGTCCCGGACGTCGACTGGATCCGTCTTGACATCGCCGCGAGTCGAGCCGCCAACGCCTGGTCATCGAGCAGCTCGTCGATCGCGCCGGTCAGTTCCTCGTCGCGGAAGCCGTAGGTCGAGAGTCGCCGGCCGAACCCGGTCTCGTCCACGCGCTGGGCGTTGTCGACCTGGTCCCAGAAGAGCGGCAGCACGATCATCGGCTTGCCGTGGTGGAAGGACTCGGTGACGGTGTTGTTGCCACCGTGGGTGATCACCAGGTCCGCCAGGGGCAGGATCGCGGGCTGCGGCAGGAACCCCTCCCCGACCTGGTTGTCGTGGAGCGTGATCTGGTCCGCAAGCGGACCCTTCGAGACGATGACCCGGTGCTCGGTGGTGGCGAGCAGGTCCACGAGCCGCTGCATGAGCCCGACGTCTGCCGCGCCGAGCGACCCCAGGGAGAGATAGATCAACGCTCCATCCCGCTCGGCGAGATGGACCGGCAGTTCCCAGGTGGCTTCGGGCGCACGGACCGTCGAATCCAGGCGGTGCCAGGTCGGAGCCAGGGGCACGGCGCGTTCGTAGTCGGCCTCGGCCGGGTACGAGTACAGGTTCAGGTAGGGGGACTCGGCGATGAACTCCGGGCCGAGCTCCCCGTAGGTCAGGCCCGTTTCGCCGTGCGCGCGGCAGAAGGCATCGAAGTCGGCCCACATGTCGGCGTGCGTCCGCCGGATCTCGTCCATGAACGCCACCCATCCCGACCGATCGGCGACCGGATACCCGGACGAGAATGGCGCCATCCGCTCGTCCTTCATCTCCATCGGATTGCAGGAGACGATGCGGACCCACGGCCGCCCGGACGCCGTGATGGCCGGGAACGCGACCACGTTGTCCTCGACGATGACGTCGGGCGCCAGCTCGTCGAAGATCTCGGTCAATCGCGGGTCGACGTACTTCGCGCCATCGATGAGCGCCTGCCACGTCGGCGCGATGAAGCTCTCGAGCTGCTCCAGGGTCGTCGTGCGAAACACCGGCGACGTGTCGCGGATGAAGTCGATCCAGAACTGCCCGGGGACCTCCGGCTCGGCCGGCGGCGGGCCGAGCCGCATCAACCGTTCCTCGAACCCCTTGGCTTCGAGCGTCCCGGCGAACGACTCCTCGACGATGAACACCACCCGGTGCCCACGGTCGCGCAGGATGTTCCCGATCCCGACGCAGTTGTTCGTCGGGCCGAACGCTCCCTCGGGGAAGAAGACGATCGTGCGCGCGTCGGTCACGTCGGGGCCTCCGGATACAGTGGCGTTCGGCTCGAGGCAGGGTCGTCGCGGATCGTGGCGGTCATGATGCCGACCGGGCGACCCGGCTGCACGGTCACGATGGACCCTGCACCCTGGGCGATCGCCGCAGGCCGGACCGGCGTGCCGTTTCGGGCGCTCCGGCACTGGCCGTGCGACCCGACCGGTCCAACACTCCATGGATGGGCGGCCAGCCCCGATCTGGCCGGTTCGGCCCTCGTCCGCCTCGGCGCGAATGCCGACCTGGACGATCCGGCCCATATGCAGGGGGTGAGGCGATGCTCACCGTCTTCGTCGATCCGCAGCGGTGCATCGGCTGCTTGCAGTGCGAGTTCGCCTGTGCCGTCGAGCACTCCCACACCCGTGACCCCGTCGCGGCACTTGGTGAAGTCCCGGTACCCAGGAAGCGGGTCCACGTCCAGGCGGGGCCCCGAGCCAACACTGCGTTCCCGAACAAGTGTCGCCACTGCGACCCGGCGCCATGTCTGCAGGTCTGTCCCACCGGCGCCATCTATCGCGACGTCGAGCACGACGCGGTCCTCATCGACACCGGCAAGTGCATCGCCTGCGCGATGTGCGCGATGGTCTGCCCATTCGATGTCATCACCTATCACGCCCTGACCAACGGGGCCGCGCCGCACACGGTGGCCGTCAAGTGCGACGCGTGCATCGCCCGTCAACTCGATGGCCGCATCCCGGCCTGTGTCGAGGTCTGCAAGGTCGGTGCCCTCCGATTCGGGGAGATCAACGAGATCGTCGCCGCAGGCCAGCGGCGCGAGACCGCGGCGGTCCTCGCCGCGACGTCACCCACATCGGCCGCCGCCGACACCACGCCGACCATGCCAGAGCCCGACCCGCTTGGGGCGTGGCGGGCGCTCGGTGCGACCGTGGGCCACCCAGGAGGTGCGCGATGACCGCGCTCGACCGCGACGGCCGTGACCGGGCGCCCGTCGCCAGCCTGACCATGCCGGCCGATGCCCAGCAGATGCTGTCGCTCGCTCGCGAGGAGGGCATCGAGACCGTGTGGGACCGGGCGATGGCCCAGGACCCACAGTGCGGGTACTGCTCGCTCGGCGTGTCGTGCCGGAACTGCTCGATGGGACCCTGCCGGATCGACCCGTTCGGGGCCGGGCCCCAGGTCGGCGTCTGCGGGGCGACCGCGGACCTGATCGTCGCCCGCAACCTCGGTCGCGGTATCGCGGCCGGCTCCTCGGCCCACAGCGACCACGGTCGCGACATCCTCGAGGTCTTCGAACAGACCGCGATGGGTGAGACGTCCGGGTATCGCATCACGGATGAAGTGAAGCTCCGCCGCCTGGCGGAGGAATGGGAGATCGAGACCGGCGACCGACCGGTCAACGAGATCGCCCAGGACCTCGCCGCGGCGATGTACGAGGACTATGGCAGCCACAAGACCGAACTGGGGTTCGTCCAACGCGCCCCCGACCAGCGACGGGCGCTGTGGAAGCGCCTGCAGTTGACCCCGCGCGGCATCGACCGCGAGAACGTCGAGATGCTGCATCGCACCCATATGGGCGTCGACAGCGACTATGCCAACGTCCTGCTCCACGGCCTGCGGACGAGCCTTGCCGACGGTTGGGGCGGCTCCATGATCGCGACGGAATTGTCGGACGTGCTATTCGGCACACCGTCGCCGGTCATGTCCACCGTCAACCTCGGCACCCTCAAAGCGACCCACGTCAACGTGGCGCTCCACGGGCATAACCCCGTCCTGTCCGATGTCATCGTCCAGGCCGCGGCAGATCCGGAGCTCGTCGCCTTGGCGCGCTCGAAGGGTGCGGAGGGGATCAACCTCGTCGGCCTGTGCTGCACGGGCAACGAGCTGCTCATGCGCAAGGGGGTGCCGATGGCCGGCAACCACCTGATGCAGGAGCTGATCATCATGACCGGCGCCCTCGAGGCGATGGTCGTGGAC
The DNA here is from genome assembly GCA_963743815.1 of uncultured Chloroflexia bacterium. Classification (GTDB taxonomy): domain Bacteria; phylum Chloroflexota; class Limnocylindria; order Limnocylindrales; family CSP1-4; genus SPCO01. Next base: position 726,813 of record CAVURB010000014.1, on the reverse strand, counting down.
TACCAGTGCATCATGCCGGCCGTCACCGAGATCGCGAAGTGCTTCCACACCCAGGTGATCTCGACCGCCGACAAGGCCAAGTTCCCGGGCGCCACACATATCTCGTTCCAGCCCGAGCACGGCCTCGCCATCGGCAAGGAGATCATCCGGCTGGCCATCGAGGCCTATCCGAACCGGAACCCCGAGCGCGTCCGCATCCCGGACGGCCCGGTCCCGATGATGGCGGGCTTCAGCGTCGAGGCGATCCTCGGGGCACTCGGTGGCACGCCGCAGCCACTGGTCGATGCCATCGCCGCGGGCACCATCCGGGGAGCCGTCGGCGTCGTTGGCTGCAACAACCCGAAGGTGACCCAGGACTATGGCCACGTCATGCTGACGAAGCGGCTGATCGAGAACGACATCCTCGTCCTCGTCACCGGCTGCGCGGCCGTGGCCAACGGCAAGGCGGGCCAGATGGTCCCCGATGCCGCCGCGATGGCAGGCCCCGGCCTCCGGGCGGTGTGTGAGTCGCTTGGCATCCCACCGGTGCTCCACATGGGCTCGTGTGTCGACAACACGCGCATCCTCGTCATCGCCGCGGCGCTCGCCAAGCACCTCGGCGTGGACATCAGCCAGCTGCCGCTCGCCGGCGCCGCCCCCGAGTGGTACTCCGAGAAGGCCATCGCCATCGGTGCCTACGTGGTCGCATCCGGGATCACCACGGTCCTGGGCGTCCAGCCGCCGATCTTCGGCAGCGCCAAGGTGGTGGACCTGCTCGCCAACGGACTTGATGGGGTGGTCGGGGCGAAGTTCGCCGTCGAACCCGATCCCGAGAAGGCGGCGGTCCTCATCCGCCGGCACCTCGAGGAGAAGCGGCGTGGCCTCGGCCTGCCGTTCATCGAGCCATCGACCATCACGGCCCCCGTGCTCGAGCCGGTGGGCGCGTGACATGGAGGGGACGTCGACGCCGGTCCATGGCGATCGCGACGGGAGCATCCGCCTCGTCGTGACCGGCAAGGGCGGCGTCGGCAAGACCACGCTCAGTGCCGTGCTCGCGAGGCTGCTGGCCCGCGAGGGCCGACGGGTCCTGGCCGTCGATGCCGACGCACAGCTCAATCTGGCGGCGGCGCTGGGCATCCCGCGGGACGAGGCAGAACACCTCGTCCCGCTTTCACAGCACCTCGACTACATCGAGGAGAAGACCGGTGCGCGGCCGGGTGACAGCTACGGGCCGCTCGTGCGGCTCAACCCGGACGTCGACGACGTCGTCAAGCGGTTCGGGCAGCGCGCCCCGGATGGCGTCCGATTGCTTGCCATGGGCACCCTGACCGGCGCGGGCGGCGGCTGTCTCTGCCCCGAGAACACGCTCCTCGCTGAGACCATTCGTGCCGTCGGCCTGCGCGAAGGTGAAGCGATCGTCCTCGACACCCAGGCCGGGGTCGAGCATTTCGGGAGAGCGATCGCCCGCGGCTTCGGACACGCGCTGGTCGTGACGGATCCGACGTACAGCGGCGTCGGTGTCGCGATCGCGGCCGGACGCCTGGCGCGGGACCTCGGCATCCCGCAGGTCCACCTCGTCGTCAACCGTGTCCGGGGCGCAGCGGATGAGGCGCGCGTGCTCGCCGACCTGACCGCCCGGAGCGATGGCGTCGCCTTCGATACGCAGAGCTGGCTCCCCGATGACCCGAGGGTCCTTGACGCGGAGCCGTCCGTCGAGCCGCTCCTCGCGGCCGGCGACTTATCGTTCCTCGCGGCTGTTCGCACGCTGCTCGCGACGGTCGCGCCTCAGCCCGTGGAGGCCGCGCTATGAAGGTCGTCATCATCGGATCCGGCCCCGCCGGCATCGTCGCCGCCGAGTCCATGCGCGCCGCCGACCCGACGGTCGAACTCGAGATGGTCACCCGCGAGCCGTACCCGCCCTACTCGCCACCGGCCATGGCCGACCACTTCCTCACCGGTCGCAGCGAACCGCTCTTCTGGCGCGGCGAGGATGTCATGGATCGCCTGGGGATCGCTTACCGGTCGCCCGCAGAGGTCGTCGCGATCGACGCCGAGGCGCAGGCGTTGGCGCTCGCCGACGGCGTCCGTCTTCCCTACGACGCCCTGCTCATCGCGTCGGGCAGTCGCCTCCACGCTCCCATCGAGGGCGCGGACCTGCCCGGCGTCCATGACTTCAAGTCCCTGCAAGCCGCCGAGGCGATCATGACGCGAGTCCGCACCCGCGAGGCGCGGAGCGCCCTGATCGTCGGCGCGGGGTTCATCGGCATGGAGATCGCCTTGCTGCTCGCCGACACGGGCGTCGCGGTGACGATCATCGGGCGCCGGACCTGGGTCATGCCGCGGATGCTCGATCCGGAGACGGCCGAGATCGCCGGACGGGCGATGGTCGACCGCGGGGTCATCCTGCGACTCGGCGTGGAGGCAACGGCGTTCGAGGAGCGCGATGGAGTCGCAGCCGGGGTCCGGCTCGCCGACGGTTCCCTCATGACTTCGGACCTCTACATCGCGGCGACCGGCGTGAAGCCGAACCTCGGGTTCCTCGATGGCTCCGGGGTCGTCGCGGACTGGGGAATCACGGTCGACGACCGGCTACGCACGACCGTGCCAGGCATCTGGGCCGCCGGTGACGTCGTGGAGGCCCCCGACCGGGCGACCGGCAAGCGCTTCGTCCACGCGATCTTCCCGAACGCCGTGGACCAGGCGCGCGTCGTGGCCTCGAACATCCTCGGTGGCGATGTCGCGTACGTCGGCGCGGAGAGCATGAACAGCCTCAAGCACCTCGGCCTGCCGATCATGGCAGTCGGGGCCCTGGAAGGCGCGGACGAGTTGCGCTGGCGTCGCGGCGACGTGCTGCGCAAGGTCTTCCTCGACGAAGGGCGTGTGGTCGGCTTCCGGCTCACCGGTGACATCGGCGGTGGTGGGTTGCTGCGTTCGCTCATGTGGCGTGGCGAAGACGTGCGGCGATACGGCACGACCCTCGTGCGGCCAGGCTTCGGCGTCGGGGAGATCGTCATGCCGGCGATGGCCCTCTGATCCGAGCCAGGTCTGGGCGACGGACGACATTCGGCCCCGGCGAGTGGGCCGGACGGCACGGTCACATCCTCCATGTCTCGACGTAGTCTCGGACTGAAGGAGACCTGCGGACGGATGACAACCTCACTTGCGCCATCGACGACGGCCCCGGACGTGACCGAACCTGCCGAGCGACGCTCCGTCCTGGAGCATGCGACCGTCCGCGAGATCCTCATGGGTGCCCAAGACAACCTGACGAACGTGCTGGCCGTGATGCTGGGTGTGTCGATCGGCTCGGGTCGACCGGAACTCGTCGCCCTCGCCGGTTTGTCCGCTGCAGTGGCCGAATCCGTGTCGATGGGTGGCGTGCTCTACAGCTCGACTCGCGCGGAGCGAGCACTCGATGCTCGAGAGGCCGATGCCAACGATGGTGTGGGCCGCGAACCGGTCGGCCTGGCACCGATCTGGTCGGGTGTGGCGACGTTCGCGGCCGCCCTGGTCGGCGGACTCGTGCCGCTGATGCCATTCCTCATCCTGCCATTCGCGACGGCGGTTATGGTCTCGATCGGGACGTCGGTCGTGGTCCTGTTCGGGCTCGGGCTCGTCATCGGTCGGGTCAGCGGCTCCGTCCCCTGGCGTGACGGTGTCCGCCTGGTGCTTGTCGCATCGGTGGCCGCGCTCGCGGCGGCACTCGTGGGGGCTGCCCTGCCGGTCGACTGACCGGCGCAACCGCGCCGTGCGCGAGGCCGGGCGCGCGGCCCCCATCCGGAGTCGCCAGGTCGGACGAACATGGTGTAGCGTACGAACCGACCGACCGGTCGGTCGGTCGAGGTATCCGACGTCCGCGAGGCGGGAATGGCCATGGCGAAGACCCCGAAGCATGATCCGACGGAGCAGAGTCGAAGCCGGCGCGAGCGCATCCTTGACGCCGCCTTCACGACGTTCGCCGGTCGCGGCTACCGGGATGCATCGATGGACGACATCGCCGCCGCGGCCGAGACGTCCAAGGGCGGGGTCTACTTCCACTTCTCGACCAAGGAATCGATCTTCCGCGAGCTGATGCGGACGACCGCGGACAAGCTCGTCGGCAAGGTCGAACGCGCCGTCGCGACCGAGACGGACCCGATCACCCAGGCCGAGATCGCGATCGGGACCGTCCTCGCGACGTTCTCCGGCCACCGGACGATGGCCCGGCTGTTGTTCCTCGACGTCATCGGTGCCGGCCGGGTCTTCCAGGCGGAGGCCAACGAGCTCCACGAGCGGTTCGCCCGGCTCATCCAGGGGTATCTGGACCAGGCCGTGGCCGACGGCGTCATCCCCCCGACCGACACGCGGGTCACGAGCATCGCCTGGTTCGGGGCACTCAACGAGGTCGTCGGCCGCTGGCTCCAGGCGGACAAGCCCGTCCGTTTGGAGGACGCGTATCCGACCTTGCGCGCGACCCTGCTGCGGAGCGTCGGCGTCGCCGAGGAGCGCATCGGCCAGGTTCCCGCATCCATGCTTCCTGGGTCGTTCCCGGAAGGCGACCGATGACGGTAGCCGACCGAGGGCCGGTGGGTCGTACCGCGACACCAGACCTCGAGATCCGCACGGAACCCGCCGACGCGTTCGACCCGGTCGCCGTCTATGCCGCGGCCGTCGAGGCCGGTCTCGAGGCCGCACTCTGGTTGCGGGCGTCGGAGGACCTCGCGCTGGTCGGGATCGGAAGGTCATGGTCTACCGAACCCGAGGGTGACGAGCGCTTCGCCGAGGCCGACCGGGCGTGGCAGGCGGTGGCGAAGTCCCTCGGACCTGACGACCCCTCCCTCCCCCGCGGTGTCGGGCCGGTCCTGCTGGGCGGTCTCGGGTTCACCGGGCGTCGTCCGATCGCGGGTGACCCGTGGGAACCGTTCGGTGCCGCTTCGCTCGTTTTGCCCGATGTCATCGTGGCGCGGACGGGCGGCGGATCGTGGATCACCACGACGACCGCCGACGCCGTGGCCCCGGGCGCGCGGCGACGCACGGACCGGATCCTCGCCCGGGCCCGCGAGCTTGCCCCTGCCCCTGGTGGCCTCGTCGCCCGGCCCGTCTCCGCCCCACTCTCGATCGTCGAGGAGCGACCGGACGAGGCTCTGTGGCATCGGACCGTGGGCCTGTTCGCGGGCGCGGTCGGGCGCGGCCGCATCGACAAGGTCGTGCTCGCCCGCCGCGTGGTCATGGCGTCCCGCGCCGACCTCGACGTGGAGAACGCCCTGCGCCGCCTCGCCGCGAGCGCACCCGAGAGCACCGTGTTCGCGTTCCGTCGCGACGGCCGCACGTTTCTGGGCGCCACGCCCGAACGACTGATTCGGACAGATGGCCGGGCGTATCGCACCGTCGCGATCGCCGGTTCTGTTGGGCGCGGGGCGGATACCGCCGAAGATGCCGTCCTCGCCCAGGCCCTGCTGGACTCCGACAAGGATCGCGAGGAGCACGCGGTCGTGGTCGCCGCCCTGCGCGAACGCCTGGAGCCCATCTCCGAACGATTCACGATCGAAGCCGAACCGCGCGTCCTGACCCTCCGCCACGTCCAGCACCTCATCACCGAGATCGAGGGGACCGTCCACGAACGGGAAGGTCTCCTCGCGCTGGCCGGGCGCCTGCATCCGACCCCCGCAGTGGGAGGTGAGCCGCGGGACATCGCGCTCGCACTGATCGACGAGCACGAGGGCTTCGATCGCGGTTGGTACGCCGGTCCGATCGGCTGGTTGGGTGCGGACGGCGATGGCGAGTTCATGGTCGCGCTCCGCAGCGGCATCGTGGACCGGACCCGGGTCACGCTGTTCGCCGGCTGCGGGATCGTGGCCGACTCCGATCCCGAGCGCGAGTGGGATGAATCGCGGATGAAGTTGCGGGCGGTCGCCTCGGCGCTGGGACGGCCCGGGGACGAGCCATGAGCGACGCGACCGCGAGCGTGGCCCCGCTCCTGCGAGCCTTCGTGGAGGAACTGGTCCGCGCCGGCGTCCGCGAGGCCGTCGTCTGCCCGGGGTCGCGCTCGACGCCGCTCGCTCTCGCCCTGGCCGCGCACGAAGGGCTGTCGGTCCGCGTGCTGTTGGACGAACGGTCCGCCGCGTTCTTTGCCCTGGGGATGGCGAAGTCATCGGGCCGGGCGATCGTGCTCCTTGGCACGAGCGGAACGGCCGTCGTCAACTTCATGCCGGCGATCGTGGAAGCGGCACTGGCGCGCGTACCGCTCGTGGTGCTGACCGCCGACCGGCCGACGGAGCTGCGCGATCGTGGGGCGCCGCAGACGATCGACCAGGTGAAGCTGTACGGCGACCACGTGAAGTGGACGACGGAGCTCCCGCTCGCCGATGACGCGCCCGAGACGCTGGCCCACGTGCGCTCGGTCGCGGGTCGGGCCGTCGCGGAAGCCCTTGCCGGGCCGATGGGACCAGTCCACGTCAACGCTCCGTTCCGCGAGCCCCTGATCCCGAGCGGCGACCTGGGCGCGTGGCCCGAGCTCACGTCGGCGCCGTTCACCGGCGTGACGGCCGGGGTCCGTCGCCTGCCGGAGGCGGACATCGAACGACTGGCCGCGCGGATCGCGGCCACGCCACGTGGGTTGATCCTCGCCGGTCCGACGGAGGCGTCGGATCGGTCGCAGGCGGCCCAAGCCATCGCGCGGCTTGCCGTCGCCTCGGGTTACCCGATCGTGGCCGATCCCCTATCCGGGTTGCGAGCGGGTCCGCACGACCGTTCGCGCGTGCTGGCTCGCACGGACCAGCTGGCCCGCCCCGGTCCATGGATCGACGCGCATCCGCCACAGCTGGTGATCCGGTTCGGGGCGATGCCGACATCCAAGCCCGTCGTCGAGCTCCTCAAGCGCACCCGGCCGGAGATGCTGGTCATCGATGGCGACGGTGGCTGGCGCGAAGCGGCACTCCTGCCGGTGACGTTCCTCCACGCCGACGCGGCCGACACGGCGGAACGGCTCTCGGACGCCCTCGCGTCGCCCGCGCCTGCCGCGCCCCCATCGGATGCCTGGACGACCGATTGGCTCGACGCCGACGCCGCCACCGACCGATCGCTGCGGGCCTGGCTCGCCGGCCTCGACGAACCGTTCGAAGGCGCGCCGTTCGATGCCCTGGCCTCGGTCCTGCCCGATGGCGCCGTCCTGTGGGCGGGGAACTCGATGCCGGTCCGCGACCTCGACGGCTGGTTGCCCTCGACCGAGCGGGCGATCCATGTCCACGCGAATCGGGGCGCGAACGGCATCGATGGCGTCGTCTCGACGGCGCTGGGCTCGGCGGCCGTCGCCGGTTCGCCGGTCGTGCTCGTGGTGGGTGACGTGTCGTTCCTGCACGATCTCGGTGCGCTGGTCACGGCGCGGATCACCGGGGTGAGCCTGACCGTGGTCCTCATCGCGAACGACGGCGGCGGCATCTTCTCGTTCCTGCCGCAGGCCGTCGTCGGTCGCGCCGGAGGTCGGGCTCCCGGAGCGATACGAGCAGCTGTTCGGGACGCCGCACGGGATCGCCGCGGGACCGATCGTGGAGGCCGTGGGGCATCGCCACCAGATCGGTGGATCATCGATCGTTCGCGGGCGCTCTCCGAGAGGCGATCGGGCAGCCTGGGCTGAACGTCCTGGAGCTCCCCACGGACCGGGCACGGAACGTGGAGCTGCATCGGGCCGCGGCACGGGTCGCCACCGAGGCCCTCGTCCCGTGAGCGCCACCACCGTGGACGGCGCCCGGTACGAGGTCCGGACGGCCGGCGATGGGCCGCCGATCCTGTTCATCCACGGGTTCACCGGCCGCGGCGCCGACTGGTCGCCGAACCTTCCCGCCGTCCACGCGGCGGGGTACGCCACGATCGTCGTCGACCTCCTGGGCCACGGCCGCTCCGACGCTCCAGCCGACCCAGCTCGACACGCCATCGAACGCCAGGCTGGCGACGTCGCCACGATCCTGCGCCGGCTCGGGGCCGCGCCGGCGGTCGTCGTCGGCTACTCGCTGGGTGCCCGCGTCGCCCTGCGGATGGCAGTCGCAGAGCGGGACGTCGTCGCGGGCCTGTTCCTCGAGAGCCCGTCGGCGGGCCTTGCCGATGCCGACGAGCGCGCGACCCGCAACGCCGCCGACCACGAGCTCGCGGCCCGCCTGGAGCACGACGGGTTGGAGGCGTTCCTCCGGGCATGGGAGGCGAACCCACTGTTCGCGGGCGAGCACCGCCTGGCGGCGCGACGACGCGACCGCATCCACCGAGAGCGCGCCCGGAACACCGTCGGAGGCCTCGCAACATCGCTCCGTGGCGCCGGCCAGGGCGCGATGGAGCCCCTGCACGACCGGCTTCGGACCATCACGCGTGCCGACGCTCGTCGTCGCGGGGGCGCTGGATCCGGTCGGTGCGGCCCGTGCACGCGCCGTCGCCGACGCCATCCCGAGCGCCGACATCCTCACCCTCCCCCACCGCGGTCACGCACCACACCGCGAGGCGCCCGCCGCCTTCGGTCGCCTGCTGATCGATCAACTCACCGCCTGGAGGCCCGACGCCGCATGACCACCTGGACGCCAGTCGTCACCGACTACACCGACATCCGCTTCGAGCGCACCGATTCCGGGATCGCCAAGATCACCATCGATCGCGAAGAAGTCCACAACGCCTTCCGTCCGGAGACGGTCAGCGAGCTCATCGATGCATTCGCGCGCGTCCGCGATGACCCGACCATCGGGTGCGTGCTGCTCACCGGATCCGGCGACAAGGCGTTCTGCAGCGGCGGCGACCAGCGCTACAAGAGCCACGCCGGCGGGTACGTCGGCGGCGACGGCATCGCCCGGCTCAATGTGCTCGACCTCCAGCGCCAGATCCGCTCGCTGCCCGTCCCGGTCATCGCGCTCGTCAACGGCTACGCCATCGGTGGAGGGCACGTGCTGCACGTCGTGTGCGACCTCTCGCTCGCCTCGGAGAACGCGATCTTCGGCCAGGTAGGCCCGCGGGTCGGCAGCTTCGATGCGGGCTTCGGGATCGGGCTGCTGGCACGGCTCGTGGGCGACAAGAAGGCCAAGGAGATCTGGTTCCTGTGCCGCCAGTACACGGCGGACGAGGCGCTGGCGATGGGGCTGGTGAACCGCGTCGTCCCGCTCGCCGATCTCGAGGCCGAAGGGATCGCCTGGGCCGAGGAGATCCTCCAGATGAGCCCGACCGCGATCCGTTTCCTCAAGTCCGCGTTCCTCGTCGCCACCGACGGACTCGCCGGGCTGCAGGAGTTCGCGGGGAACGCGACCGGCCTGTACTACACGACCGACGAGGCGCACGAGGGCTCCTCTGCCTTCCTCGAGAAGCGCACGCCCGACTACACGAAGTTCCCCCGGCGACCGTGACCGAGGCAGCCTCGACGGGTGCCCGCCCGTCCGCGATCCGCACCTGGTGGCTGGCCATCCGGCCGAACACGCTGCCCGCGGCCCTCGCGCCCGTGCTCGTCGGGCTGGGCGCGTCGGTCGGGCTGGGCGTGACGTTCCGGCTCGACACCGCGGTCACCTGCCTCGCCGTCGCGCTGCTCCTCCAGATCGCTGCCAACCTTGCCAATGACGTATCGGATTTCCGGCGCGGCGCGGACACCGAGGCACGGACCGGTCCACTGCGGGTCGCCGCCGCCGGCCTGGTCACGGAGCGCCAGCTCGAGACAGCGATCGCGGTCGTGCTCGCGCTGGCCGCGGTCGTCGGGCTCTATCTCGTCGCCGTCGGCGGCGTCGTGCTACTCGCCGTCGGGGCTGCCGCGATGGCGGCAACGCTCGCGTACACCGGTGGACCCTGGCCGTATGGCTACCGCGGCCTGGGCGAGGTCTTCGTGTTCGTCTTCTTCGGGCTGGTGGCGGTCGTCGGGACGGGGTATCTGCAGGCGTTGCGACTCGAGCCGCTGTTCTGGTGGGCCGCCGTGCCCGTCGGCTCGCTCGTCACGGCGATCCTCGTGGTCAACAACCTCCGCGACATCCCGACCGACCGAGCCGCCGGGAAGCGCACGCTGGCCGTGACGTTCGGTGAGGGATTCGCGAAGGCGGAGTACGTGGTCTTGCTCGCTGTCGCGGCGGTCGTGCCGGTCGTGCTGGTCGTCCTGTCGCTGGCGGGCCTGCCGGTCCTCCTGGCGCTGGTCGCCTTCGCCCTGGCGATCGGTCCGGTTCGGACGGTGCTCGCCCTGGGTCCCGACGACGACCGAAGGACACTGAACCCGGTGCTGAAATCGACCGCCCGGCTCTCGCTGGCCTACGGGGTGCTGTTCGCGTTCGGGCTGGCCGTTGGAGGAGTCGGAGCGTGACGAGCGCGACCGCGGTCCGCGTCCGGATCCCGTTCCGTCGGCCCTTCGTGACCGCTGCCGGCACGTTCCACGAACGCGATGCCTGGATCGTGCGTCTCCGCGACGCCGACGGACGCGAGGGAGTCGGCGAGGCCAGCCTGGATCCGGCCGCCGGACCGACGTCGCTCGATGCGCTGTCGGCGGCCGTGCGCGCCGCAGTGCTGGACCCCGTCGGCTGGGCCCGTGACGACGCTCGCCATGCCGCACCAGAACCCGTGCGCCTCGCCGTTCGGGCGGCGTTCGCTGGCGCGACCGAGGACCTCGAACGGCACGACGCGCCCGCCCTCCCGACGTTCGTCCACGTGAACGCATCCATCGCGAGCGAGACCCTCGACGACGTCCTGGAGGCGGTCGAGGCGGCACTCGACGCGGGGTACGACTGCCTCAAGCTCAAGGGCGGTGGCGAGCACACGACCGAGGGCCTGGTCGAACGCCTGTCGCTCACGCGTGCCCTTGCCGGCGATGACATCGAGCTCCGGGTGGATGTGAACGGAGCGTGGGATCCCGATACGGCGGTGGCGCGGATCGGGGCGATCGCACCGATGGACATCGCCTACGTGGAGCAGCCGATCGCGCCGGGCGATCTCGAGATGCTCGCCTGGCTACGGCGCGTCGCGCCGGTCGACATCGCCGCGGATGAATCGATCACCTCGCGTACCGACGCCGACGCCGTGCTCGCGGCGTCCGCGGCCGACGTCCTGGTGGTCAAGCCGGCTCGCGTCGGTGGCCCCGGCGAGGCTCGGGCGATCGCGACGGCCGCGGCCGGGCGCGGCGTGGGCGTCACGATCTCCAACCTCCTTGAGACCGGCGTGGGCCTCACGGCGGCCCTGCGGGTCGCGGCCGGCCTGCCCGATCCCGACCGCGTCTACGCGCACGGTCTGGCGACCGCCGACCTGCTCGTCAGCGACCTGCTCGCGACGCCGCTCGAAGTTCATGACGGGCGGATGGCGGTCCCGGGTGGGCCGATCGCGCTCGACGAGGAGGCGCTCGAGCGATGGTCGATCGAGCGCGCAGGCGAGCGCCGATGACGACGCGCACCCTCGAACTGTTGCCGGACCTCGCCCGCCGCCACGCCATCGAACGCCCGGAGGGGTTGGCGATCATGGATGGTGACCGCGCATGGACCTGGGCCGAGCTGGACCGGCGCGCGGAAGCGATCGCCGCAGGGCTGGTCGCGGCGGTGGCCCGTCACGATTCGGGTGCGCGGGTCGCCCTTGCCATCGGACCGACCGCGCTTGGGGTCGCGGCGATCCACGGGGCGGCGCGGGCCGGCGTGACGGCCGTGCTCGTGAACCCGCGACTGACCGCCGCCGAGATCGGAGATCTGCTGGACGCGTCGGGTGCCTCGCTCCTCGCGGTGGATGGCTCCACGAGCGCCGCCGTCACCCCGATGGCAGTCGAGGTCCTCGACCTGAACGCGATCGGGGATCGCGTTGACCGGCGGGTCGAGGTCGACAGTGCGTCCGTATTCGTCGTCCCGACCTCGGGCACCACCGAGCGTCCGAAGCTCGCGTGCCTGCCCCTGGACCGCATCGGGGCGAGCGCGACCGCCTGGAACGCAGGGCTCCCGCCGGCCCCGGGTTGGCTGCTGTCGTTGGGGCTGACCCATGTCGCTGGCTTGGGGATCGTGACCCGGGCGGCGACCGCGGGCGTGCCGATCGTTGTCCCGCAGCGGACCGATCCGGCCGGGTTCCTCGAGGCGATCGAGGGCGCCGAGGCGCGTGGCGTCGTCGTCAGCCACCTCTCGCTCGTCGCGGCCCAACTCAGCGCGATCCTCGATGCCACGGACGACGCCCCACCGCCCGATGGCCTGCGCGCCGTGATCCTCGGTGGGGGTCCGGTCCCGGAATCGCTGCGCGCCCGCGCCGTCGCGGCCGCCTGGCCGATCGTCGAGTCCTACGGCATGACCGAGACGTCATCGGGGATCGCCATCGACGGTCTCCGGCTCCCCGGAGTCGAGCTTCGCATCGGCAACGACGGCGAGGTCCTCGTCCGGGGCCCGATGGTGTTCGATGGCTATCTCGGGGACGCGGCGGCGACTGCCGACGCCATCGATGCCGACGGCTGGTTGCACACCGGCGACATCGGTCGTTTCGATGATGCCGGTCGCCTGCTCGTCATCGGGCGACGCGACGAGGTCATCATCCGCGGCGGCGAGAACGTGTCCCCCGCCGAAGTCGAGGCGACCTTGGCCACGCATCCGGGCGTCGCGGACGTCGCGGTCGTCGGATCCCCGATCCGGCGCTCGGCGAGGTCGTCGCCGCGGTCATCGTGCCGGCCGCGGGTGCCGACCCGACCGACGACGAACTCCGCGCGCATGCCCGAGGGCGCCTCGCGGGGTTCAAGGTGCCGTCGCGAATCGCTCCGGGTCCGGGACGCTGCCACGGACCTCGCTGGGCAAGGTCGCGCGGCCGGAGGTCCTGCGCCTTGCGCTCACCGGCGAGCGGCGTCGCTCCATCACCGCGGATGACGGCCAGTCGATCGGCGATCCGAGAACTCGGGGCGGATGACGCGCCGGCCGTCGTCCTCCTCCACGCCACGCTCTCGAGCTCCGACCAGCTGCTGGGGCTCGGGCGCCGGCTGGCGGATCAGGCCCACGTCATCCTCATCGACCGTCGCGGCAGCGGTGGCAGCCCGATGGCCGAGCCGGCTCCGGTCGATGTCGCTCGTCACGTTGACGACGTGATCGCGGTGCTCGACGCGATGGGGATCGCGCACGCGAGTGTCGTCGGGCACAGCTTCGGCGGGGTCCTGGCGCTCGAAACGGCCGTGCACCATCCCGGGCGTGTCGCGCGCGTCGTCGCCTGGGAGCCGCCGTTCATGCCGCTGGCGCCAAGGCGAATCCGGGAGGGGATGGCGCGGATCGGCGACGACGTGGCCGCCGCCTTCGCCGCCGGAGGGTCGGAGGCGGCCGCGCGCCTGTTCTTCGAGACGGTGAGCGGTGGATCTGGCGCATGGGAGCGGCTGCATCCCCGGCAGCGGGAGTCGATCGGTGGCGCCGGGACAGGCGCACTCGCCGATGTCGCCATGGGCGGACTCACGCCCGACGGGCTGGAACGCATCACCGTTCCGACGCTCATCCTGACCGGCGAGGCGAGCGAGCGGTTCTACCGACCCATCGCGGACGCGGTCGCCGAGCGGATCGGCGCGGCGGCCACTCGCGTCCACCTGCCCGACCTGCGCCACATGGCGCCCATCACGGACCCATCCGCCGTCGGCGAAGCGGTGCAGCGGCACCTCGACGGCATCGACGACCAGGAGACCAGCGCATGACCGAGACGCCCACACCGGCACCCGCCCCGACGGCAGGGACGCCGACCCCGAGTGGTCAGGCCACCGACCAGGGCAACGCCGCGCCCCCCACCGAGGTCGGCGCGATGTTCGACCGCATCTCGGGCGTCTACGACCTCATGAACCTGATCATCAGCGGGTTCCAGGAGCCGCGCTGGCGGCGTCGGGCGGTGGCGGTCGCTGGTGTCGGCATCGGTGATTCCGTCATCGATGTCGCGACCGGGACCGGCAAGGTCGCCGCATCGCTCAAGGACCAGGTCGGGCCGTCGGGTCGGGTGCTCGGGGTCGATCTCGCGCCGAAGATGATCAAGCGCGCCCAACGTGCGTACGCCGACCGGGCCGGACTGGAGTTCGTCGTCGGCAACGCGATGGAACTGCCGGCGCCGGATGCGCACGTTCGATGCGGCGACGATCGCGTTCGGGATGCGCAACCTGCCCGACTACGGGCGCGGCTTCGCGGAGATGCGTCGGGTGGTGCGACCGGGCGGCCGCGTCGTGTGCCTGGAGATCGCGCGGCCGGATCACCTGCTCGCGCGGCTGGGGCGAGTCTGGTTCGAGCGGATCGTGCCGTTCATCGGGCGCGTGGCTGGGCAGGGCGACGCGTACGGCTACCTCGTGGAAAGCGTGCGGAACTACCCGGGCCCGGAGCGGATCGCCGAGATCATGCGGGACGCCGGGCTCGTGGACGTGGGCTTCACGCCGATGACGTTCGGGATGGTCACGGTCCACGTGGGGCGACGCCCGGCGGAGTGATTCTGGCCGTGGCCGGCACGGGCCAAGGTCCCACCTAGCTTCCAGGTGAATCCTGTGCGCGTCCCTGCCCACCCTGGCGTCCGTCTCAGTCCCCACCGGCTACCCGGGACGCCACGCGATCCAGAACGCCCGGATTCGGCGGGATCCGCGCGTACCGTAGTCACCACGGCACTAGCCGGGACCTTCGCGATCGACCTGAGGCCGACGACCGGGGCGCGCCCGCCCATCCCGCGCCCGGCGGCCGACTTCTGCGACATACGCCCGCCTGTGGAGCATTGGGCGGGCCTGACGCCGGATCAGGACCTCGGTCTGGCGACTCGGGCGGCCGAATCCGTCCCGGATCGTGCATGACTTGGGCAAATCGGACATCGAGCCATCGCTGCGAGGCCACACCTACCCGCCTTTGAGCCGCCTAACGCTCCGGGGGTGGGCTTTTGACGCACCCCGACCGGCTCACCCGCGCTGGAGCACCGATCGCAGTCGCTCGTATTCGGCCTCGTCGATCTCGCCGGTCGCCAGGCGGGTCCGCAGGGCATCGAGGGCTGGATCCCGCGGCGGCGTCGTGGCCGGCAAGGACCGATGGAGGATCCGCGCCACCAGGACGATCGTCGCGTAACCAGCCAGCACGACGATGCCGATCGTGACGATCCCCGCGATCGCGGTCAGGATGACTTCGACGGCGCCGACCTCAGGCATGTCGCGATTCTAGACCTGGCCGCTACTCGGGACTGCGGCGATCCGACGGACTCTGCAGGGCCTCCACCGGGATCTGGTGGTCCTCGCCGACCATCGAAACCGGGAACTCCGCCCGGTTCGCGTCCAGGTACGGATCTCTCGCCCCCAGGCGCCGGTTGCGATCGACTCCCAACGCCGCCAGGAACAGGATCGCGAACTCCGCGATCACGACGATCCCCCACGGCAGCCAGCCCAGGTAGCCCAGCACGAGCGGCACGAACAGCGCTGCGAGGATCAGGAGGGCCATCGGCATCGATCGCTCCGCTCAGCGTTTGGCGTGGTCCGCGTTCTCGGTGAGACGGATCTCGATGATCCGCGTGACGAGGTCCGTCGGGATGGGGCGCGACGCCGGGAAGCGGATCGTCCCCTTGCCGGCGAGGTACGGCTCGATCGCGGCGCCCAGCCCCTGGACGACGCCGTCGCTCGCGGGAAACAGGCTGTAGTGCTGCTTGAACGCGTCGTACGAGACAAGGAACTGGCCGCCGTGGCTCTTGAAGCCGGGCATCTTGTAGGTGATGACCTCGGTCGCCTCGGGCGCGGCGGCACGGATCGTCTCGCGCAGCGTCGTCATCGCGGCGCGCTTGTCATCGGGCAGCGTCGCCAGGTACTCGTCCACGGTGGTCGGTTCAGCCAAGCGAGGTCTCCTTCGGAGGCGGTCGGCGGGATATCGTCCCACACGCGCCTTCCTTGGCGGTTCGCCCTCCGATCAGGTCGACGCGTACAGGAAGCGCAGGGCGTCGGGCAGTCGACGCGCCCAGGCGGATTCGTGGTGGATGGCCTCGGGATCCTCGACCAGCCGCAGGTCGATCGACTCGCGGAGACCGGACGTGACCAGGGCGTCCCGGACGCGCCGGGCGTCGTACATGAACCCGGCCGACCAACGACGCGCCTCTTCGGGCGTCGGTGCATGCGAACCCTCGCGACCGCCGGCATCGATGTAGACACGGATCGGACGGACCTCCAGGCGCCGCAGCGGACCCAGGATGACGCCCTGGCCACCGGGGAACGCGGGACTCATCGCCCCGACCCGCCCGAAGGTCGAGCCGTGCTCGACGGCCGCCCACAGGCTGATGAGTCCCCCGAGCGATGAGCCCATGATCCCGGTCGTCTCCCGCTCGGGGAGTGTGGGAAACACGGCATCGATCGCCGGCTTCACGGTCCCGACGACCCACCGGAGGTACGCGCGCCCAAGGCCGCCGTCGGGAAAGCCGGCCACGTCGGCCCGGGTACGGCGTGTACTCCACGTACCGCAGGTCGCCCGCGTTCGGGATGCCGACGACGATCACCTCGAGGCCCTTCCTCGGCCAGGGTCGCGAGGGTCTCGTCGACCTGCCACTCACCGGAGAAGCCGGTCGCGGCGTCGAACAGGTTCTGCCCGTCGTGCATGTACAGCACCGGGTAGCGGCGGCCGGACGCGAACGCGCCCGGCGGAAGGTGGACCAGGATGTCACGGGCCGGTGCATACCCCGGGCCCTCGATGCCCGACAGGACGCGTAGATCGCCGACGACCGTCGACTCGGGCGTCGCGAGGCGTCGTCCCGTAGTCCCGAACCTGCATGCTCAGACGGTATCGCACGACGCGCAGGGCGGCGGCATCGAGGGACCGTCGAGCGTCAGTCGCCCACCCCGACGAGACCCATGCCACAGATGTGGAAGGCGTCGTCCGCGCCGGTCCCGCCTCCGAGCCACTCCAGCACGTCGCCCTCACGACCGATGATGTTCCCGTACGGCCCGGCGAGGACGGCCCGTCCGTCCATCCGCCATGCGGCGAACCCGCTCGGCCACACGACCGGGATGGTCTCCCCCGATTCGAGGTTGAGGAGGACCAGCGCGTCCCCGTCGGTCGCGACCCTCACAGGCGAGAGCAAGGCGGTGGCGCAGCCAAATCGGAGGCTCGGGCTCTCTGTCTCGATCTCCAGGCGCGTCGCGCCCGGCGGCAGGGCCGGGCCGGTGATGTTGGGAACGAGGACGAGGACGGCGCCGGCGAACGTGATCGCGAGCATCACCCCGATCGCGATACCGAGCTTCCTCATGTCAGCGAGACGGCCTCGCGGACGTCCTCGTTCCCCTCGGTTTGCCGAAGCTGATCACCGCCGTCTCGCGTCAGCCCGCGGGCTTCGACCAGACCGACACGTGCTTGCTGCTACCGCTCACCGCGGGCATCACCGCGAACCGCCGGGCGAGCGTTCCCACAAGTCCCATCGGAAGACGGCACGCATCCCGACGCGCTCGTAGACCGCGGTCGCGCCGGTCACGTTCTCGGCATCCACGTTGAGCAGCACGCGCCGAAGGCCGCGCGTCGGCGAACGCTGCGAACGATCGATTCAGCAGCGCCGCGGCGATCCCGCGTCCGCGATGCGACGGCAGGACGGCGAGCCAATCGACCCAGCCGCCGTCGTCGCCGGCGCTCGCGATGAGGGCACCGACCGGCATCCCGCCATCCCGGGCCAGCAGCCAGAGCGACGGGTCGTGGCTCGGGCTCGCCTCGTGCTCCTGCACCCACTCGTCGAACGGCTCCGGGTGGTCGGCGGGATCCTCGGCGAAGGCCGCCACCAGGATCGCGTGGATCGCCGGGAGGTCGCGGCTTCGGTCGACGCCGCCGATCTCGATCCCGCCGGGGGCGGCGCCGGATCGATCGGCCCGTCGAGGTCGATCTGCATATGCCAGTGGTGCCGGATCGGTCGAAGGCCGCGCGCCGTCGCCATCGCGGCCGCGGCGATATCCGTCGCGTTGATGGAGTGGCGGAACCGCGGCGAGGAGGCCCCCGAGAGCTGAACCGACGCGCGCTCCTCGATCCGATCGAACAGCGCCGTGCCGATGCCGCGCCCCCGGATACGACGGCAGCACGACCCCCCACGACCCGACGACGCCCGGCTCCTCCTGCACGGCCTGCCCGTACGCGACGATCGTCCCGTCGGCGTCGGTCACGACCCAGGCGTCGGTCGGCGAGGTCGATCCCCGGCCGACTCCACACCTGGCGGATGAAGTAGGCATCGAGCGTGGGCTCGACGCCGTCCGCGCGCTGATCGGCGAGGTGGACGTCGGCCACCGCATCGACGTCATCGAACGTCGGCGCGCGGAAGGCAAACCCATCGGGGAGGTTCATGCGCAAGAGCGTACGATGCTCCGGGTTGACTGCGGGATCTTGGAGACGATGTGGACAGTCGTCAGCGGCTTCGTTGGACCCGTGGCGGGCGGGATGCATCCACACGCGCCGGGTTGCAGGTTCGCTCGCTCGGGCGGATCGACCTCCGCTCGGCGAAGCACTCCGCCTGGAGATGGCCAGCGCCGAACCGGGTGATCAGGACGTGGCGCACGTGCAGTACTTCATCGAGACGGAGGCGGGCGCCTGGGCGATCTGGATCTCGTGCCCGCTGGAGGAGCTGCCGCGCCACGAGGCGATGCTCCACGAGTTCGCGGCATCGGCCGATGCGTCGTGATCGAGCGCCATCGGCTGCGCACCGGGACATATCCCGCGCCATCCTCGGCTACGGACGGGGCGTAGCGACCCTCCGGGGCTGTCGCCTGCTATCGTGCCGCGCGACGGCGACCGTGCCGTCGCGACGGAGACGATGATGCGCGTGCCTCTCGCCCCGGCCCGTTCGGCCGGCGTCGCCGCCCGGTCCATCGCCTTCGCGATAGCGCTCGGGATGGTGGTCGCCGCATGCGGGTCGCTCGCGATCCCACGGGTCTCGGTCGCACCCGTGGTCACGCGCGCACCGGCCGCCGCGGCATCAGCCAGTCCCAGCACCCACGCGGCGGCCATCGCGGCCTTCGTCGAATCGGTCGCGGACGACAAGTTGACGTATCGCGTCGAGTACACCGGTGAGCTACGCATGTCGACGCGGATCGTCAAGGTGAAAGGCGCGATGACCGTCGTCGGCGAGGACTTCGCGGCGTCCTGGCGGTACGACTTCCACGATGTGCCGTCGCACGACCTCCAGGTCCGGGGCGTGAAGGGCAAGGGCTATATCAAGCGCGAGGGAAAGGCCTGGGCCTCGATCAAGAACTTCGACGCCAACGACTCGTACGTGCCGTTCAAGCGGGTCGACGCCACCAGCGATGTCAAGTACCTCGGGTCAGAGGTGGTCGACGGCAAGGCGCGCCATCGCATCGGCGTCCCCGAGGCGCTGCTCATCCACCCATCGACCATCCCGGGCATGGTGCAAAAGGAGAAGGTCGAGCAACAGATCCTCGAGATCCGCATCGACGACGAAGGTCGGCCACTGACGGGTACGTGGGAGTTGCGCGCGCAGGCGCGTGTCGGCGAGGGTGTCGGCCAGCTCCAGCGGGTCGTCTACGAGCTCAAACTGAAATTCTCCAAGGTCGGGGCAAAGCTGACCGTCAAGAAGCCCTGACGCCCGTCCCGCTCCGGCAGCCTGGCCGCTAACTCGCGGTCCGGATCTTCCAGTACGAGTCCTTCTTCACGACCTTGCCATCGCGGAACGTCCAGAGATCGCAGCCGCGGACTTCCACCCGCTCGCCCGCGGTCGTCGTGCCGGACAAGGTCCATTCCGATGCCCCGCGGTCACCGTCCGCGAAGTGGGCGTCACCCTGGTACCTGATATCGGGGATCCCGGCGAAGCGCGCGGCGAATCCGTCACGGACCTCCTCCCGGCCGACGAACCTCGTCCCCCACGGGTCCGGTCCACGTGGTCCTTCGAAGATCGCGTCGTCGGTGAAATGGAGCATGATCCCATCGAGGTCGTGGTCATCGAACGCCTTGGTGATCGCCTCGAGCAGCCGCATCGCGTCGTCGTGGTCCATGCATCTCCTTATCCCGGTGCGCGGAGCTTAGCGGTGCGTCAAACGAGCCCGAGTCCTTCGGCGATCAGCAGCACCCCGAACACGATGAAGGCCCCCGCCGCAAAAGCCTTGACCGCACGCTCCGGGAGCCTCGTTCCCAGGAATGCCCCGATCCCGATCGCGATGGCATCCGCGGCGACCATGCCCGCCGTCGAGCCGAGCCACGTCCCCCACGGCTCCTCGGTCGTCGCGAGCGTGATCGTCGCCAGCATCGTCTTGTCGCCGAGTTCGGCGAGGAAGAAGGCGGTCCCGATGGTCAGGACGGCCCACCGTCCCGTGCGCCTCGCGCGGCTCTCGTCGTCCTCTCCGAGCGAATCACCGCGCAGCGTCCAGGCGGCGAACACGAAGAACGCGAGCCCTGCGACGACCTGGATGAGCGCCGTCGGGAGCGCGAGCGCGACGACCGAGCCCAGGAGCACGGAGCCCGCATGGACGATCAGGGTCGCGATCGTCACCGCCAGGAGGACCGTCCAGGCTCGATAGCGGGACGCGAAGGCAAGGGCCATCAGCTGGCTCTTGTCGCCGAGTTCGGCGAGGAAGACGACAGCGAACGAAAGGACGAAGGCGTCCATCAGGAGTCCGCTAGGTCGGCACGGCTCCTGATCCGGTCGGACCGGCCGGGGATCCCGTGGTTCACCTGCTCCCAGGCACCGTCGCGGTAGACCTCATACGTTCGGAACGCGCACGGCACGCCCTTCGCGATCAACGGATCGACGTCGTCCATGAGCTGGAAATGGAGGTGCGGGCTGGTCGAGTTGCCGGTGTGCCCGACTCGACCGAGGATCTCGCCTTCTCGCACCGTCGCTCCTTCGCGCACCGCGACCGAGCCCGGCGCCAGGTGGACGAACGCGGCGACGACGTCGCCGCTCCGGGCGACGACGTGATTGCCCAGGATGGACGGCACCTTGTCGGGACGGAACGTCAGGGCGGTCTTGAGGGCGAGGATCGCCTCGCGGACGGGATGCACCCGCGCCCGCTCAGGCTGCCCATCGACCGCCCGGACGATCTCCGCGTCGAACGGCACGTGGACCGGCGCTCCCCAGGCGTAGCACTCGCGCGTCGGCACGCCGATCAGGAGGGTGCGCAGCCAGCTCGCGGGGTGGTAGTGGTTGCGCGGCCGTTCATCGGTGATGAGGAAGTCGTAGGCGAATCGCTGGCCGAGCATGTCGGTCCCGTGGCTCGGGATCCGGTCGGCGGGCGAGGTCGCCGCGACCCACCCCTCGCCGCGCAGCGGGAACGCGACGACGACCGGGTCGGAGCGCTCGCCGGCCACGCCCCCCGTGCGCTCCTTCGCTACTTCCAGGGTGTCGGCAGGTGCGTCAGCGGCTCGCGGTCCGGGAGCACGTCCGTCTGCAGGGCCGGGTCGGCCGCCGGCACGTAGCGCTCCTCGACGCCCGAGCTCCTTGAGGACGATGTTGCGCGCCTGCGCGATCGCCGTCGCCTTGTAGAACGCGATGGTCCGGCTGAACCCCTGGCGGCCGAACCCGCAGTCGCTCGAGAGGATCAGCTGGTCCGCCGGGATCACCTCCAGGGCGCGGCGGATCGCGCGCGGCGACGACCGCCGGCATGTCCGCCTGCAGCGTGCGGTGGTTCACCATCCCGACCGCGACCTTCTTCTTGAGCGAGCCGGCGTACGGCTTGAACAGGTCGATCTCGGCGAGGTCGTTCTCGGTCGCCTCCACGGTCCAGACGTCGCCCTTGAGCCGTTCGAGGTAGATCTCGATCGAGTTCGCGTACGACTCGCCCGTGTAGACCTTCTGCATGTTCGGGTTGCCCCAGCAGGTGTGGATCCACAGCTCGACGTCGTCGAGGCCGTCCACCTCGTGGTTGAACGCCTCGACCAGGAAGTCGAGCAGCTCGGTCTGGTCGGGGTAGAAGTTGGCGACGAAGTGGATCGTCGGCTCCTCGATCTGGATGACCTTGGCGCCGGCCGCCGCGAGCTGGCGGAGCTCGGTGTTCATGGCGGTGGCCATGTCCCAGATGAGCTGCTTCTTGTCCTCGAGGTCGTACTCGGTCGTGTGGCTGTCGAGGAAGATCGAGAGCACCTGCGACGAGCACGTCCCGAACTTGACCGGCTTGCCGGCGCGCGCCTGGGCGATCCGCCAGAGCTTCGCGTACTCGAGCGGGTTGCGCGGGTCGTGCTCCACCTTGCCGACGACGCGCGGCCAGCGCCACGTCGTCTCGATCTCGTTCATCAGCGTGCCGGGCGGGAACTCGAGCAATCGATCGCGCGAGCGCTCGTACTGCAGCTCCTCGTGCTCGAGCCCGGTCCAGCGCTGGAGCGGGTAGTGGTGCCACGAGCGACCGGCGAAGTCCTCATCGAGGTGGTAGTCGCCGTTGGTGACGATGTCGAGTCCGGCGCGCTCCTGGTCGGCGATCACGGTGCTGTGCGCGTCGAGGAACTGCTCGCGGAACTTGACGTCGAGCAGCGCCGTGTCGAGCGGCCGGCCCCACAGGCCGCCGTCGTACCAGCGCGGTCGCGGCCACGACCCCGTGACGGTGGCAGGGAGCATCAGGTCCTTGGTCGCCGTGAGCATCGCGTGCGCGCCTCCTGGTCGGGATCGGGTGATGCGTCGATGCTAGAGCGTCCGGGCGTCTTGCGGGCCGTGGTTCACCCCGCGTCGGTCACCGGGTGACTGAACCGACCGGCGAACCGTCCGCCCGACTGCACCAACGATCGGTTTCGACCGAATCTCGTCGGTTCCGTTCACCCGGTGATCCGTATGACCGCCAGAGCGTCCGCCGCACCGGTTCGCCGGTCCGTTGGATCGTGGGGTGATCGCCAGGCGGATCGGATTTGGTCTCGACCAGCGTCGCTCCTACCCGCCGCAACCGCGGCATGGTTCCGGGGTCGCGTCCACCAGCTCGCGGTCGCCGAGCGGCATCGGGAGCTTCAGGGTCACGGGGGTCGGCTCGATCCCCTCGCACTGAGCCCCGCCCTCAACCGTCCTTGCGAACAGCTGGACCCCAACCCGATCAGGCTCATGAAAGACATACGCAGGAGCAAGACGACCCTCGAGCGGTGCCTTTGAGCTGCACTCGCGTTCGGTCGCGAGCTCCATCCGCATCCGCGCAAGCGCCTGCCGCTCGAGCACGAGCGCAAACGCGCCTCCCGCGCCGCCGCTTAAGAAAATCCCCTCCTGCCGGAGGAGGGCAGGTGACGGGGTGGCGGGAGCAAGCGCTTACTTGACGGCTCCCCGAAATCCGCACAGGGTTTGCGTCCATGGGCGAGTCGCACGAGGAAATGCTTCGTCACTACGAGCCGGGCGGACTTCTGCCGCGAATCGTGGCGGGGTTGCAAGCTCTCGGCAAGGACCTGGACTCGGTCACGCACGAAGATCTCGCGCCGGCCGACGAGTTTCACTCCGCGGGACGTTCGGCCACGCGCGCATTGGTGGAGCTTGCAGAGATTCCGCCAGGATCGCGAGTGCTCGACGTGGGCAGCGGGTTGGGCGGCCCGGCGCGTTACCTCGCCGCAACTTTGGGTTGCGACGTGACAGGCATCGATCTCTCGCCTGAATTCTGCGGGGTGGCCAACGCCCTTTCTCGGATGACGCGGTTGTCCGATCGCACCCGCTTTCAGGCGGGTGATGCCCTGGAGCTTCCGTTCGCCGCGTCCAGCTTCGACGTGGTGTGGACGATACAAATGCAGATGAACATCCGGGACAAGCGCCGCCTGTATTCCGGAATCGCCCGGGTACTCAGGCCGGGCGGGCTGTTCGTCTGCCAGGAAATCTGCGCGGGGAACGGCGAGCCGATCGAGCTTCCGGTCCCATGGGCGAGCCGCCCCAACCAGAGCCATCTGGCCGATGCGGAATCCCTCCGCGGGTTGATCCGCGGTGCAGGTCTCCTGGAGCGCACCTGGCGCGACATTACCGCCGACATCGTGGCGGCGCGCAAGGCACAGCAGGCGAAGGCGCAAGCGTCGGGTGCGAGCGGCTCCAGCGCCCCTCCTCCGCTTGGAATGCATCTCGTGCTGGGAGAACAGGCAGCCGTCAAGATGAGTAATTCCGGGCGCAACACCGACGCCGGGCGCACGGTGTTCATCCAGGGCGTATTCGACAAGCCAGGTGGAGCGTCACGGTGTCGGCACTCGGGCGATCGAAACCAGGATCGACAACCCAGTTGACCGCACCCCACCCGACGCCGGGCTCGCCTGTCGCCTGGCACGCCCCGTCCATCCCGGCCCAGCCCCAGCGCGTGTCGTCGAAGATGGCCGTGACCGTCGGAAACGTGCCTTCCTCGCTGCCGCTGTCGCCAAGGAAGACGACACGTCCATCACTCGGTCGGAACTCGCGGAATGTCGCGGTCTTGAGGGGCGCGAACTCCGGATCGTCGCCGTACCTGGCGATCGTCTCCCGCAGCACGTCGTACTCAGGTCCGTGTAGACGTTCGGCCCCCACCGGTCCCTCCGTGAGCGCCTCGAGCGTTGTCGGTCCCACGCCGCCGCAGCTCACCGGGCCCGGAGCGCCATCGCGACCGGCGAGCGGCAGATCGGTCCCTTCAACCGGGAGCAGGTCGGCCGTGGTGGTCGAGGCCGGCGTTGACGTCGCGAGTGGGGCGGTCGCGATCTGGGTCGGTCGCTCGGATGGGGTCGATGCAACCGCGTTGCTCGCGGATGGCGCCGTCGATCGGCCAGCGGGCGAGCAGGCCGCCACCGTCAGTGCAAGGACCAGCACAGGAGTGGCGATGACGCGATGTCGCATGCCTCCCTCCCGTCGACCTGTCGCGGGACAGTCTGACGGGCGCCGTCGCGCACCGGTGACGCCTCGAACCGTTTGCGACCACCGTCGGGCCCGCGTTTCAGGCCGATGACTGCGTCGTCACCTAGCGTGCTGTCGCCAACGCCACGATCAGAACGACCACGGCGACGGATCCGACCGCGAGATCCAGCCAGCCCCAGCGAACGTCGCGGTAACGCGACCGGGGGCCCGAGCCGAACGCGCGGGCGTCCATCGCGAGGGCCATCCGGTCGCCGTGGCGGATGGCCAGGACCAGCAGGCCGACGAGGATCCGCGGGTGCCACGAGCCGCGCAGACCACGCAGCCGACGAGCCGCGCGCAGGTTCGTGAGGTCCGACCCGAACCGTGGGATCGCCCCGTAGGCGGCCAGTGCCCCGTAGGCGAACCGCTCCGGCACGCGCGCCTGCTGGACGAGCGCGTCGACGAGCCGGGTGGAGTCGGTCGTGAGCGCGAACACGGCACCGACCGCCCCGATCGAGACGACGCGCAATCCGAGGCCCACGCCGGCCTGGAGCGCTTCCTCCGTGACCCGCCATGGACCGAACGTGAACAACGTCGGTCGCGGCCGGATCCGCGTTCGCCACCCCGAACAGCGTGTTGAAGAACGCGAGTCCGAGGGCGGCCAGCCACAGCGGCGCGACCGCCCGCGCCAGGTCGCCGGGCGGCACCCGCCCAACGGTCACGGCCGCCACGACGGCCACCACCGTCAGCACGATCGGTGGCGACCAGGCCGTCGTCGTGGCCAGGCCGATGAGCCACACGAGCGCGATGCCGAGCTTGAGCACCGGGCTCGTGCGCCCGAGGACGCTGTCGAGCTGGGCGGGGGCGAGGTCGCGGGCGGCGATCACGGCAGCGATCCCGCCGTCGGCGACGGTCACGACCCGGGTGGCGACATCGGCGACGAACCGGCCGTCGTGCGTGGCCGCCACGACGGCGGCCCCTCGGTCCACGTGCTCGTCGAGGATCCGCAGCAGCGACTCGTAGCCGAGTCGGTCCTGGCCGAACGTCGGTTCGTCGAGGACGAGCAGCCCGGGCGCGCGGACGAGCGTGCAGGCCAGGCTCAGGCGCCGGGCCTCGCCGCCGCTCAGTCGGTACGGGCTGCGCTCTCCGAAGCCGCTCGAGCGGCAAGCCGAGCCGCGTCCATCAGCGCCGGCGCCGCGGCGCGCTCCGTCGTCCGGTCAGGCCGAGCATGACCTCGTCCGCCACGCGATCCGTCAGGAAGCCCGACTCGGGATCCTGGAACACGTAGCCGGCGCGTCGGGCCAGGGCGGCGGCCGGCAGCCGCGCCGGATCGTCACCGCCGGGGCGCGCCGCGTCGTCGCCGAAGAGCCGCACGGCCCCGCGATCCGGACGCAGCAGCCCCACGAGCAGCCGCCCGAGGGTCGACTTGCCACTCCCGTTCGCCCCGACCAGGGCGAGTCGTTCCCCCGCCCCGATGGTCAGGTCGACGTCGCGCAGCACCGGCGCACCCCGCTCGTACCCGAAGCCGACGTCCCGCGCGTCGACGGCGACCGCGTTCCACCCAGGCTCCAACGCCGGGAGCCGCACGGTCCGGTCAGCGCCATCCCCGGGCAGCCATGTCCCGGCGGCCGCCATCCGCTCGCGGGAGCGGGCCAGCACGACGTCCGGCTCGCCGACATCGATGACGGAGCCGTCGCGGTCCAGGGCGAGCACGAGGTCGGCGAGCGGCCACGCGTCCTCGACGTGGTGCTCGATGAGCACGAGCGTCGTCGAGCGCTCGGCGCGCAGCGCACGCAATCGATCGAACAGCGTCCGCGGCGCCGGCCGGGTCCAGGTTGGCGGTCGGCTCGTCGAGGACGAGACAGCCCGGCCGGGGAGCCAGCACGCCGGCCAGCGCGAGCCGCTGCTGTTGGCCGCCCGACAGTCGATTCGATCGCCGCCGCTCGAGGCCGGCGAGACCCGCCGCCGCGATCACCTCCGGCACTCGCTCGTGCATGACCGATGCCGGCCAGCCGCGGTTCTCCAGCCCGAACGCGACCTCGTCCTCGACCCGCTCCATGACGAGCTGGCTCCCGGGGTCCTGGAAGACGATGCCGACCTTCGCGGCGAGCGCCGCCGGGGCATGGGCCCGCGTCTCGACGCCGTCCACCGTGAGCGAACCGGTCAGCGTGGAGCGGACCTCGCGCGGGACGAGGCCGGCGACGGCGAGGCCGAACGTGCTCTTGCCGCTCCCCGACGGCCCGACCACGAGCAGGCACGAGCCGGCGGGGACCGTGACGGTCACGCCGGTCAGCGCCGGTCGATCGGCACCGGCGTAGGCGATGGTCAGGTCGCGGGCGGCGAGCTCGACCGGTGGCGCCGCGATCGATGTCGTGGCGGTCAGTCCGGGAACCCCTCGAGGACCCCGGCCTGCCGCAGCGAGCGGGTCAGCACCACGGTCCCGCCCGCCACGATCACCACCGCGGAGATCGCCATCGCGATGCCGCGGACGATCTGGAGGGTCGTGTCGGCCGTCGGGTAGTAGACGACCCAGTCATGGAGCCACGCGGCCGCGGCACTCGCGACGGCGGCCATCGCCAGCACCGGGAACGTCCAGACGCGGTACAGGGTGAACGCGAAGATCAGTTCCGCGGCCGCGCCCTGGAGGAAGCCGGAGAGCAGGGTATCCACGCCCCACTGGCTTCCCAGGAGCGCGGACACGCCGGCCGCCACCATCTCCGCGAAGACCGCGGCGCCGGGCTTGCGGATGATGTACGGCGCGAGGACCGCCGGGATCAGCCAGACGGCGTAGAGCAGGTCCTTGAGCGGCGGCGCGAACGCGAAGACCGGGTCGAGCAGCGGCCAGGCGACACCCCAGGCCCAGAAGACGACCCCGAACGCGACGCCGATGACGGCCGCAACGACGATGTCGCGGGTGCGCCATCGCGTGTCGGGTAGCGGCGCCGAGGTTCCGGCGGGGTATGTGGTCGTCATCGCGGCCATCCTCCGATGCAGGCTCCGGGGACGGCGTCAACGAGTTCGATCGAGGTCAGGATCGATCGGGCCTGCTTCCTTCGCCGGTACGAACCGGATCAGGTTCCGCGGGTCTGTGGCCTTGCCACACTCTCAGCGCTCGAAGCGCTCCCCGGAGGCGTATTCGATTGCCGTCAGCCTACCACGCGTGTCGTGGCGACCTGCTCGCGGAGCCAGGTCGATGATCGCCTCGATGATCTCGGGTCCCTCGGGCTCGTTGTGGAGCTCGTGGCGAAGGCCCGGGTACGTCCGGCGCTCGACGCCCGGTGCGCCCTCGAACGCCGCCGACGCATCCGGCGGCACCAGCCCGTCGTCGAGGCCGTGGAGGACGAGGGTCGGGATGCCGAGGCCCTGCGGAGCCGCGGCGCGAACGCGATCCTGCTCCGCGAACGCCGCGGCGCCCATCCGGGTCGTGCTGGTCTTGACGCAGACGGGTCGGCGGCCGTCTTCGCGGCGACGGACGGGTCGCGCGAGATCGTCGGCGCCGTCGATGCCGTTGGGGATGCTCAGCGTCGGCAGGACGCGGCTCGCCACCTTGGCCAGGGTGTGCTTCCAGCCCGCCAGCGTGTCATCGAGACCCGGCGACGACAGCACGACGAGGTCGGGCTTCGGTCGCGGGGAAAGGCAGTACCCCGCAACGATCAGGCCACCCATCGAGTGGCCGTACAGGGCGACGGGTCGACCGCCGGCGGCGGCACGCACGGCCGCCAGCCGCTCCCCGAGGTCGTCGTGGAACTGGCTCCAGCGCTCGACATCGCCGCGACGGCCACCGGAGCCGCCCTGGCCGCGGTGGTCGTAGGCATACACGTCCATGCCGGCCGCCGCCATCTGGTCGCCGACATGTTCGTAACGGCCGGAGTGTTCGCCCAGACCGTGGACCAGCAGGACCGAGGCCCACGGCGCGCCCGCCCAGGCACCGCCCGCCTCCGCTTCGTCCGCCGGCCAGTGGCGCGTCAGCAGGCTCGTCCCGTCGGCGGTGGTCGCGCGCCCCTCGATGGATGGCATCGCTGCGTACCATACCCGGCGATGGGTGTCGCGGACGGCTGGGTGGAACTGGGCGATCGGTTCTTCGTGCGCCGCTACGCGTTCTACGACCAGAACATCGGGGTCGTGCTGGGTCGCGGCGAGGCGCTCGTCATCGATACCCGGTCCACGCACGTCCAGGCGCGCGAGATCATCGATGACCTGCGGGAACTCACTCGCGATCCCGTGACGGTCGTCGTGGACACGCACGGGCACTTCGATCACGCCTACGGCAACCACGTCTTCCGGCCCGCGACGATCTGGGGGCAGGCCGGGTGCGTCCCGTTCATGGCACGGACCGGGGAACAGCGGCGGCCAACCATCGCCGCGTCGGAACCGGAGATCGCCGCGGACCTGGCGGATGTCGTCATCGACCCGCCCGATCGCACGTTCGATGACGCGGCCACGATCGAGGTCGGCGGGCGCGCCGTCGAGTTGCGCTTCCTGGGGCGCGGCCACACGGACCACGACGCGGTCATCACCGTCCCCGGCACGGACGTCGTGTGGGCCGGCGACCTGCTCGAGGGCGGGGCGATGCCGTTCTTCAACGACGGCTTCCCGATCGATTGGCCGGCGACCGCGGCCGCGCTCGCGCGCGCTCATCGATTCCGAACGCGGCGTCGTCGTCCCCGGACACGGCGACCACGCCGGCCGCTGGTTCGCCGAGGCCCACGTGACGTGGCTCACGGCCCTGGCCGACCTCGCGCGTCGGGTCCATGCCGGCGAGATCACCATCGATGACGCGATCGCGGCGCACCCCTTCCCGGAGCAGCCGGCCGAGGAAGCGCGCGGGCCGTTCAAGCGCGCGATCGCCCAGCTGGAAGGGACACTCTGGTGACCGATCGTGACTTCGACGCGCGGTTCATCGACCGCGAAGCCCAGCCGACCCTGGCCGTCCGCATCCAGGTCCCGATGGCCGAGATCGATATGGGCGCCGTCTACGGCCGCGAGCTCCCCCGGCTCTTCACCCGGATGCAGGAGCTGGGTGCCGAGATGGCTGGCGCACCGTATGGCCGGTACTTCGCCTGGGGCGGCGACGAGGCCGATGTCGAGATCGGGCTGCCGGTCGGACGTCCGCTCGATGCGCTGCGGCCACTCCGCGAACTGCCGGCGGGCGACATCGGTGCATCCGAATTGCCGGCCGGTCCCGCCGCGGTCGCGACGCACTGGGGTCCATACGATGGCCTCCCGGCGACCTACGGCCGACTCCACGACTGGATCCACGAGCAGGGCCGCGAGGACAGCCTTGGGCCGTGGGAGTCGTACCTCGACGACCCGGACTCGGTGCCCGATCCGGCGGACCTGCGAACCGAGGTCTGCTACCCGCTCGCCTGACCGACCCGGACGACCCAGCGGCCGCGGGCGGCGCCCGCCACGATCCCATCCAGCGCCGGCTCGAGCGTGTCGAGCGTCACCTCGTGACAGTGTTCACCGAGGGCCCGTGGCCGCAGGTCCGTCGCGAGGCGGTCCCAGATGTGGCGCCGACGCCCGATCGGGACGTTGACGGAGTCCATGCCCAGCAGCGCCGCGCCACGCAGGATGAACGGGAAGACCGTCGTCTCGAGCTTGGGGCCGCCCGCGTTCCCGCTGGACGCGACGGCCGCACCGGTCTTGAGTGTTCGCAACACGTACGGCAGCGTGGCGCCTCCGACGGCGTCCACGGCGCCCGCCCACCGTTCCGATTCGAGCGGCTTGCCCTCGGCAGTCACCTCGTCGCGTGTCAGGATCCCGGCCGCGCCCAGGGCCGTGAGGCGCTCCGCCTCGTCAGGCTTGCCCGTCGCTGCCCAGACCTCGTAGCCACGGTCGGCGAGGATCGCCAGGGCCGTGCCACCGACGCCGCCACTCGCACCCGTCACGAGGACCGGCCCGTCGTCCGGGGACAGGCCACGGTCCTCAAGGGCCACCACCGACATCCCCGCCGTAAACCCGGCCGTCCCGATCGCCATCGCGTCCCGCGGGCTCAGCCCCGGCGCGAGCGGCACGACCCAGCCGGCCGGCACGCGCTGGTATTCGGCGTAGCCGCCATGGCGTGAGACCCCGAGGTCGTACCCGTGGGCCAGCACGGAGGCGCCCACCGCGATCGACGGGATCCTCGCTCGCCACCACCTCGCCGGCGAGATCGATCCCCGGGATGAGCGGGCTGATCCGGGCGACCTTGCCATCGACCCTGGTCGCGAGCCCGTCCTTGTAGTTGACGCTGGACCACCCGACCCGAATCTCCACCTCGCCCGCCGGCAGGTCCGCCTCCGCGAATGTCCGGACGCCCCGGTCAAGCCGGGGTGCACCGTCCGCCCCCTCGACCTTCTCGGCGACATAGGCGCGGAACGTGGCAGGGATCGCAGTCATGAGCGAAGCCTAGCGCCCCACCGCACCGCGAGGACGCGTGGTCGCGCCCGGTGGCGCCAGGCTGGCTGGCGCCCGGTGCCGTCCGCGGCGTGTCTATCGCGCGACTCCCACCGGGTGGGAGTCGACGCGCTCCGGCGGTTCGGGATCCCGACCATAACCGCGGGCTACGTGCTCACGACGCCCACCGGGTGGGAATCGATCGATGGCCTTGGTTCCCGTCGGGAGGCGCTCGATCGTCGCGCGGACCAGATCGCTAGATTGCGATTGGGTGGCATCGGTTGACGACCGGCCCGCACCTCCGGCACCATCCGCGGGCGATGACCCACACCCATCACTCCAAGTACATGTGTATGCGCTGGCGGCCCCGCCGTGCGGAGGATGGGGTCTGAGGTCACGCGCTACCAGATGACGTAGGAGCGGGACCACAGACACGGTCCCGGGGCCGCGGACTCCACATCGGAGCCGCGGCTTTTCGTTTGTCCTCCGAACCACACGACGGGTGACCGCCGAACCGCTCACCGGGACCACCGCCACCCGCCAGCCCCCCGAAGGAGAACAGAACGACATGGCCGAACTCGATCCCACCACGTTCCGCCCCGAGACCCGCGCGCTCCACAGCGGGCAGAAGCCCGACCCGACCACGAACGCCCGGGCGGTCCCGATCTACGCCACGACGAGCTACGTCTTCGACGACGCCGCCCACGCGGCGCGCCTCTTCGGGCTCCAGGAGTTCGGGAACATCTACACCCGGATCATGAACCCGACCACGGACGTCTTCGAGCAGCGCGTCGCGGCGCTCGAAGGTGGCGTCGCCGCCCTCGGCGTCAGCTCCGGTCAGGCCGCCGAGACGCTGAGCATCCTCAACCTCGCCCGGGCCGGCGACAACATCGTCTCCTCGAGCAGCCTGTACGGCGGCACGTACAACCTGTTCACCCACACGCTGCCCAAGATCGGCATCACGACGACCTACGTGGACGGCTCCGACCCGTCGGCGTTCGGCCGGGCGATCGACGAGAAGACGAAGGCGGTCTTCCTCGAGCTGATCGGCAACCCGCGCCTGGACGTGCACGACCTCGCGTCCATCGCCGACGTGGCCCACGCCCGGGCGTGCCGGTCATCGTCGACAACACGTTCGCCCCGCTCCTGGCGCAGCCGATCAAGCACGGCGCCGACATCGTCATCCACTCGGCGACCAAGTGGATCGGCGGCCACGGCACGGCGATCGGTGGCGTCGTCGTGGACGGCGGCACGTTCGACTGGGCGGCCAGCGAGCGCTTCAAGGCCGACTTCGTGGACCCGGACCCGAGCTACCACGGCATCAGCTACACGGCGGCCTTCGGGAACCTCGCGTTCATCCTCAAGCTCCGCGTCCAGGGCCTGCGCGACATCGGCGCGGCGCTCAGCCCGTTCAACGCGTTCCTGTTCCTCCAGGGCCTCGAGACGCTGCCGCTGCGCATCACGCGCCACAGCGAGAACGCGCTGGCCGTGGCGAAGTGGCTGGAGACGCGACCCGAGGTCACCTGGGTCAGCTACCCGGGCCTCGAGTCGCATCCCTCCCACAAGCAGGCCAAGCGGTACCTCACGGGCGGCTTCGGCGGCATCGTGACCTTCGGGGTGAAGGGTGGCGTCGAGGCCGGTCGCCGGCTCATCGACAACGTCCAGATCTTCTCGCTGCTGGCGAACGTCGGCGACGCGAAGTCGCTGATCATCCATCCGGCCTCCACGACCCACTCGCAGCTGGAGCCCGAGGAGCAGGTCCTGACCGGGGTCACCGACGACCTCGTCCGGCTCTCCGTCGGCCTCGAGCACGTCGACGACCTCATCGCCGACCTCGAGCAGGCGCTGGGGGCAGCCACGGCCGACGCCGCCGCCGACGGCGAGCTCGTCGGCGTGGCCGGGTGACGCTGGACGTCCCCACGACCCGGCCGGCCGGGACCCCCGTGGCATCGCCCACGGGGACCGGCCGGCTCGAGACCGCGGCGCTGGGGCCGTTCGCACTCACGGACGGGGACGACGCTCCCCGAGCTGGTCGTCGCCTACCGGCATGACGGCCCGCCCCCCGGGGAGGCGCCCCAGGTCGTCGTCGTCCACGCCCTGACCGGCTCCGCCGACGCGGCCGGCGACTGGTGGGCGCCGCTCATCGGGCCGGGCCGCGCGCTGGACACCGACCGGGTCGGGGTCCTGTGCGCCAACCTGCTCGGCGGCCGCTACGGGACGACCGGGCCGACGTCGATCGACCCGCGCGTGGATCGTCCCGTACGGCGACGACGTTCCCGGCGATCTCGACCCGCGACCAGGCGGCCGCGCAGTGGCGGCTCCTCGACGCGCTCGGGATCGACGCCGTCGAGCTCGTCGTCGGCGGCTCGCTCGGCGGGATGGTCGCGCTGGAGGTCGCCGCTCGCAGCGGCCCGAGGCCGTGCGACACGTGATGCCGATCGCCGCGCCGGCGGCGACCGGTCCGCTGGCCGTGGCCTGGAACCACCTCCAGATCCAGCTGGTCGAGCGGCTCGGCCTCGAGGGCCTCGCGCTCGCCCGCCAGCTGGCGATGACCACGTACCGCAGCGAGGTCGACTTCGACGAGCGCTTCGGGCGCTCCGTCGAGCCCGACGGCCGCCACTCGATCGTCAGCTACCTCGAGTACCAGGGCCGCAAGCTCGTCGAGCGCTTCGATCCGGCGACCTATCGGGTCCTCGCTCGGGCCATGGACCGCCACGACATCGGGGCGGGTCGCGGTGGCATCGAAGCCGCGCTCCGGCCGCTGGCCGCCGCCGGTACCCGCCTGACCGGCGTCGGCATCCAGGACGACATCCTGTACGGCCCCGACCAGGTCCGCGCGCTCGTGGACGCCGCGACGGCCGCCGGGGTCGCGGCGCGCTACCGGGAGATCCGCTCCACGAAGGGCCACGACGCGTTCCTCGTCGAATGGGACCAGCTGACCGACCTGCTCGCGAGAGGCGCTGGCCGCGCGCAGCCTGGCCCGAGCTCAGGGCGCGGTTCGGCCGGTCCGTCCTGGAGCGATGTGGGCGTCGATGTCTGCTGACCCCAGAGGTACTCGCGGTAGCGTCAGCCCCGTACGCGTGGATGGCCGCGGCACGGGCCTTGCCGACGTAGCGGTAGTGCCACGGCTCGTAGTCGTAGCACGTGACCGCCGTCTTGCCCTTCGGATACGACATCACGAAGCCGTACTTCCAGGCGTTCGCCTTCATCCACTTCCCGGCCTTCGATCGTCGCCCAGTCGGCGACGTCCCACGGGGCCGGCCCGCCGTAGCTCCGGAAGTCGAGCGTCGTCCCGAGCTGATGCTCGCTGTGGCCCGCCCGGGCGCTCTCCTTGAGGGCGTCGTGCGTACCCGTGGAGGTTGACCCAGTACTGGAACGTGGCGACTGCTGCGTCGCGTAGCTTCGGTACGCCGACTGGACGGACAATCGGGCACCGGCCGCACGGGCGGCACTCGCCATCGCCTTGAGGTCGGCGATCACGTGCGCGCGGACCTTGTATCCGCCGTTGAGCCCGGCATCGGCCGTCGAGCGAAGATCCCCTGGCGCGTACGCTGCTCGACAAGTCGGTATTCGGTGTCGAGCAGGGAACGCGGCCAATCGGCGATGGCGCGGTGCTTCGTCAGCGTGTCGTCGACCGGCACCGCGGAGCGCTCCGCGTAGGGTGCGGCCGAGGCGGTCGCGGCGCCGCCCCCGAACAGGAGCGCCACGAGGAGCAGGGCGACCGGGGTCGCGGTGGCGCTGGGTGGTCCGTGGCATGTGCGGTAGGGTGCGGCGACGGGCGGTCTGTGTCACTCCCCCGAACGTACCGCCTCGGGCCGCGACCGTCCAGCGCGGCCGATGGACCGGGCCATCCGGCCCTTGATTCGCGGCCCCTCTGACCCGCACCGTCGAACGATGGCTGAAGACGATCGGCAGAGCCGAGGCACGGGCGCGGGCCTCAGGGGCGGTCGCGCACCTGGAGGTCACGCGACTCCTGCGCGCGGATCCATGCGGGCCTGTGCCAGGCCCTGGCGGACCCGAGTTGGCTGGGCCGGATCGTGGACGACCCGGAGGACCCGAGCGGGCGGCGCCGCGTCGAGACGGACCTCACCTTCGCCCTGTCCGACGATCCCCGGACGCTGACGTTCCGCAAGGCCGCCCTGGTCGACCTCGGGGCGGTCGATCGGCGGACGAGGACCTGCTCGGGCGTCGTCGAGTGGCGAGCGCGACGTTCGCGCCCCTGTTCCCGGTGTTCGCCGGGACGGTGCGCGTCCACGAGGGCGGGCTGCTCCTCGAAGGCGGCTACGCCCCGCCCGGCGGTGGCGTCGGCCTCCTCGTCGACCGCGCGATCCTGCACCACTTCGCCGAGCGGACGGCGGTCTGGTTCCTCGACCGGCTGATGGACGAGCTGGCGGGCGTCGCACGTTGATGCGGTATCATCTCGACCCCCGCTGGCGCGTGGCTCAACGGTAGAGCACCTGACTCTGGATCAGGGGGTTCCAGGTTCGAATCCTGGCGCGCCAGCCAATCCCTCGACCCGTCCGACATCGATCGATGCAACGGTCCGCGGTCGATCTGGGTTCCATGGTCTGATGCACGCGACACCGACGTCGATGGTCACCTTCGACACCGCCCTCGGCCGGTGCGGCGTCCGCTGGACGGACGTCGGGATCGTCGGGGTCCTCCTGCCCTCCACGACGCTCGACGGACCCCGGCTCGAGGACGCGACCGGCGTCCGGCCATTCGTGCGGTCCGCGATCGAACGGATGACCGCCGTCCTCGCCGGCGAGGCGCCGACGACCTGCGCGACGTCCCGCTCGACCACCGCGCGATCGACGACTTCCGCCGGACGGTCTACGCCGCGACGCGGGACATCGCGCCGGGCACGACCAGGAGCTACGGCGAGGTCGCCCGGACCCTCGGCCTCGGGCCGCCGGACGGTGCCCGCGACGTCGGTGCCGCGCTGGCCCGCAACCCGACCCCGATCATCGTCCCGTGTCACCGCGTGGTCGCGGCGAGCGGGGCCCTCCACGGGTTCTCGGCCCCGGGCGGCCTCGCGACGAAGCGACGGATGCTCGAGCTCGAAGGCGCCCCCGGCTACGGACAGCGGACGCTCTTCGGCTGAGCCTGCTAGGCTCGGCCGCCGTGGACATCGAGACCGCCGCCGAGCCCGCCAGCCCCGCCCTCGAGCGGCGCGATTTCATCCGTGAGATCGTCGCGGCCGACGTGCGGGCCAGTCGCGTCGGCGAGGTCGTCACGCGCTTCCCGCCCGAGCCGAACGGCTACCTGCACATCGGGCACGCGAAGTCGATCGGTCTCAACTTCGGGGTCGCCGAGGAGAACGGCGGTCGCTGCCATCTCCGGTTCGACGACACGAACCCGGTCAAGGAGGAGCAGGAGTACATCGACGCCATCCAGGCCGACCTGCGCTGGCTCGGGTATGACTGGGGCGAGCACCTCTACCACGCGTCCGACTACTTCGATCAGCTGTACGACTGGGCCGTGCACCTCATCCGGAACGGCGACGCGTACGTGGACGACCTGTCCGCCGACGAGATCCGGGAGCACCGAGGCACCCTGACCGAGCCCGGTCGCGACAGCCCGTGGCGCGATCGACCCGTCGACGAGAGCCTGGACCTGTTCGAGCGCATGCGCGCCGGCGAGTTCGAGAACGGCGCCCGCGTCCTGCGCGCGAAGATCGACATGGCCGCGCCGAACATCAACCTCCGCGACCCGGTGCTGTACCGGATCGTCCACGCGACCCACCCGCGAACCGGCGACCGCTGGTGCGTGTACCCCACGTACGACTTCGCCCACGGCCAGTCCGACGCCATCGAGGGCGTCACGCACTCGCTGTGCACCCTCGAGTTCGAGATCCACCGGCCGCTGTACGACTGGCTCATCGAGCACCTGCCGGTGCCGTCGCGACCGCGCCAGTACGAGTTCGCCCGGCTCAACCTGACCTACACGGTGCTCTCGAAGCGGTTCCTGCTACGGCTCGTCACCGAGGGCCACGTCCGCGGCTGGGACGACCCGCGGATGCCGACGATCTCCGGCCTGCGACGGCGGGGGTTCCCGGCCGAGGGCATCCGCGACTTCGTGGACATGGTCGGCGTCTCGCAGACCGACAGCGTCATCGAGGTCGGCCAGCTGGAGCACGCGGTCCGCGCGCGTGCTCAATCGGACGGCGGCGCGGCGGTTCGGCGTCCTCGATCCGCTCAAGGTCGTCATCGATGACTACCCGGAGGGCCAGGTCGAGGAGATCGAGGTCCCCAACAACCCGGAGGATCCCGGAGGCCGGGACGCGGCGCGTGCCGTTCTCCCGCGAGCTCTGGATCGAGCGCGACGACTTCCAGGAGGTGCCCGCGCCCAAGTTCTTCCGCCTCGCGCCGGGCCGCGAGGTCCGGCTGCGCGCCGCGTACTTCGTGACCTGCACGGACGTCGTCAAGGACGCGACCGGGCGGATCGTCGAGCTGCACTGCACCTACGACCCCGCGACCCGCGGTGGCGACGCCCCGGACGGACGACGCCCGAAGGCCACGCTCCACTGGGTCGCCGCGGCCACCGCGGTGCCGGCCGAGGTGCGGCTGTACGACCACCTGTTCACGCGCCCGGACCCGGGTGCCGACGGTGACCTCATGGCGGACCTGAACCCGGCGTCCGAGACCATCGTGCCGGGGGCGATGCTGGAGCCGTCGCTGCGCGATGCCCCGGTCGGCACGACCGTCCAGTTCGAGCGGCTCGGCTACTTCACGCCGGATCCGGACTCGCGTCCCGATGCCCTCGTGTTCGACCGCACGCTGACCCTCAAGGACACCTGGGCCAAGGTCCAGGCACGGGACGGCGGGCGCTCCGCGTAGAATCCGGCCTCCACTGGCGAGTGGCCAAGCGGTAAGGCGCCTGACTCTGGATCAGGAGATCGAAGGTTCGAATCCTTCCTCGCCAGCCACTCCACAACCCACGCTGTTGGTCCAACGCAGGCACGCTCGCGACCGCTGCGATCGTGTCCCGAGGAGGTGACCGTGCCCGCGACCGTGTTCCTGGACCTCGTCGCCGAGGCGTCCGTCCCGGCCCGGGGCATCCTCAGTCAGACACTCTCGAACGAGGACGGGATCGAGCTCGTGCTGTTCGCCTTCGCTCCGGGCGAGAAGCTCTCCGAGCACACCTCGGCCCGTCCCGCGATCATCCACGTCCTCTCGGGTGAGGGCGATCTGACGGTGGGCGCGGACCCCTACCGCGCGGTGCCCGGCACCTGGGTCCGGATGCCAGCCGACACGAAGCACAGTGTCGCCGCCCGGACGGACCTCGTCATGGCCCTCTACCTGCTGCCCGCATAGGTCGCCTCGGAGCATTCGGCCTGGGCGATGGACCGATAGCCCATGCCCGTTCGGTCCGGATGTAGCGCGGGGCGGCCGTCACCGATGCTGGCACCGCAACCTGGGCACCGCTAGATGTGCCGGTGGAGGTCCGTCTCGGTGGCCGTCGTGGGGGCGTCGTCGTCGCGTGGTGGCTGTTCCCATCCCATGCCCGCCACGTCGCGCCCGCGCATGGAGAGATGCACGGTTTCACTCGTCACATTGGCGATCGCCGAGGCCGGAACGTAGATGTGGCCGGCCAGCACGTTCGTCGGCTGTGAGGATGTAGTTCTGGCCGACTTCCCGGATGGATCCCACCCGGGTGCCATCGTTCCCCACGACCACCCAGCCGGGCTTGAGGTCTGCCATTCGCATGTGGTCCATTGTCCTCCAGACGCCGTGTCGACCTACCTTACCTTGGCCCATTCCCGCTCGTTCCTCGGCGGAGCGGGCGCATGACGATTGTCATCGCCACTCCCTGATGCATCGCACTACCGGCTGCTTTCGCTCGCCGAGACCATGGGTCCACGTTCTCCAAGGAGCAAGAAAGGGACCATGGACATGCTCATCCACACATACCACTACGCGGTCATGGCGACCGAGGATCGCGTCCGCAGCCACCGCCGCGAGCGGGACCTGCACGCACGGCTGGAGGGAGTTCGGCGACGGTCGGAACTTCGCCTGGAAGGTCGCCGCCGCTGGAGCATCGCTGACCTCGTCGGCCTCGTCGTGACCAAGTCGCGACGCGCGGTGAAGACGCGGACACGACCCCGCTCCCGCCCCCGAGATGAACCGTTGATGCGGGAGGAACGCCCGATGGCGACCGTCGATGACGCAGTCCAGACCCAGGCGCGAAACATCGAGAAGGCGACGGGCCTCTCGATCGAGGCGTGGTCGGCGCTGGTCCAGGCCAGCGGCAAGGAGCGGCATTCGGAGATCCTGGCGTGGCTCAAGGCTGAGCATGGATTCAGCCACGGCAACGCCAATCTGGTGGCCCTGACAGCGAAGCGCGGCTCGGTCGCCGGCGGCGGTGATGCGCTAGTCGACACCATGTATGCGGGCCCGTTGGCGACGCTACGCCCGTTCCATGATCAGGTCGTCGAGCTCGCGCGAGGCTTCGGTGACGATGTCGAGCTCGCGCCAAAGCAGGCCTACGTGAGTCTGCGTCGCAAGAAGCAGTTCGGCACGGTGGGTCCTGGCTCCGGTCGGCGGCTGGAGATCGGGCTGAACCTCAAGGGCGTGACGCCGGCGGGCCGACTGGAGGCCAGCAGCGGGATGTGCACCCACCGCGTTCGACTGGCGTCGACCGACGAGTTCGACAGCGAAGTCATCGGCTGGCTCCGGGAAGCCTACGAGCGAGCATGAACGCGCTGACATCGATCCCCGGCTGGCAGGTCTATGCGTGGGTCGTCGCCATCAGCCTGACGGCCGCGATCCACCTCCTGGCCGCCCGGCCCCGCGGTCGTTCCCGCCGAGCCGAGGCCATCCTCATGTACGTCCTCGGTGTGTCCGGAGCGATCGGCATCTCCAGCGTCGTGCATCCACACCGTCTTCGCGAACGAGATCGCCGCGTCCATCGGTTGGCCCGCAGGAAACCCGTTCCAGACGGAGGTCGGCTTCGCCAACCTCGCGATCGGGATCGTCGGCTTCACCTGCTTCTGGCGATACGACTTCTGGCTTCCGGCCGTCATCGCCAAGTCAGTCTTTGCCGGGGGGGCCGGACTGACGCACGTGCTTGACATGAGCCGGTCCGGGAACCTGGCACCGAACAACGCCGGCCCGATCCTCGCCTGGGACTTCCTGTTGCCGATCGTCATGATCACCCTCTACATCCTCGCCCGACCGGCGCGCGCTCGCGTGACCGTCACACCTCCCCTGTACTGGTCGACACGGTGGCGATTGGACGTCGAGGACGGGTCGTCGTAGCGCAATGCCTCGGATCTTGGGACGAATCGCGCCGGCGCGGTCGACGCGTCCCCCTATCATCCTGCCCAAGCTCGCACCGACGCGACGAAGGACGACCCGATCGATGAGCACGGCGCGGTGAACGATCTGCCGCCCGATGGCACGAGGTGGATGCGCTTTCTCTGGCTCGTCTACCTCGGGGCGCTCTTCTTCCAGCCCGCCTTCGACCCGGCCGCCGGTCCAGTCGACTGGCTCGCTGCCGTCGCCCTGATCGCGGCCTTCCTGCCGCTCTACGTCGCCGGCGACCACGCAGAGAGCGAACGGCAGCTGCTGTTGATCGTCGGAGCTATGGCTGGGCTCGCGGTCGCCGGCTCGCTGATCAATGGTGGAGCCAGCGTCTTTGTGATCTATGCGGCCGCGATCGCGGCGTATCTCGAGCCGGTCCGTCGCGCCGTCCTGGTCATCGCCGCCCTGGTCGGGGTGCTCGTCCTCATCCTGGCGATGTCGACGACCCCACTCCCGTGGCGTGCCCTGGCCCTTGTGCCAGCGCTCGTCTTCACGGTCGTGACCGGCGCAGCCAACATCGTCGACGCCGAACGTCAGCGTGCCGAGCGTCGATTGCGCCGTGCCGACGAGGAGATCGAGCGCCTCGCCGCGCTTGCCGAGCGCGAGCGCATCGCGCGCGACCTCCACGACCTGCTTGGCCACACGCTGTCGTTGATCGTCGTCAAGGCGGAGCTCGCGGTGCGCCTGGCGGAGCGGGAGCCGGCGCGCGCCGGCGACGAGATGCGAGATGTCGAGCGTATCGGTCGCGAGGCACTCGCCGAGGTCCGGGCCGCTGTGGTCGGCTATCGCGCTCAGGGGCTGCGCGGCGAGCTGGATGGCGCGCGGCGCGCACTTGCGGCAGCTGGGGTCGAGGCCACGGTCGAAGCCGACCTGCCGGCGCTGCCGGTCGCGACCGAGTCGGCCCTGGCGCTGGCGCTGCGGGAGTCCGTGACGAACGTCGTCCGCCATGCTGATGCCCGCCATGCCACTATCCGCATCGTCGTCGATGCGTCGAACGTCGTCCTCGAGGTGAGCGACGACGGACGGGGCGGCTCCGGGCCCGAGGGAGCGGGTCTGACCGGCATGCGCGAGCGGGTCGCCGCCCTCGGCGGGTGGGTGCAGCGCGACGGCGAGGCGGGCATGCGAGTGCTCGTGAGCCTGCCCCTCGAGGCGACGACAGGGGTCACCGGCGGGCGGCCCTCCGAAGTCGCTCGGCCACCCGTGACGATCCGACTCGTGCTGGCCGAGGATCAACGGATGATGCTCGGCGCCCTCGGCGTTCTGCTCGAACTCGAGGACGACCTGACCGTCGTCGGATCCGCGGTCGATGGCGACGAGGCCCTGCGCCTCGTCGAAACGCTCGAGCCCGATGTGCTCCTGACCGACATCGAGATGCCAGGCTTGACCGGCCTCGATGTCGCCGCCGAGATCCGACGCCGCGGCCTGGCGACTCGTGTCGTGATCCTGACGACGTTCGCTCGCAGAGGCTACCTTCGCCGCGCGCTCGATGCCGGCGCCGCCGGCTACCTGCTCAAAGACGCGCCGTCGGCCACGCTTGCACAGGCGATCCGCGCCGTTCACGCCGGCCGGCGCGCCATCGATCCCGAACTGGCCGTCGAGGCCTGGGGTGAGGCCGACCCGCTGACCGACCGTGAGCGCGAGGTCCTGCGCCTGGCCGGCGAAGGGCTCGCCAACGCGG
Source organism: uncultured Chloroflexia bacterium (assembly GCA_963743815.1). GTDB lineage: Bacteria > Chloroflexota > Limnocylindria > Limnocylindrales > CSP1-4 > SPCO01. The sequence goes on along the minus strand of CAVURB010000014.1, from coordinate 684,864 downwards.
AGATCGCCGCGCGCCTGCACCTGTCTGACGGGACGGTGCGGAACTACATGTCCGAGGCGATCGGAAAGCTCGGCGTCACGAACCGGATCGCGGCCGCGCGGCTCGCCCGCGACCGCGGGTGGCTGTGACCTCTGCCCGCGCGCGTTCACGCTCCCGCTCGATGCCGTCGAGGATGACGTCCAGCCCGTACTCGAACTCGTCGGAGAATGCGTAGCCGGGCAGCATGATGTGCTCCTCGACGAACGCGACCAGGTTGGGATACAAGCTGCGCGGGAGCGGTTGGATCGTCCTTTGGGTCACCGCCTCGACCTCCTCGGGCGTGTCGAATGGGAGGTTCATCTTGGTCAGCGCGAAGCCGTAGATATAGCCGTCCAGCAGCGAGTAGGCGTGGGCGACCATCGCGCTGTCGAACCCGGCCGCTCGCAGGTTGCCGATCACCGCGTCGTGGTGGCGCAGGTTCGCCGGACCAGGGTTCTTCCGCGCCTCCATCATGCCGATCGCCCAGCGGTGGCGCGACAGGACGTCGTGGAGCGAGATCCCCCGCCGCCGCATCGCGGTCTTCCAGTCGTCGCCGGCGACGGGCGACTCGATCTCGCTGAACACCAGATCGACGATCCCGTCGAGGACCTCCTCCTTGTTGGCGAGGTGGTAGTAGACCGCCATCGCCTCGACCCCGAGCTCCTGACCGAGCTTGCGCATGCTGAGCGCCTCGATCCCGCCCTGGTCGGCGAGGCCGAGAGCGGCCTCCAGGACCCGCTCCCGGGTCAACGGTGCACGCCGTCGCGCGCGCCTCGCGCCCTTCGTTGCCATCGGCCTCCTCGGTTCCGTCCAGAAGTTCGGGGTTGACGCCATCGACTTTACACCGTACAGTGCAACCCGTTGGCTTTACAGCGTACAGTACCAGAAAGGCACCGACCGATGCAGGCGATGGTTCAGGACACCTACGGCTCAGCCGCCGTGATGCAGCTCAGGGAGATCGATACCCCGACGATCGGTGAGCACGAGGTACTCGTTCGCGTTCGCGCAGCCGGAGTGAACCCGGCCGACTGGGCGATCATGAACGGCCTTCCGTACATCGCCCGCCCGGTCTACGGGCTGCGCCGGCCGAAGAACGGATCCGCGGGACGGACGTGGCGGGCACGGTCGAGGCGATCGGCACCGAAGTGACACGGTTCCGTGTCGGTGACGAGGTCTACGGCTCGTCCGACGGCTCGTATGCCGAGTTTGCGGCCGCACCCGAAGACAAGCTCGCCCACAAGCCGGCGAACCTCACCTTCGAGCAGGCCGCGACCGTGCCGATGGCCGGCCTCGTGGCCCTCCAGGCCCTCCGCGACCACGGCAATGTGCGGCCGGGGCAAAGGTCCTGATCAACGGCGCCTCCGGTGGGATCGGAACCTTCGCGGTCCAGATCGCGAAGGCGTTCGGCGCCCAGGTGACCGGCGTGTGCAGCACCCGGAATGTCGAGATGGTCCGCTCGCTCGGCGCCGACCACGTCATCGACTACACGCGAGAGGACTTCACGCAGGGCGGACAGCAGTACGACTACATCCTCGACAACGTGGCGAACCATTCGCTGACCGACCTCCGGCGGGTCCTCACGCCAGACGGCACGCTCGTGCCCAACGGCGGCGGATTCGACCACCGCTGGATCGCCAGTGGCGGGCGGATCGTCCGGGCGGCCGTGCTGTTCCAGTTCGGCGATCAGCAGCTGGGGAACTTCCTGATGTCGACGAACCACGAGGATCTCACGGTCCTCAAGGAGATGATCGAGGCCGGCACGGTGCGACCGGTCATGGACCGCGCCTTCTCGTTGAGCGAGACCCCCCAGGCCATCGACCACGTCGGCGCAGGGCATGCGCGCGGCAAGGTGGCCATCACGGTCTGAACCCCCTCCCCCTCCCGACCCCCATCGAATCGACCGACCTGAAAGGAACCACGACATGAACAAGGCAACGATCACCAGACTCTTCATCGGCAGCGGGATCGCCATGGTCTCGGGCACCATCATCGCGGTCGCGGCCGTATGGTCGGCCATCGCGAACGACGTGTTCGTCATGGCCGGTCCGGATATCGTCGGTATCCAGGGAGGCGCGCTCGCCTGGTCCCTCGTCGGACTCGGCATCGCCGGCGGCCTGGCCATCGCGGTTGGCATGATCGGCGCCCTGATCTCGTGGATCGGCGCCCTGCTCAACACGTGGTCGCTCGACAGCAAGACCTGGTTCGCGGTGCTGCTCCTGCTGGGGATCTTCAACCTGGGCTTCTTCGCGATGGTGGCGTACCTCGTCGCCGGGCCCGACGGGACGACCAGCGTCGGCCGCCGCGCAGCGTCAGCGCCGGTGGCAGCGTGATGACCGGCAAGACGGTCCTGATCACCGGTGGGACCGGCGGGATCGGCAGGGCGGCAGCGATCGGCCTGGCCTCGATGGGGGCCCGGGTCGGTATCACCGGCCGCGATCGGGCCAGGGCGGACGCGGCAGCCGCCGCGATCGCCCACGAGTCGGGCAACCCGTCGGTGGACGTGTTCGTCGCGGACATGTCTTCACAGGCGGAGGTCCGGCGCCTCGCCCGCGAGGTCCTGGCGACCTACCCACGGTTGGACGTGCTGCTCAACAACGTCGGCGGTTTCTGGGCCCACCGCCACGTGACCGCCGACGGGTTGGAGCACACGTTCGCCCTCAACCACCTCGCCCCATTCCTGCTGACGGACCTCTTGCTGGACCGGCTCAAGGCCAGCGCGCCAGCCCGGGTCGTTACCGTGTCGTCCGCGGCCCAGGCGATGGGAGCGATCGATTTCGACGACCTGATGAACGAAGGGGACTACTCAGGGTCGCGCGCCTACAACCAGTCGAAGCTCGCCAATGTGATGTTCACCTATGCACTCGCCGAGCGACTGGATGGGACCGGCGTCACTGCAACGGCGCTGCATCCGGGCATGACCAGCACCGCGTTCAGCGCCGAAGACCCCGCCCTGGGTTGGCTCGTCGCTCTGATGCGACCGTTCATGCGAAGCCCGAAGCGGGGCGCGGACACCGCCGTCTACCTGGCGAGCGCGCCCGAGGTGGCGGGCGTCAGCGGCGGGTACTTCGCCGACCGGAAGTCCCGGAAGACGCATGTGTCCTCCTACGATCCCGCGACCGTCGCCCGGCTCTGGCAGGTCAGTGCCGATCTCGTAGGGATCACCGCGAACGCGGACCATCCCCTCGCGTCGGTCGTTTGACGGATCTCCTCGATGCCCCGAAGGTGGTGCCAGTCGCAGGCGCCGGGCTCTCATTCGCCGGTCCGAAGCGCGCGATGGATCGGAACGTCCCCACCATGGCCCGAACGCCATTCACCTCGCCTGACGCGAACATCGTCGTGAGCAGCGACGGCTACTTCGATGTCTATCCCGCCACCCCCCGCACCGATGGGGACAAGCCCGCATATCGCGGCATGCTCGCAGAGCTGGGCGCGGGGATCCGCGGCGCCGATGACCGGCTCGCCGTCCGCCCTGGCTCGGTCGCACTCGCCGAGGCCGTGACCGCATGGTCCGCGGTCCACGGGGCTGAGGCCGTCCGCGGTGACCTCGGTCGCGGCCGAGACGGCAACCAGTCCGAGGGCTGACGCCAGACGCCACCGTACGCCGCGTCACGCGAGCCACGCCCGCTAGACTCCGACACGGATGGAGGGACCGGACCGGGAGCCTGGCTCGACCGCGCACGGCGGCCCACCCGCGCACGGCGGCCCACCCGCGCACCGCGACGACCGCGCGGTCTCGCTCGGGGCCGTCCTCGCCTACTCCCTGGGTCTCGGGATCGCGACCGTCACGATCCCGCTGCTTGCCCTCGATTCCGGGTATGACGCCGCAGCCGTCGGGTTCCTCGTCGCGACCGCGGCCGCCTGTCAGTTCGGGACGCGGCTCGCGCTCCCGTGGCTGCTCGGGCGATTCCCCGATCGCGCCCTCATCGGCATCGCGTCGGCGGGGATGGTCTCGGCGTTCCTGCTGCTGATCGCGTCCACGGCGCTCCCGGTCTTCATCCTGGCCCAGCTCCTCCAGGGCGCCAGCCGCGCCATCTTCTGGACGAGCAGCCAGACGCATGCCATCCGCGGTCCCGGCAAGCCGGTCCGACGGCTCGTCGATCTCAACGTGGCCGGCAACGCGGGTACGCTGTCAGGGCCGGCGATCGGCGGCATGCTCGCGGTCATCGGCCTCCCCGTCGCCCTCGCGGCGGCAGCGGTGGCCGCGACGATCGGTGGCCTGACCACGCTGCGGATGCACCGGCTCCCACCCTACGACCGCCGGCGATCGGCGGGGACGTTGCAGCTGCTTCGTCGCAAGGACGTGGACCTCGCCTGCTGGTCGAGCGCGGTGAGTGGCCTCTGGTGGTCGATGGTCGGTTCCTACTTCCCTGTCCTTGGCGTCGGACTCGGGATCGGGTCCGTGGGGATCGGCTGGCTCATCACCGCCGCGGAAGGCGCCGGGATGGTGGCCCTCATCGCCTTGCGCGGCGTTCGCTCCGAACGCGTCCGTCCGGTCGTCGTCGCGGCGTCCGCCGGGACGCTCGGGGCGCTCGTCGCCGTCGCGGTGGCGGCGTCCTCCGACATCGAGGCGGTCACCCTGGCCTTCGCCCTCGCCATGGTCGCGGGAGGAGCCGCGAGCGGGATGATCACGACCCTGGCGCCGGCGCTGGCCAGCCTCGCAGCCGGCCCGGACGAGCAGGGCGACGCGCTGGCGCTGACCGGGATGTTCCGGGCCGGCGCCCTGCTGGCAGCTCCCGCTGCGGTCGGGGTGATGCTCGGCCTCGTCGGCGTGCCCGCCGCGATCGTCGTCGCCACGGCGGCGCTGGGCCTCCCCGGCGCCGTGCTCGGTCGGGCGAGGCGATCCGCCACGACCGGGGACGGCGCATGATCAGAGCGGACCAGGACGCGGCGCCGCGACGGACCTCAGCCGTCGATGGCGGTGGATCGATGGGCCTGACCGAGGCGGCGGCGAGCCAGCGCCGCGCTGCCGGTCAAGGCAATGCATTCGAGCCGCCGGCGAGTCGGAGCTATCTCGCGATCCTTCGCCAGAACGCGTACCCGGGGATCAACGGTCCGCTGCTCCTGATCTCGGCGGTCCTCGTCGTATACGGGCTCTATGTCGAGGCCCTGCTGACCGCCGGTCCGGTGGTCTTCAACGTCGTGGTCGGGATGGTCCAGGAGGGCCGGGCGAAGCGCTCTCTGGACCGGATCGCGATCCTGACGCGTCCCCGCGCGACCGTCATCCGGGATGGCAGCGAGCGTTCGGTCGATCTTGCCGACGTGGTGCTCGGGGATCTCGTGATCGCCCGGCGTGGCGACCAGATCATCGTCGACGGCACGCTCCTCGGCGATGAACGCATCGAGCTCGACGAGGCGCTCCTGACCGGTGAGGCTGATGCGATCGCCCGCTCGAGTGGCGAGACCGTGCGATCCGGGACCTCCGTCCTCGCGGGGACGGCCCGGTATGTGGCGACCCGGGTCGGCGCTGACACGACGGCGAATCAGATCGTCTCGAGGTCGCGGCTGGCCGGGGATCGACGAGACCCCATTACAGCGCGAGGTCGCACGAACCATCTGGGTGGTGGCCGGCCTCGTCGTCCTGACAGGGGCGGTCGTAGCCCTCACCGGCGCGACGATCGCGGCACCCGGCGCGCCGATCGGCGGGCGGGACGCCCTCGAGGCGTCAGCCGTCCTCATCACGCTCGTTCCCCAGGGCCTCGCGATCATGCTGACCGTCACGTACGCCGCGGGGGCTTTGCGCATCTCGCGACTGGGTGCGCTCGTGCAGCGGCAGCGAGCCATCGAATCCATGAGTCGCGTCGACACCCTCTGCATCGACAAGACCGGGACGCTCACGACCCAGGCCATCCGGTTCGCCGCGCTCGTGCCGCTCCTGGAAGCTGACGGTCCAGACACCTCCCGGCTGCTGGTCGGGGCCATGGCGGCCAGTGCCACGGCGCCGGACAGGACGACGGCAGCCATCGCGGACGAACTGCGGACGCCGGCGCGACCGCTCGCCGACGAGGTGCCGTTCGCCTCCGAGCGGCGCTGGTCCGCCGTGCGCTTCGCTGATGACGACCGGCCGCTCGTGATGGGTGCCGCCATGGTGATCATCCCCAAGCTGGCGGTGACGGCGGAGCGCGCCTCGATCGGGGCGCTCGTCGACAGCACGGCCGGTCGAGGCCACCGGGTGGTGCTCGTCGCCCGAGCCCCATCCGGCGTCAGCGTGACTGACCCGGAGGGCCGCCCGAACCTCCCGGACGGCCTGGAACCCATAGCGCTTGTGGCGCTCACCGAGGAACTGCGCCCCGACGCCCTTGCCACGATGTCGGATCTCGCGCGCGGCGGCGTCACCGTCCGGATCATCTCCGGCGACGATCCCGCCACCGTGGACGCGGTGGGACGCCACCTGGGGATGCCGGCAGAGCCGTCCGCCCGAAGCGGACCGGACCTCGCCAGACTCGATGACGCACGACTTGCCGCGGAGATCGCCCCCGTCACCCGGTTCGGACGCGTGGATCCGGACCTCAAGGCGCGGCTTGTCGGGGCGCTCCGTCGGGACGGCCACTACGTCGCGATGATCGGCGACGGCGTGAACGATGTCCTGCCCCTTCGCGGGGCCGACCTGGCGATCGCGATGGCCAGTGGCTCCGCCGCGACGCGGGCGGCCGCGGACCTCGTCCTACTCGGGGACGCATTCGCGGTCCTGCCAAGCGCGGTCGTCGAAGGACGGCGGATCCTGGCCGCGATGCAGGCAACGCTGATCCTGCTCCTGTCCCGCACCTTCGCGGTGCTCCTCATCGTCGCGGTCGCGGCGGTCCTGGCCCTGCCCTTCCCGATCACGCCGAGACAGAACGCCATCCTTGCGCTCCTGACCGTCGGCGCACCATTGATCCTGTTGGTGCTGTGGGTCCCACCGTCGCGGACGCCGCCACACCTGCTCCGACACACGCTGGGAACATCGGTTCCGGCGGCCATCGCGCTGGCATCCCTCAGCCTCGCAGCATTCGGCTGGTCACTCACCCGCGGTGATCCGGATCAGGTCGCCCGGACCGTGTTGACGTCCATGGCGGTGTTCGGTGGATTGGGCCTGCTGCCGCTCATCCGTCCGGCTCGTCGCCCGCCGGAGGATCCGCCGATGGACCAGTACAAGCCGTGGGCGCTGGCGGGGGTATCAGCGCTCGTCTATTGCGGCCTCGTCCAGGTGCCGGCCATCCGCGACTTCTACGATCTCGCGCCGCTCTCGGTCGGGGAGCTCGGGGTCCTGGCCATGGTCGCCGGGGTCTGGACGCTCGTCCTGCACGGGTTCCGCTGGATCCTTGCCTGGTGGTCGCCCTCGGCCTGACGGGACGACCACCTGGTCAGGCCGATCGATCATCGCAATCTCTTGTGCCGAGACGCCCGGCTCTTCGAGGAGCGGGATGAGGAATCGCTCCTCGCGTTCGACGTGCGATCGGATCAGCGTCTCCAGCGTGATCAGGTGACCCACGAGCTCGCAGGCCTGGTCGTGGTTCGGCTCGTGCCGGAGCGTCTCGCGGTCCCCCTCGACCCTGCTCGCAGCCGCCCTGATCTGGTGGTGCTCGAAGCGCATGATCCGGGTCGCCCACGGCGTCCCGGCGCGACGGTCGATCTGCGGATAGAGCCAGCTGTCCTCCCAGGCGCAGTGGGGCTCGACCACCCGGTCCACCCAGTCGAGGATGTCGAGCAGGACGATGGAAAGATCCGGAGCGGCGACGGTGCCGACGGCGCGGGCGACGTCATGGATCCGGTCCAACCCGGGTCGCAGGTCACGATGCTCGTGGACGATGAACGCGTGCTCCGCGGTGGAGGTGCGGTGGCTGCCGGTCATCTGACGCTCCCGACCGGATCCTGCGTCCGGTCAACCTGGGCGACGGTCGCCGCCGGTTCGATGGGCATGTCGAGTTCGGTTCGATAGGCGCTCGGCGGGACGTCGTCGATGACGCCCGTCAGGTAGCGCTCGCGGACAGGAGCGGCGCTCGCGTAGCCGTGATCGCCGACCCATTCGGTCAGGGCGGCGTAGGCCGACCCGAGTTCCTCGTACGGGCCGATGTGCAGCGTCCGGACGATCTCGGTGGCCGGGAGCGTCCGCGCCTTGATCCGATCATCCGTCGGCCCGGGTGATGTCACGGGAACGCAGACCTCGGCATCGATCAGGTCCGGCCCGAAGGCGTGATACATGACGAACGGGTGCCCGAGCGTCACGACCCCATGGCGACCCACGAACTCGAAAAGCTCGGGGAACGCACCGCCAAGGAACGACGGAAAGGCATCGGGCGCGATCTGATCCCGGATCGAGATGATCCTGGTGGCGGGGATCTGATGTGTAGCGAACTCGTAGGTCATATCGACACCTCTGCTGCGCCAGTCGTCGCTGGAGCGAATCTCCTCCCGCCGGACCCGTGCCCGCCAAGTGCTGACCCGCCCCTCTCGACCGGGTCCGGTGGACCGCCCGCGGCCCGTCTTGGGGCCGGTCGCGGCCGATGGGGCCGTTCGGCTCACGGCGGGACGTCGGATGGCCGATGGCGCGGGCACGCCCGTACGCGACGCTGGTACCAGAGAGCCGCGAAGGAGGCACACGCCATGCCCGCCGCCACGAACGCCGCGTCCCATACCCTGGTCTGGATCGATGCCCGGGAGGCCGTGATCGTGCGGCGCCGGGACGGGGAGGTCATCATCGAGCGGATCGAGTCCGACGTTCCCCCGCATCGGCGTTCGACAGGACACGTGCGTCACGACCCTGGCGTCCGACATGGCGGCGGCGGTGGCAGCCCGCAGTCCGCCGGCGAACCGCGGCGCCAGGAACACCTCGCGCATTTCCTACGGATCGTGGCCGATCGGCTCCCGATCGCCGACGACCTCGTGATCCTTGGACCAGGGGTGGTCGCCGAGCACCTGGCGCACGGCCTGCAGGTTGACGACCGTCACCATCTCCGCCGACGGGCCGTCCGATCGGAGGCGTCCGACCGACTGACCGACCGACAGCTTGCGGCCAGGCTCGACCGGGAGTCCGGTGTCGAGCGGCGCCGCAGGACCGTGGGAGCGTATCGTTGGAGCGGAACGTCGGCGACCGGTCGTGTGGGGCGCAGCGAGCCGGGCCCGACCCGCGTGACGGAAAAGCCGCGGCGCGACGCCGTCGAAGAGGGGATCGAAGCTTGAGGGACCTGATGTCCACCGGCGCAGCGGAGGTTCCGTTCGCCGCGTGAGCGGTCGACCGACACCGGCGGTCGCGGCGGCCCTGTCGTTCGTGTTGCCCGGCCTCGGGCAGATCACGCTGGGCGCGGTGCGCCGTGGCGTCCTGTTGATGCTGCCCGTGGCCGCACTCGTTGCAGCCGCCATCGTCCTTGCCGGCGCCGGTGTCTCGACCCTCGTGAGCCTGGCGCTGTCGTCCGAGGTGCTGGTCGCGCTGCTCGTGGCCAACCTCGTGCTGGCCGTCGTCCACGTCATCGCCATCATCGACGCGAAGCGCACCGCGGTCGCGCTGGCCGCACCGGACGCGACGACGCATCGTGGGACGACGGCCGTGCTCGTGGTGCTCATCGCACTGACCGTGGGGCTCCACGGCGTGATCGGGGCCGTCGGCGTCCAGGCGTACTCGGCGATGGGGAACGTGTTCGGGGCGCCGGGTTCGGGCGAGGGTTGGATGATCCCCGAGGCCAGTTTCGAGCCCGACCCGACCCCTGAGCCCACGCCCAGCCCGACCCCGTCACCCAGTCCGACGGGAGCCGGCCCGACGCCCACCGACGTCCCCACCGCCGTCCCGATCGGGACCCCGACCCCGACGACACCACCCAGCTGGGCAAAGGACGGCCGGCTGAACGTGCTGCTGATCGGGAGCGACGCAGGCCCGGGTCGCTGGAGCCTGCGGACCGACACGATGATCGTCCTGAGCGTGGAAGTGGCCACCGGTCGCGCCGCCCTCTTCGGCATCCCACGCAACGTGACCGGCGTCCCGCTCGCCGACGAGAGCAAGGGAGCCTTCTGGAACGGCCGCTACCCCAACCTGCTCAACTCGCTGTACGTCTACGCGATGGGCCACGGGTCGCAGTTCCCCGGGGGCGAGGCACGAGGGTTCCGCGCAGTCACCGGCGCGATCCAGGAGCTGGTCGGCGTCAAGCTCGACGGGGCGGTCGTCGTGGACCTCCAGGGGTTCGTGCGGCTCGTAGACGCCATCGACGGCCTGTGGGTGGACATCCCGGAGACGGTCGTCGACAACGCCTACCCGGTGCCGGGCGGCGGACGCAAGATCCGGATCGTCATCCGGGCCGGATGCCGGCAGCTGGATGGGGCGGATGCCCTTGCGTACGCGCGGTCGCGCCACCAGGACAGCGACTACGGGCGGATGGCACGTCAGCAGCGCGTCCTGCTCGCGATGGCGCACCAGGTGGACCCGTTCGCCCTGCTGCCCAAGGTGCCCGAGCTCATCGAGATCGCCGGCGATCACCTGTGGACCACCATCGATCCGGACCACATCGCAGGACTCGCCGCACTCGCCTCCCGGGTGGATCCCGGGAGCACGGACACCATCACGTTCGTGCCGCCCAACTACCCGTCCCACATGACCACCGCATCCATCCGCCGGATCCGGGCAGTCGTGCGCGACGTGTTCGACGAACCGCCCGGCAAACCGGGCGAAGGGAGCGGCTCCTCCGACGACGACTGCCCCTGACGCGCGCCTCCTCGCCGACCGGCATGTCGCTTCGGGCCGAAGGGCACTGGCCGCGCGTCGCCCGCGCATCGCATGGTGCGACCGCGGGCGACCTGCCCTGGGCGTCCCCGCACGGGCTTGCACAGGAGGCCGCAGATGGACCTGCAGCGGATCGTGATCATGGGCGCCGCGGGGCGCGATTTCCATGACTTCAACGTCGTCTATCGCGACGACCCTGCCGTCGAGGTGGTGGCGTTCACCGCGACCCAGATCCCCGGCATCGCCGATCGGCGGTACCCTGCCGACCTCGCCGGCGCCCGCTATCCGAAGGGCATCCCGATCGTTCCTGAGGCCGATCTCGAGCGCCTGATCCGGGACCACGACGTGGACGCGGTGATCTTCGCCTACAGCGATGTCAGCCACGAGACGGTCATGCATGCCGCATCCCGCGTCCTCGCGGCCGGCGCCGACTTCCAGTTGCTCGGGCCCCACCACACGATGCTCGCAAGCCGGCGCCCGGTGATCTCCGTATGTGCGACCCGCACCGGGGCCGGCAAGAGCCAGACGACTCGTGCGGTGGCGGCTCTGCTCGCCGAGCAGGGCGTGACACCCGTCGTCATCCGCCACCCGATGCCGTATGGCGACCTGACCGCGCAGCGCGTGGAACGGTTCGCGACATACGCGGATCTCGACACGTACGAGACGACCATCGAGGAGCGCGAGGAATACGAGCCGCACCTCGACGCCGGTCGGGTCGTCTACGCCGGTGTGGACTACGAGGCCATCCTGCGGGCGGCGGAGACCGAGGCGGATGTCGTCCTCTGGGACGGCGGCAACAACGACTTCCCCTTCTACAAGCCGGATCTCGCCATCGTCGTGGCCGATCCACTGCGCCCCGGCGACGAGGTCCACTTCCACCCAGGCGAGACCAACCTGCGGATGGCCGACGTCGTGATCATCAACAAGGTCGATTCCGCCGAGCCCGAAGCGGTCGCAGCGATGGTCGACCGCATCGGCGAGGTGAACCCGCGCGCGCGGATCATCACGGCACGTTCCGACCTGACCCTGATCGGGGAGCCGATCTCCGGTCGTCGGGTGGTGGTGGTCGAGGATGGACCCACCCTGACCCACGGCGGGATGCGCTATGGAGCGGGGATCGTCGCCGCGCGACGGTTCGGTGCGTCCGAGATCGTGGATCCGCGGCCCGCAGCGGTCGGATCGATCCGCGACGTGTTGGACCGTTACCCGGCCCTGGAACCGCTCGTCCCGGCCATGGGCTACGGCGCCACCCAGGTCGGCGAACTCGAGCAGACGCTCAACGCGGTCGAGGCAGACGTCGTGCTCTCGGCGACGCCGATCGACCTCACGCGCGTCCTCCGTCTCGAAAAGCCGGTCACGCGGGTCCGCTACGAGCTGGCGCAGGTGGATGGGCCACCGCTCGAGGAGGTCATCGCCCCGATCGTCGCGATGACCCGCGTGCCGGTCACGGCCGGCGGCTGACGGCCGCGCCGGGAATCGAACGACGGGCCGGCGACGCGCTCTGTCGGCCGGCCCGTCGTCGAAGGGTCGTCGGGTCAGCGGGCCACGATGACGGTGGTCGCCGCGTGGGTCGCGACATGTTCGGACACGCTCCCCTGGAGGACGCGTCCGACCAGGCCGAGGCCGCGCGCCCCGACGATGACGGCATCGACCGCGCGTTCCGCGGCGATCCGTTCGATGGTCTTGGCCGGGTCACCGGCCGATTCGACGAGTTCCGGCTCGATCCCGAGCTCCCGGAGCGATGCTGCCGCGGCCATCAACTCGCGCTGGTGGACTTCGCGGTCGTCCCAGGGATCGATCGGCGTTCGGCCGGGGTGGACGGGCACGACACTCACGACAGTGAGGGTGGCCCCGTAGGTCTTGGCGAGGTCAGCGGCCATCGCCAGCGCCTTCTGCGCCGGCTCGCCCCCGTCATAGGCAAGCAGGATGCGCTGCATGGTTGGCACTCCTTTCGTGATCCTGGTCCAAGCCTCCGCCGGCTCGGCGCCCACTGACAGTGCCGAACGTCACCCCGGAACGGGCCGTGCGACCGATGTTCCGGGCTCTCGCGCTGGGCACGATGCGACCATGTTCGATGACCCTCGACCTCACCCCGAAGCCCCGCTTTCGGTGGGCACGGTGATGACGCCGTTCCCCGTCGTCGTCAACCTCGACACGCCACTCGAAGAGGTTGCCGAACAGCTGTCGCAGAACGACATCACCGGGGCGCCGGTGGTGGATGCGGACGGATTCCTGGTCGGCGTGATCAGCCAGACGGACCTGGTCCGGACGGCCGCGGCCGGGACCACCGATGGCCGCGGCTGGGTCGGCTTCACCGCCCGGCACGTCATGACGAGGACGCCGGTCAAGGCCAGGGCGGACCTGCCGCTCGCCGACGCCGTGCGCCGGCTGGAACGCCACGGCGTCCACCGCCTGATCATCGTGGCCGATGACGACGTGACGCCGATCGGGATCGTCTCGATCAGCGACCTGCTGCCACTACTGGTCGACGCCGCCGAACTCTGACCGCGCCGCGCGTCGTGTCGCGACGGCACCGCGCGAACGTGTGACGGATGGCCGCGGGGAACCTGCCGAACGGCACGCGGCCCGTCACCCGTGCTCCACGTACGGTGAGGCGTGGAAGGAGGTGCCCGATGCGGGCACGACCCATCGACGCCGTCGAGTCCCTGGCCGGGACCTGGTTCGGTTCACGATTGCCGGCGACCGCCCGCGAGCGGCTGGAGCCGCATCTCCGGATCGCGGAGTACGAAGCCGGGACCGAGATCCTCCGCGAGGGGGAACCCATGCTCAGCCTGGGCATCGTCCTGACCGGACGCGTCGCCCTGCGACTCCGGGTCCCCGAGCGCGGCCCCACGACGATCCTCACGGTGGAGCCCGGCGACATCGTCGGCTGGTCGGCGGTCATCCCGCCGCACCGGGCGTCGGACACCGCGGTGGCGCTCCTTCCGACGGAACTGCTGCTGATCGACGGCGCGGCCCTTCGCGCCGAGCTCGCTGCCGATGCCGAACTGGCGGCGCCGGTCTATCTGTCCCTCCTCGAGGCCCTGGCACGCCGGCTGACCGGCACGCGCCTCCAGCTCCTGGACCTGTTCACGGTGACGGAGAACGAACCATGGTGAGCCCGCGCTCCACCACCCCCGGCGAGGTCGTTGCGACCGCGCTCCCTGGCGGCCCCGACGATGCCCCCGGCTTCCTGCCACGGGCCGACCTGGACCGCCTCCTGACGCTGCTGCGTGCCGACGGCCGCAAGGTGCTCGGTCCGACGGTCGTCGATGGCGCCATCGCGTACGACGAGATCACCACGACCGCCGACCTGCCGGCGGGCTGGACGGACCGCCAGGAGCCGGGGCGCTATCGACTCGAACCCACCGGGCAGGATCGTCTGTTCGACTACGCCGTCGGGCCCACGGCCTGGAAGCGCTTCACGTTCCCGCCGCGCGTGCCGCTGACCAAGGGTCGGCGCGTGGAAGGCCGGGTCAAGTTCTACGCGGTCGAACCGGATCCGCCCCGCCTCGCGTTCTTGGGCGTCCGCGCCTGCGAGATCGCTGCGCTGCTCACCCAGGACCGCGTCCTGACCGGCGGGCCGATCGCCGACGAGGACTATGCCGCGCGACGCGCCGCATCGGTCGTCATCGCGGTGGAGTGCGTCGCCCCGGCCAGCACCTGCTTCTGCACCTCGATGGGCACCGGACCCGAGGTCACCTCCGGCTTCGACCTCGCCCTCACCGAGCTCGACGAGGGCTTCGTGGTCCGGGTCGGATCCGACACCGGACGGTTCCTCGTCCACCGGCTCGGTCTCGCGCCGGCGGCGCCGGCCCAGCTCGAGCGGTCGCGCACTGCCGTGGCGGATGCACGCGCGAAGATCGGTGACCCGGTCCCGACCGATGGCCTCCCTGCACGACTCCTTGCCGCGGCGGACAGCCCGCGCTGGGCCGAGATCGCCGAACGCTGCCTTGCTTGCACGAACTGCACGCTGGTCTGCCCGACCTGCTTCTGCACGAGCGTCACCCAGACCTCGGACCTGACCGGTTCCGAGGCGGTCGCCGGTCGTGCCTGGGACAGCTGCTTCACCCTCGGGTTCTCTCGCGTCGCCGGCGGCAACTTCCGCCCGCGCGTGCAGGATCGCTACCGCCAGTGGCTGACTCACAAGTACGCCGGCTGGTGGGAGCAGTTCGGATCATCGGGCTGTGTCGGGTGCGGTCGCTGCATCACGTGGTGCCCCGTCGGCATCGACGTGCGCGAGGAACTCATGGCGATCGCGCCACCCGACTCCACCGCCGTCGGCCTCCCGGATCCGCTGACGCTCCCCGTGGTGGCGCCGCTGCCGATGGCGATCGAGGCCGCGTCCGCTGCGCCTATCGCGCCGGCCGCGCCCGCGGCGCCGGTCGCGCCTCCCCCGCTCCCGGAGATCATCGCGACGGTCGTCGAGGTCTACGACGCAAGGCAGGAGACGCACGACGTCACCACCTTGCGGTTCCTGACCGACGACCCGTCGCTCCTTGCGGGCCGCCCGGGCCAGTTCGTGATGGCCGCACTCCCCGGCTTCGCCGCGGCACCGATCTCGGTGTCGCGCTATCACGACGACGGCTTCGAGCTCACCATCCGGGCCGCCGGAGCGGCGACACGCGCACTGTGCGCCCTCCGCCGCGGCGACTCGGTCGGCATCCGCGGTCCGATGGGCAGGCCCTGGCCGGTGGACGCGGCGTATGGACGCGACGTCGTCATCGTCACGGGCGGCATCGGCCTCGCCCCGTTGCGGCCGCTGCTGGACGCGATCCTGCGCGAACGTGAGCGCTTCGGTGCGGTTCGCCTCCTGTATGGAGCACGCTCGCCGGCTGACCGCCTCTACGTGGACGAGCTATCGGATCTCGGCGGCCGCGACGACCTCGAGATCGGGTCCACCGTGGACCGCGCCGGACCCGAGTGGTTCGGCCGCGTCGGAGTCGTGACCACGCTCTTCGAGCAGGCGGGCTGGGACGGGACGCGCTCGACCGCGTTCGTCTGTGGCCCCGAACGGATGATGGAGGCGACGGCAGACGTCCTCGGCGACCTCGGGGTCACCACGGATCGGATCTGGGTGACGATGGAGCGCCACATGGACTGCGGCGTGGGCCTGTGCGGCCACTGCCAGCTGGGTCCCAAGTTCGTCTGCAAGGACGGCCCGGTCTTCTCCCTCGCTGAACTCGGTAGTGCCTTCGCACGGGAGGGCTGGTGATGCTTGCCGCCACGCGTTCCACCACGGGCCGCGGCGCCACGCCGCGCCGTCCCCGCCTGGGGATCATGAAGTTCGCCTCGTGCGACGGATGCCAGCTCACGCTGCTCGACCTCGAGAACGAACTGCTCGACCTCGTGACGACGTTCGACCTTGTCGAGTTCGCCGAGGCGTCCTCGCATCGATCGTCGGGTCCGTTCGACCTCGTGCTGGTGGAGGGCTCCATCAGCACGCCCGACCAGATCGAGGAGATCATCCACATCCGTCGCCAGACACCGCTGCTCGTGACGATCGGGGCGTGCGCGACGGCCGGTGGCATCCAGGCACTGCGCAACTGGCGCGACCACGAATCGATGCACAACGCCGTCTACGCGCTGCCCGAGTACGTCGAATTGCTGGCGACAGCGACCCCGATCTCGGACCACGTGACCGTGGACGCCGAGCTGCGCGGCTGCCCCATCGACCCAGGCCAGCTCCTGGAGCTGCTGACTGCGCTCGCGGTGGGCCGCCGACCGCAATTGCCCGACGAGGCCGTCTGCCTCGAGTGCAAGCGGCGTGGGAAGGTCTGCGTGCTCGTGGCCAAGGACATCCCGTGCCTGGGACCCGTCACCCACACCGGGTGCGGGGCGATGTGCCCCGCCTTCGATCGCGGCTGCTACGGCTGCTTCGGACCGCGGGAAGCGGCGAATGCCACGAGCCTCGCCCAGTGGTTCGGTCGTGACGGCCGACCCGATGCGGACACCGCCGCCCTCTTCTCGGGCTTCACCGCGTACGCCAAGCCGTTCCGCGCCGTCATCGATCAGCTCGGCGGCCCCCCGGGGCCGACGACGCCGGCCGTTGCGCCCGCCACGGACGGACAGGAGGCCACCGATGCACGGCACTGATCTCGCGGTCGGCGAACGCCGCTTCGACGTCACCGGGATCACCCGGGTCGAAGGCGAGGGATCGCTCCGCCTCACCGTCCGCAACGGCGAAGTGACTCGCGCCCACCTCGCGATCTTCGAGGCGCCGCGCTACTTCGAGCAGCTCGTCCTGGGTCGCACGCCCGACGAGATCCTCGACATCGTGGCGCGCATCTGCGGCATCTGCCCGATCGCCTACCAGATGTCCGCGGTGCACGCATTCGAGGACCTGTTCGGGGTCGCCATCGACCCGTCGGTCCACGCGCTTCGCCGGCTCCTGTACTGCGGCGAATGGATCGAGAGCCACGCGCTCCACGTCTACCTGCTCCACGCCCCCGACTTCGCGGGCGTCGCGAGTGCCGTGGAACTCGCCGGCATCGACCGTCCTGCCGTGGAACGCGGGCTATCGATCAAGAAGACCGGCAACCAGCTGGTCTCGATCCTGGGCGGCCGCCCGATCCACCCGGTGAGCGTGCGCGTCGGCGGTTTCTCGAGGACGCCGCGGCGCCCCGAGTTGCTCGCCCTGCGACCGGCCCTCGACGACGCCCTGCGAGGCGCACTCGAGACCGTCGATTGGGTGGCGACCTTCACTGCACCGGACTTCGAGCGCGACCCGCTGCTGGTTTCGATGCGTCACCCCACCGAGTACCCGATGAATGCCGGGCGCATCGTCTCCTCGGACGGCCTCGACATCGCGCTGAACGAGTGGGACACCGCGTTCCGCGAGCAGCAGGTCCCGTGGTCGCATGCGTTGCAGGCGCGCGCGCGCGACGGCCGTGCCTATCTCCTGGGTCCATCTGCGCGCGTGACGCTGGCGGGAGCGAACCTCCATCCGCTGGCCCTGGCGGCCCTGGATCGGGTGGGGCTCGCGACGGCGATCGCCCGGAACCCGTACTGGAGCATCGCGGCCCGCGCGGTGGAACTGGTCCATGCCATCGCCCTGGCCATCGAGCTCATCGACGACTACCGGCCGCCAGAGCGACCCATGGAGCCGTGGACGCCACGACCCGGCGTCGCCGCATGGGCCACCGAGGCGCCGCGCGGGATGCTCTTCCATCGCTATGAGCTCGACGAGCTCGGCCGCATCACCGATGCCCGGATCGTGCCACCCACCAGCCAGAACCAGGCCGCGATCGAGGCGGACCTGACCGCGTTCGCACCGAGCGTGCTCGACATGGAGCACGTCGCCGCGACCCATCGGCTCGAGCAGCTCATCCGCAGCTACGACCCGTGCATCTCGTGCGCGACGCACTTCCTGGACCTGCGCGTGGAGGACGAGTCATGACCGCGTTACTCCCCCCGCCGATCGTCCGGCTCGTGGTCTGCGGCAACGCCGACCGCGGTGACGACGGCGTCGCGCTGGCGGCCGCGGCGACCCTCCTGCCGTCGATCCCCGCCGAACTGGCCCCCAAGCTCGAAGTCCGGCGATGTCCGGACCTGCGCACCGAGGACCTGATCGACCTGCCCGACGGTGTCCAGGCGCTGATCATCGACGCCGTCATCGGCCTCTCGCCCGGCGAGATCGTCCGGATGCCG
Organism: uncultured Chloroflexia bacterium; assembly: GCA_963743815.1. Classification (GTDB taxonomy): domain Bacteria; phylum Chloroflexota; class Limnocylindria; order Limnocylindrales; family CSP1-4; genus SPCO01. Next base: position 666,512 of record CAVURB010000014.1, on the reverse strand, counting down.
CTCGGTGACCTCGCCGCCCGGCCGGCGTTCACGCCACGTTCGTCCCACCAGCTGCCGATCGACCTCGTGGTGGGCCTGGCCGGGGTGATCCGCGAGCGACCGGTCCCGGGTGTCTTCATCGGGCTGTCCGGGCATCGGTTCGGGTACGGCACGCCGCTCTCGCGGGCCGCCCGTGCCGCATTGCCGGCCTTCCGAGCGGCGATCGAGGAAGAACTCGAGCGCATGGTCGGCATGCCGGTCGCCGCCGGGTCGTCCGCGGCCGAACGGGTCAAGGCCTGACATGTGCCGCTCGACGATCGGGCGCGTGATCTCGGTCGAGGACGGGTACGCCGTCGTCGATCTCGAGGGCGTCCGTCGTCGCGCGTCCACGCTGCTCGTGCCCGACATCGGTCCGGGTGAGCTCGTCCTCATCGGGCTTGGCTCAGTCCTCGGCCGCGTCGAGCCGGCCGATCTCGAAGCGCTCCGAGCGCTCGAGGCCGAGATCCCGATCCATCGAACCACGCCCGTCCCGGGCTGATCGCAAGGAGCAACGTTCCATGTCCATCCCACGAACCGTCGGCTGGGGGATCGCCTTCGCGACCCTCACCGCGCTCATCTCCGGCGTGTCCGTGTTCGCCAACGGGCTCATCGTCAAGGAATTCAACGATCCCGTCGTGTTGACCGGCGTGCGCAATGCCATGGTCGGCGCGGTCCTGCTGGCGATCCTGCTGGGCAGCGGCGGTATGACCGAGATCCGGGCACTCTCCGGACGTCGAGCCGGGGCCCTGCTGCTGATCGCCGTGATCGGCGGCAGCATCCCGTTCATCCTCTTCTTCACCGGTCTCGCCCAGGCCGAGGGGCCGGGCGCGGCGTTCATCCACAAGACCCTGTTCGTGTGGGTATCGGTGCTCGCGGTCCCGTTCCTCGGTGAGTCACTCGGGATGGCGCAGATCGCCGCCCTCGGCGTGCTCGTCGTAGGGACATTGCTCGTCGGCCCGACCGGGGTGTTGGGTGCCGGACCGGCGGAGCTGCTCATCCTCGCGGCCACGATGCTGTGGGCCGTCGAGGTCGTCATCGCCCGGCACCTGCTCGCCCGCGAGGGCGTCAGTGTCCGCCTCGCGGCCACGGCCCGGATGGCGCTCGGTGCCGTGCTCATCTTCGGGTTCCTGGCCCTCAGCGGACGACTCGGTGGGGTGGCCGCGCTGTCCTCGGCCCAGTGGCTGCTCATCGCGGCGACCGGTGTCCTGCTCTTCGGGTACGTGACGACGTGGTATGCCGCCCTGCAGCGCGCTCCCGCATCGCTCGTGAGCTCCATCCTCGTCGGTGGGGCGATCGTCACGGCGGGACTCGCCATCGTGCGGACCGGGACGGTGCCGGCCCCGACGGTCGAGCTCGGCTTGGCCCTGCTCGCGGTCGGGATCGTCATGGCGATCGGCGCCGCGTGGCAGGGGCGTTCGGCCACCGCCGACCGCGCCGGCTGAGCGACGGGTCCACGATGCTCGCCGTGCCGGCCGCACCCGCACCCGCAGCAGACATGCCTCTCGTCGTCGACGCGGGGCGAACGGGCACGCTCGATGCGACCGGTCCGGGCGCGCTGCTCTTCGCCCGGTTCGCGTTCCCGCCCAACTCGCTGGGCTTGTGCGGCCCGGAGACCGGCCTGACCCTGCCGGACCGCGTCCGCGACGGTCGGATGGATGGCGAGCTCCGACGCATCGCCCAAGGGTTCGAGGGAGCGTGGCCGTACCTCGAACTCATCGCCGCGGAGAACGATCTCCGCGACCCGCTGGACGCCCGGGTGGTGGAGGCCTACTGGCTCGGGAACGACCTCCTGGGCCATGTCGGCACCCGGGCGCACCACGCGGACCTCGAGACGCGGTTCCGGCCACGGGCGCGTCCGTCGGAATGGCGCTGGCTGGAGGCCAAGGCCGATTCCGAGGCACGCGTCCACCACAGCTTCCATGTCCTGGAGGTGCTGCCCCGGATCGGGCTCGATCCGCGGCGGGTTGCCGCCGGACCTGCTCGGGGTCCTCGAGCGCTGCCTCATCCGGCCGGGGGTCGTGACGGGCCGCGACGACGGGCATCTCGAGGTGGAGGTCCCACCGCTCGACCTCGTCGAGGGCAAGCTCCGGTTCGGGGCACCCCGCATCGAGCGCCTGGCGTTCGGGCCCGGCGACGCCTACGGCGACGATCTCGCGATCGGCGACCGCGTCGCGCTCCACTGGGAGCGGGTCTGCGGCCGGTTGACCCCGGTACAGACCGCTCGCCTGCGGGCCGTCACCGAACGCAACATCGCGATCGCCAACACGACCATCTGATCCCGAAGGAGTCGTCCGTTGCTCGCGCGCCTGCTCCTCGCCGCATTCCTGGTGGCTCATGGGCTGGTCCATCTCCTGTTCTTCTCGCCGCCACCACCAGCCACCGAGGGAGGCCCGAGCTGGCCGTTCGCGCTTGATCGCTCGTGGGTCCTCACCCCACTCGGAATGAGCGCCGACGCGACGCGGATCCTCGGGATCGCCCTGGTCGCCTTGACGATCGCTGGCTTTGCGCTCGCCGCCATCGTCGCGATCGGCATCCTGCCGTCGTCGCTGTGGGTCCCCGCCGTCGTCATCGGCGCGGTCGCGTCCCTCGCCGTCCTCGGGCTCTTCTATCGGCCGTGGCTGACGCTGGGCGTGGCCATCGACGTGATCCTGCTCTGGGCCGTGCTGGTCCAGTCGTGGACCCCGGCATCCCTGGAGGGCGCATGACGACCTCGTCCTCCCCGCTCCCGGCGATCGAGCCGACCGCCGCCGCGCAGCTCCTCGCCGAATGGGGGTTCCTGGCCGAACCCGACCTGCCCGACCGGCCGGGTCCCGCCTACCTCCTGGTCGCGCTCCGCGATGCGCCGACGCTTCGCCACTACGACCCGGAGCTCGTGGAGTACTGGGTGTCCGAGGGCGGGAAGGGCACGCGACGGGAGTTGGATCGGCATACGCCACTCCCCATCGAGATGGCATTTTCGTGGGGGCTCGATCCGGATCACCGATCGACTGGACGTGACCAACGAGTACGTCACGTTCGGCGGGACGTTGTCCGCGGCCGAAGTCGCAGGCATGACCGTGGCGGTGTTCACGTCTCCGGCCCCGCTGCTCCGGCGTGGTGGTCACTCGCAGGGTTGGGACCACGGCGCGGCGAGCCTCGCGGCATTCTTCGGCCGGCTCATCGTCGCAGTCGACTTCACGCCCGGCTTCGAGGCGCTCGCGGCGTCCGTGGATCCGATCACCCGGTACGCTGCGTTCATCCGCGACCTCGTCGGCCGATACCGGCGATCCGCGACGCTGCGCGACCAGCACCTGGACCTGTGGGTGCTCCTCCAGTCCGAGGCGCGCCGGCTGGAGCGCGACCACCCGGACGAGTGGGCGGCCGGTGCCGAGCTCGCCGCGAGCCTGACCCCGGCCTGAGGGGCGAACGAGCGGGCTCCGGCTGGCGCCGATCTGCGTCAGATGCCCGCCCCCGGAGCGTTAGGCGGCCGCGAGAGCTCGATGACCCGAGTTCGCGACCCGATCGCCGGCAGCAGTTGCACGTGCCACGCACGACTCAGGATGAAATGGAGCCACCGGGCGGCCATTCCGCCCGTGGACGGGCCGCTGGCCCCGCCCAATGCTCCCCATGCGGGCGTATGACGCAGTCACGGGGCCCACGATGGGTCGTGACCCTCAGGCGTAGTCGCGAGCCGCCAACTGGATGGCGATGAACTCGTCGCGGACCTCCGTCGGAATCGGGATCCGAACGCTGGTGGTCGACCGCTCGATGGCGATCGTGCATCGTCCGTCGGTCGCCGTACCGTCGCCGTCGGCGGCCCGGATCCGCACGGCCCTCTCGAACGATGACGGGCGGATCTCCACGACCGAGGCCGCGACCTCCAGCCCGTGGGTCCCGGGCGGGACCTCGATAGGGTCGATGCGCTCCGTGGTGACCACGAGCATGGCTGCCTCGCGCTGCAGGACGCCGGCGAGGACCGGGCAGCGCGCCAGGTACGCGTCGCGCCCGACGGCGAATACGCGACGAGCCAGCGCATCGGGAGCCTCGCCGTCGACGATGTCGATGTCGAGCAGGACTCCCCACGTCGTCAACACGGCTCAGCCATCCCGAACGGCAGCGATCACCGCGTCGGAGAACGACGGCCAGGCATCGAGCGCCCAGGCGTCGTACGGACGATCGGTCAGGCAGACGAGCGCGCGATCGAGGTCCGGATCGACCCAGATGAACGTCCCGGCCCCGCCGAAGTGGCCGAAGGTCCGCGGACTGTTCGTCGTCCCGGTCCAGTGCGGGTCCTTGCCGTCGCGCAGCTCGAACGCGAGCCCCCAATCGAGCGGATCGAAGGTCCCGACGCCCGGCAACACGCCCTTCAGCCCCGGGAACGCCACGCTCGTCGCCAGCGCGTGGGTGGCGGCCGAGATGAGCGTGGGTCGGAGCAGTTCCGACGCGAGAGCCACGAGATCGCGCAGCGGACCCTCGAGCCCCTGCGACGCGCGATCGACCAGCTCCGTCCCGGTCATCCCGAGCGGCTCGAGGACCCGTCGTCGAAGCGCGTCGGCAACGGTCACCCCGTCGCGTTCAGCCACGAGCGCCCCGAGCCGATCGAACCCGGGGTTCGAGTAGATCCGCCGCGTGCCCGGCCGCGCGATGGCCGCGTCGCCCTCGAACGGCAGACCACTGGCGTGCGCCAGCAGGTGTCGGACCGTGGCGCCGGGTGGACCGGACGGCTCGTCGAGGTCGATGCGACCGTCCTCGACCGCGCGCAGGACGGCGAGCCCGGTGACGAGCTTCGTGGGTGACGCCCACCGGAATCGATGATCCGGATCGCCGTGCATCGCGACGACGCCGGATGGACCCACGACCGCCGCGGCCGCGTGATCCGCGCCCCAGCCATCGATGACGGCGAGGGCGGAATCGAGCCGGGCGGTCATGGAGCGATGCTAGCCGCCAAATCGCGGCGACGCCGGTCACGATGGGTCTGGCCCGTCATCGATCCGTCGCACGCCCGACCTACACTCCGGGCATGCGCTTCTTCAGCTCCAAGCCCCAAGTCGTCCCCTCCCCCAGCGAAGCCCTCCCCGGTCGCCCGGATCCCATCGTCACGCCCGGCATCCACGCGGTCCTGGGCACCCCCATCGCCGGCCCGTGGCCGGACGGCACGAGGACCGCCGTCTTCGGCCTCGGCTGCTTCTGGGGCGATGAGAAGGACTTCTGGCAGATTGCCGGGCGTCGTGACACCGCCGTCGGCTACGCCGGCGGCTACACGCCCAACCCGACCTACGAGGAGGTCTGCTCGGGCCGGACCGGGCACGCCGAGGTCGTGCTCGTCGCGTACGACCCGGCGAAGGATCTCGTACGAGCGGCTGCTGAAGGTCTTCTGGGAGCAGCCACGACCCGACCCAGGGCATGCGCCAGGGGAACGACGTCGGGCACCAGTACCGCTCCGTCATCCTCGTCGCGGACGACGCAGCAGCGGGCGGCCGCCGAGGCGTCGACGGCGACGCTTCCAGGAGCGCCTGTCTGACGAAGTCGGGCTACGGTGCGATCACGACCGAGATCGTCGACGCGGCGGCGTCCCGTTCTACTACGCCGAGGACTACCACCAGCAGTACCTGCACAAGACCCCGAACGGCTACTGCCCGAACCACTCGACCGGCGTGAAGCTGCCGGACGACTTCGTGGTCACGCCGCTGCAGTACGTCGACTGACGCTCAACCCGCGGGTTCGCCGAGCGTGAGGGCGACCTTCCCGGCGACGTCCCGATCCTGCAGCCGATCCATCGCCTCGGTGATCTCCTCCCAGGGCAGCTCGGCACCGAGCTGAGGATCGAGCTTGCCGTCGGCCACAAGTGAGGCGAGGTACCCGAGGTCGCGACCGAACGGATCGCCACCGAAGAACAACTCGAACCCCTGAAGACGGACGAGGGCATCGTTGTAGACGTCGCGGACGTTGAACGTGGTCGGTTCGTCGGAACTGTTGCCGAACATGATCAGCGTCCCCTGGGCGTCGACCTTGGTGACGAGTCGGCCGAGCGTTTCGCCTCCCACCGACTCGAGGATGAGGTCGAACCGACCCCGGAGCTGGTCGACGTCCGAGACGACGTCATCGGCACCGAGCTGGCGAAGTCCCCCCGCCCGCGCCGATCGGCTGCTGACCATCGCCGTCACCTCCGCGCCGCCGAGGTGGGCCAGCTGGATCGCAAACCGGCCGACCCCGCCCGAGGCCCCCGTCACCAGGACTCGGCGACCGAGGATCGATGGTCCCATTCGGAGCATGCGCAGGGCTGCCAGGCCGGCCGTTGGTAGCGTCGCCCCTTGGGCGAAGGAGACTCCATCAGGTAACTCGGCGATCCATCCTTCGTGAACCGCCACCTGCTCGGCCCAGCTCCCGCCTCGCCGGATGCCGACCACCCGGGCTCCGGCTCTCAGGCCGTGTTCGACGTCGGACCGCAGGATGCCGGCGAAGTCCCATCCGGGACGCCAGCCGTCGGCAGCCGTTCTGAGCATCCTCATCTCGCCCCGATTGATCGAGAATGCACGCACGTCCACGAGCACCTCGCCGGGTGCCGCCACTGGCTCGGGAACGTCCTGCAAGGCGATCCTGCCGGGAGCCGAGCTGTCTGCCACCAATGCGCGCATGGGTCAGGCCCTCCGGTCGAGTCTCCCCTCGTCCAGACGATCGTACGTCCCAGCGCTGTCAGCAATGCGCTGACCTGTCTGAGAACCCCGATGGCACGGACGTCGTCCAGCTGACCGATGATCCTGCCTTCGACACCTTCCCGACTTGGTCTCCGGACGGCGATATCATCCTGTTCATGTCGAACGGGCGTGGCTGAAGGACCATCGATGTCGGAGGTCACGAACCGCATCACCATCCGCCGATCGATCGAGGACGTCTTCGCGGTGCTGACCGATGTCGAGAAGACCGGGATCTGGTTCCCAGCCGATGTCGAAGAGCACTGGACCTCCCCACCGCCGCACGGAGTCGGTTCGACCCGGCATGCCGTGGTTCGGATGCTTGGCCGTCGATCCGAGAACGACGCCGTGGTCACCGGGTACGACGCGCCCCACCGGGCGGTGATCGAAGGGACGTCCGCGAACGCCCCGTTCGTCGGGACGCTGGTGTTCCGTCGTGAGGGCGAAGGGACGCATGTCGAAGTGACGACGGAGCTCACATTCAAGGGTGTAGCGCGGATCGCGGGGCCGATCGCCGCGGCGTGGTACGGCAGGTTGTGGGCTCGCGGACTCGAAAACCTCAAGCGGCTGATGGAATCCGGGCAGCTGTAGGCTCGTACATGGAGGCCGTCGGTAGGGACGTTCCGGTCGACCGCCACAGACTGGATCAGGCACGCTCGAGGGCGTAGACCTGTCGTGACCCATCGATCCCTTTCAGTTCGTGTAGTCCCCGGTCATCGAACCGCAGCCCGGACCCGTCCAACAGGTCGCGGGTCGTGCCGGACACGAGCACCTCGCTGGGTTCCGCGAGGCTCGCGATCCTGGAGGCGGCATGGACGGCCACCCCGCGGGCATTGCCACCGTCGATCGTGATCTCGCCGGTATGGAGCCCCGCCCGGATCTCGATGCCCAGCGGTCGGACGGCCTCGGTCATCGCCGCGGCACATCGCACCGCGCGGGCGGGTCCGTCGAACAACGCCAGGAAGCCATCGCCAGTCGTGACCACCTCGCGGCCACGGTATCGATCCAACTCGGCGCGTAGCCGCTCGTTATGGTCGAGGAGCAGGCGCTGCCACGCGGCGTCGCCGAGGCGAGCGAGTGTCGCCGTCGAATTCGACGATATCGGTGAACAGGATCGTCGCCAGCGTGCGCTCATCCTCGGCATCTGGGGCGGTGGCGAAGATCCGCGCGCTCGTGATCTCGACGGTGTCCCAGATGGAGTCGCCGACGACCCAGGCGTCATGCCCAGGCGGGATCTCATAGACGTCGTTGGCCACGATGTCCTGCTCCGTCCCGTCGTCCATCACGACGTGCGAGCTGCCCGGAGACGGCGTAGCCGATGTGGCGGTTCTGGCACGACGCCGTCTGCACGATGGGCGCGATGTCCTTGGACCACCGCCAGCCTGGATCGCACACGAACCGCCCCACGATGGTCTCGTCGAGGTGGACGATGTCGATCCGGCCGAACGGAAACGTTCGAACCTCGTCCGGACTCGCGAAGCTCTTGCGCTGCAGCCGTGGCACGGGCGCCATTCTGCTACTGCCGCGCCCGGCTGCCTAGCACCAAGCAAGGTTGCCGAGCGCGGTGCGCGTGGTACGTTCCCGCCATGACCGATGCGGCCGCCGGCGAGCGGTACCTCCTGCTCGCCGACATCTCCGGCTACACCGGGTTCATGTCGGGCGTCGAGGACGCGCACGGCGTCGATTTCAGTGCGGGGATCCCGGCGGCCTACTCGGTGCTCGGAGGTCTGCTCGACACCGTCATCGCCGGTGTCGGCCCGGACTTCGACCTCGTCAAGCTCGAGGGCGACGCCGTCTTCGCCGCGGCTCCCGCGAGCCGCATCGACGGTGACGGCGACCGGGTCGTGGACCACCTCAGGACGATGTACGGGTCGTTCACCGATGCACGGACCCGGGCGATCCCGGCGAGCGACCACATGTGCACGGCCTGCCCCGCCGTCGCGCACCTCGACCTCAAGGCCGTGCTCCATCGGGGGCAGGCCGTGCGCCAGTCGGTCGGGACTGGCAGCGACCTGCTCGGCCCGGCGGTGAACGTGGCACATCGATTGCTCAAGAACACCGTTCGCGATCGCATCGGCTTCCGCCCGTACCTGTTCCTGACCGACGCCGCCGCGACGTCGCTCGGGATGACCGAAGCGGGACTCGAGCATCACGAGACGTACGCGGACGGTGGAAGGATCGACGGTCGCATCGTCGAGCTGGGAGGCTAGTGGATCGATGTCGTTCCAGGCGTATCTCGACAACATCGAGGACAAGACCGGCAAGACACCGCGCGAGTTCGTCGCGCTCGCGAAGGAGCGTGGGTACGATGACCCGTCCGTCAAGGCGGGCGTCATCGTCGACTGGCTGAAGGCGGACTTCGACCTCGGTCGTGGGCACGCGATGGCGCTCGTGTACGTCATCAAGAACGGCGACAAGATCGATCCCAAACACGTCGGCACCGACGGCGTGCACCGCGATCCGTCCGAGACGCTGTGGCTCGACGGAAAAGCGACCAACCCAGCGATGCAGGGATAGGTACCCGCGGGATGCCCACGGCCGACGCGTCGATCCGCCACCTCTACCCCGATTGGTCGCAGTACCGGTCGCGACTGGTGGACGGCGTCCGCGACCTGAACGCCGACCAGCTGGCGATCCGTGCCGGCCCAGACCATGCGCCGATCTGGGCCCTGGCCGCGCATTGCGCCGCCATGCGGGTCTACTGGCTGTGTGGCGTCCTCGGTGAGCCGGGAGCAGAGACGACGCCGTTCCCGGACCCGAATGGCTATGGGTGGGAGGACGATCTCGATCACCCACGGTCCGCCGCGGAACTGGTGGTCGCCCTCGAGACGACGGGAGCCCTCATCGATCGCTGCCTCGACACGTGGACCATCGACATGCTCGACGTCGGATTCGAACGCTGGAGGGGCGATGTCCGGCAGGTCCACACGCGAGGCTCCGTCCTCATGCGATCGCTGAGCCACGACGCGTTCCACAGCGGTGAGATCTCGCAACTCCTCGGGGCCCACGGCCTACCGGAGATCGATCTCTGGGCGCCGCCGACCTGAGCACCACGTCTGGCATCATCGATCGATGACGAGGCCCACGCTCCCCGCCGGCATCACCGATGGCGGCGTCGTCGCGATCGCTCGCCGCCTGTCGGCCGACGATGTGCCGGCGATCGCCGACGCCCTGGTCCGTGGCGGCATCCTGGCCTTCGAGCTCACGCTCAATGAACCCGAGGACGATGCGCTCCTGGCGCTCGGGGCGGCCGCCGCCCACGCGGAGCGCACGGCATCCGGCATGGCGATCGGTGCCGGGACGGTTCTCTCGATCGACTCCGCCGCGCGCGCGATCGACGCAGGCGCCCGCTTCCTGGTGTCGCCGCACCTGGACATCGACCTTGTCGCCTGGGCCGCCGAGCGCGGGGTTCCGATGCTCCCGGGCGCCGCCACGCCGACCGAGGTGCTGATCGCGTGGCGGGCTGGTGCCGCCGCCGTCAAGGTGTTCCCAGCTTCCGCCCTTGGTCCGCAGTTCCTGCGCGAGCTGCGGGGACCGTTCCCGGATATCCCCCTCCAGCCGACGGGCGGGATCACGGTGAAGAACGCCGGTGACTACATCCGGGCCGGGGCGATCGCCGTGGGCATGGGGAGCTGGTTGTTCGGGGGCGGGACGCCGGCCTCGATCGAGGAGCGGGCGAGCCAGGCCACGAGCGCGGTGGCGACTGCTCGCGCGGAGGCCTGATCCGGGCCTGATCCGGGGCCCGATCTCGTCACGGGCGCCGTATCGGACACGCCAACGTCCCACCTAGTGCCCGGGTGAATCGCCCGTGCGAGTAGACACCCGCGAACGTCCGTCTCAGCACTGGGCGGCTACCAGGGACGCCCGGCAACGCGATTCCCCCCGATTCACCCCATTCCGAGCCACGCCGGCTCCACAAGATCCACTGCGAGACTAGGGCGGACGTTGGGGCGCGGGCACGGGACGCGGCCGGGACCCTGGGCCCGGGTCGCGCATGACGCGCCCGGCCCACACGCCCGGCCCACGCGTCACGCACCATCCCACCCGCCCGTCCAACCAGCCGGCGCGCGCCACGAGCGTGTCACGACCGCGTCACGCACCTGCAAGGCCGCTCACCGGCCACGACATCCGCCTGATCGCGCGATGTGCGCCATGCTGTAGCGCGACATCGCGACCACACCCGGAGATATCCCCAGACTTGTCTGCTTCCCGCTCGCACGCGCGCCCCATCAACGGTCCTCGCAAGGCGCCGCGGAGCCGCCGCTCCACGCTCGGCTACTTCGCGATCATCCTGTTCGTCTTCCTCGCCGGCCTCGGGATCATCGGGGCAGTGACCGTCGTGGCCGCGTACACCGCGCTGGCCAACGACCCGACCCTCCCCAAACCCGAGACGCTGACGACCTACCAGCTCCCCGAGGAGACGATCATCTACGACCGGACGGGCGAGGTGGAACTCGCGAGGTTTGGCGAGTTCCGGCGGGAGATCGTGACGTTCGAGGAGATCCCGCCGATCCTCCTTGATGCAACGACGGCGATCGAGGACAAGACCTTCTGGGAGAACGCCGGGTTCGACCCGGTGGGGATCATCGCCGCCGGGCTGGATTCGCTGCGGGGCGACAGCCGCGGCGCCAGCACCATCACGCAGCAGCTGGTCCGCGCCCGCCTCCTCGACGACGAGCTCGTCCAGGACCCCGATCGCACGATCGAGCGCAAGCTCAAGGAGATCATCCAATCGATCCGGGTCACGCAAGCGTTCCCGGGCGAGGAAGGCAAGCAAGAGATCATCACGGCCTACCTCAACCAGAACTACTACGGGAACCAGAGCTACGGCGTGAAGGCCGCGGTCCGCGGCTACTTCGGCAAGGAACTCGCCGACATCACGCCGGCCGAGGCCGCGATCATCGCCGCGCTTCCCCAGTCACCCTCCAACTACGACCTCGTCCGCAACGCCGTCGAGCTGTGCGAGGACGAACTGGAGGAGGGTGCGGACTGCCCCGCGGCCAAGAGCACGCTCGTCGTTCCGCCTGACACCAAGATCGTGGCACGGCGCAACGCCGTGCTGGACCTGCTCGCCCAGGGCGATCGAACCCCGATCTCCAAGGACCAGTTCAGTGCTGCCGACTTCGAGCGGCGAAGTCGGACGAGGTCGCCCTCGCCCCGCAGGTGACCCCCCGCTGGAAGGCGCCGCACTTCGTCTGGGCGGTCCGCGACGACATCACGGACCAGCTGTGCGGCGAGGACGCCGAGACCTGCCCCGCCGTCGAACAGGGCGGCCTTCGCGTCACGACCACGATCGATCTCGAGCTCCAGGCCATCGCCGAGAAGTGGGTCAAGCTCGCCGCCCGGATCCCGCATCGCTGCGGGACCGCCGACGACCCGACTGCGTGTCGCGTCCAGGCGGCGGAGAATCTCGGGCTTCGACGGACCTTCCCGATTGGGTGCGCAACCTCGTCGGCAAGGATGTCCGCAACGGCGCGCTCGTCGCGCTCGACTACCAGACCGGCGAGCTCGTCGCGTACGTCGGCTCCGCCGACTACTACTCGACGGGGGGTCGTGACGAGTTCCAGCCGCAGTACGACGTCGTCGGGCAGGGCTATCGCCAGCCGGGATCGGCGTTCAAGCCGTTCAACTACGCCATCGGCATCGACGACCGGACGTTCACCGCCGGATCCAGCCTCATGGACAGCGCGACCGAGTTCGGTGGGAGCTACTCCCCGACCAACGCGGACAACCTGGAGCGCGGTCCGGTCCGCATCCGCAAGGCGCTCCAGTTCTCGCTCAACATCCCCTCGGTCAAGGCCGTCGGCCTCAACAGCCCCGAGCACACCTTCGCCAAGGCCAAGGAATTCGGGATGGGGTTCCAGTCCGAGACCACGGACGCCGGGCTGAGCCTGGCCCTGGGCGTCGCCGAGACCCGTCCGGTGGACCTCGTCACGGCCTACGGCACGCTCGCGAACGAGGGCCGCTACATCGGGCACACGACGATCCTCGCGATCAAGGACCGTGCCGGGAACGACGTCGTGGAGCCGTACGAGCCGCCCACGGGCGAATCGGTCGTCAGCCCGCAGTCCGCCTTCATCGTCACGGACATCCTGCGCGAGAACACGATCCGAGCCGTCAACCCGTACTGGGGCCGGTTCCAGATCCGCGACGAGAACGGCGAGTACCGGCCGGCCACGCTCAAGACCGGCACCAACAACGACGCCAAGGACCTCAACGCCTACGGCTACATCGCCCCGCCCACCGCGGAGGGTCGGGCCGACGGCGCCTATGCGCTCGCGGTCGGCGTGTGGAACGGCAACAGCGACAACACGCCGGTGTCCACGCCGGACCGGCCGGTGTTCTCCATCGACGTCTCGACGTACGTCTGGGACGGCTTCCTGTCCGAGGCGAGCGCGACCTGGGAGATCACCCGGTTCGCCCGTCCCGACTCCGGCCTGGAGCGCGTCGAGATCGACCCGTGGACCGGCCTGCTCCCGGCCGCGGGTGGCGAAGTCGTCGAGGAGTGGTTCCTCAGCGGGACCGCGCCAAGTCGCCGCCTGGACACCGGCACCTGCGGCGTCCAGGCGATCGATGCCATCGGCCTCGAGAACGGGTTCTCGGACTGGATGGAGGGCAACCGCGACTGGCTGCGCCGGGCGGACCGAGGCGCCGGCACGGTCGGTGGTCCGGACCGCACGCGCGTCGCGTACTTCTACAACAACGGCTTCAACCCGTACGGCCGGACCTGGGGCGCGCTCGTGGACGGCAACGGCTGCGGCGAGCCGAGCCCGTCCCCGTCCTGCTTCCTGATCCCGACGCCCGATGCCAGCGGCGTGGTCCCCTCGTTCGTGCTGCCGTCGCCGTCCGGGTCGGAACCCGTCCCGCTCCCCTGCCCCACGGCCAGCCCATCGATCAGCCCCTCGCCGTCCGTGGACGTGAGCCCGAGCCTCGAACCCACGCCGACGCCGGAGCCGACACCCGGAACCGACGCCCGAGCCCACGCCGGAGCCGACTCCCGAACCGACGCCCGAGCCCACGCCGGAGCCGACACCCGAACCGACGCCCGAGCCCACGCCCACGTCACCCGCTCCCTGAGCGAAGGCCCTAGCATCGGGCCGTGATCATCGAGCTCGCCGACGTGACGTCGTCCGGCGTAACCGCCGGACCATCCTGGGCCCGATCGACTGGCAGGTCGCCGAGGGCGAACGCTGGGTCGTCCTGGGTCGCAACGGGTGCGGCAAGACGACGCTGCTTTCCGTGGCCTCCATGAACCTGTGGCCGACGGCCGGGACGGTCGAGGTCCTGGGCGAGCGGTACGGCCGGACCGATTCGCGGGAACTCCGGCGCCGCGTCGGGTATGCCGGGAGCTCCATCGAGGCCCAGATGCGAGCCGACCTCACGCCGCGCGTGCTCATCGAGACCGCCCGCCACGGCGCGTTCGAACCGTGGTGGCACGTGTACACCGACGACGACCACGCTCGGGCGACCGACGATCGGCGAGCGCCTGGGCCTGGCCGAGCACCTCGACCAGCCGTTCGGCACGCTGTCGGCGGGCGAGCGACGACGCACGTCGATCGCGCGCGCGCTCATGCCCGACCCCGAGATCCTCCTGCTCGACGAGCCGACCGCCAGCCTGGACCTCGCCGCGCGCGAATGGCTGCTCCACGACCTGGAGCGCCTGTCCAGCGAGGCACGACTTCGCGCCATCGTCCTGGTGTCGCATCACCTCGAGGAGATCCCGGCGGGCTTCGATCACGCGCTCGTGATGGCCGACGGCCGGGCCGTCGCCGCCGGTCCGATCGAGGACGTCCTGCGCGACGACGTCCTGTCGGAAGCCTTCGGGCTGCCCCTCGCGGTCACGCGTCGAGGCCGGTCGCTGGGCCGCCCGCATGCGACGCGGACCCGGAATGATCCGCTGCGGTCGACACGCGAATGACACGGAACCGATGCACGATGCGCCCATGTCGACCCCGACGCTGACCGCCGACCCGCCGCTTCGCACCTCCGCGGCGGCCGACGTCCCCCGCTGGATGGGCGCGGCCGCAGGGGCCGCGTCCGCCGCCCTGGCCCTGGGCGTGGGCGAGCTGATCGCCGGATCTGCTCCCGGGTGCGTCGTCCCTCGTCGCCGCCGTCGGCCAGGTCGTCATCGACCTCCAGCCGCCCGGGGCGAAGGACTTCGTCGTCGCCCTGTTCGGGACGAACGACAAGCTCGCCCTCGAGACCGTCGTCGTGCTGGCCTCGCTGGCGTTCGGGGCGCTGCTCGGCATCGTGGCCACGCGCCAGTTCGCTACTCGCGGCCGCCGGGTTCGTGGCCTTCGGGGTCGTCGGGTTCGCGGCGGCCCTCGGCGATCCGCTCGCCGTCCCGGCGATGGTCGCGGTCCAGGCGGCGATCGCGGTCGGGGCTCGGGATCCAGGCCCTGTCCTGGCTGCTGGCCCGGGCCGCGGCCGCCGTCGGCCACCGATGGCGACGCCAGCTCGGCCCGTCTCCGACCCGGCCCGCCGATCCGTTCCTCCTGCGGACCGGCGCGGTCGGTGTCGGCGCGCTCGTCGCCGGCGTCGGCGGGCGGGCCCTCCTCGAGCGGACACGGACGGCGCCCGCCGGCATCGACGTCCAGATCCCGCCGGCGATCGGAGGTCGTGCCACCGCTGGCCGCCGGGGCGGACCTCGCGCCGTCCACGCCCGGCCTGACGCCGATCGTCATCCCCAACGATCGCTTCTACCGGATCGATACGGCCCTGCTCACGCCGACCGTGGACGTGGCGCCAGTGGTCGCTCCGCATCCACGGCCTGGTCGATCGCGAGACCACGCTGACCTGGGACGAGCTGCTGTCGCTCCCGATGTTCGAGCAGTACGTGACGATCGCCTGCGTCAGCAACGAGGTCGGCGGTCGCCTCGTCGGCAACGCCAAGTGGACGGGCGTCCGACTGCGCGACGTCCTCGAGCTCGCCGGCGTGCAGCCGACGCCACGCAGCTCGTCGGCCGGTCGGTGGACGGCTGGACCGCCGGCATGCCGACGGCCTGGGTCATGGACCCGTCGCGCGAGCCGATGATCGCGGTGAAGATGAACGACGAGCCGCTGCCGCCCGTCCACGGCTTCCCGGCCCGCCTCATCATCCCGGGCCTGTACGGCTACGTGTCCGCCACGAAGTGGCTGTCCGAGCTCGAGCTCACGACGCTCGAGGGCTTCGACGGCTACTGGATCCCGCTCGGCTGGTCCAAGGAGGCGCCGATCCTCACCCAGTCCCGGATCGACACGCCCAAGGGGACCGTGCCCGCCGGCCGCACGCCGATCGCCGGTATCGCCTGGGCGCCGGACCGGGGCATCAGCCGCGTCGAGGTCGGCATCGACGACGTCTGGCACGAGGCCGAGCTGTCCACCCCGATCTCGGACGCGACCTGGGTCCAGTGGGTGCTCGCCTGGGACGCGACGCCCGGCCGACACTCGATCCGGGTCCGCGCGACGGACGGCGAACGGCGTCGTCCAGGACGAAGGTCCCTCGCCGCCGGCACCCGACGGTGCACGCGGCTACGACGTCGTGAGCCTCCAGGTCTCCTGACCGGCGACGCCCGGCCGACCGGCCGAATCGGTATAGAGTCCGGGCATGCCCCGACGTCGCTACATCTTCGATCCACCAGAGCGCTTCGTGGCCGGCACCGTCGGCGAACCGGGCGACCGGACGTTCTTCCTGCAGGCCCGCGAAGGCGCCCGGATCGTGTCCGTCGCCCTCGAGAAGGTCCAGGTCGCGGTCCTCGCCGAGCGCCTCGGCCAGCTCCTCGGCGAGCTCGAGCGCCGCGGCGTCGACGGCGCCCACGAAGCCGTCGACGTGCGCCTCGGCGATGCCGACGACCTCGGGCCGCTCGACGAGCCGCTCAACGAGGCGTTCCGCGCCGGCTCGCTGACGCTCGGCTGGGACGGTGGGGCCGATCGCGGTCCTCGTCGAGGCGCGCGCCCAGGACGAGGACGGCGAGGCGATCGATCCCGACGACGACGACGACGACGACGAGGACGGCCCGGACCTGCTCCGCGTCCGCATCACGCCTCGCCGACGCCCGCGCGTTCGTCGACCGGGCGACCCGGATCGTCGCATCGGGGCGGCCGCCGTGCCCGCTGTGCGGCGCACCCGCTCGATCCGCAGGGCCACATCTGCCCGCGTCGGAACGGCCACTACGTCAACTGACGCCGACCGGGACCCGCTCGTGCTGGACCGCGCCGTCGCGCTGCGACGTCCTCGGCGACGGCGAGATCGAGGTCGTCGGGCGGATCGTCGGGTCCAGCAACAACGCGCTGCTCGTGACCGTGACGCGGCGTCTGCCCCGACCCGGACGGCACGCAGACCACGCATGCCGTCTACAAGCCGACGATCGGCGAGCGCCCGCTCGACGACTTCCCGGACGGCACGCTGACGCGGCGCGAGGTCGCGGCCTGGCTCGTCTCGGAGGCGTCCGGCTGGGGCATCGTCCCGCCGACCGTCCTGCGCGACGGGCCGTTCGGCGAGGGCATGGTCCAGGCGTTCGTGGAGGCCGATCGCGACGTCGACGTCGTCGCGATGGTGGTCGAGGACGATCCGCGACTGCGCCGGATGGCGACGTTCGATGCGGTCGTGAACAACACGGACCGCAAGGGCGGTCACATCCTCCCGGTCGACGGCGGGCGGCACATCCACGGCGTCGACCACGGGGTCTGCTTCTCGGCGGTCCCCAAGCTGCGGACCGTGCTCTGGGGCTGGCGCGGCGAGCCGATCGAGGAGGACGAGATCGCGGGGCTCGAGCGCATCCGCGACGGCCTGGACGGGGACCTCGGCGCGGCGCTGGCCGAGCTGCTCAGTCGGTCCGAGGTCGCGGCCACGAACGGCGGGTGGATGGGCTCCTCGACGGAACGCCGCTTCCCGCTCCCGTCGCCGACCTGGCCGGCGATCCCCTGGCCACCGTTCTGATGGCCAGTCGCCGCTGGAACGGCTGGGGCGATCCCGCCGTCGATCATCCGCTCTCGCCGCACGCGCGAGATCTCCTGGCGCAGCTCGTCGGGGCCGGGCGCGCCGACGCGCGATGCCGAGCTCGACGAGGTCGTCGCGGCCGTGCCCACGAGCCGGATCGGCGCCGACGCTGCGCTCTCCGTCGACGCGGAGGACCGCATCCGCCACGCCCGCGGCCAGAGCCTGCCCGACTGGATCGCCCTGCGCTCCGGTCGCCTCGGGGCCGTGCCGGACGCCGTCGCCCATCCCGCCGACGCGACCGACGTCCGCGAGCTGCTCGGCCGGGCGAGCGCCCGCGGCTGCGAACTCGATCCCGTTCGGTGGCGGCACGAGTGTCGTCGGTGGCGTGACCGTCCGGCCATCGGATCGGCCGGTCGTGAGCGTGGACCTGGCCGGCATCGCGGGATTGCGCGACCTCGACACGAGCAGTGGCCTCGCGACGTTCGGTGCCGGCACGATCGGGCCCGCCATCGAGGCCGCGCTCGCCGAGCACGGCCTGACCCTCGGCCACTACCCGCAGTCGTTCGAGCACTCGACGGTCGGCGGGTGGGTCGTGACCCGCTCGGCCGGCCAGGAGTCGATCGGCTACGGCCGGATCGAGCGGCTCTTCGCCGGCGGCCACGTCGAGACGCCGGCCGGACCGCTGGACCTGCGCCCGTTCCCGGCGTCGGCCGCCGGTCCGGACCTTCGCCAACTCGTGCTGGGCTCGGAGGGACGGCTCGGGATCATGACCGACGTCGTCGTCCGCGCGATCCCGACGTCCCCGGCGCGACCGGTCCGCGCCTTCGCCGTGCCCGACTGGTCGCATGCCCTGGACCTCGCGCGGTCCCTCGCCCAGGCCGGCGCTGGACCTCTCGATGGTCCGCGTCTCGACGCCGCTCGAGACCGCGACGACGCTCGCGCTCGGCGCCGAGACCGAGCGCGACGGTGGCTCCGACGCTACCTCGGCTGGCGGCGCAGGGCACCGGACCGCTGCCTCGTCCTCGTCGGCATCCACGGGCCCGACGTGCGTCGTGAGCGCCGCCGAGCGAGGTCATCCGCCTCGTCCGGCGGGCTCGCGGGGTCGGTGTCCCGGGTGTCGCCGCGGCCTGGCGACGCGAGCGATTCGCGGCGCCGTACCTGCGCAACGCGCTGTGGGACGCCGGGTACGCGGTGGACACGCTCGAGACGGCGGCCGACTGGATCGGCGTTGCCGGCCCTCGCCGCGGCCCTCGGGCCGGCGCTCCGGCACGGCCTGGACGAGGTCGACGAGCGCGTCCACGCGTTCAGTCACCTCTCGCACGTGTACCCGACGGGGTCGAGCCTCTACACGACGTATGTCTTCCGCCGGGCCGACGATCCGGACGAGACCCTCGAGCGATGGCGCCGGCTCAAGCGCGCGGCGAGCGACGTCATCGTCGCCCACGGTGGGACCATCAGCCACCAGCACGGGATCGGCGTGGACCACGCCCCGTATCTCGCGGCGGAGAAGGGAGCGCTCGGGATCGAGACCGTCCGAGCCGCCGTCGCGCGACTCGACCCGGACGGGATCATGCACCCGGGCGTCCTGCTCGACGATGCCGGTGAGGCCCGATGACCCGCCCGGTGAGCGCCGACCGCGTCGTCGCCATCGACGTCGGGACCCAGAGCGTGCGCGCCCTCGTCGTCGACCCGGACGGGACGCATCGTCGCGGCGGCGCGCGTGCCCGTTCACGCCGTACGTGTCGCCGCACCCCGGCTGGGCGGAGCAGGATCCCGAGCTCTACTGGGCGGTCGATCGGCGAGGCCTGCCGCCGGGTCCTCGCCGATCCCGCGGTGCAGCCTCGACGCCTCGCCGGCGTCACGCTGACGACCCAGCGCGGGACGGTCGTCGTCACCGATGCCGACGGCACGCCGCTGCGACCCGCGATCGTGTGGCTGGACGACCGCCGGACGAGCGGACTGCCGCCGTTCGGGCGGCGTGACGGGGATCACGGCCTCGGCTTCCGGATCCTCGGCCTGCGGGACACCATCGAGACGTTCGCCGCCGACTGCGAGGCGAACTGGCTGCGCGACAACGAACCCGAGACGTGGGCGCGGATCCGCCACTACCTGTTCCTGTCGGGCTTCCTGACGCCACCGGCTGACCGGTCGCTTCGTCGACTCCACCGCCGCCCAGGTCGGCTACCTGCCGTTCGACTACAAGGCGTTCCGCTGGGCCGAGCCTGGCGACTGGCAGTGGACGATCGCGCCGGTCGACCCGGACTGGCTGCCCGAGCTCGTGCCGCCGACCGGGCGGCTCGGCGAGATCACGCCCGCGGCCGCGGCGGCCACGGGGCTCCCCGTCGGGCCTGCCGGTGATCGCCGCCGCGGCGGACAAGGCGTGCGAGGTCCTGGGCTCCGGTGCGATCACGCCCGGAGATCGCGGCCATCTCGTACGGCACGGCCGCCACCGTGAACACGACCATGCGCCGCTACGTCGAAGCGATCCCGCTCATCCCGCCGTTCCCGTCCGCGATACCCGGGGCGTACTCGCTCGAGATCCAGATCTACCGCGGCTACTGGATGGTGGAGTGGTTCAAGCGTGAGTTCGCGGCTGCCGAGGTGGCGCGGGCGGCGACGCTGGGGGTCGCGCCAGAGGTCCTGTTCGACGAGCTCATCGCGGGCGTCCCCGCGGGGTCGATGGGCCTGACCCTTCAACCGTTCTGGTCACCCGGCGTGCGGATCCCGGGACCCGAGGCGAAGGGCGCGATCATCGGGTTCGGCGACGTCCACACCCGGGCCCACCTGTACCGGGCGATCCTGGAGGGACTCGCCTACGCCCTCCGCGATGGCCTCGAGCGGACCGCGAAACGGACCGGGGTGACCGCATCGTCCCTGCGGATCGCGGGTGGCGGCGCCCAGAGCCCGGCCGCGGTCCAGCTCACGGCGGACGTCTTCGGGCTGCCGGTCGCGCGCGGCGTGACCCACGAGACGAGCGGTCTGGGGGCGGCCATCGACGCGGCCGTGGGACTGGGGTTCCACCGCGACATCGAGTCCGCGGTGGCGGCGATGGTGCACGTCGGCGAGGTCCGGGATCCGAACCCCGCCGATCACGCGCGCTACGACGAGCTGTATCGAGGCGTCTACCGCCGGATGTACGGGCGGCTGAAGCCGCTGTACCAGGAGATCCGGCGGATCACCGGATACCCGCCGGGCGGGTGACGCCCATCGGGACGTCGGCGCTGGTCAGACGGATCGCGCCGCCTTGACCACCATGGAGTTCACGAACTGGTCGTGCCAGCCCTGCTTGGTCGGGCTCTTCGCCGTCGTGTAGACAAGGAAGATGAACCAGGCAAAGGCCGCCAATCCGAGGACCCATCCGATGACGGCGACGGTAGCGAACGCCTGGGCGATGATCGATGGTGCGCTGATGGCCAGCCATCGGCGGATGCCCTGATCGGTGGTGAGCGTCGCGCCATCAGGCGCGTTGCCGACCTGCATCCCGAGCACGCGCATCCCGATCGTGGCTCGGTCCCTGGTCCACAGGTAGATGAAGTACCCGGCGCTGATGCCGAGGGCGATGATGCTCACGATCAAGGAGCTGAAGATCCCGGTCGCCACGCCGATCGCGACGACGATGATCCCGATCAGGACGGTCACGATCGCGATGATGATCGCGTCGATGATGTAGGCGACGGCCCGGTTGGGGACATCCGCATAGACGAGCCCGGCTGGGACCGTAGAGCCTGATGCTGCTGGCTCGGTCACTGGCGTTGGCCTCCCTCAGTGTCACCGGCCGGCGTCGATCGACCCCGGCTCCGCAGTCATCCTAGTCGCTTGTCGGTCCCTGACAAGCACCGTTCGCGCCGAATCCGGGGCGTGAACGCTCCGCTCAGGCGTCGAAGAGCTCGCGGATGTTCGGCCTGGTGAGGTAGAAGAGCAGGGCCCCGTCGATGATGATCCCGAGGAAGTGCGAATCGATGGTCTCGCCATCGAGGATCTGCAGTCCGGTGAGCGCCAGTCCGACAGCCGCTGCCACCATGCCGATGAGGCGCGCCCACGGTGTCCGTCGCCAGACCCCGAAGGCGAAGGCCGCGATCAAGCCGACATAGAGGACATACACGACGGCCATCGCGACCTGCACCGGGCGGCCGGGGTCGATCCCGTCGCCGAGCGTCTCCATCCCCGCGTAGAACCCCTGGAGCACGAAGATGACGGCCAGCAGGCCAAGGGCGAGGCGCGGGTTCGGGCCGGTTCGTTCCGATGGTTCGGACATGACACTCCTTCAGTGAGGGGCGGCGATCGTGGCGGGCGTAGCCGATGGTCTCATCCGGGTACCGGTTGACGAACGTTCGTTCTAGTGGGATAGTAGATGGGTCACAGGTCCGCCGCGACGGCAACGGTCGAGCGCCTCCTCACAACGGACGCTCCCGGTACGCCGCCAGGACCACCAAACCGCTCCGGCCCCCATCTCGGGCTGTCCTGAGCGGAAGCAACCAGGACGCTGCCACGGCTCCAACGCCGATGGCGCGCCAGAAAGTCAACGAGTACCAGCACCCATGATGACCCGATCCGCGACCACGACCTTTGCCGGTCGTGCGAGCAACATGCGCCGGCTGCGACGCCGCGTCTCGGTCGCCTCCGCGGCCACCCGCACCTATTGCCGCACGAATGGCTGCCCCAGCTTCCTCGAACTCGATCCCGTCACGAGCATCGAGTCCTGCCCGATCTGCGGATACGTTCGTCGCACGCACTGATCGAATCTGACCTCGCCGCCATCCGGATGCATGGATGGCCCGAAGAGGTGGGTGAACCCGAGCACCACGACGGTCCGATGGACGGATCGCCTACTGCAGGAGAACCCACCCGATGCTACGTAGTCCTCGAATCGCCCGCCTGCTCAGCCTAACGGCTGCCGGCGCCCTCGCCCTGGCCATCGCGGCCCCCGTCGCGGCCGCCGATGCGGCCAAGCTGACCGCGGTCGTCGCGGTCGACGATACCGCCACCCCCGAGGCCGGCAAGGCCTGGGTCCGCGTCCTGCACGGATCGCCGGATGCCCCGGCCGTCGACGTCAAGGTCAATGACGCCGATGTCCTGACCAACGTCGCGTTCGGCACCATCTCCGACTACCTGCCGGTGGACGCCGGCACCTACAACATCAAGGTCTGCGCGGCCGGCACCGACACGTGTGTCATCGAAGCCGACCTCACCTTTGCCGACGGCTCGAAGACGACCGTCGCCGCGACGAACCTCCTCGCTGAGATCGATGCTCAGGTCCTGTCCGACACCGCGGCCCCGAATGCCGAAGAGGCCCAGGTCCGCGTCGTGCACTTCTCGGCCGACACCCCCGCCGTGGACGTCCTGACCCAGGATGGCGCCACCGCGGTCGTCTCCGACCTCGCGTATCCGAACGCCACTGACTACCTGGCGCTTGCGGCCGGCTCGTACGACCTCAAGGTCTGCGCGGCCGCCGACAACAGCGTCTGCCCGCTCGATCCGGGCGCCCTGGACCTCGCGGCCGGGACCGCCTACAGCGTCTTCGCCATCGGCTCGCTCGAGGCAACGCTCGCCGGCGGCGATGACGACGCCGAGCCGACCCCGCCCGCCACGGACACGGTCGCTCCCGCGACCGGGACCCCGGCTTCGTCCGGCTCCGTCCTCCTCGCCCTCGCCATCTTCGGCGCCGCCTTCGTCGGTGGTCTCCGCCTCGCCGCGGTGCGATCGCGCCGCTAGTCCATCCCGCTCCCGCGCGGCGGCTCGCCTCCCTTACGGGCCGCCGCACCACTCCTCCCACGACGCCGGTCCGGATCCTTCGGGCCGGCGTCGTCGCGTCCGTCAGTCGATGCGGCGGAGGACCTCGTCGAGATCGAGGAGCCGGCGGTGCTGCCGATCGGTCGGCGCTTCGGCATTGAGGCGCTCGATCGCCTGGTTCGCGGCGCCGACCAGTTTCGTCGCATCTCGGCGGAGGCGCGATCGCGTGGTCGGGTCGGTGCCGGCGGCGTCGAGCACGTGCCAGGAGCGCGTCAAGCTCTGCGAGACGAGCGCGAGCGTCCTTGTCCGCCTCGATCCACGGCGGGGCCGCGCCCGCATCGCGGAGCAACCGATGCGCCATGGCCCAGTCACCGGCGGCCGAGTCGTCCTCCAGCGGCAGCGGTTCGCCCTGGTGGGGCAGCTCCGTGAAGGCGCCCTCCTCCATGGCCTCGCGGATCTGCCGCTCGACGAGGCTCTCCCATGTGGGGCCGACCTGCCGGGTGCCGTCCGGTCGTCGATGCTCGGGGCTCACACCTGAAGCGTAGCGCTCCCGTCGGAGCTCCAGGCTGTGGCCGGTGTCCGCGGACGGACTGCAACGAAGCCGGCGACGGAGCCGACGACCGTGACCTCCACCTCGTGGAACGAGGCCTCGAGGATCTCCAGGGTTGATGCCTCGCTGTCATCGAGGTTGTCGAACCCTCCCTGCCGGTTGAAGGCGCGCAGCACCGCTCGGGACACGCGCGTGTGCTGTCCAGACGATCCAAGCACTGTCGCCCCGAAGAGCACGCCGTCGGGTGCGAGCACGGCCGCGATGTTCGCGACCGCCAGGGCCTTGCGTTCCTTCGGGCCAGGCAGGCAGTGCAGCACAGCATTGAGGCCTGCCGACCGGTACGGTCCCTCCACCGGCAGAGGCTTCAAGACGTCCCCTTCGACGACCGTCAGGGCGAATCGTTGGAGGCGCGCCGAGGCGCGGTCGAGGACGTTCGTGTTCGGGTCGAGCAGGGTGACCTGGCTGCCGTCGGGTAGGCCTGCCTTGTCGACGAAGTACCCGGTCCCCGGGCCGACGTCCAGGTGCGGCGAGCGAATGTGGTCGCGATACGCCTGGACCATGATGCTCGACGGAGCACGCCACACGAATCTGACGATCGGGCCCAACACGAGCGGGTCGTAGAACGTCAGCAGGACGCGGTTGTAGTCGCGCTGTCCGCGATACGCGGGGTCGCTACGATCCATCGCGGCGCACCATACGTCGTGACAGACATGCTGTCACGCCGTGCGGATACGCTTCCCATGTGCAGACGATCGACGGGCGGCCCGTCTATGCCGCCACGGACCTCGTCGCCTACCTCGCCTGCGAGCACCTGACCCAGCTGGATCGCGCGGCGCTGGCCGGTCTCGTCAAGCGGCCGATGCGCGATGACCCGGAGCTCGACATCATCCGCAAGCGCGGCTTCGAGCACGAGGCGCGCTACCTCGCCGACCTGGCCGCCGAGGGCCGGACCGTCGTGACCATCGATCCGGACGGCTCGATCGACGACTACGGCGAGCGCGTCAAGGCCGCCGCGGCCGCCACCATCGAGGCGATGGCCTCGGGCGCGGACGTCATCTATCAGGCCACCTTCTTCGATGGCACGTGGCGTGGCCACGCCGACTTCCTGCTGCGCGTGGACGACGCTGAGCGACCGTCCGTGTGGGGCCCCTATCACTACGAGGTCGCGGACACGAAGCTGGCCCGCCATGTCAAGGCCAGCGCCGTCCTGCAGATCTGCTCGTACATCGACCAGCTGGAGGCGATCCAGGGCGTCCGGCCGGCATGGCTGTACGTGGCCCTCGGCGGCAGCGCCCGCGCGGTCGAGCGCCTCCGCGTCGACGACTACATGGCCTACTACCGGAGCGTGCGCGATCGATTCCTGGCGACGATGGGGGCCGAGGCCCCGCCCGCCTATCCGCCCCCGGCGACCTATCCCGAGCCGGTCGACCACTGCGATGTCTGTCGCTGGGCAGCGGAGTGCGCCCAACGCCGTCGCGATGACGACCACCTGAGCCTCGTCGCCGGGATCTCGGCGCGCCAGCGTCGGGCGCTCCAGCTGCGTGACGTGGCGACGCTCGAGGCACTGGGCGACCTGCCCCTGCCGATGGATCCCCCACTCGCCGACACGAGCGCCCAGGCCCTGGAGCGGGTCCGCGAGCAGGCCCGCCTCCAGCTCGAGTATCGGCGCACCGGCAAGCTCCGCTACGAGCTGCTCCTGCCCGAGCCGGGCAAGACGGCCGAAGTGGAGCGGGGTCTCGCCTCGCTGCCGCCCCCCTCGCCTGGCGACCTGTTCTTCGACATCGAA
This sequence comes from uncultured Chloroflexia bacterium, assembly GCA_963743815.1. Lineage (GTDB taxonomy): Bacteria > Chloroflexota > Limnocylindria > Limnocylindrales > CSP1-4 > SPCO01. The sequence continues at coordinate 640,839 of CAVURB010000014.1, read as the reverse complement.
GGCGATCCGTTCGCGCTCGATGATGGCCTCGACTACCTGTTCGGCGTGCGCGAGATGGATGGCACATTCCATGCGTTCTGGTCACGTGACGACGGTGGCGAGTTCACCCACGAGGGCGAACGCCGGGCGTTCGAGGAGTTCATGGACTTCGTCGCGGCGCGGAGGTCGACGGACCCGGACCTCCACATCTACCACTACGCCCCGTACGAACCGACGTCCCTCAAGCGCCTGATGGGCCGCTACGGCACGCGGGAGGGGGAGGTCGATGACCTGCTCCGTCGCGGCGTGCTCGTGGACCTCCTGCGGGCGGTCCGCCAGGGCCTGCGCGCTTCCGTCGAGAGCTACTCGATCAAGCGGATGGAGGCGTTCTACGGGTTCGAACGCCAGATCAACCTGCGTGATGCGGGCAGCAGCATCGTCGCCTTCGAGCAATGGCTCCAGCTGGGCGACGGTGAGCGACCCGAGGCCGATCACCTCGAGCGAATCGAGCGCTACAACGAGGACGACGTCGTCAGCAATCATCGATTGCGCGACTGGCTGGAAACCCTGCGTGACGAGCTGGCCGACCTGACCGGACATCCCGTGCCACGACCCGAACCGCGTGATCCGGGCATCAGCGAGGCGGGCACGGAGGCACAGATCCGGGAACAGGCTCTCGCGGCGCGTCTCGCGCCGGACGGCGAGATCCCCGCCGAGGTGGGCGACCGCACCCCGGAGCAGCATGGCCGATGGCTCCTGGCCCAGCTCCTCGGCTGGCATCGTCGCGAAGAGAAGGCGACCTGGTGGGAGTTCTTCCACCGGATGAGCCTGGAGCCGGAAGCCCTTGTCGACGATGACGGTGCCATCGGCTTCCTTGAGCCGGTCCAGGAGCTCGCCGTCACGAGCAAGGGCAGTCGGACGTGGCGCTACCGCTACCCGGATCAGGAGATCGACCTCGGCAAGGACCTGTACGACCCAGGCCTGCAGCAGGACGATCCGGACGCGAATCCCGGCGAGTTCAGGGTCGGTGACCTGGTCGCACTCGATCTCGTGTCCCGGACGGTGGACATCAAGTTGCGACCCGGTCGGAACCACCCGCGATCGGTCGTCGGGTTGGACATCTATCGGACCGGCGAACACCGGGCGCGCCTCCTCGAGCTCGGCGAGTGGGTCGCCGAGCACGGCATGGATGGCCCAGGACCGTGGCGAGCCGCCCGGGACCTGCTCATGGGTCGAAAGCCGCGGGCAGGTCAGGATGACGGCGAGCCGCTCGGACGCGCCGGCGAACCGTCGCTCGACGTCGCCCGGCGCCTTGCGGCAGGCCTCGACGAGACCGTCCTGGCGATCCAGGGTCCGCCCGGTTCGGGCAAGACATACACCGGGGCGCGGATGATCTGCGCGCTGCTCGGCGACCGGCAAGGTCGTCGGCATCACGGGCACGAGCCACAAGGTCATCGCCAACCTGCTGCGCGAGGTCCTCAAGGCTGCGACCGAGTCCGAAACGCCGGTCCAGGCCCTCCAGCGGACCGATGACGATGCCTTGATCGACGACCCGAGGGTCACCCAGGTCGAGTCGGCGGGCATCCCGCGCGGCCTGGCCGATGGCGCGAATCTCGTCGCCGGGACGTCGTGGGTGTGGGTCAGCACCAAGCTGTCGGGCAGTGTCGATGTCCTGTTCGTCGACGAGGCCGGGCAGATCTCCCTGGCCAACGTCGTGGCGGTCTCGGCAGCGGCGCGGAACATCGTCCTGCTGGGCGACCCGCAGCAGCTGGACCAGCCGCTCCAGGGCACCCATCCACCGGGGGCGGAGCAGTCTGCGCTCGCCCACGTCCTCGACGGCCTTGCGACGATGCCGCCGGACCGCGGCCTGTTCCTCGAGACCACCTGGCGGCTCCATCCCGACCTGTGCGAGTACACATCGGAGGTCTTCTACGACAGCCGCCTGGAACCAGAGGCGCACCTTGCGGAGCAACTGGTGCGCTCGGTGGACACCGTCGCCGACGGGACCGGGACGCGGATGCTGGCGATCCCGACCGTCGGCGCAGACAACGAGAACCCCGAGGAGGCCGAGGCGGTCGCCGGACTCGTGACCGCGCTCGTCGAGGGCGGGACGACCTGGACCCCGGCGCACGGGACTCCCCGCCCGCTGACCCTCGATGACGTCCTGGTGGTCGCGCCCGTACAACGCCCAGGTCGCCGCGATCAAGCGACTGCTCCCGGCGGGCGCTCGCGTGGGGACCGTGGACAAGTTCCAGGGCCAGGAAGCGCCGATCAGCATCTACTCGCTCACGACCTCGGCACCGGAGCTCGCGCCACGGGGCCTGGACTTCCTGTACAGCCGGCACCGACTGAATGTCGCGACCTCGAGGGCTCAGGGCGTCGCCATCGTCGTGGCGTCGCCGGACCTGTTCCGGGTCCGGGCCCGGACCCCGGAACAGATGCGCCTCGCGAACGCGTTCTGCCGCTTCGCCGAGATGGCGGCGAGACCTCGCTGATGGCCCGGCCGTATCATCGGCCCTCATGACCGCACCCCCCGAACGGAGTCCGTCGGAGCTCGCCCGGCTCCGGCGACGGACGCTCTGGTCGCTCGTCGCGGGCGTCGCGCTGGGGAGCACGGGGCATATCGCCGCCGTGACGGTCGCGACGATCGTCGCGCAGGACATCAGCGGCAGTACGACGTGGAGCGGAGCGCCGGGCGCCACGGTCGTCCTTGGGGCAGCCCTCGGCGCCGTCGTGCTCTCGCAGGTGATGGTCCGGCGGGGCCGTCGGACGGGACTCGCCGCCGGGCTATGCGGTCGGGGTCGTCGGGGCGTTCATCGCGACGCTCGCGGTCGTCGCTGGCGTCACTGCCGATCCTCCTCGTGGGGACGGTCCTGATCGGGTTCGGAAACGCCTCCAACCAGTTGTCGCGCTACGTGGCGGCGGACCTGTACCCACCGGACCGGCGGGCCTCGGCGCTGGGCACGGTCGTGTGGGGCGCAACGGTCGGGGCCGTCATCGGGCCGAATCTCGCCGCTCCCGCCGCCACGTTCGCGGCGACGCTGGGGCTGCCCGGCCTCGCGGGCGCCTACCTCGTCCCGGTCGTCTTCGTCGGTGCGGCCACGATCCTCACGCTCGTCTCCCTTCGGCCGGATCCCTACGCGCTGGCGGATCTGAGTTCGCGGCACGACCATCCGGACGCCGAGCGGACGACCGCGACATCGCTGCGAAGCGTGCTCCGGCGACCCAACGTGCCCGTCGCGATCGTGGCGCTCGTCACGGTCCAGGTCGTGATGGTCCTGATCATGACGATGACCCCGCTGCACATGACCGCGCACGGCCACGACCTCGGCGCGGTCGGGATCGTCATCAGCGGGCACACGTTCGGGATGTTCGGACTGTCGCCGATCTCCGGGCGCCTGACCGATCGGTTCGGGAGCGTGCCGGTCATCCTCGCGGGTCTCGGCTGACGACCGCTGGCGCGTCCGTCCTCGCGGCCGTCGCGCCGCCCGATGGCGGGGTCCTGCTGTTCATCGCCCTCTTCCTGCTGGGCTACGGCTGGAACCTGGGCTACGTCGCCGGATCCGCCCTGCTCACGACGGACCTGTCGCTCGCCGAGCGCACGCGACTCCAGGGCCTCACCGACGCGCTCATCTGGAGCTCGGCGGCGGCGGCCAGCCTGGGTTCCGGGATCGTCGTCGCGGCTGCCAGCTACGCCACGCTGGGCCTGCTGGGTGCCGCGCTCGTCGTGGTCCCGATGTGGCTCGTGATCGCCCGCCGTGGTGCGGTCAGCGCGGGCCGATCTCCCGGCTGACCCAGGCCGCGAGGACCTGCGCGCAGGTCACGACCTCGTCGATCGGCACGTACTCGTCAGCGCTGTGCGCAACCTTGACGTCACCCGGCCCGAAGATCACGCACGGTGTCTTGCCGACGTTCACGAACATCTGCATGTCGGCGCCGTATGGCTCGCCCAGGAGCGCCGGCCTGCGGCCCGTCACGGCCTCGACCGTGGCGGCCAGCCCCGTGGCCAGGTCGTGGTCCGAGGGTACGCGCGCCGAACCGAACCGGCCGCCGGTGATCTCGACCGTCGCCGGGTGGTCGCGCAGGAAGTCGTCCGCCGCGCAGGCGGCCGCGATGCAGGCCCGCAGCTCGGCCTCGGCCTCGGCCGCGGACTGACCGAGGCGCACGCCGTATCGACCGTCGGCCGTGACCCGGTCGAGGACCGTGGAGGCCCACTCGCCGCCGGACACCATCCCGACGATCGTCGGGTACGGCAGGCCGAGCGCCGTCATCAGCGGGTCGGTCTCGGCGGCGTTCCGGCGCGTCTCGTCGGCCTCCAGCGCGGCCACGAGGACGAACAGCTTGTCGAGCGCGGAGACGCCCTCGCGTCGCTGCGAGGCGTGCGCGGCCCGACCCGGAACGGTGAGTCGGAACGTGATCGCGCCCGCGTGCGCGACGACGACATCGAGGTTCGAGGGCTCGGTGATGATCGCCATGTCGCCGACCACCCCCTCCCGGATGGCCGCCAGCGTCCCCTGCCCGCCATCCTCCTCGGACGGCACGAGCACGACGAGCAGCTCGCCGTCGAGGTCGTCCAGCAGCGTGCCGTCGCGCCGAGCGCGCGCACCGCCGCGAGGATCGCGGCCACGCCGCCCTTCATGTCCACGCCCCACGGCCGTACAGCGCGGCCGTCGCGGATCTCGCCGCCCCACGGATCCACGGTCCACGTCGCCGGATCGCCCGGCGGCACGACATCCAGGTGCCCGGACAGGATGAGCCGGCGTCCGCCGGGCGTCCCCGCGCGACCGATGACGACCGGCAGCGCCGACCGCGGCATCTCCTCGCCGGGCCAATCGGGATCGGCGCGGATGCTTGCCGGATCGGGTTGCGCGAGCTCGACATCGAAACCCAGGCCGCGCAGGGCTCCGGCCGCCCACTCGGCCACGGCCTCCTCGGAACCCGTGATGCTCGGGATCCGGACGAGGGCCTGCAGGTCGGCGACCAACCTGCTCGCGATCGATCGCGCCGGCGCCGAGTGCGGTCGCGGACGGCGTCAGCCACGGAGGATCGGCCGGGTCATGCAGGTCGGGCCGCCGGACCCGTTGATCCCGATCTGGGTCGCGGGGTACGTGTGGACCTCGCAGCCGGCGGCCGCCAGCGCGGCCGCGGTCCGCGGGTTGCCCTCGGCCAGGATCACGACCCCGGGCCGGACGGCCAGCACGTTGCAGCCGAGCGTCGGGAACTCCTCGTCGGGCACCTCGACGAGCCGGATCCCGAGGTCGCCGAGCAGCTGCCACAGCCCGACCGGCAGCAGCGGCAGATAGACGACCGCGAGGTCGTCGGCGACCGGCGAGATGACGCTCATCAGGTGGATGAGCTCGGCCGGGCCCTTCCAGTACGGGACGTCGAAGACCCGCACGTCGCCGCCGACGAGGGCCGCCAGCTGGTCCGCGCCAGCCTGGTTCGTCCGCAGCGTCCGCCCGATGCAGAACAGGTCCGGGCGCAGCCAGAACGTGTCGCCGCCCTCGATCGTGCCGGGCGCCTCGATCCGGCCGGCGGTCGGGATCCCGGCCGCCGTGGTCCACGCCTCGAGGATGGCCGGCTCGTCGGCCCGGTTCGGCTTGCCCGGGCGCAGCGGGATCGCGCCGCGATCGGTGACGAGCAGCGGATCGAACGTGTACACGAGATCGGGATCGGTCGCCGGCTCGTCCTCGACCGCGTGGACGCGTGGCCCGAGCGCGGCGAGCACCTCGACGAACGCGTCGTGCTCGCGCCGCGCGACGTCGAGGTCGACCGGGTACAGGAACCCGTGCGCGGGGTCGTCGAACGCCCGCCCGAACGCCGGACCCGGTCGCTTGACCAGGACCTCGCAGGAGCGGGGCGGACATGCTCTGGGCGCCGTAGCGCCGTTGCGTCATCGTCATCCGCGAAGGATAGCCGCGAGCCAGCGGAGGGAGTACCCTGCGGCGACGATGGCCACGCTACGCCGTGCAGATGCGCATCGAAGGCGCCCGCCCGACGCGTCCGAGGAGAGCTGGGCGCGGGTCTCGCCCGATCGCGACGGTCCCCGCGCCCGGAGATCGCGATCGACCGGGAGCTCGAAGCCGTGGACCTCGTCGGCCGACCGCTGGGCGAGATCGTCGCGGAGCGCTGGATGCGCATCCGCGAGGCTTGCAGCCAGACGACGTTCTTCCTGTTCGATCCCGACAGCTGGCGCTGAGTCAGCCGACCGGCGATCCGAACCGCGCGGGATCCAGGCTCGCCGGCGGCGCCGTCCACCCGGCCCTCCACCAGGTCGGCGATCATCCGGCCGGACGCGGGTCCCGTCGAGATCCCCCAGGGTCCGTGTCCGGCCGCGACCCACAGGCCGTCCACGCCGGGAACGCGCCCGACGAGCGGTCGGCCGTCACGGCTCAGCGGCCGGGCGCAGACGCGATGGGCGCCTCGTGGCGCCGTCGCGATCGCGGGGACGAAGCGCGCACCGTGGTCCACGATCCGGTCCACGAACGCCAGCGGATCGGGCTGCCGGTCCAGGAACGTCGAACCGACCGAGCTCGAACCGTCCGCGGTGACGAGGCTGAACGATTTCTGGTGGTCGGGATCGCCGTGGTCAGGATCGGCATCGGCGGCGTCGGCGGGTTCGATCCGGATGTCGGCCTCCTCGAGGACATGGCCCGGCGGTTCCGCGAGTTCCACGGCAACGACCACGCCCCACTTCGGAGTGATCGGGCGCCAGCGGCGGCTTGGATCGATGAGCTCGGGCGACCAGGGACCGGCCGCGACGACCACCGACGCGGTCGCGACGGCGGAGCCGTCATCGAGCCGGACGCCGACGACGCGCCCATCGCGCAGGAGCGGCGTTGCCGCGACCCCGATGCGGATCGCCGCGCCAAGCGAGCGGGCGAGCGCCGCATAGGCGTGCGTCGCGCGCGCAGGGCCCACCGGGATAGCCGATCTCGAGCCGACAGGCCGCGATCCCCTCGGCGAGGCCCGGCTCCAGGCGCCGGACCGCGTCCGGGTCGAGGAAGGCCGGCGACAACGCGGGGAATGCGTCGCGGAGCTGGCCCGCGAGACTTCGCGCCACGTCCGCATCCGGAGTCACGTTAAGCAGGCCGCTTGGTTCCGATGGGAGCCGGAACCCGGTCGCCTCGCCAACGGTCGCCTCGAGACGCCGGTACAGGGCCACGGTCTCGAGATGCAGGTCGATCAGGACGCGGTCGAACGGGATGCTGGACCACGCCGGAGTTGCGGCCCGATGCGCCGGCAGCGATCGCCTCACGCTCCACGAGGAGGACGCGTCGGCCGGTCTCGGCCAGGTGGGCGGCCGCGGCCACCCCGATGATCCCGCCACCGATGACGACCACATCGGGAGCGGCGTTCGAGCTGGGATGGCTGGCCATGGACCCGATGATGGCACGCCGCAGATGCCGCAGACATGGAGGGACCGCCTCGACCGGGATGGTCGAAGCGGTCCGGGAGGAGGAGCGCTAGTGGGTCAGGAGGCGGCGGCCGAGGCCAGCTCCCGCTCGGTCGCGGCGACCTCGTCGGCCGCGATGGCGATCTCGAGCTTGATCTCCTTGCCGACCAGCCAGCCACCCTGCTCCAGGGCGACGTTCCAGTTGAGACCCCAGGCGTCGCGCTCGAGCTTCGTGGAAGCAGACAGGCCCGCATGGCGACCACCGCCCATGCCGGGGACGATGCCTTCCAGCTCGACGGTGAAGGTCACGGGCTTCGTGACGTCGCGGATGGTCAGGTCGCCGGTGACCTCGAACGTGTCGTCCTTGACCTGACGGATGTCGGTCGAGGTGAAGGCGATGTGCGGATAGGTCTCGGCGTCGAAGAAATCGGCCGAGCGCAGGTGCGCGTCACGCGCTCCGAAGTTCGTGTCGACGCTGGCGGTCGCGACCCGGAACTCGCCACGCGATCGCGTCGGATCGCTCTCGTCGAGCTCGATGGTGCCTTCGACATCGTGGAACGTGCCACGAACGCTCGTCACCATCATGTGCTTGGCTGAGAAGTTGATCTGGGTATGCGCGCTATCGAGCTTCCAGGTGGTCATGGGAACGCAGGTCCTCTCCGCGGGGGTACGACCCGATCGAGGCGGGTCCACTTGTTTGGTTGACATTGCAACCATATCGCCCTATCGTTGCGTTGTCAACTACCTGCACACGGTGTAGCATCCCGACCATGACCGTCTCCGAGCCGGTCGCCCGCCGGCCACTCTCCGCTCGCGACGCACGCCTCGCCCCGTGGCGAGCGTTCCTTGGCGCGCACTTGCTCGTCACCCGGCGGCTGGACGAGGAGCTGCGCGCGGAGCACGACCTCTCCCTCGCCGAGTACGACACGTTGCTGAGCCTGGCCTGGGCACCGGACCGGCGCATGCGCATGCGCACGCTGGCCGATTCCATCTTCCTGAGCAAGTCCGGCGTCACCCGTCTGATCGACCGGCTCGTGGCCGACGGCCTCGTGGAGCGATCTGCGTGCGTATCCGATGCGCGCGGAGCCGAAGCCGTCCTCACCGACGCCGGCCTGGACCGCCTTCGGGCGGCGTCGCGGACGCATCTGCGCGGCATCGACGCCCACTTCCTCGCCGCGGTCGACCCGGCCGACCTCCCGGCGATCGAGCGCTCGATGCACGCGGTCGCCGAGCGAGCGGAACGCGCCGAAGACGCCTGCGGCGCGACGGCCGCGCGCCGAGATCGCTGAGCAGCGGCGGAGCCGGCCGGCTCCGTGCCGGTACGAGCGGGTTCGCCTATCCGGGCTGGATCCCGCGCTTCTACCCGCCGGGGACCCGCGCCGCCGGCCTGCTTCCGTCCTACGCTGCCCGCCTCGGCACGGTCGAGCTGAACAACACGTTCTACCAGCAACCAACGGCGGCGAAGGTCGCGGCCTGGTTGGCCGCCACCCCGGACGACTTCCGATTCAGCGTCAAGGCCCAGCGCGGCGGGTCGTTCCGGGCGTTTGCCGGGACGCCGGAGCCCGGCATGCCGTGGCTGACCGGGCCGTACCGGGCGTTCGGGGAGCGGCTGGGGACGGTCCTCTTCCGCGTACCGGCCAACGTGCGGCGTGATGACGATCGCCTTGCCGCCCTGCTTGCCGCATGGCCAACGGACGTGCCGCTCACGCTGGAGTTCCAGGATCCCACGTGGCACGTGGACGAGACGCTGGCGGCACTCGCCGCCGTGGGCGCCGTCCTGTGCACGACCGACCTGCCGGATGCGCCCGAAGCACCGACGCTCCGTCGCACCGGGTCGTTCCTGTACCTGCGGCTTCGGCGACACGACTACACGACGGCCGAGCTCGCCACCTGGATGGACCGGCTCGAGCCGTTCCTGTCGGCCGGTGACGACGTCTACGTGTACTTCCGCCACGACGACGTGGGTCGTGGTGCAGAGCTCGCGCTCGAGCTCACGGCCCTCGCCGACGGCTGATCAACCGCGCCGCGAGTACTCCGCCGGCCCGAAGACGACGACGAGCACGAGTCGCTCGGTGATGTCGACGAACCGGTGCGGCACGTGGGCGGCGACGAAGACCACCGAGCCCGGACCGACCGGCTCCGAATCATCGCCGACGATGACCTGCGCGCTCCCCGACATGACCACGTAGAGCTCGTCCTCCGTGTGGGGCGACTGCGGGTCGGTCGCCCCCGCCTCCAGGACGTACAGCCCGCCCGAGAGATCGGGCACGGACAGGAACTCGTGGTAGAGCTGGCCGGCGGCCGTTCGGGTCGCGTCGAGGGTCGTCACATCCCAGGCTTGCATCACGGGCCCTCCTCGTTCGTCGTGGATTCGGTCGCGGCGGGTTCTGGCGTGGCGGTCTCCGCGGCGAGTTCCGCGGCCGCGCGGTCGCGCGCCTCGGCATCCGCGAACGAGAGGATGAGTCGCCCCGTCCCGGCCTGCAGCCGCAGCGCCGGGCGCCGGGATCGGAACGTGGCGACGGTGCCGCCCTCCATCCGCTCGAGTTCGCCCTGGCCGATGGCGACGCCCTCGGGCTGATCGCGTCGCTCGACGATCAGCGTCGTTTGCGTCGACGCGGGGCTCGGCGGCGGCCTCTGGGGCGTCGGCGGCGGCCTCTGGGGCGTCGGCGGTCGCGGGCTGGCCGATGACGTAGCGCACGATGTCGGCCGGTGCTTCTCGAACGTGGATGAGTCCCGAGGGAGCGCGCAATGCTCCCGTCACGCCAACGGCGAGGCGCTCACCCGGAGCGAACGTGGATAGGGCTGGCGGCAACGGATCCCCGCCACGGAACCGGACGTACCCACCGGCGACACCGAGCGCGACGACCGCTGCCACGACACCCAGGATCGCGGCGAGGAGGAACAACGACGAGCTCTCGACGGGCTCGGCACCATCCTCGAGGAGGTATACCGGGGATACCGTGATCCCGATCTCCTCCAGGGTGACGCCCGGAGCGTTGACCGCCCGATCGATCGCACCCACGTCGCGCCGCAAGATGCCCGTGAAGGCGGCCGACTTCGATTCAGGCGAGACGCTGGTGGCCACCACGACGCCGCGCAAGCTGACCGGGTCGTAGACGATGAGGTCGTACGTGTCCACCTCGTCGTTGTCACACGCTCCGTCGCCGTCGGCGTCGCTCGAGCAGAAGGGCAGGTACTCGACCGCCCGCGAGCCGTCGACCGTGACCGCGGTCCCGGCCGTGGGTAGCCCGGCGGCGAGATCGACCGGCGCGCCTGGAGCCGGCACGGTCGCATCGATGAACCGGGTCGGGTCCAGCGTGAGGCCAGGCACGCTGAACTCCGCGGTCACCAGTTCCAGGTCCGCGGCAAGGTACTCCGCATCCTCGACGACGACACCGCTCGCCCTGATAGGTGTAGATCTCCGACGGCGGCCGCTGGGAGCGCACGATCAGACCGTCGTCCACGTCCGTTCCGACGAGGAAGTAGGCCCACGCGTCGCCCACCTCCTCGGGGTCCTGGATGCCATCGAAGTCCGCGTCGGCGAAGGTCTCGACATAGGTGCTCGGGATCGCGACCCTCGACGGTGGCGTAGACGCGGTTACCAATGTCATCGGCGGTCGCGATGACGGCCGGATCCAGGCGCTGCAGGGTCGCGTTTCCGCTCGATTCCATGCCGACCACGACGAGCAGCAGCGCCACGACACCCAGAAGCGCGGCGACGAGCAACGACACCGGCTGGTTGCCCATCGCGGTGCCCGGAGTGACGTTGCGGACGAATCGGTCCAGCCCGGCACTCACCGCACCGGCGCCCGAGATGAGCCGATCGAACACGGACGGACCCTCCTGACTGGAGCCTAGCAGGCGCACCGACCCGTTCGCGCCATCCCCGCTACGATCGCCGCGTGATCACTTCTCGTCCGCCCCGATCCGTCATCGCCGGCGGCCTCGCGGCCCTCCTCATCGTTGGGGCATGCGCGGGACCGTCCTCGAGCGGTCCGATCCCTTCCGATGCGCCGTCCGCGACCGCGGACGGTTCGACCGGAACGGCGACGCAGGCACCGGAGCCGACCGCGTCCGAGGCTCCTTCGCCTGGTTCCTGGGACCGGACCTTGGCCCTGGAACTCCGTGGTCGGTGGTCTCGACGGACCGCTGGACATCGCCGTTCGCCCCGGCGAACCCGACGCCCTCTATGTCCTCGAGCAGATCGGGCGCGTGCGCGTCATCCGCGAGAGCGTCCTCGTCGAGGAACCCCTCCTCGATATCAGCGGGATCGTCTCCGCGGGCGGTGAGTCAGGACTCCTGGGCCTGGCATTCCACCCCGATCCCGATGACGGGCGTCTCTTCGTGTACTACACCGCCCTGGACGGCCGTCAGGTCGTGTCGTCGTTCCGCCTCGATCCCGGGGCCACGGACCTGGCAGTCCCAGACAGCGAGGTCGTGCTGCTCGCGATGGACGACCAGTTCGGCAACCACAACGGCGGGTCACTCGTGTTCGGGCCGGACGGATTTCTCTACATCGGGACCGGCGACGGTGGCGGCGGTGGCGATCCGCTCGATTCGGGACGGCGGCTGGACACGCTCCTCGCGAAGATCCTCCGCATCGACGTCGATGGCGGAGGATCCGTCCGGGCTCCCCTACGCGGTTCCGGCCGACAACCCCTTCGTGGATGTCGCCGGTGCGATGCCGGAGATCTGGCACACCGGCCTGCGCAACCCGTGGCGCTTCCGGTTCGATCGCGACACCGGCGACCTCTGGATCGGTGACGTCGGCCAAGGCGCCTGGGAGGAGATCAACCGTGCGCCGGCCGGCGTCGGCGGCCTGGATTTCGGGTGGAACCTGATGGAAGGGACGCACTGCTACGGGTCGGACGACTGCGACCCGGCCGGACTCACCCTGCCCGTCGCGGAGTACGGTCACGACGAGGGGTGCTCCGTGACCGGCGGGACGGTGTATCGCGGCGAGGCCCAGCCGGACCTCGTGGGCTGGTACGTCCTGAGCGACTACTGTTCCGGCCGGTTCTGGGTCGTGGACGCCGCCGCCGCCGCAGCCGATGGCTTGCAGGTGCCCCTCGTGGCGCTCGACTCCGGACGCAACATCAGCGCGATCGCCGAGGATGCCGCGGGCGAGCTGTTCGCGACCGATCTGTCGTCGGGCGAGATCCTGCGGGTGGTCGTGGCCCCCGATTGACGGGCCGGGTCAACGGGTCCGGTACGACACGGTCACGCTGACCGAAACCTCCTGGCTGCCGGCCTCGACCGGTGTCGCGACGTCCGCGGCCATCATCATCCGCTCGGCCTTCATGCGCGGGCCCGGGGGCGGGACGGCGACGCCCTCCACGATCCCGGTCACCCCGTCGATGGTCAGGTCGGCAGCTTCGGCCAGGACGTCGGCGCGGGCGCGTGCCGCGGCCATCGCGAGGATCCGCGCTTCGCGCTCGGCCGGGGCCGGGTCAGCGACCCGGAACGAGAGGCCATCCATGCTCGTGGCCCCCGCGCCGAGCGTGCCGTCCACGACATCCCCGAGCCGCGCAAGGTCGCGGACCGTGACCTCGACCACGTTGGCGAGCTCATATCCCGTCAGCGTGGGTGGCTTGCCGTCGCGGTAGTCGTAGCGCGGCTGGACCGAGAGCAAGGCCGTTCGCACGTCATGGCGCGGGACGTCGGCCGCATCCACCGCGGCCAGGATCGCCGCCATGGTGGCTGCGGCTTCCGCCCGGGCGGCGTCCACCGTAGGTCGCGTGATGGACACGCCGAGCCGCAGGTCGGCCACGTCGGGAACGACGTTCACGCGGCCGGTGCCACTGACGACGATCGAGCCCTCGTCCGTCGTCGGGGTCGTGGATCCAGTCATGGGTTGCTCCAGTGCAAGGCGTTCGAGACCGACCGATGCATCCTACGGGTGATCGGGCTGCAATGCGCCTGACACGCAGATGGAGGCCCGCGTTCGCATCGATGCACGGTAGGGTCGGGCATCCTCGGTGCCGTCCCGCTCCACGCTTGGAGTCACCGTCACATGCGCTCCGATATCACTCCATGGACCGTCCGGGGGATGGGCCTCGCACTGGGCGCCGTCATCGTCTATGCGCTCGTCCAACTGGGCATCGCCGCGAGCGGCGTCCTGCTGCTGTTGTTCATCTCGATCCTGCTCGCCGCGGCACTCGAGCCGATCGTCGGCTGGCTCCGCGATCGGCTGGGGATCGGTCGTGGATGGACGATCCTGGTCGTCTATCTCGTCTTCTTCGTGGCCGTCCTGGGCCTCGCGTTCATCGTGGTCCCGGCGGCGATCGGCCAGGCGCAGCAGATCATCGCCGAGATGCCGGCGTTCTTCGAGGAGGCTCGTGCCTGGGCGGCCGATCTCCGCCCGGCGGCGCTCTCCAGTTCCATCACGGCCCTGATCGACTCGGTCGCCGGCATCTTCGCCCCGGCCCCGCCACCCGATCCGGACGAGGTCGTCGAGGTGGGGACCGCGGTCGCCGAAGCCGTCGTCGCGCTCGCGACCGTGCTGACCATCGTCTTCTTCTGGCTGGTCGAACACGCCCGGCTCCAGCGGTACGTCCTGGCGTTCCTCCCGGCGGACCGGCGGGGCGGCGCCCGCGATGCCTGGAACGAGATCGAGAATCGACTCGGCTTGTGGGTGCGGGGGCAACTCATCCTGATGGCCGCGATCGGATTCGCTTCGGGCACCGCCTACGCGATCCTCGGCCTGCCGGGGGCCCTGCTGCTTGGCTTCATCGCCGCGATCACCGAGGCCATCCCGATCATCGGTCCCCTGCTGGGGGCGATCCCTGCCGTGCTCGTCGCCGCGACCATCTCGCCCGAACTCGCCGTCGTGGTCGCCCTGGTGTATGTCGTCCTGCAATTCCTGGAAGGCAGCGTGCTGGTGCCGATGGTCATGCGCAACACGGTCGGCATCTCGCCCCTGCTGGTCCTCACCAGCCTGCTCGTCGGTGCGGCGGTCGGCGGGTTCGTCGGGGCGTTCCTGGCGGTTCCGGTCGCGGCGTCGGTCGAGATCGTGCTGTCTCGACTCCAGGCTCGCGAGACGCCCGTCGCCCAGGATCCGGCGGCGATCGAATCCCCGGACGAGGAGGCGACGCGGGCCTACGAGGGCTCACTCCCGGACGCCAGTGGAGCCGCCACGGACTGACCCGCGAAACGATTGCGATGCAGGTGCAATGCGCCACCCCGAGGGCTCCGCGGCCGGACGCAACGCGAAGCGTGCTGCACTGCGCGTGGCGGGACTGCCCTGTCGTGCCCGGGATCAGCCGATCGCGGGTCCGTTCGATCGAGCCGTCGCGCGCGTACCCACGAGGGATCGTGTCAAGCCGAACCACCACCCGCAGCCCGAACCACTCGACCTCCGCGCGCTCCTCGGCCAAGGGCGACGGTCGTGACCCCTCGGACGACGCGGACCCGCTTGTCCTGGACCGGTTCATGGCCGAAGCGGGCCGCGTGCTTGGGGCGTCGCTCGATGTCGAGGCGACGCTGCGCCAGATCGCTTCCCTCGCGGTGCCGGCCATCGCGGACTGGTGCTCCATCGACCTGCTCCAGGATGGTCGGCTCGTCCCGCTCGCCATCGCCCATCAGGACCCCAAGCGCGTCGCCCTGGTAGAGCGTCTGCGTCGGGAATATCCTGCCGATCCCGATTCGGCGGACGGAGCCTACGAGGTGGTGCGCCAGCGACGGGCCATGACTGCCGTGGTGACGCCCGAGGTGCTCCGCGCGGCCGCGCGGGATGTCCGACACGCTCGGCTCATGGCCCAGCTCGAACTCAAGGCCTGGATGGCGGTCCCGATGCTCGCCGGCGATCGAGTGCTCGGCACCATCGCCTTCGCCGGCGCCGAGTCCGGCCGGGCGTTCGGACCGAGTCACGTGGCGCTCGCGGAGAACCTCGCGGCTCGTGCGGGGGCTGCGCTCGAGAACGCCCGCGCCTTCGCAGCGGCAGATCGATTTCGCCGGATCCTGGACGCCGTCGCCGAGGGCGTCTTCGTCATCGCCCTTGAGGACGGGGTGATCCTGGACGTCAACAAGGGAGCGCTGGATCTGCTCGGGAGCTCGCGCGACGCGGTGGTCGGCCGTCCGCTGTGGGACTACGTCGCTGACGTGCCGAGATCCGCCGCGCGCCGGTTCGTCGCCCCGCTGATCGAGTCGCGCGTGCGATCCCGGACGATCGACGTCGAGATGCGTCCCGCGGCCGGTCCTCCGATCCCGGTCGAGGTGCTGCTCCAACGCCTGGAGCTTCCCGGAGGGCCCCCGGCCCTTGTCGCCATCGCGCGCGATATCCGGGAACGACGCCACACCCAGGAACGCCTCGAGCGGCTCGCCGCCATGGAGCACACCCGCGCGGCGGAACTCAACGCCGTCATCCGCGCGATCGGCGAGGGAGTGTTCGTGTGTGCGCCGGATGGTCGGATCACGCTGATGAACCCCGCCGCCGAAGCGCTGCTCCCGGGCCGGACCGAACCGAGCTATGGCGACCTGCGCGAAGCCCTCGTCGGCGGTGATGCTGCCCCGCGCCTTGGTCGGCACGAAGGCCCGGTCATGCTTCCCTTGAGAAGTGACCCCGATCGGTGGCTCGAAGTCACCACCTATCCCGTATCCCAGGACGATGGCGCGGACGGGGAGTCGACGGAGACGATCGTCGTGGCGCGCGACGTGACCGCGGCCCGGACGCGCGATGCGATCCGTGAGACCTTCATCGGCATCCTGTCGCACGAGCTTCGGACGCCCGTCACGACGATCTACGGTGGCTCGAAGATCCTGGCCCGTCCCGAGTCGACGCTGTCCGACGAGGTCCGCCGACAGATCTTCGACGACATCGTCGCGGAGGCGGAGCGGCTCCAGCGGTTGGTCGAGGACGTCGTCGCGATGAATCGCTTCGGCGAGGAGGGCGGGGATCTTGGCCATGAACCGGTCCTCCTCCAGCGGATCGTGCCGGCCGCCACGGCCGCCGAGGGGGCACGCTGGCCCGGCATCGCATTCGACATCGACGTCGCCCATGGCCTGCCGACCGTCGTCGCCGACCCGATCTACGTGGAGCAGGTCGTCAGGAACCTGTTGACGAACGCCGCGAAGTACGGCGGACCCGACGCCCACATCCAGGTCGTCGTGGAGCCCGACGACGGCGAGGTCCTCGTCCGGATCCTGGACGACGGTCCCGGGATCGACCCGGATGAGGCAGACCGCCTCTTCGAGCTCTTCTACCGGTCTCCGACGACGTCGGGTTCGACGGGTGGCGCCGGGATCGGTCTGTTCGTCTGCGCCCGCCTCGTCCGGGCGATGGGGGGCCGGATCTGGGCGCGGCGCCGCGACCGTGGCGGTTCCGAGTTCGGATTCGCGCTGCGGATCATGACCGACGATTGATCGCATCGTCATCACCAGTGCCTCCACCGGGCCACGATCAGGAGCAGCACGCCGAACAGGGCCATCGCGCCCAGGACGAGGAAGAAGTTGTCGGGCTCGTCGAAGAACGGGACCTCGAAGTTCATGCCCATGATGCCGGCGAGGACGACGGCCGGCAGCAGGATCGCCGAGAGGAGCGTCAGCGCCTTCGTGACATCGTTGGCGTGCTGCGCGACCCGACCCATGTGGATGTCGTAGGTGCCGAGCAAGCGCGTCCCGCGTCCGATCGATGGCATCGATGGCCCCTTCGAGCCGGTCGACGAGCCCGGGCCACGGTCGCCCGATCTCGGTCTCAGCGTCCATCTCGGGCCGGGCCAGGGCGGCGAGCGCATGGCGATGGGGCGTGAGGACGCGGCGGATCGTCGCCGACCCGGCGGCGGATCTCGACGATCCCGACGAGGACGTCATCCCGTCCACCGCGGAGCGCAGCATCGTCGAGCCGGTCGATATCACGTTCGATCTCCTCGGCGAGTCGGTAGTAGCCCACGATCACCTCGTCGACCAGGCCCGACAGCAGGTCGCCGGCATCGAGGATCGCCGAGCGACGAGTCGCTGGAGATCCCCTCGGCGTAGCGGTCGACGGCGTGGACGCGACCGTGGTGGACCGTCACCACGAGATCACGCACCGCGAGCAGGTCGATCTCGCGCCGGACCAGGGGCGTATCGCCAGCCGCCGCGTCGTCGGCATCGTCGACATCCGGCTCGAAGGCCTCGAGCGTGAGATGCAGTCGTCCCGTGGCCTGCACGACTCGGGCTCGAGCCGTGTCGGACTCGATGCGCCGTCGGTCACGGTCGTCGAGCTCAAGCGCACCGGCGACTGACGTCGAGCGTGCCACCGGCGTCGAGGTCGATGTCCACCCAGGCAAGCTGGCGCTCGCCGAGCGCAGTCAGATCGATCTCGTTCGCATCGATCGAGCGGTCGACGCCCATCGGCGTCGAACAGGCGCGCGTGGATACCAGTGGTCGGAGCGGCGTCGTCCGTGCTGGGTCGGGTGGCCATGCGCGCATGCTATCGGGCTGCAGGGTTCCGGGCATCGCACGCTCCGGGCCCGCGACTGCGAGTCACCTGCAACACCCGACAGCACCTTGGCGGCACGCATGTGGGGCGGGTACCCATAGCGTCAGAGGGTCGGCGCGGAGGCGTCGATCGAGCGCCATCCACGTGGGCGGCGACCCGTACACCCCAGGAGGAACCCCATGATCAAGCGACTACTGCTCATCCTCGCGCTGGGCGCGGCCCTCGCGGCCTGCTCGCCGACCGGCGGTTCGTCGGCGCCGGACGACATGTCGTCCGAGGCTCCCAGCATGGAAGTGGTCTCGCCGTCGCCGTAAGCCACGACGCCGTGATCGATGTGACGCCCGGGTCCCTGATGGGCCCGGGCGTCATGCCGTTGTTAGGTCCGGGCGGCCCGCCGTTGCATGGACGCGTATCGCCAGGCCCGACAGTACGGCAAGCAGCCCGGACTTCGGGCGACAACGAACCCAGCAGGCGGGTGAGAAGCCCGCGTTGGGATGGAGGTACACACCGTGAGCATCATCGCGTGGATCGTCCTCGGCGCCATCGCCGGGTACCTGGCCGGCTTCATCGTCAAGGGTGACGAGGGGCTCGGCATCATCGGCCACATCGTGCTCGGGATCGTCGGCGCGCTCGTCGGCGGCTTCCTGGCCGGCCTCATCTTCAACACCGACCCGATCGACGGCGCGCTCGACATCAGCTCGATCGTCGTCGCCACCATCGGTGCCGTCATCACCGTCCTGGTGGTCGGCATGGTCACCAGTCGCACGCGCACGGGCCGCGGCTCGATCTGAAACGGGGGCCGGCATATCCGGCCCGATCCCATCACCACGCGGAAGGTCCACCGAGCCCCGGTGGGCCTTCCTGCTTCCCGTCCAAGAAAGGAGTCACCCATGTCCAAGATCCTGGAGTCGATCGATGTCGACGTTCCCGTTCGAACCGAGTCCACCGGCGATGCGCTCGGCTTCGTGCAGCGGCGCGCGGTGGGCGACCTTGGGCGCTTCAAGGAATTCGTCGAGGATCGCGGCGTGGCGACCGGCGCCTGGCGCGGGACCGTCGGGCAGTCGGACGTCTCCGGATAGCGAGACAGACGTCGCCGGCCCGCTTCGTCGTACGCGTGCAAGGGGATCGGTCGCGTGGACAGGGCGTCCGTGACGGCCTGTCGCGAAGACTGGAAGGTGTGGCTCCCGTGCCACTGGGGGTCCGGGAGTCACACCTGCCACAGCGGACCTACCCTGCGCGACGCAACGAGGAGCGGACAGTGGAGCTCGGACACACGGGGCTTGCGGATCACGAACCCGCGGCTTCTCGACGTTCGATCCGTCCGTCTCCCGGCCAGCGAGGCCGTGACGATACGGGGGTCGCATCGTACGCGGAGGACCTGATCGCCGACCGAGACGACGAGGCCCTCCAGGAAGCCTTCGTTGGGGTCCTCGTCGCACGAACTACGGACGCCCATCACCGCGATCTACGGCGGGACCCAGCTGCTCCTGAACGATCAGATGTCTCCGACCGCGCGTGCTGCGGTCGTCGGCGACATCGCCGCCGAGGCGGAACGACTCCATCGCCTCGTGGAAGACCTGCTCGCGATCGCACGAGTGGAGCGCGGCATCTCCGACGCTGGATCCGAGCCGGTCCTGCTCCAGCGCCTCGCGCGCGCGTGCGGTCGAGGCGGAACGGCGCCGCTGGCCGGGCCGCGAGATTCGCGTCGAAGCGCAGCCAGGACCTGCCCGCCGCTCGTGGCGACGAGGGATATGTGACCCAGATCCTGCGCAACCTCATCTCGAACGCGGTCAAGTACAGTCCGCCGAGCGAGGCCGTCATCGTGTCGCTGAGCGCCGATCACGACGGCCACGCCATCACCGTCTCCGTCCTGGACCGCGGGTCCGGATTCCCGCCCGAGCACCGGTCCGGACGCGTTCCGGCTGTTCTATCGGAGCCCGGCCATCGCCGCTCGCATGCCGGGGACCGGCATCGGGCTGTATGTCGCGCGCGCCCTGGTGGAAGCCCAGGGCGGTCGGATCTGGCTGCGCAACCGGGTCGACGGTGGCGCCGAAGTCGGCTTCTCCCTGCCGGTCTTCGAGTCCGACGAAACCGAGTGACGCCACGACAGGTGTCATGCGGATGCAAGGCCGAGCGGCGGGAGCTTGGTCGGGCTTGCACGTCCGGTCACCTACGGTGGAGCGACCGCACGTCCAGCAGCAGTTCGAGTCGTGCAAGCACAACGCACACCCCATCGGGGGGCGCTTGTGACGGGGCGTCACCTCGTTCGGCACGGACGGTCCGGGTCCCCTCCCCGGGCCGTCCGTCGCTCGTTCACCGTCGAACTGCACAGGAGGATACGAACATGACCACCACGAAGACCGTGGACGAAGTCCAGACCGGCACCACCAGGCAGATCAGCGACCTCGCCGATTCCGTCGCGGGCGCGGCCGGCGACATGACGGCCCGGATCCCTGAGGTCGCGCAGGGCACGCGCGACGCCATCGCAGAGGCGAACCGGATGGTCCGCGGCGGATCCGACCAGACCCTCAAGCTCGTCGGGGCCGGCGCTGTCGGCTTTGCCGTGGGCCTGCTGATGGGCGGCGCCAACCGCATGCTCGTCGTGCTGTCGCTCGTCCCGGCGTCGCTCATCGCGGCCACGCTCATGCAGCGCGTCGACGAGAACGGGGCCACCAAGTCGGCGGCTCGCCTGCAAGGGCGCTCGCCTGCAAGGGCGCTGATACGGCACGGGCGCGACCGCGAGACGAGGCGCAACGCCTCTCGGCCTACGGTTGATCCATCGCTCGCAGCCGCGAGCCAACCGGAGGAAGCCACCATGGACGACGTCAAGAAGGGCTATCGGGAAACCGAAGAGACGACCAAGGAGACTTGGCGCAAGAGCGACGGCGAAGACCTCGCGGACAAGGTCGGGAACGCCGGCGATGACATCCGCAAGGGCCTCGGCGATGCCGGCGACAAGATCCGCGAGGGCGTCGACGACACCGGCGACCAGGTCGACACGGAGTTCGACCGCCGCCAGCCGGCGAACACGGGCAACGATCGCGTCTGATCGCCCGCACAAGCGCGTTGAAGCCCCCGGCGCAGGCCGGGGGCTTCCGTGTGCCCGGCCTCGGTGGCTCGCGGGAAGCGCCTTCCCGGTATCATCGCCTCGGAGGTCCGATCGGGCCATCGAAGGGAGCGCCCCGTGGACGACCAGGCCGCCTCGGACATCGATCGGCGGATCACCGGGATCGCCGGGCCCGGGGATCCGGGGCCGGTCGTCCGTTCGCTGACGGCACGCCGCGATGACGTGCTCCGACGCTGGCTGGCGGCGGCGGCCCGCCAGCCGTTCCACGAGGATCGGCCTGATGCCGCGGTCGCCGACCACATCCCCGAGCTGTTCGATGCGCTCGTGCGGCTCCTCGGGCGTGACGCACGCGCCGGCGACGACGCCGTGACCCCGCCGATGGACGATCCGGCAGTCGCCCGGCCGCGGAAGCCCACTCCGAGGCCCGGTTCGAGCAGGGTCTTGGCCCCGTCGCGGTCGTCACCGAGTTCCGCCTGCTGCGCCAGGAGATCTCGCGCGCGCTGAGCTCCATCGTGGCCGAAGACGCCGACCCAGTGGACGTCGTGGGCGGCCTTGCCGTGATCAACGACGGCCTCGACGGAGCGGCGACCGTGGGACTGAATGCGCTCTCGACCAGGATCGAGACGCTCCGCGAGTCCTTCCTGGCCACGACCCTCCATGACGTTCGCCAGCCGATCACGCTGGTCGAGGGCTCCCTCGTGCTGGCGAAGCGCTGGATCGAGCCCGCCGACGCCGACGTGGAGCGGATCCGCGGCGCGATCGACGACGCGCTCTCGGCTACGACCGAGCTCGTGGCCATGATCGAGACGATGAGCGACGCGTCCCTCGTCGCGATGGGTGCGCTGGACCCCGACCCGGAACCGGTCAGCCTCGAGGCCGTCATCCACGACACGGTCAATTCGCTCGGCGCAGCCGCCCGAGAGCGACTTCGCGTCGTCGTCGACGACGGGCCGCGGCTCGTCGGCCTGTGGGACGCGGGACTCCTTCGTCGCCTCGCGGCGAACCTGATCGGGAACGCCTTGAAGTATTCGCCGGCCGGTGGCGTCGTCCAGGATCACGATCGGACGCGTCGACGACGCACCGTGCTCGCCTGGAGGTGACCTGACCACGGTCTCGGCATGGACCAGACGGAGCTCGATGCGGTCTTCGGCCGGTTCGCGCGCGCAGATCGGGTCCGTCGCCAGGGCATCCCGGGGCTCGGGCTGGGCCTGTACGCGTGCCACGGCATCGTCGTTGCCCACGGCGGCACGATCGTCGTGACCTCTGACGGGCCAGGCAAGGGCACGGTCGTGACGGTCGAACTGCCACTGCTCGACGTCGACGCCGTCGAGGACTGACGGTCAGGTGCGGCGCCGGCGGGGGCGACGGCGTTGATCGCGTTGCCGCTGGCGTAGCAGGGCCATGACCGCCCGCTACACATCGCATCGACGTTCGTGATGCCGGTGCAAGGCGCGGCACGATGGCGCGTAGCTCCCCGACACGGATCGCCGCCAGATACTCCGCCCATTCCCATCGCGACGTGGGGAGTCGCGATGGGAACCGACCCGTCACGACGCCGACCCGGAGGAGAGCCCGGCCATGGATGCGAGCAACGATGCACGACCGGCGACCGCCGCGGGAGAGCACCGTGCCACCGACGGTCCTGATCGAGGGCGCCACCAAGCGATTCGGCGACGAGATCGCCGTCAGTGACATCAGCCTCCTGGTCGCGCCCGGGACGATCCTCGGCGTGATCGGGCCGTCCGGCGCCGGCAAGACCACCACGATCCGGATGCTCACCGGGGCGCTCGCGCCGACCGAAGGGCGCGTCCGCGTCCTCGGCGAGGACCCGCGGCGATTCCGGCGACAGACCCGGGAGCGGATCGGCTACATGCCGCAGCAGTTCACGCTCTACCCGGATCTGACCGCACGCGAGAACGTCGACTTCGTGGCTTCGCTGTTCGGGATGCTGTGGCGGACTCGGCACCGTCGGACCCGCGAGGTCCTCGAGCTCGTCGACCTGTGGGACGTGCGCGGTCGGCGCGCCGGCGCGCTGTCCGGCGGCATGCAGCGTCGACTGGAGCTCGCGTGCGCGATGGTCCACTCCCCGGCCTTGCTCTTCCTCGACGAGCCGACTGCCGGCATCGACCCGCTCCTCCGGGGTCGGATCTGGGAGGAGCTGCATCGGCTCCGCGATGCCGGGCGGACCCTCCTCGTGACGACGCAGTACGTCGGCGAGGCGGAGTCGTGCGACACGGTCGCGCTGATCTCGGGCGGACGGCTCATCGCCCTGGCGCCGCCCGAGGAGCTGCGACGACTGGCCGTGGGCGGCGACCGCGTGGAGGTCGTGACCGTCCGGCGGCGTTCGATCCGTGGTCCCTCGACGGCCTCGACGTCGTCCGCTCGATCGAACGGGTGGACCCGCAGCGCATGCGGTTCACCGTCGACGATGCGGCCACGGGCCTCCCGGATGTCGTCGAGGCGATCGGAGCCAACGGAGGCGACGTCACGGCCGCGCAGGAGGTCCGGCCGTCATTCGACGACGTCTTCGCGATCCTCGTCGAGCGCGACCGCGAGGCGGAGCCGACGCACCGAGCGCCGCCGATCGAGGAGGCCGCCTGATGCGTGCCTTCCTCGCGGTCATGGTCCGGCTGCTCGCCTTCGTCGGCAAGGAACTCATCGAGACCCTGCGCCGACCGGGGGCGATCATGAGCCTGGTGCTCGGGCCGTTCCTGATCATGGCCGTGTTCGGGCTGGGCTACTCCGGCGTCAAGCGACCGCTCGAGACCGTCATCGTCGCGCCGCCCTCCAGCGGCCTGCCGACGGACACCGCGAGCTACCAGGAACTCGCCCGTGGCGGGCTGACGATCGACGGAGGTCGTCCCCGACCGGGCCGACCGGAGAAGCTCGGCTCGCCTCCGGAGCGGCCGACGTCGTGGTCATCGCTCCCGAGGACCCCGAGGCGCGTTCCGGGCCGGGGAGCAGACCGTGATCGAGGTCCTGGTCGATACCGTCGACCCCGTCGCGGTGAACTACGCCGGGTTCCTGGCCGCCGGCCTGGCCAGCGAGGTCAATCGCACCATCATCGAGCGCGCCGCGTCCGAGGGACAGGGCTACGCGGTGGCAGCGGGCCAGCCCGACGTTGCCGCGATCCCGCCCGCGGTCGTCGCGGCGCCGACGCGTGCCGAGGTCGTCAACGAGGCGCCGTCGCAGCCCGGCGTGGTCGCGTTCTTCGGCCCGGCGGTGCTCGCGCTGATCCTCCAGCACCTGGCCGTGACCCTGGTCGCGCTGTCGCTCGTGCGTGAACGCACGAGCGGCGTCATCGAGCTCTTCCGGATCGCTCCGGTCAGTCCAGCCGAGGTCCTCGGCGGCAAGGTCATGGCCTTCGGACTCCTCGGCGGTGCGATCGCCGCCCTCACCATCGCGCTGCTCGTGGCGGGGTTCGGCGTGCCGATGCTCGGCGATCGAAGCCGCGATCGTCGCGGCGGTCGCCTTGCTCGCTGCTGGCGTCGCTCGGGCTTGGCCTGTTGATCGCGACCATCTCGGACTCGGAGCGCCAGGCCGTCCAGCTGTCGTTGCTCGTGCTGCTCGCGTCGGTGTTCTTCAGCGGCTTCGTGCTCTCGGTCGACGAGTTCACCGCGCCCGTGCGTGCGTTGGCCTACACCTTGCCGGTCACCCACGGGATCCAGCTGCTCCAGGACCTCATGCTGCGCGGCGGCACGCGGGAAACGTGGCAGTTCCTGGCGCTTGGGCTGATCGCGCTCGTCACCTCGGTGGCTGCGTG
The DNA here is from genome assembly GCA_963743815.1 of uncultured Chloroflexia bacterium. Classification (GTDB taxonomy): domain Bacteria; phylum Chloroflexota; class Limnocylindria; order Limnocylindrales; family CSP1-4; genus SPCO01. The sequence goes on along the minus strand of CAVURB010000014.1, from coordinate 616,217 downwards.
GGTCCTGCTGCGGCGCGGCATGTCGCGAGCCTGAGGGCCCGCGCCTCCGCGTACGCGACCTTGCGTTCGCCGCGTAAGATTCAGGCCGCGCTCGCCCATCGCGATGCCAGAGGGGATCACGCACCAGTGCCGTACCGATCGGTCACGCACGACGGGATCACCCTGTTGTGCTTCCCGCCCCACGACGAGGTGTTCGCGCGCCTGGTGACGCAACATCTCGCCAGCCTGAGCACGCCTGACCCGGACGTCCTCGGCTCCAAGCTCCAGGCGACGTTCCCCGATGCCGTCGTCCGGCGGCGCGACGCACTCGCCTCGCTGGGACACGGCGAGGCCTGGTATGCCTATCGTGACGGGCGCTACAGCCCGTTCACGGACGATCAGCCATGGTGGGATGATCCCGACGTGGCCCGTCTGGAGATCGACGACGAGGGTCGATACCTGGAAGGAAGCCCGGCCGCCCTCGAACTGATCGGCGTCGATGAAGCTGGCCTGCGTTCACTTCGGTCCGGGGACCTGACGGATCCCGCCACGCGACCCACGGTGCCGTGGGTCTGGCAACTGCTCAAGGACGTCGGCGTGCTGCACTCGACCTCGATGCTCGTGCGGCCCGATGGCGGGCGGGTGGCCGTCGAGTACCGGATGATCCTCGACGCCGGGGGTGCCGGTCGACACGTGTCGTACTTCCGCCCCGTCCCGACCGAGGCGGCTGAGCCGGTCGCGGTCACCGTCGGCGACTGAGTCCGCCGTCCGCGACGTCAGCGACGACCGCCAGCCGCCGCGCCGAGTCGATGCGCTCGCCGCGTTGCCAGGCGATCGGCGGTGATGACATCGGGCCGATGATCGGGTGCACCGGGCTCCATCGTCGCGGCGTCGATCCCGATCGGTCGCCCGCGGCGTCGCCCGCGAGGACGCGCCGGTAGACCGCCTCGTACCCGTCGGTCATCCGTCCCACCGAGAAACGCTCGAGGACGGACCGACGGATCTCCGCGCGGTCGAGGTCGGCGACCCTGTCGACCTGGAAGGCCATCGCCGTCACGTCGTCGCCGAAGAAGCCATCGACCCCTTCGCGGATGATCTCGGGCAGGGCGCCGATGCGCCGCGCGATGACGGGCGTGCCGGTCGCGAGCGCCTCGATCGCGACGAGGCCGAACGGTTCCGGCCACGAACCGGGCATGAGCGACGCGTAGCTCTCCGCGAACAGCGCGTCGCGATCCGCCTGCGACAGCTCGCCGAGGAACTCGACGTCGGAGCCGGCGGCCTCCATGGCCGGGGCGAAGACGGACTCGTAGTACGCCCGCTCGGGCCCGATCGGCGCGATCTTGGCGGCGATGCGCAGCGGTCGACCGGCAGCCTTCGCCACCTCGATCGCCTCCACGATCCCCTTCTCGGGAGCGACCCGGCCCACGAAGCACAGCGCGTCGGTGCGTCGTCGGTCGAATGGCGAATCCTCGAGTCGCAGACCGTTGTGGACCACCGCCTCCCACGCGACCTCGGGGTGCGTGGCAGCCTGGTTCTCGCTGATCGCGACGAGCCCGCGGGGCGCCGCGTCGAGAAGGGTGGATGCCCAGGGCAGGTCGAGGCGACCGTGGAAGGTGGAGACGACCGGGATCGGGCTCAGCCGAGCCAGCATCAGGCCCGCCCACTCGAGGTGGGAGTGGACGAGGTCGAACTCGTCGATCCGCGACAGGACCTCGTGCATGGTGACGTGGAACCACGGCAGTGGATCGCCGGTGTACCCGGCGGGCCGGAGCGCCTCCGGGACGGTCGGGATGTGGCGACCGGGAACCTCGGAGTCGCCGGAGGCGAAGGTCGTGACGTCGTGGCCCCGGCGATCCAGCTCCACGACGAGCCCGTGGACGATGCGTTCGGTCCCACCGTAGGCCAGTGGCGGGACGCGCTCCAGCGGTGGTGCCACTTGGGCGATGCGGAGCCTGCGATCCATGTGCGGTACCTCGGATGGTGATGACCGCGGCGGCTTCGACGTGGCGAGCCGCAGGGGTAAGTGTCGCACCACCCGGGGATCCGGGCGGTGCGACGGGGATGACCGCGTTGGTCAGGTCGGCTGTGGGTCAGTACGGACGATCGGCGGGATGAGCGGGATACGCTCTCCTCGATCTCCTCCTCGGCCTGATCGCCCGCTCCGGCACCACCGGCGGCGCCCACGGCACCACCGACCACTGCGCCCGGAGGACCGGCGACGGCCCCACCGACCAAGGCGCCGACAGCGCCGCCGCCGACCGCGCCGGTCCCGGCACCGGGCTCGTCATCGCCTTCGGCGGCCTCGCCCGACCACCGCCCCGCCGACGGCACCGACGGCGCCGCCGATGACGGCACCGACCGGACCACCGACCGCCATGCCGACGGCTGCGCCGCCAAGGGCGCCGGCGCCGGCGCCAAGGGCTTCGGCCCCGGCTTCTTCGTTCTCTGGCGCCGTGCCATCCGGCTCGATCGTCGCGACGCGACGGCGTGCGTCGTCGGCTGGGTCATCGTGATGAAGGGACGGCGTCAGGTCGTCGTGCTCACGTGCCATGTCGGTACTCCTTCGGTCGATCCGGCCATGGGAGCCGGGTGTTCCGCAACGTAGGGCCCGACGGCCGCACGGGCATCTCACACGAGTCCCCCGGGCACGTATCAGCGGCATCACAGCACGACGTCCGCCGACGGCTGGCCGGGCCGGGCGCCCCGTGCCGTGGTCCATACTTCCCGATGGATGATCGGGCAGCATCGCGACGACGAGGGAGGTCCGTTGACGGACGACGCGCCGCTGGAGTCCGCGGGCGTTGCGCGGCGAGCCAAGGGCGAGCTCGAGCGCGCGCAGGACATCCGGTTCGGTGGGATGGCGGCCGTCGTGGCGGGCGCGTTCATCGCGTGGTGCGCGGTCGCGCTCAAAGTCGCGCTGAGCGAGGCCAGTGGCGGAGAGATGGGCTACATCCTCCTCATGACCGGTGCCGTCGTCGCCGCCTGGTTCGCCGGCCTCATCGGCGGTCTGACGGCCACGGTCGTCGCGGGCATGTTCAATGCCGTGGTCACCGAGCGCGCGTCCGGCGTCCCGCTCCTCGCCGATCCAGTCGAACAGGTACGGCTGGCGCTCTACCTCATCGCCGCGGCTGCGACGGTGGTCCTCGTCGCCACTCGGCGCGCCGCTCGAGATCGCCTCGCAACCGCCCTCGACGAGGTGGCGGTCCTCGCCGAGGAGATCGAGGCCCGCGATACGCGCCTCGAGATCATGCTCGCCGCGTCCGGGACCGGGTTCTGGGAGTGGGACGTCGGCGGCGGGGCGCTGACCTGGTCGGAAGCGATCTTTCGCCAGCACGGCATGGAACCGACCGCGCCGACGCCCGACTTCCCGACCTACCTCACGATGATCCACGAGGACGACCGCGAGCCGTTCCAGCGGGCGATCGAGGGCGCCCTGGCGGGCGATCGACCGTTCGATATCGAGTTCCGGGTGCTCTGGAAGGACGGGACCGTCCATTGGACGCGCGGATCCGGCCGCGTCTTCCGCGATGTCGAAGGGTCGTCCCGTGCGGGTGATCGGCACGGGCCGGGATGTCACCGAGGAGCGCCGACTCGAAGAGCAGCGCGACACGCTCATCGCCGAGGAACGGCGCGCGAGCGAGTTCCGCGAGGCCTTCATCGATGTGATCAGTCACGAACTGCGGACCCCGATCACCACCATCCTCGGGCTCGCGCAGATCCTCGCGAGGCCCGGCCGGATCGACGACCCGGCCGAACGAGCGTCCATGCTCAAGGACATCCGGGCTGAGTCGGAACGCCTGCATCGCCTCGTCGAGGACATGTTGGTGCTGAGCCGCGTGGAGCGCGGGGGGCTCCAGGTGGACCCGGAACCCATCGAACCACGGCGGCTCCTGGACCGGATCGTGGCGCACGAGTCCGAAGAGCTTCCGTCGATCACCATCCAGTCTGGTCGCCGAGGACCGCCTGCCGGTCGTCGCCGGCGAGGTGACCTACATCGAGCAGATCCTCCGCAACCTGCTGGGCAATGCCGCGAAGTACACGCCGGCGGGGACCGTGGTGACGGTGGATGCCAGGCGTGAGGATGACGTCGTGGCGATCAGGGTTCGCGACGAGGGGCCCGGGATCCCGGCCGAGCTCACACGCGCGGCTCTTCGAACTCTTCTACCGGGACCCGGACAGCGCGCGAACGGTCTCGGGGTCCGGCATCGGGCTGTTCGTCTGCGCCAGCCTGGTCGAGGCGATGGGCGGCCGGATCTGGGTGGAGAGTCCGCCGGGTGCCGGGGCCGAGTTCGGCTTCACGCTGCGGACGCTCGCCGCCGACGAGGCCGATCTGGACAACGCCGAGATCAGCCCGGGAGCCACGCCAGTCGCATGAGCCCGATGGCCGCGCCGGCGGCCACGAGCCACGCCGTCCCGACGCCACGGACGAGCAGCACGAACGCCGCGACGGCCGTCGCGAGCCCGATGACGTCGCGGATGGACCCGGTCGCGAGCTGGACCGCGACCACGGCCAGCAGACCCACGGAGGCCGCATTGACGCCATCGAGGAAAGCCCGCGCCCGTGTCGAGCCGCGCAGCCGGTGCAGCACGGGGATGCTCACCGCCACCGCGATGAAGGCCGGCAGGAAGATGCCGACGGTCGCCGCTGTGGCGCCGACCGGGCCACCCACGAGATACCCGATGAACGTGGCCGTGGAGAACAGCGGCCCGGGCGTCGCCTGGCCGACAGCGACGGCATCGATGAGCTGGGTCTCGGTGATCCAGCCGAGACCCTCCACGAGCTCGGACCGGAGCAGGGCCACCAGGACGTAGCCGCTGCCGAACAGGACGGCGCCGATCTTGAGGAACTCGGCGAAGATCGCGATCGGGGCCACGACGGCCGCGGCGGTCGTCGCGGCGAGGCCGCCGACGATCGGACTCGACGTCGAGGACGACGGCGACGAGTCCGCCGGTCAGCTCCGGGCGCCGGCGCCCCGCGACGCCCTGGACGAGCATCGACGCCACCCCGAGACCCAGCAGGACCGCGATCTCGGAGATGCCGGCGACCACCAGCGCGACGGACGCGATCGTCGTGACGACCCCGAGCGGCGTCCGCACCACGGCCCGGGCGATGCCCGGTGCCCGCGAACGCGATGATCGCCACGACCACGGGTCCGACGCCGACGAGGACGGCGCCGACCTCGGGCCGCGAGCCGTACTCCACGTAGATCCACGCCAGGATCGCCACGATGACGACGGCCGGGAGCAGGAACCCGAGGCCGGCGACCACGAGGCCCGGCCAGCCCGCGCGCCGATGCCCCACGTGCATCGCGACTTCCGTGGAGGTGGGGCCCGGGATCAGGTTGGCCGCGCCGATCAGGTCGAGGTAGGCCGCGTCATCCAGCCAGCCACGCCGCCGCACGAACTCGTCGCGCATGAGCGCGATATGCGCGGCCGGGCCGCCGAACGAGGTCAGGCCCAGGCGCAGGAAGATCGCGGCGAGCCGCGCGAGACCAGCGCGACCACCGTCGGCCGGCGGCTCCGCGGGTTCAGAGAGCGAGCGGGTCGGTCTTCTCAGGGTCGATGCCGAGCTCGCGGACGGCCGCGGCGGCCTTGTCGTGCGGCAGTGCGCCACACCGAGCCAGCGCCACCATCGTGGCCGCGGCGATGTGCGGCGGATCGATCTCGAAGAGGGCGCGCAGGTCCTCGCGCGTCCCGCTTCGACCGAAGCCGTCGGTCCCCAGCGACACGTAGTGCGACGGGAGCCAGCGACTGACCATGTCGGGCAGCGCCTTCATCCAGTCGGTGGCCGCGATGATCGGTCCGCCATCGCCGGGCAGGACGGTGGAGACGTGCGGCACCCGTGGCTTCTTCGCATCGGGATGGAGCCGGTTCCAGCGCTCGGCCTCGAGGGCGTCGCGGCGCAGGAGCGGGAACGACGGGGCGCTGTAGACCTCGGCGGCCACGCCGAACCGCTCGGCGAGCAGGTCGCGGGCCGCCAGGACCTGGTTGAGGATCGAACCCGAGCCGACGAGCCGCGCCGGGTGGGCACCCTTGCCGAGCGATGGCGCCTTGGCGAACCGGTAGATGCCGCGCAGGATCGCCTCGTCGGTGAGCCCATCGGGGCGGGCGGGCTGCGCGTAGTTCTCGTTGTGCAGCGTGACGTAGTAGAAGACGTCCTCGGGCTTGGGGCCGTACATCCGCTGGATCCCGTCGCGGACGATCGCCGACAGCTCGTAGGCGAACGCCGGGTCGTAGGCGCGGACGTTGGGCACCGTGGAGGCCAGGATGTGGGTGTGTCCGTCGTCGTGCTGGAGGCCCTCGCCGGCCAGCGTCGTGCGACCGGCCGTGGCCCCCATCAGGAATCCGCGGCCACGGGCATCGGCGAAGGCCCAGATCTGGTCGCCGGTCCGCTGGAACCCGAACATCGAGTAGAAGATGTAGAACGGGATCATGGCCAGGCCGTGGCTGGCATACGAGGTGCCGGCTGCCTGGAGCGACGCCATCGAGCCCGCCTCGGTGATGCCCTCCTCCAGGACCTGGCCGTCGGTCGCCTCGCGGTACGACAGCACGAGATCGGAATCGACCGGCTCGTAGCGCTGGCCGAGGGCCGCGTAGATGCCGACCTCCTTGAAGAGCGGGTCCATGCCGAAGGTCCGTGCCTCGTCCGGGATGATCGGCACGATCCGGGAGCCCAGTTCCTTGTCGCGGATCAGGTTGCGCAGGATGCGGGTGAAGACCATCGTCGTCGACACCGGGGTCTGGCTGCCGGCCGCGAACTCGGCATCGATGGCGGGCGGCGGCGCCGGAAGCGGCGTGTTGCGGACGACGCGCCTCGGGATCTGGCCACCGAGCGCCCTGCGACGCTCCATCAGGTACTCGACCTCGGGCGACTTGGGCCCGGGGTGGTAGTAGGGCGCGTCCTTGAGCTTCGCGTCCGGGATGGGGAGCTGGATCCGGTCACGGAAGACGCGCAGCTCGTTCTCGGACAGCTTCTTCGCCTGGTGCGTGATGTTGCGGGCCTCCACGCCCGGACCCAGGGTCCAGCCCTTGACCGTCTTGGCCAGGATCACGGTGGGAGCACCCTGGTACTCGGTCGCGGCCTTGTACGCGGCGTAGAGCTTGCGGTAGTCATGACCGCCGCGGCGGAGCTTGGCGAGGTCGTCGTCGGTGAGGTGCTCGACGAGCTTGCGCAGGCGGGGATCCGGCCCGAAGAAGTGCTCGCGGATGTAGGCGCCACCGGTCGACGCTGAACTTCTGGAACTCGCCGTCCAGGGTGTCGTTCATCTGCTGGACGAGCACGCCGTCCACGTCGCGGGCCAGGAGGTCATCCCATTCGCGCGCCCAGATGACCTTGATGACGTTCCAGCCGGAGCCGCGGAAGACCGCTTCGAGCTCCTGGATGATCTTGCCGTTGCCGCGGACCGGGCCGTCCAGCCGCTGCAGGTTGCAGTTGACGACGAACGTCAGGTTGTCGAGGCCCTCGCGAGCCGCGACATGCAGGGCGCCGAGCGACTCCGGCTCATCGGTCTCGCCGTCGCCGAGGAACGCCCAGACGCGCGACTTGCTCGTGTCGAGCAGCCCGCGGTTCTGGAGGTAGCGATTGAATCGCGCCTGGTAGATGGCCGAGATCGGCCCGAGGCCCATCGAGACCGTCGGGTACTCCCAGAAGTCCGGCATGAGGCGCGGGTGCGGGTAGGAGCTCAGGCCGCTCTTGCCCGGGATCGATTCGCGGCGGAAGTGGTCGAGCTGATCCTCCGTCAGCCGGCCCTCGAGGAACGCCCGGGCGTAGATCCCCGGCGCCGCGTGGCCCTGGTAGAAGATCTGGTCGCCGGAGCCCTCGCCGTCCTTGCCGCGAAAGAAGTGGTTGAACCCGGTCTCGTACAGGCTCGCCGAGCTCGCGTACGTGGACAGGTGGCCGCCGATGCCCGGGAACCGCGTGTTCGCCCGCAGGACCATCGCGACCGCGTTCCAGCGGACGATCCGGCGGATCCGCAGCTCCATCTCCTCGTCACCCGGGAAGGTGGGCTCCTGCTCCGGGCTGATCGTGTTGATGTAGCGCGTCTGGGTCAGCGGCGGGAGGCCGATCTGCAGCTGGCGCGCGCGCTTGAGGAGCTTGTAGATCAGGAACCGGGCACGCGTCTCGCCGGCTTGCTCGACGACCTGGTCGAGCGACTGCATCCAGTCATCCGTCTCGGAAGGGTCGATGTCGGGCAGCTGGTGCTTGAACTCGTCGAAATACATGCGATGCGATGCTCCGTGACGGCGCCGTCGGGCGCACCGCGAAAGCCTAGCCCATCCATCGCCGACGCGGTCACGGAGCGAAGGTTGCGAGTCGGCGGCGCCGCGTCGGCGTGCACTGCTCACTGATATGGGTCTGCAACGACTCTGCAACGCGCGACCGCCATGACCGGAACGCCCGTCCCCCGATGCTGGCGGCACAGCGAGGCGACCGGCATCGGCCTGCGCCTCGCGACCTCGACCCGACCGACATCACGAGGAGACCACCGATCATGTCCGAAGATCGAGACACCATCGTCGTCAAGGACGGCGGTTCCAGTACCGGGCTGCTGCTCGGCATCATCGCCATCATCATCGTGCTCGCCGGCGCGTGGTACTTCCTCATCGGACCCGGCGCCGGGTGGCACGACCGCGCCGAACGACATCAACGTCAATGTGGAGCTCCCGAGCGTCGAGCCCGCGGCCTCCTGACCCGCACCGTGCCGAAGCCCTCGTGCCCGACGGGCAGGGGTGACGCATCACCGACGTCCGTCACCATAGGTCCACCCAGGAGGAACCGGTGAGCACCCAACCCCTCGTCCTCGTCGCCGACGACGAACCACGCATCACGAAGCTCGTCTCCATCGCCCTCGGCGAAGAAGGGTTCCGCGTGGTCACGGCCAACAGCGGTGAGGAAGCCCTCCTCAAGGCCGAAGAGGTCCGCCCTGACATCGTCCTGCTCGACATCGTCATGCCCGATCTCGACGGTATCGAGGTCATGCGCCAGCTCCGCGAGCGTCGCCCCGTCGCCGTGATCCTGCTGACCGCCAAGGGTTCCACCGCCGACAAGGCGAAGGGGCTCGACCTCGGCGCCGACGACTACATCGCGAAGCCCTTCCACCCCGACGAACTCGCCGCCCGCGTCCGCGCCGTCCTGCGACGCTCGTCCGGCGCGGCACCCGGGTCGGGCATCCTGGCCTTCGACGACATCGAGATCGACCTCGAACGACGGATGGTCACCCGCGATGGCGAGCTCGTCCAGCTGTCGCGCACCGAGTGGCTCCTGCTCCAGCACCTCGCCGCGAACGCCGGCAAGGTCGTGCTCCACACCGAGCTCCTGACCAAGGTCTGGGGACCGGAGTACCGCGACGACCTCCAGTACCTGCGGGTCTGGGTGTCCCGCGTCCGCCGCAAGCTGGGGGCGCAGCCCGGCGAGCCGGGTCGGATCAAGACGTTCCAGGGCATCGGGTACCTGCTGGACGTGGATCCGGCGTCGGCCGGTGAGACGAACGCCGCGGTCGAGTCGGAGCGCGGCGAGGACCCAGCCCTGATCGGGTAGCACGCCGGCGCGAACGCGACGCCAGCAGCCTGCTACGCTCGCGACCATGCAGCGGTACCACGCCACGACGGCCCTCGTCGTGGTGGATCTCCAGAACGACTTCGCCGACCCGGCCGGTGGCCTGTCCGTCGCCGGCGGCGATGCCATCGTCCCGGTCGTCAACCGCGAGATCGCGATGGCGACCGCGGCGGGAGCGACTCGTCGCCTTCACCCAGGACTGGCATCCGGAGACCACGCCGCATTTCGCCAAGGACGGCGGGATCTGGCCGGTCCACTGTGTCGCCGACACGTGGGGAGCCGAGCTGCACCCGGACGTGACCGTCCCCGAGGCCGCCGCTGCGCGTTCGCAAGGGCAGCAACGGCGAAGACGGGTACTCCGGCTTCACGACGCGCGATCCGACGACCGGCGAGACCGCATCCGACCGAGCTCGAGGGCCTGCTTGCGGGAGCGCTCGATCGAGCGGGTCGTCGTCGTCGGGCTCGCCACCGACTACTGCGTCAAGGCGACCGCGCTCGATGCCGATGCGCCTCGGCTTCGACACCGCGCTCCTGACCGATGCGATCGCCGCCGTGGACCTCGACGCCGGGCGATGGCGACCGCGCCATCGACGAGATGCGAGCCGCCGGCGTCCATCTGTGGCGCACGGTGATGCGCTGATCGGCTGATGCGGTGATCGGCCGGACTCCTGCGGCTCGGGCTCGTCGGCGTCGTGCTCGCCTGGCTCGCCGACACTGCCCTTCGCCGGCGGGCGCGCCGGCGGTCCGCCGGCGCCGTTCCGGAGCCTCGCCGTCATCGATGCCCCGATCGAGCGCGTCTGGACGGAGCTGGCCGACATCGAGGGCCAGCCGCGCTGGATGCACGAGATGAAGTCCGTCCGGATGCTGACGCCACCGCCGATCGGGGTCGGGTCCCGCGGCGATGCCACCGTCCGGATCTTCGGCCTCGGGGTCACGGACCCGGTCGAGATCACGGAGTTCGCGCCGCCGACCCGGTTCGCGATCCGGCACGACGGCACGTTCACCGGTGGTGGCGTCATCACCCTGGAGCCCGGAGCCGACGGGACGACCACGATCGTCCGCTGGGACGAGACCCTCGATCGCGCCGGCGCTGCCGCACCTGTGGGCTGCCGTCGCGGCACCCGTCATGGGCGGCATCTTCCAGGCGGACCTGCTGCGCTTCCGTGACCTCGTCGAGGCTGGTGCCGGGCCCGGCACGACCGGCCGGCTGACGATGCAGCTCCACCTCGTCGACGCCACCTACGAACTGTTCCGCGCGCACTTCGCGCCGCGACCGCCGGTCCTCGGTCGCGACGGCATCCCGCTGTCGGGTGTGTCCGGGCTGTGCGACCAGCTGCTGTACCTGCTCCGGGACGAGGGCGCCACGCACGTCGGGTGCGCCACGGACCGGGTGATCGAGTCGTTCCGCAACGACCTGTACCCGGGCTACAAGTCCTCGGCCGGGATGCCGCCCGAGCTGCTCGCCCAGTTCCCGATCGCCGAGGCGGCCGTCGAGGCCCTGGGCATCGTGCTCTGGCCGATGGTCGAGTTCGAGGCCGACGACGCCATCGCCGCGGCGGCGGTCCGCTTCGCCGACGACCCGCGGGTGGAGCGGATCTTCGTCTGCACCCCGGACAAGGACATGGCCCAGCTCGTGCGCGACGAACGCGTCGTGCTGTGGGACCGCCGGCGGGCCATCACCTACGACGACGCCGGTGTCCGCGCCAAGTGGGGCGTCGCACCGACCTCGATCCCGGACTGGCTGGGTCTCGTCGGCGACTCGTCGGACGGGTTCCCGGGCCTGCCGGGCTGGGGCGCGAAGTCGGCGGCGGCGGTCCTGACGCGGTACGGCCACTACGAGGACATCCCGCCCAAGGCATCGGCGTGGGAGGTGCCCGGTCTGGGTGGATCGCGCGCGATGACCCTGGCCGCGACCCTGCGCGACCACTGGGACGAAGCGCTGCTGTACCGCGACCTGGCGCGCCTGCGGACCGCGGACGACGGCGTCCCGCTCCGCCAGCACGATCCCGACGAGCTGCGCTGGGACGGCGCGCCGCGCGACGCCTGGGAGGCGTTCTGCGAGGAATGGGGCCTCGACCGGCTCCGGTCACGACCCCATCGCTGGCTGCGAGGACGGCTAGCGGCTAGCGGACCAGCGCGAGCACCGCGTCGTGATGCGCCGGCGGCGCGGCGACGACGCCGATCGTCTTGGGCGCGTGCGCGATGTCGAACCACGGGCCGCCGTCCACGCGGTGACCTTGGCCCCGCCCCGCTCGGCGATGAGTCCGGCCGCCGGCGACGTCCCACGGGGAGAGGCCGCCCTGCTGGACCATCGCATCGAAGCGGCCGTTCGCGACGTACGCCAGGGCGAGCGCCGCCGAGCCCATGTTGCGCGAGATCCGGATGGCCTTGCGGACGTTCCGTGACCGGGTCGCGGCACCCCGGCCGTTGAGGGCCATCGAGATCACGAAGTCGGTGAGCTTGTCCTTCGAGGACGTCGTGATGGCGTGGCTTCCCTGCCCGAGCGAACCGGACAGGAGCGCCGGGCCGTCCGCGGTGGCCGCGAACGTCTCGTCGCGCGTCGGGTCGTGGATGACCCCGACGACGGCCGGCCGTCCACGATCAGCCCGATCGAGACGCAGAAGAACGGGATCCCGTTGGCGTAGTTGATGGTCCCGTCGAGCGGATCCACGATCCAGACCCGACCACGACCCGACGTGGCCGCCTCGCCCGTCACGGAATGGTGCTCGCCGCTCTCCTCCGCGACGATCGCGTCGGTCGGGTTCCGCGCGCGGATCGCGTCGAGGATCAGCGCCTCGGACAGGTGGTCCGCCTCGGTGACGACGTCCCGGGCGCTCTTGTAGTCGATCCGCTCGAGGCGCTCGTAGCGCTCCATCAGCACCTCGCCGGCCCGCGCGGCAAGGGCGATCGCGAACGCGAGGTCGTCGTCGGCGACGCGTCATGGCGTCCGGCACTCCGCACACGAGGTCCGTGACCTCCGTGCCGAGACCCGTCACGACCTGGTCGAACGTCACGGTCTCGCCCGGCGCGATGGCCGGACTCAGCACGAAGGCCACCGGACCGCCGCCGCGGTTCGACGCGGTCATGACCCGGCACGTGGTCTGGCCCTCGGCATCGCCCTCGTTGGTCACGGTCAGCGTCACCGCGAGCCCGGCCGCCGCCGGAACCACCCCGTCGACCGTGACCGGGAACGGACCGATCCCGGTGACCGCCAGGCGGGCGACGATGGCCAGCAGGACGAACGCGACCAGCGACGCCGAGGAAGACCGTGCCGTGGACCTGGGACGCGGACGACGTCCCGCAGGCCGAGCGGATTGCAGCGCTCGCACAGGCCCACGCCGATCGCCACCGGGGCGCCGCAGCGCGCACAGCCGTGCGTGGGCTCGGTCGGATCGGCGGCGCCGCCCGTGGCGCCGCCACGTGGCGCGGTGCTCGGAGCGGCTGGGCTGGCCGGGGTCACGTGGCGGATGGTGCCACGAACGGCCGTATCGGGCCCCGCGTCACCAGCGCTCGACCGCGTCGACCAGCGCGTCGATGTCGTCGGTCGTGCGCGCGAGGACGATCGCGCCGTCGGCGCCGGCCGCCCTGCCAGCGCGCCCACGTCTCGCGCGGGGACGTGAACCAGGGCGTCTCGCGGAACGACCCCGCGCCGAGCCAGTCGCCCTGGAACCCGACGAGGACGCGTCTGGTCCTCGCGCCGCTTCCCGGCCTCGGCGAGCGCCTCGAGGTAGCAGCGGCAGGTTGGCCTCGAAGTTGTCGTCGAAGGCGCTCCAGCCGTCGCCGATCCGCCCGGCCAGGCGCGCCCCGGCCGGTGTCTCGCCGCCGATGACGATCCGTGGCGCCGGGTCCGGCACCGGGTACGCCGCCGCGTCCGCGAGCGGGTAGAACGGCGACGGACGGGTAGATCGGGCCGCCCGTCCACAGCGCCCGGATGACCGCGATCGCCTCCTCGAGGCGCCGGACGCGCTCGGGCGCCTCGGGGAAGTCCATGCCGTAGGCGGCGTGCTCCGCGGGTGCGCCACCGATCCCGATGCCCAGGATCAGCCGGCCGCCGCTCGCGATCTGGAGCGTGGACGCCATCCGCGCCACGAGCGCCGGGTGGCGGTTCATCACGTTGAGGACGAACGGACCCACGGTCGCCTGGGTCGTCCGCGCGGCGGCCATCGACAGCATCGTCCACGCCTCGACGACCGGGACCGTCCTGGTCGCCGCGGCCCATGAAGTGGTCCCAGCACCACAGCCCGGCGTACCCGGCCGCGTCCAGCCGCTGCGCGCTCTCGAGCCACCAGACGGGTTCGGCGCGGATCGCGCGGATGCAGACGCCGATCGGGAGCGCGAGCCGGCGCGCTGGACTCCCCCACCCCGCTCAGAGCCCGGTCTCGAACAGCCGGATGTCCTCGCGCGCGATCGTGTGCCCGTCGCCGCGCGTCGGGCCCGAGCGCGGCCGCGGCGCCCAGCGCGTCGAGATCGGCCGGGAACCGCCCGATCAGGTCCAGCACGACCTTCTGGATCCGCTCGGCGTTGGCCGAGAAGACCTCCAGGACGTCCGTGGCATTGACCGCCTCGGTGCCCTCGTGGACGCCGGCGTCGTAGTCGGTGATGAGGCTGATGTTGACGACCGCGATCCCGAGCTCGCGACACAGCCACGCCTCGGGATACTGGGTCATGTTGATGACCTCCCAGCCCGCGTCGCTGAACCACTTCGATTCGGACTTCGTCGAGAAGCGCGGCCCCTGGATGACGACGACCGTGCCGCGCTCGTGGACCTCGATGCCGTGGTCGCGGATGGTCTCGATCGCGAGCTGGCGGAGCACCGGATCGTAGGTCTCGGCGGACGAGAGGTGGGTGACGATCGGGCCGTCGAAGAACGTGTCGGCGCGACCGCTGGTCCGGTCCACGAACTGGTCGCACACGACGAAGTCGCCGGGCTTGACCTCGAGCGCGAGCGAGCCCGCGGCGCACGGCGAGATCGCCGCCTTGACCCCGAGCGACCGCATCGCCCAGACGTTGGCGCGGTAGTTGATCCGGTGCGGCGGGATCGTGTGGCGTCGCCCGTGGCGCGGCAGGAACGCGACGCGGCGCCCGGCGACGTCGGCCAGGAAGATCGAGTCCGACGGGGCGCCCGTACGGCGTATCGACCTTGATCTCGCGCACGTCCTCGAGCAGCGAGTAGAACCCCGAGCCTCCGAAGACGCCGATCTCCGCCGTATCCGCCACGCGTGCCTCCATCCTGTCCGTCGACCGTCGCCCGATGCCCGGCCGGAGCCGACCGATTCTAGGCGGGTCGGGCTAGGATGGGGTCGCCGTCCTCGCGACCGCCATCGGAGCGCATCATGACCGACCCGAACCCGACCGTTCGCATGCCGATCCCGGAGGAACCGCCGGCGTCGTCCGCGTCGATCCCCCACCGCCGTCGGCCGCTCCCACGCCGCCGCGCCGCCGGCAGCCCCACCTCCCCCCGCGGACTCCTGGACCCGCCGGAGGCGCGTCCAGCGACGGGCGCCTCGGCTCGGTGGTCTTCGGCCTCGTCGTCCTCGGCCTCGGGCTCTGGTTCTTCGCCGAGCAGACCCTGGACCTGGACATGCCGGACATCAGCTGGGGTCAGGCCTGGCCGGTCATCCTCATCGCGATCGGAGCGTGGATCGTGCTGGGCGCGATGCGCGACCGGCGGTCCTGACGGCGCGACTGGGAGCCCGGCGACGGCTCGCTCCCGGACCGGCTCAGCCTCGCCGACTGGCGCCGACGGATCGCCGCCCTGTACGCGGAGGTCCGCGCGATGGCCGCGACCGACCCGGCGATCGCCCTCGCGCACTGGCGATCGGTCCGCGAGCGGCTGTACCGCGAGCATCCGCAGTCGCCCGTCCCGGCCGGCGAGCGCGGCGCCTTCCGGGCGCGCCACTTCGACCACGACCCGCGCTCCGCTTCGTCGTCGGCGTGGAGCCCGCGCCGCCGCCGACCCGGGCGCGCTCCCGCTCGCAGCTGCCGAACAGCGGCGCCGACACGCTCGCGTTCAGCCGACTCGGGACCGTCCGCCTGCCGTTCCCCGACGGCGAGCGCTCGCCTGAGCGTGTTCTGGATGGCGGGCTACGCGGGCGGCCTGTTCATCCCGTTCCGCGACGCGCACGAACGGCGCCGAGACCTACGGCGCCGGCCGGTACCTCGTGGACGCCGCCAAGAGCGCCGATCTCGGTGCGACCCGGACACCGGCGACCTCATCCTCGACTTCAACTTCGCCGTCCAGCCGTCGTGCGCCTTCGACCCGCGCTGGGCCTGTCCGCTGGCGCCGCCGGAGAACCGCCTCGACCTGCCGATCCGTGCCGGGGAACGCCTCGCCTGACGCGCCCCGGACGAAGGTACCGGACCGCACCGGACCCCCGGCGTGCCGCACCGGACACGGGTGCGGGCGCATCATCGCTGCGAGGAACGACCGCGCCACTGGCGTGCCGTCCTCGGCCTGATCCATCGGGGAGTCCGCTTGCGCCTGTTCACCGACCAACGCCGCCCGACCGACGAACGCCTGCTCTGGTCGCGCGACATCCGCTTCGTGCGGTGCCTCGGTGCCGAGGTCGCCGGACTCGCGCATCCTCGAACTCGATTCGGGCGCGGTCCTCATCGCGTCCGCCGCCAGCCTGACCGAGGCCGTCGCCGATCGAGGTCGCCGAGGACCTGAACGCGCCCGACTACGGCCTCGTGACCGTCGATTCGACGCTGCCCGAGGCGGACCGCTACCTGATGGCCCTCTCGGCCGCGGTCCAGCTGTCCGGGCTCGCCGACCGGATCGGCATGGCCCAGACGACGCAGGTCGTCCAGACCAAGACGCTCGACTACTTCTTCAGCCTGCGCAACCTCCACAGCGTCGCCTTCCAGCCCATCGTGGACCTGGAGACCGGCGACGCTGCACGAGTACGAGTGCCTGTTCCGCCCGGCACATGCCGATGCTGCCCGCAGTCGATCGCGTCGATCGTCCAGGCGGCGATCGACACCGGTCGCTCGATCGAGCTCGATGTCTTCCTCATCTCCACGATCCTGGGCCGCGCCGGGGCGCTCGAGCGGCACCGCCGCGCGGTCGGACCTGCCGCCCCTGCGGTTGGCCATCAACCTCACGCCGGCGAGCCTGCTCGATCCCCGGTTCGACGCGGCCGCCCTCGCCGAGCATGGTCCGTCGGCGCGAGCCTCGACCCGCGCCAGATCACCGTCGAGTGCACGGAGCAGCAGGCCGTCGCCGACGTCGTCCCGCTCCAGCGCGCGGTCAAGGCCCTGCGCCGCGCCGGGCTTCGGGTTCGCCGTCGACGACGCGGGCGCCGGGTACGCGAGCTTCGCGCTCATCGCCGCCCTGCGCCCGACCGTCATCAAGATCGACCGCGACATCGTCGCCGGCATCGCCCGCGACGACGCCAAGCAGGCGCTCGTCGAGGCGTTCGTGTCGTTCGGTCGGCGGATCGGCGCCCGGCTGCTCGCCGAGGGCATCGAGCGTCGCGCCGACCTCGCCGACGTGCACCGCACCTCGGCGTGGACCTGGGCCAGGGATACCTGCTCGGGCGGCCGGCGCCGGAGCCGCGTCTCGCCGCGAGCGATGGAGACGCTTCGCCTGGACGCTGCCCGCGAGGCCGTCGACCGACGCAGCGCGGCGCGCCGTCGACCGCGGCAGCCGTCCCGCCGCCGGCGTCCGGACGGTCCGCCGGCAACTGAGCCGGCGATTCGCGCCCGCGTACCATCGCGGGATGACCGACACCGCCTCGAGACGCGACCACGACGCCTGCCCTCGCGACCGACTTCGGGCCTTCCTCGACGCCCCGCACTTCGCGACCATCGCCACGCTCGACCCCGACGGGACGCCGCGCCAGGCGGTCATCTGGTACACGCTCGACGGCGACGAGCTCATCATCAACAGCGCGATCGGGCGCCGCTGGCCGGCCAACCTGCTGCGCGACCCGCGGATCTCCGTCGCCGATCACGGACCGTCGATGACGGCTACCGCTGGATCGGCTTGCTCGGGCACGCGTGTCGGTCGTGCGACGACCAGCCGACGGCCCAGGCGGACATCGCGGCGATGGCCCGCCGCTATCACGCCGACGAACCGGACGAGGCCGAGCGCCTCATCCGCGACCGGTTCGAGCGCCAGGAGCGGATCAGCTTCCGGATCCGCGGTCGGCGCCGTCCACGACCACCTCGACTGACCGGCGGCCGCACCGATGCGCTTCGGTCTCCAGCTCTGGTCGCAGTCGACCGATTGGCCGCAGCTTCCGCGACGCCGCGCTCGCGGCCGAGGCGAGCGGCTGGGACTCGGTCTGGACGTGGGACCACCTGCTCGCGATCTTCGGGCCGTGGGAGCAGCCGATCCTCGAGGGCTGGACCACGCTGGCCGCGCTCGGGCCGCTCACGACGCGCGTCCGCCTGGGCCTCATGGTCGGCGCCAACACGTTCCGCAACCCGGGGCTGACCGCCAAGCTCGCGACGACGCTCGACCACGTCTCCGGCGGGCGGGCGGTCCTGGGCATCGGCGGCGCGTGGTTCGAGCGGGAGCACGACGCCTTCGGCATCGATTTCGGCGCCAGCCCCGGCGAGCGCCTGGACCGGCTGGACGAGTCGGTCATGCTCATGCGCCGCCTGCTCGACGGCGAGCGGTTCTCGCACGACGGGCCCGACCTACACGTTCCACGACGCCCTGAACGAGCCGCGACCGATCCAGGCCGCACCTCCCGATCCTCATCGGCGGTTCGGGGCGGCGCAAGACCCTGCGCACCGTCGCGGCGCGCGCCGATGGCTGGAACACGTCCGGGACGGTCGACGAGGTGCGCGACGCGCTCGCGGCCCTCGACGGCGCACGCCGCCGACGTCGGGCGCGACCTCGCGACGCTCGAGAAGACCATCAGCTTCCCGATCGTCCTCGACGACGACGCGGCCGAGGCGCCAACGGCGGATGGACGAGCTGATGGCGGCCAACGGCGTGACGAGCATGGGCCCCGGTGCCGCACCTGGTCGGGTCGCCCGGCCGAGGTCGCCGACGCGATCCGGCCGTATCGCGATCTCGGGTTCGCGACCGTCATCGTGCGGATGCCGGCCCCCTACGACCCGCAGACGATCGAGCGCATCGGCGAGGTCGCGGCGGCGCTCGAACGATGAAGGTCGTCGAGCTGGCCGGTGGTGTCGGCGGGGCGAAGCTGGCCGAGGGCCTCGCGGCTCACCTCGGTGCGGACCTGACCGTCGTCGTCAACACCGGCGACGACCTGGAGCTCCACGGCCTCGCGGTCTGGCCGGACCACGACACCGTCGCCTACACGCTCGCCGGGCTCGACGACGAGGACCGCGGCTGGGGCCTGCGCGACGAGACGTGGACCGTGATGGACCGGCTGGCCGCGCTCGGCGACGACCCCTGGTTCCGCCTCGGCGACCGGGACCTCGCGACGCACGTCGTGGCGGACCGATCGCCTGCGGGCCGGCGCGCGACCCACGGACGTCGCGCTCGCGCTGCGCGACCGCGATGGGCATCGCGCCGACGATCCTGCCGATGGCCGACGAGCCCGTCCGGACGCGAGGTCCGCACCGACGAGGGCTGGCTCGAATTCCAGGAGTACTTCGTCCATCGCCACCAGGCACCGACGGTCCACGAGGTCCGGTTCGCGGGCATCGAGAGTGCGGCCGCCACCCCCGAGGTCCGGGCGGCGCATCGCGGCCGCCGACGCGATCGTCATCGCGCCGTCCAACCCGATCGTGTCGATCGGGCCGATCCTGGCCGTGCCCGGGATGGCCGCAGCGCTCGACGCAGGCCCGCGGACCGTGGTGTCCCGGTCGTCGCGATGAGCGGCATCATCGGCGGCGTGGCGCTCAAGGGTCCGGCCGACCGGATGCTCACCTCGCTCGGCCACGAGTCCAGCGCGCTCGGCGTCGCCCGGCTCTACGCGCCGGTCGCGACCGACGTTCATCGTGGACGCGGTGGATGCGGACGCCGTCCCGGCGATCGAGGAACTCGGGCTTCGAGCGGTCGCCTTCGACACGATCATGAGCGACGACGCCGCGCGATCCCGGGTCGGGCCGGGCGGTCCTGGATCTGCGCCGGCAACCTCGTCACGTGACCGCCGCCTCGGCCCCGCCGATCGTCATCGCGATCGTCCCGGTCGGGCGGCTGGAGGGCGCCAAGTCCCGGCTCGGCGCGGTCGCTCGACGCGGAGGAGCGCCACGACCTCGTCGACGCGATGGCCGAGACGACGATCCGCGCCGTCGTCGCGACGCCCGGGATCGCCGAGACGCTCGTGGTCACGCCGGACGACGACGGTCCGCGCCCTGGCGCTCGCGGCCGGCGCGCGACCGCTCCGCCAGCGCACCGCGGGCCTCAACGCACGGCCTCCGCGAGGCCCGCGCCGAGGCGATCGCCGCCGGGGCGGCGGCCATCCTCATCGTGCCGATCGACCTGCCCGGCGATCTCGCCGGCGACGCTGGGACCGATCGTCGCGACGCTCGCCGACCACGCGGCCGCCGTTCGTCGCGATCGTCCCCGACCGCCACGGCCGCGGCACGAACGCGCTCCTGCTGGCGCCGCCCGACGTCATCGAGTCCACTTCGGCGGCGACAGCCGTGCGGCCCATGTCGCGGCGGCGACGGCCGCAGGCGTCCCGGTCTCGTCGAGCTGGACGGGCCGCTCGCGATGGACATCGACACGCCCGACGACCTGCTGCTCGGCGACGCTCCCGAGCCGGATGCTCGTCCGTGGCTGACCGCCGTCGAGGTCATCGCCATCGCCGGTCTCGGCGAGATCGTCCCGGGCGACGACCTGCCGGCGCTCATCGCCGAGGCCCTCGCGGCGGCGCGCGGACGTGCTGCCGCTTCGCGACGACGATGTCCTCGTCGTGACCCAGAAGGTCGTCAGCAAGGCCGAGGGCGCCATCGTGGACCTGACCGCGATCGAGCCGCGCCCGGAGGCGGTCGCCTTCGCCGAGCGCTGGGATCGCGACGCCCGCCAGGTCGAGGTCGTGCTGCGCGAGGCCCGCCGGGTCGTCCGGATGGCCAACGGCGTGATCATCACCGAGACGCATCACGGGTTCGTCTGCGCGAACGGCGGCATCGACGCCTCCAACGTCGGGCCGGCGTCCGGCAACGTCGTCACGCTCCTGCCCGCGCGACCCGGATGCCTCGGCGGCCGCGATCCGGGCGGCCATCCGCGAGCGGCTGGGCCACGACCTGCCCGGTCATCGTCTCGGACAGCTTCGGGCGTCCGTGGCGCTTCGGCATCGTCGACGTGGCGATCGGCGTGTCCGGCCTGCTAGCCGCTCGACGACCTGCGCGGCGAGCCCGACGCCGACGGCCGGGTGATGCGCTCCACCGTCCGGGCCGTCGCCGACGAGCTGGCCTCGGCCGCGGAGCTCGTCCTGGGCAAGACCGCGGGTCGGCCCGATCGCCCTCGTCCGTGGCGCCGACGTTCCGGCGCGGCGAGGCGGATCGCGGATCGCCGATGCCCCGCTGATCGACCTCCCGGACGCGTCCGACGCGGCACGGCTCGTCGCGCGTAGGCTCCGCGGGATGAAGGTCGGCCTGCAGATCTGCTCGTTCACCTGGCCCGGTGGGCCCGAGGCCATCGGCCCGACGCTGGCGCGGATCGTCCGACAGGCGGACGACGTCGGCTTCGACTCGATCTGGGTCATGGACCACTTCTTCCAGATCCGCGGCGTCGGCAAGCCCGAGGAGCCGATGCTCGAGGGCATGACCGCCCTCGGGTTCATGGCCGCCCACACGCAGCGCGCGCGACTCGGCCTGATGGTCGGCGGCGTCCACTACCGGCAACCCGGGCCTCTGGGTCAAGGCGACGACCACCCTGGACGTCCTGTCCGGCGGCCGGGCGTGGCTCGGGCATCGGGGCGGCCTGGAACGAGGACGAGTCGCGCAGCCTCGGGCTTCCCGTTCCCGCCGCTGGGCGAACGGTTCGAGATGCTCGAGGAGACCCTGCGGCATCGCCCACGAGATGTGGGACGGGCGAGCGCGGCTCGGAGGCGGCCCATCGACGGCCGCCAGTACCAGGCCGCCCGCCTCCTGAACTCGCCCCAGTCGCTCTCGCGGCCACGCGTCCCGATCATGGTCGGTGGCGGCGGCGAGAAGAAGACGCTCCGCCTCGTGGCCCAGTACGCCGACGCGTGCAACGTCTTCGGCTCGCCCGGAGGCGATCGCCCGCAAGTACGCCATCCTCGACGCGCACTGCGCGGCGGTGGGACGTGACCCGCGCGAGCATCGAGCGGTCCACGCTCCAGAACGTCCGCCTCGGCCCCGACGATCACGGCGCGGACCGAGCGCCCGCCCAGGTCGTCGACCGCTTCGGCGAGCTCTCCGACGCCGGCGCCGAGCACGTCATCTTCGAGCTCAAGGACGTCCACGAGCCAGCGTACCTCGACGCGGTCGGGCGCGACATCCTCCCGGCGCTCCACGCGCTGTGACGCGGCCGACGGGTCGGATACCCCCAGGGGGTATGCAACCGTGGTGGATGACGCATGACTGACATGACCAAATCGTCCGAGCAACCCGTTCGGCGGGTTCTCGATCGCCATGATCGACACGCCCGCCGACGCCACGCCCGACCGTGGCCACCGGCGGCCCCTCGACCATCGCCAGCGCCGAGGGTCGGGTGGACGCCAAGGTCGTCATCATCGGCTCCGGCCCGGCCGGCCTGACCGCCGCCATCTACGCGGCGCGCGCCAACCTGGAGCCGGTCGTGCTCGCGGGTTCCGCGCCCGGCGGCCAGCTGATGCTGACGAGCGACGTCGAGAACTACCCGGGCTTCCCCGACGGCATCCAGGGCCCCGAGCTGATGGCCGCGATGCGCGCCCAGGCCGAGCGCTTCGGCTCGCGCCTCGTCGACGTGGACATCGACCGCGTGGACCTCTCCGAGCGACCGTTCCGGATCTGGGCCCGCGGCACGGAGTACCGCGCCCAGGCCGTCATCGTCGCCACCGGCGCCTCCGCGCTGTGGCTGGGCCTCGACAGCGAGACGCGGCTGCGCGGCCGCGGCGTGAGCGCCTGCGCGACCTGCGACGGGTTCTTCTTCAAGGACCGCGAGATCGCGGTCGTCGGCGGCGGCGACACCGCCTTCGAGGAGGCGACCTACCTGACCCGCTTCGCCACGAAGGTCCACCTGCTCCATCGGCGCGACACGTTCCGGGCGAGCAAGATCATGGTGGATCGGGCGCTCGAGCATCCCAAGATCGACGTCCATCCCAACATCGCCGTGGACGAGGTCCTGGGCGACGAGCAAGGTGGAGGGGCTCCGGCTGCGCGACACCGAGTACCGGCGAGACGACCGAGATGCCCATCGACGGCCTGTTCATCGCCATCGGCTACGAGCCCAACACCGCGGCGTTCCGCGACTGGCTCGAGGTGGACGAGAAGGGCTACCTCGTCGTCCACGACGAGACCGGCTCCAAGATCGACGGCGTGTTCATCGCGGGCGACGTCCACGACCACCGCTACCGCCAGGCCGTGACCGCCGCCGCCGACGGCTGCAAGGCCGCCATCGACGCCGAGCGCTGGCTCGAGGCCCAGGGGATCACCGAAGCCGCGACCGCGACCGCCTGGTGACGTTCCCGCGCGGGAAGACGCGGACCGCGACCGGCGGTGCCGTCGGGCGGGCGGACCGGCGGTGGCCGAAGTGGCGGCGGCGGAGGCGGAGGCGGCGGCCACGGCGGGTTCTTCGGCGGCGGCCCGTCGCGCGACTTCACGCCGGTGCCCAAGGAGCGTCGCGGCGAGACGATCCGGCGCATCCTCGTCTTCTTCCGGCCCTACCGGCTCCAGGTCCTGGTCGTGCTCGTGGCCATCCTGGTCACGAGCTTCCTGGGCCTGATCAACCCGTTCCTGCTCCAGGCCCTCATCGACCAGGTCATCGTCGGGCAGGACTACGACAACCTGAACCTCTTCGTCGGGCTGATGATCGTGATCCCGATCATCTCGGGCCTCATCGGCGTCGGCCAGAGCTACCTCAACAACGTCATCGGCCAGAACGTCATGCAGGACCTGCGTGGCGCCCTGTACGCGCACCTGCAGCGCATGCCGCTGCGCTTCTTCACCGAGACGCGGACCGGCGAGATCCAGAGCCGGCTCGCCAACGACGTCGGCGGCGTGCAGGCGGTCGTGACCGACACGGCGAGTTCGGTCACCGCGAACGTCGCGATCTCGGTCAGCACGATCATCGCGATGTTCCTGCTCAACTGGGAGCTGGCGCTGCTGTCGCTGGCGATCCTGCCGTTCTTCATGTACCTGACCTACCGGGTCGGCAAGATCCGGCGCGATGTCAGCGGCGAGACCCAGATCGCCCTCGCCGAGATGAGCGCCGCGACCGAGGAGACGCTGTCCGTGTCCGGCATGCTCCTGTCCAAGACGTTCGGGCAGCAGGACACGGCGATCGCCCACTTCCGCGCGCTCAACGCCAAGCTGGCCGTGCTCCAGATCCGCCAGGCGATGGTCGGGCGCTGGTTCTTCATGATCATCGGCACGATCTTCAGCATCATGCCGGCGTTCGTGTACTGGCTGGCCGGCACGATGGCCGCCAACGGCAACCCGGACGCCGCGAGCGCCGGGGCGATCGTGGCGTTCACGACCCTGCAGAGCCGCCTGTTCTTCCCGCTCGGCCAGCTGCTCAACGTGCAGGTCGAGATCCAGGGCTCGCTCGCCCTGTTCGACCGGATCTTCGAGTACCTCGGGCATGGACCCCGAGATCGTGGATGCGCCCGACGCGGTGACGCTGACCCACGACGACGTCCGCGGCCACGTCCGGTTCCGCGACGTGTCGTTCCGCTACCCGACCGAGGTCGTGCCCTCGGCGCGGGCGCACGAGGCGGTCGACGCGCGGTCATCTCGAGGCCGAGGAGGCATCGGCCGCCATCGCGGCTGCGGCCGGTCGATGAAGCGGCGCTGGAGGCCCTGCTGGAGGCGCCGACGCTCGATGGCGACGGAGCCGAGCCGATCGTCGAACCGCCCCAGCCGTTCGAGCTCGAAGGCGTCGACTTCGAGGCGCAGCCCGGCGAGCTCGTGGCCCTGGTGGGGCCATCCGGCGCGGGCAAGACCACGACGACCTACCTGATCCCGCGGCTGTACGACGTCGACTCGGGTGCGGTGGAGATCGACGGTCACGACGTCCGCCGGATCACGCTGGCCTCGCTCGGCCAGATCATCGGCGTGGTGACCCAGGAGACCTACCTGTTCCACGCCTCGGTCCGCCACAACCTCCTGTACGCGAAGCCCGAGGCCACCGACGCCGAGATGGAGACGGCGGCCCGCGCGGCCGCCATCCACGACCGGATCATGGAGCTGCCCGACGGCTACGAGACGCTCGTCGGCGAACGCGGCTACAAGCTCTCGGGCGGCGAGAAGCAGCGCATCGCGATCGCGCGGGTGCTGCTCAAGGATCCGCGGATCCTCATCCTCGACGAGGCGACGTCGGCGCTCGACACCGTGTCGCGAGCGGCTCATCCAGGCGGCGTTCGAGCGCCTGATGGAGGGCCGGACGACGATCGCCATCGCCCACCGGCTGTCCACGATCCTGCGCGCCGACCGGATCCTCGTCTACGAGCGCGGCACGGATCGCGGAACGCGGCACGCACGCCGAGCTGCTCGCGCGCGATGGCCTCTACGCGCGGCTGTACCGCGAGCAGTTCCTGGCCGACCACGCACCCGTCCCCGAGGAGGTCCTCACGTGACCCGAGCGCGCGTCGCCCACTTCGTCCACGTCGACGGAGAACGCTTCCGCGGCGTGACCGGCACGGGCCGGGAGGTCACGTTCGGCGACGCGGCGGACGCGAACGAGTACTCGCCGGTCGAGACGATCGTGTCGGCGCTCGCCGCGTGCTCGGCGATGGACGTCATCTCGATCGCGCGCAAGAAGCGCCAGGCGATCGAGCGATATGAGGTCGCACGGCGTCGGCGAGCAGCGCGACGAGTACCCGCAGGTGCTCACCGAGGTGACCGTCACGCACGAGGTGTGGGGACCGGACCTGTCCGAGGCCGCGATCCGCCGCGCCATCGAGCTGTCGGCGACCAAGTACTGCCCGGTCAATGCGATGGTCTCCGCCGGCGCGACCGAGGTCCATCACCGCTACCGGATCCACGCCACGGGCGCGTCGCCGCTCGAGGCGGAGGGCGAGGTCGTGGTGACGGGGCCGTATCGGCGGCCCGACGTCGTCGGCTAGCGGCCGCGGCTACTGGTAGCGGATCGGCTCCGCGACGAAATCGAGGCGGCGGACGCGGCCGCGGGTCCAGATCCGGGTGACGAGGTCCGGGACCCACCAGCGCAGGAAGTACAGCCGGCAGCCCAGGCAGTAGCCGGTGACGGCGAGCAGCGTCTGGAGCCCGGCGACGGCGAGGGCGAAGACCCAGCCGAGCGTCGTGGCGCCGAGGGCGAACGCGATGCAGCGACAGCGTGAGGGCCACGCTGCCCAGGACCTGCGCGAAGCGCGGCGGGTACTCGTGCTCGGGCTCCGCCGGGCCGAGCTTCGCGACCTTGACGATCCGCCGCCAGATGGCGCCGTAGACCGAATACCGAAGGCCGAACGCGGCGCTCACCCCGATCGAGAGCGAGCACGAGCGCCACGAGCCACGGCGTCTGCGTCGCGGTCGCGACGATCAGCACGATCGCCGACACGCCCGCACCGAATCGATGGCCCCGGGGTCGATCATGCGCGCCGGCGGGAGGTGGGCGGCGGCTTCGGTGGGGATGGCGCTGGGCATCGAAAATCGGTCCTCGTGGTCGGCGGGGTGAATGAGTCGTCGCACGATACCACATAACTCCGACTAAACTACTTGGGTTTTCGCGATGGCGGCATTGCGGCCCGTGCCGCCTGGACCGTCGAACCGGTCGGGTCGGCTCTGGTGACCGGTGCTCGTGGTGGTCGACGCTGCCCCATATGGACCCGTTCATCGGTGGCGTCGCGATCGCGATCGGCGTGGCGATGATCGCGCAGTGGGCGTTGGCACTCGTCGAGGGGCAGCGTGCCGGAACTCGCGACGCGGCCGATCGAGATCCGCTTGCACCTGCTGCCGAGTTCAGCACAGCGGCCGTGCTGGTGGCCGGTGGCGCCGTGATGATCGCGGGGGCGTCGATCGCCGCGCCCGTGACCCTATACGGGTTCGGCATGCTGACCTATACCGCGGTCGTCAGTCCCGGCTACTTCCTGGACCGCGGCGAGCGCGGCCCGGTCGCGATGTTCGCCGTGATCATCCTCGTTGCCCTTCTTGCCGCGGCCATCCTCATCGCGGAGCTCGCCGGCTGACGACCGGAGGCTGGCAGTGTTGCATGACTATGCAGTGGTGCTGTATAGTCATACGTCCGATGACGGCAGTCCATCCGATCCCGGCGAGCCACCCGAGTCAGCCTCCCGTGAGGGGCTGCGCGCCTTCGAGCGCGCTCACGCGCCCGTGAGCGCGGGTCTCGAGTCGCCCGCGGTGGTCGCGACGGGCCAGCCGTCGTCGGGACTCCTCCCCCGCACGCTCCGTGGCGTCCCGGCGGACGGCGGGGACGGCCCGCGGCGCATCCGTGTCGGCATCATCGGGGCGACCGGGTACGTCGGCGCGGAGCTCATCCGGTTGCTGACGCGCCATCCGAACGTCGAGATCGTCGGGCTCGCGGGTCGCGACCGCCAGGACGAGCCGATCGGCGGCCACCATCCGCACCTGGCGACGACCGACCTCGCGGTGGGAACGGAGCTGCCGCCGGCCGACGCCGTGTTCCTGGCCCTTCCCCACGGCGCCGCGGCGCGGATCGTGCCGGACCTCGCCGCAGCGGGGACGGCGATCATCGATCTCGGACCCGACTTCCGCCTGCGCGACCCGGGTGACTACCCGCGCTGGTACGGCTTCGAGCACCCGCGACCCGACCTGCTGGATCAGGCCGTCTACGGCCTGCCGGAGCTGCATCGCGATGAGCTCATGTCGCCTCGTGGACGCGCCCGTCGCCATCGTCGGTTCGCCGGGCTGCTACCCGACCGCGACCCTGCTCGCCCTGGCGCCGCTTGCCCGAGCCGGCCTGATCGAGGACCTCGTGGTCGACGCCAAGTCGGGCGTCTCGGGCGCCGGGCGCGAGGCCAAGGTGGACCTCATGTTCGGCGAGGTCAACGAGAGCGTGAAGGCCTACGGCCTGGGCGGTCATCGCCACGTCGCCGAGATCGAGCAGGAACTCGGCGCGGTCGCGGCGCGCGAGGGCCTGGATCCGGGCGCGAACCCGGGTGCCATCGGCGTCGACTTCCTGCCGCACCTCATCCCGATGACCCGCGGCATCCTCTCGACGAGCCACGTCCGACCCGGCCGGCCGATCACGCAGCCCGAGCTCGACGAGCTCTATGCGGCGGCCTACGCCGACGAGCCGTTCGTCCGGGTCGTGGCCACGCCGCCCGCGACGAAGCACACGACCGGCAGCAATCACGTCCTGGTCCACGTCCGCCTCGACGAGCGGACCGGGCGGATCATCGCGATCGGCGTCGAGGACAACCTCGTCAAGGGCGCCGCCGGCCAGGCCATCCAGTCGTTCAACCTCGTCCACGGCCTCCCCGAGACGACCGGTCTCGAGCAGCTCCCGCTGGCACCCTGATGACCGCCACCCTTCCCGGCACACCCCTCCCGGCGTCCTCGCGGCTTCTCCCGCCCGTGGAGCGACGCGCCAGCCTCCCAGCCGGCTTTCGAGCCGGTGGCCTGGCAGCCGGGATCAAGGCCTCCGGTCGGCCGGACCTCGCCCTCGTCACCACGACGGCGGGTCCGGCCGCCGCGGCCGCCGTCTTCACCCCGAACGCGTTCGCGGCCGCGCCCGTTCGCCAGTCGCGGGCCAATCTCGCGGCCACGTCCGGGGACCCGCGGGGCGGGTTCGGGTGGGCCCGCGCGATCGTCTCGACCAGCGGGAGCGCGAATGCCGCCACGGGACCGGCCGGCGACGAGGACCAGGCGACGGTCGGTCGGCTCGTCGCGGGCGCCCTGGAGATCGAGGAAGCGCACGTCCTGCACCTCTCGACCGGCGTGATCGGCACGCGCCTGCCGCTGTCCCTGGTCGAGGCCGGTCTGTCGGCGCCTGGTCCCGCAGCTCTCGGCTGATGACGCGGCCCTCGAGGCCGCGGCCGTCGCGCTGCGCACCACCGATTCGGTGACGAAGGTCGCGAGCACGACCGTCGAACTGCCCGGACCGGGCGGCGCGACCGTGCCCGTCACGGTCAGCGGCATCGCGAAGGGCGTCGGGATGATCCACCCGAACATGGCCACGATGCTCTCGGTCGTGCTGACCGATGCGGCCGTGGAGCCGGCCGTGCTGTGGGGTCTCCTGCGACCCGCCG
Source organism: uncultured Chloroflexia bacterium (assembly GCA_963743815.1). GTDB lineage: Bacteria > Chloroflexota > Limnocylindria > Limnocylindrales > CSP1-4 > SPCO01. The sequence continues at coordinate 587,399 of CAVURB010000014.1, read as the reverse complement.
CGGCCACGGACGTGGGACCAGCTGTCCGTGGACGGCGACACGAGCACCAACGACACGGTCTTCGTCCTGGCCTCGGGCGCCTCGACGGCACTGCCCGTCGGCGAGGGGTCGGATGCGGCTGCGGCGCTGGGCGCCGCCATCGAAGCCGTCGCGCGCGACCTCGCCCGCCAGCAGGCCGCCGACGGCGAGGGCGCCACGATCCTCATCACCGCGCAGGTCACCGGCGCCCGCGACGACGCCGCGGCCCGTGCCGTCGCCCGCGCGGTCGTCAGCAGCAGCCTGGTCAAGGCCGCGGCCCACGGCAAGGACCCCAACTGGGGCCGGATCGCGGGCGCCGCGGGCAACGCCACGCTCGCGAGTGCCGCCGTCCTGGAGGCGGCCGGCCTCAGCGCGGAGGAGGCGACGGCCCGCGGCGGTCGCCCGGTCGTCCTCGCCCCGGAGCTGCTCCGGATCACGATCGCCGGCCACCTCGTCTTCGATGGCGCCCAGGGCGGCCCGGTCGCCTTCGATCGCGCTGCGGCGCGCGCCGCGATGGAGGCCCCCGAGCTCGTCATCGGCCTGGACCTTGGCCAGGGCACGGGCACCGGCGAGGCCTTCGGCTGCGACCTGACCGAGGCCTACGTCATCGAGAACAGCGAGTACACGACCTGATGAGCGAGATCCTCGTCATCAAGCTGGGCGGGACGACGATCGCCGACCAGATCCCAGGTGCTCGGCGAGGTGGCCGCGGTCGCGCGTCGCCGGCCCGTCGTCCTCGTCCACGGCGGCGGCAAGCGGATCACCGAATGGCTGGAGCGCCTCGGCGTGCCCAGCAAGTTCGAGGGCGGTCTCCGCGTGACCGACGCCCAGAGCCTCGAGGTCGCGGCGGCCGTCCTGCGCGGCGTCGTCAACAGCGAGCTCGTCGCGGGCCTGCGCGACCTCGGCGTCGATGCCGTGGGCCTGTCCGGCGTCGATGGCGGCCTGCTCATCGCCGACCGGATCCCCCACCTCGGGCTCGTGGCGAGCGTCGCCGGGCTGCGTCGCGACCTGCTCGACGCGATCCTCGTCGGTGGTCAGGTGCCGGTGGTCGCGCCGCTCGCCCGTGACGCCGAGGGCATCGTCTGCAACGTCAACGCCGACGACGCCGCGGCCGGGATCGCCGCCGGGCTCGGGTGCCCGCCAGCTCGTCCTGCTCACCGATGTCGATGGCGTCCGCGACGCCGACGGCCACAAGCTCGATTCGCTGACGGTGGCCGAGGCGGAGCACCTCATCGATACCGGCGTCATCGCCGGCGGCATGGTGCCCAAGGTCCGGGCCGCCCTGTCCGCGCTGGGCTGGGAGGGCGCCGAGGCGATCATCGCCGACTCGTCCGCGGAGCACGCGCTGGAACGCGCGCTCGGGGATCCGTCGTTCGGGACGCGGATCACCGCCGTGCGACCGGCTCGCGTCGGGGCCGCGTGACGGCCGCCGCCGCGATGGCCGTGACCCCGAGCCAGGAACTCAAGCGGCTTCGGCAGCGCGCCATCCGTCAGCTCGTCGTTTCGCGTCCGGTCGGGAGCCAGCGGGAACTCGTGGATGCGCTGACCGAGCAGGGGTTCGATGTCACCCAGGCCACCGTCAGCCGCGACATCACCGAGCTCGGGCTGCTCAAGGCGCCCCGCGCCGACGGCCACGTGTACGTCGCGCCGGAGGACGTGCGCACGCGTCGCGCCCCCGCGGCCGGCATCGGACGAGCGGCTGCGACGCATCCTCGCGGACGTGCCGATCAGCGTGGGCCGCAGCGGCCTCATCCTCGTCCTGACCGGGACGCCCGGCACCGCCAGCGTCGTCGCCCAGGCCATCGACGAATCGAGCCTGACCGAGCAGGAAGGCACGCTCGCCGGCGACAATACGCTCCTCGTCCTCTTCGCCGATGAACCGCGTCTCGAGCGCTGGCTCGACCGCTTCAACGCCCTCGTCCGATCGATCCCGGAGGTCCCCGTCTCGTGAACAAGGTCGTCCTCGCCTACTCGGGCGGACTCGATACGTCCGTCGCCGTCGCCTGGCTCAAGGAGCAGTACGGCGTCGAGGTCATCACGCTCACGGTGGACCTGGGCGGCGGGTCGCTGCGCCCGGGCGTCGAGGAACGAGCGATGTCCGCGGGGGCCTCGCGCGCCTATGTCGTGGACGCCCGCGAGCGCTTCGTGACCGATTTCGTCTGGCCGCACCTCCAGGCGAACGCGCTCTACCAGGGCGCCTACCCGCTGGCCACGGCGCTGGCCCGGCCGCTCATCGCGCAGCTCCTCGTCGAGGTCGCCGCGCGCGAAGGCGCCGATGCGATCGCCCACGGCTGCACCGGCAAGGGCAACGACCAGGTCCGCTTCGATGTCGCGACGCATGCGCTGGACCCGGGACTCGAGGTCATCGCCCCGATGCGGGTCGGGATGGGGCTGTCGCGCGACCAGGAGATCGATTACGCGCACGAGCGCGGGATCGAGATCCCGATCACGAAGGCGTCGCCGTACTCGATCGATGTCAACCTGTGGGGCCGATCGTGCGAGACCGGCGTGCTGGAGGACCCGTGGGTCACGCCGCCGCCCGATGCCTACGAATGGACGGTGGCCCCGTCCGACGCGCCCATCGCCGATCGAGGTCGTGATCGCGTTCGAGGGCGGCATCCCGGTCGCCATCGACGGGGAGCGGCTGGACCCGGTCGCCCTCGTGGACCGGCTGCACGACCTGGGCGGCGCGCACGGCGTGGGCCGGATCGACCACGTCGAGGACCGACTCGTCGGCATCAAGAGCCGCGAGATCTACGAGACGCCGGCGGCGACGATCCTGCACACCGCGCACTACGCGCTGGAGGGGCTGACGCTCTCGCGCGACACGCTGCGGTTCAACCGGTTCGTGGCGGACGAGCTGGCGCGGCTCATCTACGACGGCCTCTGGTTCAGCGCCCTGTCGCGCGACCTGCGGGCGTATGCCGCGTCATCGCAGCGCGTGGTCAGCGGCGATGTCCGGATCCGGCTGGACCACGGACAGGCCGTGGTGGTGGGCCGGCAGTCGCCGCTGTCGCTGTACGACAAGAGCCTCGCCACGTACGACGAGGGCGATGCGTTCGACCATGCCTCGGCGGTCGGGTTCATCGAGATCTTCGGGCTGCCGTTGCGGGTGGAGGCCGCGCGCCACGGCGCCGTGGGCAAGCACCACGGGGCGGCGTGGACGTGGACCGATCCCCTGCTGGCAGACCTGCCGACCTCGGTCACGGATCCGGAGCCGGCGGCGGTCTAGGCGTGCGGACCGTCCGCGCGATCTTGTGATCGTCGCCGGCCTGTTCGGGCTTGCGGGGTGCGGCGCCTGGGCGCCCTATCCGGATGCGACCGGTCCCGATCCCGGCGCGACGGTCGTCCTTCGACCCACCATTGGCGACGTTGGGTGCGACACCGTCCAGATGCCGTATCGATCGGTCACGTTCACGATCGACCCGGACGCCGAGGAGGACGTGACCGCATTGACCGATCTCGGCGCAGGGCTCGTCACCTTCTGGGGACCCGGGTTCCGGGGCGGGACCGCGGCGGACCCGGTCGTGTACGGCCCGAACGGCGCCGTGGTCGTCACCGACGGCGAGGTGCTCGCGATCCCGGTGGGCGACTGGCCGTCGTTGGGTGGGTACTTCGTGTGCCCCTCCCCGAACGCGCTGTACATCTTCTCCACCGGGCCGTAGCGGAGCTGCCACCGGGCGGCCCGATCGGCGTACGTCGTCGCCGCCAACTTCCCACCTAGTGTCCTGGCGAATCTCGTGGACGGCTTCGGCGGGGGCATCGTCTCCGTCAGTCCGAGCCGACTGCCCGGGACGCCCAGCGGGGGCATCGAGTCCGATCCACGAGGGATCCAGGGCCGCAACGGCCACATGATTCGCCTGGGGACTAGGGCGGAAGCTGGCCGCGGAGATCGGCGCCTGGGGACAAGGGCGGACGTTGGCGGTCCGAGCTCGGCCCCAGGCGCGACCATTGACGTGTATGGGAAGATACCTTCCGAAGCCTTGGGCGCCACGATCGGGGCGCCGAACCAGACGTAGAGCTGCCATGACCACCGGCGTCGTCCCCGAGATCGCGGACCAGGATCCACGCGCCGCAGCGGGCGCGGCCGCAGCCGGCGCCGCCTCGGCCGATGACGCCGCAGCCGATGACGCCAGAGCCATCGCGACCAACGAGGTGCTCCGCGACATCACGCGCGGGGGCCTGGCGGGTCTGATCGTCGGCGTCCTCCTCGCCGGCGTGGGCGGTCGCCTCGTGATGCGACTCGCCGCGTTGCTCGTCCCGGGGTCGGTCGGCAGCTTCACGGAGAACGGCAACGTCATCGGCGCGATCACCTTCGGCGGGAGCATGGGGCTGATCGTGTTCGTGGGCCTGCTGTTCGGCGCCCTGGCCGGGTCGCTCTGGGTCGTCATCAGCCCGTGGCTGCCGGCGGCGACTCCGACACGCGCCCTGCTCTCGATCCCGATCGCCGTCGCGCTCGGCACGTTCGGCCTCGTCGACGAACGGAATCGCGACTTCGCGATCCTGGGCCGCGATCCGCTGGTCGTCGCGTCGCTCGTCGCGCTCGTGGCCAGCTTCGGTCCCGCCCTCGTCGTGGTCGAACGCTGGCTGGACCGCCGGCTGCCGCACGCGGGCCCGAACGACCGTCGCATCGTCGCCGGCTACGCGGTCGTCACGGCCATCGGGCAGCGTCTTGACCCTGCTCGTCGTCGTCCCGGGCTACCTTGGGTCCGCAGATGGTGCTCGCGGGGGTCGGGCTCCTGGTCGTCGGCATCTGCACGCTGGCATCGTGGTGGTTCCGAGTCGAGCGTCTCGCGATCGTCACCGCCGCGACTGACCGTCATCGGTCGCCTCGGACTGGCGGCGGCGACCGTGGCCGGTCTGCTCGTCGCGACCCGGGAGGTCGCCGGAGCGCTCGGAGTGGGCTGATCGAACCGCGCCGCGACCCGCGACGGTCCCGTACGATGCGGCGATGACCGACCACGACACGCCGTACCTCGACCTGCGCGAGGGCCTCATCGACGGACTGCTCGCCGCTCGCGCTGCGGAACGCGAGATCCTCGCCGCTCTCGACCCGGCGGATCGCGACGCGCCCGCCGCCGACGGTGGCTGGTCGCCCAAGGACGTCCAGGCGCATCTGTCCGCGTGGCGTCGACACCAGGCGGACCGCCTCGCGGCCCGTCGCGAGGGACGCGATGCAGCCGCAGGTCCCCGCCGACCGAGACCGACGAGGCGAATGCGATCTACCACGCCGAACGCGCCGACTGGACGTGGGACGAGGTCCTCGCGGACGCTGACGCCGCGAGCGACGCCCTGATCGCGGAGATCCGGGGCGCCAGCGACGAGACCATCGCCGACGACCGGATCGTCGGGACCACGATGGGTAACGGGCCGGAGCACGACCTCGCCCACCTGCCGGCGCTCGCGGCGCGAGCGGGCCTGGAGGATCGCGTCACGGACCTCGCGGCCGCCGTCGAGGCATCGGTGGCGCGCGGTGGCTGGCCACCGCGCTCGGCCGCCTTCGCCCGCTACAACCTCGCCTGCTACCACGCGCTCGGCGGCCGACTCGACGAGGCGCGGGCGCTGCTTCGCCAGGCCCTCCCCGGCCAGGAGGAACTCCAGGGGTATCGCGCCGGCGGACGACGACCTCATCGCGCTGCGGGACGAGATCCCGGATCTGATCGCGGGCTGACCGCGACCGATCGCGTCCGGCGTGCGGCGCCGTAGCCCGTCAGTCGGGCGACGACGCCTTCGTCGCGGTGGCGTACAGCACGTTGCAGGTGAGCGAGACGACGTCGTTGCGTCGGGCGTACTCGAGGTTCGCCTTGCGCACGCGCTCCGACGGCATCCGGCGACAGCTGCTCCATCGTCCAGCGGAGGCCGGACCCCATCACGATCGACCACCAGTCGTAGGGGGACCGCAGCGGCCACACGTCGAACTCGGGCAGCACCTTGAGCGCGTCGCGCGGCACGCCAGCGTCGGTCAGCAGGCCGACCAGCGCCGTCGGCGTCGTGATCCGGTGCCACGGGTGGAAGTCGGCGACGAGATCGGCCGCGCTCGCGACGGACGGCATCGCGCCAGACGTCGTACATCGGCGCCCAGAGCCGCGGCCCCCAGCTCGTGATGGCGAGCCGTCCCCCGGGTTTGACCATCCGCCAGAGGTCGGCGACGAGGGACTCCATGTCCGGCGCGAACGAGACGCCGAACACGCAGACGACGGCATCGAATGACGCATCGGGGAAACCCGTCCGGGTCATGTCGCCCTGCCGGAAGTCGACGTGCGTCGAGCTCGGGCGAATCGTGCCTTGTCGCGGCCCATCTCGAGCATGCGCTCGGACAGGTCGATCCCGATGACGTGCCCGGTCGGACCGACGCGTCGCGCCGCCGGCAGCGTGGACGCCCCCGATCCACACGCGAGGTCGAGGACCGTCATCCCCGGCGTCAGGCCGAGGCGTTCGATCGTCCGCTCACCGGAGCGCGACCAGAACCCGAGGGCCGCGTCGTCATACCGATCCGCGGCGGCATCGTAGGTCGATCGAGCGCGCGTTCGGATCGGGTCGGGCATCGCGGGCGAGGTCATGCACGAAGCGTGGTCCCCGGGGCCGGCGAGAGGCATGGACGGATGTCCATGTCGGCCGTGGACGAATGCCGGACCGTGGGGCTCGCCGATCCAGCGCTCGGATGCGCGATGATCGCGCCGTGACCGAACCATCCACGACCGACGCCGACGACCGTCACCGACCTGCACGAGGCCGGCGATCGATTGCGCGAGCTCGCCTTCCTCCACGACATCGCCCAGGTCGCGACGCTGGCGCGTGACTGGGACGAGCTGATGCGGACCATCGTCGAGGGCACGACCGCCGCGATGGGCGTCGAGGTCTGCTCGTTCTACCTCGCCGACCGCGACGGCCGGCGCCTGACGCTCGAGGCCACCAACGGCCTGGACCGCTCCCAGGTCGGCAAGGTGAGCCTGCCGTGGGGCGAAGGCGTGACGGGGCGGGTCGCGGCCAGCCGTGAGCCCATCGCCGATCGAGGACGTCACCAAGGACGATCGATTCAGCTGGGTCCGCGGGTTCGACGTCGAGGCGCTCGCGGGCATGCTGTCCGTGCCGCTGATCTGGCACGACTCCGTGGTGGGCGTGCTGAACGTCCAGACCCGCGACGTCCGCGCGCTTCACCGACGACGAGATCGAGTTCCTGCGGACGATCGCCGCCCTCCTGGCCGGCATCGTCGAGAAGGGACGCCTGACGGCCGAGGTGGAGGGGCGGCTCGCGCAGCTCACGGCGCTGGACGCCGCGCGGGCCGAGCTGCTCAGCGTCGTCACGCACGAGCTGCGCACGCCGCTCTCGGTCGTGCGCGTGTACGTGGACCTGCTCGCGGAGGCGGCCGCGACCGGCGAGCCGGCACCGGCCGCCGCCGACTGGCGGACCGCGGCCGACGACCAGCTGCGCCGCCTGGACCGGCTCGTGGACTCCATCCTGGCCTCCGTCCGCGGCGAGGGCCTGACGGGCCTGTCGCGAGCCCCGTTCGATGCCGTCCAGGCCGTGGACGAGACCGTGGAGACGCTCCGGCTCCTGCTGCGGCCGCACCCGATCCGCTGGGAGCGCCCGGACGGCCCGATGACCGCCATCGGCGACGACACGCGCTTCCGCCAGGTGCTCGAGCAGCTGCTGGAGAACGAGTCCAAGTACGCCCCGGGCGACCAGGGCGTGAGCATCGGGATCTGGCGGGTGGACGGCGAGATCCAGGTCTACGTGACCGACGACGGCCCGGGCGTGCCCATCGAGGACTGGGAGAGCGTCTTCGAGCCGTTCGTCCGCGTCGAGGGTCGCGGCGGCTCGCGCGGGTCGGGGATCGGGCTGTTCGCGGCGCGCCGGCTGGTGACGGCGATGGGTGGCCGCATCTTCATCGAGCCCAACGGCTACGCGAGCAGCCGGTTCGTGGTGGCGCTGCCGGCCGGGTCGTAACGCGGATGCACGCTCGCGTCACCCTGACTGACGCCGACCGAAGCCGGTGCAGGAGGAGACAGGAATGTCACGGGATCGTTGCTCAGCCGATCCGTCCTCTCGCGCCATCGTGGTCATCGCGACGCGATCGGCCTGGTTGCGCCGTTCACCGGGCTCGCCTGGCCGTTCGCGCTGCTCACCGGACTGGTCATCGGCCGCGAGCAGCATCGATCGCGCGGTCGGGATCTCTCCGCCTGTGATCCTTGCGGATGATCAGGTTCCTGGCCGTCACCGGCGGAGTCCTCGCGATGATGGTCGCGGGCGCCGTGCTTGGTGGGATCGTCGCATTCCTGATCGTTTGGCTCGTGGTTCGCTCCGAACGGCTCACGGTCGATGCGTCCGTGTCCGACCGGATGACCTCGCGACTCCTCCTCGTGATCGGCGCGGCGTCCGGGTTCTTCGTCCTCGGTGCGATCGTCGGGGCTGACCTGTCCATCGACGATCGGCGGGTGAGGACCCGGTTCGGTCAGGGCTGAGCGATCGGCGGCCGCAACCCAACGCGCCTCGACGTCAGCTTTCGACGCCCGGCGCCCACAACCCGCCGGTCGCTGCCATCCAGTCCGCGATCCGTGCGCACGCGGCGTCGAGGTCGCCGTCGCTCATGTCCAGCTCGAGGACGGGCAGGCGGGACGCGGCAGCCAGGTCGCCGCAGCACCGTCTGTTCGTGGAGGAACACGCCCAGGTCGTCGTACTGGGAGGGATTGCCGCTGACCAGGAGCCGCTCGGCACGGGCCGCCTCGAACGTCTCCGGGCGGCGCGTGCACAGCACGACGTGGAACCCGAGCGGTTCCAGTCGGTCCTCCAGCCAGCCGAAGTCCTCGTCGTGCCCGGCGTGGATCCGCTGCCAGGCCATCGTGGAGAGGTGGAACCGGTCCACGACCCAGCTGTAGTAGCGATGGAGCTCGAAGAGGCGCGCCCACGTGGCGTAGGTCTCCATCGCGAGATCGCGTTCGGTGGCGTCGAAGTCGATGAGCCCGCGGCCCCACGGATACGGCGTGAACGCGCCCCACTCCGCGCTGACGAGCGGCGGGTGGTAGCGGTACGCGCGCGGCCCGATGAACGGGGCGTACTCGTTGAGCGCGAACGCGAGGTCCGTCTTGTGGGTGAGCCGCGTCCCCTCGAGGATGACCTTGGGGGTCAGCTTCGGGCCCGGCTGCCCAGCGGCGCGCGGTCGTGGCCGTCGTGTCGGTCACTGCGCGGCGACGACCCGCGAACCCTCCGCGCGCAGTCGGGCGTAGCCGGGCTTCACGACCTCGTTGATGAGGCGCAGCCGCTCGTCGAACGGCGCGAACGCCGACTTGAGCGCGTTGATCGTCAGCCACTCCATCTCGCCCAGACCCAGGCCGAACGCCGCGTCGAGCGCCGCGAACTCCGACGACAGCGTGACGCCGCTCATCAACCGGTTGTCGGTGTTGACCGTGACCCGGAACCGCAGGCGGCGCAGGAGATCGATGGGGTGCTCCTCGATCGAGGCGGCGGCCGCGGTGTGGACATTGGAGGTCGGGCACATCTCGAGCGGGACGCGCCGGTCGCGCACGAAGGTCGAGAGCCGTCCCAGCTGGACGCTCCCGTCGTCGAGCACCGTGATGTCGTCCACGATCCGGACGCCGTGACCCAGCCGCTCCGCGCCGCAGAACTGGAGCGCCTCCCAGATGGACGGCAACCCGAACGACTCGCCGGCATGGATCGTGATGTGGAAGTTCTCGCGGCGGACGAGATCGAACGCGTCGAGGTGGCGGGTGGGCCGGTAGCCGGCCTCCGGACCCGGCGATATCGAACCCGACCACGCCGGCGTCGCGCCAGCGGATCGCGCACTCCGCGACCTCCACCGATCGCGCCGCCTGGCGCATCGCGGTCACGAGCGAGCGGATCACGATGGTGTGGCCTGCCGCCGCGGCACGCTGCTCCCCGATGCGATAGCCCTCCAGGATGGCCTCCTGGACCTCGTCGAGGGTCAGTCCCGCGCTCGGTGCAGAGCTCCGGCGCCATGCGGACCTCGGCGTACACGACGCCATCGGCGGCAAGGTCCTCCGCGCACTCGGCCGCGACCCGGATGATCGCGTCGCGCTCCTGCATGACGCCGGTCGTGTGCGCGAACGTCTCGAGGTAGAGCTCGAGAGACTTGCGGTCGGCGCCACGGCGGATGTGCGCGGCGAGTACGTCCGGGTCCGTGGACGGCAGGCCGTCATAGCCGAACTCGGCCGCGAGATCGATCATCGTCGTCGGCCGCAGGCCGCCATCGAGATGGTCGTGGAGCATCGCCTTGGGCGCGGCGACGATGGTGGACGTCGAGAGGCTCATCAGCTGCGATGGTACTCGTCCACTGAGTGTGCCGGAACCCGCCGGTCGCCTGCTCGATCGTCAGGTCGCCGTGCCTCGAGGCGCTCGCGCGCCGCTCGCAGCGCCGCGGCCACCCGGGTCGGTGCCGTGCCGCCGATCACGTCGCAGGTCGCGAGTGCCCCGTCCACGGATGCCGCCGCCCGCAGGTGGTCGCCGATCCCGGGCTCGGCGGCGAGGGTCGCCGCGCCCTCGTCCCCGGCGGCTCCCAGCGCCATCCCGATCATGGCGTCCGGCACGTCCGCCAGCCCGAGGCCCGCCTCCTCGGCCTGCGCGACGAGCGAGCCCACGACGTGGTGGGCGACGCGGAACGGGATGCCGCGCCGGACCAGGGCATCGGCGACGGCGGTGGCCGTGGTGTAGCCCTCGTCGGCCGCGGCGCGCATCCGGTCGTGGTCCACGGTGAGGGTCGTGAGCATCCCGGCGAGCACGCCCAGGCTCGCCTCGTAGACCGCGACCGAGTCGAACAAGGGCGCCTTGTCCTCCTGCAGGTCGCGCTGGTAGGCGAGCGGCAGGCCCTTGATGAGCGCCAGCACGGCGGTCAGCGCCCCGATGACGCGGGCGGCGCGGCCACGCACGAGCTCGGCGGGATCCGGGTTCTTCTTGTTGGGCATGATCGAGGATCCGGTCGAGAACGCGTCCGACGCGCGGACGAACCCGAAGCGCGGGTTCGACCACCACGTGATCTCCTCCGCGAGCCGGCTCAGGTGGACCATCCCCAGGGCGATCGCGGCCAGCGCCTCGACGACGAAGTCGCGATCGCTCACGGCATCGAGCGAGTTCGCGGTCACGCCGTCGAAGCCGAGCTCCGCGGCCGTCGCCTCGCGATCGAGCGGGTAGCCGGCCCCGGCGAGCGCTCCGGCGCCGAGCGGCGAGACGTTGGTCCGCCGTCGCGCATCCGCCAGCCGGCCGCGGTCGCGCTCGGCCATCTCCACGTACGCCAGCAGGTGATGCGCGAACAGGACCGGCTGCGCGGGCTGGATATGGGTCGTGCCCGGCAGGACGGCCGTGCCGTCGCGTTCCGCGAGTTCGACGAGCGACCGCTCGAAGTCGATCAGGGCGGCGTCCAGGCGGTCGATCGCGCGGCGCAGCCAGAGTCGAAGGTCCGTGGCGACCTGGTCGTTGCGCGACCGGCCGGTGTGGAGCTTGCCCGCCACCGGGCCGATCCGCTCGGCCAGGGCGGACTCGAGGTTCAGGTGCACGTCCTCGAGTCCCGGGTCCCAGTCGATCGCACCCGCCGCGACGTCGCGCGCCAGCGCCTCGAGCCCGCTCACCAGTTCGTCGACCTCATCGGTCGTCAGCAGCCCGGCCCGCCCCAGCCCTCGGACGTGGGCGATCGAACCCGCCAGATCGTCCGCCGCGAGCTCCCGGTCGAGCTCCACCGAGCGCGTGAACTCGGCCACGCGAGGATCGTTCTCCTCGGCGAATCGGCCACCCCAGAGTCGCATCGTGGCTCCCCTACCCGGCCGTCGCCGCGAGCACGTCTCGCAGTCGCTGTGCCGCTTCCTCGGGGGCCAGGTCGCGCTGGACCTCCGAGAGCAGTTCGTACCCCACCATGAACTTTCGTGCGTTCGCCCGCAGCAGTGGCGGGTAGAAATGAGCGTGGAGTTGCCACGCATCGACGTCGGCGGCGGCGGCGGCGTCCAGAACGGCATCGTCGCCCGCGAACGGGGCCTGGTGCCAGCCCATCGAGTACGGGAACTCCATCCCGAAGAGCGCGTCGTACGCGCCGATGTGCGTGCGGAGCACGCGGGCCAGGTCGTCGCGTTGCGCGGCATCGAGCGCGGTGAGCCGCGGCGTCGCCCGTTTCGCGATCAGGAGCGTCTCGAACGGCCAGGCCGCCCAGAACGGAACGAGCACGAGCCATTCGTCCGACTCGACGACGACGCGCTGACCACCCAATTCCTGCGTGACGGCGTCCAGCAGCAAGCGCCGGCCGGTCGTCGCCCGATGACGCCGCTGGGTCGCGAGCTCGCGTTCGGCGATCACGGGCAGCGCCGTTCCCGCCCACACCTGGCCGTGCGGATGCGGGTTCGATGCACCCATCGCCGCGCCGCGGTTCTCGAACACCTGGACCCACCGATAGCGCGACCCGAGGTCGGCGGTCTGGTCCGCCCAGAGGTCCACGACGCGCCGGACGCCCATCCATATCCATGCCTCCCAGGGTCAGGTCATGCCGCGGCGAGAAGCAGATCACCCGACATTCGCCGCGCTCCCCCTCCGCGCGGAGCAGTCCGTCATGAAACGCGTCCTCACGCGTGGCGACGCGGAGCGCACTGAAGTCATTCACGAACGCGAACGTGGCGTCGTAGGGGGGATTGACCGCGCCATTCGCCCGCGTGTTGCCGGGGCAGAGATAACAGCCGGGGTCGAAGGCGGGGCGCTCCGTGGCGGGTGGCCGCTCCTCGGCACCCTGCCAGGGCCGCTGGGTCCGCCCGGCGGACACGAGCACCCACGTGTCCTGCAGCGGGTCGTGGCGGCGGTGCGGGTCGCCGCCAAGGATGGGGCGCTCATCGGGTGCGGTCACGCTCCCGATTGTCGCACCCCCGATGGGGATGACGACCGCGTCCCGTGCGGGAACGCCACCCAGCCGATCCCGGCGGCGATGACCGCGAGGACCGCGCCCAGCGCGAACACCGCCACGTGCCCGAACGACTCGTACAGGACACCCCCGACCACGTTGGCGACGACCGCCGCGATCCCGAACGCCGACGTCTGGAACAACGCCTGCCCGGTCGCCTGGAGGTCGGCGGGGAGCAGGCGGGCGATCGTCATGACCACGGCGATGATCACGCCGGAAAAGGCGAGCCCCGTGACCACGCGCGTGGCGATGATGACGAGCGGGACCTCGATGACGGTCCATGACACGAAGCACGCCCCGTACAGGAGGGCGCTGCCCGCGAAGACCGCCCGGAGACCGAACCATCGCACGGCGACGCCCATGACCAGCATCGCCGGGATCTCGCTGGCGGCCGACAGGCCGGCCGACAGGGCGACGTCCGACGGCGAACCGCCCAGCTCGACGATTCGCAGCGGCAAGAACGTGAACCCGCTGATGATCCCGACGTGGAGCAGGGCGCTCGCGACCAGGACGAGGCCGAGCTTCGGCGCCACGGCGAACGCGACGCCGGCCGACCCGAAGCCCCACGTTCGGGTCTTCGGGTTGACGGCGCCTCGGAACGCTCGGGCGACGGGCGCCGCAGCGGCCGCCGCGCGTCGCCGATGCGCCGCGAGGTCCGCTCGATCGACGTCGGGAAGGAAAAGCGACGCGATCAGCATCACGGCCCCCGCCAGGGCGAACAGGACGAACGCCGGCCAGTAGCCGGTCCGGTCGTAGAGGAAGCCGCTCAGGATCGTCGCGACCGCGAACCCAAGGCTCGTGAACAGTCGCACCCGGGCGTAGTCGCGACCCCGCAGGGCATTGACCGTGATCGCGTCGGCGAGCGGCTGCCACGACGATTCGAAGACCCAGAAGGCGATCAACAGCGCGACGACCAGCAGCGGCGGCCACGGCAGGAGCAGCGCGAGCACGGCCGAACCCGCCCCGATCGCACAAAGCTGCAGGGTGCGGGGCCGACCGAAACGGACGTCCGCGAGGTGGCCCCAGGCCGGCACTGCGATCGTGAACCCGATCGCCCCAAGGGACGAGATGAGGCCGATCTCGGCCGGGGAGAACCCGCGGCCGGCCAGGATGACCGAGATGAACGGGTAGAGGACGCCGAGCGCGACCCCGAGCGAGGTGACGAGGACGTGGAGGGCGATCACGTCGCGCATGGTAGCGCGATGGCATATCGGGTTAGTCCAACACCATCGCTGGTCGGTTCGGGCAGAATCGCGTCGATGACCGACGCCGACGTTGCGGCCGACCAGGCACCGATCGCCCTCCATGCCGATGGACTCGGCCGTCGAATTCGGCGACCGGTGGGCGGTCCGGGACATCTCACTCGACGTCCGCCGGGGCGAGGTCCTCGGGCTGCTGGGTCCCAACGGGGCGGGCAAGACCACGACCGTCCGCATGCTCGCAGCGCTCATCAGGCCGTCCGAGGGAACGGCCTCGATCGATGGATTCGACGTCCGCGAGCGCCCGGATGACGTCCGCGCCCGGGTCGGCATCCTGACCGAGACGCCCGGCCTCTACGACAAGCTGAGGCCACGGCGAATCTCGAGTTCTTCGGGCGGCTCTACGGCCTGGAGGCCTCGATGCGGGCCGAGCGGATCGAGCACTACCTCCGCCTCTTCGCGCTGTGGGACCGACGCGGCGATGTCGCGGGCACGTTCAGCAAGGGGATGAAACAGAAGCTCGCGATCGCCCGGGCGCTGCTGCACGACCCGGCCGTCGTCTTCCTCGACGAGCCGACGGCGGCCCTGGACCCAGAGGCGGCGTTCGTGGTGCGCGATGCGATCGAACAGCTGCGGCGCGCCGGTCGCACGATCGTGCTCGCGACGCACAACCTCGACGAGGCCGACCGCCTGTGCGACCGGATCGCGTTCATCCGCGGTGGCCTGCTGCGGGTGGACTCCCCGGCGCGCCTGCGGGGCACGCACGGGAACCGGCGGCTGACCGTGCGCTTGAGCGGTCCGATCGACGACCATGCGATCGGCGTCGTCGCGAGCGTGCCGGGCGCGGGCGACGTCGAGTCGATCGATGGCGTCATCCGCGTCGAGGCCGACGATCCGGAGGTCCTGGCGCCGCGCGTCGTGCGGGCGCTCGTCGAGGCCGGCATCGACGTCGTCGAGGTTCGTGTCGAGCGGATGTCGCTCGAGCAGATCTACTTCGACGTCATGGGCGTCCGGCCGGGCGTCGGCGGCGAGGCGACCTGATGCGCGGGGGCATCGTCTGGACCATCCTGCGCCGCGAGTGGATCGAGACGGTGCGCAACCGGCTGCTCGATGTCCACGATCCTCATCCCGCCGATCGTCCTGACCGTCGCCCCGATCGTCGCTGGCCGGGGTCGTCGGCGCAGCGCGCGCTGCCGCCGGAACTGGCCGCACAGGTCGCTGGCACAGCGGCCGGAATGGGCGGCGTTCACGCCCGGCGAGCTGGCCGGCGCCTTCGCGGTCCAGCAGTTCCTCGCGTTCTTCCTGCTGATGCCGGCCTACATCCCCTTGTCCATCGCCACGTTCAGCATCATCGGTGAGAAGCAGGCGCGGTCGCTGGAGCCGGTCCTCGCCGCGCCGATCCGGACGATCGAGCTCCTCGCCGGGAAGTCGGTCGCGGCACTCGTCCCGGGCGTCCTCGCCGGCTGGGTGACGTACGTCGTGTTCGTGGCGCTCGCATCGATCGTCTACGGCCCGAACCTGATCGGCGTCGTGACCGACCCGTCGTGGCTGGCCGGCGTGTTCCTGCTCGGGCCGGCGCTCGGGCTGTCCTCGGTCGTCGCCGGGCGTCCTCGTGAGCGCCCGGGTCAACGATCCGCGCGTCGCGCAGCAGGTCGGTGGCGTGATCATCGTTCCGATCGTCGGCGATCGATCCTGATCCAGGCGACCGGGACGGTCCTCGTGGGTGCCGTCGGCTACGCCGTCACTGGCCTTGATCGTGACGGTCATCTCGCTCATGGGCCTGCGGATCGGCGTCCGACTGTTCGACCGGGAGGCGATCCTCACGCGTTGGCGGTGATCGGGCGACGCGACGGTCGGCAACGGTTCGGGGCCGGGCCGGGTTCTGTGCGGTGTGCGCACCCGCGGCTGGACCCATCATTTCGCCCAGCGTTGGCCCATCCACGTAGGCCAAGCGCGACTATCATGCCGCGATGACCGCCCGCGCTTCCCGAGTCGACTGGCTGCTCTTCCTCGCCCTCGGCTTCCTGTGGGGCTCGAGCTACCTGTTCATCAAGTTCGCGGTCGACGACTTCGGCACGTTCACGCTCGTCGCGTTCCGGCTCGTCGTCGGGCGCGGCCCTGCTGTGGGTCGTGGTCCGGGCCGCCGGTGAGCCGCTGCCGCGCGATCGACGGACGTACGGGCATCTGTTCGTGATGGCGATCATCAACATCACGATCCCGTTCATCCTGATCACCTGGGCGGAGCAGTCGGTGGATTCGTCGCTCGCCGCGATCCTGACCGCGCCGGTGCCGCTGTTCGCGATCGTCCTGTCGGCGCTGTTCCTCCACGATGAGCCGATGCGGCTCAACGGCCTGGCCGGGCTGCTCGTCGGGTTCGTGGGCGTCGTGATCGTCACGAGCCCGGGACTCACCGGAGCCGGGTCGTCGCTCGTCGGGGAGATCGCCCTCCTCGGCGCCGCGTTCTCGTATGCCGTGGGCGCGGTCTACTCGCGCCGCTACGTGCGCGGCCTGCGGCCGATGATCCCGGCCGTCTTCCAGGTGACGTTCGCGGCGCTGATCACGGGCTCGATCGCCCTGCTGACCGAGCGACCCTGGGAGGCCAGCCCCGACGCGCAGGCGATCTTCTCGATCCTGTGGCTCGGGCTCCTCGGTTCGGGTGTCGCGTACCTGATCGTGTTCCGCCTCTTCGCGCAGTGGGGCGCGACGCGGACGACGCTGGTCGCCTACGTCATCCCGGTCGTCGGCATCGTGCTTGGGTATCTCGCGCTCCAGGAACCGATCGACGGCCGGCTCATCCTCGGGACCGCGCTGATCATCGCCGGCGTCGCGGTCCTCAACGGTCGGTGGGGTCGGCGCCGCCTGTTCGCCGCGACGACGCCGGTGGAACCCGTCTAGCGTCCCGGGGCCTGGCGGCACCGGCGTCGCGCCCGGGACGCGGGGGCGCGCAGCCTTGGCGCGCCGGCGCCACGCGCGAGCCGCCACGCGCGAGCCACGGCAACGTCCCGCCTAGTTCCCTGGCGAATCCCGTGGAGGACCAGGGCGCGTCTCGGGCCCCGAGGCGTCCCTCCAAGTCCCACTCGGCTGATCGGGAGGTTGCGCGGCCGAATCCGGCGAATGTCGGCGCGAAGTTCGTGCACAGGATTCGAGGAGCGACTTGGCGGGACGTTGCGGGACGTCGGGTGGCGTGCCGGCGGGACGTTGCGTGCCGGCGGGTCGTTGCGTGCCGTGGCGGGGCTCCGCCGCCGTCCCTCGCCCGCTACCGGTCAGGCGCCGATCGCCAGCAACAGCGCGCCCGCGACGATGGCCACGGACGCGCCGATGCGCCGCCCGGAATCGCGGCGGCTCACGGCCTCGCCGAGTCGCACGGACCCCCACGCCGCCGCGAAGACCGTCGCCGACTCGCGCAGCGGCGCGACGCCCGACAGCGGCGCCACGCTCAGGGCGAACAGGATCAGCAGGTAGGCGCCCAGCGTCAGCCAGCCCCCGACCGCCGCGCGACGCAGCTGCGTCACGGCCCCCGGCGAAGATGTCGCCGCCGGCCACGAAGCGCACCCACAGCACCAGCACGACGGACGTCGTCAGCCACAGGATCGCGGCGTACGGGACCGGGTCGATCAGCCGCGTCCCGACGCGGTCGATCGCGGTGTACGTCGGCGATCGTCACGCCGGTCGCGAGGGCGAACGCGATCGATCGGGTCGAGCCCGCGATGCCCGCTGCAGCGACGCGCCACGGCCGCTGGAGCAGGAGGAACCCGAGCAGGAGCAGCGCGACCCCGACCGACCCGGCGACCCCGAGCCGCTCGCCGAGGATGCCGACCCCGATCGCGACCGCGAGCAGCGGGCGCGGTGCCCCGCGCGATCGGGTACACGACCGACAGGTCGCCCCGTCGATACGCCGCCGACAGCAGGATGAAGTAGCCCGCCTCGACGATCCCCGACACGACGCCGAGCGCGACGCCCTCCGCGCGGGAGTGGCTCGGCACCGGCCATCCACCACGCGACGATCCCGGCGGGACGATCCCGACCGACGCCGCGAGCATCCCGACGGTCGCCGCCCGGAGCGGATCGCCGGCCGTCTTGAGCCGGACGTTCCACGCGACGTGGAGGACGGCACTGACCGCGACCAGCGCGATGACGAAGGGGTCCACCCCCGGACGTTACCCGCCCACGTCCCTGCCGCTGCATGCCCCACGCGCCGACGAGCAGGCCACCGACGGCGAGGATCACGCGCCGCCACGATCCCGACCGGGTCGTAGATGCCGGCCATCGGCTGCCCGAGGTGCGCGTAGATGCGACAGCTCGAGGACCGACGTCCGGAAGGTCGAGCGCCGCCGCCCAGCGTGTCGAGCAGGAACGTCGCGATGACGGCCAGCCCGGCGACGGGCGCCGCCAGCGACGACGCGCACCAGCCCGCCGGCCGCGAGGCCGATCCCGGCGAAGCCCGCCGCGGCCAGGCCGAGGATCCCGGCGCCGGCGACCGGCGCGACGACGTCGCCACCCTGCGTCGCGACGGCGATCGCCGACGATGACACCCAGGATCGAGTCGCGACCAGGCCGATCGCGGCGTAGACGCCCGAGCCCACTGCGGACGAACCAGCCGGCGCGCGACAGCGGTGTCGACAGCACGACGTCGAGCCGTCGCGCGCCCTCATCGCTCGCCCCAGCCGGCCAGGAATCCGGCGGCCGTGAGCCCGAGGATCAGCGACCCGAACGCGAAGAACGCGAGCTGCAGGACGCCGGACGGCTGCGTAGAAGTCGATGTCGGGATAGATCGCGTTGATGTAGTCGATGAACCCGGGCACCGACGTGAGCGTCTCGGTGAACGCCTCCGCCGACGACGCGATCAAGCGCGGCGTACAGCCCGACCCCGGCCCCGGCCGCGATGGCGACCGTCGCCCGGTCCGACGAGCTGGCGACGCGAACGGGCCGCCGATGCCGGCGGGGAGCGACGGGAGTCGAAGCCACGCGAGCGCGTCGCCGCCCACGAGGTCGCGTCGAACGAAGGTCGCGATCACCGAGGCCGAGGAGCGCGACCGTGACCACGGCGAGCAGGGCGACGGACGGCCAGTCGGTGACGCCGGCCATCGGGCCGATGGCCCGCG
Source organism: uncultured Chloroflexia bacterium (assembly GCA_963743815.1). Classification (GTDB taxonomy): domain Bacteria; phylum Chloroflexota; class Limnocylindria; order Limnocylindrales; family CSP1-4; genus SPCO01. Next base: position 568,175 of record CAVURB010000014.1, on the reverse strand, counting down.
GTCCACGCGTACCACGAGATCGGGCTCAGGGCGTCGATCGTGGGCGACAGGGTCGCGTACGACGAGATGAGATACATCCCGAACAGGGCGACGAGGCCGAAGCGCGATCGCGCGCGCCGCGCCCGACGAGCATCGCGACCGCGAACGCGAGCGCGCCGGCCGCCAGCATCAGCAGGCCGTACAGCACGACCTGTCCGAGGGCGGCCGAGAACGGGATCTCGTCACCCGGCAGGACGGCGAACGCCTGCCCGGCGATGGCGATGATCACCGCCATGATGAGCATCGCCACGACGAGCGCCGTGACGTGCCCGGCGACCTTCTGCGAGCGCGATGGATCGTCGCGCGTGTGGCGTCGCGACGACGAGGTCCAGGCTGCCCTTGGCCGCCTCGCCGGCGAGCGTCCCGGACAGGGCGATCACCGACCACAGGCCGAGGAGGACCGGCAGGAAGTTGCCCGCGCGCCACGACAGGAACCCACCGAGCGTGTCGATGTTGATCGGCTCGCCGAGCAGGCCGCGGAAGACGGCCGGCATCGCCGCCATCTGGGCGACCAGCTGCGCCCGGGATCTCGGGCGTCGTGAACTCCGGTGCCATACGGGGTCGCCGTCGCCAGCATCATGAGGCCGCCCGACGAACCCCACCACCAGCGCCGCGCGACGGCTGTCGCGGACGGTCTTGGCATAGACGCTGCCCAGGCCCATCACCCGCGACCAGGGCATGGTCCGCGAACGACCGGCGAGGGTCGTGGTCGTCAGCGCCCATCGACGGTCCCGGCCACGGCCACGTCGCCATGCCCGTACTGGGCGAGGAAGACGTCCTCGAGATTGGGTTCGCGGCTGACGACATCGACGAGGCCGTGCGGAGCGGCCGCCGCGAGCACGGCACCGATCGGGCCGTTGACCCGCATGCGTGATGACGGTGCCGTCCACGGTGACGTCGTGGACGCCATCGATCGACGCGAAGATCGGCCGGCGGCGACCGCCGACCCGAAGGTCAGCTCGACGTGGTGGAAGGCGAGCCGCCGGATCGCCTCGATCCGGTCGACCTGGACCAGGCGGCCCTCGCGGATGATCGCCACGCGATCGCAGGTGCGATCGACCTCGTCGATGATGTGCGAGCTCAGGAACACGGTCCGGCCCTCGTCCCGCGCCTCGCGGACGAGCTCGAAGAAGGTCTGCTGCATGAGCGGGTCCAGCCCGGACGTCGGTTCGTCGAGGATGAGCAGGTCCGGCCGGTGCTGGAGCGCGACGACGAGGCCGACCTTCTGCTTGTTGCCCTTGCTGTACTCGCGGAAGCGGCGGCTCGGGTCGAGATCGAGACGCTCGACCAGCTGCGCGACGTAGGCCGCGTCGACGCCGCCGCGCAGGTTCGCGAAGTAGGCGATCGTGTCGGCGCCGGTCAGTCGATCGTAGAGGTCGAACTCGCCCGGGCAGGTAGCCCACGCGCCGGTGGATGGCGACCGGGTCGCGCGGTCGTCTCGATCCCGAAGACCTCGGCCCGGCCGGACGTCGGTCGGATGAGGTCCAGCAGCACGCGCATGGTCGTCGTCTTGCCCGCCCCGTTCGGCCCGAGGAAGCCGAAGATCTCGCCTTCGTCGACATCGAGGTCGAGGTCGATGATCCCGCGGTGCGAGCCGTAGGACTTGGTCAGCTGTTCGGTCCGGATGACCGTGGTCATGAGGTCTGTTCCTTTCGTCGCTCCATGAACCGCTCGAGCATGCTGGGAAGCTCGGTCTCCATGAATGCGTAGACGTCGCGGACTTCCTGCAGCCGGGCCCGCTGCTCCGGTGTCCGGTCGGCGAGGAGATCCAGTCCGTGATCGGCGAGCTGGCGCCACATCGTCGTGACCGGGAGCCGCGAGTTCAGGATCGAGATGATCGATCCGGGCGGAACGTGGAAGTACTCCCGCCGGTCGCCGCGGCGGGTGGTCCGGCGGATCAGGCCGGCGGTCTCGAGCAGGCGGACCGCTCCGCTGATGGTGCCGCGGCTGGCATGCAGGGTTTCGGCCAGGTCCGCGGCGGTCTGCTGTGCCGGCTCGCAGATGAGGAGGTACGCCCACACGCGGCCGCTGATGCGCGGGAGTCCAGCCGGCAGCGAGCAGCTGGGACATCCGTTCGACGAGTTCGGCTTCCTGGTCGGTCATCGGCGTACGATACGAAATGTCGGAAGTTTCAGTCAATACTGAAACGCAAGTCCTGCGGAGGACTCAGTCCCAACCGGGCGCGGGTCGCATACCACTCCCATCGCCGACGAACGGGAGGCGGCGCCCGGTGAGCCACACCGCCACCATGGTCGTGACCGGCACCGCCGCCACGATCCCGGTGACGACTTCGATGCGCACGTCCGGTTCCGACGGATCTTCGGCTTCGAGCAGTTCGATGACCCGCCCGTGGACCAGCTGGACCGGCGGCAGCTCGTCGGTCTGCGGCGCCAGGTCCGGCACGACCAGGAACGTGACGACCAGGAGGACGATCCCGGCGGTCAGCGCGCGGGCGTGCCGGCGCAGGCCAGCGAACGGCACGTCCGCCCTCTCGTCGGCCGCCGTCTCCCCATCCATCAGGTCACGCTGATGTGAACGGCGATCGCTCGGCTCGCTCCTTCAGGATCCGAAGATGCGCCTCGACGCGACCCGGCGAGCGAGTGCCGGCCCAGGCGGACGAGGATGCCCGCCCATCGATCGATCGGTTCGAAGCTCGCCGCATGGATCACCCGCGTCCCGCCGGCGACCGGCTCCAGCCGCCAGCTCCATTCGCTGTCGAAGCCGGTCGCAGACACGCGCAACCGGAAGAGCGATTCCGGGCCGCGCCTCGAGGCTCTCGACGCTCGCCGATTCGCGTAGCAGGCCGACCCGTGCACGGACGGGCCGCGTCCTCGCCGCCGCGGGCCAGGACGGCCCGGCCGGCCCGAGCCGCAGCTCCGGGAACAGGGCGACGGAGGCTGCCGGGTCGTGCAGGGTGGCCCAGACCTCGCGCGGCGTCGCCTGCACGAAGACCCGACGCTCCACCGTCCGGGCGGCGCGGAGATGGTCGCCGGGCCGTCGATACCCGACTTCGGGATCCGGTCGGACCGCCATGCTCAGACCCCGATCGGGTGCCAGACCGTCTTCATCTCGAGGAAGGCGGCGATCCATTCCGGGCGTTCGGTGGCGCGGTCGTCCAGCCAGTCGAAGCGGTGCTCGGCGACGGTCGTCGGCCGCCGCGAGATCCGCTTGATGTCGTCGGCGGCCAGCAGCTCGGTGTCGAGGCGCATGGTGTCCGGGACGCCCCAGGTATCGATCGCGTCCACGTCCACGTGCGCCGCCATGACCGGGACGAGCTCCGCCTTGTGCCCGGTGAGCACGTTCACGACGCCGCCCGGCACGTCAGAGGTCGCGAGCACCTCGCTCAGCGTCACGGCAGGCAGCGGCCGGGTCTCCGAGGTGATCAGGACGACGGCGTTGCCGCTGACGAGCGGCGGCGCCAGGCGCGAGACGAGCCCGAGGAGCGACGACGTCTCGGGCGCGACGACGCCGACCACCCCGGTCGGTTCGGGGATCGTGAAGTTGAAGTACGGCGCGGCGACCGGGTTGCTGCTGCCGAGGACCTGGGCGATCTTGTCGGCCCAGCCCGCGTACCAGACCCAGCGGTCGATGGCGCGCCCGACGACGACGCGCGCCGCGCGTCCGTCGAGGCCTTCGGCCGTCGCGACCTCGGCGACGAACTGGTCGCGCCGGCCCTCCATCAGTTCTGCGACGCGGTAGAGGACCTGGCCGCGGTTCATCGCCGTCTTGCCGGCCCAGCCAGGTTGGGCCTTGCGGGCCGCCCGCACGGCGTCGCGCAGGTCCTTGCGCGAGGCGCGGCACGCGTTCGCCAGCGGCGCGCCGTCCGCGCCGCGGACCAGGTACGAGCGGCCGCTCTCCGTGCGCGGGAACGCACCGCCGATGTACAGCTTGTAGGTCTTGCGGACCTCGATCGTCGATCCGGCGGCCCACGGTCAGCGATCCTCCAGGCGGACGTAGGCGTGCAGGCCGTGCATGCCGCCCTCGCGCCCGAAGCCCGATTCCTTGTAGCCGCCGAACGGAGACGTCGGGTCGAACCGGTTGAACGTGTTCGCCCAGACGACGCCGGCCTTCATCCGCGACACCATCTCGAGGATCCGCGAACCCTTGTCGGTCCAGATCCCGGCCGACAGGCCGTACTCGGTGTTGTTCGCCTTCTCCACGGCCTCCTCGGGCGTTCGGAAGGTCAGGACGGACAGCACCGGCCCGAAGATCTCCTCGCGGGCGATGCGGTGGCTCTGGGCGACGTTCGTGAAGAGCGTGGGGCGGAAGAAGTAGCCGCGATCGGGCAGGTCGCAGGCGGGCTGGTAGAGCTCGGCGCCCTCGTCCACGCCGCTCTGGACGAGCTCGGTGATCTTCTCGAGCTGGCTCTTCGAGTTGATCGCGCCGACATCGGTGTTCTTGTCGAGCGGGTCGCCGACGCGGATCGTCGCCAGGCGGTCCTTGAGCTTGTCGATGAGCGGCCCGGCGATCGACTCCTGGACGAGCAGGCGCGAGCCGGCGCAGCAGACCTCGCCCTGGTTGAAGTAGATGCCGTTGACGATCCCCTCGATGGCCTGGTCGAGGGGCGCGTCATCGAAGACGATGTTGGCGGCCTTGCCGCCGAGCTCCAGGGTCAGCGCCTTGTCCGTGCCTGCGACGCCGCGATAGATCTTCCGGCCGATCTCGGTGGACCCGGTGAACGCGACCTTGTCGATGCCCTTGTGGGTCACCATCGCCATCCCGATCTCGCCGGGCCCGGGCACGATGTTCACGGTCCCCGGCGGCAGGTCGGCCTGGACGCAGACGTCCGCGAACAGCAGGGCGGACAGCGGCGTCGTGGACGCCGGCTTGAGCACGACCGTGTTGCCCGCCGCCAGCGCCGGGGCGATCTTCCACGCGAGCATCAGCAGCGGGAAGTTCCACGGGATGATCTGCGCCGCGACACCCAGCGGGCGAGCGACCCGACCCGGGAAGGCGTACTCGAGCTTGTCCGCCCAGCCCGCGTAGTACCAGAAGTGGCTCGCGGCGAGCGGCACGTCCACGTCGCGCGATTCCTTGATCGGCTTGCCCGAGTCCATCGATTCGAGGACGGCGAACTCGCGCGACCGCTCCTGGAGGATGCGGCTGATCCGGAACAGGTACTTGGCCCGCTCGGCGCCGGACAGCGCGCCCCACGAGCGGGTCTGTGCCCGACGCGCGGCCCGGACGGCCTTGTCCACGTCGGCGGCGGTCCCGCGCGCGACGAGGGCCAGCGGCTGCTCCGTCGACGGGTCGATCGAGGCGAACGTCTCGCCGCCGGTCGCGGCGACCTCTCGGCCGTTGATGAACAGGCCGTAGCGCTCCTTGAGCGTGACGATGTCGCGAGCCTCGGGCGCGGGCGCGTACTCCCACGGGATCGCCTGACCGTCGCCCAGCCCCCAGCTGTTGGGGGCCGACGGGCCCGTCCGGACGACGCTCGACTCGGTGCGCGTGGCCATGGCGGGCATTATGGCACCGGCCGGGCCCGAAGCCGAGCGAAACCGGTCCGTCCCCTCGGTCAGCAGTCGTACGCCGCCACCGGGTGGTACCGCTCGCAGTAGCGGATGTGCAGGTGGTCGTCGTGGCCCGGCGTACCACGTCGTCAGGCCCTCGCGGATCAGCACCGGATCGTTGAAGTAGATGAGCTTCACGTGGCCGTACGCCGTCGCGCGGATGGCCTTGACGAGGTCGCGCGTGGCGGCGCGGTCGTACGTGGACCAGCGCCAGTTGACGCCCCAGCGGCACTGGTCCTTCGCGTCGCGCATCGGTCGGATGTCCACGTCCATCCCCTGCTCGTGGGTCTGGTGCCCCGGGATATTGCCGCCGTGCTCGTACCCGATGTCGCCGAGCGGGATCCGTCCGTGACCCTTGTCCACCATGACATGGGCGGCGGCCTGGATCTGCCCGATCGTCGGAGGCCGTGCCCCAGTTGGCGTTCGCGTTGCCGACGCTGTAGTCGCACAGGGTCTTGCCCCAGACCGGGAGCTCGAGGTGGGCGAACAGGGCCCGCCAGGTCACCGGACCGAGGTCGCCGGTCTTGGTGATGCCGGCATGACCCTGGAACTTGAGGACCGCGTTGCGGGTGGCGGTGTCGTAGACGCCAGTCAGCGACAGCCCGGCGGCACGCTTCTCGTTGAGCAGCCGCTGCGCGCCCAGGACGGCCTCGCCGGTCGAGCCGGTCGTGAGCGTGCACCCGGAGCGCCGTCCAGGTCGGCGAATCCGCCTCGCCGGTGCCCGGCAGCCCGTTGTCGCGCTGGAATGTCCGGACCGCCCAGATCGGTCGGCGTGTCGAAGAGGGCGGTCACCTCCAGCGTCGCGCCATGGTGGCGCAGCAGGTGCTGGAGCGCCTTGACGTTCACGCCACGGTTGCCGTGGCTCGTGTGTGGGTACCCGGACGGCAGGGCGGCCGCCGGGGTCGCTGCGGCCACGAGCAGCACGAGGGCTCCCGAGGACGGGGACAAGGCGACGGAGACGTGCGCGCACGACGGAGGTCTGCATGGCGCGACAGCCTACCCGGCGACGCCCCAGCGTGCCAACTCGGCTGCGGTCGGCGGCTCGGCCCCGGCGCGCGCGTGCAGGTGTACGCGGCGACCCGGGTGGCATGCTTCGTCGCGGCGAGGAGTGCCTCGTCCGACGCGACCTCCGCTCGACCACGACCCGACCCGATCCAGGTCGCGAGGAACCCGCCGCCGAATGCGTCGCCGGCGCCGACCGTATCCACGACGTCGATCGTCGGCGGGACGACGGTGGTCTGGCCGCGGGCCGTCACGATGCGGACGGGCTCGCCGCCATCGGTCCACAGCACGACCGCCGGCCCCGGCGTCGAGCAGATCCGCGGACCGCCGCGTCGGCGCGTCATGTCCGGGCCGCAGGAACGCGAGGTCGTCGCCGCTCACCTTGAGCACGTCGGTCCGACGCGAGGAGGCGGTCCACGCGCGCGACGTAGGCCTCCCGATCGCGGGTCGCGGTCGGACGACAGTTCGGGATCGAGCATCACGACGCGTCGTCGGGCGCGTCGCGCGACGAGCGCCTCCATCGCCGAGGCCAGCGGCTCCAGCACGAGGCCGAGCGTGCCGACGTGGATCGCGGTGACGGTCGGCATCGCGGGCAGCGCGGAGCGCCGCCAGCGCCGCGGCGTCGAGTGCCGTCGCCGACGTCTCCGCCGTGTAGAAGCGATAGGTCGCCGTACCGCTCGCGTCCAGCTCGGCGATGGCCAGCGTCGTCGGCCGCGTCGTGCGGACGAGGTATCGATCGTCGACGCCGTCGGCGGTGAGTCGATCGTGGAGGAGCTGGCCGAAGCGATCGGTGGATACGCCTCCGACGAACGCCACGGTCGGTCCGAGGCGGGCGATCGTCCGCGCGGTGTTGTACGGGCCGCCACCCGGGATCGCGGTCAGGCCGCCATCCGGTCGCAGGATGAGATCGATGAGCGCCTCGCCGCCGACGATGATCACGGACGGCATCGTAGCCGCCCGGCTGTCGGGTAGCCTTGTCGGGTGTGCAGCGACCGGATCCGGGTGGCGGCCTACGCGCTCTGCCGCGACGACGACCGCGTCCTGCTCTGCCACATCGCGCCGTCGGTCGGCGCCGGCGATCTCTGGACGCTCCCCGGTGGCGGCCTGGAGTTCGGCGAACCGCCCGTCGACGGCGGTCATCCGCGAGCTCGAAGAGGAGACCGGCTACACCGGCGAGGTGGAGCGACTGCTGGACGTGAGCGACCGCTTGTTCAGCGACGATCCCGGGGCGGATCGGCTGCACGCCATCCGGATCGTCTATGGCGTTCGGATCACCGGCGGAACGCTGCGCGACGAACCCGACGGATCAACGGACACGTGCCGGTGGCTGACCGTCGAGGAGGCCCGGCGACTGCACCTCGGTGAGCTGGCGCGCCGCGAGCTCGCCCGGCTGGACGGCGGGGACTGATCCGCTCCAGCCCGCGCGGATCCGCTGCCACCAGACGAAGGCGACCAGGCCGGTCGCGAGCGACAGGGCCCCGCCGATCGCGATCGACACCGAGATCCCGAAGACGGACGCGAGGGCACCCATCGCGAGGCCGCCGACCGGGACGGAGGCCGAGAAGACCGTCGTGTAGACGCTCATCACCCGACCGCGGAGTCCGTCGGGGACCGAGAGCTGGATGGTCGCATTGGCGGTCGCGGCCATCGTGATGCCGCCGGCTCCGACTGCGGCCATGAGCATGAGTGCCACCGGGAACGAGGTGGTCAAGGCCAGCAAGACCGAAGCGACGCCCAGGACGATCCCGCCCATCGCGATGCGGATCGGGCGGGGCCTGCCGCCCACGACGAGCGCGACCGCCGCGGACAGCGCGCCGATCCCGGACGCCGTCATCAGGAACCCGTACCCCGAGGCGTCGGTGCCGAAGACGTCCTGCGCCAGCGGCGGGATGAGCACGTTGAAGTTCATGCCGAACGTGGCCACGAGCCCGACGACCGCAACGGCCATCAGGACGACCGGTGTCTGGCGCACGTAGCTCAGGCCCTCGGCCAGGTTCTCGAACACCGCGCCGACCGATCGTGGGCGCGGGATCGAGCCGCGGCCGCATCAGCTCGTCGTCGCGCATCATCGAGAGCCCGATGATCACCGCCAGGAAGCTCACGGCGTTGATCGCGAAGGCGGTCGCGACACCGAACGCCCCGATCGTGAGACCAGCGATCGCCGGACCCGCGACGCGCGCGCCGTTGAACATCGCGGAGTTGAGCGACACCGCATTCCCGATGTCCTTGGGCCCGACCATCTCCATCGCGAACGACTGGCGGACGGGCATGTCGACCGCGTTCGCGCAGCCGAGCAGCAGCGCGAGGACGACGACCATCCAGATCTCCACGACGCCCGTGGCCGTGAGCACGGTCAGCACGATCGCGAGCAGCATCATCACGACCTGGACGGCGAGGAGCGTCTGGCGCTTGGGGAGCGCATCGGCGAGGACGCCCGCGAAGAGACCGAACACCATGACCGGCACGAACTGGGCTGCCGCGACGACGCCGAGCCACAGCGGGTCCCCGCCGCTGAGCTCGAGGACGAGCCAGGCCTGGGCGACCTGCTGCATCCACGTTCCGATGAGCGACAGCGCCTGTCCGCCGAAGAAGAGCCGGTAGTTGCGGTGGCCGAATGCCTTGAGGCTTCGGCTGCGCCGCATCGCCCGCGGCGGGGTCATCGCCGCCGTTCCGGGTGCGGATCGGGACCGCCATCGAGTTCGACGAGATGCCGATCCAGGTGCTCGCGCCGAGCCTGCGCTGCTGCGATCATCGCAGCCACGCGGGCGGCCTTCTCTTCGAGCGTGGCGATCTGACGATCGACGCGAGTGCGCGCGTCGTGGAGGATCGCCCGACGCTCGTCCGCGTCCTGGGTCGCGCGATACCGTTCGCGGTTGCGCTCGCGGGCGGCCTCGTCCTCGAGCAGCTGCGAGATCTGCGCGAGCGAGAATCCGGCGTCGTCGCGAAGGCTCCGGATGAAGCGGAGCCGCTCGAGGTCGGAGGCATCGAAGAGCCGGTATGCGCCGTCAGAGCGCGCGGCGGGTTCGAGGAGACCCATCTCCTCGTAGTAGCGGATGGCTCGCGTCGTCAGGCCGGTCTCGGCGGCGACTTCCTGGATGCGGAGGAGTCGAGGCTCGGATCGGCTGGGGTCGGTGGTCGCTTCGGTCATATTCGCCCCCCAACGATACCACAACCTTAACGTTCACGTTAAGGTCTGGCTGGGCGGCCTCTGTCGCCGCTGATCCCTCGCGTTCTGCTGGCATCAGACGATCCGGGACATCGGCCGCGGAGTTCTGGTCGGGTCAGAATCGACCGCCGCGATCGCGCCGGTGCCTTCAGTCGAAGCGGAACCGCTCCTCGCCGGGTTCGCACGGATTGCCGAGGCCGAACCGGATCGTCCCCGGCCGTCACGTCGGCGATGCACCAGAACGCGGTGGCGGACCGGGTGTCCTGCCTCGGGGTGTCGGCACAGGGCGAGGATCGGTCGCGTGGTCGCTCAGCGCCGCCCGCATCCAGGCGGCATCCACGGTCCCGGGCGCGGCGCCGTCGAGCAGCTCCCGCGCCCGCGCAAGACGCACGCCGGACAGGACGGCGTACTCCGGGTCGCCCTCGTAGTCCTGCATCCGGGCACACGCGTAGTGGTTGGTGTGCGCGAAGGTCCCGCGCTCCCCGAGGCCCTCGAGCTCGGCGTCGGTCGCCGAGCCCTCCACGTTGACGACGCGCCCGTCCGGCGTCGCGAAGACCGTGTTGTACGAGGACGAGCGGTCCGGGCGCAGCGCCATCGCCACGGCCTCGTCCATCGAGCGCGCGGTGAGCTGCTCACGGACCATCAGCAGCCGCGGGACGCCGACACGATCGTCGTTGGGCGACAGCTCGTTCCCGGTCAGCGAGATCCCGGCCGAGTTCCAGCCGACGCTGATCCACGGCCCGATGCCGAGCGAGAACACGACGGGCTCGCCGGGCACCCGCCACTCGACGGCCACGATGTCGTCGCGCGACGCCGGGGACAGGTCGTTGTTGTGCCCGACCCAGACGTGACCGTCGGCGGTCGCTGGCGGTCCGGCGACGAGATCGGAGCATCGGCCCGTCCACGACGACGCCCATCGTGGCCTGCGACGGGCGAACGCTCCAGATCTCCTCGATCGAGGCGGCGAAGAGCGCGATCGCATCCACGCCGGCGCCGTCCGCCGCGCCATCGATCTCCTCGACCAGCCACGGCGTGGCGGCGAGCGTCGCGTCGCGGTAGCGCGAGGCCAGCGCCAGCTGTTCGCGCGCGACTGCGCCCGGCCGGCAGCGCCGCGTCGAACGCGACCGCCTCGCGGAGCGTGGGCGCGGTCGCCGCCCCGATCGCCCGCCCCACCTCGCGATGCGAGCCCGAGACGCGCAGCCGGGGGATCACCGGCGAGCCTGTCAGTCCAGCGTGAAGTGGTCGGGGTCCTGGTAGCGCCCGGTCCGCTGGAACTCGATCTGCATCAGCACGTCGTTGAGCAGCGACGAGGCGCCGAACCGGAACCAGTCCGGGCGTCATCCAGCGCGGCCCCAGCGTCTCGTACAGCACGACCAGGTACTGGATCGCCTCCTTGGCGGTCCGGATGCCGCCGGCCGGCTTCATCCCGACCTGGCGGCCGGTGGCGCGCTCGAAGTCGCGGATCGCCTCCAGCATCACGAGCGTGACCGGCAGCGTCGCGGCGGGCGTGACCTTGCCGGTGGACGTCTTGATGAAGTCGGCGCCGGCGGCCATCGCGAGGATCGATGCGCGCCGGACGTTGTCGTACGTCTCGAGCTCGCCGGTCTCGAGGATGACCTTGAGGTGGGCCTCGCCGCACGCCTCCTTGACCTCGACGATCTCCTCGAACACGGTGGCGTAGTCGCCGGACAGGAACGCGCCGCGGTCGATGACCATGTCGATCTCGTCGGCGCCGGCATCGACGGCTGCGCGGGTCTCGGCGAGCTTGATGTCGCGGAACGTCTGGCCGCTGGGGAACCCGGTCGCGACGCTGGCGACCTTGACGCCACTCCCCCGCAGGGCCTCCTTCGCGTCCGCGACCATCGCCGGGTAGACGCAGACCGCCGCCACGTGCGGGATCGTCGGGTCGCCCGGCTGGGGTCGCATCGCCTTGACGCACAGCGCGCGGATCTTGCCCGGCGTGTCCTTTCCCTCGAGCGTGGTCAGGTCCATCATCCGGATCGCGAGGTCCAGCGCCCACATCTTGGACGCCTTCTTGATGGAGCGCCGCTTGAGCGCGTCGACGCGGGCCTCGACGCCGACCTGGTCCACCGTGCTCACCCGGCCCATCAGGCTCCCGAGCGGGTTCCCGATGCTGCCGGCGCGCCCGTCCCAGGCACGGATCAGCTCGTGCGCGTGGTCGCGGGCGGGGCTGTCCGGTCGCTTCACGGCGGTCATGGGACGGTGAGGATACCGCTATCGTGCACGCATGCCTACGCTTCGACGCGCCCGACGACCAGCCCTCGGCCTCGCGCTGGGATCGCTCCTGCTCATCCTCGCCCCGGCCGCGTCCGGCGCGGACCGCGACGTCGGGATCGCGGACTTCGCGTACGGGCCCGCCACGGTGACGATCCGGGTGGGCGACACCGTGACGTGGACCAACCGCGACCCGGTCGAGCACACCGCGACCGCGACGAACGGCTCGTTCGACACGGGCCTGCTCGGCACCGATGCCTCGGCGAGCATCCGATTCACGAGAGCCGGAACCTACGCCTACCTCTGCACCCCTCATCCCGATATGCGGGGAACGGTCGTGGTCCGGGCACGCTCGAGCCGGCCACCCGACACGAGCACGGAGGTCGTCGCCACGCCCACGAGTCCATCCGAGGCGGTGCCGGCGGGCCTGCTCGCGGTCCTTGGCGCTGCGGCCTTCGTCGTGATGGACCTGCGCTTCCGACGTCGGACGCGACCCTAGCGACCGCCGCGCACCTTGGGCAGCGGCGGCATCCGTCGCTTGCCGTCGACGAGGAAGTGGCGGAACCAGCCGCGCACGATCTCGAGGTTCTCGACCCGTCGGAACGGCGTCCCGGAACGCGTCAGCTCGTGGGTCTCCTCGGGGACGCGCAGCAGGCGGACCGGGCGGCGGTAGGAGCGGAGCACCGTGAACAGGGCCTCGGCCTGGCCGATCGTCGTCCGCAGGTCGCGCTCCGAGTGCTGGATGAGCAACGGCGTGCGGATCGCGCGCGGCGTACGAGATCGGCGAGATCTCGCGGTAGTACGCCGGGTCGCTCCACGGCGTCGCCTCGAACTCGAGCTCCGCCCAGTCGCCGCCGCTGATGTCGCCGGTCAGGAACAGCATCGACATGTCGCTGACCGATCGGCACGTCATCGCCGCCGCGAACCGGTCGTCGTGCCCCACGATCCAGTTCGTGAGGTAGCCGCCGTACGACCCGCCGGTCACGCCCAGCCGCGCGGGGTCCGCGAGGCCGTCCGCGACGAGCGCGTCCACGCCGGCGAGCACGTCGCGCATCGGGCCTGGGCCCCAGTCGCGATGGTTCGCGTCGTTGAACGCCTCGCCGTAGCCCTCCGACCCGCGCGGGTTGCAGGCGAACACGCCCATGCCGCTCGCCGCGAGGACCTGGAACTCCCACATCGGCGAGCAGCCGTACAGCGTGTGCGGCCCACCGTGGATCTGGGTCACGAGCGGCTGCGCCGTCGGCGGCGCCCCGCCGCCGGCCGCCGCGATAGAACCAGCCCTGGATGGACCGGCCGTCCACGTCCGAGCGGCGCTCCACGGGCTCGACGAGCGCGAGCTCCCCGAGGACGTCGGCATTGAACGCGGTGAGGCGACGAGCCGTGCCGGCTCCGTCCTGCAGCCACACGTCCGGTGTCTCGGTCGCCGACGAGCGGAGGTAGGCGAGGCGGGTCCGGCCGTCGCGCGACCTCGACCGCGTCCCAACCGCTGATGTAGTGGCGCCCGGTCGTCAGCCGCTCCAGCGTCCCGTCCCGCGTCGCGATCCGCCACAGCTCGTACGACCCGTCCACCGGTGCCGAGAACGTGATCCAGGCACCGTCCGCCGTCGGGTGGAGGACCGGCGCCTCGCCCCGGGTCACGTCGCTGTTCATCGACGACCCGGGCATCAGGTCGTGCGGCGCCGAGAGGTTTCGCCCGCCGGTCGGCGTCGCGTCCGAGCCGTCGGCCGCGAACAGGTGGATGTCGTTGCGGCTGCCGGCACCGCCCTCGAGTCGGTGGCCGAGCGCCGCGATCGTCGTGCCGTCGGGCATCCACGTCGGGCACGTGAACATCGATCGCGGACCGCCGGTGATCGCGTGGACCGCGCGCGTCGCCACGTCGACGACGTGGATGTCGTCGCGCGATGCGAGGTCGGGGTCGCGGCGCCGGTTCGCGGTGAAGGCGATCCGGGTGCCATCGGGCGACCAGGCGGGCTCGCGGTCGTGCACCGGTCCGTCGGTCAGGCGGGAGGCCGTCCCCGTCGCGACGTCCACGAGCCACAGGTGATCCACGCGATCGTAGGTGAACCCGGTCCCGTTGAGCATGTAGTCGAGCCGGTCCACGAATCGATAGTCCGGACGGTGGCGGCGTGCCGGGTGGCCGGCTTGGCGGACGGCGCGTGCCGCGGCGTCGCGCGTCCTCCTCGGCCGTCGCGCCGACCGAGCAGCTGACCACGACGAGTCGCGTGCCGTCGGGCGACCAGGCGAAGTCGCTGACGCCACGCGGCAGGTCGGTGATCCGGCGCGCCTCGCCGGGTCCGTCGAGCGGGAGGGCGTAGACCTGCTTGATGTCCTCCCGCTCGTCCCGCGTCCGTTGGCGTCGCGACGGGCCGGCTCGTCCTCCACGCGCGGCCGCCGATCCGAGAGGAACGCCGAGCGTCCGACCGTCGGGACGGAACCTCGGGTGCCAGTCGTTCCGTGACCCGAGCGTCAGCGGGCGCGGCGGCGGCGCGTCGTCGCCCGCATCCGTCGAGACCAGCCACAACGACTGGCGATAGCCATCGAACCCGGGCGCGACCGTCTGGACCGTGACGACCACCCAGCGCCCGTCGGGCGACAGGCGTGGTTCGGTCGCGACGCGCAGGCGGTACAGGTCGTCGGGACGAGGCGGTCTGGGCACGTCCCGGAGTCTAGCCGCCGGCATGGGCGGTCGCCCGGCGTACCATCGAGGGGCCATGGCCGATCAGCTCTCGCTCCCGCTCGATGGCACGGCGGACCGCCTGCCGGACCTGCCGGCCGTCCGGCCGATGCTCGCGCGGCCGCTGCCGGAGCCATTCGATTCCGAGGAGCACCTGTTCGAGCCATGGTGGGGCGGCGCCCGGGCGCTCGTGTTCATCGGCCCGGCCGAGACGCCCGGCGATGGCGCGGTGCGGATCCTGGACGCCGACGACATCGACCGGACCGCGACGCTCCCCGAACTCGCCGGAACGGCCGTCCGCGTCGCGGCACGCTCGGCGATCCTCGATGGCGAACTCGTCGTGGTGGACGAGCACGGCCGCGCCGACCCCGAGGCCCTCGCGACCCGGCTGGCGGGCGGCGAGGGTCGGCCCGCCGCCTTCCTCGCGTTCGACCTGGTGCATCTCGACGGGGTCTCGCTCCTGAACCAGCCGCTCGTGAAGCGGCGCGAGGCGCTTCGCCGGATCCTGCGGCCGGGCGACGAGGTCGTGGCCGTGCCAGCGATCGCGACCGAGGGCCGCGCCCTGTTCGAGGCGATCGTCGCGCAAGGACTCGCCGGGATGATGGCGCGCCAGCGTCAGGGACCCTACCTCCCCGGCACCCGTAGCCGGCTGTGGCGGTTCATCCCGGCGCGAGCCGGAGCGGTGACCGCTGCCGAACTCGCGGCCGCCCCGGCGGAACCAGCGGCAAGCGCGTCGGCCACGGCCCCGGTCCTCGCCTTGCTCAGCCGATTGCCCCTGGACGACGAGGCCTGAGGAGTACCGGACCCTGGGGCGGTGGTCAGGCGCTCCGCGCGGCGGCGATGAATGCCCGGATGCCGGGCCGCTGGCCGTACAGCAGGACGCCGGCTGCGTACATGCGGATCGCGACGACGGCGACGACGACGATCGGCCCCGATCAGGAGACCGATCGACAGCACCAGCTCCCACGGCTGCACGCTCCCGACCAGGACGCGCGCGAGCATCACGAACGGGCTGAACGGCGGGAGGAACGACAGGAGCCGCGTGATCCCGGACGACCCCCCGGAGCCCAGCGCCAAGATCGCCGACAGGTACCCGGCCATCGCGACGAGGCTGAGCGGCAATGAGAGCGTCTGCAGGTCGTCCGGACGGCTGACGAACGCGCCCATCGCGGCGTAGATCAACGCGAAGAGCGTGAAGCCGAGCAGGAAGAAGACGCCATAGGCAAGAAGCAGCGGCGGCGTCAATCCGACGAGCGGCGCGCTCGCTGCCGATGCCGGCCCCAGGATCGCCTCGGCGATCCGGTCCTGGAACGCCAGCGCGCCCAGCGCGGGTATCGGCGATCGCGGCGTACTGGGTCAAGCCGGCGAGCCCGATCCCGACGACCTTGCCGGTGAGCAGCTGGCGCGGCGATGCGGCGCTGATCATCAGTTCCATGACGCGGGTGCTCTTCTCCGCCGCGACGCCCGTCGCGACCCACATCCCGTAGATGACGACCGTGATGAAGATCAGGACCACGAACACGATGCCCAGGAACGATCGGCTTGCGAGTTCCTGTTGGCTGACGGGCTTGCCGGCATCCGTCGCGACGTTGATCGAGTCGACCGCGAACTGGGGCGTCTGGAAGGGTGGCAGTTCCGAATCGGCCGGCAGCGCGGAGGTCCACTCCAGGATCCCGATGGCGATCGCCGCGAACCCGACGAGCTGGCTCCGCACGCTGTCCGCCGGACCGTTCGTTCGGTACCGGACGTCCAGCTGTCCACTGTCGAGCCTCGTGACGACCAGGATGCCGCCGATCTCGCCGAACTCGAGGCGTCGCTCGGCCGCCGCCGCGTCGGTGACCTGCTCGAGCGCGAACGGCTGCACCCAGGTCGCCGGGTCGGCCCCCGCCGGAGGCACGTTGAGGAGGCTACTCGCAACGGCGACGCTGGTCGCGGCAAGCCGGTCGTCATCGGCGAGTACGACGATGCGGGTGACGACCTGACGGTCGAAGTAGCGGATCACGACCGGCGCCAGGGCCACACCCAGAGCGAGGCACATCAGGATCAGCGTGGAAAAGATGAAAAGTGGGCTGCGCGTGCGGTCTCGGTACTCACGCCGCGCGACGATGCCGGCGTTGGGCAGGAGCGGGTCTCGAGCGGCCGTCACGCCGCGCCCTCGATCGCTGCCCGGGCGTCCGGGTCGGCGCCGACGTCCACGCCGGCGCCTACGGCATGCGCGGCGAGGGTCCCATCGTCGTCGGCGGGTCGACCCACGAGCTCGATGAAGATCGCCTCGAGCGACGGTTCAGCAAGCTCGTAGCGGGTGACGTGGGCACCGCGGGCGAGCACGGCCGCGAGCACCGCGGTGGGTTCCGTGCCGGGGCTCAGCTCGAGTTCCGCGAACCCGGCACCGGGTCGCATGGCTGCGACACCGGGCAGAACACCCAGCCAGGCCGGGAGCGACTCGCCCTCGACGCCGAGACGGATGGTCCGGGTCCGGCTGGAGCGTTTCAGTTCCGCGAGCGTGCCGCCGGCCACCAGGCGACCTCGGTCCACGATCGCGAGCGACTCGCAGAGTGCCTCGGCAGCTTCCATCTGGTGCGTCGAGAAGACGATCGTGCGACCGGCATCGCGCAGCTCCACGAGCGCCTCCCGCAGGAGGGCCAGGTTGACGGGATCCAGGCCGGTGAACGGCTCATCCATCAGCAGGATGTCCGGCTCGTGCAGGATCGCGGCGATGAACTGGACCTTCTGCTGATTGCCTTTGCTCAGTTCCTCGGCGCGACGGTCCGCGTAGTCCGGGATGCGAAAGCGCGTCAACCAGTTCCGCGCCTCCCGCCGCGCCACGTCCGGCGGCTGGCCATACAGCGTCGCGAAGTAGACCAGCTGCTCGAGGACGCGCCATGCGCGGGTACAGGCCGCGTTCCTCCGGCAGGTACCCCCACGTCCGACGCGGCAGGTCCGTGGTCGGCGTGCCATTCCAGCGCACCTCGCCGGCATCCGCACGAAGGATGCCGAGGCAGATGCGCATGGTCGTCGTCTTCCCGGCGCCGTTCGCACCGAGGAATCCGAAGATCCGCCCGCGCGGGACGTTGAAGGCGATGTCGTCGAGCGCCACGGTCGCGGCGAACCGCTTCGTGACGTGGTCGATATCGAGGGTCACGCGGCGCAGGATAGTCCTGGATGCCCGGACGTGCCGCTGGGTCGATGGTCCGGGGTGAGCGTGTGCGACCATCCACGCATGACGTTCCCGACCGATCCTGCTGCCGCGACCGACGCGACCACCCCACGTGCGATCCACGCCGATCGCGCGGCGGGGACCCTGGACATCGAATGGGCGGACGGGCATGCCACGCGCTACGACCTGATCGCCATCCGATGGCTCTGTCCGTGCGCCTACTGCCGCGGCGAAGCCGGCCTACCCGGATGGCTGGACAGCGCCCCCACGCTGACGGCGGAGCAGACGCGACTCGTGGACCTCCAACTCGTCGGCAACTACGCCGTCGCACCGTCGTGGGGCGACGGGCACCACACGGGCTACTACACGTTTGACCTGCTGCGCCATCACTGCCCGTGCGAAGCCTGCGCAGCGCGACGAGCGGCCGGCGCGGGAACGTGACGGGGACCTGACAGGGACCTTCGAGCGGTGGTCCCGAAGCGGGGCCGTGCTATCCTCGGCCGCCAGTCGGGTCGCCACCGTCACCGTCGGCGGCTCGTTCGGAACACGCCCAGGAGCCGCTCGACCGATGGCCGCCGTCGAACCCGGAGCACCCGCCCGTCCCGTGGTCCCGGCCCGTCCGCGTCGTGCCCCGAAGCATCACACGGACCTCCCCTACCTCAACCGCGAGCTCTCGTGGCTGGAGTTCAACGCCCGCGTCCTCCACGAGGCCGGCGACGAACGAAATCCGCCGCTGGAACGCGCCAAGTTCCTGGCGATCTTTGCGGGCAACCTCGACGAGTTCTTCCAGGTCCGCATCGCCGGCCTGCGCCAGCAGGTAGAGGCCGGCGCCGTCGCCCGGGCGGCTGATGGTCGGACCCCGGCCGAGCAGCTCGCGGCGGCGCGCACGCGCGTCCTGGATCTCGTCGCCGAGCACTCCGCGATCTTCCTCGACCTTCGCCGCGCCCTCGAGGCCGAAGACGTCGAGATCGTCGACTACGCGACGGTACCGGAGCATCACGACGCGCTGCGGCAGCGATTCCACGACGAGATCTTCCCGGTGCTGACGCCACTGGCGGTAGACCCGGGTCATCCGTTCCCCTACATCTCGACGCTGAGCCTCTCGATCGCCGTCGGCCTGCGCGATCCCGAGACGAACGAGCGGGTGTTCGCGCGGGTCAAGGTCCCGCAGATCCTGCCGCGCTTGTTCGAGGTGGAACCGTCGCGCTTCGTCCCGATCGACCAGGTCATCGAGGCCAACCTCCAGGACCTGTTCACGGGCATAGAGGTCGTGGACAGTCACCTGTTCCGCGTCACGCGCAACGCCGACTTCGAGATCGAGGAAGACGAGGCCGACGACCTGCTGCTCGCGATCGAGGAGGAGCTTCGACGCCGGCGCTTCGGGGCGGCCGTCCGGCTGGAGGTCGAGCGCTCGATGCCGGCCGCCACGCGGACCCTGCTCATGCGCGGCCTCGGCCTGGAGCCCGACGACGTGTACGAGGTCGCGGGCATGCTCGACCTGACCGCCCTGTGGCGGATCGTGGACCTGGACCGCCCGGACCTCAAGACCGTGCCGTGGACCCCGGTCACCCCGCCGCGGCTCGTCCCGCCCGACGAGGACGAGCCAGTGGACGTGTTCGCCGCCGTGCGCGCGGGCGACATCCTCGTCCACCACCCGTATGAGTCGTTCGCGTCGTCCGTCGAGCGGTTCATCACGCAGGCCGCGGACGATCCGGATGTCCTCACGATCAAGCAGACGCTGTATCGAACGTCCGGCGACTCGCCCATCGTCCAGTCGCTGATCCGGGCGGCGGAGCGCGGCAAGCAGGTCGTCGTCCTCGTGGAGATCAAGGCGCGGTTCGACGAGGAAGCCAACATCATCTGGGCCCGCAAGCTGGAGCGAGCCGGCGCACACGTCGTGTACGGCCTCGTCGGGCTCAAGACCCACTCCAAGACCGCCCTCGTGGTTCGACGCGAAGGGAGCGGCCTCCGCCGCTACGTGCACATCGGGACGGGGAACTACAACCCCAAGACCGCCCGGCTGTACGTGGACATCGGGTTGCTCACCGTGCGCCCCGAGATCGGTGCGGACGTGACGGACCTGTTCAACGTGCTCACCGGCCTCTCGCGGCAGCGGACCTTCCGACGGCTGCTCGTGGCCCCGCACAGCATGCGCAGCGGTTTCCTCGAGCTCCTCGACCGCGAGGTCGCCCACGCGGCGGCGGGCCGTCCGGCACGGATCGTCGTCAAGACCAACGCCGTCGTGGACGGCCCGGTCATCGAAGCGCTGTATCGGGCATCGATGGCGGGGGTCGAGATCGACCTGATCGTGCGTGGCGCGTGCTCGCTGCAGCCAGGTCTGCCCGGGATCTCGGAGCGCATCCGCGTGCGTTCGATCATCGGCGAGTTCCTGGAGCATTCGCGGATCTGGGGCTTCGAGAACGGCGGCGACTCGGAGTGGTACATCGGTTCGGCCGATCTCATGGACCGTAATCTCGATCGGCGCGTGGAGGCGGTCGTCCCCGTCGAGGACAGCGATGCCCAGGCGCGTCTCGCCGAGATCATCGAGCTCATGCTGGCCGACGATCGTCGCTCGTGGCAGCTCCAGCCCGACGCGACCTGGGTGCGGACCGAGACGCTGCTGGGCCGCCCCGGCACGATCGACACGTTCGAGACGCTCAAGGAGCGCGCCCTCGAACAGGGTCATCTCGCCGCCGCGCCCCGCCGACCGGGCATCGGGGCCGGGTCGCTGGATCCTCGCGCATGACGGACGAGTCGACCAAGGCTCCGTCCACGGCCGCAGCCGTGGAGATCGAGCTCAAGTACCGCGTGCTTGACCTTGCGGCGGCGGAGCGCCTGATGGCGGCCGATCGCCTTGGGCCGTTCTCGGCAGGCAGCCGTGCTCGCACGATCCAGCTCGAGGATCGCTACGTGGACACGAGTGACGGAGCCCTGACCCGTGCCGGGTTCGCCGTCCGACTTCGCCAGAAAGGGCCTGAGACCCTCGTCTCGGTCAAGTCGCTCGCACGGAGTGAAGGTCCGGGCGGCGCGGTCCGGCGCGACGAACTGGAGGGCCCGGCGCACCGGGTCGCCCCTGCGGTGGAGTGGCCGGCCTCCGATGCGCGGTCCCTGGTCCTCGAACATGCGGGCGACGCCCCGCTCGTGGAGCTCGTCACGATCCGTCAGCTCCGGCGTCAGCGCCAGTTGAAGTCGACCGGCGCGCGCGTCGAGCTGAGCCTCGACGAAGTGGATGTCGTGACCCGCGGTCGGGTCGTCGAGCGGTTCATCGAGCTCGAGGCGGAGCTGGTGCGCGGGGATGAGACCGCGCTGGTCGCCCTGGCCGATCGGCTGGCGACGGAACCCGGGCTGCGACGCGCCGATTCCAGCAAGCTCGAGGCGGCCATGGCAGCGATCGGCGAATTGGCCGCCGAGGTCTTGCCCGATGCCAGCGACGAGGTGGTCGCTGTCGGTCCTGGCCAGGACGCCGAAGCAAGCGACATCGCTGCGACCGACCCGCCGACCCGCCGACACCGCCGAACCTGAGACGGTCGAGCCGGACACGATCGAGGTGGCCCGGCTCGTCGTCGGCAAGACCCCTGGCGTGGCCGCGGATGACCACATCGCTGAAGCCGGTCGCAAGGTCATGCGCTTCCACCTGGCGAGGATGCTGGACTACGAACCCGGCACTCGGACCGGCCTCGATCCGGGGGACGTGCACAAGATGCGGGTCGCCACCCGTCGGCAGCGGGCGGCCTGGCGGATCTTCGGCGAGGCATTCCGTGCGAATCGCACCCGACGCTACCGCTCCGGCCTGCGCGAGACCGCGGCCCGCCTGGGTGCCGTCCGCGATCTGGACGTGCAACTGGAGGCAGCCGACCTGTACCGGGCCGACCTTCCGGTCACCGAGCAGCGCGCCCTCGAACCGCTCCTGGCCTCGTGGCGGACGCATCGTGATGATGCCCGCGTCCTGCTGCTGCGGGAGCTCGATTCGGACCACTATCGCCGGTGGGTGGACGACTACCGGGATTTCGTTCGGACCGAGGGTTCGCTGGTGCTCCCGGTCGGGCCGGTCCAGCCCCATCGCGTCCGGGACACCGCGCCATCGCGGATCTGGGCCGCGTACGAGGGCGTTCGCGGCTACGAGGCGGTGTTGCGCTGGGCGGATGTCGAGACGCTGCACGACCTGCGGATCGCGGCGAAGTGGCTGCGCTACGCCCTCGAGTTCGTCCGCGAGGCACTCGGCGAGGAGTCGGCGCCGTTGATCGCCCGGGTCACGGCCCTGCAGGACCATCTCGGCCTGATGCACGACGCCGACGTGACCGCGGCCATGGCCCGGACCTTCCTTGTCGAACACGCGGGCGGGCTCAGCGCGCTGGAGAGCGCGGCGATCGGGCGCTACCTCATCGATCGGGAGCGGGAGGTCGCCCGCTTGCGGCGCACCATCGGGCCGACCTGGCGCGGTGTGGCCGGCGTCTCCTTCCGTCGCGGCCTGGGCCGGGTGGTCGCGGGGCTGTAAGGCTCGACCCGCGACCCTAATGCCGCGGCGACCGTCAGGTGCGCCAGCCGTGCGCGAGCTCCGCCAATCGGTCGCGCCATGCCCGTCCCGCATGGTCGGCGACGAGGATCGCGCCTTCGCGCATCCCGGCCTCGGACACGGTCACCCTGGCCACGCCGTAGCGACGCATCAGCGCGTCCACGATGACGGCGCCGGCCGGAAGCAGGCGGGCACGCGTCGGATTGACGCCGTAGCGCTCCGATGACATCGATGACGGCTGGCCGAGCAGGTTGACCATCGCCTCGGCGACGCGCACCCGCGTGATGACCGGATCCGTGATCCCGCGGCCGTCACCTTCAGCAGATTGGACGCGGTCCCACCCACGATCACGACCTCGCTCGGGGTCGATGGCAGCGCGTCGCGCATCACGTCGTCGGCCGCCGATTGCATCGACGCGATGTCGTCGTCGGTGGGTGGATCGTCGGCATCGAAGCGCGACATCAGCCGATTCGACCCGATGCGCAGACCCGCCGCATGTGGCGATCCCTTGGGCGCCACCGCGCAGAACTCCGAGCTGCCACCGCCGATGTCCACGACCAGCGTCTCGTGCGTGACGGGTCGCCCGTGCGTGACGCCGATCAACGTCAGGTACGCCTCCTCCTCGTGGCTCAGGACGTGGAGCGGAACGCCGCTCCCTGCCTCGACGTCGGCCACGATGCGTGCGCCATCGGCAGCGCGACGGATCGGCTCGGTGCCCATGAAGGTGACATCGCGAGCGCCCAGCTGGCGCGCCGTCGCCGCATATCGGGTCAAGGTGTCGACGAGCTCAGCCCGCGCCGTCACCCCGAGATGGGCGCGCGCATCGATGGCGGCGCCCAAGCCCAGGAATGCCGACTCGTCCACCAGCGGGCGCAATCGATGCCCCGTGATGACGGCGACGAGGAGGTGGACCGAGTTCGAACCGAGGTCGACCGAGGCGCCGATCGCCGGCCGGGCGATCACGCGGCGGCGTGTGACGGCGAGTTGCCCGCCCTCACGAGGAGCCGGTATCGGGCGTGGTGTCGGGGTGAAGCGACCTCCGGGCACGGGTCGTCGCCGCGGGCTTCGCGGCGGCGGGCTTGCGGGTCGTGGTCGGCTTGCGGGTGGTCGTGGCCGGCTTGCGGGTCGTTGCCGCGCTCGTACGCGTGCCGGTCGCTGGCTTACGCGAGGTCGAGGGCTTTGCGGCAGTGGGCTTGCGGGTCGTGGCCGGCGTCGCCGACGCCGCGGGCTTCGTGCCTGTCGGCTTCGTGGCGGGCTTGCGGGTCGTGGCCGGCTTGGCCGCCGCGGGCTTGGCCGCCGTCGCGGCCGGCTTGCGGGTCGTCGCGGCGGGCTTGCGGGTCGTTGCCGGCTTGGCCGCCGCGGGCTTCCTGGTCGTCGCCGGCTTGCGGGGCGCCGTCGCCGCCGACTTGGTCTTCGGGGTCGTCTCCGACGGGACGCTATTGGCGCGGGCGCGTTGTGCCGGCGTCTTCACGGGCGACACAGCCGCGGCGGCCGACGCCGCCGCCGATCCGACCTTGCGAGCCGCGCCACCCACCGTCCCCGTGACCGCGCCCCCGGCCGTGCCCGCGGCATCACGCGTGGCACCGGCGATCTTCGCGACCAGTCCCGCGACGTCACTCGCGGCATCGGCCGCCTGCCGGCTGCGCTTTGCGATCTCCTTGCTGCCCTTCTTCGCCTGCGCGGCCGCAAGTTGCTTGGCGCGCTTCGTTTCGGTCGCCTGGGCCTTCGCAAGCTTCGCCTGCAGTCGCTTGAGCTCCTTGGTCGCCTTGCTGTCACCGGACTTCGCCATCACCGGACCTCCGCAGTCATGGCGCCGTCGCTCCGCCGCATCCCACTCGTTGCCGAGCTTCTGGCTCCCGACCGCGGCGCTGGGCGATCAGGCGTCGGGTGGATGGTGGCAGATGTCGGGCGTTCGGGCGAGTCCAAGGCACTTCGGGCCGTCTGGCCCACGAGCTCGGACCCAGTGGCCCGTGCATATCTCACGGCTGGATGTGATGTTCATCACGCGATGAGACGTTCCCATCGATCCACGGGAGGTCCGTCATGATCTGCCACGAATGCGCACGCGAAGGTCGCGAGTCAGCTGCCGTCGGCGAATGCAGGTTCTGCCACGTCGGCCTGTGCAAGGAACACGAAGTCACGTCGTTTCGCGGCGCCCCGGTCCCGCAGTACGGCTGTGAGCATCACCCGGAGCGGCCGTTCGCGTCCCGTGACGAGATGCCAGTCTCCAAGCCGGCCGTGATGACCGCCGCGTGACCCGATGACCGCCCGGCTTCTGGCCAAGCTCGAGGACTTCCGCCTCCTGCCGTTCTTCGTGCTTGTTCAGCATGGTGATCGGCATCGCGATCGGGAATCTGCTGTCGGTCTCGGACTTCGCGCTGACCCCGCCCATCGACTCGATCAAGGCCATCGCCGCCGGCACCTTCGAGGCGTCCGTCCCGAACCTGATCTCGCTGGGCGTCCCGATCGGCCTGTTCGCGATGATGTACCCGGCGATGACGAACATCCGCCTCGACGAGGTCGGCGAGGCGGCCCGCTCGCCGCGCCAGCTGCTCGTACTGCTCGGCTTCAACTACCTCGTCGCGCCGTTCGTGATGCTCGCCCTCGCCAACGTCTTCGTCAGCGACCCGGAGCTGCACACCGGCCTCGTCCTGTACGGCCTGGCCCCGTGCATCGCGATGGTCATCATCTTCACGTACCTCGCCCGCGGCAACGCGGCGATGGCCCTGGTGTTCGTCGCGCTCAACTCGGTCATCCAGATGATCCTCATCCCGGTCTACGCGCGCCTCCTGATCGGGAACGTCGAGTTCGACGTGTGGGTCGTCGCCGAGAGCGTCGTCCTGTACCTCGGTCTGCCCCTGGTGCTCGGGGTCCTGACGCGATACCTCGTGACCAGGCGCGGCGGCGAGGCGGCCATGGACCGGCTCAAGCCCGGCCTCACCGCGATGTCGATCCTCGGGCTGCTGTTCACGCTGATCGTGATGTTCGCCCTCAAGGGCGACCTGATCCTGGAGCGCCCGGCCATCGTCGTCGAGATGGCCATCCCGATGATCCTGTTCTTCCTGACCATGTTCTTCGTCGTCCTGTTCGTCGGCTGGCGCCTGCACTTCTCGTACGAGGACGCCGTCGCCGTCGCGTTCAGCGCCACCGGGCGCGACTTCGAGATCGCCATCGCCATCGCGATCACCGCGTTCTCGCCGACCGTCGCGCTCGCGACCGTGGTCGGACCGCTCATCGAGGTGCCGGTGATGCTCTTCCTCGTGTGGTCGGCGATGCGCCTGGCGCCACGCTGGTTCGGGGTGACGCCGGGCGAGGCGACGCCGCTCGCCGTCCCGGCGACCGCGGGGCAGGTGGCGTGATGGCCACCCGTACGGAGCTGCCGATCCTGCCCGAGCTGCGTCTCGAGATCGTGCCGCCCGATGTGGACGAGGTCGCAGCGACTGCCGCCCTCCTGGGCGATCCGATCCGCGCCGGCATCATCGCCATCCTGGGCTCCGGCCCGCACTGCGTCTGCGAGATGGCCGCGGCCCTGGGCGAGCGCCAGAACAACGTCAGCAACCATCTCGCCAAGCTGCGCCGCGCCGGCCTGGTCCGCGCCAGCCGGCACATGGTCGACGCCCGCTGGGTCTACTACGAGCGCGACGAGGCCGCCTGCGCGGCCGCGCTCGCGTCGTTCCAGCGCCTCCTGCGATGACCACCCTCGCCGCTCCGACGGACCCACCTGCCGTTCTGGCCCGCCGTCGGCCTGGCGGTCGTGGCGTGGCTGGTCGCGTGGTTCATCACGCTGCCGCTGGCGAACTGGGTCGCCTACGACCTGCTCGGCCTGCAGGAGGGCTCGCAGCTCGGCGACGCCGTCGCGTTCTTCCTGTACGACGTGCCCAAGGTCCTGCTGCTCCTGACCGGGATCGTCACGCTGGTCTCGTTCCTGCGCTCGTACGTGTCGCCCGGAGCGCGTCCGGTCGCGCACTCGCCGGTCGTGGCGTCCTGCCCGGGACGGTGGCGGCCGCCGGCTTCGGCGTCGTCACCCCGTTCTGCTCGTGCTCGGCCGTGCCGCTGTTCATCGGCTTCGTCGAGGCCGGCGTCCCGCTCGGCGTGACGTTCGCCTTCCTCATCGCCTCGCCGATGGTCAACGAGATCGCGATCGTGCTCCTGTGGGGCCTGTTCGGGCCTGCCGTCACCCTGATGTACATCGCCGCCGGTCTCGTCGTCGCGATCGTGGCCGGACTGGTCATCGGCCGACTCCACCTGGAGCGCTACGTCGAGCCGTACGTCTGGGAGATCAAGTCGGGTGGTGCCCAGACCATCGAGATGAAGCTCACGCTCGAGGACCGGGTGCGCGACGCCTGGACGTCGACGCGCAGCCTCGTCTGGAAGGTCCTGCCATTCGTGCTCGTCGGCATCGGCATCGGTGCGGTCATCCACGGATTCGTCCCGACGGACCTGGTCGTGTCGATCGGCGGGAGCGACAACCCGCTCGCCGTGCCGGCGCTCGTCCTGCTCGGTGTCCCGCTCTACAGCAACGCCGCCGGGACGATCCCGATCATCGAGGTGCTCATCGCCAAGGGCCTGCCGATGGGCTCGGCCCTCGCGTTCATGATGGCCATCACCGCCCTGTCGTTCCCGGAGATGGTGATCCTCCGGCGGGTCATGAAGCCGCAGCTCATCGCGGTCTTCGCCGGCGTCGTCGCCGTCGGGATCCTGTTCGTCGGCTACCTGTTCAACGCCCTGTACGCCTGAAGGAGAACGCCATGCGCGTCATCGAAGTCCTCGGACCCGGCTGCCAGAAATGCCAGTACACCGAGAAGGTGGTCCGGGAAGTGGTGGACGCGGCCGGCATCGACGCCGAGATCCGGCACGTCACGGACTACGGCGAGATCGCCTCGCGCGGCGTGCTGTCGACGCCCGGGCTCGTCATCGACGGCGTCGTCGTCCTGGCCGGCCGGGTCCCGACGCGCGAGCAGGTCGCCGCGTGGCTGGGTGCCGTCTGAGGTCCCGCGACGGGAGTCAACGACGCGGCACGTCGGCGTCGTGCATCCTTCCCGCATGCCGCTCCTGCTCATCGGACTGGGTGGTTTCGCCGGCGCGATCGCGCGCTACGTGGTTGACGGTGCGGTCGCCGATCGGACCGGCGGCGCGTTCCCGTGGGGCACGCTCGCGGTCAACGTATCCGGATCGTTCGCGCTGGGCCTGCTGTTCGCCCTGACCGCCGAGCGCGCGATCCTGCCCGCGGAGATCCGCGGCCCGGTCCTCATCGGCTTCATCGGGGCGTACACGACGTTCTCGACGTACACGCTGGAGTCGTGGCGTCTGGTCGAGACCGGGGAGATCGGGGCGGCGCTGGCCAACATCATCGGTTCGGTGGTCCTCGGCATCGTCGCCGTGGTGGCGGGGCTGGCCATCGGGAGGCAGATCTGATGCGGATCGAAGGACCGGCACTCCTCGCCCGGATCTACATCGGCGAGGCGGATCGCCATGACGGGCGCCCGCTGTACCAGGCGATCGTCACGTTCCTGCGCGAACGCGGCATCGCGGGCGCGACCGTATTCCGCGGCATCGAGGGCTACGGCGCCAACGCCCGGCTCCACACGACGCGGATCCTGCGCCTTTCGGAGGACCTGCCGATCCTGATCGAGGTGGTCGACCAGGAAGACCGGCTTCGCGCCGTCCTGCCGGAGCTGGACGCCCTCATCACCGACGGCCTGATCACCCTCGAGAAGATCGATGTCGTCGCGTACCGCGGGACCGCGCGTCAACACGACGTTAACGAGCCGCCGACACCGGGTTAGCGAAGCCGGGCGACGCTGGGCCGCATGGCCGAGCACTCCCATCCTGCGTGGATCGCGATCGCGGACGGTGGACCCGTCACCGGGATGCACGCCGCGATCGAGGATGGGCGGCTTCGCGTGGTCCGCGATCCGACGACCTTCTGCGCACTGCTGACGTCGGGACGGCCGCACGTCGCCGTCGTCGCGGTGCCTCCGGCGACGCCCGAAGTCGAGGAGGCGGTCCTGCAGGTCCGGCGCCGACGAACCGGCCTGCGCATCGTCCACCTTACGCACCCGGCGGGCGTCGACGAACGACTCCACGCGCTCCGACGTGGTTTCGATGACGCCATCACGACCGAGATCGACCCGGACGAGCTGTCGCTCCGCCTGGAGATCCTGGACGAACGGGCTCGCGAGCGGCACGCCACGGACGTCCCGGTGGCGCACAACGTCGTGCTCGATCCGATCGCCCACGAAGTCCGCCGCGACGGCGAGCTCATCCACCTGCGACCCAAGGAGTTCCAGCTGCTGGCCATGCTCGCTGCCCACCCGGGCCGCGCCTATTCCCGCCGGCAACTGCTCGACCGGGTCTGGGGACCCGGGCACGGCGGCGACCCCCGAACGGTCGATGTCCACGTTCGCTGGTTGCGCGCCAAGATCGAGCCGGCCCCCGCGACGCCCGTCCACATCGTCACGGTGCGGGGCGTCGGGTATCGGCTGGACCCCGTGGGTCGTTAACGGAGCCTTAACCCACCGAAAAGGGCGCGTTGACGCGCCCCGTCGAGCCTGACGGCGGCAACACGGAAAAGGAACCTGCCCAAAACGCCCGACCGCGCGCCAGAGCCGTGCGGCGATCCCAGGAGGACCATCGCGTGACCATCACGACCCCGAAGCGCCTCGGTGCACTTGCCTTGGTGGCGGCCTTCGCCATCGGCGCGTGCAGCGGCAGTGGCGCCACCACGGCACCCGGATCTGACGCTCCCGCCAGCGGAGCGCCGGCATCCGAGGCGCCCGCCGCCGAGCTCCCGGCCTGCCTCTCGTTCGCGGACATCTACGCGCTCGTCGGCGCCGAGTCGACCGGCTTCGCCAGCTGGGCGGACGCCCAGACGATCGCGACCGAGCTCGGATCCACGAACACCTTCCCGGATCTCCCCCTGTCGATCACGGCCCCGGGCGAAGAATCCGGCACCTTCGACAGCTTCGTCGAGCTCGTCCTCGAAGGTCCCTCCGAAGCCCGCGGCATCCCTGAGGAGGAGTGGACCACCCGCCCCGACTACATCAGCAGCGCGAACGACAACGCCATCATCGAGGGCATCACGGGTTCTGCCGGTTCGTTCGGCTGGGTCGGGTTCGCGTTCTACGAGGAGAACCTGGACACGGTTCGCGCGTTCCAGATCTCCGAGGAGCCGGGTGGCACGTGCGTCGAGCCGACGGCCGCGTCGATCGCGGACAACACGTATCCGATCTCGCGCGACCTGTACATCTACGTGAACAAGGCCAAGGCGACAGCGAACCCGGCCGTGACGGCCTACGTGGACTACTACCTCGCCGACGGCACGATCTCGTCCGTCCTCGAGACCGTCCCGTACGTCAACCTTGCGCCGGATGCCCTCGCGGCATCGCAGGCCGCGTGGACGGCGGGGAGCCCGGGCAATGCCGACCCGAACGGCACGATCTTCGTGAGCGGTTCGTCCACGGTCGAGCCCATCTCGAGCGGGTCGCCGAAGATTTCAAGGCCGCTAACGCCGGCTTCGACTACACGGTCGAGGGTCCCGGCACCGGTGACGGCTTCGCGAAGTTCTGCGCCGGCGAGACCGACATCTCCGATGCCTCACGCCCGATCCGCGAAGAAGAGGCAGCGACCTGCACGGAAGCCGGCATCGAATTCGTCGAGATCAAGGTCGCGATCGACGGGATCGCGGTCATCACCCAGAAGTAGCTCCCTCCTCCCACGAACGGGCCGGGCCAGCTCGGAGGCTCGGCCCGTTCGCCTATCCTTGGAAACCGCGATCCATCAACCCACGGAGACCCATCGCCCGATGGCCATCGCCGACACCACCTTCGCCGGCCAGATCGACCTTCGCGGCAGCGCGGCGCGCCGGCGACGTGAGTCGATCGTCCGGGCGGTTCTGACCGCCGCGGCGCTCTCCTCGGTCCTCGTGAGCGTGTTCATCGTGTACACGGTCGTCGTCGAGGCGGCGAAGTTCATCACGTCGATCGACCTGGGTGACCTCGTGGCGATCGGCTGGTTCCCACGACGCGGGCTCTTCGACATCTCCACCTTGCTACTCGGCACGCTCATGGTCACCGCGATCGCGATGTTGATCGCCACGCCGGTCGGCCTGGGAAGCGCGATCTATCTGGCCGAGTACGCGACCCCGAGGACCCGCCACATCGTCAAACCGATCCTCGAGATCCTCGCCGGGATCCCCAGCATCGTGCTCGGCTTCTTCGCCCTGACGGTCATCAACCCGTCCATCGTGCAAGGCGTCTTCCCGGACGCCCCGGCATTCACGATCCTTGCCGCCGGACTGGCCGTCGGGATCCTGTCGATCCCCCTCGTGGCGTCGGTCGCCGAGGATGCGATGCGAGCCGTTCCTCAGGCCCTGCGCGAGGCCTCGTATGGCCTCGGCGCTCGTCGCCTCACGACGAGTATCCAGGTGGTGTTCCCGGCGGCGATCTCGGGGATCGTGGCCGCCCTCATCCTCGCGGCCAGCCGAGCGATCGGCGAGACGATGGTCGTCGCGCTGGCGGCTGGCGCCACGGGTGGCGGCGTCCGCAGCTTCGACCCGCTCGCACCCGGGCAGACGATGACGGCAGCGATGGCCGCGCTCGCGACCGGCAGCGACAACGTGGTGGGCGTCGGGAACGCGTTCCAGAGCCTCTTCTTCGTCGGCGCCCTCCTCTTCGTCATCACCCTGGTCCTCAACGTCATCGGCGACGCGTTCGTCCGACGGACGCGGCAGCGGTACTAGAAGCTCATGACAACGATCGGCTCCCCGACCGCCACGTCCCGCTCCGTCCAGCGATCCCTGGACCAGACGCGACCGGATGTCACCGGGATCATCTTCGAGATCCTGCTGCTGCTGACCCTGCTCTTCTCGCTGGCCGTCCTCGCCGTGTTGCTGTTCGACGTCACGACGCGCGCAGCACCGGTCTTCGCGGAGCGGGGACTCGACTTCTTCACGTCACCGCTGTCCGCGGATCCCAGCAAGGCCGGTATCGCCCAAGGCCTGTTCGGGACGTTCATGCTCGCGGTCCTCGTCGCGCTCTTCGCCTTCCCGCTCGGGATCGCGACGGCGGTCTATCTCGAGGAGTACGCGCCGGACAACGCACTGTCCCGCTTCATCACGGTCAACATCCGCAACCTCGCCGGTGTTCCGTCGGTCGTGTATGGCCTCCTGGGCCTCACGGTCTTCGTCGCGTTCTTCGCCGCCATCGGGGCCGGGAACGGGAGCAACCTGCTCGCGGCCATGGTCACCCTTGGGGTCCTCGTCCTGCCGATCGTCATCATCACCTCCTCGGAAGCCCTTCGGGCGGTCCCGAATGCCATCCGCGACGCCGGGTACGGTGTCGGCGCCTCGCGCTGGGAGGTGACCAGCGGGCTCGTGCTCCCGGCCGCCGTTCCAGGGATCCTCACCGGGACCGTCCTTGCGCTCGCGCGCGCCCTCGGCGAGACGGCGCCCCTGATCCTCATCGGTGGCGTCATCGGCGGCTTCTCGACACCGGACGACGCATCGATCATCGACCGACTCATCGGGTCCTTCACCGCGCTCCCCCTGACCGTCTTCCAATGGTCGAAGCAACCCCAGGATGAGTTCCGGGCCCTCGCGGCGGCCGCGATCGTCGTGCTGCTCATCGTCACCCTCCTCGCCAACGCGATCGCCGTGTTCCTGCGCAACCGCTATGAACGGTCCTGGTAGATGACCACCCCCGAGGACGACCTGATGAACCAAGCGACAGCCCCGGCTCCCGAGCGGGAAGCCATCTCGATCAAGATCGACCAACCGGTCCGCAGAGCCGATGCCGCCGGGCGATGCCGGGGACGCCGGCGTCGCCGCCGAGACGACCCCCGTCATCGAGTTGCGCGACGTGTCGTTCCACTACGGCTCGTTCCGCGCCGTCAAGGACGTCCAGATCTCGATCCCGCCGCAGCGGATCACGGCCCTGATCGGGCCGTCCGGCTGCGGCAAGTCGACGCTGCTGCGCACGATCAACCGGATGAACGACCTGATCCCGGGCACGCGCGTCGACGGCGAAGTCCTGTATCACGGCCAGAACCTGTACGCCAAGGGCGTGGACCCGGTCGAGGTCCGTCGGCGGATCGGGATGGTCTTCCAGAAGCCGAACCCGTTCCCCAAGTCGATCTACGACAACGTGGCCTTCGGTCCCCGGCTCATGGGCTTCAAGGGCGACATGGACGATCTCGTCGAGAGCGAGCCTGCGGCGTGCCGCGATCTGGAACGAGGTCAAGGACAAGCTCAAGCAGTCCGGCCTCGCGCTGTCGGGCGGCCAGCAGCAGCGGCTGTGCATCGCCCGGGCCATCGCGACGTCGCCGGACGTGATCCTGATGGACGAGCCGTGCTCGGCGCTGGACCCGCGCAGCGACGCTCCAGATCGAGGAGCTGATGGCCGAGCTGCGCGAGCAGTACACGATCATCATCGTGACCCACAACATGCAGCAGGCGGCCCGCGCCTCCGACTTCACCGTGTTCATGAACATGGCCGAGGATCGCGCCGGGTATGTCGTCGAACAGGGTGAGACCATCGGGATCTTCACCAATCCCAAGAACCAGATGACCGAGGACTACGTGTCCGGTCGGTTCGGCTGAGCGAGGCGAGGACGATGACCGAGCACGACAAGACCATCGGGAACACCGCGATGGACGAGGTCCAGCAGATCCTCGGGGCGTCAGAGGGCGTCGACCCGTCGCCGCTGTCGCAGACGCCGCGAGACGCGCTCGATCGCGAAGAGCGACTCATCAAGGACGCCGTCCTGCGGATGGGTGCTCTCGTCGAGGACGCGATCCGCAGCGCGAGCAAGGCGCTCACCACGCACGATGCCGCCCTCGCGCTCGACATCATCAAGGGCGACGCGATCATCAACGAGGCGCAGCGCTCCGTCACACGGCTGATCTCGGTGACGATCGCGACCCAGAGTCCGGTCGCGCGAGACCTGCGCTACCTCCTGACCCTGGACCACGTCATGTACGAGCTGGAGCGGATCGGCGATCACGCGTCGTCCGTCGCCAAGCAGGTCATCAAGCTCGCCCCGGAACCGCCGCTCAAGGAGTACGTCTACCTCCCGGAGATGGCGGAGCGATGCGCGAAGCTCGTCCACGGGGTGCTGCTCGCCCTGGTCGACGCCGACGCCGTGGCCGCCCGCCAGGTGGCCGCGGAAGACGACGAGATCGACACGCTGTACCACGCCACGTTCGACGAGGTCGTCGCCCTGATGCGCGCGGACCCCGCGAATGTCGAGCGCGGGACGCGGATCATCATCGCCTCGCACTACCTCGAGCGGATCGGCGATCGCTCGACGAACATCGCCGAAGACATCGTGTACCTCGTGACCGGCGACGTGGAGGACCTCAACCCGTGATCGATATCGCACCCGAACCCATCCGCGTGCTCTTCGTTTGCACCGGGAACTCGGCCCGGAGCGTCATGGCCGAGGCGCTGCTGCGCCACCATGGCGGCGACCGGTTCGCGGTGTTCAGTGCGGGCACGGAGCCAAAGGGCGTCAACCCGCTCACGCTGCGGATCCTCGCCGAGGCCGGGATCGATGCCTCGTTCGCCCGATCGAAGTCGGTCACGGAGTTCCTGGGCCAGTCGTTCGACTACGTCGTGACCGTCTGCGACCAGGCGCGTCAGAGTCTGCCCGGTGTTCCCGGGCGTCCACGAGTCGCTGCACTGGGGCTACGAGGACCCGGCGGCCGCCGAAGGCACGCGAAGAGCAGCGCCTCGCGGTCTTCCGCAAGGTGTTCATCCAGATGAGCGAGCGCGTCCTCCAGTTCGCGACCGTGACGAGGCGCCAAACGGCCTGATGCTCCTCCACCTGCTCCGCCACGCCCACGCCGGCGACTGGTCGAATTGGGAAGGCGTGGATGCGGCGCGGCCGCTGACCGACAAGGGCCGATCGCAATCGGAGCGACTGGGCCGGTTCCTGGCCGGCATCGCGGTTCCGACCCGACCTGCTCATCACCTCGCCCAAGGTTCGGGCGCGTCGAGACCGCTGAGATCGTCGCCCGGCTGCTCGACGCGTCGCTGGCGGTCGACGACCGGCTGGGCGGCCCATTCGATCTCCCGACGGTCGAGGCGATCCTGTCCGGCCACGGCGACCCGGAGCGTCCGGTCCTCGTGGGTCACGACCCGGACTTCAGTGACCTGGTCGCCGCCTTGTGCGGCGCTGCCGGGGTGCCGATGCGCAAGGGGGCCTTCGCCAGGATCGAGGTGGACCGGCCGTTGCAGCTCGGGACCGGGACCCTGCGCTGGCTGATCCCCCCGGACCTGCTCAAGCCCGAGCGTTGATCTCCGTTCCCGGGCGGCGGCGAGCCACGACGTCGCTGACCGGGATGAGGCCACCGGGCACGAGCGACGTGGCGATCGCGGCCATCCGCGCCGAGACATCCGGGGACAGGCGGTAGAAGATCCAGTTCCCGCGACGCTCGGAGGTCACGATGCCCGCCTCGCGCAGGACGCGCAGGTGGTGCGACACCGTCGGCTGACCCACGTCGCAGCAGGACGTGAAGTCGCAGGCGCACGTCTCCTGCTCCGCGGCGAGCTGGCGCACGATCGCGAGACGGGTCGGGTCGGCGAGGGCAGACAGCATCCGGATGTCCGGGTCAAGGCTCGTCGTCTTGGTGCGTGGCATGCTCCACAGCGTATCGTCGGAAATCGATATTGACAACCATCGATGTCGCTGCGATATTGACGTCCATCGATACACAACGCCACGCGCCAGCCGCCATCGGAGACGACATGACCACCGAACCGATCACAGACTCGATCACCGACGACGTTCGCGCTCGATACGCGGAGGCAGCGCGTGCCGTCCTCGAGCGTGACCCGGCACTGGCGGGCCAGGCCGCCTGCTGTGCCCCGGACGGCGACGCCGTCTTCGGGGAGATCCTCTACGACGCCGATCAGCGGGCGTCGCTGCCCGAGGCCGCGGTTCTGGCCAGCCTGGGTTGCGGCAATCCCACGGCCGTCGCGGACCTGCGGCCGGGAGAGACCGTCCTTGACCT
Organism: uncultured Chloroflexia bacterium; assembly: GCA_963743815.1. GTDB lineage: Bacteria > Chloroflexota > Limnocylindria > Limnocylindrales > CSP1-4 > SPCO01. Next base: position 532,867 of record CAVURB010000014.1, on the reverse strand, counting down.
CGGGTCCGGGGGCGGGATCGACGTCCTCCTGTCCGCCGCCCGAGTGGGACCCACCGGGTTCGCCTACGGCCTGGACATGACCGACGAGATGCTGGAGCTCGCGCGCCGGAACGCGGCGGCGGCCGGCGCCACCAACGTCGATTTTCGCAAGGGCCGGATCGAGTCGATCCCGCTTGGTGACGCCTCGGTCGATGTCGTCATCAGCAACTGCGTCGTGAACCTGTCCACGGACAAGGCGGCCGTCTTCGCGGAGGTGGCGCGCGTGTTGCGGCCAGGCGGTCGCATGGGCATCAGCGATGTCGTGGCCGACGACGCGTTGTCACCCACCGAGCGGGCCGAGCGCGGCTCGTTCGCGGGCTGCATCGCCGGTGCCCTCTCGTTCTCGGAGTTCCGGGACGGTCTGAGGGCCGTCGGCTTCACAGACGTCGAGATCACCGCGACGCACGCGGTCGGGGACGGGCTGCATGGGGCGATCATCCGGGCCACGAAGCCGGCCGACTGGTCCGCGAGCGCGATCCAGACCGTGGTTCTGCCACGACCTGTCGCGGGTCTGCCCGTCGTCGAGGGAGCTGGCTGCTGCGGCGGCACCGGTTGCTGCTGACCAGACCGATCTGACCCTCTCGCGAGAGGATCGAGCTCAGAGCAGCCGCGCGGGCACGTTCGGCGAGGCGAACGTCTCGTCGAACGTCGCGATGTAGTCACACCCAGCGTGGTCCGCGGCGGCCGCGATCAGCGCGTCGGGGATCCGTCGCGCGGATGCCCGCAGCGACCACCGGATCGCGGCCAGCGCGGCGGCCCGGTCCGCATCTGCGAGCTCCACGGACTCCTGGCCCAGGAATCGGACCAGCCCCGACCCGAGCTCCGGGTTGGAGACCCCGTGCAGCGTCCGCAGTGCGTGGACCAGTTCCAGGAGGACGGCGGTCGAGACGACGAGCGTGTCGTCGCCGTCCACGAGTCGAGCGGCCGCGAGGGCACGAGCCGGATCGTCGTCACCGACGAAGTAGCGGATGAGCACGCTCGTATCGCAGAACACGCGCGCCACCCTACGCGTCCTCGTCGGGGGCGGGATCGCCGCGAAGTCGCGCATCCAGCTCTCGCTGTCGCCAGGTCCAGGCCTCCTGCCCGAAGGGCCTGCCAATCGGCCGCCGACTTCCCCTCCGCCCGCCCGAAGATGCCGAACAACGACTCGCGCTGGGGTTTCGGGACGAACTCGACGACGAGTCGTCCATCCTCGACGTGCTCGACGGCGAGGTCACCAGGCTTGATCCCGAGCTCGCGCCGAACAGCCTTGTCGATCGTGATCTGGAACCGCTCACCGACCACATTCGCCATACATCTCACCATTCGTATGCGATCTGACGAAACGTATGATGAAGGGCCGATAGCCAGTGTCAACCCTCGAGCGCCGCGGCCTCCACGCAGACCGCGGCCACGCCCAGATCGGCCAGCCGCTGGAAGGTGGCGCGCCGCTTGACGGTCCAGGCCGCAAGGACCAGGCCGGCCGACCTGACCCGGCCGGCGCTTCCCGGATCGATGGAGCGCCAGTCGGCGGCGATGCCCTGACAGCCGAGTTCCAGGGCCGTCGAGATCGTGGCCGGCTCCAGGTCCACCGTGTTCAGCCAGCGCGGCCAGGCGGGCGCGAGTCCGGCGACCCGCTCCAACGGCTCGGGTTCGAATGACGACACGACGGCTGCGTGCAGGTCGGCGCCGCGTCCGGACGCCAGCACCTCCACGACGGCTCGACCCGGGTCGCCCTTGAGTTCGACATCGAGGAATGCCCGGCGCGGGACCGCCGCAAGCACGTCGGCCAGCGTCGGGACACCGAGGTCGCCGAGCGCCTCGGCGGTCAGCTCGCCCGGTCGCTCGGGGCGCCCCTGGACGCGCTGCAGGGTGTCGTCGTGCAGAAGGATCGGGACGCCGTCCGCGGACGCCTGGACATCGAACTCCAGGCCGTCGCACGAGGGATGCGCGAGTGCCGCCAACAGGGCGGGGATGGTGTTCTCTGGCGCGTGGCGCGAATCGCCACGATGCGCCAGTCGCAGGGGCGTCGGCATCGCGGTGGTCACCCGATCTCGAGGTGGGCGCTCAGACCCAGGTGATCGCTCGGGTACAGGGTCGGGTCCTCGGGGTCCGGTCGATCGAAGACGAGACGCGCGCTGCCGACGCGGACCGAACCGCGGACCCAGATGTAGTCGAGGCATCCGGGGTCGCCGTCGGTGTCCATCGCCGGCGCCTGGAGGCCCGACGGCCAGGTCACGGCCGGATCGGCGCCATCGACTTCGGCGTACGCCGAGCGGAAGCCGGCGGCGGTCATCCGGGCGTACGTCGGTTCTACGGGCTCGGCATTGAAGTCACCGACCACGACCTGGCCATCGACGGCCGGTGCGGCGTCGAGCCACTCGAGCAGGCGCCTGGCCTGATCGTCGCGTTCGGCCTCGTCCGGGACGAGGTGGTGGAGGTGCGTCACCGCGACGAGGACGCGAGACCCACCCGGCAGCGTCACGATCGCCCGATGCGCCGCCCGGTTCAGGCCGAGATCCAGCCGCTCGACATCCGTGGCGGCCAGCGGCCGGCGGATGAGGAGGCTGTTGCCGTACTCGGGTCGTCCGGCCCAGCCACGGATCGCGTCGTAGTGGCCCTCCCCCGCCGCCCCCATGAGGCGGTCCTGCTGCATCACGTACACGACCTCCTGGAGCCCGAGGAGGTCCGGTTGCAGGGCGGCCATGTCCGCGAGGAGCAAGGGCAGGCGCTCCGGCCAGCGATCAGCCAGATTCAGGATGTTGAGGGTGGCGACGTGCAGGCGATCCATCGACGACTCCGTTTCGGGGGCTCGAGGTCAGTGTCCGGCGCGCGGGACGAGCGGGATCGAGAACGAGAACGTCGAGCCCGTGCCCTCCTGGGAGCGAACCCAGATTCGTCCGCCGTGCTGGTCGATCACGTGGCGGGCGATGGCCAGGCCAAGCCCGGTGCCCCCACCCGCTTCCGCGCGCAATCGTGCCCGATCCACCTTGTAGAACCGCTCGAACACGCGGTCCTGGGCCGCCCGCGCGATCCCGACGCCGTGGTCCTCCACGCTCACGACCACGTCCGCGCCATCGACCGCCGCCCGGACCGTGACCGCTCCCCCGTCCGGGCTGAACTTCACGGCATTGTGGACGAGGTTGACCACCACTTGCCCAAGGCGCGCCGGATCGCCCCGGACGGGTGCCACGCCGGGCGCGGCCTCGACGTGGAGGTCCACGCCCTGCCGTTCGGCGAAGAGTCGGAGGCGCTCGGCAGAGTCAGCCGCGAGGCTGCCGAGATCCACGCCATCGACCAGTTGCAGGGTCCCGCCGCTCTCGATCCGGGTGAGGTCGAGAAGCTCGTTCACCATCTGGACCAGGTGCCCGGTCTCGACTTCGATCTTGGCGATCCGATCGCGCATCCTGGATGGGACGCTGTCGCCTGCCGCGGCGGCCTCTCTCGACAGGGTCTCGGCAAGCAGGCTGACGGTCGTCAGCGGGGTCCGAAGCTCATGGGACAGGTTGTCGATGAACTCGGCGCGGATCCGCTGCAGCCGCCGCAGTTCCGACACGTCCTCGAGGATGAGCCACGCCCCGCCATCGACGGCACGACGCGCCCGCAACGCGATCGCCGGACCGTCGGCTCCGGCGCGTCGGATCTCGCCCGAGGCCGTTCCGGTCGCGATCGCCGAGCGGACGATCGATTCCGCTTCCGGGTCCAGGAACGCTTCCATGATGGAGCGATCCGCCAACGTCCCCGCCGACCGGCCGAGCATCTCGTGGGCGGCCGCGTTCGCTTCGCGGATCCGCATCCCCTGGTCCACCGACAGGATGCCGGCGCTGGAGGCATCGTCGAGGATCGCGCGGTCCGCACGCTCTGCTGCCAGGGCGCTGGACGCGCGTTCGGCCTCGTCCCTGAGATCCGCGACCGCGGTCGCGACGTCCCCGCCGGGAGAAGGGTGTCGGTCCGGTCCAAGGGCGGCCATGACCCGGTCCAGCGCCGCGCTGCGACGGGCGGCGACGGTGGCCGCGATCGCGGTGGCCACACCCAGGGCGATCGCGAGGAAGAACCAGGGATCCACGCCCCGAGCATCGCATACCCACGGGCGGGCCTGCCGTGTCTAGCGGCGGTCACGACCCGCGGAGGACCACGGCGATACCCGCGGGATGAGGTCGCCGATCCATGGATCGGCCAGTCGTCGGAACTCGCTCTCGTGGATGGCGTGGCGCAGGACGAGCAGGTGCGCGATCCGTGCCGCTGCACGACGCGCGGCGACTGGGACGGGACGCCCGCCGGTCACGGATGCCGCCACGGCGATCCCCGCGTCGCGACTGGCAAGGTCCGAGGAGACACGCAGGGCCTCATCCTCCTCGGGGGACGTCCATCCCGGCCACGGGACGGCGCCGAGTCGCTCACGGCTGCCCGTTGACGCAAGCCGCCGCACCTCTTCGGTGGAGAGGCTCCGCAGTCGGTGCAGGACGTCCTGGACGGCGGGCGTGGCCGGGCCGTAGCGGGGCTGCCCGACTGCCGCGTCCCAGCCGCGGGTCAGCCGCTCCCGGGCTCGCGCGCCGGCCGACTCGCCGAGGAGTTCGTCGAGCGCATCCCCGACCACGATGTCGGCGAGTTTGCCGGTCACCGCGTCCTGGACGGCGGGGTCACGGCGCGCCGCCGGGGCGAGGCGCTCGATCGCGGCGCGCTCAGCGTCGTCGAGCGTGGCCTGCAGGTCGGTCGTCACGAACCGACGGATCGTCGCGAGAAAGGCGATCGGGGAGCGCTCCGCGAGGGCGAGCCGGTCCAGTTCGTCCGCGGTCAGCCTCCCGACCCGGTCCACCACGACGGCGACGCGTTCGCGCGACCGTGGGGACGCGACGGACGATCGGCCGGATCGGCGGTCCTTCGCCGTCCCGACCGGCGCGGGACCTGAGGTCCACGGGTCGCGGGACGCGCTCGCGGTCGTACCGACGGCGCAGTTCCGGGTCGCTCAGCCAGTCGTGGGCGACGTTGATCCGCTTGGCAAGGTCCAGGGCGTCTGGTCCGGCGACATCGGGATGGTGACGGCGCAGGAGCCCGCGCCAGGCAACCTCGATCGCCTCCGGACTGGCGTCGTAGGGGACACCGAGCCGGAGATAGAGGTCATCGGCGGGGAGTGGGGCGCGTGGCGGCATGGGTCCCACATCGTAGTGGTCACCGGTGTGGTCCCTCGCTATGCTCGCGTCGAGGGTCCGCGGGGCGGGGCATGGGTGCAGGGAGGGCGGGGCCAGTGAGCTTCATGAAGAAGGCGCAGGAAGCGGCGGAGGCAGCGCGAACCAGGATGGAGGAGGCAGCCTCGGCGGCGTCACGGACCGCGAGCGATCCCACCACGACCGAGCGGATCAACAAGAGCCTGACCGGCGCGAGCCAGGGCGCGCGCGAAGCCGTGGGGCTCGCCCGGCGCGGGGTGTCGACGGTCGTCGAGCGGATCGATCCAGGCACGCTTGCGGAACTGATCGTCAAGGCCACGGCGCTCCAGGAGATGACGAACAAGGCACTGCGCGCGAAGGGCTCGCCGTACCGGATCTCGGAGATCTCGATCTCGGCCTCGATCCCGCCGGGCGTGACGTTCGCGATCGGTCGGATCGATGACGACCAGGAGACCATCGACGGGGTCGTGCACTCGTCGGCCGAGCTCGTGGACCTGGAGGCGACCGCCGGCGAGGTCGTCCTCGCCCTCGATGGGGCGACCATCGATGAATCGACGGCAAGTGCGATCGCCGAGGCTGCGGCCGTGCCCGGCACGTTGCCCCCGAGTTCGGTGACGCGAAGCTAGGAGGCGGCCCCGCCCGGGCTGCGGTCGCGGCTCGCGAGTCGGTCTACCGCGGCGATCGCGTCGTCCACCGACCAGGCGATCTCGCCATTCGCGATCACGGCCCCGGCCACGAACAGGTTGATGCCGTCACCGGGCGTTCCGCGTCGACGCAGCGTCCGCAGATCCGTCGCAAGGCCGACGATGCCGACATACCGAGGGTCACCGGATGCGACGAGCGCGGAGAAGATCCCGATCTCGCATGCCGTGCCATCGTCCACCATGGGTCCGTCCAGCCAGGCGAACAGCAGATTCGCGGCCCGGACGCCATCGAGGTCCACGCGGAAGACCCTTTCGGCGTCGAGCTCCACGATGTCGTCGGTGAACTGCTCGTGCGGGACGAAGACATCATGACCGTGCTCGCGCAGTCGAGCGGCCACGTCGTCGAGGAACGCGCGCTCCGCCGTCGAGAACAGCGGGCCGGCGAGGTAGATCCGCACCGCGCCGCCCATCAGAAGCCCTCGGCGAGGAGCCGCTCCACCTCGTCGATCGGACGCGTCGACCGATCACCCGTGGCGCGCTCGGTGACCTCGATGCCGCCGGCGGCCAGCGAGCGCGGCGAGACGGTCAGGATCCAGGGCATGCCGAGCAGCTCGGCATCGGTGAACTTGACGCCCGGGGACTCGTCGCGGTCATCCCACAGGATCTCGCGGCGCGGGCCAGCGTCGGCGGCGATCGCGTGCAACCGTTCCGCGATCTCTGTGACGTTTGGGTCCTTGGCTGCACCGATCGACACGAGGTGGGCCGCGTAGGGCGCCACTTCGGCCGGCCAGACGATGCCTTTGTCGTCGTGGTGCGCCTCGACGATGCAGGCGACGTTGCGCCCGACGCCGATGCCGTACGAGCCCATGACGATCGGGTGGGCCTGGCCATCCTCGCCCAGGTATGTGGCCCCGGCCGCGTCGGTGAACTTCGTCCCGAGCTTGAAGATGTTGCCGACCTCGATCCCGTTGCGCAGGATCACGGGCTTGCCGCAGCTCGGGCACGGATCGCCTTCCTGGGCGTTCGTGATGTCGGCCACGACGTCGGGCGCGAAGTCGCGACCTACGTTCACGTTCCGATAGTGGTAGCCGTCCCGGTTCGCACCGGCGACGAGGTTCGGCGAGCGGGCGACGAGTTCATCGACGATCGACCGTCGTGTCGCGCGCCCCGATGGGTGAGCCGTAACCCGGCTCCATGCCCGCGGCCCGGATCTCGTCCACCGTCGCGGGGCGGATACCGGTGCTGGCGTTGGCCGCGTTCGACAGCTTCGTCTCGTTGAACTCGTGGTCGCCACGAACGATGGCGGTGACAAGGCGGCCATCGCCGGTCATGTAGAAGCCGGCCTTCGCGGTGCGGCTCGTCGGGATGTCGAGGAACGCCGCCAAGGTGGCGATCGTGGTCGTCCCGGGCGTAGCGACCTCCTCCATCGGCGACGGTGCTTCCGATGCCGGCGTCCCGCGAGGGATCAGCGCGACCTGCCGATTGGCGGCGTAATCGCACGACTCGCACAGCACGAGGACGTCCTCGCCGGCGGGGTGCAGGAACATGAACTCGTGGGCCTCGGTACCACCCATGATCCCGACGTCGGAGCTCACCGCGACCGTCTTGAGCCCGAGCCGCTCGAAGGTCCGGACGTAGGCGTCGTGCTGGGCCGCGTAGCTGACGTCCAGACCGGCCTGGTCCAGGTCGCAGCTGTAGGCGTCCTTCATGACGAACTCCCGGACGCGCAGGAGGCCGCCGCGCGCGCGCGGCTCGTCGCGCCACTTGGTCTGGAAGTGGTAGACCATCACCGGCAGCTGGCGATACGAGCGGACGACGTCGGCGAGCAGGATCCCGACGACCTCCTCGTGGGTCATCGCCAGCACCATGTCGCGGCCATTGCGGTCCTTGAACCGGGTCAGCTCGGGGCCGATCGCCTGGTACCTACCGCTCGCCTTCCAGATGTCGGCGGGATGGACGACCGGCATCTCCATCTCCTGGCCGCCGATCCGGTCCTGCTCCTCGCGGATGACCTGCTCGACGCGGTCGTTCACGCGCTTGCCAAGCGGCAGGAGCGAATAGATCCCCGAGCCGAGCTGGCGGACATAGCCCGCGCGCAGCAGCAGGCGGTGCGACGGCATCTCGGCTTCGGCCGGGTCGTCGCGAAGCGTGGTGAAGAAGAGCTGGGACAGTCGCATGGCCGGCTAAGGATAGCCGCGGCGACCACGGCCGATACCGCTGGGGCCGTTCGGACCGGGCCACGTGGCCCGCGACGCCGCCACTCCGTGTTGTCATCCTGTTAACGTCGGCGCTCACTTGTCGTCGAGGCCGTCCGTCACCGACCCCGCAGCAGGAGCGCCGACCCGCGTGGAAGCCGTCACCTTCTCGCTGATCCTCGTCATCGCGCTCGCCATCGTCTTCGACTACATCAATGGGTTCCACGACACCGCGAACGCGATCGCCACGTCCGTCGCGACGCGGGCCCTGAGCCCGCGGGTGGCCGTCCTGATGGCCGCGAGCTTCAACTTCATCGGGGCATTCGCCGGGACCGCCGTGGCGAAGACGATCGGCGCCGGGCTCGTGGACGAGACGACGACGACACAGACCGTGGTGATGGCAGCACTCCTGGGCGCCATCACGTGGAACCTGATCACGTGGTACTTCGGGATCCCGAGTTCGAGCTCGCACGCGCTCATCGGTGGGCTGCTCGGTGCCACGATCATCGCCGCCGGCGTCGGTGCGCTCGACATCAACGGCATCGTCAACAAGGTCCTCATCCCGATGGTGACGTCGCCGCTGATCGGCTTCGTCGTGGCGTTCGGTCTGATGCTGCTCCTCTACTGGACCTTCCGGAATGCGCAGCGCAAGCCGATGGCCCGGATCTTCCGACGGCTCCAGGTGATGTCGGCCGGGTTCATGGCGTTCAGCCACGGTTCCAACGACGCCCAGAAGACGATGGGCATCATCACCCTCGCTCTCTTCTCGGCCGGCGTCATCGAATCGATCGAGGTCCCGACATGGGTCATCATCGTCTCGGCGACGGCCCTGTCCCTCGGGACCGCAGTCGGCGGGTGGCGGATCATGCACACGATGGGGCATCGGGTCGTCAAGCTGGAGCCCGTCCACGGGTTCGCCGCGGAGACCACGGCCGCCAGCGTATTGCTCGGCACCGCGGCCCTCGGGATGCCCGTCTCGACGACGCACGTCATCTCGAGCGCGATCATGGGCGTGGGCTCGCGCGCGAGGTCCAAAGGGGGTGCGCTGGGGTGTCGCCCGTCGCATCCTGCTCGCCTGGGTCATCACCATCCCGATCACTGCGTCCATCGCGGCGGCCGCCTGGTTCGTCCTGCATTCCATCGGCTTCGCCTGAGCAAGGAGACCCGCATGAGCTTTCGACTGCTGCCCAAGGATGTCCGGTTCTTCGATCTCTTCACCGCCGACGGCGAGAACCTCCAGGCCGCCGCCCACGCGCTGTACGAGATGGTCAAGGAGTACGACCGGCTCGACGAGCGGATCGTGGAGATCCAGCGCCTGGAGAAGGAAGGCGACGAGATCGACCGGCAGATCGGCATCCGCCTCGAGGATGCGTTCGTCACCCCGTTCGATCGCGAGGACATCCACGAGCTGACGGTCCGTCTCGATGACGTCGTGGACGGCATCCAGGCGACGGCCGAGACGTTCGTGATCTACGGGATCGAGCGACCGACCGAAGAGGCCGTGGAACTCGCCAGGATCCTCGCCGGGCAGTCGGTGGAGTTGCTCGCGGCACTGCGCAAGCTCGATGGGCTCAAGGGCCTCGAAACCGCACCTCGAGATGGTCCACGAGCTTGAGCACGAGGCGGATGGCCTGTCACGGTCCGCGGTGGCGCGGCTGTTCCGCGACGGCTCCGATCCGCTCGAGGTCATCAAGTGGCGCGACCTCTACCGCGAGCTGGAGAACGCGATCGATGCAGCCGAGGACGCGGCCGAGGCGATCGAACGGATGTACCACAAGGCGACGTAGAGACCGTCCGACCGTTACGGGCAGATCGGCCCTCACGGTGTCGCGCCCCACCCCGAGTTCGAGCCAGCGGAGCGCGTAGGCGACGCGTACCGGGCCTGGGTCGTCGAGCGATGCGCCACCTCGGACGGCGTGGAACGCCTCGCGACCGAACGAGGCCGCGAGCGACTGTCGCGAGTGTAGGTGAGCCAGGTGCGCTCGCACGAGATCCACCTCCACACGGAAGGCCGGTTCCGACCAGCCCGCCGGGCCACGTGCCGGGTCACGCAGGCATCGAAGCAGACGGATGGCGTCCAGCGCCAGCGCCCGTGAAGGCGCCGGCACCGGACCGGGAGCGGAGGTGCCACCCGAAGGGAGGAGCTCTCCAGGCGGCGGAGCGGCGGTGCCGATCGCGTCGCCGCCGGGGCGCTGATCCATGACCGGATGCGTGGTCATGGTGACGTCCCCAACGTCGGCCCCGGGCAGGCGAACAGCGATCGGCATGCGTCCAGATTGGAGGTCGCAGATCAACACGGGGATAGCGCGGAGTCAACGATCTCCAGGCCGGGCCGTCACGGCCCGGTTGCCCCGGTCAGCTGGGGCGACGGAAGACGTACCCCACACCGCGGACCGTGTGGATGAACACCGGCTTGCCGGGATCCTCCTCGATCTGGCTGCGCAGCCAGTGGACGTGGACGTCGACCGTCCTCGTCTCGCCGGCGTAGTCGTAGCCCCAGACCTTCTCGAGCAGCTGGTCGCGGGTGAAGACCTGCCCCGGATTGCGGAGGAGGAACGCGAGCAACTCGAACGCCTTGGGCTTGATGGGCACCGTCGCGCCATCGCGCAGGAGTCGGTGGCCGGCGAGGTCCGCCTGGACGCGGCCCAGGTCGATGACCGCCGGTGGCGTGGACGTCGCCACGGCTGCCTCGGATCGGCGGAAGAGCGCACGGATCCGGGCGGTCAGTTCGCGCAGCGAGAAGGGTTTGGTGACGTAGTCGTCCGCGCCGAGCTCCAGGCCCACGACCTTGTCGAGTTCCGAGTCCTTGGCCGTGAGCATGACGATCGGCACGCCCGACTCGGCCCGGATGATCCGGCACACCTCGATCCCCGACAACTCGGGGAGCATCAGGTCCAGCAGGACGAGGTCCGGGCGCTCCGCCCGGAACTGGGTCAGCGCCTCGCGACCGTCTGCGGCCGCGACGACCCGGAATCCGTCCGCCTCGAGCGCATCGACGAGCGTCTCGCGCAGGGTCGGTTCGTCTTCGACGACCAGGATCGTTCGTGCCATCTGCCCATGAGCATAGCCGCGCGTGTTAACGACTCGTTAGAGCGCGGTCAACGTCCGGCGCGCATCGCCTCGGGGAGCTCGCGCCAGTACTCGGTGAACTCGGCGCACCGTCCGTCAGCGTCGAAGCGCAGGAGCCACACGTTGTAGAACAGCGTTCGGGTGGAGCCGTCCTCATTCAGGTAGGTGCTCTCTCCCACGGCGACGGCACGATCGCCATCCACCGCAAACGGCTCGTAGCGCGCCGACCAGCTGCCGGCGGCGTCCGGGCTCTCCAGCCATTCGGCAACGAGCGCCTCGCGGCCCACCGTCGGGTCACCGTACGGCTGGTAGCGATAGCTCACTTCGTCGCTGAAGAGCGCGCCGATCGAATCGGGATCGTAGGTTCGCCAAGCCTCGATATAGGCATCGAGCCAGCGCTGGACATCATCTCGGGTCATCGGAAAGATCCTCCGGGGGGGTCGCTGATACGCGTCACACCGAGCCTACCCCGGCAAACATGCCAGGACATGGCAGGAATCAGCGGCCCGACGTGAACCCATAGAACACGTTCAGGGCAATGTACCCAAGGCCACCGAGCGCGAGCGCGGGGATGAGGGCGAGGTACCCACGACCCCGGTCCGGCCATGACCGACCGAGCACGAGCGGCACCGCCAGCCCGACCAGGACGAACCCGATCCCGACGGCTGCCTCGGGCAGGATCTGCGAGAGGTAGACCCCCTCGGCGATGAAGACCGCGCCCACGAGGCCGATCGCGACGGCCCGCCGCCACGGACGGGGATCGCGCCACCATCTGCCCGCACCACCGAACACGATGCCGCCCGCCAGCGACGCGATGCTCCACAGGACCAAGGCTCCGGTACTGCCGCCATACCCGAATCGAAGCTGCACCATCGCGTAGTAGCCGACCACGGCGAGGGCCAGCGTCGCGACCCCGGCGCCCATCGCCCAGCGCGTGTCCGGCATCCTCGAACCAACGAGGAAGGCGACGACCAACCACGGCGAGATGGCGTTCGCGGCCTGCGACCAGCCGTCGGGCAGCGTTCCCTGTCCGATCTGGGTCAGGGCTCCCGTCGCGAGTCCGACCGCGGCGATCGAGGCGATCCGCCGCCACGGGATCTCGTTCAGGACGCGAGGACCTCGAGGGCCCGATCCAACCTGGCGAGCACCCGGTCGCGACCCAGGGCCACGAGCGTGTCGAACAACGGCGGCGTCGCCGTCCGCCCAGTGACCGCGACCCGGATCGCCATGAACAGGTCGCCGGCCTTCCAGCCGCGAGCCTCGGCGAGAGCGCGGAGCGGTGGCTCCAGCTCATCGGCCTCGAAGGCGACCAGGCCGACGTCCGCGATCGTCGCGCGCGCCTCAGCGAGTCCGTCCCGCGCGGTCGCCGCATCCCAACGCTTGGGGACGAGCATGGCCGGGTCCACGTCCACCTCGTCCACCCACAGGAACCCGACAAGGTCGCCGATCGCACCCAGCGTGGGGAGTCGCTCCTGGATCACCGGGAGCAGGGCTCGCACCTCGTCATCGGACGGCATCCGGGTGATCCGACCGGCGACGAGGTCCGCCTCGATGAACGGCCGCAATCGATCGATCAGGTCGTCCGCGGACAATCGGCGGATCCACTGGCCGTTGAGCCACTCCAGGCGCTCGCGGTCGAACACGGCGCCGCCCTTGTGGACGTTGGCGATGTCGAACCGCTCGACGATCTCGGGGAGCGAAAGCACTTCCTCTTCGGTCCCGGTCGCCCAGCCAAGCAGCGCCAGGTAATTGACCAGCGCCTCGCGGATGAAGCCCTGCGCGATGTAGTCGCCTACGGCGGTCTGCGCCTTGCGCTTGCTCATCTTCGTGCGATCCGGGTTCAGGATCAGCGGCAGGTGCGCGAACTGCGGAACGGCATGGCCGAGCGCCTGGAAGAGCAGGATGTGCTTGGGGGTGTTGGACAGGTGGTCCTCTCCGCGGATCACATGGGTGACCTCCATCGAGGCGTCGTCCACGACCACCGTGAAGTGGTAGAGCGGGTTGCCGTCGGCGCGGACGATCACGAAATCGCCACCGAGGTTGCTGACATCGATCTCGACATGGCCGCGGACGATGTCATCGAACGCGACGACCCCCTCCCCCACTCGGAACCGCAGCGCACCGCGACGCCCCTGGGCCTCAAACGCCTGGCGGTCGGCGGGTGTCAGGCGTGCGCATCGCCCGACATAGCGCGGAGGCGACTTGGCGGCCTCCTGCGCCTGGCGGTCGGCCCCGAGCTCATCGGGCGTGCAGAAGCACGGGTAGGCGAGATCGTCCGCCAGGAGCCGTTGCGCGGCGGCGGCGTACGACGGGAGTCGCTCCATCTGTCGGTACGGCGCGTGCGGGCCGCGGGCCGGCTCGCCGGCGACTTCCGGCCCCTCATCCCACTCGAGGCCCAGCCAGTGCAGACCGTCGAGGATGTCCTTCTCGAATTCCACCGTGCTCCGCGCGACGTCCGTATCCTCCAAGCGGAGGATGAACGTCCCACCCACGTGGCGCGCGTGGAGGTAGTTGAAGAGCGCGGTCCGTGCGGTCCCGATGTGGAGCGGCCCGGTGGGACTGGGAGCGATGCGGACGCGGTCGATGGTCATGGCCGAAGGCTAGCAGCCGGACGCTGGGGCGGCGTCAGGCGCGACCGGTCGGGACCACGTGGAAGAGCGACGGGTCGGCATCGCCGGGCAGCACATGGACCAGGGCCGCAGGGCGCAGCCCCAGGGTGGCGCGGCCCAGGGGACCTTCCAGGGTGAGCGAATCCAGCGAACCCGAGCGCGCCGAGGATCGTGATCGGCGCGCCGGGCTTGAGCGCCCGTGCCTCCAGGTACGAGAGGAGTCCGGCGTCTTCCTCGGCCTCCTCGGTGATGCGGTAGACCGTCGCTCGAGAACCCGCCTCCATCTCGGACAGTGGCGTGCCGACGGGTCGCCGCTTCGCCGTCGCGAGATCGATCGGGTTGCCGTGTGGGCAGATCTCCGGGTGGCCGAGCATCTCGTCGAGCCGGGCCTCCACCCGCGGGGAGATCGCGCCCTGGAGGCGCATCGCCTCCTCGTCGGACTCCGCCCAACCCAGTCCGACGACGCTGGTCAACAGCCATTCGATGAGTGCGTGACGCCGGAAGATCCCGTCGGCCGCGGCTCGGCCTGCCGCGGTCAGCCGCAACTCGCGTCCGTCAGGATGGTCCACGAGCCCGTCCACGGTCAGGCGCCGGAACATCTCGCTCGCGGCCTGTGTCGTCACGCCGAGATGGCGGGCGACGCCGGCCGCCGTGACCTTCGCACCACTGGCTCCCCCGCCGACGCGCAACGCGAGCAGATACTCCTGGGCTGCGGCGGACAGGTCCCGCGGATCGTGGCGTCGGGGCATGGCTTCAGGATACGGGACGGTCACCCGTGCGCGTGGCCCAGATGACCAGGATCGCCAGCGCAACGAGCTGGGCGATCCACACGAGCGTTTCCTGCCCGGGGTCGCAGGTGGCAGCGAACCGGCCGCAGCCGGAGACCTCGCCGGCGATCCAGCCGATCGCGATGGCGATCGGGATCCACCCGAGCACGGCCAGCCCCACCCGCCCGACGAGGCCCCGGACGGCGCGATCCTGGGCGGGCTCGGCGGGCCCCGGCGGGTCCGGGTCGTCCGCGAACGGAACGTCGGCCGCGGGTCCTGCCGTCGCGTCCCACCAGGAACTCGTGGTGTGGGTCGGCGGATCCGCCTCGGTCGGGGGCGTGTCCGGATCGGGTCGAGGTCCGCTCGTGCCCGTCTCCGCCGCTGCGTCCTCTTCGCGGGCTGCGGCAGCGGCTCGACGCGCCCGTGCCTGGTACTCCGGTCCGTGCTTGCGGGGGTCGGCGTATTCCTTGGGGTTCAAGGTCCAGTAGGTGCCCGAGGTCGTGCCATACCAGGACGCCCCACCCCAATCGGGCTCGAATGGCTCGCCCTCGGTGCCGTCATAGGACGTGGATCCCAGCGTGGCCTTGTTCGGCGGCCGGTTCGGTCGGTCGGGTCCCGGCGGCGAAGATGTTCCCGGGCCTGCGCCGGACGCGTCGCCGGACGTGTCGCCGTTCGCGCCACCGGTTGCGTTGCCGGTCGGGCGACGGGTCCCGCCGCTCCGCGTTCGCCGCGAACGCCCGCCGTAGGCTCGATGCGTCGCGTCGGCACGGTCGGGATCGGCACCCCAGGGAGGCGGCGATCCGGCCCGGCCTGGCCGGCCTGTGGCTCTTCCGGACGCACCGGGTCCGGCGATCTCGTCGTACGCGGCCTGGATCGCCAGAAAGCGCGGCAGCGCCGCTTCCCCGGCAGCGTCGGGGTGATTGGCCTTGGCCAGCCGGCGATACGCCTGCTTGACCTCGGCGAGTGTCGCCCCGCGGGTCAGGCCGAGCGTTCGATAAGGGTCGGCGTTGGGGGCCATGCTCGTGACTCTGCTCCAGCGGGTCGGTCGGGTCGACGGTCCGGTTCGCGACCGGGCCGGACCGGTCAGCCGATGAGCTCTCCCACCGGGGCAAGCTCGAACTCCGAGACGGCTTCGGCCGCGGCGCGGCCGTGTGGGTCGAGTGACGCCGGCCGGTGATACCGAGCGAGCACACGGAGCGCCTGTCCGTCGAGAACGCCCGCTTGGCGCAGCGCCTCGATCGAGGCGGCCGACGTCGCGCGGTCGTACCCATCTCCATCTTCGATCTTGATCGCCAGTCCGGATGCCGCGGTGCCATTGGTCCCGATCCGCCGACCCGGCAGGATGGCGATCGCGCGGAGTGCCTCCACCCCCGCCTTGCTCACGAGGCGTCCCGGTGCGGCCTTCATCATCGACGTGTCCAGTCGGTCATGCCGCCCGGCGACCATGTCGGGAGTCGCTCGAGCATCGCATCGCGGATCGTGGTCAGGGCCGGCGCAAGCGATCGCCGCGGGTCCTTGGCGGCGACCGCTCCCGGCTCGGCCAGCATCGCGTACGCCTGCGCGACCTCCCGAAGTCGGAATGCATAGGTCTCGAGGCCACAGCCGTCGATCGCGATCTCCAGCCGGTCGGGCGTCGTGGCGTAGGCCCGGGCGACGGCGGCGCGGTACGCGACCTGGGCCGGGTGCTGCGGCTGCCAGTACGTGTCGAGATCCCAGCCATTGAGCCGGGCGAGGAGCAGCGAGACGGCGTGGTGCCCCGAGCACATGTGCCGGATGGGGCTCGCCTTCTCGCCGTCGCGGGTAAGGCGGGCCGCGGTCAGGGCGTCGAGGGGCATGCCCTCGTTCCCGCAGGCCAGCAGCGTCTGGCTGACCCCGGCGCGTCGGAACATGGCCTGGATCGTCCGGACGTGGATGTCCTCGCCCGAGTGCGAACTCGCCATGATCGCGATCTCGGCGGGCTCCAGGTCGAATGCCTCGATCCCGCCCGCCTCGATGAGGGCGACCAGCCCGAACGGCTTGACCGTGGAGCGCAGGGTAACGACGCGCTCCGGATCGCCCAGTTGACGAAGCAGGCGTCCGTTCGCGTCCACCTCGACGATGTCGCCGCGGTGCAGGCTCTCCTCGATCCCGTTGCGAACCTGGCGAACGAGGACCGGCGTATCCGGGCGGGGGCGAACCCGCGCCCGAGGGCGGGCCTTCACCGGGGTCGCGCGCTCCACCGTGGCACTCACGTGTCGAGGATACTCCCCGGCCCGGCCGGCTGGCTTCGGCGTTTGCGACATGCCGGGAGGCGTGTCACGATTCTCGGCATCGGGATCCGCCGATCGACGGGGCGGCACAGCCGGGGGAGACACGCTGGAAGACCGCCGACCGCTCGGACCTCGAGCACCCTCCGCCTGGGCTCGCCTCTCGCTTGCCATCGTCATCGCCGTGACGGCGATCGTCGTGTCGTCCGGCGCGACGAGCGATGACGCCATGGCCGCCACGCCGATCCGGTCGGAGGTCCTCGTCTACGGCGGCACCCCGAGTGGTGTCCTGGCCGCCGTGACCGCGTCACGGGCGGGTGCCGACGTGATCCTCCTCGAACAACGCGAGCACCTTGGCGGCATGATGAGCAGCGGACTCGGCTGGACCGACATCGGGAACCGGACCACGCATCGCGGCTACACGGGCGAGTTCTTCGATCGTACGCAAGCCCTGGAAGGCACCCTGGACGGGCGCTATCACTTCCAGCCGCACACGGCCGAGGACGCGTTCCGTTCCATGCTCCACTCGACCGACGTGCGCGTCCGCTATGGCGAGCGGTTGCGCGATACCCAGGCCGTCGTCAAGGACGGCACGCGGATCACCCAGATCCGGATGGCCAGCGGCCGGACCTACTCGGCCGCGATCTTCATCGATGCGACCTACGAGGGCGACCTCATGGCGCAGGTCGGGCGTCAGCTACCGGGTGGGTCGCGAATCCCAGTCGACCTACGGCGAATCGCTGGCGGGCGTGCGCCCGAGCCAGCTGTTGACCGAGCTCGATGACATGACCGCCCGACCGTTCGTCGTGGATGCCCCGGGCGCGGTGGGCAGTGCCGATGACCGGATCCAGGCGTCGAACTACCGCGTCTGCTTCTCGACCGACCCCGCCAACCAGACGCCCTTCACCAAGCCGGTCGGCTACGACTCGAGCGAGTACGACGTCTACATCAAGTACCTCACCATCAAGGCCGAGGACGCCGACATGCCGGCGCAACTGGACTGGATCCTCACGATCTCACCGCTCGCCAACCAGAAGTTCGACGTCAACGACCTCGGCCCGCTCAGTACGGCAGTCCCGGGACTCAACTGGGCCTACCCGAAGGCGGATCACGCGACACGGCTGGAGATCGAACACGACCATCGGGTGTTCACGCAGGGCCTCTTCTTCCACCTCGGGAACAATCGCCGGGTCCCGTCCTCGGTCCGTTCGCAGATGGCCCAGTACGGGCTGTGCAAGGACGAATTCACCGACAACGGCAACTGGCCGTGGCTGCTCTATCTCCGCGAGGGGCGCCGGATGATCGGCGAGTACGTCCTGCGCCAATCCGACATCGAGACGTCGCGTTCCAAGACCGACATCATCGGCGTCGCGTCATACCGGGTGGACGCCCACTACGTCTCGCGCTGGATCGACGACGAGGACCAGATCCTGGTCGAGGGTTCGATGTCGTTGCCGTACACGACCTACGCGATCCCGTACCGATCCATCACGCCGAAGCGATCGCAGGTGACGAACCTGCTCGTCCCGCGTCACCGCGTCCGCGAGCCACGTCGCGCAGTCCTCGCTGCGGATGGAGCCGCAGTACATGCTGATGGGCGAGGCGGCCGGCGAAGCGGCGGCCATGGCGATCACGCGACGGCCCGGCACCGGTGGTGGCACCGTCACGCCGTCCGCGTCGCCCGGTTCGTCCGCGTCGGTCGCCCCGACGGCATCCCCGACCGTCCAGCCGCTGACCGCACGGGTCATCGACGTCCAGCGCATCGACGTGAGCGAACTCCAGGCGCGCCTGCGCGCCCACGGGTCGTACCTCGTCAACCCGGTCCCGGCCCCGGCGCCATGACGAAGCCGGGCACCCTGCATGCGCGGGATGCCCGGCCCTTCGAGGCGATCGGGTCGTCGTCAGCTCGCGGCGAGCAGGGCGGCGAGGCGGTCCCAGGTCTCGATCGCGCCCTTGGTCATGCCGGTCGAGAGGGCCATGTCGATGACCTCCGACGAACCCATGTGCGACGTCGAGGTGACCTTCGTCCCGCCGTCGACCTCCTCGAGGATGAACGTCTCGGGTCCACCCTGCGGGCCCTCGCCATCGACATCGAACAGGAACGTCCAGCGGATGCGCTCGGGCGGATCGATCTCGAGGTACTCCCCGAAGAACGACACGTCCTCGCGATCGGGCGCGCTGCTGCTCGTAGCGCCACTTGCCGCCCGGCCGAACGTCCATCTCGACGACCGTCGTCGTCGTGCCGTGCGGGCCCCACCAGCGCGGGACGAGGGTCGGGTCGGTCATGGCCTTCCAGACGAGCTCGCGGGGCGCATCGAAGGTGCGCTCGTACACGAGGTCGCCGCCTTCGGAATAGATGGTGGTGGTGTCGGTGCTACCGCGGTCGATCCGGGTCGCCGTCATCGTCGTCTCCATGTCGTGTCTCCTGCGTGTCCTGGAGTTCCCGAAGGAACGTGTCGAGGCGCTCGAAGCTCTCCTCCCAATGCGGTCGGTACTGGCCGACCCAGTCGGCGATGTCCCGCAGCGGTCCCGCGCGGAGCCGTCGCGGACGCCACTGCGCCTGACGGCCCATCTCGATGAGACCGGCCCGCTCCAGCACCCGCAGGTGCTTCGAGATCGCGGGCTGGGTCATGTCGAATGGTTCGGCGAGGTCCTTGACCGACGCCTCGCCCTGGGCGAGGCGAGCCAGGATCGCGCGCCGGGTCGGGTCGGCCAGGGCGGCGAAGGTGGTGCTGAGCGGGTCGTTCGGCTGCATGCTCATCACTACTTGGTTATATAACCTTTCGGTACTATAGCGGACCTCGCCGTGCTGTCAACCCGTTCGCGCCGTGGGCTGCTATCGTCGCCAGCATGGGACTGGGCTTCGGACTCCTGAGCGCGCAGCTTCGGCCCGGCGAGACCGACTGGACGCGCGCCTACGACGACACGATCCGCCTCGCGGTGGAAGCGGAGCGGCTCGGCTTCACGTCCGTCTGGACGACCGAACACCACTTCGTCGATGACGGCTACATGCCCTCGCTCCTCGTGGTCGGCGCCGGCGCTCGCACAGGCGACGTCGCGAATCGAGCTCGGGCACGGGCGTCGTCCTCGCACCGATGCACCATCCGCTGCGCCTGGCGGAGGATGCGGCGACGGTCCAGCTGCTCAGTCACGGTCGGCTGATCCTCGGCGTCGGGCTCGGGTGGTCGGAGATCGAGTACGAGGGGCTCGGGCGCCGACGCGCGCCGACGCGGCGCGGCCATGGACGAGATCCTGCAGATCCTCCCGCAGGCGTGGAGTGGCGAGCCGTTCACGCACCGGGGCGCGGTCTACGACCTGCCGACGCTGGGCGTCCGGCCCACGCCGTCCGCGAAGATCCCCGTGCTCATCGGCGGAAGCGCGGAACCGGCGATCCGTCGCGCCGCGCGACTGGCCGACGGCCTGTTCGCGAACGCCCCCGTCGAGAAGTTCGTCGAGCAGGTCCGCTGGGTGCTCGACGAATGCGAGCGCATCGGCCGCGACCCATCCACCTTCCGGTTCATCCACTACTCGGTGCTGCTTCCCGGTCCCTCGCGTGCGGAGGCACTCGCTCGCTACCGCGATGTCCTCTGGGCGATGCAGTGGAAGTACTCGGACATGGAGGCGTCGGCCGTCCGTCCGCTGCCGCCACCGGCGGCACCCCCGTTCGAAGGGTCGGTCGATGCCCTGGTCAAGGGTCGGGCGACGTATGCCGGGCGGCCGGAGGTGCTCGTCGAGGCGCTTCTCGAGATCCGGCGGCAGGCGGGCGTTCCCGTCGAACTCGTCGCCAGGAGCCACTTCCCCCTGCTCGAGATCGACGCGCAACTGGACTTGATGCAGCAGCTCGCCGAGGGCGTCGCGCCTCACGTCTAGGGGGCCGCCGCGCTACGCTCCGCGGCGATGGGAACCGGACAGCTCCTCGATACGCTCCCGATCCCGGCCGTCCTGGTCGTGATCGCGGCCATCCTGCTTGGGTGCTTCGAGGTCGGGTACCGAGTCGGGCGCTGGTGGCAGGCGAAGACGCCCGACGAGAAGGAGGGCCCCACGAACATGCTCGTGGGCTCGCTCCTGGCGCTCATGGCCTTCCTGCTGGCCGTCACGATGGGGATGGCCTCCGACCGGTTCGACACGCGGCGGGGCCTGGTGCTGGAGGAGGCGAACGCGATCGGCACCACGTACCTGCGGGCCGGCTACCTGCCACAGCCGTACGGGGAGGACAGCCGGGAGCTCCTGCGCGAGTACGTCCCGCTGCGAATCAACGTCGCCGACCGGGCAGCAGCTCGCGGCGAACTTCGCCCGCTCGACCGAGATCCATGCCGAGCTCTGGGCGATGGCCGAGGAGCTGGCCCGTGACACGCCCGACTCGGACCTGCTGGGCCTCTACATCGAGTCGCTCAACGAGACCATCGATCTGCACGAGACGCGGGCGACGGCGATCGTCTATGCGCGGGTGCCGGAAACGGTGCTCCTCCTGCTGATCATCGGCACCGCCCTCACCATGGGTATGGTCGGCTACAGCGCCGGCCTCACCCGCCGGCGCAGCTTCGCTGGGCGCGACGGTGCTGGTCATCGTCCTGGCCGCGGTCCTCACGCTCGTCGTCGACCTCGACCGGCCGCGAGAGGGCTTCCTGCAGGTCAGCCAGCAACCCCTGATGGACCTTCAGGACCAGATCGACCCGCCGTAGCTCGACGGACCACGGATGGGGGGTCGGCGGCGACGCAGCCGACCCCATCCGTGCGGCCTGCTTGCCCGAACGAAGCGTGAGGACGCGATCGATGCGAACACCCGATGCTGGGCGCTCGTCGCGACCACGCCGAGCGCTATCTCCTGCTGACGATCGCCGCGTTCGCGATCTCCGTCGCCGCCACGCGCTGGTACCTGGATCTCACGGGCTACCCGAAGATCGGTGGCGGGCGGGCTTCACGTCGCCCACATGCTGTGGGGCGGCCTCCTGCTCATCGTCGCAGCCCTGCTTCCCCTCGTGTTCGTCGGTCGCCGCGTCCTGCTCCTGACCGCGCTCCTCGCCGGCGTCGGTGTCGGCCTGTTCATCGACGAGGTGGGCAAGTTCATCACCGAGTCGAACGACTACTTCTTCGCACCCGCCGCCCCACTGATCTACGGCGCGCTGCTGCTCCTGGTCGGTCTCTGGGTCGTGGTGCGGCGCAGCCGGGCCGACTCAGAGCACGACGCGATGCAGGCCGCGGTGGATGCGATCCGCGACGGCGTCGATGGCCACCTCACGGCAGCGGAGCGGGACCGGGTCAGTCGAGCGGCTCGTACAGGCCCAAGCGACCGCGGACCCGGGCGTCGCGGGGCTCGCCGCGCGGCAGGCGGCACTGTTGACGTCGCCCGAGATGGAGGCGCTCCTGGCAGCGCCGGGCTGGCTCGCCCGCGGCGAGGCCATCGCACTCCTGGAGCGCGTGCTGCCGACGCGTCTCGAGCGGGCGCTCATCGTCGTCGGCCTCCTGTCGATGGCACTCCTTGCCGCCTTGCGTCACTGTTCCTGCTGGCCATGGCCTGGGCGGAAGGCCCGCTCGAGATCACGGTCCCCGAGGGTCCGGTGGAGTTCCCGGCCGAGCCGATCTGGACGATCCTGCTGCTCGTGATCGGCGTCGTCGTCGGTCGTGGCCGGCGGTGTAGCGGCAGGGCTCTTCCTGCGTCACCGGGAGCGGGCGGGGATCCGGGTGGCGATCGGCGCCGTCCTGCTGAACCTGGTCGCCGGCGGGCTGCTCACCTTCTACGTGGCGCAGTTCGGCGCGGTCACCTCCACGGTCCTCCACCTGGCGCTGCTCGCCCTGCTCTTCGACCACGCCCGTCGACTCGACGC
Organism: uncultured Chloroflexia bacterium; assembly: GCA_963743815.1. Lineage (GTDB taxonomy): Bacteria > Chloroflexota > Limnocylindria > Limnocylindrales > CSP1-4 > SPCO01. The sequence continues at coordinate 510,329 of CAVURB010000014.1, read as the reverse complement.
GCAGCGACGGGCGCCGCCGTCGGGACGCTCCAGAGGATGCACTGATGATCCCGAACGTCCGTCGCTGGCGGCGATGGACCTGGCTGTTGTTGGCCTGGTCGATCGCCATCATCGGGCTCGCACTCACCCTCACTGGCTCCATCGGTGGTACCTGCGACGGGCTTGAGGGCCTCGGCCTCGACGTTTGCGCGGCTGGCGTCGCCGCAGGCACCGTCCTCGTCTGGATCCTGCTCGGCGTGATCTGGGTGATCGGCTTCCTGGTCCTGTCGGTCCCGTGGTTCGCTCGTCGGCCCGCGCGGCGCCTCTGCCCGCCGTACGGACACCCGGTCGCACAGGGCGAGACCAGGTGCCGTGCCTGCGGCTACGACTTCATCGCGGGCAACGCCACAACGCCAGAATCGCCACCGACCGTCGCTGCGGAAGACCCGGGACCCACCCTGGATCGAGAGAGGTATCCGTGACCATACCCAAGCCACTCGACGCGACGCTCTGGGACGAAAGCATCCCCGTCGCCGAGGACTTCTACGGCCACGTCAACGCGCGATGGCTGGCCGCGAACCCTGTGCCCGCGGAGTACCCGATGTGGGGCGCCTACGTCGAGCTGGACCATCGCAACAAGGAACGGACGCGGCGTCTGCTCGAGGAGGCCGCCGAAGCGGGCGCGGACGCCGAACCCATCACCCGCCTGGTGGGCGATTTCTATGCGTCGGGCATGGACGAAGCCGCCATCGCCGCGGCCGGGATCGAACCGCTGCGCCCGTTCCTGGACCGGATCGAGGCGATCACGTCGGTGGACGATCTTCGGTCGCTCAACCTGGACCTGCACCGGCACGGGCTCGGGGCACTCTTCGGGATCGGGGTGGAGGCGGACTTCGAGGACGCCGAGGTCTACCTCGCCTACGTCGGCCAGTCCGGCCTCGGCCTGCCGGAGCGCGGCTACTACCTCAACGAGGACGAGCGCTCGGTCGCCCTGCGGGGCGCCTATACGGCGCACATCGCGACCCAGTTCCGCAATCTCGGCGTGGACCAGACCGACGCGGCCGCGACGGCCGAGGCGATGCTCGCCTTCGAGCGGCGGCTGGCCGAAGCCTCGCTCTCGCCGGAGCAGAGGCGCGACCCGCAGCTCACGATGAACCGGCGCGCGATCGCGGAGCTCGACGACCTGATGCCGGGCTACCGACTGGGTGCCTATCTCCGGGAGGTCGGCATCTCCGGCGACACGGTCTGCGTGGACAACCCCGGGTTCCTCGCCGTCGTCGATCAGGCGCATCGCCGACACCCCGCTCGACGTGCTCAAGGACGTGCTGCGCTGGCACCTGGTCCGCGCCACGGCTTCCTCCCTGGCCCCGGCGTTCGAGGACGAGCAGTTCGCGTTCTACGGCCGCATCCTCGGCGGCCAGCAGGAGCAGCAGCCCCGATGGAAGCGCATCGTCGGTGTCGCGTCCTCGGACATCGGAGAGGCGGTGGCGCAGCTGTTCGTTCGCGACACGTTCCCGCCGGAGGCCAAATCCCGGGTCGAGGTCATGGTGGATCACCTCCTGGTCGCCATGGGTCGGGCGATCCGTGCCACCACGTGGATGACCGACGCCACCCGCGAGCAGGCGCTGGCCAAGCTCGCCGGCTTCTCCTACAAGATCGGGTACCCGGACAGAGTGGCGCGACTACTCGACGCTTGGAGCTGCGACCGCTCGAGCTACCTCGCCAACCGCCTCGCCGCGTCCGCCCACGAGATCGCGCGCCAGCTGGCCCGCTGGGCACGCCGATGGACAAGGGCGAGTGGGCGATGCCCGCCCACGTCGTGAATGCCTACTACCACCCGCTCCGGAACGAGATCGTCTTCCCGGCGGGCATCCTCCAGCCACCGTTCTTCTACGCGGACGCCGACGATGCCGTCAACTACGGCGGCATCGGTATGGTGATGGGGCACGAGATCACGCACGGTTTCGACGACACCGGGTCGCAGTTCGACGCCGCGGGCGCGCTGCGCAACTGGTGGACCGACGAGGACCGGACCGAGTTCGAGCGCCGTGCCAACGTCCTCGTGGAGCAGTTCGACGGCTACCCGGTCGCGGACGACGTCAACGTGAACGGCAGGCTGACGCTGGGCGAGAACATCGCGGACCTCGGCGGCATCGCCATCTCGCTGGACGCCATGCACGAGGCGGTCGGTGACGACGCGCCGGAGATCGACGGGCTGACGCCGGACCAGCGATTCTTCCTGGCCTACGCGACGATGTGGCGGATGGGCTACACGGAGGCAGCGGCCCGGATGCTCGCCAATGTGGACACTCATTCGCCGTCGCAGTACCGGGTCAACGGGCCGCTCTCCAACACGCCGGCCTTTGCGGCGGCGTTCGGGGTCCCCGACGGATCGCCGATGGCGCTCCCGGCCGGCCAGCGAGCCAGGATCTGGTAGCACGAGGGTCCACGACAGGCGAACGCCCATCGGCTCGACCCGCCCATGGCCGTCCTCGACGAAGCGCAATGCAATCCGCTTGCGACCAGCGCACGAACAGGCTCCGGGTCAGTCGCGCGCGCTCGCGGGCGGCACCCGACAACGTTACAGAGGGAGCAACACATGGGAATCTTGGCGTGGGTAGCCCTCGGCCTGGTGGCCGGACTGATCGCCGATTACGTGCTGAAGACAGGCTTGGGAATCGTTGCGACGATCGCTCTCGGCATCGTGGGAGCCCTGGTCGGCGGGTTCGTCAGTCACCAGATCCTGGGGCTCGGTGATATCACCGGGCTGAACATCTCGAGCATCGTCATCGCGGCGCTTGGTGCCATGGCCGTCATCGGCCTCGCCCGGCTCCTGATGGGCAACCGTTCGTCCGCGGCCTGACTTCGGACGGCCGAGACGGCCTGAGGTTCTCAGTCCGAACGACCTGTCCCCGGGTTCCCGGCCGTCATCGACCGGGAACCCAAGGTTTCAGCCTCCCCCTTCGGCGCGGAACCGACAGCCACCCGCCAGAACCTCGCACCGGTTGGCCGCGAGCACGTGGCCGAGATGGGGCGCCGCGCCGCTACGTCGTCGCTGCGAGCGGTTCGGTCGAGGCGGCGGCTCGCTTCCCGATCTGGCCGGCGAGCACGATGAGCACGACCGGGATCGTCAGCGCTCCGACGAGCGTGTAGACGATGGTGTCGCCGCCGATGGACGTGGCGATGACGAGCGCCGCCGCGATGTTGCGGTTCGCGGTCGCGAGCCCCATCAGCGTGCGCTCGCTCGACGGGCGTCCCATGCCGGCCAGCCAGCCCGCGAGCAGCCCGACCACGAGGATGATCGCCATGCCGACGAAGATGGACGTCCCGATCGAGCCGATCACCTCGCGCCAGGTCAGCATCAGGGCGCTCCCGATGCCCAGGAGCAGCCCCATGCTCGACGCCTTGCCGGCCGTGCCGACCCAGTCGTCGGCCAGCTCCGGGTAGCGCGCGCGCACGAAGAGCCCGAGGCCGAGCGGGATCAGCATGAACAGGACGAGCGACTGGGCGATCGCGAGCGGGTCCACCGTCGCGCCTTCGACCGCCAGCGGCACCACGATCGGCGCGTAGCCGATCGTGACGACCATCAGGAGCACCATCGCCCCGACGGCGAGGGCCAGGTTCGACTTGGCCAGCATGGCGAGCTTGGGGAGGAACGGCGCCCCGCCCACGCACCCGATCAGCACGACGGCGGTCGCGGCGGCGGGTTCCATCGGGAGCAGCCGCGCCGCGGCGATGGCGGCGATCGGGCACCACGACGAAGTTCGACGACGAGCAGGGCGACGACCAGCCGGACGTCGCGCAGCGGCTGGGCGATCCGCGCGACGGTCAGGCCCAGGCCCATCGCGGCCATGCTGCCGACCACGAAGACGAGCATCGCGACCTGGGTGATGACCTGCAGGGTCTCCGAGAGCATCGATCGCTCCTCCTGTCCGTGGTGCGATGGATGCGGGCTACATCCCCTCGTGGTGCTCCGCGATCGGCAGGCCCGCGTCCTTCCAGGCGGTGATCCCGCCGTCGAGGTTCGCGACGTCCTCGTAGCCCAGCTCCTTGAGCGTCGCGCCGGCGAGCGCGGCCCGGGCGCCGGAGCGGCAGTAGACGATCACGCGACGGGTCGGGTCGAGCGCCGGCAGGTGTCGCGGGCTCGTCGGATCGGCCGCCGCCTCGAGCAACCCTCTCGGCACCTGGACGGCGCCGGCGATGTGGTGCTCCCACTCGGTCGGCTCGCGGATGTCGAGGACGGTGGCCGACCCGGCAGCGATCTCGGCCTGGGCCTCGGCAGGCGTCACGTGCCCGATCCGGGCGCTCGCCTCCATCACCATCTGGAGCGCGGTCTTCGCCATGGCAGTTCTCTCCTGGTCCGGCCCGCAGGCGAGCTCGGATCTTCGATGCGTTCGTGCGGTGTCGGCGGGGGCGACCGCGTTCAGGGTCGCCCCCGCCAGCGACTCGGCTACCCGAGCCGCGATGCCTTCGACCTCGAGCCCGCCGCCCTCAGGCAGCTTGCTCCAGCTCCGGCGCTCCCACTCCTCCTTGAGGACCTCGGTCGCGGCCTGCTCGAGGAACTCCGGCCGGGCCCACTCGTCCACGTCGAAGTCGTTCTTGATGTAGCCGTGGCTGAACATGAAGTCCTTGCCGATCTTGATGGTCTGCATGTTCCGCGCGCTCAGGCTCGGCACCATGTCGACGTCCTTGATGCCCTGGTACGTGTCCTCGGCATCGAGGTAGAACGTCTGGCGGTTGAGGATCGCGCCGGCGGCGTGCTTGTTCTCGTTCGCCCAGCGGCCGACCTTGATCATCGCCTTCATGTAGGCGATGACGAGCTCGGGGTGCTCGTCGGCCATCACGTCGGTGCAGGTGATGACGGCCGGGGTGTTGGCCACCTGGACGCGCCAGTCCGGGTAGCGCGACAGGTCCTCGATCATCGCCAGCTGGCCGGTGGCCTCCTGGATGTGCTGGAAGACCTTGCTCTGGGTGTAGATCGCATCGACCGTGCCGGCCAGCAGCGCCTTCTCGAGCGGGCGGAAGGCGTAGTCGTGCTTGTGGTCACGCTTGCAGCCACGTCTCGGACGGGTTGTTCGATGGGCGTCAGCATCTCGGGCTTGTCGTACCAGTCGTCCGGGTACGGGAACTCGACGAGCTCGATGTCGTCCATGGTCATGCCGTTGAGCATGAGCATGTTCTCGATGCCCATGTGCTCCTGGATCCGCCACCAGTCGTTCTTGATGGTGTTCAGGCTCTTCGTGATGCCGATCTTCTTGCCCTTGAGATCCTGCATCCGGAAGAGCTTGTCGCTCGCCCGGACCGCCATGCAGCCGCCCTCGTAGACCCAGGTCGCGCCGAGCAGCACGGTGCGGCGGATGTCGGCGTTGACGGCGATCGGCGGATACAGGCCGCCGAAGCGGATCAGGTTGTCGAGGTTGTGGATGTAGTGCGGGTACCAGTTGTTCTCGGGCGAGTGGCGGAAGTAGTCGTACTCGACGCCGATCTTCTTGTACTCCTCACGGCACCACCCGAGCTCCTGGTCCACGTTGTTGGCGCGACACCATCGGGCAGTTGGTGAACCAGACCTGGTTCCAGTCCAGCGGGACGGTGGTGGCGACTCGTTCGATGACCTCGGTGACCATGGTCAGTACCTCTCCTGCGGACTCTGGCGAACCGGTCCGGTCCGGCGACGGTGTGCGTCCCGTGAAGCAGGTCCGCTCGCAACCGGGGCCTCGGCGCATCGACCAGATCAGTCGAGCTCGCGAGCGGCGGTCAGTCCGGCTCGGGCTGGCTCCAGGTCGTGAGCCTGAGCCCCGGGAACGGCTCCAGGAGTCCGAGCTCGATCGCCCGCTCGACGGCCTCGCTGCGGCCGGTGACCCCGAGCTTCGCGTAGATCGACACCGCATGGGAGTGGATGGTGCTGCGAGAGTTGGACAGCCGGTCCGCGATCTCCTGGAACGTGAGGTGCGTGGAGAGCAGGGGCAGCACCCGGAGCTCGGCCGGGGTGAGGGTCGACGGTCCGGCCAGCGAGTTCGCCGCCTCGTCCACCGTGCGCCGCAGCTCGACGACGCGGTCCGCGAACGGCCAAGGTCCGGCCGCCGGCGCAACACCGCCTCCGCCTCGCGACTGCAGTCCGGGCACCTGCCGTGTCGGCGATCGCCAGGTAGGCGCGGGCGAGCTCGATGAGCGCCCCGACGGCGATCCATGGCAGCGCGTAGGACGCCAACGGGCGGACGAGCTGGGCGTGGACGAGCTCCTCGCGGCCTCGTGCGACGTCGCCGCGATGGATGGCCACTCGGGCAGATACGGCGTGGACGTGGATCGGCGGTGGCGACGTCGCGGAGGTGCGTCGCGTCGATCGCGGCATGGCTCTCCCGCGCGAGTCGCTCGGCGGTCCGCCAGTCGCCATCGACGATCGCGAGGGACGAGCGCATCGCGAGGCCGTAGTACGGGGACGTGCCAGCCACGGCCGCGCCGTCGACCGCCTCGGCCAGGGCCGCGTCGGCCTTGGCGACCTCATCGCGCATGACGTGTGCGGCAGCTAGTCCGTAGAGGGCCATCGGCAGCCATGGACTCGTGGCAGGCTCGGTCGCCACCGCCAGCTGGGCGTTCGCGAGCACGTCGTCCGAACCGTGTCGAGCCATGGCCGCCCGCAGGATCGCGCGCGCAGACTCGAACGACGCGGACCCGTCTCCCGGATTCCCGGTGAATGTCGAGCGCTCGGCGATCCGAGCAAGTCGCTCCGCGGCCTCCGCCCTCCCGCTCAGGCCGTTCACCAACGCGCCGACGACGGTGAGTGGTGGAAGCCGCTCGAAGGTCGTCTCCGAGAAGGTCCGAATCCAGCGATCGAGCAGGTCCGTGTGGCCCGCGTAGTGCATCGGCAAGGTGATCGCCAGGACGAGACGTGCCGCGGTGGCTTCGTCGGCACCGGCCAGTGCGTGCTCGATCGCGACCTCGAGTCGGGCCGGCATCCTCGAACCAGGCGGCAGCGCGGCGATGCAGCTCCGTCGTCGCCCCGGGCTCTCGGCGCTCGAGCTCGGCCCTCAGGTACTCGGACAGGACCTGGTGGAACCGGTAGGACGGCGCACCGCCTGCGAGCGGTGCGACGAGTCGATTCTCCCGGGCCAGAGAGCGCAGGCGCTCTGCGGCTCCGGGCATACCGGTCACCGCCTCGGCGACCGCCGGTTCGACGACCTCGAGGATCGACGACCTGGTGAGGAAGGTCTGGTCCTCGTCGCTAAGACTCGACAACAGCTCGGATCGGAGGTAGTCGGCGATCGCCGGATCCTGGCCGGACACCATCACCGTCGCGCGCGCTGGGTCGACGGACCCTGTGCCGACCAGCGTCGCCAGGTAGATTCCCGTCGCCCATCCTTCGGTCCGTTCGTGGAGCACGTCGACCTGGTCGGGCGTGAGCGAACGCCCTGCCGCGGTCGTGAGCCTCCTTGTCTCGTCCACGTCGAGGGCGAGATCGGACGCTCCGATCTCGAGGAGGTCCCGGCGCGCGCGGAGCCTGGCGAGGTTCAGGTCCGGCTCGGCGCGCCCCGCAAGAGCGATCTGGAAGCCGTCCGGCAGGTGGTCGATGAGCGCGACGAGGGCATCGAGGCACGTCCGATCGACGAGTCGGTGAGCGTCATCGAGGACGAGGACGGCCGGCTCGCCGATCTCGTGAACAGCCGCGGCAAGCCGCGGCACCGCCGTCGCCAGGAGACGTGAACGCGACGAGCCGATCGCCCGTCCGACCTCAGGATCGATCGGGGCGAGGCGATCGAGCGCGGCCGCGAGGTACGTGAGGAAGACGCTCGGCTCGTTGTCGAAATCGTCGATCGTCAGCCACGCGACGGGTCGCTGCTCACGAGACGCCCAATCCGCGAGGAGGATCGTCTTCCCGTAGCCTGGCGGCGCGACGACGGAGACGACCGACGCCCACGGTTCGGCCATGAGCACTCGGACGAGGCGATCCCGTCGCACGATCCATGGCCGCAACACGGGCTTTGCGCAGCTTCGCACCGACGAGCGGAAAGGACGGCCGGAATGCGGGGCGATCGTCGCCGAGGGGCGTACCCGCCGCGTCGGGCCTGCTCATTTCGGGCTTCCTGATCGACGTACCCAGCCTCCGGCCTTCCTCAGCGTGCGTGCGCGTCAGTCCGAGTGGCCCGTCCCGAACTGGCGATCGCCGGCGTCACCGAGGCCGGGCATGATGTAGCCCTTCTCGTTGAGGCCGCGGTCGAGTGACGCGCAGTGGATCTCGACGTCGGGGTGCGCTGCCTGCACGGCATCGACGCCCTCGGGCGCGGCGATCAGGTTGACGAGCTTGATCCGGACGGCGCCCCAGCGCTTGAGGACATCGATGGCGGCCGTGGCGCTGCCGCCGGTCGCGAGCATCGGGTCGAGGATGAGGCAGAGGTCGACGGTCGCGGAGTCGGGCAGCTTGTTGTAGTACTCGACCGGGCGCAGGGTGCGCTCGTCGCGGAAGAGGCCGAGGTGCCAGACCTGGGCGGTCGGCATCAGCTCGAGCATCGCGTCCACCATGCCCAGGCCGGCCCGCAGGATCGGGATCAGGCCGATCCGCTCGCCGAGCTCGTGCGCGTCCATCTCTTCCATCGGGGTGGTGATGTGACGAGCGCGGACCTTCGCGTCCTGCAAGGGCCTCGTAGCCGAGCAGCCAACTCAGCTCGCGGACGACCTCGCGGAACTTCTTGGGCTCGGTGTGCTCGTCGCGCAGCACGGCGAGCTTGTGGAGGACAGCGGGGTGCGCTGGAGACGTGGAGCGTGGTGTGGTTCGGCACGGGTCAAATCGTACTGCGACGGCGCTCCGTCAGGCGGCCCGTCGGCGGCATCGAACCAGACGATGCCGGGTTCGCTCGGGCGGCGGCGTGCCCGTGGTCAGCGCGGCGACCCAGCCGCGGGATGAGCCGGGGAACGCGGCGTCGAGGATGCTGCGGGAAGCGAGCGAGGAGCGTGCGGTTCGCGGCGGTGGCGCGGACGACCCAGACCGTGGCGATCCGATCGTCCGGCCAGGTGGCCTGCGGCCTCGGCGAGCCTTGCGGATCGTCGCTCGGGTCGCCGCGCCGATGTCGCCGAACGTGTTCCAGCACTCGGCGAGGATCCGGACGCGGTCGTGATCGGGTCGCGGAGGCCGACGTCGGTCGAGCGGCTGGGGTCGAGCGGGCGCGTCGGGAGCTCGAAGGTGCCGTTGCGGCCGAGCCTCGCGGCCTGGGCGAGCAGGATGCTCCTGGATCTCGAGGTGGCCGGCGTCCCGGGGCCCGTCGCGGGGTTCGCCGAGCGGGCGGCTGAGGGTCACCGCCAGCGGCCGCTCGAGGGCGATCCCGAGCGCGACCCAGACCTCCAGCGGCGACCGACGCCTTCGCCGCGCTCGATCTCGGCGATCCTGCGTCGCGCTGAGCCCGACCTTGTCGCCGAGCTCGGCCAGGCTCATCCGCCGGGCTCGGCGCGCCTGACGAACGGTCCCACCAAGCGTCGCGGCCAGGGCGATCGCCTCACGGCTGGCCCTCCACGACCGTCCCGATCCGGCGGGTGCGGGCAACCATGGTCGACCCTCGATACGGCGGCGGGACTGCGGTGCCACCGTATCGCTGAGCGCTTCACTGCCGGCTTACGGGTCGCGCGATCGGCGGGCCTCGGGCACCGGGGCGGGCGTATCCACGCACGGATCCGGACGGGGCCGTGGCCCCGCGACGCGCGTTCGCGGCGCTTGGGGCCATCGCTAGGCCCGATGGAGCGGTCCCACCGCACCTTGACGAGGGAAGCGTTCGGCGACTGCGGCGCGTGCCCGGCCCCGCCGCATGCCCGGCGCCCGCCGCATGCCCGGCGACCACGCCCGCGGCCCGGAACGGCGCGTGCCGGCCCGGCGCCGTGCCCGCGCCGATGCCTCGAACGACGAACGACCGGCCCTCGGAAGGGCCGGTCGTTCGGATCTCGCGATCGGAGCGGATGGCGCGGCGGACGCCCCCTCCCCTACTTGCCGCCCTCGGTGAGGATGACCTCCGCCTTGGTCCAGGACGCGCCCTTGGTGTCCTGGTCCGACGAGCTCGGCGAGCGCGGCCTCGGCGAGGTCGTTGCGCCACGCGGTGCCTTCGACCGGCTTGGTCAGGATGCCGCCATCGAGCGCGACCTGGACGGTCCGATCGAACGCGGCCGCATCCGTGATGCCGATCCCGTTGGGAGCGGGCCAGATGATCCCGTTGACTTCGTTGAGCTGCCAGGTCTGATGACCCTTGGGCAACGCCGCATCCGACTTGAGGACGATGTCCACGCACGGCCTCGGGGTTGTCGCGGCAGTAGATCCAGCCCTTGAACGAGGCCTTGAGGAACTTGACGGCGACATCCTCGTTGCCCTCCTGGGCCAGCCATTCCTCCGAAGCGAAGATGGCGTCCTGGAGCATGGACGTGCCGTACTCCTCCCACGAGATGACGTTGAGGTCTTCCGGCTTGAAGAGCTCGCCCGTCGCCGGGTTCATCGGTCTCGAGGACCTGGGCGTACTCGTTGTAGATCATCGCCTGCGCGGCATCGATCTCACCCGCGACGAACGCGACCATGTCGAACTGCTGCGCGACGATCGCGACGCTGTGTCGGGTCGGTCGGGTCCAGTCCGGCCTTGCGCAGGCCTGCGTACAGCTCCGCCTCGTTGCCGAAGCCCCACGAGCCGACCTTCTTGCCGGCCAGGTCCTCGGGCTTGGTGATGTTCTTGTCCTTGAACGAGACCTGGAGCGTCGGCGAGCGCTGGAAGACCTGCCCGATGACGACGCCATCGGCGCCCGACTCGCGCGGGGCGAGCATGCGCGGCACCCACGAGATACCGAACTCGGCCTGGCCGCCCTCGACGACGGTCGCTGGCACGATCTCGACCGCGCCCGGAAGGATCGTGACGTCGAACCCTTCCTCTTCGTAGTAGCCCTGGTCCTAGCGCGGCGAAGTAGCCCGCGAACTGGGCCTGCGGGAACCACTGGAGCTGTAGTCGGATCGGGGTCAGCTCGCCGGGGCGCTCGGCCGCGCTTGCGGCGCTGGCGGCGGTGGCGGCGGCGTCGCCCGCTGCGCGGGCTGGCGCGCTCCCCGGAACAGGCTGCCACCACGATGACCGCGGCGGCGAGCAGCGCGACGATGCGCGGGTTTCGCATGGGATCCACCTCGTGCTTCGGACCGCGACCGGGAGCCGGTCCTCCTCCTCCGAGCCCGCAGTCTAGCGAACGCCGACCCCGACCGACACCGAGTTGCGGTCGCGCGATGGCGCCCGGGCGGTCGTGACTCGGGCTCGGGTCGGCTGCGCCGTCAGCTCCAGGCCGTCCGACGGTCCTGCCACGGCATGATGAGCCGCTCCGCGATCACGACCACGAGATACAGCCCGATCCCGATCGCGCACGCGAACACGATCGCGGCCCACGAGCGCTCGAAGTTCAGGAACGCGGAGTACGTCGCGATGTACTGGCCCAGGCTGGCGCGCGGCGCCGCGAAGTACTCACCGACCACCGCGCCGATGGTCGCGAGCGTCACCGCCAGCCGGAGCGCCGTGAAGATGTACGGCAGGGCGTTGGGGACGCGCAGCTTGCGGAACACCGTGGCCTCGGTGGCGGCGTAGGAACGCAGCAGTTCCAGCGCCTGCGGATCCACGGTCGTCAGCCCGCGGACCGTGTTGATCATGACCGGGAAGAAGCACAGGGCGGCCGCGACCATCGCCTTGGACAGCTGCTGGTCCAGCCCGAACCAGTTGTTGAACAGCGGCGCGAAGGCGAGGATCGGCACGGAGCTCGCCGCGACCGCGAACGGCATCAGCGAGTCGCGCATGGACGCGTAGCGCGCCGTGATCACGCCCACCACGATCCCGCCGGTCGCGCCGATCACGAGTCCCCCGATGATCTCCCAGAACGTGTAGCGGGCGGCGGCGAACAGCTCCGGCAGGTAGGTGACCCACGCGTCGGCGATGGCGATCGGGCTCGGCAGGATGAACTGCTCGATCTGGAAGACCCGGACGACGAGCTCCCAGGCCACGAGGAACCCGACGAGCAGCAGCGCGGCCGGCCCCCAGTCGCGGGCCGCGTCGCGGGCGCCCGCGCCACGACCGGCGGCGATATCGATCGGCGCGACCGCGCTCGTCACCCCGACAGACCCTCGGCGGCGACGCGGCGGCTCGCCGCCTCGTCGGACGCGCCCGCATCGCCCTCGCCGCCGCGCAGTGCCTCGCGGACCGCCGTCACGAGGCGGAAGTACGCCTCCATCTCGCGGGTCTCGACGTTCCGCTCGCGCGGCAGGTCGATATCGATGATGGCCTCGATCCGGCCGGGCCGCGCCGACATGACCACGACCCGCGTCGAGAGGAAGACCGCCTCGGCGATCGAGTGGGTCACGAACACGACCGTCGTCTCGGTGCGATCCCAGATCTTGAGCAGCTCCAGGTTCATGCGCTCGCGGGTCATCTCGTCGAGCGCCCCGAACGGCTCGTCCATGAGCAGGATCGCCGGGTCCAGGGCCAGCGCCCGGGCGATCGCCACGCGCTGCTGCATCCCGCCCGAGAGCTGCCAAGGATAGTGGCCGGCGAAATCGGCGAGCTCCACCAGCGCGAGATGGTCAGCAGCCCGCTTCGCGCGTTCCGCCCCGCCCACGCCGAGGATCTCGAGCGGCAACTCCACGTTGCCCTGGACCGTCCGCCAGTCGAACAGGATCGGGGCCTGGAAGACCATCCCGTAGTCGCGGTCCAGGCGCGCCTGGTGGGCGCTCTTCCCGTTCACGGTGACCGTGCCACCCGTCGGCGACGTCAGGTCGCCGATGATGCGCAGCAGCGTCGACTTGCCGCAGCCCGACGGGCCGATGAGCGAGATGAACTCCCCGGCGGCGACGCTCGAGGTCGATGTCCACGAGGGCCTCGACGCGCCCGGCGGACGAGCCGCGCGGCGTGAAGACCTTCGAGACGCCGGCGATCTCGACGACGCGGCGTGCTGGGTCGGTCATGACGCCCCCAACGGGTCAGGTCGCCGTTCGTGGCGCAGGACGAACGCCTCGACGCCCACGACGAGCAGGTAGACGCCGATCCCGAGCACCGATGAGATGACGATGGTCGCCCACAGGTACTCTGCGTTGAGGGAGTAGTACTGCATGCCCGTGATGATCTGGCGGGCCAGGCCGTCCTGGATCAGCGACGGCAGCTCCCCGACGATCGCCCCGACCACCGCCGCGGGGGCCGCGATCCGGAACCCGGTGAACAGGTACGGGCGCGCGGCGGGCAATCGAAGCTTGCGCAGGATGGCGCCGCGCGACGCCGCGTACGAGCGCATGAGCTCGAGCGCGCGCGGATCGTAGGAGCGGAGGCCGCGCAAGCGCGGCGATCGTCACCGGGAAGAACGTCAGGTAGGTCGAGACGATAGCCACCCCGAACCAGTCCGCCTTGAGGCCGATGACGATGAGCGGGGCGATGGCGATGATCGGGATGGTCTGGCTGGCCACGATGAGCGGCACGATGGCCCGCTCCAGGATCTGGACGTGCACCAGCAGGATCGCGAGGCCAAGGCCGAGCAGCGAACCCAGCGCGAACCCGATGGCGGCGTTGCGCAGCGTGAACAGGGCCGCGCCGGCGAGCCGCTCCAGGGTCGTCGCGCCGACGGCGTCGAGGGCGAAGAACTCGGCCGCGATGTCCCACGTGTGCGGCAGCTTGATGTCCGTCGCGAAGGGGAACGCGAACGGCGGCTGGTGATCGATCGCGATGCCCGTGCCGAGGAACGAGTCGTATCGCCACGGGCTCCCGCCGACGACCTTGATGAGCTCCCAGACGATCAGGAGCAGCACGAAGACGGTCAGGAAACCCGTGACCGGCCGAAGACGCCGGCGGATCGATGGCCCCGACGGCGCGCCGGTCGCCGACCCGGTCACGCGCCCGCGACCGCCTGGTCGGCGAGGTCGAGGGCGGCGTCGATGACGTCGAAGCCCTCCGCGAGCTCCGCCTCGGTGATGCACAGCGGCGGGTTGGTGTGGATCGAGTTGTTGGCGATCATCGTGTACACGCCGTGGTCGCGCAGGTACTTGCCGACCGCCTTCATCTCGTCCGACGTGCCGTTGAACGGCGTCATCGGGGTCCACGGGTCGTGGCTGCGGACGAGGTCCAGGATGCCGAACAGCCCGAGGTTGCGGTGCGCGCCCGACGGACGGGTGCTTCGCCGCGAGCCGCTCGTGGTGCTCGCGCATGCGCGCCCCCATGCGGGCCGCGTTCTCGAGGAGCCCGTCCTCCTCGTAGACGCCGATCGTGGCCAGCGCGGCGGCCAGCGAGATCGGATGCGACGAGTAGGTCAGGCCGCCGTAGTACATCTTCGCGTCGAAGAACTCGGCGATGTGGTGGCGCATCGCGACCGCGCCCAGCGGCAGGTAGGACGACGTCAGGCCCTTGGCCATCGTCATGAGGTCCGGCGTGACGTCCCAGTGGTCCACCGCGAACCAGCGCCCGGTCCGCCCGAACCCGGCCATGACCTCGTCGCAGACCATCAGGATGCCGTGGCGATCGCAGATCTCGCGGACGCCGGCGATGTACCCGTCGGGCGGGATGAGGATGCCGTTGGTGCCCACGATCGTCTCGAGGAAGACCGCGGCGATGGTCTGCGGGCCCTCGTAGCGGATGACGTCCTCGAGGCCCTGGAGGGACTCCGCCACGGGACGGGGTTCCGCCTCTCCCCAGCGGTGCGTGTCGGGATAGCGGACGACGCCCGACGAGGCCCGGCTCGTTCGCCCAGCGGCGCGGGTCGCCGGTCAGGGTCATCGCCCCGAACGTCGCACCGTGATAGGCGCGGTAGCGGGCGAGGACCTTGTGGCGACCGGTGAAGTGGCGGGCGAGCTTGATCGCGTTCTCGATCGCCTCGGCACCACCGAGCGTGAAGAAGACCTTGTCGAGGTCGCCCGGCATGATCTCGGCGAGCTTCTGGCCCAGTCGGGCCCGGATCTCCGTCGCGAAGGCGGGCTGGACGAACTGGAGCCTGGTGGCCTGCTCGGTGATGGCATCGATGACCCGTCGATCGCCGTGACCGATGTTCACCGACATGAGCTGGCTGTTGAAGTCGAGGATCCGACGGCCTTCCGGCGTGTAGAGCCAGACGCCCTCGGCGCGGTCGATGGCGATGGGGTCGATGGCGCCCTGCGCCGACCACGAGAAGAACGTGTGCTCGCGGCTGAGCGCGACGATCTCGTCGCTCGTCATCGCTCCTGGAGCCGTGCCGATGCCCATGCTGCCTCCTCCTCGCGTCCGCGGACGCGCGCGACCGGATTACAGCACATCCGGTCCCGTCACCGGCGCGCGGGCCGTCCGGCGTCAGCGACGCGGGCGAGGACGGTCAGCGCCCGGCAGGACCGTCGCCTCCAGCCAGCCCGGCGGGTGGACGTCGCCATCGGTCTGGGTGGGCTGGGGCGGATCGGCCTCCACCCGGACACGTCGGACGGGTCGGCGGATGACGGCCCCCTCCAGCTCCCCGGTCCGCAGGAGGACGTCGGCCGCCCCACGCAGCCCGCCGAGGATCCCGCGCCCGCCGATCACGATGAGATCCAGGAGGCCGTCGGTCGGGTCCAGCGGCTGGCGGGCGCCCAATCGTCCCGGGATCAGGTCCCCACAGTTCGCCACGAGCACGACGAGCCCGACGATCTCCAGGGTCGCCTCGTCGGCTTCGATCCGGAACCGGGCGGGCTCGAGGCGCATCGCTTCGCGGACGGCCGCACCGATGTACGCACCGAAGCGAAGGTGTCGTTTCCACTCGTGCTCGGCCGCTGCCATGATCTTCGCGTCGAACCCCATCCCGCACGCGACGGTGAAGATCCGCTCGCTGACGCCGTCGGCCGTGCCCCATCGGGCCGACCCGAGGTCGAGGCGGCGTGGTTCGCCCGTCGCGGATGGTGTCGAGCGCGCCGCGTAGCCCGCGGATCCGCAGCGTCCCGGCAAGCACATTCCCCGTCCCGCCGGGGATGATGGCCATCGGCACGGTGGAGTCGGCGAGGGCCGCCGCGGTGTCGCGGATCGTGCCATCGCCACCGGCGACGACCACCAGCGGTCGATCGTGCGCGTCGGCGAGGGCGGCGCGCGCACCCTCCTGGGTCTCCGCCGCCCAGTCGGGCGGGTGGCCGAAGGTTGCCGACAGCGTCCGCTCGAGGTCTCGGCGCAGCGCGGCCCGCCGCGCCGGCATCGGTCAGGCGTGACGCCGTCGGGTTCACGACCACGAGGGCTGGTCGGCGTCGGATGTCGTTCCCACAGGATCGATGCTACTCGCCCGCTGCCGAAGCCCGCCCGGATCGGCCGCTGCACGCTTCGACGACCTCGACTACACTGCGCGACGCCGACCGACCCCCGTCACATCACAGGGACACGACAAACCGAAGAGCCCCCGCTCGCACGGCGACTGTCGTCGGCCCGCCTGCGCTCCGAGCGCAGCCCCCAGGTCCCGGTCCATCGGTCCGGTCCTCCCCCATCCCGATCCCTTCCTTCCGTGCGCGCGCGTGGCTCACAGCGATCGCCGTCGCGCTTCCCGCGACGCGTTGGCAGGAAGGAGCACCTTGCGTTTCCGAACCATGGGCGCACGAGCGTTCATCCCGATGGCCCTTGTCGGGGCCGTCCTCCTCACCCTCGCGCCCGGCGCGACGACCCCCGTTTCCGCCGCGGAGCCCAAGACCGAGGCGCAGCAGATCATCGCGATCGCGCGCAAGCAGATCGGTGACCCGTGGCGGCACAGCGCGACGGGACCGGCCGCCTTCGATTGCTCCGGGCTGGTCACCTACGCCTACCGCAAGGCCGGCGACATCAAGGCCATCGGCAACGGCAAGTACCGCTCGGCCCGGGCGCTCTACCGCTACTTCAAGGCGCGCGGGCTCGCGGACCGCAAGAACCCCAAGCCTGGCGACCTCGTCATCTGGGGCAAGGGCACGCATGTCGGGATCTACATCGGTGGCGGCAAAGCGATCAGCACGCTGACCAGCGGCGTCCGCATCCACAAGGTCCACGCGGTGCGCGCCCCCTTCACGGCCTACCTGCACACGGGCATGTGGAAGAAGTCGACCACCGGCGGCTCGCTCGCACTCGCGACGCAGAAGAGCCCGATCGAGAAGATCGTCGCGGGGACCGGCGCGCGCCATCCGATCCGACCGTCATCGACGAGCGCCGGACCCACCGACCGCCTGGGCTCCTGACCTGCCGACGCCTGTTACGGTGGACGCAACACGGACGAATGGAGGACGAGATGGATCGCGCCGGCTTCGCGGCCTGGCTGGAACGCTACGTGGACGCGTGGCGACTCAATGACGCCGTCGCCATCGGCGACCTGTTCAGCGCTGACGTCCGGTATGCGTTCGACCCGTTCGACGAAGCCGTCGTCGGGCGCGCGGCCGTCGTTGCCTCATGGCTTGGTGATCCCGATGCGCCGGGCTCATGGGATGCCGACTACGAGGTGCTCGCGATCGAAGGCGACACCTATGTCGCCCATGGCCGCACGCGCTACCTGACCGACGACCGTCGCGAGGTGGAACGCGAGTTCGCCAACGTCTTCGTCTGCCGATTCGACGACGAGGGCCGCTGCCGCGAGTTCACCGAGTACTACATGCGGCGGCGACCGGACGTCGCCCCGGATGAGCCGCCCGCGGCCGGTTAGCTCTCCGCGTCGCGCGCGTCGCGCGCACAGCGCAGGATCGCGGCCGCCGACCGGTCGATGTCGTCGTCGGTCGTGTTCCAGCCCGAGACCGAGAGCCGCATCGCGGCCATGCCGTGCCACGTCGTCCCGCCGAGCCAGCACGTGCCGTCCCGCTGGACGCGCGCGATGACGTCGCGGGTCAGGGCATCCGCGTCCGGCCCCGCGAAACGCACCAGCACCTGGTTGAGCACCACGTCGTTGAGCACGACCACGCCCGGCTCCTCGGCCAGGCGCTCGGCCATTCGGGTCGCGGCGCGACAGCCGCGTTCGATCTGCTCGGCGAGGCCGTCGCGCCCCAACGAGCGCAGGGCAGCCCAGACGGCGAATGCGCGACCGCGGCGCGACGACTCGGGCACCCAGTTGTAGCCATCGCGCTCGCCGCCGGCGGTCTCGACGTAGTAGGCAGCGCCGAGCGTCATGGCCGCTCGATGGGCCGCCCGGTCACGGATGAGCACGACGCCGGAGTCGTAGGGCACGTTCAGCCACTTGTGGTTGTCCGTCGTCCAGGAATCGGCGTCACCAAGACCGTCCACCAGCGCCCGGCGGCCGGGAGCGACCGCTGCCCACAGCCCGAAGGCCCCGTCCACGTGGAGCCAGCCACCGCGTGCGTGCACCGCCGCGGCGATCGGCCGCAGCGGGTCGAACGCCCCGGTGTTCACGTTGCCGGCCTGGGCGCAGACGATGAGCGGTCCGCGGACATCGGCGATGGCCGCCTCCAGCAGGTCTGCCCGCATCCGGCCCTGGTCGTCCGTCGCGACCCGGACGACCCGCTCGCGCCCGAGGCCCGAGCATCTGGAGCGCGGCCATGATCGTCACGTGCGACTCGTCGCCGACCACGACGGTGATCTCCGGTGCGCCGAACAGTCCGCGGTCCTCCACTGACCAGCCGGCATCGGCGAGTACGCGGTGCCGGGCCGCAGCGAGGGCCGTGAAGTTCGCCATCGTCGCCCCGGTCGTGAACCCGGCCGACGTTCCCGCCGGCAGCCCGAACAGGTCCACCAGCCAGCCCTCCACGACCTCCTCGACGACGGCTGCGGCCGGCGACATGACGTACATCGCTACGTTCTGGTCCCACGTGCTCGTCAGCCAGTCCGCCCCGAGCGCGGCGGGATGCGCCCCACCGATGACGAAGCCGAAGTACCGCGGGCCGGCGGTCGCGACGAGACCCGGGTCCGCGGCAGCGGCGAGCGTCTCCACCGTCTCCGCCGCGTCAGCCCCCGCGGCACGCAGCGGGCCGCCCAGCGCGGAGCGGAGCGAGGCGAGATCCACGGTCGGCGCGACGGGCCGGTCCCCCACGCCGGCGAGGTAGTCGAGCGCGAGCGCGTGCGCTCGATCCAGGGTCCTCGGTGGTGGCCGGGTCGGACATGGCGGGATCTCCTCGGGTTCGCGGGTCGCGCGTGGGACGCGCGGCGTCGGAGCAAGGTGCGGTCGCACAGCATCGCACCGGAGCGTTCCACTGGGTAGGGTCGGTGTACCATCGGGCGACCGCAACCTGACCCGTGGAGGTACATCCGGATGCCCCGAATCGTCCGAAGCGCGCTCGTCCAGGCCAGCTGGACCGGCGACAAGGAATCGATGATCCAGAAGCACGAGGAGCGCGCCCACCAGGCGGCCAAGGACGGGGCGCAGGTCATCCTCTTCCAGGAGCTCTTCTACGGGCCCTACTTCTGCCAGGTGCAGGACGCCCAGTACTACAGCTACACCGAGCTCATCCCCGACGGCCCCACGACCAGGCGGATGCAGGACCTCGCCAAGCAGACCGGGATGGTCGTCGTCGCGCCGATGTACGAGGAGGACGAGAAGGCCTCGGGCATCTACTACAACACGGCCGCGGTCATCGATGCCGACGGCACGTACCTCGGCAAGTACCGCAAGACGCACATCCCGCACGTCAAGGGCTTCTGGGAGAAGTTCTATTTCCGGCCGGGCAATCTCGGATATCCCGTGTTCGAGACTGCCGTCGGAAAGGTGGGGGTCTACATCTGCTACGACCGCCACTTCCCGGAGGGTGCCCGGGCGCTGGGCCTCAACGGGGCCGAGATCGTGTTCATCCCGAGCGCGACGTCGCGGGGCCTGTCCGAGTACCTCTGGCGCATCGAACAACCGAGCCATGCCGTCGCCAACGGCTACTTCGTCGGGACGATCAATCGCGTCGGGATCGAAGCCGACTACGGCGAGGACGACTTCTACGGGCAGAGCTACTTCGTGGATCCGCGGGGCCAGTTCGTGGGCGACGTGGCATCGGCGCATGACGAGGAGCTGGTCGTCCGGGACCTCGACCTGGACAAGATCACGGAGGTCCGGAACACCTGGCAGTTCTACCGTGATCGCCGCCCCGACGCCTACGCCGACCTGACCCGACCCTGACCCAGGTCCGAACGTTGCCTGACCGCGCCGACCATCTGGCGGTGCGGGTCCGGGCGCGCTATCATCCGCGCCGGCTCGGCTGTCAGGAGGAGGACAGCCGAGCCGCCTGATTCCCTGACATGGCGGTGTACCCTCTGGCACCTGGTTCGGATGGATATCGGAGGCGACTCGCGGATGCAGTTCGGTTTCACGCTCAAACCCGACCACACGATCGAGCGCACCCTCGCGCTGACGCGCCAGGCGGAAGCCGCCGGCTTTGACTACGGCTGGCTCTTCGACAGCCACGTCCTGTGGCGCGAGCCCTATCCGTTGCTCACCCTGATGGCCGGTGCGACCGAGCGCCTGCGTCTGGGGACGTGTGTCACCAACCCGGGCACCCGCGAGCCGTCGGTGACGGCGTCCGTGCTCGCCACGCTGGACGAGATCTCCGGCGGGCGCATGGACCTGGGCATCGGACGCGGGGACTCGGCGCGACGCGTCCTGGGCAAGGCACCCATCACGCTGGCGGACACGGAACAGGCGGTTCAGGTCATCCGGGCGCTCGTCGCTGGCGAGCACGTCACCTACGAAGGCACGGACCTCCACTTTCCGTGGGCGTCCGGCTGGACGCTCCCGGTGTGGATCGCCGGGTACGGCCCCATGGCGTTGGCGATGACCGGGCGCGTGGCGGACGGCGTCATCCTCCAGCTGGCCGATCCGGACCTCATCCGCTGGTTCGCGGGCCAGGTCCGCGACGCGGCGGCGGCGGCCGGGCGCGATCCGGCAAGCATCCGGGTGCAGGCCGCGGCGCCCGCGCACGTCGGCCCGCGCGATCTGGGGCGCGAGCGGACGCGGTGGTTCCCGGCGCTCGTTTCGAACCACGTCGTGGATCTCGTCAACAAGTACCCGCGCGAGCAACTCCCCGACGCACTCACCGGGTACGTCACGGACCGCGAGGGCTACGACTACCTCCACCACGCGGAGGTCGGCTCGTCCAACGCAGCGTTCGTGGGCGACGAGGTGACCGACCGGTTCTGCATCCTTGGCGCAGCCGACGAGCATGTGGCCAAGCTGCGCGAGCTCGCCGACGCGGGCGTGGACCAGTTCAATCTCTACCTCATGAATGGTGACGAGGAAGCGCAGCTGGAGGCGTACGGGCGGGACGTGATCCCGGCCTTCCACCAGTAGCCCACCCTCGAACGAGGTCGAACCCAGGGGGACCCGCCGACGTGTCCGGTCACACCGCCACGGTCCAGCATGCAGTTCGCCAGGCCGCCGGGGACGGGCGCCGCCTGATCACGCTGAGCCAGCCGGGGTCCTGGTTCCTCACGGGCTCACTGTTCGTCGTGGGAGCGTTCGAGGCCGAG
Organism: uncultured Chloroflexia bacterium; assembly: GCA_963743815.1. GTDB lineage: Bacteria > Chloroflexota > Limnocylindria > Limnocylindrales > CSP1-4 > SPCO01. The sequence continues at coordinate 488,997 of CAVURB010000014.1, read as the reverse complement.
CGTGGGTGGTCCGTCGCCATGGTGGTCGGCGCCCTCTACTTCCTCGCCCCGTTCAATCTCCTCCGGCACGGGCTTGACGCGATCGCCCGAGGCGATCCGGACGCACCGGACGCGACGTCCATCCGTGCCGCGATCGCGATCACCAATCTCCCCCTCCTCGCCGCCCTGGTCTGGCTTGCCGGGGCGGCCGCCGGCCTCGTCCTCATCGCGACCATCGTCCTGGTCATCTGCGAGACGACACGGCCGATCCGCTTCCGCGAGCGGCCCGTGGTCGACCTGCTCGTCGCTGGGGCGCTGGTCGCGGCACCGCCTGCGTGCGGCTTCGCGGTCGGCGGCGAGACCTTCAGTGTGGCGTTGCTGCCGATCGCCGCGCTGGCCGCCTGGGGAGCCGGCACGGCGGCCGATCCGTCGGATCGACGGACCGGCCCCAGGGCCACACCAGCCGTGCTGGGAGCCCGGGGAACGGCCATCGTGGCCCTCGTCGCATACGGCGCGGCGATCGTGCTGTGCGTCTCGCTTGGTGCGCTCGGGGTCCTTGCCGGGGTGGCCGTCGCCCTCTTCCTCCTGCTTCCCGTCATGGTGCTCGTGGCACCCGACAACGGGCCCCGGGCGCTCGCCGCGGTCGCCAAGGCGAATGCCGACGTCTCCGCCCTGAGCGCCCTCGTCGGCGCGTGGATCGTCGTCCTCCTCCTCCAACACTGGGGAGTCACGCGCTACGGTCCATGGGTCGTCGCCGTCGTGGTCCCGACGATGCTCGCGGCGTTCGCCCTGGCCAACATCCTCATGATCCGGCTCGCGACGCGACGGCATCGCGTGAGGTCCGACGCGCGCGGGGGTGGCGACGAGGGGCCGTCGGTGACGATCGTCGTGCCCTGCCACGACGCAGCGCGGGACTTGCCCGCCTGCCTGGCCGCGCTTCGAGAGCAGACCTACCCGGACGCTTCGGTCCTGGTGGTGGACGACGGCTCGACGGATGGCAGTGCCGACGAAGCGGCCGCCTGGATCGGAGCGGACGCGGTGCTGCGGGCACCGCCACGGCCGGACGGGTGGACGACCCGCGCGTGGGCGCGACATGTCGGGGCGACCGCCGCGACCGCCGATCTCATCCTGTTCGTGGATCCGGGCGTCGTCCTCGCCCCGATCGCCGTGCGGATCCTCGTCGAACAGACCCTGACCCGGCGCGACGATCTCCTCCTGGGGTTGCCCCGGGACCTGCTCGCGACACCCGCGGAGCGCGCTGCCGTCCCCGGATTCGCCCTCGTCCAGTTCGGCTTCGCGCCGTTGTGGTGGCCGGCGATCACCGGGAATTGACCCGCAGCACTCGCGTTCGGCGATGGCGCGCTCGTGCTGGTCCGACGATCGGCGTTCCTGGAGACCACGTCGGACGATGCGGGACGGTCGCCGCCCGATGACAGCCTCCCCCGGGTCCTGTCCCGAGCCGGTTCGCGCGTGGCGGCCGTTCGCATGGCGAACCTCGCCGGCGAACGGCGGTATCGGACCGTCGAGGAGGTCGTCACAGCCTGGCGCCTCCGCATCCTGCCATTCGGTCGCGGGCGACTGGCCGGTGCGATCGTCATCGTCGCGCTGGTCGTCGCGACCTACCTCGTCCCCCTGCTCGTACCGGCGGTGGCCGTCCTCGGCCGCGAGGACCCCGACGTCATCGCCGCCTCGCTGGTCCCACTCGCCGTCCTCCTCGTCGCACGCCTCGCCCTGATGGTCACGCAACGACAGTCCCCCGCGACGGTCGCCTGGCACCCGGTCACGGTCATCGTGATGCTCGTCGGGCAGGTCGCCGGGATCGCCGACCACGTCCTGGGGCGCCGCGAGTCCTGACCCCATCGTCAGGCTGGAAATCGGCCGCCGAGGGGTCCACCATCGTTCGGCAGGCGCGACCGCGCCGGGATCGGCGTCGGGAGGTGCCACGGCGACGCGGAGGTGCGTCGAGCGTTCGGCAGCGGCGCCCGAGCAAGGGTGCGCTCGCGCCGAAGGGAGAGATCACCGATGAACACGTTGCGCCAGGGTCGCGATCCGTTCTGGGACGATGGTGTCGGAGCGCGTCGCTCGCGGACCCGTCGCCGCTGGGTCGGTCGCCTGGCCCTCGCGATCGCGATCGTTGCGGCAGGCCTGACCGCGGCACTCTGGATCCTCGAGCTGGTACCGGCGGCGGGTCGCTTCCTCGGTTAGCCCCGCCGCGGCCGTCCGGCAGCGCCGTGGCCACGGCGGCGAGCCCGAGAGGGTCCCGTCTCGTCAGACGTTCCGATCTGTGGCCCCAGCGCGCCACGTGGCACTGCGGATTCCTCGCTTCCCAGCGCCCTGCTCTCCTCATCGTCCCTCCTAGTCTCCCCACGAATCTTGTGGACGCTCCGCGCTGACCGAACGTCCCGCCTATCTCTGGGGCGATCAACGCGGACGCCCAGGCGGCCGAAAACCGGCCCACCGCGACCGATCCACGGGTTTCGACCTCCAGAAGATTCGCCTGGAGACTACGAGGGACGTTCATGGGGAGCCGCGAGCTCGCAAGGACGAGCGAGCAAGCCCCGCCGGGCCGCCCGGCATCGCCTACCATCTTTCTCCTGATCCTCGATGTCGTCGCCCAGGAGGGACCGATGCGCACGCTCATCACCAACGGCACGATCGTCACCGCGGACGGCGCCCAGCGCGCCGACGTGCTCATCGACGGAGAGACGATCGCGGCGATCGGCACCGACCTCGCCGGCGCCGGGATGACCGCCGATTCGACGCTCGACGCCTCCGGCAAGTGGGTGATCCCGGGCGCGATCGACGTCCACACCCACATGGAGCTGCCGTTCGGTGGCACGTTCGCCAAGGACACGTTCGAGACCGGCACCCGCGCCGCGGCCTTCGGGGGGACCACGACCATCGTCGACTTCGCCGTCCAGACTCGCGGCGGCTCCCTGCGCGACGGCCTCGATGCCTGGCACGAGAAGGCGGAAGGGAACGCGGTCGCCGACTACGGGTTCCACATGATCATGAGCGATGTCAACGACGACACGCTCAAGGAGATGGACACCCTGGTCGCCGAGGGCGTGCCGGACTTCAAGCTCTTCACGGCCTACCCGGGCGTCTTCTTCAGCGACGACGGGGCCATCTTCCGGGCGATGCAGCAGACCGCGAAGAACGGCGGACTGATCATGATGCACGCCGAGAACGGCATGGCGATCGATGTGGTCGCAGCCCAGACCGTCGAGGCCGGGACGACCGACCCGATCGGCCACGGCCTGGCCCGCAAGGCGGTGTTCGAGGGCGAGGCCACCAACCGGGTCATCCGCCTGGCCGAGGCGGCCGGCGTGCCGGTCTACATCGTCCACCTGTCCGCGCGCGAGGCGCTCGCCGAGGTCCGCGCGGCGCGCGACCGCGGTTCGATGGCGTTCGCCGAGACGTGTCCGCAGTACCTGTTCCTCTCGCTGGACGACCTCGGCAACGGCTTCGAGGGCGCCAAGTACGTCTGCTCGCCGCCGCTCCGGCCCAAGGACCACTGGGACGACCTGTGGAGCGGCCTCGTGAAGGACGATCTGCAGGTGGTCTCGACCGACCATTGCCCGTTCGACTTCGAGGGGCAGAAGGACCTTGGGCGCGGCGATTTCCGCAAGGTCCCCAACGGACTCCCCGGCGTCGAGGATCGGGTGGACCTGCATGCACGACGGCGGCGTCGTCGGCGGGCGGATCTCGAAGGAACGCTGGGTCGAGATCATCTCGACCGCGCCGGCCAAGCTGTTCGGGATGTACCCGCAGAAGGGCTCGGTGAGCGTGGGCGCCGACGCCGATCTCGTCATCTACGACCCGAACCGGCGCCGCACGATCTCGGCAGCCACCCACCACATGGACGTGGACTACTCCTGCTACGAGGGGCGGTCCGTCCAGGGGGCGAGCGACGTCGTGCTCTCGCGCGGCACGGTCATCGTCCGCGACGGTGACTTCACCGGTCGCAAGGGCCACGGCCGATTCGTGAAGCGCGCCGTCGCCGACCACGCACGACTCGCGTAGGAGGGATCCGATGGCAGCGCTGGACGCCCGGTTCGGGCACGTCAATGTCACCTCGCTGGACTGGCGTCGGCTCGCCGCGTTCTACACCGAGGTGTTCGGTTGCGAGTTCGTCCCGCCCGAGCGGGATATCCGCAGCGCGGACCTCGACGGCGCGACGGGCCTCACGGATGCCCATCTGACCGGAGCGCATCTCCGCCTGCCGGGCTTCGGGGACACCGGTCCGACGATCGAGATCTTCTCGTACGACGCCATCGACGATCATCCCGGCGCTCGCGTCGACCGCCCGGGCTGGGGCCACGTCTGCTTCCAGGTCCCGGACGTGCCGGCGGCGCTCGAGGCGGTCAGGACCGCGGGCGGCGGCCAGCACGGCACGATCGTCACGATGCGGACGAAGGACGGGCGCCAGGTCACCTGGGTCTACGCGACGGATCCTGACGGCAACCTCGTCGAGCTGCAGGCCTGGTCGACGCCGACCGCATGACCGTCGTCATCGACGGCGGCCTCGCAACGGAGCTCGAAGCCCGCGGTCACGACCTGTCCGATCGACTCTGGTCGGCGCGGCTGCTGCTGACCGATCCGGGTGCCATCGAGGACGTCCATCTCGCCTACTTCCGGGCAGGTGCGACCGTGGCGACCACCGCGAGCTACCAGGCGACCGTTCCAGGGTTCGCGGCCGCCGGACTGGACGAGGCGACTGCCCTCGGCGCGATCCGCCGGAGCGTGGCCCTCGCGTCGAACGCGCGCGACCGGTACGCCGCGGAGGCCGAGATCGACGCCGCCGACCTGCTCGTGGCCGGATCCGTGGGGCCGTATGGGGCGATGCTGGCCGACGGGTCCGAGTATCGCGGCAACTACGATCCGGGACCCGCAGCCCTGCGCGACGTGCACGCGCCACGGATCGAGGCACTCCTCGACGCGGGTGCCGACCTCCTCGCGATGGAGACGATCCCGACGATCCGCGAGGCCGAAGTCCTCGTCGGGCTCCTGGACGAGTTCGGGGCGGTCGGGTGGCTGTCGTACCAGGGTCGCGATGGCGCTTCCACCGCGGCGGGTGAGCCGATCGAGGACGCATTCGCAGTCGCGTCCGGCGTCACGGGGCTCGTCGCGATCGGCGTGAACTGCACCGCTCCCAGGTTCGTCCCCTCGCTCCTGGAGCGGGCCAGGATCGTGCTCGACGACCTGCCCCGGATCGCCTATCCGAATGGGGGTGACGCCTGGGACGCCGGGAGCCGTCGTTGGGTCGCCAGCGATCCGTCGGGCGGCTTCCACGCGCTGTCGGTCGCGTCCTGGACCCATCTGGGCGCCACGTGGCTCGGCGGCTGCTGCGGAACGACCCCGACAGACGTCGCCGCCCTCGCAACCGTGATCCGGGAGTCCCCCGAGACGGACTAGGTTATGGCGCCGGCCGCAGGGCGACGAGGTGGCCGATGTTGAGCGCGGCACTGGAGGCAGTGGCGACGCGGGTCCCCGTCGGACCGATGGCGGCCTGGAGTGCATCCACGCCGGTCGCCGACGTCGTCTGCGTCCCGCCCGTCCCGTTGATCTCGCCGCGCTCGGTCATCCCGGCGGGTGGGGTCCAGGTGCCACTGGACTGCTTGGCGAAGAAGCCCACGAGCATGGTGTTGGGCACGGTCGTGGTGATGGACGGTGCGGTCACCGCCGTGCCGCTGGCATTGACCTGGCCACCGACCACATCGACCGGGGTGGTCGTGTCGACGCCGCTGTAGGCATGGATCACGGCGGCGGCCAGACGACTGCCCGAGAAGGTCCAGGTGTAGGTCGCCGGCTCGCTGCCGGTGGCCACCCGGACGTAGGTCGACTTGCGCAGGCTCGAGGCGTTGAGGTCCATGCGGACCAGGGTCCAGCCGGCGGGGGCGGTCACGACCGACGACCCGCGCGTGTCGATCGAGGCCAGCAGCACGTCGCCCGCGACGACGCCCGCCGGTCGGGTGGCCACGATGCTCGTGACCACCGCGTTGTTGGAGCCGTAGCTGACCGAGCGCAGGGTGATCCCGGCGGGCGGGGTCACGTCGGTGACCGTCCAGCTGAACGTGTCGGTGGCGTCGACGGTCGCGCCGTCGCGCACGGTGATCGACACGGCGTACGGTCCCGGGGCCGCGGTGAACGCGATGGTGCCGCTGATGAGCCCCGTGGTCGGGTTGATGGCAGACCGGCCGGCAGGTTGGTGGCGGCGTAGGTCAGCGGGTCGCCGTCGAGATCGGTGGCCCCCGCGTCGAGGCTGATGAGCGTGCCCTCGAGGCTGGTCCGGTCGAGCAGGTCCTGGTCGAAGGTCGGCTCCTGGTTGGGCGCGACCACGTCGGTGACGGTCCAGGTGAAGATGTCGGTGGCGTCGACCGTGGCCCCGTCACGCACGGTGATGCTCACGGCATACGGCGAGCTCGCTGCGGCGCTGGCGTTGATCGTCCCGCTGATGAGCCCGGTGTCGACGTTGATCGACAGACCGCCGGGCAGGTTCGTCGCGGCGTAGGTCAAGGGGTCCCCGTCGAGGTCGGTGGCGCCCGCGTCGAGGTTGATGAGCGTGCCCTCGGGATCGGTGCGGTTGCCGAGGTTCTGGTCGAAGGTCGGCTCCTGGTTGACGGGCGGTGGTCCGCCGGCCGCCGGCCGCAGGGCGACGAGGTGGCCGATGTTGAGCGCGGCACTGGAGGCAGTGGCGACGCGGGTCCCCGTCGGACCGATGGCGGCCTGGAGTGCATCCACGCCGGTCGCCGACGTCGTCTGCGTCCCGCCCGTCCCGTTGATCTCGCCGCGCTCGGTCATCCCGGCGGGTGGGGTCCAGGTGCCACTGGACTGCTTGGCGAAGAAGCCCACGAGCATGGTGTTGGCCACGGTCGTGGTGATGGACGGTGCGGTCACCGCCGTGCCGCTGGCATTGACCTGGCCACCGACGACATCGACCGGGGTGGTCGTGTCGACGCCGCTGTAGGCATGGATCACGGCGGCGGCCAGACGACTGCCCGAGAAGGTCCAGGTGTAGGTCGCCGGCTCGCTGCCGGTGGCCACCCGGACGTAGGTCGACTTGCGCAGGCTCGAGGCGTTGAGGTCCATGCGGACCAGGGTCCAGCCGGCGGGGGCGGTCACGACCGACGACCCGCGCGTGTCGATCGAGGCGAGCAGCACGTCGCCCGCGACGACGCCCGCCGGTCGGGTGGCCACGATGCTCGTGACCACCGCGTTGTTGGAGCCGTAGCTGACCGAGCGCAGGGTGATCCCGGCGGGCGGGGTCACGTCGGTGACGGTCCAGCTGAACGTGTCGGTGGCGTCGACGGTCGCGCCGTCGCGCACGGTGATCGACACGGCGTACGGTCCCGGAGCCGCGGTGAACGCGATGGTGCCGCTGATGAGCCCCGTGGTCGGGTTGATCGACAGGCCGGCCGGCAGGTTGGTGGCTGCGTAGGTCAAGGGGTCGCCGTCGAGATCGGTGGCCCCCGCGTCGAGGCTGATGAGCGTGCCCTCGAGGCTGGTCCGGTCGAGCAGGTCCTGGTCGAAGGTCGGCTCCTGGTTGGGCGCGACCACGTCGGTGACGGTCCAGGTGAAGATGTCGGTGGCGTCGACCGTGGCCCCGTCACGCACGGTGATGCTCACGGCATACGGCGAGCTCGCTGCGGCGCTGGCGTTGATCGTCCCGCTGATGAGCCCGGTGTTGACGTTGATCGACAGACCGCCGGGCAGGTTCGTCGCGGCGTAGGTCAAGGGGTCCCCGTCGAGGTCGGTGGCGCCCGCGTCGAGGTTGATGAGCGTGCCCTCGGGATCGGTGCGGTTGCCGAGGTTCTGGTCGAAGGTGGGCTCCTGGTTGGGAGGTGCGACCTCGGTCACCGTCCAGCTGAAGGTGTCGGTGGCGTCGACCGTGGCCCCGTCACGGACGGTGATCGACACCGCGTACGGGCCAGGGGCGGCCGTGGCGCCGATGGTCCCGGTGATGAGGCCGCTGGCGGCGTTGATCCCGAGACCCGGCGGCAGGTTGGTCGCGGCGTACGTGAGCACATCAGCGTCAAGATCGGTGGCACCGGCGTCGAGGCTGATGACGGCGCCCTCGGCATCGGTCCGATCGCCGAGGTTCTGATCGAAGGTCGGCTCCTGGTTGACGTTCGTGACGGTCCACGTGAAGGTCTCGGTGGCGTCCACGGTCGCGCCGTCGCGCACGGTGATGCTCACGGCATAGGGCGAGCTCGCCGCGGCGCTGGCGTTGATCGTGCCGCTGATCAGCCCCGTGGTCGGGCTGATGGCGAGACCGCCGGGCAGGTTGGTGGCGGCGTAGGTCAAGGGGTCCCCGTCGAGGTCGGTGGCGCCCGCGTCGAGGTTGATGAGCGTGCCCTCGGGATCGGTGCGGTCGGGCAGGTTCTGATCGAAGGTGGGCTCCTGGTTGACGGGCGGTGGTCCGCCGGCCGCCGGCCGCAGGGCGACGAGGTGGCCGATGTTGAGCGCGGCACTGGAGGCAGTGGCGACGCGGGTCCCCGTCGGACCGATGGCGGCCTGGAGTGCATCCACGCCGGTCGCCGACGTCGTCTGCGTCCCGCCCGTCCCGTTGATCTCGCCGCGCTCGGTCATGCCCGGCGGGTGGGGTCCAGGTGCCGCTGGACTGCTTGGCGAAGAAGCCCACGAGCATGGTGTTGGCCACGGTCGTGGTGATGGACGGTGCGGTCACCGCCGTGCCGCTGGCATTGACCTGGCCACCGACCGCATCGACCGGGGTGGTCGTGTCGACGCCGCTGTAGGCATGGATCACGGCGGCGGCCAGACGACTGCCCGAGAAGGTCCAGGTGTAGGTGGCGGGCTCGCTGCCGGTGGCCACCCGGACGTAGGTCGACTTGCGCAGGCTCGAGGCGTTGAGGTCCATGCGGACCAGGGTCCAGCCGGCGGGGGCGGTCACGACCGACGACCCGCGCGTGTCGATCGAGGCCAGCAGCACGTCGCCCGCGACGACGCCCGCCGGTCGGGTGGCCACGATGCTCGTGACCACCGCGTTGTTGGAGCCGTAGCTGACCGAGCGCAGGGTGATCCCGGCGGGCGGGGTCACGTCGGTGACCGTCCAGCTGAACGTGTCGGTGGCGTCGACGGTCGCGCCGTCGCGGACGGTGATCGACACCGCGTACGGTCCCGGAGCCGCGGTGAACGCGATGGTGCCGCTGATGAGCCCCGTGGTCGGGTTGATCGACAGGCCGGCCGGCAGGTTGGTGGCGGCGTAGGTCAGCGGGTCGCCGTCGAGATCGGTGGCCCCCGCGTCGAGGCTGATGAGCGTGCCCTCGAGGCTGGTCCGGTCGAGCAGGTCCTGGTCGAAGGTCGGCTCCTGGTTGACGTTCGTCACGGTCCAGCTGAACGTGTCCGTCGCGTCGATGCCGGGGCCGATATTGTCGGTGACCGTGATCGACACGGCATACGGACCCGGGGCCGCGGTGAACGCGATGGTGCCGCTGATGAGGCCGGTGGTCGGGCTGATGCTCAACCCCGTCGGCAGGTTGGTGGCGGCATACGTCAAGGGGTCGCCGTCGAGGTCGGTGGCGCCCGCGTCGAGGCTGATGACCGCGTTCTCGGCATCGGTCCGGTTGCCGAGATTCTGGTCGAACGTCGGTTCGCGATTTACGTTGGTCACCGTCCACGTGAACGTGTCGGTGGCATCCACCGTCGTGCCGTCGCGCACGGTGATGCTCACCGCGTACGGCGAGCCGGCCGCCGCGTTCGCATCGATGGTTCCGGTGATCAGGCCCGTAGCAGCGCTGATGGCGAGACCCGGTGGCAGGTTGGTCGCCTCATGGGTGAGCGGATCGCCGTCGAGGTCCGTAGCACCGGCGTCGAGGCTGATGATCGCCGCCTCTGGATCCGTCCGGTTCGACAGGTTCTGATCGAAGGTCGGCTCCTGGTTGACGTTCGTGACGGTCCACGTGAACGTGTCGGTGGCATCGACCGTCGAGCCGTCGCGGACGGTAATCGACACGGCATGCGGACCTGGGGCCGCAGTGAATGCGATCGTGCCCGAGATGAGGCCCGTGCTCGCGTTGATGGACAGGCCCGCTGGCAGGTTGGTGGCTGCGTAGGTCAGCGGATCGCTGTCGGGATCGGTCGCACCGGCGTCGAGGCTGATGACCGCGTTCTCGGCATCGGTGCGGTCGAGCAGGTTCTGATCGAACGTCGGCTCGCGATTGACGTTGGTCACCGTCCACGTGAAGTTGTCCGTGGCATCCACGGTGGCGCCATCGCGGATGGTCACCGACACGGCATACGGTCCTGGGGCGGCCGTGAACGCGATGGTGCCGGTGATCAGGCCGGTGCCAGTGTCGATGGACAGACCTGCCGGCAGGTTGGAGGCGGCGTACGTGAGGCCGTCGCCGTCGAGGTCCGTGCCGCCGGCGTCGAGGCTGATGACCGCGTTCTCGGCATCGGTCCGATCTCCGAGGTTCTGGTCGAAGGTCGGCTCGCGGTTCGTATTCGTCACGGTCCAGCTGAAGGTGTCGATCGCGTCCACCGTGGTGTCGTCGCGGACGGTGATCGACACTGCATACGGTCCGGGGGCTGCATCGAAGGTGATCGTGCCCGTGATCAAACCCGTGCCGGTGTTGATGCCGAGACCCGGTGGCAGGTTCGTGGCGGCGTACGTGAGGCTGTCGCCGTCGAGATCCGTCGCGCCAGCGTCGAGGGTGATGACCGCGTTCTCGGCATCGGCCCGGTCGCCCAGGTTCTGGTCGAACGTGGGCTCCTGGTTGACGTTGGTCACGGTCCAGGTGAACGTGTCCGAGGCGTCCGGGCCGGGCCCGATGCTATCGGTGACCGTGATGCTCACGGAGAACGGGCTCGATGCCGCCGCGGTAAACGCGATCGTGCCGGAGATGAGACCCGTGGCCGGGTCGATCGAGAGGCCGGCGGGCAGTCCGGTTGCCGCGTACGTGAGTGGGTTGCCATCGAGGTCGGTGGCACCGGCGTCCAGGCTGATGATCGCGTTCTCGGCATCGGTCCGATCTCCGAGGTTCTGGTCGAAGGTCGGCTCCTGGTTCGCGTTGGTGACGGTCCACGTGAACGTGTCCGTCGCATCCGGGCCAGGCCCGATGCTGTCGGTGACCGTGATGCTCACGCTGTACGGTGAGCCGGCCGCTGCGCTCGTGGAGATCATTCCGGAGATGAGACCCGTGCCCGGGTCGATCGACAGACCAGTCGGCAGGTTCGTGGCGGCATAGGACAGCGGGTCAGCGTCGGGGTCGGTGGCGCCGGCGTCGAGGCTGATGACCGCCGCCTCAGGATCGGCCCGGTTCGCCAGGTCCTGATCGAAGGTCGGCTCCCGGTTCGTGTTCGTGACGGTCCAGGTGAACGTGTCCGTCGCGTCAACCGTGGCGCTGTCCCGGACGGTGACGCTGACGGCGTACGGTCCTGGGGCCGCGGTGAACGCGATCGTGCCGGTGATCAAGCCGGTCGCCGTGTTGATGGAGAGACCGGCCGGCAGGTTGGTGGCGGCATAGGTCAAGGGATCGCCGTCGGGATCGGTCGCCCCGGCGTCCAGGCTGATGACCGCGTTCTCGGCGTCGGTCCGGTTGCCCACGTCCTGGTCGAACGTCGGCTCGCGATTGACGTTGGTCACGGTCCACGTGAAGGTGTCGGTCGCGTCCACCGTCGAGCCGTCGCGCACGGTGACGCTGACGGCATATGGACCGGGCGCCGCGGTGAACGCGATCGTGCCGGTGATCAAGCCGGTGGTCGTGTTGATGGAGAGACCGGCGGGCAGGTTCGTGGCGGCATAGGTCAGCGCATCGCCGTCGAGGTCGGTGGCGCCCGCGTCGAGGCTGATGACCGCGTTCTCGGCGTCGGTCCGGTTGCCCACGTCCTGGTCGAACGTCGGCTCGCGGTTCGTATTCGTCACGGTCCAGCTGAAGGTATCGGTGGCATCGACCGTGCCGCCATCCTGGACCGTGATCGATACCGCATACGGTCCCGGTGCCGCGGTGAATGCGATGGTGCCGGTGATCAGACCGGTGCCCGTGTCGATCGACAGGCCGGCGGGCAGGTTCGTGGCGCCGTACGTCAGCGCATCACCATCGGGATCGGTCGCACCGGCGTCGAGGTTGATCGACGCGTTCTCGGGATCCGTGCGGTTCCCGAGATCCTGATCGAAGATCGGCTCGCGGTTCGTGTTCGTGACCGTCCAGGTGAACGTGTCCGTCGCATCCGGGCCTGGCCCGATGCCATCGGTGACCGTCACGCTGACGCTGTACGGCGAACTGCCCGCGGCCGTGTACGCGATCGTGCCGGTGATCAGTCCGGTGGCGGCGTTGATCGACAGGCCGACCGGCAGGTTGGTGGCGCCGTACGTGAGCGCGTCCCCGTCAAGGTCGGTGGCGCCGGCGTCGAGGCTGATGACCGCGTTCTCGGCGTCCGCGCGATCAAGCACGTCCTGGTCGAAGGTCGGCTCGCGGTTCGTGTTCGTGACGGTCCAAGCGAACACCACGTCGACCGGCGCAGCCTGACCGTCGCTGACTGTGACCGTCGTGGTGTACGGGCTACCCGCCGCAGCATCGAACGCCACCGTGCCGGAGATGACGCCGGTGTTCGCATCGATGGTGAGGCCAGGTGGGAGGCCGAGCGCGCTGAAGGTCATGGGGTCGGATTCCGGATCATCGGCATCGATCGGAAGGTTGACGACCTCCCCTTCCGCGCTGGTCTGCGGACCGGGCGTACCGACGACCGGCGGGTTGTTGCTCGGCGTCCCGGCCGTCGTGAACGTCCAGGTGGGGCTCGTGCGGGACGCGATGCCGTCGCTCGTGACGGCGTACCACTCATAGCCCGTGTTCGGGGCGCGGCTTGGCCACGGCACGGAGGCGGTGGTGCCGGAGGTCGTCTCGACCGACCCGATCTCCTCGAACCCAGCCAGGGCACCCATCTCGTACGCCAGCGTGAAGTCGCTGGTCGCGTCGATCTCGAACGTGCCGAGCTTCGGCGAATAGGTCTTCGCCACGATGTCATTCGTGGCCGGCCGGAACGTGTAATAGCGCAGCCAGCCATCGCCACCGTTGACACGGCTCTGGTAGTCGGTCAGCACCTGGTGCACCGGCTGTCCGCACGAGTTGGTCGACGTCAGGCGGCCCTCACCCGGGTAGTGACCGTTGACCACCATGAAGACGTTGCAGTTGGGGGCGATGAGCTGCGTCCAGACCTGGGCAGCTGTCAGGCCGTCCGCCCGGGTCGTGATGCGCGACGTCCCGCGCGCGTTGGACGTGTTCACGAACGCATGGGTGCTGATGATCACCTGGCGATCGGGATAGCGATCGATGATCTCGTCCGCCCACTGGACCGAGAAGGTAGGCATGTCGATCTCGAGGTGAACGATCAGGAAATCGATGCCGCCGGCGCTGAACAGCTCGTAGTTGTTCTTGTTCTCGCGCTGGACCTGACCGTTCTCCTCGCCGAGCCAGCCGCCGTACCAGTCGTTGCCCGTGTTGTAGCGGCTCGGCGGGAACCACTCGTCGAAGAGGTTCGAGGTGACCGCCCCGGGCGTGCTGAAGTCGTGGTTGCCCGGGGCGATGTTGTTGGGGATCCCGGCGTTGTCGAGGATGTCCATCGCGGAATCGGCGCGCTCGAACTCGATCTCTTGGGTATCGAAGCTCTCGGTGATGTCGCCGACCTGCGTGACGAAGACGATGTTGAGCGCGTCCTCGTTGTTGACGATCCACTGGGTCTGCTGGTTGAACGTGGCCGTCCGGCCGGCGTTGTCGACGTAGTGCTGGGTATCCGGGATCACGACGATCGTGAAGTCCTCGGCCACCACAGGTCCGGCCGTGCGGCCGTAGAAGGTCGTCGTCAGCTGGCCACCGTTCGGGTCGCTCGCGTACACCTCGACGTTCGGGTTGATGGACACGCCGGTGGCACCATCGAGCGGCGCGACATTGGTCGGGACGTTCGGGGCGCCGTTCGCGCTCGAGACGAATGGCGTCCCGGTGACCCAGAGCGGACCGTTGACGAGGTTGCCGACGGCCGGAGTGCCGGCGGTGCTCGCGATCGTGGTATCGGTCCCCTCGTCCATGCCCCATCGGGCGACGAGCCCTGGCGCGGAGGTAACGGGCCCGGTCATCGCGGCCTGGATCTGGGGCTCCGTGCGGGCACCATTCCAGATGCGCGCCTCGTCCATGATCCCGTTGAAGAACCCCTCGATCGTCCCTGATGCGTTCATGGCCGTCGCGAGACCGGAGTGCTGGATGCTGTCCGCCCGGACCGGCTGACCGACGGGCAGCGGGGTCGCGTCCAGCACGCCGTTGAGGTACAGCCGCCAGGTCGTCCCGTCGTAGGTCGCCGCGGCGTGGTACCAGATGCCGTTCTGGATCACCGTCGTGCCACTGATCGGGTGGTTCTGGCCGGGCGTCGTCCCGGCGGCGCCTTCCTCGAAGTCGGCAACCAGGACGCCGCTGGTCGCGTGGATCCCGAGGAAGTAGTTCATGTCCTCGTTGGACCCGTCGGACTGGTGCAGGCCCTTCGTCACGAGCGGGATCGCCGTGACGCCGCCGCTGCCCGTGTCCGCACCGACTCCCGCCCCGTCCCGCCGGAACCAGGTCTCGATCGTGAACTGGGGCAACCCGAGTGCCGCGTTGTTGCCGAAGGTGACGTAGTCGTTGGTGCCGTCGAAGTCGATGCCGAAGTTCGGGACCGGCCCCGGATCGAGGACCGCCACCGTCACCTCGTCGAAGACCTCGTTCGGTCCGTCGTCGGCGGTGAGGCGGAAGACGTAGTCGCCGGTGCCGCTGCCGCCGAACGACACGGTGGTCGTCATGGACGTCGGGGTGCCGATGACGGCCGAGTCCGGACCCGACACCTGCGTCCACGTCGTGGCGAGCGAGGCGGGCGGGCCGTCGTCGAGCGCGAGGCCATCGAGCAGGGCGTTGGTCGGGAGCGTGACATCAAGGTCCGGCCCGGCATCGACGGTGGGGACGTCGAACGGCACGCCGGCGGGCCACGACGTCCCGGTTCCCGTGATCGTGCCGTCCGCGTCAGGCGCGATCGCGTCGTCAACCGAGAGGCCGCTTCCGTCGCCGAGGGCCCACCGGGCCACGAGTCCGGTCGTCGGGGTCGGCAATCCGTGGATCCCCGAACGGATCTGGCTCGAGCGTCCGCGCGGTGTTCCAAACGCGAGCCTCGTCGAGGATCCCCTGGAAGCGCGCGGTCGAGCCGTTGGCAGGCGCGCCGGTCGAGTTGAGCATGACCCCGAGCGCGGCGTGCTGCGTCGAGTCGGACCGTGGGGTCGCGTTCTCGATCTCCGTCGCCTCGAGGCGGCCGTCCAGGTACAGGCGCCAGGTCGTACCGTCGTACGTGGCGGCCGCGTGGTGCCAGACGTCGTTCGTGATCGGCGTGATGCCGGAGATCGGGTGGTTGAGGCCGGTGGCCATGTCCTCGAAGTCGGCGGCCAGGACATCGCCGGTGTCGTTGATCCCGAGTAGCCAGTTGGCGTCGACGTTCGAGCCGTCTGCCTGCGGACCACCATGGGTGACGAGGGGGATGAACAATGGGATGCCGTCCGTGCCGGTCGTGCCCGCGACCCCCGACCCGGTTCGCTTGAACCAGGTCTCGACCGTGAAGACGCCGAGATCCAGCTTCGCTGGGTCGCCCAAGGTCACGTAGGCGCCGTTCGCGCCGAGATCGAGGGCCGTCGGGAGCTCCGGTGGTCCTGCGGGAGTCGCGCTCGCCTCGTTCGACGCTGCCGAGGGATTGCCCGAATCGTCAACAGCGGTGACCACGTAGCGATAGAGGGTGCCGTTGGGGACGGTGTTGTCCACGAACGCCGGCGATGTCAGCAACGTCCCGCCGTTGAGCGGCGAGACGAGCGCGACCGGGGTCGTGGTGCTGCGGTAGACGTTGTAGCCGGCGAGGTCCGTCTCGGCGTTGGCATCCCAGGCCAGCGCGACACTCCCATCACCGTGCGTCGCCCCGAGGTCGGCAGGAGCGTCCGGTGGCGTCGTATCGAT
The DNA here is from genome assembly GCA_963743815.1 of uncultured Chloroflexia bacterium. Taxonomy (GTDB): domain Bacteria; phylum Chloroflexota; class Limnocylindria; order Limnocylindrales; family CSP1-4; genus SPCO01. Next base: position 473,044 of record CAVURB010000014.1, on the reverse strand, counting down.
CGGGATGTCGAACGGTGCGCCGGCCACCCGCGTGGCGCCGGTACCGGTGATCGTGCCGTTCGCGGCGACCGCGATCGAGTCGCCGACCGTGGTTCCGAGCGCCTCGCTCATGCCCCAACGGGCCACGAGGTTCGTGCCGGACGTCAGCTCGTCGTTGATCGTGGAGCGGATCTGGCCAAGTGACCGGGCGCCGGTCCAGACGCGTGCCTCGTCCAGCACGCCGTCGAAGCGCGCGGTGTTGCCGGGAGTTCCGCTGGAGTTGAGCATGACGCCAAGGCCTGCGTGCTGGGTCGTATCCGAGCGCGGTGTGAAGGCGCCCTCGACCTCGGTAGCCTCGAGCACGCCGTCCAGATACAGGCGCCAGGTCGTGCCGTCGTACGTGGCGGCGGCGTGGTGCCAGACGCCGGTCGTGATCGCGGTCGTGCCCGAGATCGGGTGGTTGAGGCCGGTGGCCGCGTCCTCGAAGTCGGCGGCGAGGACATCGCCGGCGTCGTTGATCCCGAGCAGCCAGTTGGCGTCGACCGCGGAGCCCTCGGTCTGCGGCCCACCGTGCGTGACGAGCGGGATGAAGGTCGCGATCCCATCGGTACCGGTGGTGTTCGCAACGCCGGAACCGTCGCGCTTGAACCAGGTCTCGATCGTGAACGTCGCGAGGTCCAGCTTGGCCGGATCGCCGAACGTGACGTACGCACCGCTCGCACCCAGGTCCAGGCCGTTGGCGCCAGGGACAGGTGCTGCGTGCACCGTGCCGCTGCCAGAATCGGTGAAGGTCTCGCCATCGACGGGCAGGAACTGCCACTCGTAACTCGTCGGGTGGAGGACGAACCTGGTGACCCCGTACGTGTCGTCGTTCACGGCCTGGCTTGTGGGCAATGGCGTCCCAGCGGCGTGGTGGGCGGCGCCACCGGTCCCGACGGTCATGTGCCGGATACCGAAGGCCGGGTCATGGTTTCCGGCCGGATCGAGCGGCTGGAACCGCTCATAGATGTGGTCATGCCCGACCAATGCCAGATCCACGCCAGCGTCGTAGAGGGTGTCGACGATGTCGCCCATCGCGAGGAGGTTCGTGGCCCCCGAACTGAAGCGCGGCTTGTGCCAGACGGCGATGACGTTCTTGGTCGAGTTCGCGGCCAGGTCTGCGACCAGCCAGTCGTGTTGGTCGGATCCGGCCGCGCAACCGCCGCCGGTGACGTTGGCGCACTCGGAATTGAGGTTCACGACGTGCCAGTTCGCGTCCGAGGTCGTAGCTGTAGTAGCTGGTGCCGCCGGCGTTGGCGTTCGCGCCGAAGTAGGTGAAGTAGTCGGTCAGGCTGGCTGGCGTCCGGACACCGTTGCCCCAGTCGTGGTTGCCCGGGACCGGCCGGGTGCGGCCTTTGAACGGGCCCCACGTCGGCTCGTAGCAGTTGTTGTAGTCCGCCGTCGTCCCGGTCTCGTAGACGTTGTCGCCCGTGGTGATGATCGGCCCGTCGAGGCCGGCCATGATGGCCGCGGTCTCGGTGTCACCGGTCTGGGTGCAGGACGCGATGTCGCCGACTGCGATCACGACCGTTCCGCTGGCTTCGGCGGCGGTATGGAATGTCCAGGTCGCGCTCGTGGTCGAGAACGCGCCGTCCGTCGCACTGGCGTACCACTGATAGGTCTGCCCGCCACCACGGTTCGGCCACGGCATGGTCGCGTGCGCCCCCGATGCGACACCGTTCTGGCGTGCCGATGAGTGCGTAGTCGCCGCTCGCCAGCGGTCGCCCGAAGAACGACACGTCCAGCGTGCCACCGTCCGGGTCGGACACGATCACATCGAGCGTGGGCGAGGTGGAGACGCCGGTGGCGCCATTGGTCGGCGCGGAGACGGTGGGAGCGTTGGGTGGGACCGAGGGCGGGACGAATCCATCGACCCACGGCGGGGGCCGTCGGTGAGCGTGCCGTTGATGGTGGTGCCGCTGCTGTTGGCGGCAGTCGTGCCGCTGCCCTCGTTGAGGTGCCAGGCGCCGATCAGGCCCGCGGTCGGTCGCGATCTCGGTGTTCTTGGCGGCCTGGATCTGCGCCTGCGGTCCGCGCGACGTTCCAGATCCGCGCCTCGTCGATGACGCCGGCGAAGAAGCCGGCGGCGGTGCCGGTCGAGGTCATGCGCGGTGCCGAGACCGGCGTGCTGGATGCTGTCCGACTCGCGGCAGCCGTCCGGCGCCGACCGCGAGCGTGCCGTCGAGGGCGCCGTCGAGGTAGAGGCGCCAGGTGCGTGCCGTCGTAGGTCGCGGCGGCGTGGTGCCAGACGTTGCTGGTGATCGACGTCGCGCCGGTGACCGGATGGTTCAGGCCGGGCGTCTGGCCGGCGCCTTCCTCGAAGTCGGCGACGAGCGTGCCGGTCGCGGCGTCGATGCCGAGGAAGTAGTTGATGTCGAGGTTGGCGGGCGTCTCGGCCTCGCCGCGACCCTTGGTGACGAGCGGGATGGCGCTCGGCGAGCGCCGCCGGTGCCCGGTGTCGTCGCCGACGCCGGCGCCCGTCCGCTTGAACCACGTCTCGAGCGTGAACGTCGACTCGCCCCGAGCGTTGCCGGCGCAGTGCCGAACGTGACGTACTGCGTTCGTGCCGTTGAGCTGGAGGCCGGCGTTCGTGACATCGAAGCCCGTGACCCACGAGCGGTCCGTTGGTGAGCGTGCCGTTGATGGTGGTGCCGCTGCTGTTGGCGGCAGTCGTGCCGCTGCCTTCGTTGAGGTGCCAGGCGCCGATCAGGCCCGCCGGTCGGTCGCGATCTCGGTGTTCTTGGCGGCCTGGATCTGCGCCCGCGGTCCGTGCGACGTTCCAGATCCGCGCCTCGTCGATGACGCCAGCGAAGAAGCCGGCGGCGGTGCCGGTCGAGGTCAGGCCGGTGCCGATACCGGCGTGCTGGACGCTGTCCGATCGCGGGAGCCGTCCGGCTCCGACCACGAGCGTGGCGTCGAGGGTCCCGTCGAGGTAGAGGCGCAGGGTGGTGCCGTCGAAGGTCGCCGCGGCGTGGTGCCAGACGTTGCTGGTGATCGTCGTCGCGCCGATCACCGGGTGGTTCTGGCTCGGGGATGTCTGGCCGGCCCCTTCTTCGTAGTCGGCCGCCAGGCGGCTGGTCGGCGGTATCGATGCCGAGGAAGTAGTTGATGTCGAGGTTGGACGCGGCGTCTCGCCTCGCCCCGACCCTTGGTGACGAGCGGAATCGCGCTCTGCAGGCCGCCGCCGGTGGCGTTCGATGTCGTCGTCGGCGTCCCGGTCCCCGTACGCTTGAACCACGTCTCGAGCGTGAACGTCGAGTCGCGCCAGAGCGTTGCCGGCAGGATCGCCAAACGTGACGTACTGGCTGGTGCCGTTGAACTGCAGGCCGGCGTTTCCCGCCGCGCGGACCTCGGCGACCGGTGTGACCGGCAGGATCCCGATCGTGGTCGCCGCGAGCACGAGAATCTGGGCAGCGACCAGCGACCGTCCCATGCGGCGGCGAACGCGCGCTCCGGCCATATGCCCCCTCGGTGGATCCGACGATGACGTGCGGATCGGCTGTGCCGAGCGGACAGATGGATAAGTGCGTGCGGTTGAGATCGAGAAGGTCCTACTCGGCTGGCGGCGAAAGTACCAGTCGTTAACGTTCCATGACAAGGCAAACCGGGTTTGCTGGTGCGCAAACGCACCATCACGCGGTTTAGGTCAGGGGCCGGCGGCCGGGCGCAGGGCGACGAGGTGGCCGACGTTGAGGGCGGCACTCGACGCGGTCGCGACGCGGGTGCCGGTGGCGCCGATGGCGGTGCGCACGGCATCGACCCCGGTGGCCGAGGTGGTCTGGCTGCCACCGGCCCCGTTGATCTCGCCGCGTTCGGTCATGCCCGCCGGTGGGGTCCAGGTCCCGCTGGACTGCTTGGCGAAGAAGCCCACGAGCATGGTGTTGGGCACGGTCGTGGTGATGGACGGTGCGGTCACCGCCGTGCCGCTGGCATTGACCTGGCCACCGACCACATCGACCGGGGTGGTCGTGTCGACGCCGCTGTAGGCATGGATCACGGCCGCCGCCAGGCGGCTGCCCGAGAAGGTCCAGGTGTAGGTCGCGGGTTCGCTGCCGGTGGCCACCCGGACATAGGTCGACTTGCGCAGGCTCGAGGCGTTGATGTCCATCCGGATGAGGGTCCAGCCGGCGGGCGCGGTCACGACCGAGGAGCCGCGGGTGTCGATCGAGGCGAGCAGCACGTCGCCCGCGATGACGCCCGCCGGTCGGGTGGCCACGATGCTCGTGACCACCGCGTTGTTGGAGCCGTAGCTGACCGAGCGCAGCGTGATCCCGGCGGGCGGGGTCACATCCGTCACCGTCCAGGTGAACGTGTCCGTGGCGTCCACGGTCGCGCCGTCGCGGACGGTGATGCTCGCGGCATAGGGCGAGCTCGCCGCGGCACTGGCGTTGATCGTCCCGGTGATCAGCCCGGTGGTCGGGTTGATCGACAGACCGCCGGGCAGGTTGGTCGCGGCATAGGTCAGGGCATCGCCGTCGGGATCGGTCGCGCCCGCGTCGAGACTGACGACGGCGCCCTCGGCGCTGGTCCGATCGAGCAGGTTCTGGTCGAAGGTCGGCTCCTGGTTGGGGGCGATCACGTCGGTGACGGTCCAGCTGAACGTGTCGGTGGCGTCCACCGTGGCCCCGTCGCGCACGGTGATGCTGACGGCATAGGGCGAGCTCGCCGCGGCGCTGGCGTTGATCGTGCCGCTGATCAGGCCACTGGCGGCGTTGATCCCGAGACCAGGCGGCAGGTTGGTGGCTGCGTAGGTCAGCGGGTCGCCATCGAGGTCCGTCGCACCCGCGTCGAGGTTGATGAGCGTGCCCTCGGGATCGGTGCGGTCGGGCAGGTTCTGGTCGAAGGTCGGCTCCTGGTTGGGAGGTGCGACCTCGGTGACCGTCCAGGTGAACGTGTCGGTCGCATCGACCGTGGCGCCGTCACGCACCGTGATGCTGACCGCATACGGACCTGGCGCGGCCGTGGCGCCGATCGTGCCCGTGATGAGGCCCGTGGTCGGGCTGATGGCGAGACCAGGCGGCAGGTTCGTCGCCGCATACGTGAGCACATCGCCATCGACGTCCGTCGCGCCGGCGTCGAGGCTGATGAGCGTGCCCTCGGGATCGGTGCGGTTGGGCAGGTTCTGGTCGAACGTGGGCTCCTGATTCACGGGCGGTGGCGGACCGCCGGCGGCCGGGCGCAGGGCGACGAGGTGGCCGACGTTGAGGGCGGCACTCGACGCGGTCGCGACGCGGGTGCCGGTGGCGCCGATGGCGGTGCGCACGGCATCGACCCCGGTGGCCGAGGTGGTCTGGCTGCCACCGGCCCCGTTGATCTCGCCGCGTTCGGTCATGCCCGCCGGTGGGGTCCAGGTGCCGCTGGACTGCTTGGCGAAGAAGCCCACGAGCATGGTGTTGGGCACGGTCGTGGTGATGGACGGTGCGGTCACCGCCGTGCCGCTGGCATTGACCTGGCCACCGACCACATCGACCGGGGTGGTCGTGTCGACGCCGCTGTAGGCATGGATCACGGCCGCCGCCAGGCGGCTGCCCGAGAAGGTCCAGGTGTAGGTGGCGGGTTCGCTGCCGGTGGCCACCCGGACATAGGTCGACTTGCGCAGGCTCGAGGCGTTGAGGTCCATCCGGATGAGGGTCCAGCCGGCCGGCGCGGTCACGACCGAGGAGCCGCGGGTGTCGATCGAGGCGAGCAGCACGTCGCCCGCGACGACGCCTGCCGGGCGGGTGGCCACGATGCTCGTGACCACCGCGTTGTTGGAGCCGTAGCTGACCGAGCGCAGCGTGATCCCGGCGGGCGGCGGTCACGTCGGTCACGGTCCAGCTGAACGTGTCGGTGGCGTCCACGGTCGCGCCGTCGCGGACGGTGATCGACACCGCGTACGGCCCGGGTGCCGCGCTGAACGCGATCGTGCCGCTGATGAGCCCCGTGGTCGGGTTGATCGACAGGCCGGCCGGCAGGTTGGTGGCGGCGTAGGTCAGCGGATCGCCGTCGAGATCGGTGGCCCCCGCGTCGAGGCTGATGACCGTGCCCTCGGGATCCGTGCGGTCGAGCAGGTTCTGGTCGAAGGTCGGCTCCTGGTTGGGGGGTGCGACCTCGGTGACCGTCCAAGTGAACGTGTCGGTCGCATCGACCGTGGTGGGGCCGTCGCGGACGGTGACACTGACGGCATGGGGTCCGGGCGCCGCGGTGGAGCTGATGGTGCCGCTGATGAGCCCTGTACCGCTGTTGATCCCGAGACCAGGCGGCAGGTTGGTGGCTGCGTAGGTCAGCGGGTCGCCGTCGAGGTCGGTGGCCCCGGCGTCGAGGCTGATGAGCGTGCCCTCGGGGTCGGTGCGGTTGCCCAGGTTCTGGTCGAACGTCGGGTTGCGGTTGACGTTCGTGATCGTCCAGCTGAACACGACGTTGACTGGTGCCGTCTGGCCATCGGCCACCGTCACCGTCACGGTGTGTGGGCTGCCGGCAGCGGCCGAGAACGCGACCGTTCCCGAGATGACCCCTGTCGTCGGAGCGATCGCGAGGCCCGCTGGAAGGCCGACGACTGTGTAGGACAGCGGATCGGATTCCGGATCGTCGGCGACGACTTGCAAGCTGACGCCCTGTCCTTCGGCGGTGGTCTGTGGGCCGGGAGACGTGACGACCGGCGGGTCGTTCGCCTGCGGGCCGGCAGTGGTGAAGGTCCAGGTCGGACTCGTCGTGGCGTCGACCCCGTCACTCGTGACCGTGTACCACTGGTATCCGGTAGCGGGGGCGCGGCCCGGCCACTCCATCGACGCCGTGGTGCCGGAGGCCGTCTCGACGGAACCGATCAACTGGTACTCGGCGAGAGGGTCCATCGAGTACGGCAGGGAGAACTGGCTGCTTGCATCGGTTTCGAACGTACCGAGCCTCGGCGAATACGTGCGTGCCTGGATGGTGTCCGAGCCCGGCTGGAACGTGTAGTAGCGCAGCCAGCCATCGCCGCCGTTGGCCCGGGCCTGATAGTCGGCCAGGACCTGGTGCACCGGCTGGCCGCACGAGTTCGTCGACGTCAGTCGGCCCTCGCCGTGGTAGTGACCGTTGATCGACCATGAAGACGTTGCAGTTCGGTGCGATGAGCTGCGTCCAGACCTGGGCCGCCGACAGCCCATTGGCTCGACCCGTGATGGTCGACGTGCCTCGGGCGCTGGACAGGTTCAGGAACGCGTGGGTGCTGATGATCACCTGGCGGTCGGGATAGCGATCGATGATCTCGTTCGCCCACTGGACGGCGAAGGTCGGCATGTCGATCTCGAGGTGGATGATCAGGAAGTCGATGCCGCCGGCCGTGAACAGCTCGTAGTTGTCCTTGTTCAGGCGCTGGATCTGGCCAGGCTTCCTCGCCGAGCCAGCCGCCATACCAGGGATTGGCCGGCAGGTCGTACCGGCTCGGCGGGAAGTACTCATCGAAGTAGTTCGACGTGACCGCGCCCGGCGTGCTGAAGTCATGGTTGCCCGGGGCGATGTTGTTGGGGATCCCGGCGTTGTCGAGGATGTCCATCGCCGAATCCGCACGCACGAATTCGATCTCCGCGGTGTCGTAGTTCTGCGTGATGTCGCCGACATGGGTGACGAAGGCGATGTTGAGGTCATCCTCGTTGGCCACGATCCACTGGGTCTGCTGGTTGAACGTGGCCGTCCGGCTGGGATCGTCGACATAGTGCTGGGTGTCGGGGATCTCGACGATGGTGAAATCCTCGGCGGCGACCGGTGCCAGGGACCGACCATAGAAGGAAGTCGTGACCGGGCCGCCATCCGTGTCGCTGACGTCAACCTGCAAGGTCGGGTCGATGGAGACACCGGTGGCGCCGTTGGGCGGCGCGACATTGGTCGGCACGTTCGGTGCGACCGCCGCGACCGCGGCAAGCGACGGCGTCGGAGCGATACCGACCGCGGTCACCAGGAGTCCGAGGATCTGGACGGCAACGAGCGCGCGTCCCGCGCGGCGGCGAATGTGCGCTCGGGCCAATCTGCCTCCTCGGCGAACGGTGTCCTGCGGGGTTCGGGCGACCCTACCAGTCGTCAACTATCCCAACAAGAGCAACCCGATCTGGCGGTGCCTCGGCGCACCACAGCCGACGCCGGAAGGGCCGCGATCAGCCGAGCGTCGGGCGACCCATCTCGCGGCGGTAGTGCTCGTTGAAGGCGAACAGGAACCGATCCTGGCGCGGGAACACGCCCTGGCGCGAACGAGCGCGACCCGACACCGGTCTGGGCCCGCTCGCAGACGGCCCAGTCCTGCTTGCTGATGAGGTCCCAGAACTCGACGACCGGGTCCGGCGCGAAGTCGGGCGACGCGATCGTCTCCGGGCGGAAGAGGTACTCGGAAACGACGGTCGTGTGGTTCGGGCCGTTCGGCAAGGCGATGTACGCCATCCCGGCATCCGGGTGGAGATTGAGCATGAGGTTCGGGAACTGGTACGTCCCGTAGTACATGCGGTAGTCGTCGGGCTCCAGGTCCGGGAACTTCGGCAGCGTGGACTGACCGGTCATCGTGAAGGACGTCGCGCCCTCCACCATCCAGTTGCCGTCATCCTGCGTCTGCTCGTCCCAGACCTCGCCGAACCGGTAGAGCGGCACGACCTGCACGAGCTCCGGATGGATGGTTGGGCAGTGCAGGCACTCGTTGAAGTTCTCGACGACGATCTTCCAGTTCGCCTTGACCTCGTAGACGATCCGGACGCCGACGCGCAGCTCGTCCATCCGGTAGCGCTCGAAGTTGGTGATGCTCTCCATCCCGTCGCGGAGGGAGTCGATGAGCGATCCCGGGCTCGGGACCCATGTGGACGAACAGGAACCCCGCGTACGACTCGACGGCGATCGCGTGCAGCGGGTAGTCGTCCCGGTCGAACGCCTCGTCCTCGTCCACGTTGGGCGTCCCGATGAGCCGCCCGTCGAGGTCGTAGGCCCACGCGTGATACGGGCACTTGAAGGCCTTGTTGACGTGCCCGCACGCGCCCAGCCCGGTCTCGTCGAGCAGCTTCGTCCCTCGATGGGCGCAGACGTTGTAGAAGCCGCGGAGCTCGCCGTCCCGATTGCGCGAGATGATCACGGACTCGCCGGCCACGTCGCGAACGAGGAAGTCGCCCGGGTTCGGGATCTCCTCCGCCCGGCCGATGCAGACCCAGTGGCCCCACCAGATGCGCTCGCGCTCGTCCGCGTAGACCGACTCGGACGTGTAGTCGAGTCCCGGACGAGGGTCGGTCGCGGACGCCACGTCGGCGCCTGGATCGTCATCGAGTCGCCTCAGCGGGTGCGCGGGAAGCCGAGATCGATCTTGCTGGTGCCGGGGTCCGGCCAGCGCGACGTGACGATCTTGGCTCGCGTGTAGAACTGGACGCCCTCGGGCCGTACATGTGCAGGTCCCCGAACAGGCTGTTCTTCCAGCCGCCGAAGCTGTAGTACGCGACCGGCACCGGGATCGGCACGTTGATGCCGACCATCCCGGCGTTCACCTCGAACTGGAACTGGCGGGCGGCCCCGCCGTCGCGGGTGAAGATCGCGGTGCCGTTGCCGTACGGGTTGTCGTTGATGAGCGTGACCGCCTCCTCGTAGGTCTTGACCCGCATGACCGTCAGCACCGGGCCGAAGATCTCGTCGCGATAGGCGTCCATCGACGGCGTCACGTTGTCGATCAGCGACACGCCCAGGAAGAAGCCGTCGGACTCGTCGTACAGCGGATGCTGGCGACCATCGGTGACGACCGTCGCACCCTGCTCGGCGGAGCTGTCGAGGTAGCCCGCGACCTTGTCGCGGTGCTGCTTCGTCACGAGCGGTCCCATCTCGGAGGTCGGGTCGCTGCCGGGGCCGACCTTGACCTTGGGCAGGCGCGCGGTGATCGCCTCGACCAGCGGGTCGGCGACCTCGCCCACCGCCACGATGGTGGCGATGGCCATGCAGCGCTCGCCGGCCGAGCCGTAGCCGGCCGAGACCGCGGCGTCGGCCGCCATGTCGATGTCGGCGTCGGGCAGCACGATCATGTGGTTCTTGGCGCCACCCAGGGCCTGGACGCGCTTGCCGGCCTTCGTGCCCGTCTCGTAGATGTACTTGGCGATGGGCGTGGAACCGACGAAGCTGACCGCGGCGATGTCCGGGTGCTCCAGGATCGCATCGACCGCGACCTTGTCGCCATGGACCACGTTGAACACGCCCGCGGGCACGCCGGCTTCCTTGAGCAGCTCGGCCATGAAGTTGGCGGCCGACGGGTCCTTCTCGGACGGCTTGAGGATGAACGTGTTGCCCGTCGCGATGGCCGTGGCGAACATCCACATCGGGACCATCGCCGGGAAGTTGAACGGCGTGATGCCGGCCACGACGCCGAGCGGCTGGCGGATCTGGTAGACGTCCACGCCCGAGCTGACCTGCTCGCTGAAGCCGCCCTTGAGCAGGTTCGGGATGCCGCAGGCGAACTCGAGGTTCTCGAGCCCGCGGGCGATCTCGCCGAGCGCGTCGGAGGGGACCTTGCCGTGCTCGGCGGTGAGGTGGGCCGCCAGCTCGTGCCGATGCTGCTCGACCAGGTTGCGGATCCGGAACAGGATGTCCGTGCGCTTGCTCAGCGAGGTGGCGCGCCAGGCCGGGAAGGCCGCCTTGGCCTCCGCGACGGCCGCGGCCGAGCTCGTTGGCCGAGGCGAAGTCCACGTACTTCGTGAGCTGCCCGGTCGCCGGATCGAAGACCGGGCCCTCGCGGCCGGACGTACCGGCGACGATCTCGCCGCCGATCCAGTGACTGACGCGACCCGGGCTGGTGGGCGGCGTTGACGATGCGGCAGCGGGGTCGGCGACCTGGGTCATGATCAGGGTCCTCGTGGTGCGTGGCGTCGCGAGCGATAGCCACACGATACTCCGTCGGATCGAGCCGGCCTCGCGGTGGCCCGGCCCTCAGGACCGCGTCGGGACCTCCGACGTCGGGACCGCGGGATCCCGCGGGCGCCGGGTCGCCGGCCCCGTCGGCGTCACGACGAGCTGCGGCAAGGACGCCGATCAGCAGCGCCACGGCTCCGATGCCGATCGCGGCGGCGAGGACGCCAGCCGCCCCGAGCGGGCCCGACGACCGCGGGGTCGCGCCACGTCACCGATACGGCCGCCCGCAGGAAGGACCATCCGGCGATCGCGACCAGGAGCAGGCGGCCATCGCGACGGCCGATGGCCCCGTACGCCGCCGCGGACCGCCAGGATCACGGCGTACCCGAGCGTCGCCACGCCCTCGTACACCTGCGACGGGTGGGACGGGAGGGCGGGGGCGAGCGAACCCCACGGACCCGGACCGAGGAAGGCGGTCGCCCAGGCGGCATCGGATGGCGAGCCCTGGCCGCTGCCTCCGAGCACCATCGTCAACTTGCCCGCCCCGATCGCGACCAGCAGGGGGAGCGCGAGCACGTGGGCCCAGCGCCCGATCGGTGATTCCAGGAGTGACGCGACATACGCACCGGCCAGCACGCCGCCGACGACGCCCATCGCGAGGTCAAGCCCGCCGACGGCGGGGTCGAGGAGCCGGAACGGATCTGTCCCGAAGGCATCGAGGTGCGCAAGGCCGTACCCGACGCGGCCAAGGATCACGGCACCCGGCACGGCCCCGATCGCGATGAACAGCAGATCGTCGCCGCGCAGGGACCCGCGACGCGCCATGACGCCGGCCACGACAAGACACGCCGCGATGACCGCCGCGAGCGCCAGCGTCTGCCAGCGGACGACGACGTCGTCGAGGATGCGGACCAGGGGGTCGAAGTCGAACGCGATGACGGCGATCGGCACGGTCCCGGCAGTGTACCCAACCCCCGGGTGTCGGCTGGCCGACACCTGCGGTGTCGCCTGCGCTCTCGTCAGGGAGCCCGCCGACGAGCGAATATCCACCCGTCGGTTGCGCGGGGGTGCACCACCGTCATTGGGGGCGATCGGCGGTCTTGGGGGACCGCCGATCGTGTCCGGTGTCCGGCCTACGGGGGGACGGGCCGGACGCCGTGACAGCCAGGCTCGTCAGTCCGCCGCCAGGTCAGGCCGGCAGCTTCTCCACGAGTTCACGGACCGCGGCTGCGGAAGCGTCGAAGGCCGCCTGTTCGTCCGCCGTGAGCTCGATCTCGAGGACGCGCTCCATCCCGGTCGCGCCAAGCACGATGGGCACGCCCACGAACAGGTCGGTGGTCCCGAACTCGCCCTTGAGCAGCACGGCGCACGGCAGGACACGCTTCCGGTCGAGGAGGATCGACTCGACCATCTCGAAGGCGCTGGCAGCGGGCGCGTAGAACGCCGAACCGGTCTTGAGCAGGGCGACCACCTCGGCGCCGCCGTTGGCGGTCCGCTCCTCCAGCGCCCGCACGCGCTCGGGTGGGAGCAGCTCGGTGATCGGCACGCCGGCGACCGTCGAATAGCGCGACAGCGGCACCATGGTGTCCCCGTGGCCCCCCAGCACGAAGGCGTGGGTGTCCTCGACGCTGACGCCGAGCTCCTGGGCGATGAAGGTGCGGAATCGGGCGCTATCGAGCACGCCGGCCATGCCCAGCACGCGTTCCCGGGGGAACCCGGAAGCGGCCATCGCCACGTGGCACATGGCGTCGAGCGGGTTCGTGACGATGATGAGGATCGCGTCCGGCGAATGCTTCGCCGACGCTTCGACGACGGCCCGGACGATCCCCGCGTTCTTGGCGAGGAGGTCGTCACGACTCATCCCTGGCTGACGGGCGAGTCCGGACGTGACCACGATGATGTCCGAGCCGGCCGTGTCCGCGTAGTCATTCGTGCCCGTGATGCGGGCGTCATGACCCACGACGGGCGCGGCCTCGGCGAGGTCGAGACCCTTGCCCTGGGGGAGCCCTTCCACGATGTCGACGAGGACCACATCGGCGAGGCCGGCCTCGGCGATGCGTTGCGCGGTCGTGGCGCCCACGTTGCCGGCGCCGATGACGGTGACCTTGTTGCGTGCCATGGGGACGGGAAGCTCCTTCCGGACTCAGGTGGGCGGCGGGGACATTCTAGGTCGCGGAGCCGCTCGGACTCGACGCGTCGGATCGTCGTTCGTGGTCGGTCGGGATGGACGCGTGACGATGGGCGAGCCGCGGCGCCGGGGGCAGGCTGTGGGTACGTCCACGTCGATCCTCGGAGCCCGATCCATGAGCACCAGTCTCCCCGTCGCGACGCTCGTCGTCCTCGGAACCCTCGTCACCGTCCTCGGCCTGTTCGCCGCGGGCAGCATCGTCGTCGCGGCCGTCGGTCTCGTCGCGATCGCGGTGGCGGGCGTCCTGGATGTCGTCGCCCGGCGCGCCGCCTGACCGGCCATCCCCAACCGTCACCACGGAGATCGTCACATGCCCGCCATGTTCACCGCCCTCGGCGTCCTCATGATCATCATCGCCATCCCGTTCGGGATGATGCTCGCCCCGCTCGCGCTGGGCGTGATCTTCGCGTATCTCGGCTGGCGTCACGTCACGGCGTCCTGGCAGGAGCCGACCGGGAGCCCCGCATGATCGGCGAACTCATCGTCATCGCGACCGTCGTGCTCCTCCCGGCCTCGATCTTCCTGAGCATGCTTGCCGCGCTCGGTCTCGCCATCGCCGGCCTGGCGATCGACCCCAGCCGAGCGGCGGCTGGTCCGGCGCTGAGGCGCGGTCAGCTCGGTACGACCGGGCCTGCAGCCGCGATGTCGTCGGTCACCCCGTCGGCGTAGCGCGCGAAGTTGTCCGCGAACATCGCCGCGAGCCGCGCAGCCGCCCGGTCGTAGGCCGGCGCGTCGGCCCAGGTGGCGCGTGGGTCCAGGAAGACGTCGGGCACGCCGGGGCAGGTCAACGGCACCTCGACCCCGAAGACCGGGTCGATGCGGGTCGGGACGTCGGCGAGGGCGCCGCCCAGCGCCGCCCGGACCATGGCCCGGGTGTGGGCGATGTTCATCCGTTCGCCGGTGCCGTACGGCCCGCCGGTCCAGCCGGTGTTCACGAGCCAGACCGTCGCATCGTGCTCGGCGAGGCGATCGGTCAGCATCGCCGCATACTCGCCCGGATGGCGGGGCATGAACGGCGCCCCGAAGCAGGCGCTGAACGTCGCCTTGGGCTCCTTCACGCCGATCTCGGTGCCGGCGAGCTTGGCCGTGTAGCCACTGATGAAGTGGTAGGCCGCCTGGGCGTGCGTCAGCCGTGAGATGGGCGGCAGGACCCCGAACGCATCGGCCGTGAGGAGGACGACCGTGCGCGGCTGGACGGTCATGCCGGTCGGATCGGCGTTGCCGATGAAGTGGAGCGGGTAGGCGCCGCGCGTGTTCTCGGTGAATCGCTCCGAATCGAGATCCAGTTCCCGCGTCTCGGGATCCAGGTCCACGTTCTCGAGGACGGTCCCGAACCGGCGCGTGGTCTGGAAGATGTCCGGCTCATACATCGGCGAGAGGCGGATGGTCTTGGCGTAGCAGCCGCCCTCGAAGTTGAACAGCCCGGCCGGGCCCCAGCCGTGCTCGTCGTCGCCGATGAGGCTCCGCTCCGGGTCGGCGGAGAGCGTGGTCTTGCCGGTCCCCGACAGGCCGAAGAACACGACGCTGTCGGACTCCGGCCCGACGTTGACCGAGCTGTGCATCGGGAGCACGCCCTCGTCGGGCATGAGGTAGTTCATGACCGTGAAGGCGCCCTTCTTGATCTCGCCCGCGTACTCCGTGCCGACGATGATGATCTCCATGCGCGCGAGGTTGAGGAGGATCGCGGTCCCGGTGCGGGTGCCCTCGGTCGCGGGGTCCGCCTGGAACGAGGGGACGCAGAGGATCGTGAAGTTGGGCTGGAATCCGATCCGGTCGGTCGCGGTCGTGCGACGGAACAGATTTCGCGCGAACACGCTCGCCCACGCCGTCTCGGTGTAGACCGCGCAGCCGACGCTGGTGGACCGGGTCCGCGCCGATGAGGCAATCCTGGACGTAGAGGTCCTTGTCCGCGCAATACGCCACCAGGCGTGCCCGCAGCCGGTCGTAGTGGGCCTCGCTGATGGGCCGATTGACGGGCCCCCACCAGATCTTGTCGCGACTGGTCGGCTCCTCGACGATGAACTTGTCTTCCGGCGATCGACCCGTGTGCTTCCCGGTGCGGACGACGAGTGGACCCTCGGCGGCGATCAGCCCTTCGCCGGCGCGAACGGCATCCTCGACGAGTTCGGCCGTGGACAGGTTGGCGCGGATGCGCCGACCCAGGAGCGGGCGGATGCGCGCGGCATCCACGGTCGTTGGGTCGTCGGGGCGGGGCGGCAGCGATGTGGCCATCTGGCTCGGACTCCTCGGACACGGGCGATCACGTCACGGATCGACCGGCCGCGCGTGACGCAGGCCCGTCAGGGCACCGCAGGAGTCGGCTTTCGCAGTCGCGTTGGCCGGATGCTACCACGTTGCGGTTCGGTATCGAACCACACGAGCAAGTTCGTGGCGCAACTGGACGATGACGCCGCTGGAGCCGGACGCGAGTCTGCAGTCGGTGGCGAAGCCCACTGACGTCGGTGGGCTCGCTGCCCGAGCGAGGGTTGATTCCCATGCAGCGATCGATGGCCGGACCGGCCTTCCTCCTTGTCCTTCCCTGCTGGCCGCCGCGTGTGGCTGGGGGCGCGGCCTCGCCACCGGATGGCGCGAGCGGCGGTGATGGCGGTGCCACCGCCACGGGCGACGCGACCGCGCCCACCGATGCCCGCGACCGATGCCCCCGCAGCACCGATGCCCCCGCGGCCAGCGACCCCGGTACGGGCGGCGGCGACCCCGGCAGCGCCGACGTCTGCGACCTCGGCGACCTCCGACGAGATGAGCGGCGGTCTTCGGCGAGGCGGTCGAGACCCAGACGACCCGATCGCCCCCAAGACGTGCTTCGTCCGGGCCCCCGACGGGCGGATCTTCGCCCACTGGACGATGGACTACGACACCGCGGCGATGATGTACGAGGCCCTGGGCGGAGGCGAGACGACGGTCACGGGGATCGGCGACAAGGCCAAGCACCTCGAGAACTTCGGCCTGATGATCCTCAAGGGCGACGTCGGCGCGACGGTCGTCGTGGCCGCCGAGTCCGGGCTGGGTGGCGACGAGGCCAAGGCGGCTGCCGAAGAGGTCGGGGCCATCATCGTCGGCCGGATGTGAGGGCACGGGGTCGGCCGATCACCCGGTGATCCTGACGACCGGGGAACCGTCGCCGACCGGCTGGTTCCTGCTCCCGGGCGGGTCATGCGGATCACCGCGTGCTCAAAGCGACCGGTGAACGGGGTACGGGGCGGCCGTGCGACGGTTCGTCGGCCCGTTCGATCGTGGGGTGATCGACCGGTCGCGTGCGGGTCGGAGGGGACGGCCGGGGGCGCCTTGACGCTCCCGGCCGCGACCCGTAGCATCCACGCACAACCGAAGAGCACGTATCAAGAGATGGCTGAGGGACCGGCCCGTTGAAGCCACGACAACCTACCGACGCGAGGTCGGCAAGGTGCCAAGTCCGGGCAGGACCCCCTGCGAGATACGGGAACTCTCCGGAGCCCCACCGATCGACACCAGGGTCCGGGCCCATCCACGCCGGTCCGCCGCATCCCGCCGCGCACCCTGGAGACCGATCGTGACCACGCAGATCCTGCCACCGCCGACGAGCACGACCCGCCCCGCGCCGGATGCTGCCCACATCACCGGCATGGCCTGTCGCAACTGTGGCCTGGCCCGACCGCTGGCGCTCGAGTACGTCTGTCCGGCGTGTTTCGGTCCGCTCGAGGTGACCTACGACCTTGGCGTCGTCGCGGGCACGCTCACCAGGGAAGCGATCGCGGGCCGGGCTCCCGGGATCTGGCGGTACATCGAGCTGCTGCCCGTGGATGGGATCCCGACGCGATCGCTGGCCGTCGGGTCCACGCCGCTCGTCGCGGCCGATCGGCTGGCGCCGCTCCTGGGCGTCGATCGCCTGTGGATCAAGGACGACACGCGCAACCCGTCGCTCTCGTTCAAGGATCGCCCGGCCGCCATCGCCGCCGAGCGCGCGCTCGAGTTCGGCGTCCCGGCGCTGGCCTGCGCATCGACCGGGAACCTGGCCGGTGCCACGGCAGCCGCAGCGGCCGCGGTCGGACTGCCCTCCTACGTGTTCATCCCGGCCGATCTGGAGCCGGCGAAGGTGGACCACGCCCTCGCGTACGGAGCCACGGTCGTGCCGATCGCCGGCACGTACGACGACGTCAACCGGCTCTGTCTCGAGGTCGCGGACGAGACCGGCTGGGGCTTCGTCAACATCAACCTCCGCCCGTTCTACGCGGAAGGGTCCAAGACCCTCGCCTACGAGATCGCCGAAGCGCTCGGCTGGCGATCGCCCGATGTCGTCGTGGCGCCCGTCGCCAGCGGGGCGATGTTCACCCGGGTCGCTCGTGGCTTCGAGGAGCTGGCGGAGCTCGGCCTGATCGAACGGCGACCGATCCGGTTCGTCGGCGGGCAGGCCGCCGGCTGCGCTCCGATCGCCACCGCGTTCGAGCGCGGGGTCGATGTCATCGAGCCCGTCCGCGAGCCGGACACCTTCGTTCGCTCGCTGGCGATCGGCAACCCGGCGGACGGCCGCTATGCGCTCGAGCTCGCGCGGGCGAGCGGTGGGTCCATCGAAGCCATCGACGACGAGACCACGGCCAGGGCCATCCGCGACGTGGCCCGCCTCGAGGGGATCTATCCGGAGACCGCGGGCGGCGTCACCCTGGCGGCGGTCGCCGTGGCCAGACAACGTGGCGTCATCGAGGACGGCCAGGAGGTGGTCGCGCTGCTGACCGGGAACGGACTCAAGACCCCGGACGCCCGGACGCTCGGTCTCGCACCCGGAGGGCTGGAGGGTGGCCGGGCGCATCCGGGCGAACCCGGCCTGGCGCCCGTCATCCGGCCGTCGCTGAGCGCCTTCGAGGCGTGGCTGGAGGGCGGCGCATGAGCACGGTCCGCATCCCGCCGACCCTGCGGACCGCCACGGGTGGCGCGAAGCTCGTGGAGGTGCCCGGCGGCACGGTTCGCGAGGTGATCACGGGGCTGGTGGCGCTGCATCCCGGTCTCGAGGCCCAGCTGGTGGCTCCCGATGGCGACCTGAACACGTTCGTCAACGCGTTCCTCAACGACACGGACGTGCGACACCTGCAGGACGCTCGACACGCCGGTGGGCGACGGGGACACGCTCGTGCTGCTCCCCGCGATGGCGGGCGGCTGACGCAGGCTGGACGGACTCGCGTTACGCCCGGTCGAGCGCCTGTCCCAGGTCCCCGATCAGGTCGTCCACGCCCTCGATCCCGACCGAGAGGCGGATGAGCGCGGGGTCCACCTCGAGCGGTGACCCGGCCACGGACATGTGGGTCATCGCGGCCGGCACCTCGATCAGCGACTCGACGCCACCGAGCGACTCCGCGAGGGTGAACCAGCGGGTCGCCTCGGCGATGGTCACGGCCCGCTCGGCGGCCGTCGGCGTCCCGCCGGGCCCGGCCGCCGGGAGGAACGAGACCATGCCACCGAACCCCGGGTACGCCACGGTCGCGACGTCGTCGCGAGATCGAAGGAACGCGGCGACGGCCTGAGCGTTCGACTGATGCCGCTCCACGCGGAGGTGCAGGGTCCGCAGCCCGCGCAGGACGAGGAAGCAATCCTGCGGTCCCGGCACCGCGCCCATCGCGTTCTGCAGGAACCGCAACCGCTCCGCGACCGCGTCGTCCGAGGTCACCGCCACGCCCAGGATCGTGTCGGAATGGCCCGCGAGGTACTTCGTCGCCGAGTGGAAGACGATGTCCGCGCCCAGGGTCAGCGGCCGCTGGATCGCGGGCGACGCGAACGTGTTGTCCACGACGACGAGCGGGCGCCCGCCGCCTTCGGATGCCCGGCGTGCCACGGTGGCGACGACCGCGCCGATGTCGACCACCTTGAGCAACGGGTTCGTCGGGGTCTCGAACCAGACGAGGCGCGTCCGTTCGCTCAGCGCCTCCCAGAGCCCATCCATGCCCGACGCGAGGTCCACGTAGGTCGTCGCGATCCCGGCCCCGCGGCTTGCGGACCCGCTCCAGGTACCGATACGTCCCGCCGTACACGTCGTCGCCGACGACGATCTCCTCCCCCGGTCCGGCGAGTTCGGCGATGGCCGCGGTTGCGGCGGAGCCCGATGCGAACGCGAACCCGTGCGTCCCGCCTTCCAGGGTCGCGACCGCCCGTTCCAGTCGATCACGGGTGGGGTTCTGCGATCGAGCGTACTCGTAGCCGCGGCGCGGCCGGCCGACGCCGTCCTGGGCGAAGGTCGAGGTCTGATAGATCGGTGGCGCGACGGCCCCGGTCAGCTCGTCGGGCTCGGCTCCGGCGTGGACGGCGAGGGTGTCGAACGAGACCTCGCGGAGCGCCTCCGCGCCGCCAGGGGGATCGGTCCGCTGCATGGCGGCCATGATGGCACCGCCACGTTCAGGCCGTCGGGTGCCAGTCGTCCACCTCGAAGACGAGCTCCTCGCCGTCGATGTCGTCCAGTCTGTCGACCGACCTGCCGGAACCCGAACTTGGCCAGCACCGCCTGCGACGCGACGTTGTCCGGAGCGGTCGCCGCCCGAAACCGCGTGACGCCGTGCTCGCGAAACGCCCACTCGAACATCGCCCGCACGACCTCGGTCGCGATCCCTCGCCGACGATAGGCGGCCTCCACGCGATAGCCGATCTCCACCCGGCCGTCCTGGTCCGGTGGGCTGTGGAACCCGACCGTCCCGATCACATGGCGACCGGCGAGGTCCTCGATCACGATCGCCCGACCCAGCCAGGGCTGCATCGTGGCGTCCGCGCTGAGGTCCGCGATCCGGAACTGCAGGAAGCCATCGAGCTGGTCCCGCAGGTCCGGCGGGATGGCGGCGCCGATCTGGGTCGAGGCGGCCACGAGGTCCCGAGCCTGGAGCAAGCGCATGAACGGCAGGCTCATCGAAACGAGCTCGAATCGCTCGGTGCGGATCGGCGGGAACGGGCGAGGTCTGGACCATCGCGGTGCATGGTCCCATCCGGCGGACCGGCGTGCTGCCCGACCGCGCACGCATCGGGTCCGGCCCCTGCCGCGTTGCGACCCGCACGACCGGCTGGCACGATGGCGCGGTGATGGCCACGTTCATCGTCATCGAAGGATCCGACATCGCGCTGGAGATGGCGATCCGGGAACTCGGCGCCGCGCGGTGCACGGACGGCGTTCCGGCCGCCGTTCCGACCGGACGAGGTCCGCACGGGGACCGTGGAGTCGGCGCGCCGATGCGGAGGCCGCGCTGCTCGCAGCGCTCGACGGGGCCGGCCTCATCCTTCGCGCGACCGGCCGGCGGGACGTGATCGATCGACTGGTCGACGACCTGCGGCGACTGGGCCCGGTGGACCATCGGATCGGCACGCCGGACACGGCCGAAGCCCTGGGCCCGACCGCACGCGCGATCCTGGGGCTGCTGGCCGAAGGACACTCGCTCGGCGAGGCGGCCACGATCCTCGGCCTTCCCGCCGCACCGCGGATCGACGACTCGCCGAGGGCCGGCGGGTGCTCGGGGTCGAGCGGACGACGGAAGCGATCGCGCGGGCGCGGCGGCTCGGATGGCTCGCCCGGGACGCCCGGACGGAGCGCTGAGCGTCCTAGCTCGGGTCCGTCGCTGTGATGGGCGAGGTACTCGAGGATGTCGAGCTTGGTCACGACGCCCGCTGGACGTTCGCCACGCACGGCGACGAGCGCATTCGTGCCACCGGACGAGCAGGGCGAACGCCGCATCGAGCGTCGCCGACGCCTCCACGAGTGGCAGCGGCGGGTCCATCACCTCCCCGACCGTGCGCTCGACGACCGATGGGTCCCGGAATGCCCGGTCCAGGAGCCCCTTCTCGCTGATGGATCCCACCAGGCCGACGACGTCGTCGCCCTCGGGTTCCTCGGAGACCGGCAGCTGGCTGATGCCGAAGGCCTGGAGCGTCGCGATCGCATCCCCGACGCGTTCCGTCGTCCGGGCGACGACGACCGCCGGGCGGTCGGGTGCGTGGTGGCGGTCGGCCAGGAGGGCGTCGATCCGCGTCGCGGACCCGGTCGTCGCCATCAGGCCGTTCGCGCGCATCCACTCGTCGTTGTAGAGCTTGGAGAGGTAGCTCCGCCCGCTGTCGGGGAGGAGCACCACGACGACCGCCTCGTGGCCGCCGTCCTGGGCCGCCAGTTCGCGGACGACCTCGCGGGCCGCGACCATCGCGGTCCCGCACGACCCGCCGGACAGGATCCCCTCCTCGCGGGTCAGTCGCCGGGCCATCGCGAAGGCGTCGTGGTCGCTCACGCGCACCCAGCGATCGATGACGGACGCGTCGTACGTCCCCGGGACGAAGTCCTCGCCGACGCCCTCGGTCAGGTACGGCCGGGCGGTGTCCCCCGACAGGACGCTCCCCTCCGGGTCGGCGCCGATCACCTGGATCGCCGGGTTCTGGTCCTTGAGGAAGTGCGCCACGCCGGAGATGGTCCCGCCGGTCCCGACGCTGGCCACGAAGTGGGTGATCCGGCCGTCCGTCTGCCTCCCAGAGTTCCGGGCCGGTCGTCCGCTCATGGGCGGCCGGGTTCTCCATGTTCCAGTACTGGTCCGGCTTGAAGGCGCCCGGGGATGTCGCGCGCGAGCCGGGCGGCCACGGAGTAGTAGCTCTCGGGCGACTCCGGGGCGACGTTGGTCGGGCACAGGACGACCTCCGCGCCGTACGCGCGCAGCAGGGTCTGCTTCTCGACCGACTGCTTGTCGGCCATGACGAAGATGCAGCGATAGCCCTTGAGCGCGGCGGCGATCGCCAGGCCGTGGCCGGTGTTGCCGCTCGTCGGCTCGATGATCGTGCCGCCGGGCTTGAGGAGGCCGGCCCGTTCTGCCGCCTCGATCATCGGCAGGCCGATCCGGTCCTTGACCGAGCCGCCCGGGTTCAGCATCTCGAGCTTGGCGAGGAGCAGCGGCTGACGCTCGAGGGGCCCGAGGTCGCGGTTCACCCGCGTGATCCGGACGAGCGGCGTGTGGCCGACGAGGTCGAGGATGGACTCGGCGTACTGCATCGGGCCCGAGTATAGGTGGGCCGTGCGCCGGCGCGCCGGTCAGTGCCAGGCGGTCCTGGAGCCAGCGCCAGCGCCGCCGTGTCCCCGACCGGCTGTCCTGGTCGCCTCGTGGGCTGCCGCGACCGGCGCGGCCGTCCGCTCGTGCAGGGCCGCCGCGATGCGATGAGCGACCGCTCGCTCGGCGCTGGACCAGGGCTCCGGCAGCGGTGCCTCGCGGCGCCAGGCCCGCGAGGTCGCGGGCGGTGACGGGTGGGAGGACGTCCAGCCGGAACCGACGGCCGCGGTACAGCTCGTGGGTCCCGCCGAGCACGATCGGCACGATCGGACGGTCCGCCCGGAGCGCGAAGTAGGCGACGCCGAGACCCAGCGGTCGGGCGGTCCCGGGCGGCGTCGCCGGGCCGGCTCTCGGGGAACAGGCACACGATGGCGCCGGCATCGAGCGCCGCGCGGGCGCCGGCGAGGTGGCGCCTCGACCGCGCTCGCGACCGCCGCCGGGCCAGATCGGGATCACGCCACCGATCCGGCCGCACCAGCCATCGACGCCACCACGAGCGGATAGATGGCCGGGCCGTCCCCGAAGAACACGAGCCGTGGCTCGCGCGGCAGGGCGTCGAAGACGACGAACGGGTCCACCCAGGTCCGATGCGGCAGCCCGGCCGCGATCCAGCCGCCGGTCATCCGCCCGTCGGCGTCGCGCGGCAGGTGCTCCGGGCCGATGACGTCCGTCCGGAATGCGAAGACGCGTCGGCCGATGAAGCGGATCGCGACGGCCACGAGCCGGTAGCCGAGGGTCGGGCGCGGCGACGGCGGCCCGATCAGGCCGGTCGGATGCTCCACCGTCCGTCACTCGGTCCGGTCGAGGCGACCCGGGCGCAGCAGCAGCCACGTGAGCCGTCGGCGCAGGCGACGCGGGTGATCGGGCGGGTCGACGGTCCACGGATGCAGCGCCTCGACGACCGGACCGAGGATCGCGGCGAGCCGGTCGGTCATGACGCCGCGCCAGCGCCAGTTCCTCGCGCGAGCCCGGCTCCGGGAGCGGCGCGTCCGGCGGGAGGCCGGCCAGGGCCCGCGCGGTCGTCGGCTGGCAGGACCTGCGACGCCATCCGTCGGCCGAGGTACAGCTCCTCGGTGCCGGCCATCGCGAGGGGCACGACCGGCGCATCCGTCCGCAGCGCGATGATCGCCCATCCGGTGCGGAGCGCCCCGAGGCGACCGGGCGGGCCGCTGACCGTGCCCTCCGGCATCTGGGCGAACACGGCGCCGTTGGCGACGACCGCCCTCGCCGAGGCGACGTGCTGCTCGATCCCGACGCCGCCGCGCCACACGGGCAGCAGCCCGCCCAGCCGGTGGATGAGGACCTCGCGCCAGCGAGCCGTGAACGTGGACGGGGCGCTGCCCAGGAACCAGCACCGCGGCTCTGGCGGGACGGCGTGCATGACGACGAACGGGTCCATCCAGCCGCGATGCGCCGCCGCGACGAGCAGGTAGCCGCCACCGGCCGGCAGGTGCTCCTGGCCGCTCGTCCGGATCCGGAACCGGAACACGACGAAGCAGACGAACCGCGCGACGAGCCGCAGGACGTGATACAGCCACGGGCCGCGGGATTCGGGGGCGCGACCGAGCCACGCGAGGCCCTCCTCGGCACCGCCCGCGCGCGATGCGGCGAGCGCCTCGGGGGCGATGCGCCCCGGTGGCGGGCGTCGGCGCGGCGGGTCGGGACCGCTCGCCGTCGGTCGGTCATGACGGGCGGTGGCGCGACCTCGTCGTCGGTGCGGTCGGGCGTCGCGCCGGCGTCATCGGGTTCGGGCTCGCCGATGCCCAGGTCCTCCGGCGTCGTCGGCTCGGCGTCGGGTCTCGCCGGACAGGTCGCCGGCATGCGCCCACGGCTCATCGATCGGGCTCGTCCTCCCAGTCGGTCGAACCGAGCGCGCCCCAGATCGCGACCTCCGGGTGCGTCGGCGGTTCGTCGTCGGCGACGTGGCCGGGTCGGTGGCGCCAGAGCAGGACCGGCCGCCGCGATCCCGACGAACAGGAGCGACACGATCATCGCGGTCGGGATCCCGAAGAACGTCCAGTTGTCCGAGCGCAGCGTCTCGAGCCCGAAGCGCACGAGCCCGTACCAGATGAAGAACAGCAGGATGATGTCGCCGGGCCGAAGCCGCGGGCGGAACCGGTAGCCCACCCACAACAGGAACAGCATGCCGAGGAGGCCCGAGAGCGACTCGTAGAGGAACAGCGGGTGGAACCGGGTCGTCCTCGCCGAACTCGGGGCACAGGTAGGCGGCGATCCGGTGGGTGCAGTCGATCGGGATGCCCCACGGGCAGCGTCGTCGGCGGCCCGTACAGCTCCTGGTTGAAGAAGTTGCCCCAGCGGGCGATGGCCTGCATCAGGAACAGGCCGGGCGCGACGATGTCCGCCCAGCGCCAGAACGGCAGGTTCTTGTAGCGCGTGTACAGCGATCAGCGCGATCAGGCCGACGAAGATCCCGCCGTACACGCCCGAGGCCCGTGTACGGCGGCAGGATGATCGTGAGCAGGTCGTCCTGGTAGAGCGCCCACTGGTCGATGACGTGGTAGAGCCGGCCGCCGATCAGCGCGGCGACCGCGATGATGATCATCCCGTTGCCGACGAGCTCGGGATCCTCGCCGGCCCGCTTCGCGAGTCGCGTCAGGAGCAGGTAGACCGCCGCGAGGCCCGAGCGCGTAGCCGATCCCGTACCAGTACACGGGGAGTGGCCCGAGCTGGAAGGCGATCGGGTCCGGGGTGAAGTCGAGCATCCGCGGAGTGTACCGGCGCCACGGTCCAGGCGGGCGGGCGCGCGGCCGTCCGGCCACGGTCCGCGACCTCGCCGGCCGCTCCCTATACTTCGCGGCGGTGAACGCCGAGTTCAACTGGTGGCTGCTCATCGTCGGGCTCGTCGTGGGAGCCGGGCTGGTCTGGTTCGTCCTGATGGACTCGCGCCGGCGCGAGGCGGACGTGGATGCGGCGGAGATGACGCGGGAAGCCGCCTGGCTGTCGGCGATCCTCGCCGACGAAGGCTGGGACGTGCCGCCGGAGGCCGCCGAACGCCTGCTGGCGCTCCATCGCTCCTATCTCGAGGCGCCGCCGCCGGACGAGGTCATCGAACGCCCCGGCCCGACCGCCCCGCCGCCCGACGAGGTCGGGCCGCCGGACGCCTCAGAGCTCGCCGGCGATGACCGGGTCGGTCTGGGGGCCTGAACCGTCCGTCGCGGTGAGTGACACCCCGAACGTGGTGCCCGGGGCCGCCGCCGCCACGCCTGGCGTGACCCCCACCCAGAACGCGAGTTCATCGGCGAAGTACATGCGGCCGACGTCCTCGCGGCCGCCATCGACGAGCAGCCAGCAGCGATACTCCTGGCCCTCCGGCGGCGACTCGAGGCCGTCGGCCACGACCACCAGCTCGGTCGTGGTCGGCGAGAAGAGCAGCGAACCGCTCGCGTCGGAACCCCCGGTCGAGGCCAGCGCCACGCGCTCCGCGTCAGGATCGGCGGTGATCTCGAGCGTGGCGGCCGTCACGGCCTCGAGGCCCGCGATCGCCCGGTCCTGGTCGGCGAGCTGCTGATCGACCCGGTTGCCGATGACGACCGTGCTCGCGACGACCGAGATGACCACGGCGGCCGCGATCGACGGCGACCCACGGCAGGATCCCGATCGCGCGGGACCGAGGGCCGCCCGCGACGGCGGAGGTGTCGTCTCCGTCACGGCCGGGACGCGCGGCCGCGGTCGCGGCCTCGGCGCCCCTCGGGATCCCCGCCGTCCGCACGAACGCCAGCGTCCGATCCCGCAGCTCGGCGGGCGGGGTCGTCCGGACGACGTCGCGCAGGAGCGGCGCCGCGCGACGGAGGCGCTCCAGCTCGTCGGCGCAGACCTCGCAGCCCGCGAGGTGACCCGCCACCGCGGCCGCGGTCGGCGTGTCGCCGGCCATCAGTCGATCGAGGCCCCCTGGCTCGACGGCCGCCAGCTCGAGCTGTTCGAGCGCTTCCTGGTGATCCATCGGTGTGTCTGGTCCCCTCGTCTTCAGTGCTCAGGTCCGGCCGACGAGGCCGGTGCCAGGTATCGGGCGAACTCCGGGCCGACGCCCGAGCCGAGCACGCCGCGGAGCCGCGCCAGGGCGCGTCGCGTTCGGGTCTTGACGGTACCGAGCGGCCACCCAAGCCGATCGGCGATCTCGGACTGGGAGAGGTCCTCGCCGTACGCGAGGACGATGACGATCCGCTCGTCCTCGGGCATGTCCCGGAGCGCCGCCTGCAGGGCGGCCCGAAGCTCGCCGAGTGCCACCTCGAGCTCCGGCGACCGCGGTGGCACGGCGCCCGCGACGATCGCCCCGGCCGCGAGCACCCGGTCCAGCGTATCGGCGTCCGCCTCGTTCCCGCCGCCCGATGACGGACCCGTGGCGGCGGCCGACGAGAGCGGGATCGTCGCGGGCCGGCGACCGGTCGCGCGGAGGCGATCCACGGTCCGATTGCGCGCGATGGTGTGCAACCAGGCCGATAGCGAACCCGCGCGCCACGTCGAACGACTCGGCCCGGTTCCACAGCGCCAGGAATGTCTCCTGCACGACCTCCTCGGCTAGCCCTCGGTCGGATGTCATCCGACACGCCGCCGCGAAGACGCCATCGGCATGCCGGTCATAGAGCTCGGCCAGGGCATCGTGCGATCCGGCGACGACCTCGCGGACGAGGGCGGCGTCGTCGAGCGGACCCCGGCCGGGTCCCGTCATGCGGTACGTCCGCCGCTCGGTCGCCGGTTTCGGGCGCTCACCACGATCCCTCGGGTCGACGGACCAGGTCCGGCAACGAACCGGCCGGCATGTGCGCTTCGAGGCAGGTCACGCCCGTCGGGCCCGACGACCGCGTCGTGGAGCGTGCCGGCCGGCAACTCCAGCCGATCGCCCGCCTCCATCGCGACCGTCGTCCCCCCGCCGTGCAGGCCGAACCGGATCGAACCGGCCACCACGACGATGACCTTGTCGTAGCCGTGGTCGTGGGCGCCGTACCGATCGCCCGGGTCCGTTGGACCACGCGCCGGGGTCCAGCCCCTCCCCTTCCAGGCGATCGCGCAGTCGGCCGACGTCGCTCATCGCGGTCAGCCGGCCATCGAGACGCCGATGAGCGAGCCGATGAGATACGTCACGGTCGCGGCGGCGAGACCGATGCCCAGCTGCCGGAACCCGGAGAAGAGCACGCCGCGACCGGTCAGCAGGCTGACGCCCGCGCCCACCAGGAAGAGGGCCGCGAGGCTCAGGGCGAGGCTGGCGGCGATCACCGCCGTCCCTCCGCCGAACAGGAACGGGATGACCGGGATGATGGCGCCGATCGCGAAGGCCACGAACGAGCCGGCGGCGGCGCCCCACGGGGATCCGAGCTCGTCGGGGTCCAGGCCCAACTCCTCGCGGACCAGGATGTCGAGGGCGGCCTTGGGGTCCTGGAAGATCCGGTGGGCGATCGCGGCGGCTTCGTCGTGGCTGAACCCCTTCGCGCGGTAGGCAGCGGCGAGCTCCGCCTCCTCCTCCTCCGGCATCGCCTCGATCTCGGCCCGCTCGAGGGCGATCTGGCGCTCGAACAGCTCGCGCTGGCTCTGCATGCTGATGTATTCGCCGGCCGCCATGCTGAACGCGCCGGCGAGCAGCCCGGCGATGCCGGCGAGCAGGATGAAGCTCGGGTTCTGGGAGGCGGCCCCGGCGACGCCCATGACCAGCGACAGGTTGCTGACGAGTCCGTCGCTCACCCCGAAGATGACCGCGCGAAGCGTCCCCGAGCGCCCGCTCGTGCGATGCCACCGCTCGCGCTCGGCGATCTCGGCGGCGGACGAGCTCGTCGTGCCACGAGACGCCGTCGCGCGACGGATCGACGGCCACCGCCGCCGCGGCTGCGGTGGCGTCGGCCCCGTTGCCGCCGCTCGGCCCGGCGCGCCGAGTTCGTCCCAGATCCGGGCGTGCTCGCGCTCATCGGCGGCGATCGCGGCGACCTCGGGACCCGACGCCTGGGCGTCGTAGATCTCCTCCTCGTCGCCTTCGAGGGCCTTGACCAGGTCGGCCACGGCGCGGGTCCCGAGGAGCCGGGCCGCCAGGATGATGAATCGGACCCGCGCGCGCGGCGACGTCGAGGGCGGCGGGACCGTGGCGCCCAGCTCGGTCAGCTTGCCGGCCCAGATGTCCGCGTGCCGACGCTCGTTGCCGGCGATCCGCTCGAACGCGGCCGCACGGACCGGGTCCTTTTCGATCTTCGCGAGCGACTCGTACAGGACGATGGCATCGCGTTCCAGCTTCAGGTTCTCGAGGCTGGTCGCGGTGTCGATCGGGGCCATGGGCGCATCCTAGCGGGCATCTACACTTCGGGCGTGCCAGCCCCCATCCGCGTTCCTTGCCGCAGCCGACGTCGAGCCGCGATGCCGCCCGTGGCCGAGCGGCTCGCGCTCGCGGAGCGGACGATGACGGCGCTCGTCGCCGATGCCGACCTGCCGCCCAAGATCGGCGTGCATCCCCGGTCGGACGGCTCGTTCGCGCACGCGATGCCGGCGTTCCTGCGCGGTGCCGCGAGCGACGGGACGGGCGACCGGCTCGGCATCAAGTGGGTCACCGGCAGCCCCGACAATCGGGCCCGTGGCCTGCCGGCCATCCACGCCGTCGTCGTCCTGAACGACGCGGCGACCGGCGAGCCCACGGCGATCCTCGATGGCGGGCCGATCACGGCGCAACGGACCGCCGCGGTCTCCGGCGTGGCGATCGCGCGCTTCGGGCCGACGCCGGCGATGCTCGGCGGGCGTCCACCGCGCGCCGCCATCATCGGTGCCGGCGTCCAGGGGCACAGCCACCTCGAGGTCCTCGGGTATCTCGCTGCCCGGCGTGGACCTCGCCATCTTCGACAGCGACCCGGCCCGGGCGGAAGCGCTCGCGGCGGCGGCGGCGGCGACCGCCGGGATCGCCGGAGCGCGGGCCGTCGCGACCGGGCGCGAGGCGACCATCGATGCCGACATCGTCATCACGGCGGCTTCCTTCACGACGCCGGAGCGGCGGCAGGTCATGACCGGCGACTGGCTGCGCGCCATCGGCCCTCGTCGTCCCGATCGACTACGCGACGATGTGCGCCGCCGACGTCGCCCGTGACGCCGCCCTGTTCCTCGTCGACGAGCGCGGGCAGTTCGTCGCCAACCGCGACGCCGGGCAGTTCGACGGCTACCCGGACCCGGCCGCGACGATCGGTGAGGCGATCCTCGCCGGGACGCCCCGGCCACCCGCCGGCCGTGTCGTCGTCACCCACCTCGGGGTCGGGCTCGCCGACGTCGTGTTCGCCGATGCCATCGTCCGTCGTGCCGCGGGCGCCGGCATGACCCTGCCGCGGCTCGAGCAGCCGGCTCCCGTGCGGCACCTGCAGCGTGCGGATCGTCCGGTGCCTCGTCGTCGGGCTCGTCGTCATCGTCCTGGGTGGTCTCCTCGTCTGGGTCGTCGGTGCCGTCGGCCTGGATCACCGGCCGTGCCCTCCCCCAGACCAGCGGCGAGCTCCAGGTGGCCGGCCTGCACGCGCCGGTCACGGTGGCCCGCGACGCGCACGGCATCGCCCACATCACCGCCGACGGATCCGCACGACCTGTTCCTCGCCCAGGGCTACGTCCACGCCCAGGAGCGGATGTGGCAGATGGAGGTCTGGCGCCACATCGCCGCCGGGCGCGTCGCGGAGCTGTTCGGCGAGGGCTCCGTCGACACCGACCGGTTCATCCGGACCCTCGGCTGGCGTGGGGCCGCCGAGCGCGATCTTGCCGCCGCGAGCCCGACCGTCCGATCCGTCCTGGACGCGTACGCCGAGGGCGTGAACGCCTGGCTCGACGCGAACCGCGACAACCTCGGGCTCGCGTTCCTCGTGACCGGCGCCGAACCCGGAGCCGTGGACGCCCCTCGACACCGTGACCTGGGGCAAGGTCCAGGCGTGGAACCTGGGCGGCAACATGGACAGCGAGCTGTTCCGGTACCTCGCCGACGCGCAGCTCGGCGACCCGGCCCTGACCGACGAGCTGCTCCCGCGCCCCGCGAGTTCGGCCCGGTCATCGTCCCCGGCGGACCTCGACGACGTCGCTCGCGTCCGGTGCGACCGACCGCTGGTCGCCGCCGCGGCCGCGCGCGGACGGCCCTCGACCCCGACGGCCGTGGCCGGCCTGGTGCGATGTCGCCGCCCTCGGCGGCGAGGCGCTGCGGCTCGCGGGTCTCGACGCCGGCGGCGGCGGGCTCGCGTCAGACCACGGCATCGGCTCCAACTCTGGGTCGTCCGCCCCGAGCTGTCGCTGAGCGGCGGCGCGCTGCTCGCCAACGATCCGCACCTCGGCATCTCCATGCCGTCGATCTGGTTCATCAACGGGCTGCACTGCGCGACGGTCGGACGACGCCTGCCCGTACGACGTGGCCGGCGTCAGCTTCCCGGGCGTGCCCGGTGTCGTGCTCGGCCACAACGCCCGGATCGCGTGGGGCGCGACGAACGCCGATCCGGACGTCCAGGACCTCGTCATCGAGACCGTCGATCCGGCCGACCCGACCCGCTACCTCGGCGCCGGACGGCGCTCGCTCCCGTTCACGACGCGGACCGAGAAGATCCGGCGTCGATGGCGGCGAGACCGTCACGCTCGAGGTCCGCGAGACGATCCACGGTCCGATCCTCAACGACGTCGACGATCGCCTGGTGGACGCGCCGCTGATGGCCCTGCGCTGGACGGGGATCCACCCGGACGCCGGTCCGGACCGCACGCTCGAGGCGTTCCTCGGCCTCAACGTCGCGGCCGACTGGGACGACTTCCGGGCCAGCCTGTCGCTGTACGGCGCGCCGTCGCAGAACTTCGTCTATGCCGACGTCGACGGCCACATCGGCTACCAGCTGCCGGGCTACGTGCCCGTCCGATCCGACCCGACGGACCGCGGGGACCGGCCCGTGTCGGGCAGCGACGGGAGCGGCGAATGGGTCGGGCGGATCCCGTTCGACGACCTGCCGACTCCAGCTCGACCCGAGCCGACGGCTGGATCGTGACGGCCAACAACGCCATCGTCGACGAGGGCGTACCCGACCTTCCTCGGCCCAGGAATGGGACCCCGGCTATCGCGCCGAGCGGATCATCGACCTCATCAACGCGCTACGGCCGACGACGGCGTGACCCTCGACGAGATGGGCGCGATCCAGAACGACTCGGTGCCGCTGCGGGCCCGCGACATCGGGTTCCTGCTCGACGGCGCCGCACCCGCCACCGAGGACGGCCACGACGATCGCGCGCGCGATCGGCGGACTGGGACGGCGACTGCGACGTCGACAGCCTCGGCTGTGCGGCCTACATCGACTGGGAGTACCACGTGCTGCGGGCCATCTTCGACGACGAGCTCGGCCCGCTCGCCCGGGACTACGTCGGCAGCCCGTTCTCGTGGGTGGTGCTGACCGCCTGCTCGAGGATCCGTCCGCGACCTGGTGGGACGACACGGCACGACCGCGGATCGAGACCGCCGATCGGGTCGTCGCTGCGGGCGATGGACGCGGCCGGGGCGGACCTGCGCGACCGCGTTCGGCGACCCGGACCGGCTGGACCTGGGGCCGGCTGCACACCGCGACGTTCGAGGAGGCGACCATCGGCGCGTCCAGCGGCATCGGCCCGCTGGAGTGGTACTTCAACGACGGGCCGGTGCGCGGTCGCCGGCGCGGCCGGCGCGCCGAACGACCAGTACTACCGCTTCCGCGGCGGCGTATCCGGACCCGTCCGACCCGGACGTATCGTGCCGGTCGGCATCGACGAGCTCTTCACGGTCACGAACCTGCCGTCGTACCGGCTGCTCATCGACATGGCGCGACCTGGACGGCGCGCGGATCATCACCACGACCGGCCAGTCCGGCAACCCGTTCGACGCGCCACTACGGCGACATGATCGAGCCGTTGGCGCGCGGGCGAGACCGTGCCGCTGCCCTTCACGCCCGCGGCGATCGAGGCGGCGACCGTCGCGACGCTCGCCTCGGAGCCGCTGACGCCGTCGGCCGTAGCGGGCGTGACCGCTCAGAACGGAGCGGACCCGGTGAAGTCCTTGCGACAGGTTCAGCGCGAACGGGGAGCGGATCGCGGCGTCCGGGAAGAGGACGCCTCGTCGGCGGTGGCGGCGATCCACTCCACCTGGTGGCGGTTGACGATGATCGTGCCGACGTCGTGGGCGACCGTCGCCCCGGCCAGCTGAAGGCGATCGTCGCGTTGGTCAGCGGGATCATCGACTCGCGCTGGAGGACGTTCTGCATCGGGTCCGCGCCGGGCTGCGTGTGCAGGCGTCCGAGGACGATGTACGGCCCGATCGCCAGCTGCATGCGGGTCTCTCGAGCTCGCACCCGCTGCTTCTCCGAGCCGCGCGGGCCGGTCCCCACGACCGCAAGGCAGGTCATCACGCTCCAGGCTCACCGAATCGAGCGCGACGACGTGGCCGTCCTCGAGGCTCGTGAACTGCGACGTGATGGAGCCGGAACCGCTCCTGGCCGTTGAGGAAGTCGGTCAGGCGCTCGCCGAACATCGTGACCTGGCCGGCGATCGTGCAATCGCCGGCGAAGCCCTGGAACTCGACACCCTGCATGGTGCGGTCGACGGTAGGTGCGGGACCGGTGTCGCTGGCCATCGGACCGTTCGTACCGGCGGGTACCAGCGCTACCTCGCTGATCTCCAGCGGGCCGTCCGGGCACCTCGATGAACACGCGTCCATCCTCGACGACGACCGGGTAGACGGCCAGCGGCTCGTCGGCCGGCGGGATCGAGGGGCTCGCCGCTCGGACAGGTCGAAGCGCGACAGGTGCAGCGCGCAGGTCAGCGTCCCGTTGGTCAGGAACCCCTTGTCGAGCTCGAAGTACTCGTGCGAGCAGATGCCCTGGACGGCCGTGAACTCGCCACCCTGGTTGATCACGAGGACCTGGTCGGTGCCGTCCACCCAGGCCATCTTCATCTCGCCATCGCCGACCTCGTCGACGCCGAGCAGGTCGATGCGCCTCATCGGCGCGAGCGAGGATGGTGGAGGCATCAGGCGGCCGTCCTGCCGCCACCACCGCGCCGGCGGCCCACTTGCCTCGAGCAACTCGCGCAGGCGAGCCTGGGCGGCGGCCAGCGGGACCCGCGCCACGACCGGCTCGAGGAAGCCGAGCACGATGAACTTGCGCGCCTCGTCGGGCGGGATGCCGCGCGACTCGAGGTAGAACAGCTGCGTCTCGTCGATCGGGCCGACGGACGAGCTGTGCATCGGCGCGGCGGCAGTCCGGCTGGTCGATCTCCAGGCTGGGGATCGCCACGGATCGTGTCGCCTTGGACAGGTTCATCCCGAACTCGCCCAGGAAGCTGTCCGTGCCGACCGCGGTCTTGTCGATGGTGATGAGGCCCTTCATGTAGGTGCGCGCCCGATCCAGCAGCGCGCCCTTGGACAGCAGGTCGCCGGTCGTGTCGCGCCCGATGTGGGTCGTGTACGAGGTCAGGTCGAACACCTGCTCGTCGCTACCGAACACGATCTCGACCTGCTCGACGGAGCTGCGGTCGCCGACGAGGCGGTTGTCCACCCGGCTGCGGACGAGTCGGCCGCCAAGCTGGGCGAGGGCCCAGCGGAGCGACGCGTCCTCGCCGATCTCGGCGTGACGGTGCTGGACCGCGACCACGTGTGCCGGGCAGCTCCTGGAGGCTGGCGACCGTGAGGCTGGCGTCGCGATCGAGGACGACCTCCGCTGGTGCCCGCGAAGTACGTCTGGCCGGTCCCGCCTGCGGCGTCGGCGCGTCGACGAGCTCCTCCACGACCGATGCCTCGGCGTCATCGCCGAGGTGGATGAGCGTCCGCGTCAGCAGTGCCCGGTCCGAGGCCCCGAGCGCCCAGCGCACGATGATCGGCGCGCCAGCCGGACGCCCGCCGGGACGTCGAGGACGACGCCCTGGGTCCACAGGGCACGGGTCAGCTGGGCGAACTTGTCCGTCGGTCGGGAGCCCGCCGCGCCATCGAGCAGGCCGCGAGCCGCGGCGGGATCGGTCGCGAGCAGCTCGCCGAGGGTCGTCAGCCGGACGCCGGCCGACGACCGCTTCGCGCGACAGGGCCACGGCCGTCACGTCGCCCTCGGTGATCTCGATGAGCCCGTCCGCGTCGTGCGGGAGCGCGACGCCCGGCGTGGGTGCCGCACGCGACGACCCGTGGCCAGCCGGCCTCAGCGAGGCGCGCGGCACGCAGGTCGATGTAGGGGGTGTACAGCTGGTTGGACTCGGCCGGCAGGGCCCCCCAGGCCTCGAACGCCGCGGCACGATCGGCGACGAGCCAGTCAGGCTCGCCGGCGGATGCCGCGCCGAGGGCGCCGGCGTCGACCGGAAGCGACAGCTCGTCCAGGGCCCGCCGCGGCGTCTTCGGCCGCGACGTCGAGGGCGACGCCTCGGCGGTCGGGGTCGTCATCCGAGCGACCCCTCCATCTCCAGCTTGACGAGCCGGTTGAACTCGATGGCGTACTCCATCGGCAGTTCCTTGGTGAACACCTCGAGGAAGCCCTGGACGATGAGGTTGGTCGCCTCGTTCTCCGTGAGGCCGCGGGCCATCAGGTAGAAGACCTGGTCCGCCGAGACCTTCCCGACGGTCGCCTCGTGGCTCATCGTCGTGTCGTCTTCCTGGATGTCGATGTAGGGATACGTGTCGCTGCGGCTCAGGTCATCGAGCATCAGCGCGTCGCAGCGGACGCTGGCCACCACGTTCGTGGCCCCCGGCGCGACCTTGAGCTGGCCGCGATAGGTGGCGCGGCCGCCATCCTTGCTGACGGACTTGCTGACGATCCGAGAACGGGTGTTCGGCGCGAGATGGATGGCCTTGGCACCGGTGTCCTGGTGCTGGCCCTTGCCGGCGACCGCCACGCTGATGATGTCCGCTGTGGCGCCTTCGCCGCGGAGGTAGATGGCCGGGAACTTGACGGTCTTCTTGCTGCCCGTGTTGGCATCGATCCACTCGACCGTGCTGTTCGCGTAGGCATGGGCACGCTTGGTCACGAGGTTGTAGACGTCGTTCGACCAGTTCTGGATCGTCGTGTAGCGGACCTTGGAGCCCGGCAGCGCGACGACCTCGACGACGGCCGCATGGAGCGAGTCGGTCGCGTAGATCGGCGCCGTGCAGCCCTCGATGTAGTGGACCTTCGCGCCTTCGTCGACGACGATCAGGGTGCGCTCGAACTGGCCCGTGTTCTCGCCGTTGATCCGGAAGTAGGCCTGCAGGGGCAGCGGCACCTCGACGCCCTTCGGCACGTAGACGAACGAGCCGCCGGACCAGACCGCGCTGTTGAGCGCGGCGAACTTGTTGTCCTCCGGCGGGACGATCGTGCCGAAGTACTGCTTGAAGATATCCGGGTATTCCTTGAGCGCCTGGTCCGTGCCCATGAACACGACGCCGATCTTGGTCAGCTCCTCGCGGACGCTGTGGTAGACCACCTCGGAGTCGTACTGGGCGCCGACGCCGGCGAGGAACTTGCGCTCAGCCTCCGGGATGCCCGAGACGCTCGAACGTCGCCTTGATCTGCTCGGGGACGTCGTCCCAGGACTTCTCCTCGCGCTCGGACGGCTTGCGGTAGTAGACGATCTTGTCGAAGTCGATCTTGTCCAGGCCGTCCGACCAGACCGGCATCGAGCGCTGGACGAAGTGGTCGTACGCGCGCAGGCGGAACTTGAGCATCCACTCGGGCTCGTCCTTGAACCGGCTGATCTCCTCGACGGTGTCGCGCGTCAGCCCGCGCTTGGTCTCGCGCAGGTAGACGATGTCGTCGTGGAATGCGAACTGGTCGCGCTGGTCGGTGACGATGTCGCGGGTGGCGGTCATTCGATCTCCGGTCCTCATGGTGGCGGCGTCGGTCGCGCGCCGGGCGGCGTCGCAGCCTCGCGTCTGCCGCCGAATCTAATTCCGAGTCAGATTATCGGGATTAGCGGGCGAGGCGTCAACGAGCCGTTCGGAGTGCGCCACGGGACGGCCGTACTCGCCCCCGACGTTCGATCCTGATGGCCCCCGGGACGGATGGCGTGTGACCCGGAAGGAGCTGCCGCAAGTTCCGTCCCAGTCACCCCACGAATCCGCGGAGGAGCGGGAGTCATCTCCGACCCGATCCCGTCCGAGGTACTCGTCAGGCGACTGAGGCGGAAGACCCGAGCCGTGGCGGCTTCCACGAATTCGCCACGGCGCCAGGACGGAACTTCCCCGCGTTGCGTCGCGATCTCAGGCGGTCAGTCGAGGGTCAGGGTCTTGTCGTCGCCTGTGGTCAGGTTGAGCTGGTCGTCCACGATGGCGTACGACGACGTGGCCGCGAGACCGGCCACGAACAGGTCGGCGAGCGAATCTTCGCGGGCACGCGACGAGCGTCGACGCGCCCGAGGGTGATCGTGAGCGCGCCGCCACCGGGCGACGTGTACTCGCCGTTGACCTGGTTGCAGTCTGCCTTCGACGCTGAACGTGCCGTCGTCCTTGAACTCGATCGTGTAGCGCTCCGGGTTCCGGGATGACCGTCTCCGAGCCGGGTGCGTCGGTCGCCACCGAACCCCATTCCCAGACCTTGCCGGTCAGTGTCGCGTCGCCGCCGAACATGCCGCAACCGGCGGCGATCAGGGCGATGCCGGCAAGGAGCGGGAAGATCGGCGTGTCGTGACGGTGGTGCGCATGGATTCCTCCTGGGTCGCGATGGTCCTGGTCAGTCTTCCCGTCCGACGCGTCGGCCGTCATCGTCCGATGCGGGTGACGCGTCCTCGATCACGAGCGAGCCCGCCTCCAGCCGTCCGGCAGCCTCCCGGTCCGCGACGGCGAACGCATCGGGATGCCCGGTGACCGCCGCCAGGAACGGTGCCCGGTCGATCGCGAAGACGGCGACCTCCGTCGTCGTGGTGACCGTCGCGGTGCGCGGGACGTCTCGAAGCAGCGCGATCTCGCCGAACCCGTCGCCCGGGCGGTCGATCTCGCGCAGGAACCGTCCGCCCTGGTCGACCCGAACGGCGCCCGATGCCAGGACGTAGTAGCGATCGCCCGGATCGCCTTCGCGAATCAGGACCGAGCTGGCTCGGGAAGGTCAGCCAGGCGCCGCGACGGGCGATCGCCTCGAGCTGCGGTGCGGGCAACGGAGCGAAGAGTCGCGTCCCGCGGAGCAGCGCGATCGCCCGCACCGGCACCACGACGCGCCGGTCCAGCGCCGTGAGCTGGGTCCACGACAGCGCCACGAGTGCAGGCAGGATCAGCGCCACCACCAGGAGCGCCGGGGTCAGCCCGATCGCCTCCGCGAGCAGTGACACGAAGACCGACCCCACCGCGAGCGCCGCCATCGCGAGACCTTCCTGGAGGCCGAAGACCCGGGTCAGGACGTCGTCGCGAACGGAACGCTGGAGCAGGGTCCGACCTGCGACATCCACCACGGCGAGTCCGGCTCCGCCCACGATGACCAGCAATGGAGCAAGGATGGGCACCGCCGTGATCCCGATGAGGGCGACCGCGACGCCCCACAGCAGGGCCCCCGCCGCGGCGATCAGGGCGAGGCCCTCGCGACCGATGAGCGCGAAGGTCACCGCGCCACCCACGATCGTGCCAGCCCCCAGCGCGGCGTTGAGGATGCCTGCGCCCGGCTCTCCGGTGTCGATCAAGTCCAGTGCGATCAGGACGAACAGCACGTCGGCGCACCCGATCATCAGCGTCCGCGCCGTAAGCAGGCCGACGATGAGTCGGGCGTCGCGATCACGGGCGACGGTCCGCAGACCGGCCAGGAACGACGGGTCCGCCGTATCCGGACCGGGCGATGCCGCAGCGCCATCGATGGCCGGGCCTGGCGCCAGGAGCGCGAGCGTCGCGAGGCCACCCGACGGA
Source organism: uncultured Chloroflexia bacterium (assembly GCA_963743815.1). Lineage (GTDB taxonomy): Bacteria > Chloroflexota > Limnocylindria > Limnocylindrales > CSP1-4 > SPCO01. The sequence continues at coordinate 435,195 of CAVURB010000014.1, read as the reverse complement.
TGGAGGCCGACGGTCGCGATCGCCGCGACGACGAGGGCCCCGGCGGCCGCGAGGAAGACGACCGCCGGCTCGGACTGGCTCAGGATCGCGGCTGCCATCAGGGGTCCGATGAGGACGCCCGACGCCCTCCACGACGCCCGCCGCGCCATTGGCCGCGGTCAGTTCGTTCGGCGTCCGCGACAGGGCGGGCATGAGCGCCGACTGGGTGGGTCGCGTCACGACCAGCGACGACGCCGCCACCGCCGCCATCGCGTAGACCACGATCACGGGCGCGTCGGCGAGCATCGGCCAGGCGGTAGCCACCATCGCGATGGCCTGGACGAGGTAGCCGAGGATCAGGACCCGCTCGCGCGGGAACCGGTCGCCGAGCGTCGCTGCCGGTGCCGCGACGAGCGCCGCCGGCACGAGCTGGATCAGCGCCACGACCCCGACCGAGGCCGGACCGGTCTGCTCATAGGCGTAGAGGAGGATCGTGACCCACGTCGCGAACTCCGCGATGTGGAACGCGAGGTAGGCGAGGAGGACGCGGCGAAGCTCCGGGTTCGCCAGGACGCGGCGGAGGACCGCCAGCGGCCCTGGGAGCTCCATCGCGGGATGGTACCCGGGTCGGTCAGTGTTCTTCGACGCGAGCCGTCCTCCGAATCGGGCGATGACTTCGGCTGTTCGGGATGTCTATAGTCCGCGGATGAGCAGACTCATCGACTTCTACGCGACCCAGGCCCGAATCCTGTGGGAGTGGCGTGGTGGGCCCTGGTCGCTCGTCAAGCGCCTGGTCGTCACGCTCCTCGTGTCCACGGCCGCCCTGCTCCTGACCGCGGGCATCCTGCCGGGCATGACCGTCGGACGCCCGCTCGACGCCGCGATCGCCGTCGTGATCATGGCGATCTTCAACGCGGCGATCCGGCCGGTCCTCCTGACGCTCGTGGCGCCACGGTCGCTCGTCCTGCTCGGGATCCTCGTGATCGTGCTCCAGGTCGTGACGTTCCTGTTCATCGCGCCACTCGCGCATGGCGTCGAGGTCGACGGCTTCCTCTCGGCCCTGATCGGCTCGTTCCTGTACGCGGCCATCAACACCGTGCTGACGTCGGTCCTTGGCGTCGATCGCGGCGGGTCCTACTTCGGCCTGCTGGTTGCGAGCCTCATGTCCAAGCGAGCCGGGCCAAAGTCCGACAAGCCGGGCCTGGTGATCATCCAGATCGATGGCCTCGCGCATCCGATCCTCGCGTCGCGCGTGCGCGCCGGCTCCGTCAACACGATGGCCAGCTGGATCCGGAGCGGCACGCACAGCCTCGCCCGCTGGGAGGCACTGCTCCCTTCGATGACCTCGGCGAGCCAGGCGGGCATCCTCCATGGCACCAACGACGGGATCCCGGCGTTCCGCTGGTACGAGCGCGATCGCGAGAAGTTGATGGTCTCCAGCAACCCGGATGATGCCGCGGAGATCGTCCGGCGACTGTCCAACGGCGAGGGATTGCTTTCGAATGACGGCGTGAGCATCTGCAACCTGATGACCGGCGATGCGACGCGCGCCTACGTGACGACGGCCGCCATCAAGGATCAGTCCCAGGGACTCGGTGACAGCAAGGCGTTCCTCGGCTTCTTCTTCAGCCCCACCGGGTACCTGCGCTCATTCACGATGTTCCTCGCCGAACTCTTCAAGGAACGGATCCAGGCGCGTCGCACCCGTCGCTCGGGGATCCAGCCCCAGATGCATCGCGGTTTCAAGTACGCGGGGATGCGTGCGGCGAGCAACGTGCTGCTGCGCGACATGAACGTGTCCCTGATCATCGAGGAGATGTACCGCGGGGCCAACGTCATCTACTGCGACTTCACCGACTACGACGAGTTGGCCCATCACTGCGGCCCAGAACGCGTCGAATCCTTCGAGGCGCTCGACGGCGTCGATGCCGCGATCGGCAACCTTGCGAAAGCCGCCGAAGATGCGCCCCGTCCGTACCGATTCGTCGTGCTTTCGGACCACGGCCAGAGCCTGGGTGCGACGTTCAAGCAGCGCTACGGACAGAGCCTGGGCGAGGTCGTTCGCGACCTCATGCGCGGACGCGCCACCCTCCACCAGCAGAAGACCGCCGGCGAAGGCTCCACCTTCGTCAACTCGTTCCTCTCGGAGATCACGCGCAGCAAGGGTGTCGGGCCGGCGGTCGCGCGTGCTGCCCTGTCCGGATCCACCACGGATGGCGTCGTGGACCTCGACAAGGAGGAGATCCCGCCGCCGGCCGACGAATCCACGATCGCCGTGGTCGGCTCTGGCAATCTCGGGCTCGTCTGGTTCACCGGGTACGACCACCGGCTGACCCTCGAGGAGCTCGAGGAGCTGCATCCCGATCTCGTCGCGACCCTGGCGGCCCATCCCGGGGTCGGGTTATTGATGGTGCGCTCGTCGGAGCGGGGCGCGATCGCGTTCGGGCCGCGTGGCATTCGCTATCTGGACGAGGACCGCGTCGAGGGCGAGGATCCAGCAGCCCTGTTCGGGGAGCACACGATCATGAGCCTGAAGCGGGAGGACGAGATGACCCACGTCCCCGACCTGCTGCTGCTCAGCCAGTACGACCCGGACATGGGCGAAGTGGCCGCCTTCGAGGAGTTGATCGGCTCGCACGGTGGCCTGGGCGGGTTCCAGACCGAGGCGTTCATCCTCCATCCAAGCGATTGGACGCTTGACGAGCCCGTCCCGCTCGGTGCCCCGGCGGTCTACCGGAACATCCGCCGATGGCTCGGGTCGCTCGGGATCGACCTCGGCAAGCCGGGGCCTGCGCCGGCCACCGCCCAGGGGGCCGCTCCGACGACATCGACGGCAGCCGCCGCCGACGCCTCCTAGGCCGTGGCTCCGTGACCGCGTCCAACGAGCCGGTCCGGGACCCCGCGGATGGTCTGCCTGCCGCACCGGGTGGGCGGCGTGCGTTCGGCCGCTGGCCGTTCGGCATCATCGCGGTCGCCGCCCTCCGATTTGTGGACGCGGGCGTCTTGATCTACCTCGGGATCGAGCAACGCGTTCTGGATGTCACGGGTCTGCCGGTCCTGGGTGACAGTGCCGTGCTGACCCGGGCCCTCGACCTCACCCTCGCGGCATTGACCATCGCCGGCGTCGTTGGTCTGCTGGCGTTCCGGCGCTGGGGTTGGGTCCTGACCATGGTCCTCGTCGGCGTGAGCCTGCTCGGCGACCTCATCCGCGTGGCGGTCGGTCAACCCGGATACCTGGGTCTTGCCTTGCATGTGATGACCGCCTTCTACCTGAACGGCCGCGCCGTCCGCGCACTCGCCGACCGACATCTCGACGACGACGTCCGGGCGCATCCGTGAGCGGGACGATGTCGCTCAGCGCGACGCGACGATGACCGACGATCTGGAGCTGCTGCAGCGGTTCGAACCGGTGGTTCGTTTCACCGAGGGCGAGCAGTTCTTCCCGATGGCGGCCGAGTCATACGTGGCGGCATGCGACCTGTTGGGGGCGTCGCCGGGCCAACGACCCACCGTCATCGTCCCGGCGGGTGAGCTCACCCTGGAGCGGCTGGCGGAGGTGCGCCCGGTCGCGGGAGAGGAACGCTACCTGCGCTTCGTTCCCGCACCGATGGACGGCATCGAGCTTGCACGGTGGAATCGCCGCGCGGATCGACCCCGGTTCCACGCCCCCGGTCGACTCGCTCGCGTGGGGCTCTTCGCGCGGCTCGTGGACGCGGGGTTCAACGCCAGCCTGCTCGTCCGTGGTCGCGTGCCCGGCGGCACCGCGGCCGCAGCCGCGCGGCAGTACGAGGCGATCCGCGTCCGCGACCCTCGAGTCATCTACCACGGCCGAGTCGTCCGATCGAACGGCTGGATCGTGCTCCAGTACCTGTTCGTGTACTGCATGAACGACTGGCGATCGTCGTTCTTCGGGGCCAACGACCATGAGGCGGACCTCGAACAGGCGTTCGTCGTCCTCGAGGAGGGTGCCACGCCGTGGGCGGACCCCGTCCCGCGCTGGTTCGGTTGTGCGGCCCACGACTATGCCGGCGACGACCTGCGTCGCCGCTGGGACGACCCGACCCTGACCTTCCAGGATGGCCACCCGGTCATCTTCGCGGGCGCCGGATCGCACGCCTCCTACTTCGAGCAGGGGGAGTACGTCACCCCGGTCCCGCTCCCGGCGATGCGCCCCGTCCATAACGCCCTGGACGGGCTCCGCCGGTTGTGGCGCGACGTCCTGCGGCAGGACGATCCGGGTGACCTCGCCGCCAAGGTCGAGGCGGCGCTCAGCATCCCGTTCATCGACTATGCGCGCGGCGACGGCCTGACCGTCGGTCCGGGTGGCGATGTCGGCTGGACGCCGATCGTCGTCGATGACACGACCGGCTGGATCGACGGCTTCCGTGGACTGTGGGGCCTTGACACCCGCGACCGGTTCGCCGGGGAGCGTGCCCCTGCCGGGCCGAAGTACACGCGGACGGGCACCGCTCGCCAGTCCTGGAATGACGCCCTGGGGTTCCTGGGCCTCGACAAGACGCCACCGCCCGGCCGCGTGCCCGCTGCCCTGCGCGACCGGATCGCCGAGATCGAGCGCGAACGTGCCACGACCCGCGACGACGCTGAGACCAAGGCCGGCGAGGTCCGGCGGATGACCGCGGCGACCCCCGTCCGGACCGCCGAGGCGGTCCTGGCGACCGGCCCGACGCCGACGGAACTCGCGCTCGAGGTCGCCGAGGGTGAGCTGGCGGCCCTCCGGGCGCGCGATGCCACCCTGTCCGATCAGCTGGAAGGCGCTCATGCGGCCCTCCAGCGAGCGGAAGCCGGCGACCTCGGTGACCCACGGGCCCACCTGCGGCACGATCACCGGCCGCAGCCGCCATCGGTGCAGCAATACGGCCGGCTGGTCGAGTTCTGGTCGGCGGTGAGCGCCGGGGTCCTCGTCCTGGTCCTCGTCGCCGCGCTCTACCTGCAGATCCTCCCGGTGTGGGGCTCCCTCCTCCTGGCCATCGGGGGCTACATCGCGATCGAGGCCGCCTCGCGGCGGCGCCTGGTGCAACTGATCCTGCGGATCACGCTGCTCCTGGCCGGCATCGGCGCGATCGTCCTCGCCATCGAGTTCCTGCCGCTGCTGATCGTGGGGTCCATCGCCACGATCGCGTTCCTCGCGATCATCGACAATGTCCGCGAGCTGCGAAGCTGAGCGTCAGCTCGCCGGGGCGGCCTCGACCTCGACCGAGACGTCCTCGTCGTCGGTCGAACGCAGCAGGACGTCGCGCTGGCGTAGGTAGTCCGTGATGGCCAGGATCGCGGCCGCGACCGGAATCGCGAAGATGGCGCCCATGATTCCGGCGACCGCGGTCCCCAGGATGACCACGACGAAGACGGCGACGGGGCTCATGTTGACCGCAGCACCCATGACCAGCTGGGTCACGATCAGCTGGACCCCGACCGCCGCGATTACGCTGATCACCAGCGAAGGGACGACCGCCTCGGGTGCCAGCACCAGGGCGAACGCCGGCAGCACCGCCCAACCCAGCAGCGGGCCGATCCACGGGATGAACACGATGAGGCCGGCGATCACGCCGATGAGCGGCGCCAGCGGGACGCCAAGGAGGATCGCGGCCACGGCGATGATGCCGCCGAAGATCGCCCCGATCAGCAGTCGCCCGCGGACGAACCCGCCGAAGGAGACCGCGATGGCGAGTTCGAGTTCGGTCAGGTCGCGATAGGTGCTGCGCGGCAGGAACCGACGAAGCCAACCCAGGAGCGAAACCTGCCCTACCGCGAGCCCGACCGAGATAAAGACCGCGGTCACAAGGCCCGCGACGACCGCGACCAGGTTGGCGATGACCGTGCTCGCCGCGTCGGCGATCTCGGAGCCATAGCCGAGGATGAACTCCTGGATGGCCGTGATGATCTCCGCGCCGGACGGCACGGCGATGTCCAGGGCGTCCACCCACGGAGCCAGGATCTCACCGATCCGTGCCGTGATCTCCGGCAGCCGTTGGACAAACTCGACGGCCGCCCCGAGCAGCGCGATCCCGGCGGCACCGAGCACCAGGCACGCCGTGATGGCCGTCACGAGGTAGGTGATCGCGACCGGGATCCCGCGCCCCTTGAACGGCAGGTGTCGCTGCAGCCATGAAACGGGCGGCTCCAGCACGTACGCCATCAGCCATGCCACGAAGAGGATGATCGCGGGGCCGGCCAGCGGTGCAAGGGAACCGGCGGCGAGCGTCGCGATGACCGCGACGAGCGCGATGACGACCAGCCAGAAGACGAGCCGGGCCTCACGTCGCGAGACGACCTGCCAGATCGACGATGGCTCGGAGGAGTCGGGGGTCACGAGCGGATAGTACGTCGCGCCCGTCCCCCGCGATACGACTTGGTCGACTAGCTGCGGGCGGGCGCCTCGGCCGTCACGGGATCAGCACCCAATCCGACGGGCAGGTCGCTCGATCCATCGAACGGCGATCCGTCGGCGGGAGCCGCGTCGGCGAAGGCCGCTGGCTCGATCGGGACAGCGACCGCTGCGTCGAACGCATGCGGCTCAGACGAGTCGGCCCCTCCGCCGTCGGCCGAGCGACGCTCGTCGATCCGTTGCTTCACCTTCTGGCCGAGCTCCGACAGGCGTGGACGGACCATCGGCGAACTCAGGAGGGCGAACCCGACCAGGGCGAGCGTGACGAGTCCACCGATGATGAACGGCAGCCGCGAGCGGCGCGAGCTACGCCCGATCCCGGTCGCCTCGACGGCGTTCGTGATGGCTTTGGGGATGTCGATCGTGGACAGGTCGACCTTGGGCAGCTCGATCTCGCGTCGTGCATCACCGATGACCCGGACGATGTCGTCGCGCGACATCTCGGGCAGGTGGAGTTCGGGCATCTGGACTTCTCTCAGGCGCAATGCAGGCATCTTGGCCTCCTCGACGGGTGCGCCATCCGGGCGCGGTGGTGGAACGCCGAGCATACCCCCGAACACCTTGCATGCCCACTGCCACATGGCCCGATCCTGCTAGCCCGCGCGTGGCAACATGAGGTGGGTTTCACCCGGTCGGGGTGATGCCGCCCGGGCCTTCACCGAGTGGAATCAGGATCGACCGTTGCTGATGGTCGAGGCCACAGCCGGCGCGCCCGCCTGGAGGTTCGACTGATGGGATGCCTGTTCGTCATGATGGCGGCCTTCGCGCCGCGCCTCGCGGTGCTGTTCATCTGGCTGGCGCGGCCGGCGATGGTGAACGCGGCCTTCGACACGTGGATCTTCCCGCTGCTCGGGATCGTCTTCCTTCCGTTTACGACCCTGATGTATCTCATCCTGTATACGCCGGGCATCGGCGTGACCGGATACGACTGGCTCTGGTTGGGGTTCGCCGTCGTCCTTGATCTCGGGCACATCGGCGCGTCGGCCTACAACGCCGACAAGGAGACCGGCTGGCGGAGCGGGACGTCGGCATGAGTCGCCGACGCTGGCTCGCCGCGGGGGCCGCCGGGGTCGCCGGTTCGGCGGCGCTGCTGTCGCGACGCGCCACGCGAACGCTCGCCGTTCCCGCCCGGCCCCGACGCGGTGACACCGGACGGGCGCTCGCGAACGCGCGGCCGAGCTCATGGCCCTGCCGCGCGTGCGGCGACGCGACCTCGCGATGGACTTCGCGCCGGCGATCTCGACGTCGGTCGAGCCCGCTCCTGCACGGGCGCCGGTACTTCCCGCGGATGCTGGCCGACATCGAGGCGGCCCGCGATCACGTCCACCTCCTGATCTACGGCTACAAGCCCGGTGACATCGGCACGACGTTCCGCGACGCCCTCGCCGCCAAGGTCCGCGACGGGGTCGAGGTCCGCCTCCAGGTCGACGCGATCGGCAGCGAGATCGACATGGGGAGCAAGGAGCTGTTCCGCGAGCTCGTGTCCGCCGGTGTCCAGGTCGTGGCGCACGATGGACTGCTGGTCGTACGCGAAGGCGAGCTCGGCGCCCGGCGTCCCGCGTCACGCCTCGAGGACACCCTGCATTTCGACCATCGCAAGATGGCGGTCATCGACGGCGAGGTCGCCTACGTCGGCGGGAGCGGCATCGAGGACCACTACAACGACGAGCGGTTCTACGACGTCATGTGCCGTGTCACGGGGTCGATCGTCGCCCAGCTCCAGCTCGTCTTCCTCGCGAGTTGGCGCTACCAGGGCGGTCACGTGGACGCCGACGCTTTCGATCGCTGGTTCCGCGACGGCACGCTGGCGGTCGCGGACGAAGCGCCCCTTCACGCGGCGACCACGATCCTGTGGAACGTGCCCGGGACGGGACACCATCCCATCAGCGATGCGATCGAGGCATCGATCGACGACGCGCGGGAGCGGATCCAGATCGTCAACCCGTACATCAGCAACAGGGCCATCCTCGGCCGACTCCACCAGGCTGCGCTGCGCGGGGTCCGCATCCGCCTGATCGTGCCCGGGAAGCCCACGCCGCCCTATCCGGCGGCCGCGTTCCGTCATCACTATGAGCGCCTTCTCGCCGCCGGCGTGGAGATCCTTCTCCACCCCGAGATGGCGCACGCCAAGGTCCTGCACATCGACGATCGCGTCCTGGTGGGCGGCTGCAACCTGGACGACTTGTCCCTGTTCCGGAACGACGAGCTCAACCTGCTCTTCGATGATCCGGCGGTCGGCGAGCTCACCGACCGAGCGGTCTTCGACGAACTCATCGCGATGTCCGTCCCGGCCACGGTCCCGAACGGGCGACGCGAGCGCGCCTGGAACGCGACCATGGACCGGATCTCCCGGCTGCTCTAGGAGGTCCCCATGCGCCGGTTCCTCGTCGAGGTCGTCCTCGACGCCGCGATCGTCTTCGTCATCCTCTTCGTCCTGTCCCTGATCTCGGTCCAGCAGCCGTTCCCGTTCGGGAGCGAACGCAGCCCGATCATCGAGCGGACCGCCAGCGGCATCCTCCCGTACCTGCTCGCGGGTCTCGCGATCGGGATCGTGGACCGGCTCGTCCGACCCTTGATCGTTGCCCTCACGGGCCGCCTCGTGCTCTCGACGATGGGTCTGTTCCTGATCGTCGTCAACGCCATCTCCCTGTGGATCGCGACGCTGATCATCCCGGACATCGCGGTGGCCGCGTCCCCGAAGCTCCTCTGGTTCCTGCTCGCGTCGGCGCTGTTCACCGCTGCTGTCCTCCATCGTGGATGCCGTCTTCGGGCTGAACGTGCCGCTCGTGGACGACCAGGGCGGCGGTCGCTCGATCTGGCGCTTCCTCGACGCGCTGCCGACGCCGCGGCGGAACCGGATCCTCGAGAACATCCGCCTCCAACAGGTCTACGACATCATCTACCGCTACGGTCTGGACATCGCCCTCGAGCGGTCGCCCGTCGCGTCGATGCGGAGCTGGTTCCAGCGCAAGGTCCTGGGACGGACGCTCTCGGCGGAGCAGTACACCCCCGAGACGCGGGTCCGGCTGATGCTCCAGCAGCTTGGCCCCACCTACGTGAAGATCGGCCAGATGGTGGCGAGCCGCCGCGAGGCCCTGCCGCCGGCGCTCGCGTCCGAGCTCGAGAAGCTCCAGAGCGATGTCGCGCCGTTCCCCTGGGAGCAGGCCGCGGCCATCCTCGAGGCGGAACTCGGTCGGCCGGTCGACGAGGCGTTCGCGACGATCGACCACGAGCCGTTCGCGGCGGCATCGACGGCGCAGGTCCATCGCGCGACGCTCCCGGACGGTCGCGTCGTCGCGGTGAAGATCCAGCGACCGAACATCATGGTGAAGGTGAAGGCGGACCTCGGCGTCCTCGAGGAACTCGCCAAGGTCGCGGAACAGCGATCCGAGCTCGCGCGCAAGCTCGGTGCCCGGGCCATGATCCGCGAGTTCGCGACCGGCGTGATCAAGGAGCTCGACTACCGCAACGAGGCGTACCACGCCATGCGGATCGCCGAGTCGATGGCGAAGTTCCCGCGGGTCCACATCCCGGTCGTGGACCCGGAACGCTCCACCGGCACGCGTGCTGACCGCCGAGTTCGTCGGCGGGATCAAGATCTCGGACGTCGCCCGGCTTCGCGAGGCCGGGATCGACACGACCGAGCTCGGCTCCGTCTTCATCCGGGCCCTCATCAAGCAGGTCCTCGTGGACGGGTTCTTCCACGGCGACCCGCACCCGGGCAACGTCCTCGTGGACCCCGAGTCCGGGCGGATCATCTTCCTGGACTTCGGTCTCATCGGCGAGCTCCGAACCGACCAGCGGATGACCCTGATCCAGCTGTTGCTCGCGCTCAAGAAGGCCGACAGCTCGGCCATCGCGGACGCGCTCATCGGTCTGGGTGAGCACGGCGCCGACTGGAACGAGCGCAAGTTCCGCAGCGACGTGGATCGCCTGACGCGCCAGTTCCTCATCTACGGCAACGCCACCGGTGTCGGCGGGGCGATCTCCGCGGTCCTGGGTGCCGTCTTCGACAACGGCCTGCATCTCGACAACGACCTCACGCTCGCGATCAAGGCCGTCGTCCAGGCGGAAGAGACGGCGACGACCCTGGCGTTCGACATCGACATCGCGTCGGCGGCGTTCGAGGAGGCGCGCGACGCCACCCTGGCCCGGCTGACGCCGGACGCCGTCGAGAAGTTCGTGACCGACCAGGCCGTCCGGGTCGGCCAGGAGCTGGTCCGGCGCGTCCCGACGCTCGAGGCGGCGGCGTGGTCGTGGCTCGACCAGTTCGGCAAGGGCAAGCTCGTCGTCGAGATCGACACCACCGAGCTCAACAAGGAGATCGCGAAGGTCGGCGACCTCGGACGCCAGCTGGCCGTCGGCATGCTCGTCACCGGGCAACTGATCGGGACGGCCATCCTCGCGATCGTCCTGCTCCAGCCGGCCACCCTGGAGGAGTTCCAGACGTTCGCCTACATCGGCCTGATCGCGTTCGGGATCTCGCTCCTCGTGAGCATGTACGTCCTGTTCCGGACGCTCAGGACCGCCGAACCCGAGGATCGTTCATGACGACGAGGTCGGCGCTGCGTCACCGTCGGTGACCACCTCGGTCGGGTCGGCCTCGACACCGTCGTCACGGTCGGCGTCCACCGCGTGGAGGATGGACCGCCAGGTCACCGCCACGACGCCGGCGAACGGCACCACCAGGAACATCCCGACGATGCCGGCGAGCTGGTTGCCGGCGGGGATCGCCAGCAGGACGATCGCCGGGTGGAGGCTCACCGCCTTCCCGTAGACAAGCGGGGCCACGAAGTTGCCCTGGGCGATGTTGAAGACGATCGTGAAGACGGCCATGATCACGATGTCGGAGGTCTCCCCGACGGCCAGCGTCACGAGGAAGGCCAGGCCGGTCGCGATGAAGCTGCCGATATACGGGATGAAGCCGAGGAAGAACGCGAGGACCGCGATCGGGAGCGCAAGGGGCAGGCCCAGGATCAGCATGAGGACCGCCGTCGTCACCGCACCGAAGAGCGAGATGACCGCCGTCCCGATCATGTAGCCGCCGAGCACCTCGGCAGCGCGCGCGCCGGCAGGTTCCAGCACCGATCGGCGTCGCTCGTTGAGGCGCGAGATGCCCCGGCGCCACGCGCCTTCGCCATCGCGCAGGAAGTAGAACGTCAGCAGCGTGCTGAGCAGGAGGACGACGCCCAGGGACGCGATCCCGGAGACGAGACCGACGACGTCCTGGAGGAACCCCGACGTGAACGCGTGGAACAGGTCGGCGAGCCCGAGCGACTCGAGGAAGCCCTGCTCCGCGCCCTGCTCCGCCGTCCCGAGGATCTCCTCGAGCGGTCCGATCATCGTCATGACCGTCAGCACGACGATGCCCACGATGGTGAGCGCGGTACCAAGGGTCACCGTGAGCGCCGCGAGTCCCCGGGACCAGCCCCGGCGTCGCAGCGCATCGGTCGTCGGGTCCAGGGTCGCGGCGAGCACGATCCCCAGGATCACGGGCAGGATGACCATCGGGATCCGGACCGCAGCCGCCACGACGACGCCGCCGAGACCGACGGCGATCAGCGCCCTCCAGCTCCATTGGCCGAGGCGGTCCAGCCACGTCGGGACCATGCCGGAGCGGCTCGCACGCTCGGCTGGGTCGATGTCCAGGGCAAGGACGAAGGCGGGCGCGATCGCCAGCGCGAACGCGAGGATCGGCAGGGCGGCGAAGAGGCCCATGATCCCGAACAACGCGGCGCCCGCCGGGAGCGCGATGAGGACCAGGGCCGGATGCACCTCGAGGGACCTGCCATAGATGAGCGGCGCGAGGATATTGCCCTGGATGATGTTCATGATCGTGATGAGGACCAGCAGGATGACCACGTCGGTCGGACCGTTCGTTGACCACGTCACCAGGACCAGGACGCTCGTGGACAGGAAGCCGCCGAGGTAGGGGATGAACCCGCCCATGAAGACCAGCACGGCCAGCGGACCGGCGAGCGGGACGCCAAGGATCAGCAGGAAGATGAAGTCCGAGATCGCATCGGTCGCGGCGAGGATGGCGGTCCCTCGGAGGTACCCGCCGACCCGGTCCAGTGCGACCCGACCACTGTTCGTGATGGCGTCGGCACGCCATCCCTGGATCGGCGCGACGAGCCACGCCCAGGCCTTGTCGCCGTCCTGCAGGAGGTAGAACGTCAGGAACCCGCCCAGGATCAAGGACGTGACGAGCGCGGCGATCGGCGCCGCGATGTCGGCGGCGATGCCGGCGAAGAACCCGCGGATCTGGTCCACGATGAGGCCGAGCAGGGTGGCGATCTCCTGCGGCGCATCGATCGACACCAGCCACGCGGCGACCGCGTCACCACCGGCCTGGAGCGCCCGGACGAGCTCGGCCACGTACGGCAGGAAGGCGAACGCCAGCAGGGTGAGTGTCGCCGCAAGGACGAGCAATGCCACCAGGCTCACGACCCCGGCCGCCTTGGTCCGACTCCAGCCCTTGTCGCGGAGGCGCTTCGTGTACGGGGCGAAGGTCGCGGCCACGATGAGCGCGATCAGGATCGACGCCGTCACCGTGGACAGGAGGACGGCGATGTACACGAGGACGACCGCAAGCGCGATCGTCACGAGGACGCGCCACCCGATGGCGGCGAGCCGCTGCAGCCAGCCCGGGACCAGGTGATCGCCGGTCGCGTCGATCGCTTCGTCGGTCATCGCGGCATCATGCGACTCCGTGGTCGCGTGACCAGTCCTTGAATTCAGGATCGGACGTAGCTTCGGCACGTTCGTCATGGTCCCTCCGCCCCGCAGATAGACGAACGCGGCGGCGGCCGGCCGAAGCCGGCGCCGCCGCGCGGAACGTTGAACCTAGCTTTCCAGCGCCTTCTTCTTGAGCGCCTCGTACTCGGGTTCGGTGATCGCACCCGACGCCTTGAGCTGCTCGAGCTTGGCGATCTGGTCGACCGGTGTGACGGCTGACGCGGCCCGCTGGGCGGCCTCTGCCTGGGTCATCATCTGGACGTCCTGGGCGGTGACCTTCGGTCGGGCGATGATGTAGATCAGCGCGCCGAGGAACGGCAACACGACCAGCAGGATCAGCCAGACCGCCTTCATCCCGCCGGACAGGTCGTTGCGGCGGAAGATGTCGCCGAACAGCGAGATGAAGATCCAGATGAACATGAACCAGAAGAAGAACGCGATCATCGAGAAGATCACGTCCCAGAATCCGTAGTTGCCGGCCTGTCCCACCTCGGAACATGCCGCAACCACGAAGGCCAGCATCGCGAGGATCGGCAGCATGGGCCGTCCCAGCAGCTGGCGGGCGGTTGCGAGTGTGGTCATCCCTACCTCCTTGGATCTCCGAACAGGTCTCCGTCAACGACGGGCCCGGCACAACTCGGGTGATCGGCCATCATGCTCGTCCCTCGACGGCCAGTGCCGCGTCATCCGCTGTGGGTGAAATGCTGCACGCCGCGCGCGCAAGGTCAAGTCGGGCGATATGCCATCCGCACCTCAGGACGTGACGGGACGACTGCGCCAGGTGGCGAAGGTTCGAGACCAGGGTCGCCCGAGGGTGACGGCGAGCCCGCCATTCACAACCAGCAGGACCAGCGTGAAGGCCACGACGGTGGCGGTCTCCTGAGCGTGCCCGGGCCCGGCCACCAACAGCAGCGCGAGGCCAGGGGCGCGTTGCCCGGTGACGAGCGCTGACGCTCGACGGGTGGCCGGGTGCGGACCGCCGATGATCCAGCCGATGGCGCAGGCGACGCTCGCGATGACGACCATCGCCACGATCGGCCCAGGCCCAAGGGCGAGGACCTCGTCGTACGTGTCCGCGATCGCGACGATCGCGATCGCGACGATGAGCGCTGACGACACGGCCGTCAGCGGCCCGACGATCGCGTTGGCGACGGATCGGCGCGATCGAGCGACGGCCAGGCCCACAAGCGTGGGGGCCAGTTGGAAGATCGCGAGAGTGATGATCACCGCGGTCGGGTCGAGCGGGGCCGTCTGGGGATCCAGGCCCAACACACGAGACGCGATCTCGAGACTGGGTGCGACCGTCACCGTCGCCAGCACCGACAGGCCGAAGGTCATGAGCACGCCGACTGCGAGATCGCCACGAGCGACCTGGACCAGCTTGGGGCCGAGCGAACCGCCGGGCGCGACCACCGTGGCGAGGAAGGCGATCGCGATCGCGCCACTCAGTCCGGCCCAGATGGCGGTGGCCACACCGACGACCGGCACGAGGACCAGGTTGGCCGCGAATGCCAGGATGAGTGTCGGAGTCCGGATGGAGCGTCCGGATGCGTGCTCCCCCGTGAGGCGGAGCCCGATGGACAGCATGGTGATCACGAGGAATACGCGGACCAGCAGGGCCGTGAGCGTCGCGAGATCCAAGGACGGTCCCTCAGGACGGGGTGATGTCGACGGTCGGAAGACGTCATCATCCCATGCAGCGATGTCTGCTGGAGGTCCGGATGCCACAGGTGGGTCAGTGCTGATCCTCGGGATCTTCTTTGCCGGGCTGCTCGCCTACGGTCTGCTGTCACGCCCGCTGGACGCCCGCAGCCTGACCCCGCAGATCGTGATGCTCGGGTTGGGCCTGGTCCTTGGCCTCATCGTCGCCGGCACCCCGGAGGTGGGGATCGACACCGAACTCCTCCACGTCGCCGGCGAGGCGGCCCTGATCCTGTGCCTGTTCGTCGATGCCGCCCGGATCGATATCGGAGCCCTGCGGGGCAGCGCCGGCCTCCCGACGCGACTCCTGGCCATCGGGCTGCCCCTGACACTCGTTGCGGGAACGCTGGGGGCCATCGTCCTCTTTCCGGACATGCCCCTGCTGGACGCGCTCCTGCTGGCGATCCTCGTCGCACCCACCGATGCCGCGCTGGGCGTGCTCGTGGTCAGCAGCCCCAAGGTGCCGATCCGGATCCGGCAGGCCTTGAACGTCGAGTCCGGATTGAACGACGGACTGGTCACGCCGCTCGTGCTGGTCGTCGTGGTCGCCGCCCAGGCGGAAGGGAGCGGGACGAGCGGCTGGGTCGCCGATGCGTTGGCGCAGATCGGGCTCGGGGTGGTGGCCGGCGTGGTCGTCGGGGCTGGTGGCGCCACCCTGCTCCGGCTCGCCTTCCGGCGCGGCTGGGTCCTCGATGGCGCTCGATGGGTCCTTGCGCCGGCGCTCGCGTTCCTCGCCTGGTTCGTCGCCCTCGAGCTCGGCGGCAATGCCTTCGTCGCGGCGTTCGTCGCCGGGTTCGCGGCCACCGCGACGATCGGGCGGGTATCCGACGAGCTCCTCGAGTTCGGCGAGGTGGGCGGGGAACTCCTCGGGCTCGCGGTCTTCTTCATGTTCGGCGTCCTCGTCCCGAGCCTGGGGCCATTCGACCTGCCGACCGTGCTGTTCGCGATCGCGGCCCTGACGATCGTGCGCATGCTCCCCGTCGCGGTGGCGTTGGTCGGCACACGCCTCGCTCCGGCGACCGTGGCCTTCATGGGGTGGTTCGGGCCACGAGGGCTCGCCTCGATCGTGCTTGCTCTCGTCGCGATCGGCGACGGCGCGGAGGGACCGCCGGCCTTCGCACCTGCGGTAATCGCAGCCGTGGCCTTGACCGTCACGCTGAGCGTGCTGGCGCACGGCCTCAGCGCCAGACCGGCCGTGCGCTGGTACGCCGGCGCCGTCGGCCGCCTGCCGGCCGGGGCGCCGGAGCTCGACGCCGTCTCGGTCGTGCCGGTCCGCGGTCGCGCCATAGCCACGTCGTCCGGTGTGCCTCGTTCATCCCGCCGGGGTGATGACGCCGACCACGCGGAATCCGAATGATGGCAGCGTGACGAGCTCGACCGGCCCCACGCTGCTCATGCCGGACCCGGGAGAGAGCGCATCCGCAGTCCGTGCGGCAGGCATCGCCGGTCTCGTCTTCGCGGTCCTGACGACGGTGGCACTCCTGCTCATGCGCGATATCCCACCGGCGACGGAAGCGGAATTCGCGGCCTGGTGGGAGACCTACGCTCCCAGGTTCTACGTCGCGTTGTACCTGATCCCGTTCGCCGGTATCGCCTTCCTCTGGTTGCTCGCCGCATTGCGCCACCGGATCGGGCGCGGTGAGGACCAGTTCTTCGCGACCGTCCTGCTAGGCAGTGGCCTGCTGTTCGTCGCGATGCTCTTCGCGTCCGGCGCCGCTGCCGCCGCGGCGGCGGTCGCGACCGAGCGGTCGGATCGGTCGTCCTACGATGCCTTCCTGTTCGGCCGCTCGATCGCGCGAGCCTTCTTCTTCGGCTTCGCGGTCAAGATGGCTGCCGCGTTCATGCTGGTCGCGTCGACCATCGGACGTCGGACCGGGGTCTTCCCACGGTGGTTCACGATCGTCGGCGCGGTCACGGGCGTCTCGCTGCTCGTGACCGTCACCACCTTCGAGCCGGTCGCGCTCGCGTTCCCGCTGTGGGTCGCGATCCTCAGCGTGCTCCTGCTTCGCGCCCGGACCGGTCAGGCTGTCGGACCTTCGCCTTGATCGAGTTCGATCAGGTGGCAGCCCGGCGCGGGATGAACAGCAGCATCACCCGCATCGGGTGATTGCCCCGCTCCCCGCCCTGCCGGACGATCCCGCTCCTGACCGACGCAGCCACCGAGTGTCCCGCCGCCCAAGCCCAGGAGGTCCTGAACCCATGGCGACGTCCGAACCCATCTCTCGCGCCGTCCTGCCGATCCCGGACCCGCTGCATGTCGGCGCGACGACCTACGACGCCAAGGATCCCGCAGCGAGCTTCCCGCCGATCGTGCCGCTCCGGCCGCCGAAGGGCGCACCGAATGTCCTGGTCATCCTCCTCGACGATGCCGGCTTCGGGTCGTCGAGCGCGTTCGGCGGTCCCTGCGAAACGCCCGGCCTTCGAACGCATCGCCGCCGATGGCCTCAAGTTCACCCGCTTCCATACGACCGCGCTCTGCTCGCCGACCCGAGCGGCACTGCTCAGCGGCCGCAACCATCACTCCGTCGGGATGGGCGGCATCACCGAGATCGCCACGTCGGCGCCGGGCTACAGCTCGGTCCGCCCGAAGAGCAAGGCCCCGATCGCCGAGGTCCTCAAGCTCAACGGCTACTCGACCGCCCAGTTCGGCAAGTGCCACGAGGTCCCGGTCTGGGAGACGAGCCCGATGGGCCCGTTCGACGCCTGGCCGACGGGCAGCGGGTTCGAGCACTTCTACGGCTTCATCGGTGGCGAGACGAACCAGTACGCCCCGGCGATCTATCGGGACACCGTCCCCGTCGAGCCGGAGACGACGCCGGGCGAGGAGTACCACTTCACCGCGGACATGACCGACCGCGCCATCGAGTGGGTCCGCCAGCAGAAGGCCCTGATGGGCGACAAGCCGTTCTTCGTCTACTACGCGCCGGGCGCGACGCACGCCCCCCATCACGTCCCGACCGAATGGTCGGACAAGTACAAGGGCCGGTTCGACGATGGCTGGGACGCCCTGCGCGAGCGCACGCTCGCGCGGCAGAAGGCCCTCGGTGTCATCCCGCAGGACGCCGAACTGACCGCCCGACCGGCGGAGATCCCCGCCTGGGACGACATGGCGGACGACCTCAAGCCCGTCCTCGCGCGGCAGATGGAGGTCTATGCCGGGTTCATGGAGCACACCGACCACCACGTCGGGCGCCTCATCGACGCCCTTGCCGAGATGGAGATCCTCGACGACACGCTGGTGTACGTGATCGTCGGGGACAACGGCGCCTCGGCCGAAGGGACCCCGCAGGGCTGCTTCAACGAGACTGATCGTCCTCAACGGGGCCGGCGGCCTCGAAACGACCGAGTTCATGGCCTCGAAGATCGACCTGTTCGGCACGCCCGAGTGCGTACAACCACTACGCCGTGGGCTGGGCGCATGCGATGGATACGCCGTACCAGTGGACCAAGCAGGTCGCCTCGCACTGGGGCGGGACGCGCAACGGGACGATCGTCCGCTGGCCCAACGGGATCAAGGCCAAGGGCGAGATCCGCCACCAGTTCCACCACGTCATCGACGTCGCGCCGACGATCCTCGAGGCGGCCGGCCTGCCGGCGCCGACCTTCGTCAACGGCATCCAGCAGGCGCCGCTCGAAGGGGTCTCGATGACCTACACGTTCGATGATCCCGAGGCGGCGGACCGGCACACGACCCAGTACTTCGAGATGTTCGTCAATCGCGGCATCTACCACCACGGCTGGACGGCGGTCACCCGTCACAGCATCCCGTGGGCGGCCACCCAGCTCCCCGAGATCGACGACGACGTGTGGGAGCTGTACGGACCCGACGACTGGACCCAGGCCCACGACCTCGCAGCCGAGCAGCCCGACCGCCTGGCCAAGTTGCAGCGCCAGTTCCTCATCGAGGCCGGCAAGTACAACGTGCTGCCGCTCGATGACCGCCGGTTCGAGCGGTTCAATCCGGAACTCGCGGGCCGGCCGCAGCTCATCCACGGGAACTCGCAGGTCCTGTTCGGGGGGATGGGTCGGCTCACCGAGAACTCGGTCGTGGTGATGAAGAACAAGTCCCACGCGATCACGGCCGAGGTCGTGGTTCCCGAGGGCGGCGCGAGCGGCACCATCCTCGCCCAGGGCGGCGCCTTCGGTGGCTTCAGCCTGTACATGACCGACGGCAAGCCCGCGTACTGCTACAACCTCTTCGGCCTGCAGCAATTCAAGACGTACGGGCCGGAGCCGGTCCCGTCCGGCCGACACCAGATCCGCATCGAGTTCACCTACGACGGCGGCGGGCTCGGCAAGGGTGGTGCGACGGCGCTGTATGTCGACGGCACCAAGGTCGGCGAGGGCCGGGTCGACGCGACGGTGCCGATGGTCTTCTCGGCCGACGAGACGACCGATGTCGGCAACGACACGGCCACGCCGGTCACCGACGACCTCGAAGAGGGCAAGGCCGCCTTCACCGGCAAGGTCGACTGGGTGCAGATCGATCTTGGCGAGGACGCCGAGGACGCCGATCACCTGATCTCGCCGGACGAGCGCTACCGGATCGCGATGGCTCGCCAATGACGTTGCGCGGCGAACGTGATCGGTCCGAGGCGGCGCCCCTGACGGTGTATCCTCGCCGCCGGTGACGCGGACCGTTCTGATCTCGAGGGGACGGCGCGACATCCTGCGGGGAGTATGTAGCGCACGTGACGATCGGGACCAGGGCCGGCTCGGATGACCCCGCGTCATCACGTCTGTCGTCCGCCCGGTTGCTGGTCCTGCCGACGAAGCTGCAGCCTCCGTTCCGGCGGCCGGGGATCGTCGACCGCCCCCGATTGATCGCGCGACTTCGGTCGACCGGCACGCCGATCGTCGCGCTCATCGCGCCGGCCGGGTATGGGAAGTCCACGGCCCTCGCCCAGTTCGTCGAGGCGGACTCGCGGACGACGGCGTGGTTCTCGGTCGATCCCCGGGACGACGATCCCGTGTCCCTCGTCCGCGGTCTCGTCGCCTCGATCGATCGCGTTGTTGGCCTTCCGGACGACGTCATCGACGCCGCAGCGGCGCCGGGACCATCGGTCTGGAACGTCGCCGTGCCGCGCCTGGCCGCAGCATTGCGGGTGGCGGCGCCGACGCTGACCATCGTCATCGATGACATCGATCGCCTTGGCGACGCCGAGACGATCGCGGTGGTCATGGCCGTGGCGGACCAACTGACGGGAGCCTCGCGGGTCCTGCTCGGCGGGCGGACGGCCGGTGCCGTCCCGCTGGCGCGCCTGACGGCCGAGGGTCGCTCGACGACGCTGGGACGCGACGACCTGGCCCTCGAGGTCCAGGAGGCCGACAGCCTGCTATCGGCGGTCGGCCGCTCGCTGTCCGAGGCGGACGTTCGGCGATTGACGGCTCGGACGGAGGGGTGGGCGACCGGCCTGTACCTCTCGTCGCTGGCCGACGATCCGCTCGGCCATCCCGGACGCGGCGTCTCGCCGACGGCCCCGGAGCGGCTGATCGAGGAGTATCTGCGGACGGAGGTCCTGGCGCCGATGGCACCGGCCGACGCCGACCTGATCCTGCGCTCGTCGATCCTCGACGAGCTCTCGGGGCCACTGTGCGACGCGGTCCTCGAGCGGCGCGATTCGGCCCAGGACCTGGACCGACTCGAGCGGACCAACCTGTTGCTGATCCCCCTGGACGCCGACCGCCGGTGGTTCCGGTACCACCATCTCCTGCGTGACCTGCTGCGGCGCGAACTCGAACGACGCGATCCGGACACGGTCGAGGGATCGCTTCGACGAGCGGCCGCCTGGCACGAAACGCACGGGCAGGAGGAAGTCGCGCTCGAATACCTCATGGCGGCGGGCGACGTTGGCGGGGTCGCGCGCCTCACCAGCGCCCTCGCACAGCAAACGGTGAATGCCGGTCGGGCGGAGACCGCGCGGCGGTGGTTCGCATGGCTGGACGAGCGGGAGGCCGCCGTCGAGTTCCCGCGGCTCGCGGCCGTAGCGACGATGCTCTTCGCCCTCCAGGGTGACCGTGCCAGCACCGACCACTGGGCCGCGGTCGTCGAACGCGATGGGTCCGAGCGGGACGCGACGGGCGCCGGACTGGGCTCACTCGCTCGCGTCATGCTGGGGCGAACGGGAGTCGCCGACATGGCGCACGACGCCGAGACCGCCCTGGCCCTGACGGGGCCCGACGACCCATGGCGGGTAGCGGCCCTTGTGTCGATGGGCCTGGTTCGGCACCTGTCCGACGATGCCGGCGAGGGCGACCGCTACCTGTCCGAGGCACTCGAGGTCTGGGGGCGAGGTTCAAGCGCGAACTCGGCGGCCTGCCTCGCCTGCATCCAGCTGGCCGCCGCGGCGCTGGCGCGGGCGGACCGCCCGGCGGCGGAACGGTATATACGCCAAGCCCGCGGGATCATCACGGCCCACGGACTGTCGGAGCAGCCCATCGCGGCCGCCATCGACGCGCTGGACGCCCGGATCGCCATGTCCCGGGGCGCCGCTGCGCAGGCGCACCGCGATCTCGCCCACGCGCAGCGACTTCGCCCCGGCCTGACGCTCGCCTTTCCGTGGCTCGCCATCCGGACGCGTCTCGACCTGGTCCGCGTGCACCTCGCCCTCAGCGACGC
Source organism: uncultured Chloroflexia bacterium (assembly GCA_963743815.1). Lineage (GTDB taxonomy): Bacteria > Chloroflexota > Limnocylindria > Limnocylindrales > CSP1-4 > SPCO01. The sequence goes on along the minus strand of CAVURB010000014.1, from coordinate 413,755 downwards.
GGGCGGTGCGAGGACGCTCATGCAGGAAGTCCGTGACGCCCTCGAGCAACGGCCCGGACATGGGGACACTGGTCTCCGAGGCGAGCGAGCTTGACGCTCGACTGGCGGCGATCCGCGGTGGCGTGGCAGGGGCATCATCGCTGACCGTCGCCGAGCTCCGGCTCCTGCCGCTACTGACGACCCACCTGTCGTTCCGCGAGATCGGCGAACGGCTCTTCGTCTCGCAGAACACGGTCAAGACCCAGGCGATCTCGATCTACCGCAAGCTCGACGCCACCTCGCGTGGGGAAGCGATCCAGCGAGCGGTGGCGCTCGGGTTGCTGGAATCCGCGACGCCATCGGAGCGTTTCATCCCCGCCGGATGATGCCGACCGGGTCGCGCCCGGTCGAATGTGGTCACACGCCGAAGGCGCTCACCGTCGCCCCGTCTCGACACCTGAGGATCGCATGCGCGCGCACGAGGACCGCCTACGCCGTCTCTCGATCAACGATGCCCAGTCGATCGGGTGCGGTGCTGACGCCCGGGCCATCGGATGCACGGATGGACGACCTCGATCCACACGCCGCCGCGCTCGTTCGTCTCGCCGTCCTGATCGCCCTCGACGGCCCCGCGCCCGCGTTCGAGTGGGCCACGGCCACCGCGATCGCCAGTGGGGCGACGGAGGACGAGATCGTCGGCGTTCTCGTCACGACCGGCGCCCCTCGTCGGGTCGTCCCACGTCGTGTCGGCGGCGCCACGCCTCGCTCGCGCGATGGGCTATGACATCGATGCCGACCTCGAGCACCTCGAGCCGCCATCCGGAGGCGCACCGATCGCGACCTGATGGGCGCTCCGTGCCTACTCCGGCGGGGAGATCCGGTCGCCGAGCAATCGGGCGAAGGGGCGTGTGTCATCGAAGGCCTCGAACACGGCCGCCACCATGATCGTGAGCGGGACGGCCAGGAGCGCACCGGCGCCACCCAGCACCACTGCCCAGAAGAGCAGGCACACGGTCACGACGACGGCCGACAGGTCCACGCTGCCCCCGATGAACCGCGGCTGGATCGACGAAGTCGATCCCGATGTTGATCACCGAATAGCCGACGATGACCGCGAGGGCGACCATCGGCCCGCCGGTCAGGAGGCCGAGCACGGTCGGCGGGATCAGCGCGAGGACGAACCCGACGTTCGGGATGAAGCTCAGCAGGAAGGACAGCACGCCCCAGAGCAATGCCGCCGGGACGTCCAGGACGAGGAGCAGGATCGTGTCCAGGATCGCGGCGATGCCGCCAAGCACCGCGCGAGCGATGAGGTAGGCGCGGAGTCGGTCGGCGAGCGCCGCACCGCGAACCACGGCCGTTGTCCCCGTTCCGAACGCCCATCGAAGGCGCTCCGGCGCCCGCGGGGCCTCGAGCAACAGGTACGCCACGATGAAGACGCTGTAGCCCAATTGGACGACCGCCCCGACGATCGCATCCGCTGCCGCGACCACCGCATCGCCGACGGCCACGGCATCCACCAGGGGTGGCGTGCCGCCTCCGCCGACCGCGACGCTCAGGTCGGTCAGGACCCGATCGAGCTCCTCCTGGTAGGTGGGAAGATCGCGGACGAATCCCGCCAGGCCGAAGAGAAGGAGCAGGCCGGCGATCACCAGCACCCCGATGTAGACGGCCAGCGCCGCCACGAGGACGACGATCCCGGGCCAGCCGCGGGCGCGAAGCGCCGACTGCAGCGGCACCAAGAGGACCGTCACGAGGACGGACAGCGCGACGAGGGAGACCACGGAGGCGGCCGCGTTGATCCCTGCCAGGACGATCACCCCGGCGCCGGCCGCGACGAGGCCGGGCCGCAGATGCTGACGCACGCCGGGTTCGGATGACGGGACGGGCTCCATCGCTCCGGACTCTACCGGCTCAGCGCCCGCGCGGGTAAGCTGGTTCACCCGGTACGGGTGATGCTGGGGGCGCCGATGACGCACAATCTCACGGCAGCCAGACAGTGAGTGAAGGAGATCTGATGGGTATCGGACCGGTCGAATACATGGTGGTTGCCTTCCCGGGCAACAAGTTCAAAGGGCGAGATCGCCCCGGCGCTCGGGGATCTGGTCGAGTCGGGCACCATCCGCATCATCGACCTCGCGTTCGTCCACAAGGACGAGGCCGGCGATGTCGTCGCGGTGGAGCTCGAGGACGAGGGTTCCGACGTCTTCAACGCCTTCCAGACCCTGGCGGCGGAGCGCGGTGGACTGATCAACGACGACGACCTCATGGACATCGGCGCGGCCCTGGACGCGAACTCGTCCGCCGCGATCCTCGTCTGGGAGGACGTCTGGGCGACCCGCCTCGCAGATGCCATCGCCGGCGCCGGCGGGGTCCTCGTCGACATCCAGCGCGTCCCGCGCGATATCGTCCAGGCGGCGATCGACTTCGCCGCAAGCGAAGCCTGAGCCAATCCCTGCAGACCCAAAGGAGAAACGACCGATGATGCGACGACGCCGAGGCCCGGGCCTCGTTCGGATGGCAGCCACGACCGCCGTGGTCGCCGGCACGGCGGGAGCCGTCCACCACCGCCAGGAGCAGAAGTACGCGAACAAGGCCGCGGAACAGCAGGCTGAGCAGCAGGCGATCTACGACCAGGGCGTCGCCGCGGCGCAGGCCGCCGCGCCCGCAGCGGCCCCGGCCCCGGCCGTGGACCCGCAGATGGAGCAGCTGCAGAACCTGGCGAACCTCCACGCGCAGGGCATCCTGAGCGACGAAGAGTTCGCAGCCGCCAAGGCCAAGGCCCTCGGCATCTGAACCGCCCGGTTCGGTCATGCCGGACCTGACCGAACAGACCGACGCGCTCATCGGTTGGCTGAGCACCAACGGCGTCGCGCTGGCGATCGTCGCCATCGTGCTGCTGGTGGTGTACCGATGGGCGCGCCCCGCGATCCATCGCGTCCTGGTCAACGTCATGCACGCCCAGGCCGAGACGCTCGGAGAGGACGGGGCACGCAAGGTCGAGATCGACAAGCGCATCACCACGCTCGAAGACCTGCTCGCCAAGGTCCTGCGCGCGGCGGTCGTCGTCGCCCTCATCGTCGTCGTCCTCGGGATCTTCGACCTGTGGTCAGTCCTCACCGGTCTCGGACTCGCGCTCGCCGCGATCACGTTGGCCGGGCAGGCCATCGTGCTCGACTACCTCATGGGGATCCTCATCCTCGTCGAGGGCCAGTACTTCAAGGGCGACATCGTCCGCGTCGGTGGCATCGAGGGGACCGTCGAGGAAGTCGGCCTGCGGCGGACCCTGATCCGGGACCCGCGCGGGCACGCTGCACTCCGTTTCGAACGGCGAGATCCGAACGTCGTCGAATCGGACGCGGTCGTACGCGATGGCCGCCGTCCAGATCGACGGCATCGCCGACGGCGACGTGGAGCGAGCGATCGTCGCGCTGGACGACCGTCGGGCCGCTCCATCGGCTGACGACCCGGATCTCGGCGAGTTCGTCCTCGACGTTCCGCGATACACGAGTACGACGAACCTGTCCGCGGCGGGGGCGACGCTGCTGATGACCGGACGTGTCCAGCCCGAACACCGCGTCCGGGTCGAGGCGGAGATGCGACGCCGCGTCGCCGCCGGGCTGTCCGCGGCCGGCGATCGATCCCATCCGACCGGCGGGGCGCGCCGGCACCACGACCGTCAGCGAGACCCGCGCATCGACGCCGACCGCCGATCGCGACATGGTCTGGATCCCGGGCGGCACGTTCCGGATGGGCTCGGACGACTGGTACCCCGAGGAACGCCCGGTCCACCCGGTGAGCGTGGACGGCTTCTGGATGGACGACCACCAGGTCACCGTCGCCGAGTTCCGCCGGTTCGTGAAGGCCACGGGATACGTGACGATGGCCGAGCGACCGCTCGATCCCGCCGACTACCCGGACGCGGACCCGACCCTGCTCGTCCCGGGGTCGCTCGTCTTCCAGCGGACACGCGGTCCGGTCGACCTCGACGACTATCAGAACTGGTGGGCGTATGTGCCGGGCGCGTCGTGGCGTCACCCGAAGGGTCCGGGCTCGACGCTCGATGGCCTGGACCGTCACCCGGTCACGCAGGTCGCGTTCGAGGACGTCGAGACCTACGCCACCTGGGCCGGCAAGGAACTCCCGACCGAGGCCGAATGGGAGTTCGCCGCACGCGGCGGCCTCGATGGCGCGACGTACACCTGGGGCGACGAGTTCGCGCCGAAGGGCCGGATGATGGCGAACACGTGGCAGGGCGAATTCCCGTGGCAGAACACCCTCCTGGACAAGTACGAGGGGACGTCGCCGATCCGGTCGTTCCCCCCGAACGGGTACGGCCTCTACGACATGGCCGGCAACGTCTGGGAGTGGACCGCGGACTTCTTCACGCCGCGCCACCCGGACGCCGCGGATCACCCCTGCTGTGCGCCGTCCAACCCGCGGACGACCTCGCCGGACGCGAGCTTCGAGGTGGGCGCTACCCGGGCGCCAACATCCCCCGGCGCGTCACCAAGGGCGGGTCGCATCTCTGCGCGCCGAACTACTGCCACCGCTACCGGCCGGCCGCGCGCCAGGCCGAGGCCGTGGACACCTCGACCGGCGCACATCGGCTTCCGGTGCGTCGTGCGACCGGACCGTCAGAACGGCCAGAACACCGGGACGAGGAACACCGACACGACGAAGAACAGGGCGAGCAGCGGCAGCCCCAGCTTCCAGTAGTCGCCGAACCGGTAGCCGGCGGGCTCCATGATCATCAGGTTCACCGGCGTCGCCACCGGCGTGAGCAGTGCCGCAGCGGCGGCGACCGTGATCGACATCAGGACCGGCCGGATGTCCACGCCGAGCTCGGCCGCGGCGGCGGCACCGATCGGGATCACGATCAGCGCGGTGGCCGTGTTGCTGATCAGCTGGCCGAACGTCGCCGTCACGATGAACAGCCCGATGAGCAGGGCCGTCGGCCCGAGGTCGCCGACCACGCCGACGAGCACCTCGGCGACGAGGTCCGCGGCACCCGTCTCGAACATGGCCGTCGACAGCGGCAGCATCGCCCCGACCAGGATGACCGTCGTCCAGTTGATCGACCGGTAGATCTGCGACGTCGTGAGCACGCCGAGCACGAGGAGGGCGCCGGCGGCCAGCAGGCCGGCGACCGCCGAGGGCACGACCCCGGTCGCGAGCGCGATCACCATCGCCACGAGGACGAGGATCGATTCCTTCGCGTGCCGACCGAGCGGGACGGCCTGGCGTCGGACGAGCTGCGGCTGGTCCACGGCGAGGACACCCGGGTCGTCGGCCTTGGCGTCGATCGCCTCCCACGGCCCGCGGAGCAGCAGGGCGTCGCCGACGCCCAGCGTGACCTCCTGGTCGCCGAGGTCCTTGCCCCGGCGCTGGATGGCGGCCACGACCAGGTCGCCGCTCTCGGTGACCATCCCGCGGAAGACGGTCTCGCCGATGAACGGCGAGCGCGGCGGGATGACGATCTCGACCAGCCCGTTCTCGCGGTCGACCGGGGCCGCGTCGCCGTCGAGGCCGTACTGGCGCACCAGCGTCCGCGCGTGCTGGCTGAGGTCGGCCGAGAACACCCGCGGTGTGCGGACCGGCAGGATCCGGTCGCCCAGCAGGACGACGATCGCGATCGAGCCCGACGACCAGCGGGATGCCGACGAGCGTGAACTCGAAGAACCCGAAGCTCGTCGATCCGTACTCGACCGCCGCGTTCGAGACCAGCACGTTGATCGGCGTCCCGGTCAGCGCGAGCATGGATCCCGCGTGGGCGCCGAAGACGAGCGGGATCAGGAGCTTCGACGTCGGGATGGCGAGGCGCGTCGCGATGACGACGACCACGGGCAGGAGCGCCGCCACGGCTCCATTGACGCTGACGATCGCGGTCAGGCCGGCCACGAGCAGCATCATCAGGATGATCAGTCGCGTGCGGCTGGTGCCGGCCCGGTCGATGAGCTGCTGACCGGCCCACGCCGTCACCCCGGTCGAATCGAGGCTCTCGCTGACGACGAACAGCGTCGCGATGAAGATGACCGTCTGATCGCCGAAGCCCGCGAGGCTCTGCTCCAGCGTGAGGACGCCCGTCGCCCACAGGGCGAGCGTCGCGCCGATGGCGACGACCTCGACCGGGAACCGTCCCCAGACGAACAGGACCACGATCGCGGCGATGACCGCGAACGTGATCCCGATCTCATCCATGCGCGTCGGCGCGGGCGGTCTAGAGCTTGACCGGGTAGCCCGGGCCGAGCGGCAAGCCGATCACGAACCAGATGACGAACAGCACGACCCAGACGGCCGCCATGATCACCGTGTACGGGAGCATCAGCGCGATGATCGTGCCGATCCCCGATTCCTTCTGGTACCGCTGCGCGACCGTCACCATGAACGGCAGGTACACCATCAACGGCGTGATCACGTTGAACGGTGAGTCGGCGACGCGATAGGCCGCGAGACCCGTCTGCGGCGGGACGCCGAGCTGGATGAACAGCGGCACGAAGATCGGGGCGAAGATGGCCCACTTGGGGATGATCCCGGGCATGATGATGTCCAGGGCGAAGATGATGAAGATCATCCCGATGAGCAGCGGCAGCGCGCCGATCCCCGCCGATTCGAGCCATGCCGCGAGCGTGATGGCCAGGACGCTCGGCAGGTTGCTGAAGTTGAAGTAGGCGATGAACTGGCTGATCATCAGCAGCATGAAGACGAGGCCGCCGAGCCCGGCGAACGTCTTCGTCACCGCCGCGATGACATCGTTGGCGCTCGTGAAGGTCTTCGCGCCGATGCCGTAGGCGATGCCCGAGACCAGGAAGAACATCGCGATGATGAACAGCAGGCTGTCCATGAACGGCGTCGTGCCGATGATGTCGCCGGTCTCCGGGTCGCGAAGCGGCGCAGCCCTCGGGGACCGTGAAGACGAGGATGAGCGCCAGGAACCCGAGGAACCCGAACAGCGCGTAGCGCAGGCCCTTGGCCTGGCCGGCCGGCATCGTGGACGGCGTCGGCCTCATCCTCGATGGCGATGCCACTCGGGCCACTGTCGCCGGTGGGATTCCACGGCCCGAGGCGCGGCTCGATGATGCGCTCGGTGATGATCGCGGCGACGAGGGCCAGGACCACCGACGAGACGGCGCTGAACCAGTAGTTGGCGACGATCGTCAGGGGCGTGCCACCGGCCGAACCGATGGCCTCGTTGGTGATCTCCGTGATCATCGCGTCGATGGGACTCAGGATGGGGTTCACCCCGAAGGCCGCGCCGACGCCCGCGAAACAGGCGGCCATGCCGGCCAAGCGGGTGTCGGCCGACGCTCATGAACGCCGCGGCGCCAAGGGGCACGAGGATCAGGTACCCGGCGTCCGACGCCACGCTCGACATGACCCCGACGAAGACGAGGATGAAGGTCAGCAGCCGCTTCGGTGACGCCGCCGACGAGGACGCGGATGAGCGCCGCCATGAGGCCGCCGGCCTCGGCGACGCCGGCGCCCATCAGCGCGACGAACGTGACGGCGACCACGCCGAAGCCCGCGAAGTTGGGGACGAACGAGGTGAAGATGAACCGGATGCCCTCGGTCGAGAGCAGGCTCACGATCGGGATCGTGACCGTCTCGACGTGCCAGCCGTCCTCGTAGTCGAGGTCACCGGGCTCGAGGATCGGCTGGGTCGCGTCCTCGTAGTAGTCGGGGATGACCTCGACCGAGTCGGGGACCGCGATCTCCTCCGTCACGCTGACGCCGAACGCCGCCAGGACGGCGGACAGCACGATCACCCCGATGATGAGGTACAGGAACATCATCACCGGGTGCGGGACCTTGTTGCCGGCGCGCTCGATGACGTCCAGCAGTCGGCCCATCGCCGTGTGCTGGGGTGCGGTTGCCTCGCTCATCGCGGTGTGGTCCTCCCTCACGAACGCGGGTCGCCGCGATCCGACGGTCAGGCGCTGGGCTTCTGGAACTGCAGGGCGAACTCGCTCAACAGCCGGGTCCCGAAGGCCGTCGCTCCGACCGATCGCCAGGAGTCGTCCCGGTCGGTCATCATCGGGCCGCAGATGTCGAGGTGGCCGAAGGGCTTCCCGGCCACGAAGTCCTCGAGGAACAGGCCGGCGGTGATGGAGCCGGCGTTCTCGCCGCCCATGTTCTTGAGGTCGGCGATCTGGGAGTCGAGCATGCGCCGGTAGCGGCGGATGAGCGGCAGTTCCCAGACCAGCTCATCGGTGGCGTCCCCGGCGGCCTCGAGCTGCGACGCGAGGTCGGGCCGGTTCGCCATCATCGCCGCCATGGCGGAGCCGAAGGTCCGCATCGCGGCGCCGGTCAGCGTCGCGACCGTCACGACCGCATCCACGTCGTCCTCGACCGCGAGGACGAGCCCGTCCGCCATGACCAGGCGGCCCTCGGCGTCGGCGTTGATGACCTCGACCGTCTTGCCGCCGCGCATCGTGAGGACGTCACCCAGGCGGGTCGCCGTCCCCGACGGCATGTTGTCCGTGCACATGAGCCACCCGGTCACCGCGGTCTTGCAGCCCAGGTCGCGCAGCGTGGTCATCGCGCCGAAGATCGCGGCGGACCCGGACATGTCCAGCTTCATCGCCGCGTGCATGGCGTCGGACGGCTTGAGGCTGATGCCGCCCGCGTCGTACATGATCCCCTTGCCCACGAGCCCGAGGTGTCCCGCGCGGCCGCTTGACGTCGGGCGTGTAGGTGAGCTTGATCATGCGCGCCGGCTCACCGCTTCCGGCGTTCACGCCCAGCAGGCCGCCACAGCCCATCTTGGCGAGCTGCTTCTCGTCGTACACCTCGCACGTCAGGCCGGTCTCCCGCGCGATCTGCATCGCCACATCCGCGAAGCGCCGCGCCGTGAGGTGCGTGCCCGGTGTGTTGCAGAGGTCCCGCGCCGTGTTGACCGCACGGGCCAGGATGTGCCCTCGCTCCGCGCCCGCGGTCACGGCCTTGACCCGGTCCCGGGTGGTGATCAGCGTGAGGTGCGTGAGATGCGCCTCAGCTGCCTTGTCGACGAAGGCCCGATACCGGTAGCGAGCCATCAGCACGCCTTCGGCGACGGCCTGGCCTGCGACACGCGCCTCCATCTCCGATGCGACACCCGTCAGGTCCACCGCGATCCGTCCGTGCTTCACGGCGGCGCGCGCGAAGGCGGCCGCCGCATCCCGGATGGCCGCATGACCAAGCTCTGCACGAGCCCCGACGCCGATCTCGACGACGGTCGGCTCGTCCACGCGGGGCAGGATCAGCGTCTCACCCACCGTCGCCCCGAACCCGGAAGCCTCGAGGGTGGCGCGGTCCAGGTCGGCGCGCTCACGCGGCACGGCGCCGTCCGTCGCGACCGGGACGCCGACGATGGTCGACTTCGGCGGGATGGATGTGGCGACGTCGATGCTCACGGCCATCGAGGGGGCTCGTGACGGGATCGGGTCGAAATCCTTGCGTGCCACCAGCGCCACCCCCTGGCTATCGCCGTCCACCGACTGGGGTTCGGTGGATCCGGTCGTGTGGTGAGGTCCGAATCGAGCGTATCACCAGCACCGTCCCTTCGGCGCTCCCTTCGTGACGGATGTCGACCACGTCAGGCCCCTGGTGCCGAGAGGAACAGGTCCAGGCCCAGGGCATGCGACAGATCTTCGGTGACCAGCTGACCCTTCACGCTGTTCCCGCTCGCGTCGAGGGGTGGCGCGAAGGTCCCCAGCCCGCCCTTCCCGGGCGCCACCGTGACGATCCCGCCACCGATGCCGCTCTTGCCCGGCAGCCCGATGTCGTAGAGCCAGTCGCCCGACGTCTCGTACAGCCCCGCGGTCGCCATGAGCGCGAGGGTCCGCCGGGACGCGTCGGGGCCGACGACCCGTTCCCTTGTCACCGGATGGACGCCTCCGTCCGCCAGGGTCGCGCCCATGACCGCCAGGTCGTGCGCCGTCACCGCGAGGCAGCACTGTCGCGTGTACAGGTCCACGGCCTCTGCGGGGTCGCCATGGATCTGGCCCTTCTCGTGCAGCGCCGACGCGATCGCCCGATTGCGGTGATTCGTCGCGCTCGCAGAGGCATAGACCTCGTTGTCCACCTCCAGCTGGCGACCGGCGAAGCGGGACAACCCATCGACGATGAAGGCCCACCGATCGGCGCCGGACCCAGGAACGATGCTTGTCGTGGCGATCGCGCCGGGGTTCACCATCGGGTTGGTCCGGCCATCGGGGTGCTGCTCGATCGCTGCAAGCGAGTCGAACGGCAGACCGGTGCTGTTGGCGCCCAGTCGATCGCGCGCTGCGGGCGCGCCCAGGAGCTCGCAGATCAGCGCGAAGACGAAGGGCTTGGAGACGCTCATGATCGGGAACGGGTGGTCGTGGTCCCCGATACCGAACGAGGTCCCGTCCGTGCCAACGATGCTGATGCCGAACAGGTCGGAACGCGCCCGCGCGAGCGCCGGGTAGACCTGCGAGTTCGCGCCATCGGTGTTCGAGCGGTGCCGCTCGAAGGCCCGGGTGACCAGCTCAGCGATCGTCAAGCGGGGAGGCAGATGTCCCGTGGAGACGTGGCCTGGAACGTCGTCGTCCGGCGTCGCTCGGATCGACACGCTCAGGCCTCTCCGACCCGTTCTTGTTCGAGGACGTCCGATCCGGTCGTCGACTCGGTGGTGCCCGTCGCTTCGGTCGCGTCGTCTCGGCTCCGTCCGATGACGCGTTCCATCGGACCGGCCACCAGGACTTCGACGCCCTCCGCGACGGCTCCGACGGCCGGGGCCACGACACGGTCGTGCACGCCGCGGACTGCCAGCACGATGAGGTCGCCCGAGGCGACGCCCACGCCGATCAGGAACGCGGTGACGGCGGCGTCGATGAGGCCGATGATCCTGACCAGGTCCGACACCGCGAGCATGGCCGTCACGATCTGCAGGCCAGGGAGCAGCGGCAGGATCGCGGGGACGACCCACAGGGCCGCCGGGGATCCCGAGCGACGTGCCAGTAGTCGGCCCGCCACGCCGATGAAGATGCTCGTGGCGAGCGTCGCGATCCCCGGGTCCACCCGGCCGATGGGCGGCGTCACGGTGGCGAAGCCGAGCCACCCCACGGCCCCGATCGCGGCCGCCCCCAGGAGCGCGTGTCGCGGCACGTCGAGTCGGACGGCATACGCGGCGACGGCGACGAAGGCCGCCACGGCCGTATAGGCGAACGTCCAATCGGTCGCGCCCGCGGTCTCGATCGACAGCTGGACCCCGAAGCCGCTTGCGACGGCGACCGCCAGCGCGGTGCCGCCCGCCACGGCCGCGCCCAGCAGGAGCGCCTCGGCGAGTCGCGCGGTGCCGGACACGATCGACTGGTCGACGAGGTCCCGGAAACCCGACACCAGCGCGTAGCCCGGCAGGAACCGCAGCAGACTGCCGGTCAGCACCAGGCCACCCGACACCGGCCCACCGAGCCCCACCACGATCGCCACCAGGACCGCGGATGCCGCGGACCCGAAGACCAGCCGGAAGAATGGCGGCAGTCCGGATCGATCGAGCGCGGCCAGTGCCGGCTGGACGGCGAGTGCGATCAGCAGCGTCGCGACCGCGTCGGCGATCGAGCCACCGAACATCACGGTCGCACCGGCCGCCGAGGCCCCGGGCGCCGCGAACGTGATGAGCCGACCGTAGGGTGAAGGTCGCTCCGCGAGGGTGTCCACCGCCGCTTCCCCACCCGCGAGATCCAGCTCGCCCCGACGCAGGCGGTTCGCCAGCTCGGCGAGGTCGGCGAGACGCGAATACTCCGGCCCCTTGTCGCGGACGAGGCGCAGCATCGTGGTGGGCGGGTCGCCCGGCGCGGACCACGACACGGAGATCGTGGAGAAGGTCACGGCCGCCTGGACGCCGTGGAGGCCGAGGCCCGACGTCACGCCGTCGATCGCGGCCTCGACGTCGTCCGTCTGGGCCCCACTTGCGAGCATGCCCGCGGCGATCCGGAGGGCCAGCCGGAGTGCCCGCACGTCATCGGTTCCCTCGTGCACGGGCCCATCCTAGTCGGCGGACGGTCGGCCCGGTCCGCCGGTGAGGCGCACCTAGACCGGGAAGCGCAGGATGGCCGCGACGGAACCACCACCGGGGATGTCATCGCGACGAACGGCCAGGACGCGGCCACCGCTCGCGAGGGTCCGTCGAGCGATCTCATCGATGACGCCGTAGCCGGAGGGATCGCCCTCGGTGACGAGGGTGACCAGACCGCTGGTCTCGTCGATCGAACCCGGGACCACTTCGTCGATATCGACGTAGACGGTATCGACGGCCCCGAAGGTCGCCGCCCGCGCGACATCCACGACATCGAGCGATGTCCGACCCTGCGATGCCCGGAGGTCGAACCGCTCTCGCAGCTCGGCAAGTTCCTGCGCGTATGCCGCGTCGAGGATGGGCCGTGCGGCTGCGGCGAGGTCCCCGTCCGACCGTGCTTCGGGATTGCCGGCGATCCCGTCCGGCAGCAGCCGCGTGGCCGATGAGACGCTCCGGAAGATCGGACCCATAGGGTCGGTCGCGGCGAGGATGAGCGGGATCGGCTCGGCGAGCAGGATCGGGCGGATCGCGGCGTCGATCTGTCGTGCGTACTGGGTCATGCGGACCTTCTGGCCCTCGGATCCCTGGAGGCGACCCGTCTCCGAACGATCCTTGATGGAGGACTTGCCGACCGCGCTGGCGACATCGGTCGGGAGGTCGTCGACGCGGATCTCGGACGGCGGCAGGTCGGGTCCGACCTCCAGCAGCCGCACCGAGCCCTGGGCGAGTGCCAGCACGAACGCCGCCTGCGGGAAGGTCACCGCCCGCAGCAGCGGCTTGGCATGGAAGCGGTCCGCGACGACGACCATCGAGGTCAGGCGATTCGGCAAACGGAATGTCGTGACGTGCGACGGGCTGGCGAAGACCGCCAGGCTGCGCGCCTGGTAGGCCCAGAACCCCTCGTCGTCATCGAAGGCGGCCAGGGCATCGCTCACCGCTGCCGCCGCCTTCCGGTCGACGCCGTTGGACTCGGACCGCGTGGCCGCCTCACGCGCGAGGTTCTTGAGCTCGATCCGGCCCGCATCGCTCTCACCGGGGAGCGGCGAGGTGGGCACGTAGATGGAGACGCTTCCATCGGCGCGAGCCGACAGGAGACGATCGAGGTCGGCCGGGGTGGGGATATCGAGATGCAGCATCGGGAGCGTCCTCGTACGTTCGTGCGGGCGGCAGGCTGGTCCGTTGCGATGCTACGCGGTCGTCGCCTCCCCGACCGGCTCGGTCGCCGCGCCGCGCCATCGCGAGACGCGGCCCTTGACGCCATCGACGAGCAGGTAGACCGCCGGGATGACGAGCAGGGTGAGGAACGTCGAGGTGAACAGGCCGCCGATGACGACCGTGCCGAGTTCCGCCGCGATGATCGAGCCCTCGTTGAATCCCGCAGCCAGCGGCATCAGCGCGAGGATCGTCGCGATCGCGGTCATCAGGATCGGACGGACACGGGTCCGGCCGCCCTCGATGAGCGCTGCCCGCGTCGGCTTGCCCTCGGACCGCAACCGTTCCACGAGGTCGAGGAGCACGATCGCATTCGTGACCACGATGCCGATGAGCATCAGGAACCCGATGAGCGCACTGACGCCGATCGGGCGCCCGGTCAGGTACAGCGCCGTAAAGGCGCCGATCGTCGCGAGCGGAAGCGTGAACAGGATGATGAACGGCGTGATCAGCGAGTTGAAGGTCAGGACCATCATCACGTAGACGAGCAGGATGGCCACGCCCATCGATGCGAACAGGCCGCCGAACGCTTCGGCCTGCTGCTGGCTGACGCCGGCAAGCTCGACGGTCACGCCGGCCGGGATGCTCCCGGCCGCTTCGAGGGCGTCGATCTCGGCCTGGACGGCCTGCGACACGGCGCCCGTGTCCTCACTGGTGATCTCGGCCGTGATCGAGGCGGCCGGCGACTGGTCGATCCTCGTGATGCTGCCCTGGACGTCCGCCTGCTGGACGGTCGCGACCTGGCCGAGCGGAACCTTGGCGACCGTGCCGACCGGGAGCTGGCTCAGCTCCTCGACCGACGTGACCGCCTCGGGGTCCACCTGGATGACGAGATCGATGGGCTGGCCGGGCTCGAAGGTGACCTGCGTCGCCGTCGTGGGGACGAGCGCGGTCCGGACCTCATTGGCGACCTGGGCCGCGGTCAGGCCCACGGCGAACGCCTTGGACGGGTCGACCGTCACCTGGATCTCCGGGGTCGCCGTGACCAGGTCACTCTTGAGGTTGGCGAGGTCCGGGTTGCCCGAAAGGGCATCGACCACGGCCGCGCTGGTCGAGGCGACGAGCGCCGGATCGTCCGAGCTGACGATGACGTTGAGGCCGTTGGAGGTGAAGCCGGCGGCCTCCGACACCTGGACGTCGAAGCCATCCGACTTGATCGGCTCCAGGGCCGTGCTGAACTCGGTGGTCTTGTCCGCGAGATCCACGGTCGGGTCAAGGCGCACGGTCAGCGTGGCGCTGTTGGCCGGTCGCCCGCTTCGGGCGGAGGTCAGGGTCTGGAAACTGGTGTCGCCTTCGCCCGGGATGCTCGTCTGGATGAGCTCCACGTCCTCGTCGGCCGCGACGATCGTCTCGGCCTCGATGGCTCGCTCGAGGACGGCCTCGGAGGTGGCGCCCGTCGGTGGGGCGATGCTGACCTGGAGGATCTTCTCCGAGCCCGCGTCGATGAACGCGGTCGGCAGGAGCGGAACGAGCGCCAGCGACGCCATGAACATCACGCCCGAGAGGATCACCACGCCGAGCGCCGTCCAGCGGGAGCGCAGGACCCACGTGATGGTCGGGGTGTAGGCACGTACCCAGATGGAGCGCTTTGGTTCGCCGTCCTGGTCGACGTCCACGTTGACCTTGTCGATGAGGAAGTAGGCGAGGACCGGGACGACCGTCAGGGCGCAGACCAGCGACGCCAGCAGGGCGAAGGTGACGGTCAGGGCGAACGGCAGGAAGAACTGGCTCACGAGGCCGCCGACGAAGCCGAGCGGCAGGAAGACCGCGACGGTCGTGAACGTGCTCGCGGTGATGGCGCCCGCCACTTCGCGCGGGCCGGCCAGGACCGCGGTCATGCGGTCCTCGCCCAGCGCCCGGTGCCGGTAGATGTTCTCGAGGACGACGATGGCGTCGTCCACCACCCGTCCGACGGCCACCGCGAGGCCACCCAGGGTCATGATGTTGAGGCTGATCCCGGTCAGCTGCATGATCACGAGCGCGGTCAGGATGGACAGCGGGATGCTGATCGCGGCCACGATCGTGGACCGGATGCTGAACAGGAACAGGAAGATGGTCAGGATCGCGAACATCGCGCCGAGTCCACCTTCGCGGACCAGGCCGTCCGTCGATTCCTTGATGAAGTCGGACAGGTCGGACACGGTGATGACGACCAGGGTTCCCGGATGGCGGCCCGCGATCTCGTCCAGCTTCTCCTGGACGGCCTCCGCGACCAGGACCGTGTTCGCGTCCGACGTCTTGCTCACCGACAGGGTGAGCGACGGATTCCCGTCGGTGCGTGCGTAGCCGGTCGTCGCGACATCGACGGTCTCGACCGCGCCGAGATCGCCGATCGTGATGGGGGTGGGAGCGACGGGGGCGGCACTGGCCGGCGGGGCGGCCGGATCGACCGGGGTGGTCGGTTCGGTCGGTGCGGTCGCGCCGGCGAACCCGACGACGAGGTTCTCGATCTGCTCGGGCGACGTGAGTTCACCGATCGTGGAGACCGGGATCTTGGTGCCGCCGTCGGACAGCTGACCGGAGGGGAAGGTCAGGTTGTTGGCGGTGAGGATGCCCGTGATCTGGGCAACGGACACGCCGCTCGCCGCGAGCTTGTCCGGGTCCAGCGTGATCAGGAGCCGCTGCTCCAGGCCGCCCGTGACGTCCACGCTCGCGACGCCTTCGAGCGCCGCGATCTCCGGCACGATCTCGGTGCGGGCGATCTCGGCGGCCTCCTCCAGGCCTGCCTCGGACGTCGCGCCGATCGACGCGATCAGGACCGGCGTGGCGTTGATGTTGAGGGCCGACACCGAGGGTGACACCGACTCCGGGAGACCCGCGCTGCTGAGCCCGTCCTCGATCGCCGCGAGCGCCTCCTTGACGTTCGTGCCGAACTCGAATTGGGCGACGACCAGCGCGATGGAGTTCGCGGAGGTGGACTGGACCGTCTCGAGACGCGGTACGCCCGAGATGGCTCGCTCGATCGGCACGGCCACCTGCTCGGCGACATCCTGCGAACCGGCTCCGGGGAACGGCGCGATGACGGTGATGACCGGGAACTCGATATCGGGCAGCAGCTCCTGCTTGAGGCTGCCCCAGGCGGAGACGCCGGCGATGAACAGGGCGCCGGCGAGGAGCAGGGTGACGCTGCGCTTGCTCACGGCGAACTGGGTGAGACGGTTCACGATCGGGTCCCCTCGGTGATGACGGTGGCTTCGGACGCCTCGGCCGCGACCGCGGCATCCAGGATGGACAGGGCGCGTTCGACGATCGGCAGGTCCCCGGCGTCGATGTGGGCGAGCATCTCGCGCATCCGGCGCGAGTTCAGTTCACGGAAGCGCTCCAGGATCTGCTCCGCTTCGGGCGTGGCGCTGACGACCACCTGGCGACGGTCCGCCGGGTCCTCGTGACGCTCCAGCAGGCCGAGCTCGACGAGGCGGTCAGCCTGGCCGGTGGCCGTCGAGTTGGTGACGTGCGAGCCGCCCGGCCAGCTCGGACATGCGCATCGGGCCGGAAGCGATGACCAGGTACATCGCCTTGGTCTGCGACATCGTCAGCTCGATCATGTTGAGCTCCGGTGCATGCGTCGCCATCAGGCGGTGCATCAGGGTGTCGAAGACGCCGACGACGCGCTCGAGGTCGGCGGCAGCGGGCGGACGGTGGTTCGGTTTCATCGGATGGTTCGGATACTCCGTACTATCGGGTCTGCCGAGACTATATCGGATGTCGCGGCGATCTGGATGGCACCGACCGCGACGCCGTTGTCGCGTTGTGGGACCATTCGCGAGCATCCACGCTCATCCGACACGACCCAAGGAGTCATGCATGGCCGCCATCCGCCGAGCCGAAGTCACCTGGGGTGGCGACCTCGCCTCCGGTGCCGGGACCGTCAGTGCGGTCTCAAGTGGCGCGTTCAGCGACCTACCCGTCAGCTGGGCGGCGAGGACCGAGTCGTCCGATGGAAAGACCAGCCCCGAAGAGCTCGTTGCGGCCGCGCATGCGTCCTGCTTCGCGATGGCGTTCTCGGGCCGGCTGGGCCGAGCGGGCCACCCGCCGGAGCGACTCGCGGTCTCGGCCGAGGTGACATTCGACAAGCTCGAAGCAGGGTGGAAAGTCGTCGCGTCGGCGCTCACCGTCCGCGGCGTCGTGCCCGGGATGGCCGAGGCGGATTTCGTGGCGGAGGCCGAGGCGGCGAAGGACGGATGCCCGATCAGCGTCGCCCTCAAGGGCAACGTGGCCCTCAGCGTGGACGCGGCACTCGAGGGCTGACGCTCGCGTCCTGGCGGGCTGACGCTCGCGTCATCGACGGTCTCATCGTCCGGGCGGTGGCACGCCCGCGATCCCCATCCGACCGCCGGGCCGGCCTGGGAGTGGGCCGGCAGTGCTCTCGTCGGTCGATCGGGGCATGACGCGTGCCATTCGACCGACCGATGCCACGAGCACGGCTGGAAGGGCATGTCGGAGCGGGCCTCGCGGCGACCACCGGTCGGGTGGGGACATGCAGCGTGCCAAGCGCCGCGGCCACCGTGGTATGGCCGGCGACTATTCGATCGTCAGGAGCCGCCGCGGATTGGCCACCGTCATGGTCTCGATCTCGGCCTCGCTGACGCCGGCGTCGCGCAGCCGTGGCAGGAATGACCTGGCCAGGTGGGTGTAGCCGTTGCCCCCGTAGGCGGTGAGCTGCGAGTCGTTGCAGACGTCCTGGCTCAGCAGGATGCGATCGACATGGCCCCGGGACAGGAGTTCGCGGATCAGGTCGAGCGCGCGAACCTCGTCATGCCGCTCCTTCGCCCACGGCATGCCGAGGAAGTCGAACTCCAGGTTCGCCCCGCGCTCGACGATCGCGAGGTAGTGGTCGAGGACCGGATACGAATCGGCATGGCCGATGACGACGCGCGCCGGATCGACTCCCTCGTACTCGAAGACGCGCAGCTGATCGAGACCGACCGGTGACAGGACCCCGTGGGTCGTGATCGCAAGCCCGTCCGGAGCAGCCGCCCGAGCCGCCGCCCGATGGACGCGCTCCTCCTGGGCGGACAACCACGGCTTGTCCGTCCCGATCTCGCCGATGATGCCCGGGCGCACGCCCGACTCCCCCACCCCGGCCTCGATCTCGACGACGAGCTGGTCCGCCAGCTCATCGACCGACCGGCGGTCCACGAGCAGCTCTGCCGGGTAGTAGGCCTCGCGGTACCAGCCGCAGCCCATGACGATGTGCAGGCCACTCGCGCGCGCGAGCGCGGACGAGCCAGGCCGGGTCGCGACCCACGCCGTCGAGGGTCAGGTCGACCAGCGAGCCGCCGCCCGCCGCCCGAAACGCCCCGAGCTCCTCGAGGATGACCGGCTCATCGCGCGTCAGCTGCCAGTAGTCCCAGCGATCCGGGATGTGCCACAACGCGATCTGGGTGTGCTCGTGGGGCAGCGTGAAGCCGAGCTCCGCGGGGTCGATCGGTCCGAGGACCGTCTGGACGTGCGCCATGTGGCGCGATGCTACGCCGTCGGGACCGCTGGGCGCTCCGTCGACGCGGACGCGAGCAGCACGTCGAGCATGACGCGCGCCCGGCGAAGCGCCACGGTGGGCTGGAAGGCCGGCCCTTCCTCGATCCGCTGGAGCAGGAGTCCGTCCATGAGCCCGGTGAATGCCCGAGCGGCGTCGTCCACGTCCAGCCAGTCGGGCAGATCGCCGCGCCCGATCCCTTCCTGCAGCAGCAGCGTGGCCGCCCCGACGAGCCGCTCCCGCCGCCGGACGAGCATGTCGCGCACGCCGGGTTCCACGTCCGCCTCGGCCCACGCCCGGATGAGGCTGACCTGGCCCGGCTCGCCGTCGAAGAAGTCGATGGTCTCGACGTAGTAGGCCAACGCGGCACCGAGGCGATCGGGCGTGGACGTCAGCGAGGCGAGCCGAACGCCCAGCTCCTCCAGCCCGCGCTCCGCGGTGCTGTCGCAGGCGAGGAGGAACAGCTCGTCCTTGCCGCGGAAGTGCGTGTAGATGGCCCCGACGGACAACCCCGATCGGGCGACCACGTCCGCGATCGTGGCGCCGTGATACCCCTTCTCGGCGAAGACCACCGTCGCCGCACGGACGATGCGATCGCGCACCTGCTGTTCGTGTTCTGCGGTGATCCTTGGCACTTCGGCTCCGGCGTTCCCTGCTGTCGAAGAACTGTCGTTCTGCCAAATGTATCGATGTCGCGGCGATGCCGCAACACCATCGGCTTGACAAAGAGAATACATATTCCCTATCTTCCCCGCGTCACCCGTGCCGATGAGGTTCTCGATGTTCCACCGCTGGGGAGCGTTCGTCTATCGCTTCCGACGTCCCGTCGCCATCCTTGCCGTGATCGTGGCGATCCTGTCGTTGCCCCTCGCCTCGCAGGTGACGGGAGCGCTCAGCGCCGGCGGCTGGACGGATCCGGATTCGGAGTCGGCGGCCGTCTCGACGCGACTCGCCGAGGAGTTCGGCGCCGGCGGCGGCGCCATCGTCGCGCTCTTCCGCGGCGAAGCCCGGCGACGACGCGCGTTCGCCGGAGTTCCAGGCGACGATCACCGAGTCGCTGGCGCGGCTCGCCGCGGACGAGCACGTGGATGGGGTCATCGGCTGGGCCGAGACCGGCGACGACCGCTTCATCAGCACGGACGGCACGATGGCCTACGTCGTCGTCGCGCTGGCCATCGGCGACGAAGAGGCCGTCGACCTCATGCCCGAGTTCCGCGCCCTCATCGACCCGCCCGCCGACCTGACGCTCCAGCTGACCGGCGTCGCCCCCGCCACCGAGGACCAGGCGGTGCAGGCCGAGCGCGAACTCGTGCAGGCCGAGACGGTCTCGTTCCCCTTCGCGGCGCTCATCCTGATCCTCGTCTTCGCCTCACTCGTGGCGGCCGGCATGCCGCTCGTCGTCGCCGCGTTGGCGATCCCCACGACCCTCGCGGGCGTCTACGTCGCGGCCCAGGTGACGGAGCTCTCCATCTACGTCCAGAACGTCGCGACGATGCTGGGCCTGGCGCTTGCGATCGACTACTCGCTCTTCATGGTGAGCCGCTTCCGCGAGGAGCTCCGGCGCGGGCGCGACGTCGCCATGGCGGTCCAGGTGACCGTCGCGACCAGCGGCAAGGCGGTCGCGTTCTCCGGCCTGGCTGTCGCGATCGGCCTGTCGGGGCTGCTCCTGTTCGAGCCCTCGGCGTTGCGGTCGTTCGGCATCGGCGGTGCGCTCGTTGTCGCGGCCTCCGTCTTCTATGCCCTCACCTTCCTGCCCGCCGTCCTCGGGATGCTGGGGCCGCGTATCAACGCCGTCGGCGTCGCCGGTCTCCGGGACCGGATCCGGCAGCTGTTCGGGCGCCCGATCGGCGACGCGGCCGACGCTGCCCGTGAGTCGCGCTGGGAGCGCATGGCGAACTGGGTCATGGCCCGCCCGGTCGCCGTTCTCATCCCGACGCTGACTTCCTGCTCGTGCTCGGTACGCCGTTCCTGCGCCTCGAGCAGGGCATCCCCGACGCCTCCATCCTCCCGCCGGGCATCGAGAGCCGCGAGGCCGCCGTCGCACTCGCGAACGATTTCCGGGCCGGCGAGACGTCACCGATCATCATCCTCGCGACCGTCGATGGCTCCCCGACCGACGTCGAGAACATCGAGCGGATCCTCGCCTTCAGCGCCGACGTGGAAGCGGTCGAGGGGATCGACCGCGTGGAGGGCCCGTTCGCAGGCCTTCGAGATCCGGCCACTGGGGCGAAGCGCTCGATGCCGCCGGCCTTGCCGCGCTCTTCGCCGCGCCCCGCGACCAGCTGCCGCCCGAACTCGCGGCCGGCCTCGAGCGCCTGGAGGACACCTACATCCGCGGCTCGACGATCCGCCTGGACGCCGTCAGTCCGCTCTCGCCGCTCAGTCCGGACGGTACCGAGGTCGTCCCCCTGGTCCGCGCGGTCACCGCGGACGGTATCGAGACCCAGGTCGGCGGCCTCGCGGCCGAGGGGAGCGACTTCATGACGAGCCAGGCGGAGACGGTCCCGTACGCCATCGTGCTCACGCTCGGTGCGAGCGCGTTCGTCCTGTTCCTGCTCTTCGGCTCCGTCGTGATCCCGATCAAGGCCGTGATCATGACGCTGCTGTCGATCACGGCGTCCTTCGGCGCGCTCGTCTTCATCTTCCAGGACGGCAACTTCGCCGATGTCCTCGGGTTCCAGACCCCCGGGTTCACCGTGGCCGGCAACCCGATCATCATGTTCAGTGTCCTGTTCGGGCTGTCGATGGACTACGAGGTCCTGCTGCTGTCCCGGATCCAGGAGGCGTACCGGCGGACCGGTGATAACCGTGCGTCGGTGGCGGAAGGCCTGGCCAAGACGGCCGGCGTCATCACCGGCGCGGCCCTGATCATGGTCACCGTGTTCGCGGCGTTCGCGCTCGCGGAGTCGATCACGATCAAGAGCATCGGCGTGGGCATGGCGATCGCCGTCCTCATCGATGCCACGATCGTCCGGATCCTGCTCGTGCCGGCGACGATGCGCCTGATGGGTCGCTGGAACTGGTGGGCCCCGGGCCCGCTCGGTCGTTTCGCCGATCGACTCGGCTTCAGTCACGTCGAGATCGACGACGACCCCGGTGACGGCGGCTCGCCTGGCTCGCGCTCCTCCCAGTCCACCCAGTCGATCCCCGACGCGGCCACGTAGGCGTCCACCGCCGTCCCGAGGGTCGGGTAGAACGAGTCTTCGCCGAGCCGGGCCAGGAGCCCATACCGGCGAAGCCGGTCCTTGACCGGGTCCTTCAGTCTCGGCGAACCGAAGGTGCGTGTCCGTCACGGCGAGGGCCGTGATGAGCTCTTCGAGCATGTCCGCCGCCGTCATGTCGATATCGGTCACCGGCTCGGCCGCGACGAGGACCCAGCGGATCTCGTCGGTCACGGTCCTCGATCGCTTCCTCGATCGCCTCGCGGAATGCCTCGGCGTTCGCGAAGAACAGCGGGGCGTCCCAGCGGAACAGGACGAGACCGTCGAGCTGGCGCGCGCCCGGATGTCGGCCGACGTCGTGATATCCCTTGAGGCCATCCACGCGACCCAGGACCGCCGAGTACGGGCGCCACGCGCGCCAGAAGAACGCGGCGAGCGCCAGGCCCACGGCGAGGAAGATCCCGGCCACGACCCCCACCGCCGCGACGCCAAGGAAGCAGACGATCGACAGGACGAACTCGCCCGGCCGCAGGTGCCAGAGCCGGACGAGGCCCGCGGTATCCACGAGGGACCAGCACGCCACGATCACGATCGCGGCGAGGGTCGGTTGCGGCAGGTTCGTCGTCAGCCACGGGACCGCGACCAGCAGCCCTACGATGGCGAGCGCACCCACGATCCCGGTCACCTGGGTCTTCCCTCCGGCCGACTCGGCCACGGGGGTCCGCGAAGCGCTGGCGCTGATCGGGAACCCGCCGGTGAATGCCGCGCCGAGGTTCGCGGCGCCGAGTGCGATCAGCTCCTGGTCCTGATCCACGCGCTGCCCGCTACGCATCGCGAAGGTCCGTGACAGGACGCTCGTGTCCGCGAGCGAGACGACCGCGATGGCGAACCCGCCGGCGAGCATCGCGGCGAGGTCCTCGATCGACACCGCCGGGATCGAGAGGCTCGGCAGGCCCTGTGGCAGCGCGCCGACGACATCGAGACCCGACGCGGCCAGCCCGCCCACGGCGGCGATGGCAGTGGTGACGACCGTCGCTGCGATGATCCCGATCGGGCCAAGCCCGCGCATCTTGGCGACGACCATGATGGCGACCGCGAGCAGCCCGAGGCCCAACGCGACCGGGACCGTCTCACCGTTGAGGATGCCGCTCGCGAACGCCTGCGCCTCCTCGATGACGCCATCGCCGTCCACCGAGAACCCGAACAGCTTCGGGAGCTGACCGATGAACACGGTCAGCGCGATGCCGTTGAGGTACCCGATCCGGATGGGTTTGGACAGCAGGTCGGTCAGCAGCCCGAGGTGGAGCAGGCCGAACGCGATGCCAAAACTTCCCGAGACGATGGCGAGCCCGCCCGCCAGCGCGATCGCCCGGCCTTCGTCGCCGGCCGCCAGTGGCAGGATCGTCGCGGCGATGATCGCGGCGAGGGACGAGTCCGGTCCCAGGACGAGGATCCGGCTGGGACCGAGCAGGGCGTAGACGAGGAGCGGGACGATCGTGGCGTACAGGCCCGTGATGGCGGGGAGGCCGGCCGCCTCGGCGTAGCCCATGCCGACCGGCACGAGGACGGCCGTGAGCACGAGCCCGGCACCGATGTCGCTGGGCAGCCAGGCACGCCGGTAGGTCCGCAGGACCTCGAGGCCCGGCAGCTGCAGCCGGGGAGCGCGGAGCTCCGTCACGTCACCTCCATGTACCGACATCCGGATCCCTGAAGATCCGGGCCGCGACTCGTGCACGGGCAATGTACGCTGGCGGGGCATGGACGATCAGCCCGATCCCGTCACGCGTCTCGGCCCCGACAGTGGCGGGCGTGCCCCCGGCGAGCCGGCCGGGGATGTGCGCGTATATAGCTGGGAATGGGGCCCGGACCAGGCTCGCCGGCCGGGGCTGCCGTGGATCGGCATCTTCCTGCTGGTCTTCGGTGGGTTGCTGCTGGTCCAGCAGCTGTTCCCAGACGCCGAGGCGCTCGGGTCGGTGCTCGTGCTCGCGGTCGGGCTCGCGTTCCTCATCAAGTGGGCCGTGGATCGCGGAACCGGATCGCTCTACGCGGGGGCCATCATCACGGCGCTTGCCGCACCGGGCGTCATCAACGCCGCCGGATTCGACGTGGACGGCCTCGGCACGTTCTGCTTCGGCGTGGCATTCCTCTTCATCGCCGCCGTCCGTGCCGCTTCCGGTGGGGGTTGGGGCTGGCAGGCGATCTTCGGCGGCCTCCTCGCGCTCCTGGGCGGCGTGAACATGCTGACCCCGGAGGTGGGCGGGCTGCTCGTGCCGGTCGCCCTGCTCGGCCTGGGCGCCGTCCTCATCTTCGGCGGCGGACGGCGCGGTCTCCGCTAGACGGCGGCCGCCACCGCGGCTTCGATGGACTCGGCCACGACATCGCTGATCCTGATCAGTTCGTCGTCGGTCACCACGAATGGCGGACCTAGCAAGATCATGTCGCCATCGGTGCCATCGGCGCCGCCGGTCCCCGAATAGAGCAGGACCCCGCGCTCGCGGGCGCCTCGAACGATCGATTCCGTGATGCGGGCGGCTCGCGGAAACGCGCGGCGTGATCCTTCATCCTCGACCAGTTCGAGCGCGACGAGCAATCCGCGACCGCGGATGTCGCCGACCGCGGGGTGCTCGCCCAGCCGCGCGCGCAGGAGCGACAGCAGGCGCTCTCCCATGACGGCGCTCGCCTCGACCAGGTCCTCGTCGCGCAGGATCCGCAGGACCTCGCGGGCGACGGCCGCCGCGACCGGCTGGTGCGAGTAGGTGAACCCGTGGACGAAGCCGGCCCCGGGCGCCGTGACCGCGTCGTGGATGCGCCCCGATGCCGCCACGAACCCGAACGGCCAGTACCCCGATGTCGCGCCCTTCGCCGCCACGAGCAGGTCCGCCCGGACACCCCAGTGGTCCAGTCCGAACCAGCGACCCGTGCGCCCGAAGCCGGTCATCACCTCGTCGGCGATGAGCAGGACACCGTGGCGCCGGCATACCTCGGCGATGGCCGGCCAGTACCCGTCGGGTGGGACCACGGCGCCAAGCGTGGCGCCGACGATCGGCTCCGCGACGAATGCGGCGACGGTCCGTGGCCCGGCCTGCTCGATCGCGCGGTCCAGCTCCAGCGCGAGCTCCACCGGATCGGCGAGGGCATTGGCGCCGGGATCGCCGCCCCGGTACGGATACGCGGCGGACAGGTGCCGGAATCGGCCCAGCCACGCCTCGTAGGGGCGTCGCAGCGGGCGGCGGCCGGACAGGTCGAGCGCGCCGAGGGTATTGCCGTGATAGCTCCCCCACCGGGCGAACACGGTCCAACGCTCCGTGTCACCGCGAGCCAGGTGGTAGGCGCGGGCCAGCTTGAGGGCCGTCTCGATCGCCTCGGAACCGCCCGAGACCGGATAGATCGCCGGGTCGTCCACGGGAAGCAGCGGGCCGACCTCGGCCGCATAGGCCTCGAGCGGCTCCGTGGTGAATGCGCTGCCGTGGGCGTACGACAGGCGCCCGGCCTGATCCGCCATCGCGGCCGCGATCTCCCGGCGCCCGTGACCCACGTTGACGACGATCGCGCCCCCGGCGGCATCGAGGTACGCCCGTCCATCGGCATCCCAGATGGTGGATCCCTCGGCGCGGACGGCGATGGGCGGTTCGGCGAGGGTCGAACGCCGGAAGACGCGCCCGGGCGGCCGGGTGGGGTCAGTGGACTCGGTCATCGTGCCCAATCGTACGTCCGAGCGCGGCCTTCACGCCGAGGCCGTAGGATGACGAGCCCATGGTCGACGTCGCGCCGGAGCTCGCGAGGGACGATCCCGAGGCCTACATCGCCCGGGATCGGCGGCGTGCCCTTGCCGATCGGCAGGACATGCCCGACCGCGTGGCAGGCGCCGCGCTCTTCGCGGATATCTCCGGGTTCACGCCGCTCACCGAAGCGCTGGTCGAGGAGCTGGGTCCGCAGCGCGGGGCAGAGGAGCTGACCGCGAACCTGGGCCGCGCCTTCCACGGGATCATCGAGGAGCTCGACCGGCGCGGCGGCGACGTCATCTACTTTTCCGGCGACGCGATCACGTGCTGGCTGGACGGCGACGACGGACTGCGCGCCACGGCAGCGGGTCTGGCGATGCAGGACGCGATGGCCCGCGTCGGCTCGATCACGACACCCGGCGGCACCGCCGTCCAGCTCCAGCTGAAGGTCGCCGTCGCCACCGGCCGAGCCCGACGCTTCGTGGTGGGCGACCCGGAGATCCAGCTCATCGACGTCCTGGCGGGGGCCCTCATCGACGATCTCGCCGACGCTGAGCATCATGCCGAGAAGGGCGAGGTCGTGCTCGACGGGTCGGCGCTGGCCGCCCTTGGCGATCGGGTCCGGATCTCCGCTCGACGCGAGGATCCCGAACGTGGCCGGTCGTTCGGGGTCGTGGAGCGCCTCCTCGTGGACGTTCCCCCGATCGAGGTCGAGGAGCCACCCCCGCTGGACGAGGCGCTCGTGACGCCGTGGCTACTGCCCGAGGTGTACGAGCGGCTCCGCTCCGGTCGCGGGGAACTGCTGGCCGAGCTCCGCCCCGCCTACCCCGTCTTCCTGCGCTTCGCCGGCATCGACTACGACGACGATCCGGCCGCGATCGAGAAGCTGGACGCGTTCGTCGTCCACGCGCAGCGGATCATGGCCGGTTACGGCGGCAACGTCCTGCAGCTCACGCTCGGTGACAAGGGCGCGTATCTCTACGGGGTGTTCGGATCTCCGGTCGCACACGAAGACGATGCGGCCCGCGCCGCGACCGCCGCACTCGAGCTTCGCGACCTGGACCGGACGACCGAAGCCCGCGAGATCCAGATCGGCATCACGCGCGGTCGGCTGCGCAGCGGCACGTACGGGCATGCGATGCGCCGAACGTTCGTCTGCCTCGGTGATGCGGTCAACCTCGCCGCCCGGCTGATGTCGGCGGCGCCGCCCGGCCACATCTACGTCGATGACCGCGTGCGCCAGGAGGCCGGCGACGCCTACATCTGGGAGCAGCTCCCGGAACTCTCGGTGAAGGGCAAGAAGGGCGCGATCATCGCCCACGCCCTCAAGGGGTCCCTGGAGCGCGCGTCCCGCCGCAAGACGCGATACCAGCTGGAGCTCGTCGGCCGGCGGGCGGAGCTCGATCGACTCGAGGCGAGCCTGACGGCGACGCTCGATGGCGACGGCCGGATCATCGGGATCTCCGCCGAGGCCGGCATGGGCAAGTCCCGGCTCATCGCCGAGTTCGTCCGATCGGCGCGCCGGCGCGGCCTGTTCGTGGCCTTCGGCGAGTGCCAGTCGTTCGGCACCAACACGAGCTACTTCGTCTGGCGCGAGATCTGGCGTCGACTCTTCCATATCGAGGACGACGAACCCGCGGATCGTCAGCGCGAACGCGTCACGACGGCCCTCGCCGCGATCGACCCGGCGCTCGTCACGCGAGCTCCGCTGCTGGCATCGGTCGTGGGCGTCGACATCCCCGACAACGCGATGACCGCCACCCTGGACGCGAAGGTGCGCAAGGGGTCCCTCGAGGACCTGCTGTCGGTGTTCCTGCGCGCGAGGTCGGCGCAGGAGCCTGTCGTGCTGGTCCTGGAGGATTGCCACTGGATCGATGCGCTGTCGCGCGACCTGCTCGAGGTGATCGGTCGGAGCACCGCCGCGTTGCCGGTGCTGGTGGTCCTGGCCTATCGACCCGCGATCGATGTCGGTGGCGGGCTCGGCGTCGAGCGCATCCCGGACTTCACGGAGGTCGCGCTCGCGGAGCTGGGCCGCGATGAGGCAGCCGAGCTCATCCGCTCGAAGCTGGAGCAGGTCCTGGGCACGGCGGAGGACGCCGACGTCGGCGAGGAACTCGTGACCCTGGTGACGGAGCGGTCGCAGGGAAACCCGTTCTACATCGAAGAGCTGATCAGCTACATCGCTGCCCAGGGCGTCGACCCGGGGGACGCCGCGGCGGTCCGCGGCGTACAGCTCCCGGAGAGCCTCCACAGCCTCGTGCTCTCCCGAATCGACGCCATGAGCGACGGCCCGCGCCGCACCCTCAAGGTCGCGAGCGTCGTCGGACGCGTCTTCGAGGCCCCGGTGCTGCCGGGAGCGTATCCCGAGGTCGGGTCGCTCGCCGAGGTGCTGGATCATCTGGGTGCGCTCCGTGCCGCCGACCTCGTCAATCTCGACCGCGAACAGGACCAGGCCTACCTTTTCAAGCACGTCGCCACCCAGGAGGTGGCGTACGAGAGCTTGCCGTTCGGTGTGCGCGCCATGCTTCATGGCAAGGTCGGCGCGTACATCGAAGGATCGGATCCCGACGGGATCGACCGCCACCTGGACTTGTTGGCCCATCACTTCTGGCATAGCGACGACGAGGAACGCAAGCGGCGCTATCTCGAGCGCGCGGCCGACGCGGCACGGGCGGCCTACGCGAACAAGGCGGCCATCGACTACCTGGAGCGCCTGGTCACCTTGCTGAAAGGTGCCGATCGCGTGGCCGCGCTCCTGAAGCTCTCCAAGGTGCAGGAGCTGATCGGCGACTGGGTGCCCGCCGAGGCGACCGCGACCGATGCGCTCGCGACCTCCACCGAGCTCGCAGACCATCACGGCCAGGGTTGGGCGCATGCCAGCCTGGCCGAGATCGCCCGAAAACAAGGGCGGTATGACGATGCCGAACAGCACTTGGCGAGTGCCCGGCATTCATTCGCGGAGACGCACGACGAGGCGGGTACCGGGCAGGTTCTCCACCTCGCGGGGACGATCGCGGCCCAGCGGGGTGACTACGACGCCGCGCAGGAGCGATACGAGGAGAGCCTCGCCATTCGCGAGCGTCTTGGCGACCGATCGAGTATGGGCGGCCTCTACTCGAACCTCGGCGTGATCGCCATGTACCGCGATGACTACGCGGAATCACGGCGGGTGAATCAGCGGGCCATCGAACTTCGGCGCGAGGTCGGCGACCGGTGGGCGATCGCGGTCTCGGAGACGAATCTGGGCATGGTCGACCTGCACGAGGGCGCCTTCGAGGCAGCCCGTGACCACTTCGAGGAGGCGATGCGGCTCGACCGCGAGATCGGTGACGCGTGGATGGTCGCTATCGGTCACAACAACCTCGGAAACGCCTATCGAGGACTCGGCGACCTCACGGCGGCAAAGACGCACTATGCCGCGAGCATCCGAGCGTATGAGCAATACGACGACCGCTGGGCGATGGCGTTCCTCCTCGAGGACATCGCCGTGCTTGCCGCTCGGATGGGTCACGCCGAGCGTGCCTTCGAGATGATCGGCGCAGCCGACGCGATGCGAATCGCGATCGATTCGCCACGCGCGCCATCCCTGGAGAGCGAGATCGAGGATGGACTCGCGGTGGCGCGTGAGACGCTGGCCGCGGATGCCGTCGAGGCGGCGCGGGCCCGAGGCCGTGACCGCGACACGAGCGCAGCGGTCGAGCTTGCGCTGGAGATCTGCGACCCGAGCGCCGACGCCGCGACCTGACCGGTCGGGATCCGGGACGTCCAGTAACAGAACGGCAACATCCAGACCGCATATCAGCCTTGCGCCACGTCGGCGCGCCCAGTACCGTGGGGCGCCTTCAGGCAGTGCCGTCCCCAGGCGGTCAACGAGCGCGTGTGAGGGTGTAGATCGTGAGTGCCCGACGATCCCCATCCGGTCGGATGACCGTACCCGGGACCGACCGCGTCGGTCGAGGACGGATCCGCCGGCGGATCGCCCCCGTCATCGGGACCGTCGGGTTGCTGATGTCGCTGGCGTGGTGGCAGGCTGCGCCCGTCCTCGCTGCGGACTTCACCGTCACGACGACGGCCGATTCCGGTGCTGGCAGCCTGCGCCAGGCGATCCTCGATGCGAATTCGAACGTCGGCGGTGGCGGCGACAAGATCGACTTCGCCATCCCCGGGGTCGGGCCGCACACCATCACCCCAGCGACCGCGCTCCCCACGATCACGGACGTCGTGGTCGTGGACGCCGACAACGACCGCTTGCCGAGTGGGGTCCCCGGGATCGTCATCGACGGCGTCTCCGCCGGAGCCGTCAGTGGGTTGACCGTCAGCAACCCGTCCGGGGCGACGAAGATCCTGGGCCTGCAGATCGTGCGATTCGCCGCTGTGGGGATCCGCCTTGCCAGCACTTCCGGAGCGATCGTCCAGGGCAACTACATCGGTACGGATGGGATCGACGACCTCGGCAACGGCCAGGCGGGCATCGCGATCCAGAACTCCGTCAACAACGAGATCATCGACAACGTCATCTCCGGCAACGGCCAGGCGGTCGGCGTCGAACCGTGCTGTTCGTTCGGCCACGGCATCTGGATCGCGGACACCGCGTCCAGCGGCAACGTGATCAGCGGCAACATGATCGGCACCAATGCCGAGGGCACCGCCGCGATCGGCAACGGGTCATTCGGCATCAACCTGACATCACCCGACAACCAGATCGGCGGCACGAGCCCCGGTGCACGCAACATCATCTCGGGCAACGGGCGCGGCATCCAGCTCTCCGGTGGGTTCACTGAGGGGAGTGTCATCGAGGGCAACTACATCGGAACCGATGTCACCGGACTCCTCCCGATCGGGAATGCGGTCCAGGGCATCCTCCTGAACATCACCAACGATCCGATTCGGATCGGCGGCACCACGCCCGGGGCAGGCAATGTCATCGCCGCCAGTAGCACCGGGATCATCGCCACTGGGGCCGCGAATGCCGTGATCGAGGGCAATCTGATCGGCGTCGGGTCCGACGGCGTCACCGCGCTCGGGAACACGGCCGTGGGCGTTCAGCTCAACGGCGTGACCGAGTTCCCGGCTTTCAACAACACGGTCGGTGGGACCGATGCCGGCGCAGGGAATGTGATCGCCAACAACGGCACCGGTGTCCTGCTCAACGGCACGGCGGCGGCCGGCAACAGGATCCTCGGCAACTCGATCCACGACAACACCGAACTCGGGATCAACCTCGCCCACCCCAGTGATGACGCATTCGGCGTTACCGAGAACGATAGCGGTGATGGCGATACCGGAATCAATCGCCTCCAGAATTTCCCCGAGATCACGGTGGCGGAAGGGTCCGATATCGGCGGCACGTTGGGCAGCCCGGGTGCCGTGAGCTATCGGATCGAAGTCTTCGCGAACGCCGAGTGCGATCCTTCAGGAAACGGTGAAGGAGCCAAGTTCCTCGGGTCCGACACCATTACGGGTGGGCCTTGGGGGATCGATGCCCTGCCGGTCAACGGCACGTTCATCACCGCTTCGGCGACGCGCGTGGACACAGGTGACACTTCCGAGTTCAGCGACTGCTTCGAGGTCGAGAATGGCCTGCCGGCTCCGCGGACATGGGTCGGCGCGAAGGGCGTCAGCCTGAGCCCGTCCGTTCCAGCAGTCCCGACGGGTGGCACGTTCCTCGCGGCCGGTGCCAGCGATGCTGGTTCGGCCCAATTCACGTACGGCATCCCCGACTCGAATCCCGATGGGGGGGATGGTGAGAGCGGCGTCTGGAGCTTCTACACCACTGCCGAAGAGAACGGGGCCATCCAGATCCCGTGGCGCTACTCCGGCTTCCACGCGTTCTTCAACGTGACCGTCGGCCTGCGGGCGGTGGTCATCCGCGATGCGGATGACGTGGTCCAGGACACGCTACTCCTGTCCGGCGGCCCGACGTCGTGTTGCGACGAGCCGTCCTCCGGGTTTGACTACACCAGCGATACGAACGCCGTCTTCAACGTCCAGGCTGGGGACGTCTATGGCTTCGTCCTGTCAGCCAGCAATAGCGACAGCAACGAGACGCTCACCGGTGCGCTCACCATCGGCACCGAAGTCCCGACGGACTGCGCCGACGCCGAGACCTTGTACGGGGCCGACGAGGATGGGCGATACGCGATCAACCCCGTCGATGGCCAGCGGTTCGTCGTGTACTGCGACGACATGGGAGACGGTTCGCCTTCCACGTATCTCGAGCTGAACAACACAGGTGGACCGTTCAACTTCTCGTCATATGCCGCGGGCGGCGCGGCCACCGGGACCACGATCATTACCTCGTTCACCAAACTCCGCTTCGATCCCGCCGATCTGACGGTCGACATCGCGGACCTCTCCTACGCGGACACGACCGGCGGACCCTTGAACCATTTCGACTCCGGGTCGAGCTCGAACCTCCCGGTCACGTCGATGCCCTACGCGACCGCGATGGCTTGCAGCGCGGGTATCGATCCAGGTCCGGATGGCACCGCAAACATCAATCTCGGCGGAACTGGATTCGCCGTCGATGACACCTGGTTCGGACTCGGCGCGATCCCCACGGGCGGTGCGACGATCACCTCCGGAGGGGCCGCCGTCGACATCACGGCGAACGGATTCTGCGGATGGCAGCAACCAGACCCGAACGCCACTCCGCTCTTGGTCTTCAACCCGACGGGATCGCGACCCGTCCTCCAGCTGCGATACGCGAATGAGCCGCCCGCGGTCGACTTGGCGACGCCGGTCCTGTTCGCGTCGATCGCCCGGGCCGGCAACACGGCGGACCTCCTGATCCAGGTCGATGGCGCCGTCAACAGCGCGCTCGACATCGACGTCCGGAGCAGCGGTAGCTGCACGAACGGGGTCCTGGATGCGCCTGCCCTGATCGGCTCGCGCTCGGGCGTTTCCGATGCGGAGGGATACGTCGGACTGTTCGGCGTGGCAGGCATCGCATCAGGCGACTTCGTCACGGTCACGGTCACCAGCCCGAACCTGACCAGCGCCTCGACATGCGTCCGGACGACCGGCGACAACGACTATTGGCCGAAGGCACTGGCGATAGCTGGTGGC
This sequence comes from uncultured Chloroflexia bacterium, assembly GCA_963743815.1. GTDB lineage: Bacteria > Chloroflexota > Limnocylindria > Limnocylindrales > CSP1-4 > SPCO01. The sequence goes on along the minus strand of CAVURB010000014.1, from coordinate 381,118 downwards.
ACGGCGACCGTCCAGGATGTCATCGAGGTGCCCGGCAAGTCGCGCTGGTACAAGTTCAGCGTGACCCCCGGCCAGCAGATCACCGTGAACCTGTCAGGCCTGCCGGCGGACTACGACCTCGCCGTGTTCAAGGACATCGGGCGCGAGTTCGTGGAGCAACTCGTCCCGCAGGATGCCGATGACCTTACGAGGCTGACCGCCGAGTACGCGCCGTCGGTGTTCAGCCCGGCGGTGTTCAGCCCGGCGGTGTTCAGCCCGGCGGTGTTCAGCCCTGATGCATACAGCCCGGCGTCTTCTCGCCGGCCGTATTCAGCCCGGCTGTGTTCTCGCCGGCTGTGTTCTCGCCGGCCGTATTCAGCCCGGCTGTCTTCTCGCCGGCTGTGTTCTCGCCGGCTGTCTTCTCGCCGGCAGTATTCAGCCCGGCGGTCTTCTCGCCGGCCGTGTTCAGCCCGGCGGTCTTCTCGCCGGCCGTGTTCAGCCCCGAGGAAGTCGCCCAGGCCTTCTCCAGCGCACAGACCCGAAGCATCATCGGCGTGTCGGCGACCCCAGGTACGGGTGACGAGACGGTCGTCGTCAACACCTGGAACAACACCGGCGAGTTCTATGTCCGGGTGACCGGTCACCTCGGCGCGTTCGATCCAAACGACCTGTTCAGCGTGACCGTGACGAAGGGCGACACCTCGTGCGCCGGCGTGACTGACACGCTGATCAGTCAGCGATCGGACGTTCCCGCGACGGGTTCGCCCATCAAGTCCGTGATCCTGACCGATTCGGGCGACCTCGACCTCGGCGACGGCTCACCGGGAACGCCGCTCGACAAGCTTGAGACCTTCGCCGCTCGGCCGGAAGTCGCGGGCGTCATCGTCGATGTCGGGGCGGACGGTCGCGTGGCCACGCTCAAGGCGCAGGCGACGGCGCCCGCCAACGCCGGCTGCCCATATGCCATGAACCTCGTGGCCGAAGAGATCAAGGGCATCGTCGATTCCTATCGGCAGAACAACCCGCTCGAATACGTCGTGATCGTGGGGGGTGATGAGGTCATCCCGTTCTTCCGCTATCCGGACCAGAGCCTGCTCGGTCAGGAATCGGGCTACTCCCCGCCGGTCCAGTCGACGTCCACCTCGGATGCAAGCCTGCGGCGCGACTACGTCCTCAGCCAGGACAACTACGGCTCCGGCGTTGCGGTGTCCTTGCGGACCAGCGATTTCCCGGTGCCTGGTCTCGCCGTCGGTCGGCTCGTCGAGACGCCGTCCGAGGTCGCCGGCATGCTCGATGCCTACGCGACCACCAGCGGTGAGATCAGCCCCACGTCGTCGCTCGTGACGGGCTACGACTTCCTGGCCGATGCCGCGAACGAAGTGCAGGACGAACTCGAGGCAGGGACCGGGGCTCCGGCAGACCCGCTGATCACAGAAAGCGGGATCTCACCGCAGGATCCCGCATCCTGGACGGCCGCCCAACTCCGCGCGAAGCTCCTGGGAAGCCGGCATGACGCGATCTTCCTCGCCGGTCACTTCAGCGCAAACAGCGCCCTTGCCGCTGATTTCCAGACGAGCATGCTCACGACCGAACTCAGGGATTCGACCGTGAACCTCGAGAATGTGCTGGTCTACAGTGCCGGGTGCCACTCGGGCTACAACCTCGTGGACGCTCATGCGCTCCCCGCCCCGTTGACCCAACCGCTTGACTGGGCACAGGCCTTCGCCCAGAAGCGGGCCACGCTCGTCGCCGGCACGGGATACCAGTACGGGGACACGGATTTCCTCGAGTACAGCGAACGGCTCTACCTCGAGTTCACGAAGCAGCTACGAACTGGCGTCGGCGCGATGCCCATCGGCAAGGCGTTGGCACAGGCGAAGGTCGTCTACATGACGACCACCACGGACATCCGCGGGATCCACGAGAAGGCGCTCCTGGAAGCGACGCTGTTCGGACTCCCGATGCTGGGCGTCAACATGATCAAGGCCACCGATACGACGTCGGGTGGCCCGATCAACCCGGTCGAACAGCCCGAGGTGAACGGCACTGATCAGGGACTCGCCATCGCCGAACTCCATCTCACGCCAGCCCACATCCCGTTGACCCCGCGGTCGCTCGATCTGGTGAACCCGCCGTACGATGCAGCCATCCCGACGTATACGACCGCGAGCTGGCTGGAGGGTCCCGACGGGGTCGTGACCAACCCCGCCGAACCGGCCATCCCACTCGCAGCCGTCAACGTCTCGTCGAACGACGGCAACCAGGTACTGCGCGGCGTGGGATTCCGCGGGGGCACCTTCACCGACACACCCGGCATCGTTCCCCTGAGCGGGGCGCCGACGACCGAACTCCGCGGCGTCCACGCACCGTTCGTATCACCAGTCTTCTACCCGATGAAGCTCTGGAGCCCGAACTACTTCGGTGACCTCGCCGGGACCGGCGGGACCAACCTGCTGGTCACCCCCGCGCAGCACAAATCCGATTCGACGGCCGCCGACCCGCTCGAGCGCACGGCCGTCCAGCGCAAGTTCACCGGTCTGGACCTCGAGTTGTTCTACAGCTCGAACCTCACCGCTGCGGCGCTATCCGATGCCCCGACGATCGTCGACGTCCAGGCACAAACCGTCCTTGCGGACGTCAAGTTCAGCGTTCAGGTGATCGGAGATCCTGCGGCTCGCATCCATGAGGTCTGGGTAACCTGGACCTCCAAGACGAACGACGCGGCCGGATCCGGCACCTGGCAGTCCCTCGACCTCGTCCAGTGTGTCGTCCCCTTGCCCGTCGTCTGTGATGGGATCGAGGATTCACGCACCTGGCGCGGCGTGCTGACGTCGGCACCTGCGAACGCCCGATTCGTCGTCCAGGCGGCGAGCGGGACGGGACTGGTCTCCTTCGACGACAACCGTGGTTCGTATTACACCGCTACCGCGAGCGGCGCACCCGCAACACCGGCCGCGACGACGCTGGCACTTATCTCGCCACCCGCAGGCGGGACGTTCGGCGAAAGCCCGACGATCACGGCGCAGCTGACCGCGGGTTCGACTCCGATCGCGGGCAAGGGCGTGTCGATCACGATCGGCGGTGCCGGAGCGTTTGGCGTGACCGGGGCCGATGGACGTGTCCAGCTTGCGGTCGCATTGAACTCCAACCCAAGCATCACCCAGATATCCGCTTCGTTCGGTGGGGATGACGACTATGGGCCGTCGAACGACACGAAGGCCCCGTTCACGATCGCCAAGGCGGCATCCGAGCTCGAGCTGGTCGTCCCGACCGGCACGACGATCGGTGGCTCCGCCACCGCGACGGCAACGCTCAGGGGTGCCGGAGGTCCGCTGATCCAGCGGTCCGTCGCGTTCCTGATCACGCCGCCGGGTGGAGGGACACCGGTCGTCACGATGGCCATCACGGACTTCCTCGGCCAGGCGCGCCTGCAGCTACCCACGACGCTCCCCGGCACCTACCAGGTGGAGGTCCGTTTCGGTTCGGTGGTTCCGGTCTCCGGCGGGCAATCCGTCGATCTGACCGATTCGACGTACGCCGCTGACACAGCCTCCGCCCCATTCATCGTCCGTCCCCAGATGTACGCGTTCTCAAGCAGACGAGACGGCAACATCGAGATCTACACGATGAACCCGGACGGTACGGGCCAGACGCGCCGGACCAACCACAGCGGCACCGACACCGAGGCGTCGTTCTCGCCCGACGGCAAGCAGATCGTCTTCTCCAGCACGCGGACCGGCCTCGGCGACATCTACAAGATGAACGTCGACGGCACGGGCCTCGTCCGGCTGACCACGAGCACGGCCATCGATGGGGCCCCGGCGTGGTCACCCGACGGCACGAAGATCGCGTTCACGAGCCGGCGGGACGGAAACTTCGAGATCTACGTCATGAACGCCTCGAACGGCTCCGGCCAGACGCGCCTCACGAACAACAGCGCCATCGACAACGAGCCAGAGTGGTCGCCTGACGGGACCAGACTCTCGTTCACGAGCACGCGGACCGGCAATGGCGACATCTACGTGATGAGCTCCAGCCGACCAACTCCCACCACGCTGCCGACTCCCACGAAGGTGACCAACCACTCGGCCATCGACGGCGCGTCGGCCTGGTCGCCGGATGGCACGAAGATCGCCTTCACCAGCCGGCGCGATGGTGACTTCGACATCTACGTGCAGATCGTGTCCGGGGCCGGCACAGGCACCGTGACGCAGCTGACGAACAACAACGCTATCGATACGGAACCGGTCTGGACCATCGACGGGTCGAGGATCCTGTTCGGCAGCACCCGCAACGGTCTCGGTGATATCTACGCCATGAACCCCGACGGCAGTGGTGTCGTCCGGCTCACGACGCACACCGCGATCGACAACTCCCCGGCCGCCGGGTAGGCCCACCGCAGGCTAGGCACCACGACGGGCCGCCCCCGGAGGGACGGCCCGTCGTCGCGATCGTTCGTCTGCGCTAGACGCGGCCCTTCGGGACCGTGTGCCAGTACGTCTTGTTGAAGACGATCTTGCCCAGGTGCCAGAGCTGGTTGGGCTTGGGCGGCTTGGGCGGGTGGTCGTAGTCGAACTGGAGCAAGGTGCCCTTCCCGTCGCCGATCTCGAAGAAGCACATGACCTTGCCTTCGTAGTCGGCGTGCTTGCCCGCGGGCTCGCGTCCGAGGACGCGCGCCGCGATCCGCTCGGCGACGACGGGAGCTTCGAAGTGCGCCGTGGAACCGGCCTTCGAGAGCGGCAGGTCCGTGGCATCGCCGAGGGCGAACACGTCCTCGCGGCCGCCGACCTTGAGCGTGTGCCGGTCCGTCGGCAGCCATCCGCCGGGTGCGGGGGCCAGCCCGGAGTCGATGAGGAACTGCTGTCCCTTGTGCGGCGGCACGAGGATCAGCAGGTCGTACGGCAACTCCTCGCCTTCGAGACTCATGACGACCTTCCGCTCAGGGTCGATCGCCTCGACGTTGAAGAACGTGTGCAGCTCGATTCCCTTCTCCTCGAGGATCGGCGTCGCCATGTCCGAGACCGATTCGATGGTGAAGGCCCGGGCGATCGGCGAACAGAAGTGCAGTTCCGACGTGTCGCGCAGCTTGCGTTCGCGCAGCTCGGACTCGATCAGGAACGCCACCTCCAGCGGCGCCGGCGGGCACTTGTAGGGCATCCCGGCGATGCCGATGACGATCCTGCCGCCGGTGAACCGGTCGAGCGCGGTCCGCAATCGCCCCGCGGCGTCCGCCGTGTAGAAGTGGTGGGCCTCTTCGTCGAAGTGCTCGATCGCCTCGGGGACGATGCGTGAGCCGGTGGCCAGCACGAGATGGTCGTATCCAAGGACGAGCCCGTCCTCGAGCTCGACGTGGCGACTGACGTCGTCCACCTTGACGACCTTGCCGACGAGCAGCGTGACGCGCTTGTCCAGGAGCGACCGCTCGGGTCGCTGCAGGTTCTCGGCGCGCTCCCCGCCCATCGCGATGTACATGAAGCCCGGCTGGTAGACGTGTTCGCCGGTCGCATCGACGACCATGACTTCCACGTCGCCCGCCTCGATCTGCTTGCGGAGCTTCTTGACGAGCAGGTTGGCGGTGAGGGTGCCCCCGACGCCGCCGCCCAGGATGACGATCCGTTGCATCTTCGTGCCTACCGGAGCTTCTCGACGACGATCTCGTCGTAGCCCTCGCGGGTCTCGAGCGAGACCAGGCGATGACCGGCCTTCTCGATCCACTTGGGGATATCCACCTTGGAGCCCTTGTCCGAGGAGTAGACGGCGATGGTGTCGCCGACCTGGGACTCGCGGATGGCCCGGATGAGCTCCATCAATGGGCCGGGGCAGAAGCTGCCTCGAGCATCGACGGTGCGGGTGGTGGTCACGGCGGTATCGGTCATGTCGGTCACGCTCTTTCTCGTTTGCTGATCAGATGAACAGGGGGACGGAGTCCTCGGTCATCAGGCCGATGACCGTCGCGGCACCGGCCGGCTCGCCCATGCCCTCGATCATGTCCTCGGGCTTGAGCCCGAACATGTCCATGGTCATCTGGCAGGGGATGAACTCGACACCCATGAGCTGGGCGGCTTCGAGGAGCTCCTTGGGGCTCGCGACGTGGTACTGCTTCGCAAGCTTGCGCATCATCCACGGGCCCATGCCCAGGAAGTTCATCTTGGAAAGCTTGCGGTGGCTGATGCCCGGGCGCTGCATCCCCGACATCATCTTCTGCATGATGTTGTCGCCCGTGATGCGCTTCTGGTCCTTCACGAAGACCTGCAGGCCCCAGAAGGTCACGAAGACACGGGTCTTGACACCCATCGCGGCGCTCGTCGAGGCGAGGATCATCGTCGCCCAGACCTTCTCCAGCTCACCGCTGTAGGCGATGATCAGGATGTCCTTGGGCTTGACCTCGGGATCGACCGCAGGGGCCGGCGCGGGGACCGGTTCGGGCGCTTCCACGGTGCGCTCCATGGTGGTGGCGGTCATATCAGAGCCTCACTTCCGGCGGATGACGAAGCGGTAGACCGTCCCGTCAGATGACTGGTCGATGAGCTCGTTTCCGGTCGACTTGCACCATGCGGCGAAGTCCTTCATCGAACCCGCATCGGTGGCGAGGACCTCGAGGACCTCCCCCGACTCGATGGTCTTGATCGCCTGAGCGGTCTTGACGATGGGCATGGGGCACGAGAGGCCCTTGGCGTCCACGGTCTGGGTGATCTCGACGAGTGCCATGGCTGGCTCCCTTGCTACTTCCTTCGGGCTAGATGAAGACGACCTGGCCCTCGCCAGCGTTGAGGTAGAACGCGGTCACGCCCTCGACGCCATCGACGAGGGGGTCCAGGTCGCCGTCGTCGAGATCGAGGAGGTCCATCGACAGCGAGCACGCCTGGATGTCCACCTCGCCAAGCGACTTGGCCTGACGCAGGGTCTCCGCCCAGCTGGCCTGTCCGGCCTTCGTGAGGGCGTCCACGTGCTTGCGGCCCTCAGGCCCGGCCTCTGGCGCGAGGCCATGGTCGCGATGGATCCGGTCCGTCCGGAAGGCGTCCAGGGCCCAGTACTGCAGGAAGATGTTGACCGGCTTGCCGAGTGCTGCGGCGCCGGCGGTCAGGACCGCGGCAGCCTGGAGCTTGTCGTCGGTGCCGGAAAAGAGGACCAGGTTCAGGGGTTCGTCCATCGGGATCTCCTCATGAGGCCAGGGTGTCGGGGCGGATGGGCGCCGAGAGCGCGGCGAGCCGGACGAGACGCCGTTCGAGGACGCCGCGCATGATCCCGCAGGCCGTCATCACGTCCGGGTCGGACAGGCGATAGCGGACTTCGCGACCTTCGCGCTCGGCCTCGACGAGACCGGCGGCCCGAAGGACCGCCAGGTGCTGCGAGACGTTCGGCTGGCTCAGGCGGAGCTCTTCAGCCAGTGGGCCGACACCACGGGGACCGGCCGCCAGGCGATGGAGGATCTCCAGGCGGCGGGGACTGGCAAGGGTCTTGAGGACCTCGGCCTGCAGGATCGTGAGTTCGTCCATGACCGGAGCATCGGATACATGCGCATCTGCGCATCAGTGCCGGTGGTCACGCTCGGCAGGGCCAGGGAGGGGCCGTTCGCGGGCCGTTCGGCCCCCGGCGGGAGCGGGCGTTCGGGAACCGAGGTGCCGTCGGTGGTGTAGGAGGTACGGTTGAGCGTGGAGGGCCGTCCACATCGACGACAACGAAGCCATCGCGCGAGCACGGGACGGCGACGTCGCGGCGTACGAGGAACTCGTCCGCCGCTATCAGGACGTCGCTCGTCGGACCGCGCACCTCGTCTGTCCGGAGGCCGATGCCGACGATGCCGTCCAGGAGGCGTTCCTCAAGGCGCACGCTGCCCTCCCCCGCTTTCGGGCTGGCTCCCCGTTCCGGCCCTGGCTGCTGCGCATCGTCGCGAACGAAGCCCGCAATCGGCGACGGTCCGCGGGGAGACGGCAGGGACTCGCGCTCCGTGCCGCTGCGGTCGACACCGCCGGGGCGACCGTACCGGGTCCCGAGGGCACGGTGATGGCCGCGGAAGCCCGGGCGGAACTACTGGCGGCCATGACCGCCCTGCGCGACGAGGACCGCGAGATCCTCGGGGCGCGGTTCTTCCTCGATCTCAGTGAAGCGGAGACAGCCGAGGCGCTCGGGATCGCACGCGGCACGGTCAAGTCGCGCACGTCGCGTGCCCTCGGCCGCCTCCGGGCGGCGATGACCGCGGAGGGCGGCGGATGACGGACATGACGCGCCGACCGCTCGACGATGACGCCCTGAGCATGGCGCTGCGCGACCTCGCGACCCAGATCGACTGGCCGGCCGCCGACGTCTCGCCGGACCTCGCGACCCGCGTGCGCGTCGCCATCGTCGCCCGACCCGTACCCGCGCGGCGACCGTGGTGGCGACCAGCCGGGCGCGGCCTGGCCATCGCGCTCATCGCGCTGCTCGCGTTCGCTGCGGTGGCGGGCGCCGTCGCGCTCGGGCTCCCGGGACTCCGACTGATCCTGGCTGACCCGTCCGATTCGCCGCCCATCGCAACGCCAGGTACCACCCCGAGCGCGGCGTCGTCCGGTGCAGCACCGTCAGCGGACGCACCGGGCGCTGGCCTCGGCCTGGGCGTGGCGACGGACCTCGATGCGGCGAGCGTGGCCGTGGGTCGGCCGATCCTGCTGCCGTCCGACCCGAGCCTGGACCCGCCGGATGCCGTCTATGTCGACGCCAGCAAGGCCGACGCGGTCGCGCTGGTCTGGGGACCTCGCCCGGATCTGCCGGCCACGCTGGACCCGGACGTCGGCTTGATCCTCATGAGCTTCGATGGCTCCCTGCAAGAGGAGTACTACCTCAAGCTCATCGGCGCCGGCACGACGGTGACGACATCGACTGTCGGCGCGGACCGTGGGTTCTGGATCGATGGCGACCCGCACCTGTTCTTCTTCGAGGACGCGAGCGGCGAGTTCGTCCACGACGACCGACGCTGGGTGGGGGATGCGCTCGCCTGGTCCGACGGCACCACGACGTATCGGCTCGAGACCTCGCTCGGTCGGGAGCGGGCGATCGAGATCGCCGAGGGGTTGCGCTAGGCGCGCGACTTCAGGATGGACCGCATCACCAGCAGGAACACGATCCCCACGATCTGACCCATGACGATCACCCGGGTCATGTCGATCGCCGGCTCCCAGCGCACCTCGCCGTCCCTGATGACATAGGCGCCGGCCGGCGTCGCGCGCACCGCGAAGCCGGCGCCGGATCCGCTGGCTACCTGCGGCACGCCGACCCCCACGAGGGCCGCTCCGGGATCAGCCCCGGGTTCGCCGGGCATCACCGGACCCTCACCACCACCTCCGCCGCCACCACCCATGACATTGGCGACCGGGATGACGGTCAGGCCGTCCCGTTCGATCGGTTCGCCGAAGACGCGCCGAACCGTCATGGTGTCGCGCGCCTGGCCAAGGACTTCATCGATCAGCATCGTGCACCTCCAGGCCGGGCTCGAGTGCCACCCGGCCGATCACCAGCCATCGTACGTCCGGCGCCGTGCGGCGGACGCTCTCAGGCGACTCTCAGCTAGTCATGCGAACCTTCAGGTCGACGGAGCCCGACCAGCTCCGCCCCCGGAGGCCCAGCCGCATGTCGCGCAACCGCATGATCACCCTTGCCATCATCGCCGTCGTCGCGATCGGTGCAGGCGTCTATCTCGTCTATGACAACGTGCTGCGCGGCGACGACGTCGCGCCACTCGCCCTGCCGTCCTCCTCCCCGGCCGCTGTCGCGACGGCGGCACCCACGACCTCGGCCGATCCGGCGGCGAGCGCCTCCGCGGATCCCGGCGCGAGCACCGACCCAGGCACCGGCGGCGACGGCGATGTCGCCGGCACCTGGACCGTCACCACGGGCAGCGAGGCCGGGTACCGCGTCCGCGAACAGCTCGCCAACCTGCCGGCCGAGTCCGACGCCGTCGGGCGCACGAGCGACGTGACGGGCTCCATCACGCTCGTCGCGGCCGGCGACGGGGCGCAGCTGACCGAGGGGTCCATCGAGATCGACACCACGACGATCGCCTCCGACGAGGACCGCCGCGACAACCGGATGCGCAGCGAGGGCCTCCAGACCGACCAGTTCCCGACCGCCACGTTCGTGGTCACGACGCCGGTCGACATCCCCTCGGCCGCGCTCACGGGCACGCGCGACGGACGTGACCCTCGTCGGCGACCTCACGCTCCACGGCGTCACGAAGTCGGTCGAGATCCCGGCCCAGGCTCGACTCGTGGATGGCCAGATCCAGGTGGCAGGGTCGCTGACCTTCCCGTTGGCCGACTTCGATATCGTCGCCCCGAACGTGGGCGGCTTCATCGTCTCGATCGACGACGAGGGCGCGCTCGAATTCCTGGTCGTCTTCGCAAAGGGCTGACCGCCGCGCTCGGACGGCGGGCGGCGGGTCAGTGGCTACCGCCCCCGTCCAGGCGATGCTTGGCCACGAACGCGGCCGCCTGCGCTCGGCGCTCCAGGTTCAGCTTGGAGAGGATCGAGCTCACGTAGTTCTTGACCGTCTTGTCCGAGAGGAAGATCTCGGCGGCGATCTCCTTGTTCGTCTTGCCCTCCGCGACGAGCAGGAGGATCCGCTGCTCCTGGGCCGTGAGCGCCGCGAGTTCATCCGACTGCCCACCGGTGGCGATCCGGCGGATCCGCTCCAGGACCTTCTCGGTGACCGCAGGGTCCAGCAATGAGCCGCCGCGACCAACGGTCTCCAAGCGCAGTCATGAGGTCCCGCGCGCGGATCTGCTTGAGGAGATAGCCCGACGCCCCGGCGACGATGGCAGACAGCACAGCCTCCTCGTCCGGATACGAGGTGAGCATGACGACGCGGGTCTCGGGCAACTCGGAGCGGATCTCCCGGCAGGCCTCCACGCCCGAGCCATCGGGCAATCGGACGTCCATGACGACGATGTCCGGCTGGAACCGGCGGGCCGCCTCGATGGCCTCGGCGACCGTCCCGGCTTCCGCGACGACCTGGAACCCCTCGCGTCGGTCGAGCAGCGACACGAGGCCCTGGCGAACGACCTCGTGGTCATCGACGACGAGGATGCGCAGCACGGGGGGCGGAGTCGATTCGGTCACGATGTCTGGGCCTCGGTCACGACTGGATATGGACGATGAGCCGCGTGCCGGCGCCGGGTCGGCTGTCGATCTCGAGTCGTCCACCCGCCGCGATCGCCCGCTCGCGAAGATTGCTGAGACCATGATGCCGCCCCGGAGCGATCCCCGCCGGGTCGAATCCCACGCCATTGTCGGCGATCTCGATCGTGACCTCGTCGGGATCCGTCCGGACCACGAGCGTCGCCTGCGTCGCACGCGAGTGCCGGGCGATGTTGCTGAACGCCTCCCGGGCAAGATGCAGGAGTTCGCCACGGGCCGCCGGATCGATATGGGCCAGCTCGACGGGGTCCACGAGCTCGGGTCTCGACGTGGATCGTGCTGCTGAGCCGCAACTCGTCGGCGAGGGCCGCGAGCCCATGGGCGAGGTCATCGCCGGCGAGTCCCGGTCGGAGCCCCATGATGAACTCGCGGATATCGGCGATCGACTTGTGGATGCCATCGATCGCGCGGTCGACGCGCGCGAGCGCCTCGTCGGGCTGGTCGGGGGTCATCGCCTCGATCTCCTCGAGCGACAGGCTGATCGCGTACAGGCCCTGGATGACCCCGTCGTGCAGGTCACGCCCGATACGCTCGCGCTCGGCCACGACGCGCAGCGCAGCCAGCCGGTCGTGAAGCCGAGCGTTCTCGATCGCGATCCCGGCGTGACGGGCGAACAGCTCCACCAGCCGTTGGTCGGCGGGGCCGAACTCGGACGCTCCCGCTTGTCGGTGAGGTACAAGTCGCCGATGGTGCGTCCAGCCACCGTGATCGGGACCCCGAGCAGGCTGGTCATGGGCGGGTGATGCGGCGGGAAGCCGTACGAATCCGGGTGTGCGGCGATGTTCGGGATCCGCAACGAGCGACCCTCACGGATGATGACGCCCCAGCAGTCCATGGCCCTCGGGGAGCGGCCCGATCGCGGCACGCTCCTCCGCGGTGATGCCCGTCGTGATGAACCGCTCGATGCGTCCGCTCGTGTCGGCGATGTCCAGTGCCGCATACCGTGCGTCGACGAGCGAACAGACCCGATCGACGATGAGCTGCAACACCGCGTCGAGGTCCAGGACCTCGGTGATCGCAAGGGTTGCCGCGTCGAGCGCCTCGAGTGCCTCGAGCGCAAGTGCGCCCGTGGTGTCCGCGGGCGTGGCCTCGGGTTCGATGGGTCCAGTCTCAGGGGCGGTCGGGTGCATGCCACGCGGAGCGTACCGCGGTCGGCAAGTCGCCGAGATGACTCTCGGCACGCGACAGGGGGCCAGTGGTCACTGTGAGGCGAGCGGCGGTCGCGGCCATGATGCCGCGCATGACGACCCCGGAACCGATCGCGGCGGTCCTCCTCGCGACGGACCTCTCCACGACCTCGACGCCCGCCGAGACCGAGGCGCTGCGACTGGCGGCGGGCCTGGGCGCACGGCTCATCGCCGTGAGCGTCATCGACCCCGGCTCACTGCGGCTACCCGGCGGTCGCTTCCGGGCACGCGTGGACCAGGTCCGGGACGAGCGGGAGGCCGCGGCACAGGCACTGGTGGCCCGCGCCCAGGAGCTGGGTGTGCCGACCGCCTTCCTCGTGTGGGAGGGCGATCCGGGCGAGGCGATCGTGGACGCCGCCGGCGCTGAGCATGCCGACCTCATCGTGTTGGGGACGCATGGGCGCCATGGGGTCAACCGATCGCTCTACGGGAGCGTGTCCGACCACGTGGTGCGCCACGCGCCGTGCCCGGTGGTCGTCGTGCGCGGAGTCGCCTGACCTCAGGCCAGCGTCGCGACGAGGGCGTCGATGACGTCGGCGGCCTATTTCGTGTAGACGCCGCCGGGGTCCAGCTCCTCGCGGACGAGCCGCAGCTCCTCCGCCGTGGGCGGTGGTGTCGCGGCGACGTCGGCGGCGACCTTGATCTCCCAGCCGATGGTCTCGCGCACCGCCTCGATCGTCGCACCCGGATGGAGCGAGTCCAGGCGCATCTCACCGTCGTCGTCGAAGTGGTAGATCCCGAGGTCGGTCACGACGACAGACGGTCCGCGCCCCAGCCACCCGCCTTCGCGGCGGATCCGTTCGGCCTGTTCGGCGCCGCCGAGATTGCCCGGTGACGTACGGAAGTCGATCGTCTCGACGAACGAGCGACGCGACTGGCGCATGATCACGAACACCTGACGGGCGTTGATGGCGATCTCGCACGCGCCCCCAGAACCGGGCAGGCGGGTCGTGGGATGGTCGTACTCGCCGATGACGGTCGTGTTGATGTTGCCGAACCGATCGATCTGGGCGGCGCCGAGGAAACCCACGTCCACGCGGCCCCCCTGGAGGTAGTAGCCGAACAGCTCGAGCATGCTCACGACGGCCGTGGAGCCGGTCACGATCGTCGGATCGCCGATGCTCAGCGGCAGTCGCTGCGGCCGGGCCCCGAAGACCCCCGCCTCATAGACCATCTCGAGGTCAGGAGCCACGGTCCGCTGCGCGAGGTTGACGGCGATGTTGGGCAGGCCGACGCCGACGAAGCAGACGTGCTGCCCCTCCAGCGCCCGGGCCGCCGCCACGATCATCATCTCGGACTTGCTGAAGCCGAGCCCCGCCGCGACGGCCATCAGCGGTACTCCCCGTAGTCCACCGAGCCCGACGGCGCCGGAGCCGACGGCCGGAGCGAGGCGATCCGCTCCGCGCCCAGCTTGTCCAGGTACTCCGCGCGGTCCGCGACGCCGTAGACCCAGTCGCGCAGCCACGACTGCACGGCCGCCTCATCGCGGGTGATGGGATCCCAGTCGAGGTAGAAGCGGTTGTCGCGGTCGTACGCGCCCTGGACGTAGGACGGGTGGGCGCCCCACGGCTCCACGACGACCGCGTCCACGATGAGTCCCGGGATGATCGTCCGGTTCGGGTCCGCGCGGATGACGGCCTCCTCCACCAGGTCCTCCACCACCACGATCACGCGGTCCGCGGCGAAGGCGACCTCCTTCTGGCACCCGAGCAGTCCCCAGACCTGCGTGTCGCCACCGGCCGACGCCCGCTGCGCGTGGACGATCGCCACGTCGGGCTTGAGCGGCGGCACCGCGTAGACCGTGCCGTCGCCGTACGGCGACTGGATCGGCCGGATCAGGGGGTTCGCGACCGGCAGGTCGGTCTCGAAGTACGACCGCAGCGGGAAGAACGGAAGGTTCATGGCGCCGGCCGTGTAGCGGCCCACCATGCCGAAGTGGCTGTACTCCTCGACGGCGAGCGGCTCGTCGGGGATCTCCCCTTCGATCCGTCGGCGGATCGCGCCCGAGACCGCCGACACCGGGGTTGCCGAGCCACGAGAACACGAGCTTCGACGCGACGCCGCCGGCGATCATCTGGTCGTAGATGACGTCCGGCGTGAGGCGAGCGAGGGTCAGGTCGCGCCGGCGCTGGCGGATGATCTCGTGGCCGGCCGCGAAGCCGATGAGGTGCGTGAACCCCTCGATGGCGACGGTGTCGCCGTCGCGCACGAGCGCCGCGATGGCGTCGTGCATCGAGGCGATCTTCGACGTGGTCAACCCGCGGCCTCGACCTCGTGCAGGGCGCCCGCCTGGCGTGACCTGGGCGAGGACCTCGGCGCCGTGGCCCGCGACGATCGGCGACCGCATCCGCGAAGATCCGCGAGCGCCACCGTCATCTCGGCCTCGGAAACGGTCAGCGGCGGCGACATCCTGACGCTGGACTTGCCGCACTCCAGCACGAGGAGACCGCGCTCGAAGCAGGCCCACTGGACTTCCTCGGCGTGCTCGGCGGTGTCGAACTCGACGCCGAGCATCAGGCCCTTGCCGCGGACGTCGCGGATGAGCCCGTCGTATCGGTCCATGAGCGGCCGGAGACCCGTCATGGCCTGCTCGCCACGAACGGCGGCGTTCTCGATGAGGCCGCCCTCCAGCAGATCGATGGTCGCCAGGCGGCTGCGCAGGCCACGGGGTTGCCGCCGTACGTGGAGCCGTGCGCGCCGGGGCCCCACGCCTCCAGCAGGTCCGCTCGGGCGACCATCGCCCCCAGCGTCATGCCCGACGCGATGCCCTTGGCGGTCAGCAGGATGTCCGGCTTGACGCCCCAGTGATCCACCGCCCACATCTTCCCGGTCCGGCCGGCGCCCGACTGGATCTCGTCGGCGATGAGCAGGATCCCGTGGCGGTCGCAGATGTCCCGCAGGCCCTGGAGGAATCCGTCCTCGGGGACCACGTAGCCACCCTCGCCCTGGATCGGCTCCACGATGATCGCCGCGACCTCGTTCGCCGGCGCGAGCTTGTCGAACAGCACCTCGTCGAACCAGCGCAGGTCCTCGACATGGCCGTACGGCGCATGGAACACGCCGGGGAGCAGCGGCCCGAAGCCCGCGTGGTACTTCGCCTTGGAAGCGGTCAGCGACACGGCCCCGTACGTGCGGCCGTGGAACGCACCCAGGAACGCCACGACGTACGGGCGATGGGTCGCGTAGCGCGCCAGCTTGATCGACGCCTCGACGACCTCGGCGCCGGAGTTGCCGAGGTAGGTGCGGGCGCGACCCTCGATCGGCGAAAGCTCGGCGATCCGCCGGCAGACCTCCGGGTAGATCGGCAGGTAGAAGTCCGAGGCGGAGAAGTGGATGAGCTCGGCCGCCTGCTCCTTGATGGCCGCGACCACCTGCGGGTGCGAGTGGCCGGTCGAGTTGACGGCGATGCCGGCCGCGAAATCCAGGAACAGGTTGCCGTCGATGTCCTCGACCGTGAGGCCGTCCCCGCGGACCGGCACGATCGGGTAGGCGCGGGGCAGGCTCGGCGACGTCCACGTCTCGTCGAAGGCCACGTGGGCTCGGGCCTTGGGCCGGGCAGCTCGGTGACGATGTGCGGGACGGGGCGATCCCCGGCGGGACGCGACGCGGACGACGACAAGGGGCACCTCGACTACGGCATCGCGGCCGCGCGATGCATAGACCCTATGCAGACTGGATAGTGAACACGAGTATATCCGACCGTCCGACCCGGTCGGATGGGGTAGTACGGGATAGTCCTGTCGGGTCAGTTCCAGCGCGGTTCGTGCGTCGTAGGGTTCGGGAGATGTCGTCTCCGATGGGCCGCGCGCGGGTCGATCCGGACGTGACCGGCGCCTTCGGGCGCCCGGTCCGCGCCGACGCGCCCGCGCGACTCGTCGTCCGCTTCGCCCGATCGCTGTGGCTGCGCGACCGCGCAGTCGCCGAGCTGCGGTGGGCCGCCATGACGCTCACCGGGATGTCCGCCCTGGCCATCCTCGCCAAGGTCCTGGACCCCGCGGACCGAGGCTTCGATCGCGCCATCCTGCTGATGCCACCGCTCGCCGTCGCGGCGATCGTCGTCGGATGGTCGCCGATGGCGGCCGACGCTCATGCGGCGCCGGTACGTTCGCCACCTGCTGGGACCGACCGTCCTCATCGTCGCGCTCGTCTGCGCGGGTTCCGATCGACGTCGTCACGCTAGCCGGCCGGCGGCGTCTCCGCTCATCTGGCTCGCGCTCTCGTATGCGGCGATCACGCCTGGCTATCCGATCGCCCTCGCCGTCTCGCTCGGCGTCACGCTTGGCGCGTGGCTCGGCCACGAACTGGTGGCGCAGCCGCCGGGCGCCGACGTGGTCCGCGACGAGTTCATCCTGACGTCCCTCGTCGTCTTCCTCGCCGCGACGGGGATGTTCCTCGTCGTGCGAGTCGCAGCCGAGGCAGAACGCCGCGCCATGCGGATGGCCGCACGAAGTCGGGCACGCGTCGATGCGCTCGAGACGCTGGAACGGATCGATCGCAACTTCGACGGCTCACGCCCCTTGCGCGACGTTGCGCAGTCGGTCGTCGAGGATGTCGCGCGCGAGTTCGAGATCACGCTCGTATCGCTCTATATCCCGACCGGGGACGGTCGTCTCACGATGGTCGGCGTGGCTGGCTACCACAGCCCCTTCCATGTCATCGACATCGGGCTCGGCGTCATCGGACGAGCGGCCGCGACACTGACCACCCAGTTCATCCCGAACGTCCTTGCCGATCCCGACTATCGCGCGGCCCGCGACGATGTCCGCAGCGAGATCGCCGCGCCGATCGTCCACGACGGGGAGCTGCTCGGGGTCGTCAACTTCGAGGGCACCCTCGCCCACCCGATGACGACCTCGCATGTCGCGCTGGCGGAACTGCTGGCGCGCTCGATCGCCGCGTCGCTGCGGTCCGCGCAGCTCGACGAGGAGCGGCGCGAACGACTCCATGCCATCAGTCGCGTCCTGGAAGTGTCGCGCGGCCTCGTCAGCGACCTCGACCGAGGTCGGACGGCACGGGCCGTCGTGGACGCGGCGAGTGACCTCCTCGCCGCGGAGCACGTCCTCATCGCCGAGTCGCGGAGCGGATGACGCGTTCATCGTCGAACACGAGACGCCACCCGGCGCAGATGGGCGGTCGCGTCCTGGGAGCGGACGACGCGACGGCGATGCCGAGGCGATCGCGTCGGGCGAGCCGGTCGTCGCCCTCGATGGCGGCGGGCGACTCCACCGTCGGCGCTGCCGATCCGGATCGACGGCGACGTCGCCGCCGTGCTCGTCGCCGTGCGCCCGATCCGGTGCGCCGGCGTTCGGACCGGTGGAACGGGGCATCGCGGACCTGCTCGTCACCCAGGTGGCGGTCGCGCTTCGCAATGCCGACCGTCACGCCGAGGTCAGCGACGCGGCCGTGCGCGACCAGCTGACCGGGCTGCTCAACCGTCGCTACTTCGACGAAGCGGTGGAGACCGCGTTTGCCACGGCGCGGCGGTCCGGCACGGCCCTGAGCCTGATCGTCCTGGACCTTGACCGCTTCTCGACGGTGAACAACGACCACGGCCATGCGGTGGGTGACGCCGTCCTGCGCCGCGTCGCCCGAGCGATGGCGGGGGCCGTCCGCGTCGGCGATACGGTCGCTCGCTACGGCGGCGAGGAGTTCGTCGTGATCGCGCCAGGTGCCGATACCGCCGAGGCGGTCGCGGTGGCCGAGCGGATCCGTGCGGCCGTCGCCGTGGCTTCGTCGACCGGGACCGATGCCCACGGCGTCCAGGTCACGGTGTCCGTGGGTGTCGCGACGCTGCTCGGCGACGAACTCGACGGACGGGACCTGTTCCGCGCCGCCGACTCCGCCCTCCTCGCCGCGAAGCGAGCCGGTCGAGACCGCGTCGTGACCCTCTAGTCAGACGTGGCGGCGGTCCGGCGCCGGCCCAGGACGAGACCCATCCCGAGGCCCGCGCCCAGCATGAGCGCGCCCGCACCGATGAGCAGTGCCACGGCGGGGCCATCATCGGCGTCGCCCCGTCGAGGCCGCGACCAGGCTCGGCTCCAGCGAGGGCCGACGCCCGGCGCGCATCCACGACGATCGCGCCGACCATCCCCGGGTGGAACGAGCACATGTACGGGTAGGTGCCGGCGCATCGAAGCGCTGCACGTACTCGGCGCCCGGCGCAGCTCGGCACTGGCCCACGTCAGGCGACGGCCGATGACGATGTGCGGGACCTGGTCCGTATTGAGGAACCGGACCTCGGCACCGACCGGG
The DNA here is from genome assembly GCA_963743815.1 of uncultured Chloroflexia bacterium. Lineage (GTDB taxonomy): Bacteria > Chloroflexota > Limnocylindria > Limnocylindrales > CSP1-4 > SPCO01. Next base: position 362,531 of record CAVURB010000014.1, on the reverse strand, counting down.
ACCCGGCTGACCGTCGGTGCGAAGTCGCAGACGTCCATCCGGACGACGGTGGCGGAACCCTCCGTGTAGACCGAGCCGTTGTCGCCGTGACAGCCGCCTCCGGCGGCGGTCAGCGTCGGCGCACCGAGAGCGGCCGCCGACAGGAGCGCGAGCGGCGCGAGTCGGATGACGATCGAGAAGCGTCGGCGCATGTCGGAACCTCCAGTCTTGGCGGTGGTGTCCGTCCTACACCGCCGCACCGGATCGGGTTCCCGGACGTGGCCGGGGACCGGGTCGAGCCGACCGCAGCGACCGTCGCGGCACAGCCCGGGCGAGGCCCATGCCGCGGTGACCGCGCGTCATACGCCCGCCACTGGAGCATTCGGCGCGGACCCGCGGCACGGCGCCCGATTCCGGTCGAATCCGCCGTCATGTGCCCACACGGCGAGCGTATGACGTCGATCGGCGAGATCAGACCGTCAGCGCCCGCCGAGCGCTCCCCGGGCGGGCATCTGACGCATCGGCGGCGGCGGGAGGTGACGGACGCGCCGCAGGCGACCGAGCCGGGCGCGGCCGGGTTCCCGGCGGGCGCGCCCGTCAGTCGACGACGGTGTGGCTCTGCTCCCGCATGAACTGCGCGACGTAGTACATCGACAGGCCCGCCTTGCCGGTGGAGCCACTCCCCTTCCAGCCACCGAACGCCTGGACGCCCGGCCACGCCCCGGTCGTCGCGCCGGCGCGCCGGTTGACGTAGAGCACACCCGCCTGGATCCGGTCGAGGAACGTCTGGACCTCCGCGGGATCCTCGCTGTAGACGCCGGCCGTCAGCCCGTAGACGGAGTCGTTCGCGAGGGTCAGCGCCTCGTCGAGCGAGTCCACCGCGTGCACGGCGGTGAGTGGCGCGAACAGCTCGTCCCGGAAGAGCCGGTGATCCGCGGGCAGCCCGCCGACGACCGTCGGCTCGACGTAGAACCCGCGGGCGAGGTCGCCATCGGTGAGGTGCTCGCCGCCGGTGAAGACCGTCCCGTCGCGACGGGCGTCGGCGACGGCCGCCTGGTGCCGGTCCACCGCGCGCTGGTCCACGATCGGGCCGAGCCAGTTGGTGCGGACCAGCGGGTCGCCGATGACGATCGCCTCGGTCTTCTCGACCAACTTGGCGACGAGGGCGTCGTGCACGGGTCGCTCCACGTACACGCGGCTGTTGGCGGAGCACTTCTGCCCGCCGAAGCCGAACGCCGCGCGCATGATCCCCTCGGCGGCCTCGTCGAGATCCGCACTCCGCGCGACGATCGCCGGGTTCTTGCCGCCCATCTCGACGATGCACGGTCGCGGCCACAGGGTCGAGAAGCTGTGGAAGAGCTTCATCCCGACCTCGTACGAACCGGTGAAGACGATCCCATCCACGCCGGGGTGATCCTGGAGCGCCTGCCCCACCGATTCACCGGGGCCCATGACCATGTTCACGACACCGGCGGGCACGCCAGCATCGATGTAGGCCTCCATCAGCTTGACCGCGCTCAGCGGCGCAGCCGACGACGGCTTGAAGACGACCGTGTTGCCGGCCATGATCGCCGCGCTCGTGGGTCCGGCGGCCAGGGCCATCGGGAAGTTGAACGGGCTCACGACCGCGAACACCCCGTGCGGTCGCAGGACCGACCGCGTGTGCACGGCAGCGTCGCCCAGGTTGTCGAGCGGGTGGTCGTACCCCGCGTTGTCCTCCATCGTCTGGGCGTAGTAGCGGATGAGGTCCGCGGACTCCTCCACCTCGCCGAGCGCCTCGATGCGGTTCTTGCCGACCTCGAAGCTCATGAGTGCCGACTCGTCCATGAGCCGGTCGCTGATCAGCTCGGCTGCGCGGCGGACGATGGCGAGGCGATCGCGCCATGGTGTCGCGGCCCACGCCGGCTGCGCGGCCCGGGCCGCCGCCACGGCCTCGTCGACATCACCCGCAGTCCCCGTCGCGAACGTCCCGAGCACGAGGTCCCGATCGATGGGCGACCGGACCTCGAACGTCCCGGCGCCATCCCGCCAGGCGCCATCGACATAGTTGCGGTGATGGGCGCCCAGGCCGGCGCGCACCCGCTCGACGGCCTCCTCGAAGCCCTGGTGCAGATCCTCGTTGTCCGCCTTGAGGGTGGCGTACGTGATCTTGATGCGCGGCTTGGCCTCGGACGTCATGGCAGGGTCCCTCGTGTCGGGTCGGGTCGGTTCGGTGTCGGATCCTTGGGTCGCGCGATGCGGGCGCGCGGGAACGTTGCGGTCAGTCTAGCGCGGCGACGACGTCCGCCAGCGACGCCGCGATGACGTCCGGCGGCCGGCGGCCACGACCAAGCGTCGATGCCTCCACGTGCGCCGTCGTCGTCTTGCCGGTCAGGACCAGCACGCCGGTGAGTCCGACGCGCTGGGCCGCGCGCACGTCGGCATCCGGGTCGTCCCCGACCATCGCGACCGAGGCAGGCGCAACCCGGCGACCCAGGTCACGTCGGAGGCCCGCGAGCGCCAGCCGGAAGACCTCGGGCGACGGCTTGCCGAGGACCGTCGCGCGATGCCCAGTCGCATATTCCAGGCCGGCTACCGCGGCCCCCGCGTCCAGTGTCGGGCCCGACGGCGTGAACCACCACGGATTGCGATGCATGGCCAGGAACACGGCGCCGCCACGGATCAGGCGGAAGGCCGTGCCCAGGTTGCGCCACGACAGGTCGTCTCCCCCATCGCCGATCACGACGGCCGAGATCCCACCCAGGTCCGGGGTCGTCGCGGCTTTCGCAGCCGCATCGTGGTCGACCGTCTGCTGGCCTTCGAACTCCCGCATCGCGTCGGGCGCGGCAAGGACGTAGATCGGGCGTTCGGCGAAGTGCGCGGCGGTATGCGCGGCGGCGGCCGACGCAGCCGTGATCAGTCGGTCGGGATCGATCGTCGTCCCGCGCGCCGAGAATCCGGCGGCGAGCGACGATCGATGGGCGAGCGAGAAGTTGGTCACGACCCGATACGGCGTTCCACGGGCGTCGAGCCGCGCGAGTGCCTCGACGGCACCCGGCAACGGCTCGCCCTTGAGGATGATCACGCCATCGGCATCGAGCACGAAGGCGTCGATATGCCGGAGGGCGGCGCGCAGCGCGGCGGGGTCGGTCGGTGACATCGGCCCGATGGTAGGCTGCCGACTGGCCGCGCGGCGCGGCGATCGATGCTGAGGTGCACGGATGGGCCTGCTCGACGGCAAGAACGCGCTGATCTTCGGCGTCGCGAACGACCACTCGATCGCCTGGGGCATCGCCCAGGCACTCCATGCCGAAGGCGCCGAGGTCGGCTTCTCGTCGATCGAGAGCCTCATCGACAAGCGTGTCCGTCCCCTGGCCGCGCGGCTGGGTTCCACGTTCGTCGAGCCGTGCGACGTCCAGTCCGACGCCGACATCGCGCGGGTCTTCTCCGCCTGGGCCGAGCGGCACGACCACCTCGACATCCTCGTCCACGCGCTCGCGTTCGCGAAGCGCGAGGATCTCTCGGGCGGGTTCACGGAGACGTCACGCGATGGCTTCGCGCTGGCGATGGACGTGTCCGCGTACTCCCTGGTGGCGCTTTGCCGTGAAGCGAGGCCGCTCCTGCGGCCCGGGTCGTCGGTGATGACGTTGACCTACTACGGCTCGGAGAAGGTCGTTGCCAATTACAACGTGATGGGTGTCGCGAAGGCGGCGCTCGAGGCGTCCGTTCGATACCTCGCGGCGGACCTGGGGCCATCGGGCGTCCGGGTCAACGCGATCAGTGCCGGCCCCGTCCGCACGCTGGCGGCCAGCGGGATCGCCGGGTTCAAGCAGCTGTACGGCGGCTTCGATGAGATCGCCCCACTGCGCTCGAACATCACGATCGAGGACGTCGGCAAAAGCGCGGTCTACCTCGCCTCCGACCTGGCGAGCGCCGTCACCGGGGAGATCCACTACGTGGACGGCGGGTTCAACATCGTGGGCGTGCCGGCCGGCGGCGTGTAGCCCGACCTACCAGCCGCGCGTGCCGGGAGCGCCCTTGAAGGGCCCGCGGACCCGGCTCGTGATCCAGCCGCCGTAGAACCCGCCCTCCTGGGCGACCGCCCGCTCGTCGCCGACCCACGCCTCGTCCACGCGGCCCGGGTAGAACGCGAGGTACGAGGCGATCGCCTCGAAGCCCGGCTGTGGACGTTCATAGGACCACGCGACGTCCTCGATCTGCCGATCCCCGATCGCCAGCGTGTGATAGGTCGCATGACCCTTCCACTCGCAGACCGACGTTCCGGCGCCCGTTGACAACAGGTCCGTGCGGACGTCCTCGGGCGGAACGTAGTAGGTCGGCGGGTGGCTGGTCTCGAGGACGCGCACGGCCCGCACGGTGTCCGCGATGGTCACGCCATCGACGACGATCCTGATGCGCTCCGCGACGTCCTCGACCCGTGGCGGACGTGGGTACGCCCAGACGTCCTCGATCGCGGCGTGTGTGGTCATACAGGAGGTTCGAAACGCGAGCCCTCCTGGATGGGCACTACCGGGGAAGCCCCGCCATGATGGTCTCGAGGTCCGCGATCGGCAATTCTCCGGTCAGTCGCCCGGTGACCGTCCCGTCGGCCCCCACGAAGACCCAGAACGGGAACGCCGAGAGCCCGTACGCCGTGGAGACGGTTCCCGCGCGATCCACGATGACCGGCAGCGTCCAGCCCTCGCGATCCAGCCAATCCTCGGGCGGGTAGTTGGGCAGGGATTGATCGATCGATGTCGCGACCGAGATCAGATCGACGTCCTCGGGTGCGCCGCCGGCATCGAGCCATTCCTGGACGAGCGGGACCTCGGTCTGGCAGTGATTGCACCAGTGGGCGAGGAACAGGATGACCTTCGGGCGGCCGTTCGCCTCGATGGAGACCGGTTGCCCGTCGAAATCCGTCCCTTGCACCGTCGGGATCGCAAGGCCGATCGCCGGATCGCCCGCGGTGGTCTCGAAGACCGGCAACGACGTCCCGGCGATGACCGGTGCGCCCTCCGACGCGACCGGCCCGGTCGAGGCCGACGGCGGCGGCGTGGACGCGGGTTCGCCGTCCCCCGATCCGCTCGTGAGCACGATGGCGGCCACCGCGGCCACGAGGATCAACCCGCCCCCAAGGATCGGCAGCAGGTACTTCGACGACGAGGATGATCGCTCGCGGGCGCGGGCCGCCTCGCGGCGGGAGTCTCGGGATCTGGTCATGCGGGCCTCCGTGTGGGCTCGGTGTCAGGATCGACTAGGGGGTCGTGGTCATCGGGTCGATCGCCGGCCCATGCCAGGCGGATCGCCATCAAGGTAAGGATCAGGGCGAAGGCGGTCAGCGCGAGTGTCGGGAGGCTGATGAACCCGAAGACGCGGAACCAGACGAGCGTGCACGGCGTGGTCGCCGAGCACGCGCCCGAGTCGAGGGAAGGGAACCATTCCAGGAGCACGTGATACGTCGATACGAGCGCGCCGATCCCCGCGAGGGCAGCCGCGTACACGGCACCTGCTCGCTCGCGCCGCGCCGCGGCGATGGCGAGGATGATCACGAGCGGGTACATCGCGATCCGTTGGTACCAGCACAGCGTGCACGGCTCGAACCCGGCGACCTCGGAAAAGTACAGACTCCCCGTCGTCGCAAGGAACGCCACGAACCAGGCCACCCCGTAGGCGCTCGGGCCGACAGTGATGACGACGCGGTCCCACGTGTGTCGCGCCGACGCGGATCCGACCGCCGCCAGGCGCAGGATCGCCGCGCTGCCCACGAGCGCGATGCCCACGAGCGCGAGGATCCCGAAGAACGTCTCGATCGCGACGACCGACATCAGACCTCCGTGACTGGAACGCGCTGAAACAGCGGACGAACGACGGTCATCGTCCGCTCCGATCCCATTGACGCCGTCTGGCGCGGGAAGCGCGCAGAGCCGTTCGGCATGTCCCGGCGGGCTTCCCGGCCCCATCCCGTCGCGGCCCTCACGGCTCCTCCAGGTCGCCGTCGTCGCCCACCCGGCGCAAGTCATCGAGCGACTCCAGGTGGTCGACATAGAGCCGCCCGTCGAGATGGTCCAGTTCGTGCTGCAGGGCTCGCGCCAGGAATCCGTGACCCGACACGCGGACCGGACGGCCCTGTCGGTCGAGCCCGGTCACCACGGCGTGCTGCGCGCGGATCGTCGGGGCATAGAACCCGGCCACGGACAGGCAGCCTTCCATGTCGCTCTGCGTGCCATCGGTCCGGACCATGACCGGGTTCACGAGTTCGATATGGCGACCCTCGATCTCGATGACGCAGACGCGTTCGGGACGCCCGATCTGATTGGCCGCGAGGCCGACGCCCGGCGCGTCGCGCATGGTCTCGGTCATGTCGTCGAGCAGGTGGCCCAGCGTGCGGTCGAACCGCCGGACGGTCACCGCCGGCGTTCGAAGGATCGGGTCGCCCAGCTGGACGATGGGGAGGATGGCCACCAGAGCGTCAGGGACGGCCGTCCGCGTGCCGGCAGGTCGCGCATCGGCCGATGAGCGTGAGATGCGACACGTCCACCGCGAACCCGCGGCGGGCCTCGAACGCCTCGAGGGCGGCAGTCACCGCCGGATCGGCCGTGTCCAGGTCCCATTCGCCACCGCAGCCGCGGCAGTACAGGTGGCCGTGCTCGGCCTCCGGCAGCACGTGGAACTCCTCGCGGCCATCCACACCGTGCGAGTGGCTGAGGACGCCGAGCTCCTCGAGCACGTCCAGCGTCCGGTACACCGTGGACGGGATCGTACCCGGGTCCAGCTCCCGACAGCGCTCGACGAGTTCCGCACCGGTGACGTGACCGTCGGTCCGCGACAGGACCTCCACGAGGATCCGGCGCTGTGGTGTCCAACGCAGCCCGCGCGCCCGCAGCCGGTCAGGGATGCCGGCCCACGCGGCCGACGTGGTGGCGGCCCGAGACGGTACCGAAAGATCAGGCGATCCGGAGGGCGACATCGCGCGAAGTATAGGGTGACGAGTGCGAAGACCCGCAGATGCAACAGGTTGCGATACCGCGACCGAGCCCGTACGATGACCCCAGCATCCTTGACCGCGGAAACGGAGACAACGGTCCCATGCACGCCATCGCATCGATCACGGCTTACGGGGGGAGCGCCGCGGAGGGGCTCCAGCTGCACGCCCCGGACGGGTTCCTGACCGTCCCGATCGCGCTCGTGATGTGGGCGACCACGATCGTCGTCCTGGCGGTCGCCGTGCGTGAGACGAACCGGACCCTTGACGAGCGGGCGGTGCCGCTGCTGGGCGTGATGGCGGCCTTCATCTTCGCCGCCCAGATGTTCAACTTCCAGATCCCCGGTGGGACCTCGGGTCATCTCCTTGGCGGGGTGCTCGCGGCCGTGCTCCTCGGGCCGTGGGCGGGGACCCTCGTCATGGCCTGCGTCGTGGCCGTCCAGGCCCTCGTCTTCCAGGACGGCGGACTCGTCGTCCTCGGAGCGAACATCTTCAACATGGGTGTCATCGGGACGCTCGGGGGGTACGCGGTCTACCGGTCGCTCTGCCGCGTGCTGGGCGGCGAGGATCGGGCGCGGATCCCGGCCGCCGGGATCGCCGCATGGCTGTCCGTCGTCGCGGCATCGGCGGCCATGGCGATCGAACTCGCCCTTTCTGGAACGGCACCGCTCGAGATCACGCTGGCGGCGATGCTCGGTGTCCACGCCATCATCGGGATCGGGGAAGCGCTCATCACGATGGCCGCGCTGGGGTTCATCGCGGTGACCCGCGCCGACCTGTTCCAGCTCCGCGACGCGGGCCTGGCGCCGACGCCCGCGAGCGCCTGACGGACGGGAGCAACGCATGCGATCCCTGAAGCGCTACTGGTGGGCCGTCGGGTTGGGCATCGCCGCGCTCGTCGTGATCGTCCTCGCCCCGCTCGCCTCGGCTGACCCGGACGGCCTGGAGGCCGTCGCAGAGGACCAGGGCTTCATCGAGACGGCGCAGGACGCCGTGTATTCGATCATCCCGGACTACACGTTGCCGGGCATCGACGATCCGGTCATCTCCACGGTCCTCGCCGGCCTCATCGGCATCGCGATCGTCTTCCTGCTGATGGTGGGCCTCGGGCGCGTCCTCCGTCGCCGAACACAGCCCTGACTGGCGCGGCCACCCCCTGGATCTCGACCGCTACGTCGCGCGCCCCAGCTGGCTGCACGCTGCTGACCCGCGACTGAAGTTCCTCCTGACCGTCGCCTTCGTGCTGGCGGTCAGCCTGTTGCCGGTCGGGTCGTACCTCGCGCTCGTGATCGCGTGGCTGATCGTCGTGGTGTTGTCGTGGTCGGCGCACCTGGGGCCGCTCCGGACCGCACGCAGTGCCTTCTTCGCCTTCCCGTTCATGATCGCGGCCCTCCCGCTGGTCTTCACCCGCGGGGAACCCTACCTCGCGGTCATCGACCTCGGCCCGCTGACGCTGGGGATCAGCGAGGAGGGCCTGCGCGTCTTCACGACCATCGCGCTCAAGAGCTGGATCAGCGTCCAGGCGGCCCTTCTGCTCGCGTTCACGACCCCGTTCCACGACCTCGTCGACGGCCTGCGGGAACTGCGCCTCCCTCGGATCATGGTCGCGATCATCAGCTTCATGTATCGGTATCTGGGCGTCATCGGCGAGGAAGCGGGCAGGATGAACCGCGCGAAGGCGGCCAGGTCTGCCGATCGCGGCGGTCGCGGTGCCGGTGGGACCGTCCGGTGGCGGGCCGGCGTCACGGGTGCGATGGTCGGCTCGCTGTTCCTGCGCTCCTATGAACGGAGCGAACGGGTCTATGCGGCGATGCAGGCTCGCGGGTTCGATGGCGAACTGCGGTACCTGGCCGGACCTCCGGTCTCGCACGTGGCGCTCGGATGGTTCATGGCAGCGCTCATGGGGCTCGTGGCCCTCGAGGTGGCCGCTCATGTCTGGGGACCGCGGCTGTGAGGCTCGCTCACGGGCCGGGGTCCGCCGGCGGCGACCACCTTGCCGACGCCCACGCTGCCAACGACATCGATGCCCGCTGGGTCGAGCTCGAACACGTTCACTTCGCCTACCCGGATGGGTTCGAGGCGCTCCACGGCATCGACCTGCGGATCGCCCGCGGCGAGAAGGTCGCCCTCGTGGGACCCAACGGCGCGGGCAAGAGCACCCTCATGCTTCATCTCAACGGCATCCACGCGCCGAGGCATGGCGCGGTCCGGATCGGCGGGGTGACCGTGGATCGCACGAGCATCAAGGGGATCCGGGCGGAGGTCGGACTCGTCTTCCAGGACCCCGACGACCAGCTGTTCAGCCCGACCGTGTTCGATGACGTGGCATTCGGCCCCATCCACCTGGGCATGAGCGCCGACGAGATCCACGATCGGGTCGAAGCGGCACTCGCGGCGGTGGGCATGGCCGGGTTCGAGCGGCGGATCCCGCACCGGCTCTCGCTGGGCCAACGCAAGCGCGTTGCGCTCGCGACGGTGTTGTCGATGGACCCAAGCGTCCTCGTCTTCGACGAACCGTCTGCCGGACTGGACCCGCGCGGCCGGCGCGAACTCATCCGGTTGCTCGACGGCCTCGATCAGACACTCATCGTCTCGACCCACGACATGCGCCTGGTCGCACAGTGCTTCCCACGGGTCGTCGTCATGGACGGAGGTGCGATCGTCGGCGATGGTCCGACCGCCACGATCCTCGATGACGATGCATTCCTCGAAGCCCACGGCCTCGAACGACCCTGACCGCGGCGCCCGACGCGGGCGCTATCGTGGGGCGTCATGACGAACGGCACCCTCCGACTCGGGCTTCGGGCCAACGCCGGCCAGTTCGCCCTGCTCGTCGGCGTCAACGCCCTCGTCGGGGCCATGGTCGGCCAGGAACGCAGCATCCTTTCGCTGCTGGCCGGCGAGGAGTTTGGGCTGACCTCCACGTCGGCCGTACTGACGTTCCTCGTCGCCTTCGGGATCACGAAGGCCTTCGCGAACCTCGCGGCGGGAGGGCTGGCCGACCGGTACGGGCGCAAGCCGGTGCTGGTCGCCGGATGGCTGGCGGGCGTGCCCGTCCCCGTGCTCATCATCTTCGCGCCGGACTGGTCGTGGGTGATCCTCGCCAATGTCTTCCTCGGGCTCAACCAGGGACTGGCGTGGTCGGCCACCGTGATCATGAAGGTGGACCTCGTGGGTCCGGCTCGGCGTGGCCTGGCGTTGGGCCTCAATGAGGCCGCTGGGTATGTCGCGGTAGCCGCAGGCGCGCTCGTGACAGGGCTGGTCGCGGCGGAGGCCGGCCTGCGCCCGGCACCGTTCTTCCTTGGACTCGCGGTGGCGGGGATCGGCCTTGGGGCATCCGTCTTGTTCGTCCGCGAGACCCGGTCGCACGTCGACCTGGAGAGCGCGAGCTACGCCGCCCCGGGCGGCGGCGAACCGGTGCCGGGTTGGTGGCAGGTGGTCCGCCGGACCACATTTGCCGATCGCCGGCTGTTCGCGGTGTCGCAGGCCGGGCTCGTCAACAACCTCAACGACGGGATGGCCTGGGGTCTGCTGCCCCTCTACTACGCGGGACGAGGCGCGAGCCTCGGTGAGATCGCCGTGCTGGCCGCCATCTATCCGGCAGTCTGGGGTGTCCTCCAGATCGGGACTGGCGCGTGGTCGGACCGCATCGGGCGCAAGCCACTCATCGTCGCGGGCATGCTGGTCCAGGCGGCCGCGATCGCGGTCATCGCATTCGGGAACGACTTCACTGCGTGGGCCGCGGGATCGGTCGGGCTCGGGATCGGGACCGCACTCGTCTACCCGACACTCATCGCCGCCGTGGCCGACGTCGCGGCTCCCGCCTGGCGAGCGTCCGCGATCGGGGTCTATCGGCTCTGGCGGGATCTCGGGTTCGCGGTCGGCGCGATCGTCGCGGGCTTCGTCGCCGACGCCGCCGGGATCCCGGCCGCGATCTGGCTGGTCGCCGTGCTGACGGCCGCGTCCGGCGTCGTCGTCGCGTTCCTGTTGTCGGAGACCCGGCCCCTGCTCAGTCCGCGGACTTGATCTGGAACCGCGACAACGTCCACGACATCAGCCCGAATGAGCCGACGATCACGACGATGATCACGAGTCCGGCCGTGAACGGGTCGAGCGCCGCCTCGCCGGTGTCCTCGCCGGTCCACGCCGCCGCCAGCCCGAGGGTCGCCTGTCGGATCGACAGGAAGCGCGTCCCTTCGAGGAGGCCCGCCAGCACGCCTTCCCACAGCAGCGTGTAGACGAGGCCGATGATCAGCGCGCGCGAGGTGAGCGTGCCGAGTGTCGTGAACGCGCAGGCGTACGCGGTCCCGCCGGCGATCGCGGCCAGCGCGAACCCCGCCGCGACCCCGAGGGACTCGCTGTCGGCGCCGGACACGAGGACGGCCGTGATCAGGATCGGCGGCACCACCAGCACGGCCGTCAGGCCCGACGCCACCGCGAGCTTGGCGAGCGCGACCCGCCAGCGCGGGATCGGCTTCACCAGGAGGAAGACGGCGGTCCCGTCCTCGATCTCGGATCCCATCGCCGCGGTCCCGACGATCAGCGCCACCAGCGGCAGGACGGTCCGGATGACGAGCGTGTCGAGGATCTCGGGCGCGTCCCGGGTGCCACCGGCCACCCGGATCAGCAGGCCGACGAGGATCGGCAGCGCGGCGAGCAGGAGCATCAGGATCATCCGTCGCCGACCGAGCAGGCCACGGAGCGTGACGCGAACGATGGCGACCGTCGCCGTCATCGGCGCACCAGGTAGCTGAAGACGCTTTCGAGCGAGTCGTCGGTCGGCGAGACCTCGAGCAGCCGGATCCCGGCCTCGCGGGCGGCCGGGGCGACCATGCGCGTGAACGCGCCGTAGTCCGAGGTGCGGATCGACAGGACGCCGTCGGACAGCTCCACGCCGAAGATCGATGGGTGGCGCAGCAGCGCCGACGCGAGCGTCCGGTCGTCCGACGAGCGGATCATGAATCGGTGCGGGCGGTCGGTCATGAGGCGGCGGATGGACCGGAAGTCGCCCGATGCCGCGAGTCGCCCGGCGTAGACGACGAGGACCGCGTCGGCCAGCCGCTCGACCTCCTCGAGGATGTGCGACGAGAAGAGGATGACCCGGCCCGCGGCGGCCATCTCGCGCAGCAGCCCCATCATGTGCAGCCGCTGTCGCGGGTCCATGCCGTTGAACGGCTCGTCGAGCAGCAGGATCCTCGGCTCGTGGACGAGGGCGCCGGCCAGCTTCGCGCGCTGGCGCATGCCCTTCGAGTAGGTCCGGATGGGCCGATGGGCGGCGTCCGTCAGCTCGACCGTGGCCATCGCCTTGTCGGCGGCCCCGCGCGCGTCCGCGACCCCCTGGAGCTGGGCGTTGAGCAGGGCGAACTCGTGCCCGGTCAGGTAGCCGGGGACGGCCTCGCGCTCCGGGACCAGGCCGACCTCGCGGTAGACACTCGGGTCGCCGAAGGCGGTCCGGCCGGCGATCCGCACGGTGCCCGCCGACGGCGCGAGGAGCCCGGCGAGCAGGTGCAGGAGCGTGGACTTGCCGGCGCCGTTGGGTCCGAGCAGGCCGGTGACGCCCGGGCCCAGCGCGAACGTGATGTCGTTGACGGCGACCACGTTGCCGTACCAGCGCGACACGTGCTCCAGCTCGATCGCGGCGACGCGCTCGGCGCGGCGGTGGCGTCGGTGTCGGCGTCGGCGACGGGGTGGCGTCGCCTCGAGCGTCACACGCTCACCCCCTGGTAGCGGCGCAGCACCAGCGCGACGCCCCCGACGATCCCGACGAGCGTGGCCGCGAGATAGACCCAGCCCGGGTAGTTCGCCGCGATCACCGCGGTGGAGGCTGCGAGGGTCCCGAAGACCGCGGCGTTGAACCCTTCGAGGAGGTCGCCGATGCTGGCGAACAGCAGGATCCGGGCCGCATCGCCGGCGGCCATCTCGCTCACGATCGCGACGATGATCGGCGGGACGATGAACACCGCGATGATCCCGGCGGTGGCATAGGCACGACGGGGCGTCCACGCGGCGATGACCGCCGCGATCGCCGTCAGGAGGCCGGCGGCCGCCGCGGACACCGCCAGATACCGCGGGATGTCCGCGGCCTCGTCCGCGATGCCCGGTCAGCGGGTCCGCGGCGGCGAGGATCGGCGCCCACGGTGAGGACGACCTGGGGCACGACCGACACGAGGAAGACCGCGAGGAACAGGCCGCCGAGCCGCGCGAACGCGTAGTCCGGTCGCGTGAGCACCCGCGAGAAGAAGAGCGGCAGGACCCCGTAGCGCTGGTCCTTCCCGAACAGCTCGGGAGCCTGCGCGGCGCAGAACAGCATGATCAGCGTGGAGGTGAGCCCCTGGTACGTGTCGTGGCGGACCGGGGAGGCCTCCTCCAGGGCGCCACCGGCGCCTGCCTGGGTCGCCAGGGCGGTGATGCCCACGGCGAGGACGGCCGGCAGGAGGGCCATGGCCGCCAGCCCGAACGGCACGATCTTGGCGCGCCCGCCGCGCCCGATCCCGTAGGCGGCGCGGAGGGTCGCCACCAGCAGGCCCCACGTGACCGCGACCCGACCCTGCCGGGGTCCGTCGTAGCCCTGGTAGCCGAGGTCGTAGATGTTCCCGGTGGCGCTCACTGGAACAGCTCCTCGAGCCCACGGCGGCGCTGCTCGATCCGGACGAGCGGGAGATCCAGGTCCGCGACCGCGTCGCGGACGAGGTCCCAGGGCCGCTCGTCGTGGAGATCCACGAGGACGGTCCGACCGTCGACCACGGCCTGCAGGCCGGCGGCGACGAGCGCGGCCGCGAGTCGATCGCTCCCCTCCTCCACCTCGACCGCGAGCATGCCCGTGTGCTGGGTGAAGTCGCCGAGCGGGGCCGCACGGATGAGCGTGCCGGCATCGATGGCGACGAGGTGATCGCAGACCCGCTCGATCTCGCCCAGGAGGTGGCTCGCGACGATCACCGCGATGCCGAACTCCGTACCCGTGCGGCGGACCAGCGCCAGCATCTCGTCCCGGCCGGCCGGGTCCAGGCCGTTGGTGGGCTCGTCGAGGAGGAGCAGGCGCGGATCGTGGACGAGCGCCTGGGCCAGCTTCACCCGCTGCTTCATGCCGGTCGAGTAGCCACCGATCGGGCGGTACCGCTCCTCGTACAGACCGACGTGGCGCAACACCTCGGCCGCGCGCTCGCGTGCGGCCGCCTTGGGGAGGCCAGACAGGCGTCCCATCTGCCCGACGAAGTCGGTCGCGGTCACATCGGGCGGCAGGCAGTCGCTCTCCGGCATGTAGCCGACGTACCGGCGCAGGGTCGAGCCCTCGGTCCGCACGTCGTGGCCCAGCACGGTGGCGTCCCCGGACGTCGGGTCAAGCAGGCCCAGGAGGATCCGCAGGAACGTGCTCTTGCCGGCGCCGTTCGCCCCGACCAGCCCGATGATCCCGGGCTCCAGCTCGAGGGTCAGACCGTCGAGCGCCGTGACGCCGCCGGGATAGCGCTTGGTGAGGGCATCGGTCGTGAGCAGAGGCATGTGCGCACCAAGCCTACCGGACGAGGTGCCCGACGATCAGCCGCACTCCGCTGCCGGCGGCCGGGATCGTCACCGCCAGCGGATGGTGCCGGCGGCAACGTCAGCGGTGTCGAGGATCCCCTCGAGGTCCGTGACGTCGGACGGTTCGATGCACAGGACGGCGACGTCCCCACGGACATCGAGGACGACGAGGCGCGTCGTTCGATCCGCTTCCACGAAGTAGGTGCTCGATGACGTCGCGAACATCGCGACCCGGGTGGACCCCAGCGGTGACACGTCCACGGAGAACCCGCGACGGCCGTCGATCCGGACCGCCGCCGGTTCCGTCGAGCTGATGCCGTCGGTGACGACGAAGGCTTCGATGACATCGCGCGCCTTGTCGCGCGGCTCTGTCGCGGCGCCCCCCGGGTACACCTCGGCGATGTCGGCGGCAAAGGTCATCGATCCTTCCTCGCGCGTGAGGGCGACGAGATCCGATTCGTGGAGCGCCGTGGACCACCCGTCGCCCAGCTGGAGATCGAAGGCCGGCTCGAAACGCGACGGCGCGTAGCGGCCCGCACCCAGCCCGCACGGCAGGCCGAAGAAGGATTCGCACAGGTCCGCCACTTCGCCGGGCGGGACGGTCGGCGGCACCTCCGTTGGCTCGGGCGTCGCGGTCGGGTCCGGCGTCGCGGTCGGCTGTTGCGTCGGGTCGGCTGTCGGGTCGGGCGTCGCGGTCGGTCGACCGGTGGCGGGGCGGGCGGTCGAAGGTGGCTCGTCTGTGCGCAGCGCGATGGCATCGCCGCCCGGGAGGGCCGCCACGAGGACCGCGCCGAGGATGCCTCCCGCGATCGCAAGGACCAGGAGTGCGATGGCAGGACCGGTCGATCGGCGTGCTGGCTGGGGAACCATCGGCGGCGCGTTCGATGGTGGTCGGAGCGGCGGCGCGACGCCACCTAGCGCGACGCCGCCGGCGTCCGCGCCGGTCGAAAACGTGGGCGCGACCGGCACCTCGACCCGAGATGTCGTGCCGGCCGCCAGCGACGCGACGATCGGCTCCAGCGCGGCCGCCATCGACGCGCCGTTCGGGTATCGATCGCCGGGTTCCGGTGCGAGCGCGCGGACCACCACCGCGTCCAGCTCTTTCGGGACGTCGGCGATGATGGCGCGGGGCGATGGAGCGGCGGCTCCCACCCGGGCCAGGGCGATCGCATCGGTCGTGTCGCCGGACCACGCCCGCTTGCCGGTCAGCGCTTCGTAGAGGACGAGGCCCAGGCCGTAGACATCCGAAGCCGGACTGGTCGTCAGGCCCCGGGCCTGTTCCGGGCTGAAGTAGTGGACGCTGCCGAGGGTCGTGCCCGGCATCGACGCCTCGGCATCGAGCGCGAGTCGCGCGATCCCGAAATCGGCGACCATGGCGCGCCCGTCGGCGGCGAGCAGGATGTTGCCGGGCTTGATGTCGCGGTGGACGATGCCGCGGAGATGCGCGACACCCAGGCCACGTGCTACGTCCAGGCCGATCCGGGCGACCTGCATGGCCGCGAGTCGCCCACCGCGCCGCAGGCGAGCGGCGAGGTCCTCGCCCTCGACGAGGTCCATGACAAGGAACGGCTGGTCGCCGTCCGTGCCCGTGTCCAGACAGGCGACGATGTTCGGGTGTCGAAGCACCGTCGCCGCGAGGGCTTCGCGCCGGAATCGCTGGGCGAGGTCGGGGTCACGGCTGACCTCGGGTCGGAGGAGCTTGACGGCCACCTCGCGATCCAGGCGGGTGTCCGTCGCGCGATGGATCGTCGCCATCCCGCCACGCCCGATGACAGGCCCGAGCCGGTAGCGTTCGGCGATCAGGCGCGGCTCACCGCTGTCGCCAGGGGGCGGTGCGGCGGGGTCACGGGGCTCGGTCACGCCCTCGACGATAGCCCAGAGTGTCCTGAGAGGCGTAGAACCATCCTTCGCGAGCGCTCGAACGAATTGACCATCGAGCACCCACACTGAACCCGAGAGGAACCGAGCCGATGTCCAGCGACCGTACCCGCCAACTCGTCACCGTCCTGATCTTCGTCGTGACCGTAGCCGTCAACGCGGCCGCCAACGCGCTGCCCATCAACGGACAGCTGACAGCCGAGATCAGTGACCGGTTCCAGGTGTTCGTCATCCCGGCGGGGTACGTCTTCGCGATCTGGGGCGTGATCTACCTGCTGCTCGGGGCGTTCACGGTGTTCCAGGCCCTCCCGTCGCGGCGCACCGACCCGGTGCTGCGTTCTCTCGGCTGGCTACCGGCGCTGACCGGCGTCCTGAACACCGGCTGGCTACTGCTGTTCCAGTTCGAGCTGTTCATCGCCTCCGTCCCGGTCATGATCGGCCTGCTCCTGACGCTCATCGCGATCCACCTGCGGCTGTGGGACCTGCGAGCAGAGCTCGACCGGGCCCGGACGTGGCTCATCCGTGTGCCGTTCTCCGTCTACCTCGGGTGGATCACGGTCGCCACGATCGCGAACATCGCGCAGACCCTCCAGTCGGTGGGTTTCGACGGGCTCGGGATCCAGCCGGAGCTGATCGCCTCTGCCGTGCTGCTCGTGGGGCTGGCGATCGCGGTGACGTTCGTCTGGCGGTTCCACGATGCGGCGTATGGCCTCGTGATCGTCTGGGCCTATGCCGGGATCGTGGTGAAGGAGTCGGGTGCCGAACTCGTCCCGATCGTCGCGGGGGCCGGGGCGCTGGTCGTCGCGACCCTGGTCGTGCTCAGCCTGGCAGGTCGGTTGCCACCTGCCCGCGGCCCGATCGGGTCCGCAGCCGGCTGATCGACCGGACGCGGGTCTCGGTCGCGCGTCGGCGGGTTCGAACCGCCGGGCCCGAGCCGCTGGTCAGCCCGGGTGGCGCTCCGAGCGTGCGATCCGCTCGCCCGGGAGGGAGACCGGCCGGCCGCCCGAACGCGGGTCCACCGTTCGGTGTCCGTTCGACGGGCCGCCCTGTGGTCGCCCAGATCCGGAACCCTGTCCCTGCGGTCGGCCGTGGGTCGGACCCGAACCCTGTGGCCGGCCGGCGCCATGACCCTGTGGTCGGCCATGCGACGGACCCGGTCGACCCGGGCCACGACCGGACGATACCGGCCGGTTGCCGAGCCCCTGACCAGACCGTGGCTGGTTGCCGGGTCGTGCCGGACCACCGGATCGTGCCGGACCATGACCGGCGGCCGTTGTCGGGCGTCGGGGCGCCGACTCACCGAGACCGACGCCGTCTCGTCGCGGAGCGTGTGAGCCATCGCGTCGCGGAGCATGCGTCCCGTCGCGCCGCGGACCGTCGCGTCGTGGGCCGGCGAACCCGCGCGAGACGTGCTCGCCCCGGGGTTCCGGTCGTGCCCGACCCAGGCCACCGCGCAGGATCGGCTCCGGGCGGATGGACCGGTCGGGTTCGAACCCGGCGATGACCTCCTGCGGGATCGCGCGACCAAGCACGAGCTGGATCTCGTTGAGGAGCTTGCCCTCGTCCACGCAGACCAACGAAACGGCGTGGCCCGGCGAGCCAGCACGACCCGTCCGGCCGATGCGATGGACGTAATCCTCGGGGACCATCGGCAATTCGAAGTTGACGACGTGCGGCAGACCATCGATATCGAGCCCGCGCGCGGCGATCTCGGTCGCGACCAGGATCGGCGTCCGCCCGGACTTGAAGTCGGCGAGCGCCCGAACCCGCTGGCCCTGGCTCTTGTTGCCGTGGATGGCCATGGCGGCGATCCCGTCGCGCTCCAGCTGCTGGGCGAGCCGGTTCGCGCCGTGCTTGGTGCGCGTGAAGACCAGCGCCTGGTCGATGGCGCCCGTGCGGATCAGGTGCGAGAGGAGTTCGCGCTTGCGCTCGCGATCGACCGGGTGGACGACCTGCGTCACGAGCGGCGCCGCCGAGTTCCGCGGCGTCACCTGGACGGTGGCCGGGTCGTGAAGGAAGCCGCTCGCGAGCGACCGGATCTCGTCGGAGAAGGTGGCACTGAACAACAGGTTCTGGCGTCGCGGCGGCAGCACGTCGAGCACCTTGCGGATGTCGCGGATGAAGCCCATGTCGAGCATGCGGTCGGCCTCGTCGAGAACGAGGATCTCGATGGTCGAGAGGTCGATGGTGCGCTGGCCGAGGTGGTCGAGCAGACGGCCCGGCGTCGCGACGACGACGTCGACGCCGCGTCGGAGGGCGGTCGCCTGGGGGCCGAACCCGACGCCGCCGTAGATCGCGGCCGAGCGAACGCCCCAATGGCGGCCGTAGACGCGGACGCTCTCCTCCACCTGGAGGGCGAGCTCGCGGGTCGGGGCGAGGACGAGGGCCCGGATGGGCCGGCGGCCCGAGCGCGGGTCGAGGTTGGGTGGGCCGAGGCGCTGGAGCATCGGCAGCACGAAGGCCGCCGTCTTGCCGGTACCCGTCTGGGCGCCGGCCATCAGGTCACGGCCGGCGAGGACGAGCGGGATGGCCTCGGCCTGGACGGGGGTGGGCTCGGTGTAGCCCTGGTCCGCGACGGCGCGGAGGAATTCGGGCGCGAGCCCGAGACGATCGAAGGACATGAAGAAGGTGACTCCTGAGGGGCCCACCCGCCAGACGTCGTCCGCGGGGCCCGGTCAGGGCGCTGGGGTTGGTTCGCAGATCTGGGCCGACAGCCGTCGACCGGGGCGCTGACCGGAGCGCCCATCGAGCACGAGAAGGCGGCAGCATACCCGAGTCGGCAGCTTTCCGGGCGGGAAGCTCGGCGCGGTGCTCCCTCGTCAGGGGCATGCAGCCGGGCCGAGCGCCGTGCCCGCGGTATCCAGGCCGAAGCCCGCTGGGAACACGGCACCCTCGCACGCGCTTCGACCCGTGCGCGGCGAATCCTCCGGCGTTCGGGGCCATGCGAACGGCGTGGTCCCCGTGAAGGGCACATCGCCGACGAGCACGTCCACGATCCCAGCACCTTCCGTGCCGGGCAGCCATGCGGCGATGACCGCATCGGCCTCGGGAAGGATCTCGTCGAGCATCACCGGTCGGCCGGACAGGATCACGACGATGAGCCGCTCCACGGATCGACGTGCCGCTGCCACCGCCTCGATGTCATCGGCGGGCAATTCGAGGGTCGCGGAATCGCCCACACCCTCGGCGTAGGGCGGTTCGGCGACGACGACCACGCCGACCGTGATGCGGGCCACGACCCGCGACCTCGGGCAAGGCCACGACGCCCTCGCCCAACCGCTCGCGCAGCGCGTCATCGATGGTCGTCCCCGGCGTGATGTCGCCCGGGCTCCCCTGCCACGTGATCGTCCAGCCGCCGGACTGGAGGCCGATGTCGTCGGCGCCCGAGCCGGCAAGCAGCACGGTCGTCGTCCGGGGTGATCGGCAGTACCCCGGCCTTGGTCGCGAGCAGGACGGCAGACGCCGCGGCCGCGTCACGGCCCAGCGCCCGATGCGCATCTGTCCCCAACGCGCCGTTGCCACCCGCTGGAGGCATCGGCTGCTCGAAGAGCCCCATCTCGAACTTGACCAGCAGGATGCGGCGGACCGCGTCATCGACCCGGTCCGGGTCGATCGTGCCGTCGATCAGACCCGGCCTGGACGGCCGCCTGGAATCGCTGGCCGTCGCTCGGGACCATGACCATGTCGATGCCGGCCGTGATCGCCTGGGCGACCGCCGTGTCGTAGTCCGGGTCGACCTGGTCGACGCCCGCCCAGTCGGACACGACGAACCCGGTGAACCCGAGCTCGCCCTTCAGCACGTCCGTGAGGAGGTGGCGGTCGCCGTGGACCTTGCCGGCGGCCGTGCTGGAGAACGACGCCATGACGATCCGCGCTCCGGCATCGATGGCCGCACGGTACGGCGCCAGGTGGACGTCGCGAAGCGTGGCGCTCGTCGACGTCCGTGACACCCTGGTCGATCTGCGTAGTCGCCGGTCGTGGAGGTACCCCAGCCGGTGCCGCCGTCACCGACGAAGTGCTTCGCGGTGGCCGCGACGGATGTGCGATCGGCGAGCGAGGCGCCCTGGAGACCGCGGATGTACGCGCCAGCGAGGTCGCCGACCAGCGTCGGGATCCTGCCCGAACCCCTCGTACGTGCGACCCCACCGCACGTCCTGCGGGTACCGCGACCACCGGTCCGAAGTTCCAGCGGACGCCCGTCGCCGACATCTCCTCGGCCGTCGCACGCCCGATCCGCTCGACGAGCGCGGCATCGCCGGCAGCGCCCAGACCGATGTTGTGCGGGAAGATCGTGGCGCCGACGACCGTGTTGTGGCCGTGGACGGCGTCCACCCCGTACAGGATCGGGATCCCCAGCCGCGTCCCGAGCGCGGCGGACTGGAATGTCGAGACCATCCGATGCCAGTTGTCGGCGTCGTTGACGAGCGGGGCTCCACCGCCGCCGCTCAGGACGGACCCGAGCGCCAGGTCCGCGACCGACTGGGGCGTCACCGATCCCTGCTCGAGCTGGGTCATCTGACCGATCTTCTCGGCAGGGGTCATCGCACGGAGCAGCGCATCGGCGCGAGCGGACGGGCGCCAGTGACGGGTCGTGCCAATCGACGGCGGCGGCGGCCGATGACGGCACCTCGGACGCGGGAATCGATGGCGCCGGCGTGCTCGCCGCCGGGCTCGATGGCGGCGGACTGCCGCAGCCGACCAGGACCAGCGCGACGACGGCGACGAGGGATCGAGCGCGACCGAGCCTGTGGTGGGGGACGAGCATTAGGGCATTATCATCGCGACAAGGGGTCGGACCAGGAGTATGCCGTGCCTGAACCGCCGTACCGCCGCGATCCACGTCGTCGTCAACCCGGCATCGGGCCGGGACGAGCCGGTCCTCAATGTCCTCAATGACGTCTTCGGTGGGCACGAGGTGGACTGGCAGGTCAGCGTGACCCATCGATATGGAGACGCGGGCCTCCAGACCAGGACGGCGATCGAGGACGGCGTCGATCTCGTCGCTGGGTATGGCGGCGACGGCACACAGCACGAGATCGCGAACGCGCTGGTCGAGGTGGCCGCAGTCGACGGGGCGGAGGACCCCGATGGGGATCCTGCCCGGAGGGACCGGCAACGGATTCGCGCGGGAGATGGGCGTGCCCGACTCGCTCCGTGAGGCGACCGACGTCCTGTGCACCAGTCGCGTCGATCCGGGCCGTCGATGTCGGTCGCCTGCGCGAACTGGGTCAGGCCGAGGTCGCCGATCGGTACTTCGTGCAGCGGATGTACGTCGGGGTCGAGCCCGAAGAGCAGACGAGCCGCGAGCTCAAGGACAAGTACGGCGTGTTCGCCTACGTCGCGAACGTTGCCCAGCAAGCGCGACCCGCGGCACCGATCCACTACCACGCCGACCTGGACGGCGAGTCGTTCGAGTTCGAGGCTACGAAGGTCTACGTGGTCAACTCCGGGATGATGGGGACCGGACTCAAGATCACCAACTCCTACGCCGTGGACGACGGACTGCTCGACTGCCTTCTTCATCGACCGGCAGGACGTGGCGACGCTCGCGGCCGCGGCGATCCGCCTGCTGGACCTGCCGATGGCGAAGGCGACGCGCTATCAGCGGCAGTGCCGCACGATCAGGATCGAGACCGACCCGGATCAGCCCGTGTGGACAGACGGCGAGTACGTCGGCCGTACGCCGGTGACCGTCGATGTCGTACCCGGGGCGCTGTCCGTTGTCGTCCCCTGAGCCACCGCCCCGGCTGTCCCCGTTCCACCGCGCGTTCGACCGCCTCTACCCGGCCATCCGGTTCACCTACGAGCGGCTCCTGGGCCATAGCTGGTTCTCGCAGATCCAGCCACGCCTGTGGCTGGGTGGCGCGCCGACGTACGGCCGGGACTACGACCAGATCCTGGCCCTCGGGATCACGGCCGTCCTCGACACGCGTGCGGAGCGGGTGTCGGACCACGCGTTCTACGAGGCGCGCGACATCGCCCATGTCGAGTTCCTGGTGCCGGACGTCACGGTGCCGGACGCGTCCGTCCTGACGCCGGCAGTCGCCTGGATCGGCGACCAGCTCGCCGACGGCCGCACGGTGCTCATCCACTGCGCCAAGGGACGCGGTCGATCGGCGACGGTGCTCGCCGCCTACCTGATGGAGACCGAGGGCATGAGCTTCGAGGACGTGCGCGACCTGCTGCGCTCGAAGCGAGAGCTGGTCAAGCTGGAGGACCGGCATCGCCGCGTCCTGGAGTCCTGGGTGGCGTCGGCCGCCCGCGGACGCTGCCGGACCGCCGAGCGGTTGAGCCGCGTCAGGACGCAGGGCGGATGTTCTGGTTCCGGTGGAAGACATTGGTCGGGTCGTAGGCGCGCTTCACCGCGGCCAGTCGCGCGTACGTCGCGACGGGATACGCCTCGCGCACGCGGGCGTCGCCCTCGTCCCCGAGGAAGTTCGAGTACACGCCGTCCGCGTCGCCGCAGCACGAGGACCAGGACCTCGGGTGCCCATCCGGGGCCGCCGCCGCCGCAGCCACCACGCCCGCAAGCGTCTCCGCGGTAGCGGGCAGGATCAGCGCGCCACCGTAGACGGTGTCGACCTCGACGGCCCGGTAGATGAGCCGCGTGACGATGCCGAAGTTCCCGCCGCCGCCACGGAGTGCCCAGAACAGCTCGGGATGCTCGTTGGCGTTCGCCGTGATCAGTCTGCCGTCGGCCGTGACGAGCTCGACGCCCTCGAGATGATCGATGGCCAGACCATGCGGCCGGACGAGATACCCGATGCCGCCGCCCAGCGTGAGGCCGGTGATCCCGACCGTCGGCGTGTCGCCGAACGGGATGGCGAGACCGTGCGCGGCCAAGGCGTTGGTCACCGCGCCGGCAGTCAGCCCGGGCTGCGCGTAGACGAGGCGCGTGGCCGGGTCGATGTGCAGGCCGGTCATCGCCGTCAGATCGACGACGACGAGGTCATCGCCGGTGGAGTGTCCCGCGACGCTGTGGCCGCCGCTGCGGATGGCCAGCTCCAGGCCAGCACCGCGCGCGACCGTCACGGTCAGGGCGACGTCGGCGGCGTCCGCCGCGCGGACGATCGCGAGCGGGCGAGCATCGATGGCGAGGTTGTGACCCCGGCGGGCGGCCTCGTAGTCCTCGTCGCCAGGGCGCAGGAGCCGGCCCGTCAGGGCGGCGGCGAGGGATTCGATGGCGCGTTCAGGACGATGGGCGATGTCGCGGGCGGGCTGCATCCGGCGGGCTCCTTGCGGTGTCCTCCCGCCGCGACAGTCGAGCGACGGGTCGTGAGCCCGAGCCTCGGCGATGCGGGCGCGTTGCGCATCCGACGAGCGCCCATGACCCGCCGGCGATCCGTCGATCCGCCGACTCGACGGATGTCGATGGCGATGCGCGCGATCAGTCCTTCGGATCGAGGAACAGGGGCCGTGGTCCGCCATGCCCTCCGGACCGCCGTAGCACGGCTGCGGGACGCGCCCGACATGAGGGGTTGGAGCGGGAGACGAGGCTCGAACTCGCGACATGCAGCTTGGAAGGCTGCCGCTCTACCAACTGAGCTACTCCCGCGGGGCGTCGATCAGTCTATCAGGAGCCTCCGACCGATCAGATCGTTGGCGCAGCCGCCACGTGCCAGCCCACGGCTTTGACGCCATTTGCAGCAACGGTCTGCACGGGCTCGCGCCTGACAACAGGAAACGGGGGCGGCACTCGGCTCCCACGCTCGGGTCTGGAGGCTGCCGCCCCCACCTGCAGACCAGTGCTGCACGTGACGGCTCGCGACCGGCCGCTGCAGACCAGTGCTGCATGTGGTGGCCGACAGTCCCGGCTACGAAGCCCGCCGTGGGACGACCGGCAGGATGACCGCGAGCGCGATGTAGACGAGGCCGAGGATGCCCCCCGTGAAGATCGTGCCCAGGACGACGGTCCACCGGACCCAGTCGACGTCGATCTCCGAATACGCGGCGATGCCGTTGCACACGCCCGCGATCACCTGCCCCTCGCGAATCCGGCGCAGTCGACGACGAGGCGTGGCACCGTCGTCGGGCCCGTGGTCGCGGCCCGTGTCCACCATGCCGATCGCGTCGAGGACATCCTCGATGTCGTCGGCCGTCAGCAATCGGTCGCCGGCGGCGACCACGGCCGCGAGTCGGTCGCCGATGGAGCGTTCGAGGTCCCCCAAGACCTCCGCTCGATCGGGATCGTCCTGCAGCCGGGTCGCCGCTCGGTCGAGATACCGCGCGAGGCGGTCGTAGGCAGGCTGGTCGAGGCGGAACCCTTGGGTGTGCCCGGTCAGGTTGATCGTGATCGTCTTGTCCATCGTCCTTTACCTTCCCAGTTCGTCGATCAACACCGTCAGGGACGCCCAGTACGCGCGGAACTCGTCGAGCTGGTCGCGTCCCTGCTTGGTCAGTCGGTAGTACTTGCGCGGCGGCCCCGTCGCCGACTCGCGCCAGTCGTAGTCGAGGAGGCCCTCGCGCCGCATCTTGCTGAGCAGCGGATACAGGGTCCCCTCGCGGGTGGCGAAATCGGTCGTCCCGAGGCGTTCCAGGATGTCCGCGACGTACACCTCACCCGTGGAGATGATGTCGAGGATCAGGAACTCCAGGAGGCCCTTGCGGAGCGGGCTGAGTTTGTCCTGGTCCATGTCGTCCATGCTACCTTGTCATCGCAAGGTAGCAGGGTCAAGGCAAACCTGTCAATCCGGGATTTCCAACCTAGAGCGACATCGACGCACGCCCGGCATGATGGAACCGTGACCGCGTTCGCCCCGTCCCTCGACCCGACCCGATGACGCACAGCCACGGTTCCGCGTCGGCGCAGCATCGGGGTCGGCTCACGACGGTGTTCGTCCTGACCCTCGCCCTCTTCGTGGTCCAGGCCGTCGGCGGGTACGTCACGAACAGCCTCGCGCTCCTCGCCGATGCCGGGCACAACTTCACCGATGTCGTGGGCATCGGTCTCGCGCTGCTCGCGATCGCCATCGCGGGGCGTCCCGCCAGCGACGGCCGGACGTTCGGGTTCCTGCGCCTCGAGATCCTCGCCGCCGTCGTCAACGCCGTCCTGCTTTTCGGCGTTGCCGCGTATGTCATCTTCGAAGCGTGGCGCCGCTGGTCGGATCCGCCGGAGGTGGCGTCGGGGCTGATGCTCGCGATCGCGCTCGTGGGGTTGGGCGTCAACGCGTTCTCGCTCTACCTGCTCCACGGGGCCCAGCGATCGAGCCTCAACCTGCGTGGCGCCTATCTCGAGGTGATGGGTGACCTCGCAGGCTCCGTCGCGGTCATCGTGGCCGCCGTCGTGATCACGGTGACCGGCTGGCAACAGGCCGACGCCCTGGCGTCCGCGGTCATCGGGCTGCTCATCCTGCCGAGGACCTGGCGCCTCATGCGCGAGGCGATCGATGTCCTGCTGGAGGCGACCCCCAAGGGCGTCGACCTCGACGAGGTGCGATCACACATCCTGGAGGCATCGGGCGTGGCCGATGTCCACGACCTCCACGCCTGGACCATCACCTCGGGGATGAACGTCGTCTCTGCCCATGTCGTCCTGACCGAGGACGCGGACCCGCCCGCGGTCCTCGACGAGCTGTGCAGATGCCTGGCGGGCGACTTCGATATCGAGCACTCCACGTTCCAGCTCGAGACCGCCGACCGGCGCCGCCTCGAGGAACGGAGCCACGACTGAGGCGTGGTCCACAATTTCTGACCTTTGGCACTGCGTCTGGCTCGGCCGGTCCGCGACGATGGGCCGAGTCGAAGGAGGACATCCATGGCATTCATCGGAGATATCGAGGCGCGCACCCGCGCCAACTCCCTGTTCCGTGAGGTCGTCGCGACCGGACCGCACAGCCAGGTCGTCGTGATGAGTATCCCGCCGGGCGGCGAGATCGGTGAGGAGACGCACGACACGCTCGACCAGGTCCTGGTGCTCGTCGAGGGCGAGGCGGAGACGGTCATCGAAGGCGAGCCGACCGCGGTCTCGGCGGGCGACCTCGTCCTGGTCCCTGCGGGGACCCGTCACAACGTGATCAATCGCGGCGCCAGCGACCTCCGGCTGTACACGGTCTATGCACCACCGGGTCATGCGCCCGGGACGGTGCACCGGACCAAGGCTGAGGCCGACGCCGACGAGGCGGACCACCCGTAGACATCGCGGACCGGCGACGCGACGAGGCCGGCTACTCGACCGTGGAGTTGGTGAACGTGATGCGCCGACCCAGGAAGAAGATGCTGGGGTGCGTCGAGAAGCCGTCGCCGGTGTTATTGCGGATGACCGAGTCGACGATCTCCACCTCGCCGGTCCGGTTGTTGCTCACGAAGAAGATCGCGCTGCCACCCTCGCCGTTGGAGGTGTTGCCTTCGATCCGCGTCCCCTCGAGCCGCAGGGTCATCTCGTTGCCGTCGTTGTAGATCGCTCCCCCGTTGCCGCCGCCGGGCAGCCCGTTCTTGGGCGGGTTGGCCCCCGTCCCGATGGCCCGGTTGTCGCGGAACCACGTGTTGAGGATCGTCCACGACGTCCCGATGCTGGAGATCCCGCCGCCATTGGAGCACTCGTTACGGAGCGCCCCGGGACCGCCGAACGTGCTGTTCACGAGATACACGGGCCGGCCCTGGTACTGCGAGAACACCTGGAGCGCGGCGCCACCGACATCGGGGCCGGTGGGAGCGCATCGATTCCCGTAGAACTGTGAGCTCACCGCCCGGAACCGCCCGCCGCGCACGAAGATCGCGCCGCCGCCGTCCTGGGTCTCGTTGCCGGTCGAGCGGCCGTTGCGGAACGTGAGGTTCTGGACGACGAGCGTGGGATGGTCCTGGTTCTGGCAGTGGTCGGTGGTCCAGACGAGGGCTTGATCGCACGTGTTCATGTAGAGGATCCGTCGGGCGGCCCCGCCATCGAGGGTGACGAGGCCTCCGCCATCGATCACGACGTTGGGCTTGTTGTTGAAGACCCGCGCTGTGGCGCCCATCGCGATCGTCACCGGATTCGGACCGCAATCGAACGTGATCTTCCCGCCCTGGGCGACCGCGTTCACGACCGCGGCCGACGTGCAGCTGCCCGGCGTCCCGGTCCCGACCACGCGATCCGGGTCCGAGGTATCCACCGCCCGCGCCTCGGGCGGGATCGGCGCGTTGCCCGTCGGGTTGCCGGCGGCCGGCGGTGGCGGCGTGATCGGATCGAGGTCGAGCGCGCGCTGGAGGAACGCCGCCATCTGGCCACGGGTCACGACGTCGTTGGGGCAGAACCGGCCGTTGCCACACCCGGTGGTGATGCCCGCCGTCGCGAGGCGATTGATGTCGCCCCGGAACGGGTGCCCGGTCGGGACGTCGGTGAAGGTGATGCCGCTCGTCGCGGTCAGATCGAGGCCGCGGACGAGGAACGCCGCCATCTGTGCCCGGGTCACGGTGGCGTTGGGGCAGAAGCGGTCGTTGTGGGGCGGGTTGCAGCCCCTCGTGATCCCCGCCGTCGCCAGCTTGTCGATGTCGGTAGCGAACGTCCCGGACACGTCAACGAAATCTGACCCGCCGGTCGCGGTCAGATCGAGCGCCCGTACGAGGAAGGCCGCCATCTGCCCACGTGTGACCGAGTCTCGCGGGCAGTACATGTCGTTGAGGGGCGGATTGCAGCCGTTGGTGATCCCCGCGGCCGCAACGGCTTCGATGGCGGGCTCGAACGAGGAGCCGTTGTCGTCGATGAACGTGCCGCCCGGCGGCAGGGCGGCACTGGCCGCCGGTGCCAGGGCGAACAGCCACACCAGGATGAGGGGAACGACCGACGATCGGCGCGCGCGGGGGCTCGGCACGAGGCTGAACCTACCAGAGCCCACCCGTCGGGCACAGGGGTGGCGAGTACCACGGGCCAGAAGGTGGTGGTACCGGTGCTTGCACCACTCGCTGGTGCGCCCTGGCTCAGCCCTTGCGTTCGAGGATCGGGCGTGCGATGTCGGGCTTGTCGACCACGAACGCGAACATCGCGCGATCGCCCCATCGACCCAGGAACAGGTGGCCGTTGATGTTCACCCCGGCATCGGCGAGTGCACGCGACAGGCGAGCCATGCCGCCCGGGCGGTCGTCGACCTCGGTCACAAGCGATTCGCCTTCGATGTAGACGTACCCATTGGCGTCGAGGATCGACTTGGTCGCGTCGTCGTCGGCCGTCGTCATGATCACGTGCCCGGAGTCGCCGATGCTCCCGCCGCCGATGGCGCGCAGGTCCACGCCACCCGCCGCGAGCGCTTCCGCGAGGGTCGCCATGGCGCCAGGCTCGTTCTTCAACTGGACCACGAACTGGTTGGCCATGGCGGTCTGGGTCCTCCGACGATCGATGCGCTTCGAGGAGCGATTCTACCCGGCCGGGGCGCGCGAGCTGCGCACCTGCTACGGTCGCGGTCATGAGTGTGATCGCGCTGCCTCCCGCCGTGACCGCGGCGCTGGAGACACCGTTGGCGGGCAAGCGGCTCGCGGTCCCCGCGGCCGGGATCCCGTTCGCAGCGCTGGCCTGGGGAGCGCCGTCGGCGCGGCCACTCCTGCTGATCCACGGCGTGACCGGGTCCGCGGAGAACTGGTGGCGACTCGGGCCGGCATTCGCGGCCACGGGACGGTGGGTCGTGGCCGTGGACCTCCCCGGGCACGGCGGGACCGGCCACTGGACCGGCCACCATCGGTTCCGCGACAACGCGGCCGATGTCGCGGCCTTCGCGGCCGTTGCTGGCCTGGTCCGCGACGATCTCCAGGTCGTGGGCCATAGCTGGGGAGCGATGACCGCCGCCGCGCTCCCGGTCGCCGGTCTGCGGCCCGCCACGATCGTGCTCATGGATCCACCCGCGGTCCCGCATGCGGTCATCTCGGCGATGGCTTCGCAGGCAGATTCGCGCACCTACGACGACCTCGACGAGGCGCTCGCGGCCGTTCGTGCCGAGAACCCGCCTTGGCCCGAGGGTGATGTGCTTGCCAAGGCGCGTGCCCTGACCGTGCTGGAGCCGGCGGCGGCCTGGTCGGTCCTGCTCGACAACGGGGACTGGGACGGCGGGCTCGCCGACCTCTCCGATCCGGCGGCGGCCGGTGTGCCGGTCTGGATCGTGCGTGGCGACCCGGCAGCGGGTGGCCTGATGCCGGACGCGGCTCTGCCCGCGTTCGAGGCGTTGATCGGCGCCGATCACATCCTGACCATCGCTGGCGGGGCGCATTCCCCGCAGCGGGCCCACCCGACAGAGACGACCGCCGCGATCCTGCGCGCCCTCGAGTCCTGAGGCGCCAGCGCTACGCGCCGCCGGACGCCACTGGGAAGGCACCGATCCCTCGCGCCCGGTGCTTGTGCGTCACAGCACACAAGTTCGCTACGACCGTGCGGGGCCATCGCCCAAAGCTGGCCTTGCGTGCAGGATTCCGTGATCGGCCGCGCTCGTCTGTCGCGATGGTGTGCGGTCAGGCGAACATCGCCGGGGCTGCGAGTCCTGAGGCGCCAGCGCTACGCGCCGCGCCGAATCTGGACCGCGCGCCGGTATGCATCCACGTACCGGGGCGCCGACCCCGTCGTCCAGTCGAAATCGACCGCCATGCCGCGGTCCACGAGCGACTCCCAGGCAGCCCCACCACCGGCCCGCAACGCGAACGCGCGCAGGCACGCGTCGATGAGCGCATCCGCTGATGGCGCGTCGAACACGAACCCGGTCCCTCCTGCGGGCGACCCGGTCACGTCCACGACGGTGTCCGCGAGGCCGCCCGTCCGATGGACGATCGGGGGCGTCCCATACCGCAACGCGATCATCTGGCCCTGGCCACACGGCTCGAACCGCGAGGGCATCGCGAAGAAGTCGGCGCCCGCGTAGATGCGCCGCGCCATCGCGCGATCGAACGCCTCGATGAAGGCGACGCGCCCAGGCGAGGACGCCGCGAGCGCCCGGAATGGATCGGCCAACGACGGATGTCCCGACCCCTGGACGATGAGGCGGGCGCCGCGTGCGAGCAGGTCCGGCGCCGCGGCAGCGAGCAGGTCGAACCCCTTCTGCGGATCGAGCCGACCGATCATGCCGATGACCGGCCCATCGTCGCCGGGATCGAACCCGTTCCGCGACAGCAGATCGGCGCGGCACGCCACCTGCCCCGACCGGTCGGCGCGCGAGTACGTTGCGGCGAGATCGACATCGGTCGCCGGATCCCAGACCGTCGTATCGAGCCCGTTGAGGATCCCGATGAATCGGTCGCCACGCGAACGCAGCGTCCCGTCGAGTCCCATCCCGAATGCCGGTGTCAGCGCCTCGACCGCGTACCCGGGCGACACGGTGTTCACGATCTCCGCTCCCTCCACGCCCGCGGCGAGCAGGTCGATGCCGTCGGCGTTCTGCCCGGGGGCCCCGTCCCCGATCCGCAATCCGAGCTGTCCCAGGGCCGTGTTGGGTGTCCAGCCGTGGTACGCGAGGTTGTGGAGCGTCGTGACGATCGCCGCCTCACCGATGACCGGGTCGTCGCCGTAGCGCAGATCGCGGAAGACCGCGACCGGCCCGGCCTGCCAGTCGTGGAGGTTGAGAACGTCCACGGGCCGGTCATCCGCCCGGAGGGCCTCGAGCGCGGTGCGGCAGTACAGGCCGAAGCGCCAGGCGTTGTCCGCGAAGTCGCCGGCGGCGTCGCCGTAGAACGCCGCACGATCGAACGCTGCCGGGTGGTCCACGAGCCGCAGGCGATACCCGTTCGCCGCGACATCGATGACGGCGATCTCGCTGACGCCTGCCGGTGAACGCGGATCGGGTACGCGCAACACGGTCTCACCAAGGACGCTGTCCGCCGGCGGATCCGGAACGCCGCGATAGCGCGGCAGGAAGACGTCGACCGGACCATCGATGTCCCCGTCGAGGCGCCCAAGGGAACGCGCCAGGGCGTCCACGACATCGGCCAGGCCGCCGGTCTTGGCCCAGGGCTCGCACTCGGCGGCGAGGAAGGCGACGCGCAGTCCCATGTCGCGCATGGTAGAGGTCGCGAGCGGCGACCCGGCGATGCGCCGGACATGGAACGGTGCCGCATCGTGGCTAAACCGGTTCACATGGACCGGTGGACTCGGTATCATGCCCGGCCATGGAACCTGTCCACGTCCCGTCGATCCCGGCGGCGAGCTTTCCCCTCCCCCCGCGGCTCGAAGGGCTGCGTCGCCTCGCCTACAACCTGCACTGGGCGTGGCATCCGCGGACCCGCAATCTGTGGAGCCTGATCGACCGGACGGCGTGGAACCGCTATCGCAACCCGATCCCGGTCATCAGCGGTCCCACCGAGTGGACTCGGGTCCTCGACGACGAGAAGTTCCTGGCCGAGTACCACGACACCCTGACCGCGTTCGACGAGTACATGGCGAACGGCTCCGACCACTGGTTCGCGCGCAAGCACGGGGCGCACCTGGACGGTCCGATCGCCTACTTCTGCGCGGAGTACGGCATCCACGAATCGCTCGGGATCTATTCCGGCGGCCTGGGCGTGCTTGCCGGCGACCATATGAAGTCCGCGAGCGACATGGCCCTCCCGTTCGTGGGGGTCGGACTGCTCTATCGGAAGGGCTACTTCCGCCAGCAGATCGATGCGGACGGTCACCAGGAGCACAACTACCCGGACTACGACCTCAATCGATTGCCCCTGTCGCGCGTGCAGGATCGCAACGGCCTGCCCATGACGGTCACCGTCGAACTCCCAGGGCGCGACCTGTCCGTGGCGGTCTGGCTCGCCCAGGTGGGCCGGGTCCCGGTCCTGCTGCTCGACACGGACGTGGCCGAGAACGCGGTCGAGGACCGACCCATCACGCATATCCTGTACGTCCGCGGCCGCGAGATGCGCCTCCACCAGGAACTCGTGCTGGGGATCGGCGGCGTGCGCGCCCTGCGCGAGCTTGACCTGGCACCCGCCGTCTGGCACCTCAACGAAGGCCACTCGGCGTTCCTGCTCGCCGAGCGAGCACGTGAGTTCGTCGCGAGCGGCCTCGCCCTCGACGACGCTTGGGCGAAGGTCCGTCGCGACAGCGTCTTCACGATCCATACGCCGGTCTCGGCCGGCAACGAGCGCTTTGACGCGGACCTCGTGCGCCGGGTCGCGGGCCCGCTCCTCGAGAGCGGCAACGTCCCGGTGGAGCGCGTGCTCGACCTCGGACTTGGCATGGACGGAGATCGCGGCCAGTTCGATATGACCGCATTCAGCTTGCGACTCACGAATGGTGCCAACGCCGTGAGCCAGCTGCACGCGGCGACGGCGAACGCGACGTGGGAAGGCATCACCGACCACGCGATCCTCGGGATCACCAACGGCGTCCACGGCCCGAGCTGGGTCGGGACGCCCGTGCTCGGCCTGCTGTCGCGGCACCTCGACGCCGAACTGGACGCCCTCGACGCGGGCAGCCGCCAGGATCGGTTCTGGGAACGCATGGAACGTGTCCCCTCGGACGACCTGTGGGAGGCCCACCTGCGCCAGAAGCGCGAGCTCGCGCTGTTCGCCCATAGTCGATTGCGTAGCCAGCTCGCGCGCCACGGAGAGGCGCCGGCCGTCCTCGCTGAGATCGAGACGGTCCTGGACCCGGCCATCATGACCATCGGGTTCGCGCGGCGGTTCGCGACCTACAAGCGGGCCGGTCTCCTGTTCAGCGACATCGACCGGCTTGCCAAGCTCGTGTGGGACGCTGATCGCCCGGTCCAGATCATCTTCGCTGGCAAGGCACACCCCGCCGATCGACCGGGCCAGCGCGTCATCCAGGAGATCTTCCAGCGCTCCCGCTCGCCGCAGCTCCGCGGTCGTGTCTTCATCCTGGAGGACTACGACATCCGCGTCGGGCGGTTCCTCGTCCAGGGCGTGGACGTCTGGTTGAACAACCCGCGCCGACCCCTGGAGGCGTCCGGGACGTCCGGCATGAAGGCCGCCCAGAACGGGGTCCCCAACATCAGCGTCCTGGACGGCTGGTGGGACGAGGGCTACACGGAGGACAACGGCTGGGCGATCGGCACCCGCGAGACCGATCCGGACGAGGCCGCCCAGGACTGGGCCGATGCCCAGGACCTGTATCGACTGCTCGAGACGGAACTCGTCCCCGCCTGGTACGAACGTGACGCGACGGGTGTCCCGAAGCGCTGGGTCGAGACGATGCGACGGTCGATGTCGACGACGTTGTGGCGGTTCTCCACGACGCGCATGCTGCAGGAGTACACCGAACAGCTGTACCTGCCGGCAGCCGGCGTTGATCTCCCACCGATCGAGCCGCGACCCGTGATCACGGAGGCTGGCTGACACGAACGTGGCACCGCGCATCTCCCTCGCGCTCGCCCTCCATAACCATCAGCCCGTCGGGAACTTCGGCTGGGTCTTCGCCGAGGTCTACGACCAGGCCTACCAGCCGATGATCGAGGCGCTCGAGCGCCATCCCGGGGTCCGTCTGTCGCTCCACTACACGGGACCGCTGCTGGACTGGCTGGTCGTCGAGCGGCCCGGATGCGATCGCGCGCCTGCGCGCGCTCGTGGACCGAGGGCAGGTGGAGATCCTTGGCGGCGGGTTCTACGAGCCGGTCCTCGCGTCGCTCCCCGAACGCGACCGGATCGGGCAGCTGGAGCGGATGGGCGACGAGCTCGAGCGCCTGTTCGGCCGGCGACCCCAGGGCGCCTGGCTCGCCGAGCGCGTCTGGGAGCCGGACCTGCCCACGTCGCTCGCGGCAGCGGGCTATGGCTGGACCATCCTCGATGACGCCCACTTCCGCGCCGCGGCCATCCCGGAGGAGGACCTGTGGGGTCCCTACACGACCGAGGACCAGGGACACCTCCTGCGCGTCTTCGGGACCGAACAGGGGCTTCGCTACCGGATCCCGTTCCGGGACGTGGAGGACGTGATCGGGTACCTGCGCCAGCACGCGACCGAGGCCGGCGACCGGGTCGGGATGATGGGCGACGACGGCGAGAAGTTCGGGGCGTGGCCCACGACCTGGGAGCACTGCTGGGGCGAGCGCCGGTGGGTGGAGCGGTTCTTCGAGGCCCTCGAGGCCAACGCCGACTGGCTCACCACGACGACGCCATCCGCCTGGCTTGCCGAGCATCCGCCGATCGGCCGCGTGTACGTCCCGACCGGCTCCTACGCGGAGATGGGCGAGTGGGCCCTGCCGCCCGACGAGAGCCTCGTCTACTCCGACGTCCTGCATCGCGCCCAGGCCGAGGGGCGGCCCGAGGCGCGCTGGCTGCGCGGCGCCTTCTGGCGCAACTTCCAGGTGAAGTACCGCGAGATCAACGACCTGCACAAGCAGATGCTGCGGGTCTCCGTCGGCGTCGCCGAGATGCCCGCCGGCCCGGAGCGCGATCGAGCGCTGGATCACCTCTACCAGGGCCAGTCCAACGACTGCTACTGGCACGGCCTGTTCGGCGGCATCTACATCAGCCACATGCGCCTCGCGACCTACGAGCACCTCATCGCCGCCGAGGACATCGCGGAGGGCGTCGCCGGGACACGGTGCGCCGCGGAGTCGCGCGACCTGGACATGGACGGGGTCGACGAGGTCCGACTCGCCGCCGACGGCCAGGTCGTGACGGTGGACCTCGACGGCGGGGCCGGGATCGGTGGCTGGGACGTCCGGTCGGTCCGCCACGCGCTGACCGCCGTGATGCGGCGACGACCGGAGGCCTACCACGAGATCCTGCGCCGACGAGGCGACACGGGCCCGGGCAGCGACGGCTCGGGAGACGGCGCGCCCGCATCCATCCATGACGCGTTCCGGGTCAAGGAGCCGGGGCTCGCGGCGCGGCTCGTCTACGACGCCTACGAGCGTCGGTCCGGGCTGGTCCGCGCGCTGGCGCTGGATACCGCACCGGACGACTGGGCCATGGCCCGCGCGACGGACCTTGGCGACGCTGTCGATGGGGCGTACACCCTGGTGGACCTGGGCCAGGATCGGCTGACCACCCGTCGCGAGGCGACGATCGCGGGGGCTGCGGTGACCGTGACGAAGACCTACATCCTGGGCGGCGACCGGCGATCACCCACGCTGGAGTGCCACGTCGCGCTGGAGCATCGCGACGGACCGTCCGATCGACGTTCGGCTCGGC
The DNA here is from genome assembly GCA_963743815.1 of uncultured Chloroflexia bacterium. Lineage (GTDB taxonomy): Bacteria > Chloroflexota > Limnocylindria > Limnocylindrales > CSP1-4 > SPCO01. Next base: position 327,163 of record CAVURB010000014.1, on the reverse strand, counting down.
CTCGAATGGTCGACGACGATGCTGGGCGGCGGCGGGAACCCGGCCGCATGGTGGGAGGTCGGCGGCGCGCGCGTCGGCCACGATTCGGCCGGCCAGGCCGCGAACGTGCGGCACGATCGGCCAGGGCAACGACTACATCGGCGTCGAGCTGACGACGACGCTCGACGATCCCGCCGACGCCTGGTGGGCGCCGATCGAGACCGTCTCGAACTCCGAGAGCGGCTTCGAACGCGTCTACCAGGGCAGCGGACTGCTGCTCTCGTGGCCGCTGCATCTCGGGCCCGGCGAGCGCTGGGAGCGCATCGTCCGCCACCGGATCACCACCGCCCACGATCGGACGGCGGAGGGGGCGTGACCCGACCGCAGCTCGTCGTCCACGGGCACTTCTACCAGCCGCCGCGGGTCGATCCGTTCAGCGGCACGATGCCGCTCGACCCGACCGCGGCGCCGGCGCGGGACTGGAACGAGCGCATCAGCGCCGACTGCTATCGACCCAACGCGGAGGCCGGCAACCTCCGGTCGATCTCGTGGGACGTCGGGCCGACGCTGGCCGGCTGGCTCGAGACGGGCGATCCGGTCGCGTATCGCGGCTTCGTCGAGGGCGACCGCGGGGCCAACGGGATGGCCCAGCCGTTCCACCACACCATCCTGCCGCTCGCGTCGGCCGCGGACCGCCGGACCGAGATCCGCTGGGGCCTGCGCGATTTCGAGGTCCGGTTCGGTCGCCGGCCCACCGGGATGTGGCTCCCCGAGACGGCCGTCGACCTCGCGACGCTGCGCGACCTCGCCGAGCGAAGGCATCACGCACACGATGCTCGCGCCGTGGCAGGTGGACGGGGTCGACTCGATACCCGCCGGCCGGTCCGCCTGGACCTCGGTGACGGGCGCTCGATGATCGTCGCGCTGTACGACGGCCTGCTGTCGGCGGCGGTCTCGTTCGAGCCCTGGGCGACCGTGGACGCCGACCGGTTCGTCGCCGACCGGCTCATGCCGCGGTTCATGAGCGATCCCACTCCCCGACGGCGCATCGCCGCTCGTCGTCATCGCCACGGACGGCGAGCTGTACGGCCATCACCAGCCGTTACGCGAGCACTTCCTCGCGCGGCTGATCGGCGAGACCTCGCCGCCGGACCGGCCGTTCGACGTGCCGGCGCTGTCGGCGGCGATCCTCGGGGCCTCGGAGCGAGGACTCCCGCCCGCGGTCCTGCGCGAGCGGACGTCGTGGAGCTGCCATCACGGCGTGGAGCGCTGGGCGGCGAGTTGCCCGTGCGTGCCGGACGGTTCCTGGAAGGGTCCGTTGCGCATCGTCCTCGAACGCCTGGCCGGCGGCGTGGATGCCCTCACCGAGCGCCTCGCGCGCGAACTCCCCGGCGCGCCCGACCCGTGGGCCGCCCGCGATGCCTACGTCGACGTGGTCATCGGCGCCCGACCGGCGTCGGCGTTCGCCCGCGACTGGCTCGGCGACGCGTCGACGGCCGGCCAGCGGTCGGCGTTCCTCGGGCTGATGGCGGCGCAACGATGGCGCCTCGCGATGTTCGCCAGTTGCGCATGGTTCTGGGACGACCCGATCCGCGTCGAGACGGCTGGCGCGCTGCGGGCCGCCACGCGCGCCGCGCGACTCGTGGACCACGTGGCCGGCTCGTCGCTGGAGCGTCGGCTCGTCGCGGATCTCGCCCTCGTCCACGGACCCGGCGGGCAGGACGGCGTGGAACTGCTGCACGCGGCCCTGCTCGCCGTCGGCCAGCGCCTGCGCTGACCGCCCCGTCGCGCCCCGGGAATCCGTCAGCCCGCGGCCTGCGCGCCACGGGCTGACGAGGAGGAGTGGGCGATGTGGACCGGCGGACCGGTCGTCGCGTGACTAGCGGGAGAAGAGCGACATCGCGCGGCCGTCGTTGGTCCACGTCCTGGAGTCGACGCCCCAGCGGATCGACGCGTAGCCGAACGCGGCCAGGATGGCCACGAGGCCTGCGAAGAGGATCAACCCGATCATGCGGGCACCTACCTTGTTGCTATAGTTGGCTAGGCCAAACAGCAGCCTAACTTGGACTACTTGACTATGTCAATCGACGAGCCAAGCCCCGGGACCGCGGTGGGGTCGACTGCCGGCGGCAGCCTTGACGTCGAACGCGATTCCGACGTCCCCATCTCGACCCAGATCTATTGGCAGCTCGCCTACCAGATCGACTCCGGTCGGCTCCTGCCGGGTGCTCGCCTGCCCCCGGTCCGGGAACTGGGAGCGGCACTCCGAGTGAACCCCAACACGATCCGGGCCGTCTATCGACGTTTGGCCGATGCCGGCTACGTCACGAGTCGACATGGTGCCGGCACCCACGTGGCCGACCGACCGCCGCAGCGCCGCGGCACCGAGGCCCTCGCCGGGATCGTGGCCGAGATGCTCCGCCGCGCCGCCCACGCCGGCTTCACCGCCGATGAGGTCGCCGCGGCGACCTTCGCCGCGGCGACCGAACGCAAGCGGCCCGGACCCCTGGTCCGCGTCCTGTTCGCCGAATGCACGAGCGCTGATGCGGGCTACGACGCCGAGCGGCTCGTGGACGAATTCCCGGGACTCATCGAGGCCGAGGGCACGCTCATCGACGAGATGCCCGAGCGCCTGGACCGCTTCCACTACGACCTGGTCGCGACGACCACGTTCCACGCCGACGAGTGCCAGGTCCTCGCCGCGGGCCGCCTCCCGGTCGTGGCGATGCTCGTCGGCCCGGGATACCTCGAGCTCGTCCACGAGATCGCGGTCCTGCCCGCTGGGTCGCGGATCGGGCTCGTGTGCGCGAGCGAGCGGGGCGCGGACAACATGCGCGAGACCCTGCAGCTCTCGGGCGCCACCGGCATCGAGATCATGCCGGCGCTCATCGGCGACCCGGACGCCCTCGCCGGGGTCGATGCGAACGCCGACCTCATCCTCATGTCGCGCGAGGCGCTGGCCGCCGGCCTGGACCGTGGCCTCGCCCACCCGGAGCGGGTCCGGCCGTGGTCGTACGAATTCGACCCATCCGGGCTCGAGCTCCTGCGCCGTGCGATCGAGCACATCGCAGCCGATCGGCCGGTGGAGGCGGTCGAAGCCTGACGGTCGCGCGCTTCGCGTGCCATGCTTCGATGATGCGCGGCATCGTCGTCCGGTCTCGCGATTTTCACGTTCGACGGACGGCCCGTGAGCGCTACGCGATCGAAGCCGGCCTGACGGGCATCCGGGGCGATCTCATCGTCACGGACGTCGCCGCGGTCCGCCGACTGGCCGCGCGGATGAATGCTGACCGCGCTCCCGGTGCCCCTGGCGTCGTGGCGGGCGAGATCGCGGCACTCGGCCTCCTCCACGAGATCGGCCATCTGCTCATCGCGCGGTACGAGGCCACGCGCCGTCCGGCCGCGATGACCGCGGCGCTCGAGGACGTCAAGCGTCGGCTGGGACCGGACGCGGATCGACTCCTGGACCGGTACGGCGTGGAGTTCCCGGGTCGAGGGCCCGCACCGGAGCCACCCGTGGAGCGGCTCGAGGAGCTCCTGCTGACGCGGATCGCGAACGAGAACCCGGCGCTCGGGCCGCTGCGCGAGCTGGTCGACGACCGGATCCTGGCGGACGGCACGCGATATGAGGACGCCATCGCCGGGCTGGAGCGCGCCTTCGCCGACGGTGACGCCCTGGTACCGGGTGGCGGTTCACTGATCGAACTCATGCGGTCGCCCGCGCGCGCCGTCCCGACGTCGCTGATCGGCCAGCTCCGCTACATCCGCGAGCACTGGGCTGGGCTCCTCGGGGACGTCCTCGATTCGCTGCTGCTTCGGCTCGACATCGCGATCGGGATCCTCGCGGAGGAGGAGCGCGCCCTCCATCTGCGCTTCGGTGGTGGCGCCGGCGGCGGGTTCGGCGGCGAGGTCCAGGCGCCATCGTTCGTGGGGGCTGGCGAGGAGCTGGAGGCGTTCTCCAGCGACTCGGCGTGGATGCCGCGGCTCGTCCTGATGGCCAAGAGCACGTACGTGTGGCTCGACCAGCTGTCGCGCCGGTACGGACGCGACATCCGCACGCTCGACGCCGTCCCGGACGAGGAGCTGGACCAGTTCGCGCGCTGGGGCGTGACCGGCCTGTGGCTCATCGGGCTGTGGGAGCGTTCGGTGGCGTCGGAACGGATCAAGCGGATGCGCGGCAACGCGGACGCGGTCGCCAGCGCGTACTCGCTCGACGACTACCGGATCGCCGAGGACATCGGCGGCGAAGGCGCGTACGCGAACCTCCGCGACCGGGCCTGGTCGCGCGGCATCCGTCTCGCAAGCGACATGGTGCCCAACCACATGGGCATCGATTCACGCTGGGTCATCGAGCACCCGGAATGGTTCCTCTCGCTGCCGGAGCCGCCCTATCCCGCCTATGCCTACACGGGCGCCGACCTCTCTCCAGACGAACGCGTCGGCGTGGTCCTCGAGGATCACTACTGGAACGACTCGGACGCGGCCGTCACGTTCAAGCGGTTCGATCGCTGGGGCGGCGAGGACCGCTACATCTACCACGGCAACGACGGCACGAGCTTCCCCTGGAACGACACGGCCCAGCTGGACTTCCTCAACCCGGTCGTTCGGGAGCAGGTCATCCAGACGATCCTCGACGTCGCCCGCCGGTTCCCGGTCATCCGCTTCGATGCCGCGATGGTCCTCGCCAAGAAGCACATCCAGCGGCTGTGGTGGCCGGTTCCGGGGGCCGGCGACAGCATCCCGTCGCGGGCGCAGTACGCGATGTCCCAGGCGGAGTTCGACGCGCGCATGCCGGTCGAGTTCTGGCGCGAGGTCGTGGACCGCGTCGCGGCCGAGGTGCCCGGGACCCTGCTCCTCGCGGAGGCCTTCTGGATGCTGGAGGGCTACTTCGTCCGGACGCTCGGGATGCACCGCGTCTACAACAGCGCGTTCATGCACATGCTCCGCGACGAGGACGGTGCCGGGTATCGGCGGCTCATCAAGGAGACCCTCGAGTTCGATCCCGAGATCCTCAAGCGCTACGTCAACTTCATGAGCAACCCGGACGAGGAGACCGCGGTCGAGCAGTTCGGCAAGGGCGACAAGTACTTCGGCGTGGCGATGGTCATGGCCACGATCCCCGGACTGCCGATGCTGGGCCATGGTCAGGTGGAGGGGTTCGGCGAGAAGTACGGGATGGAGTTCCGTCGCGCCACGCTGGATGAGCGACCCGACCCGTGGCTCGTGGAGCGGCACGAGCGGGAGATCTTCCCGCTCCTGCACCGACGCGCATGGTTCGCCGAGGCACACGAGTTCCTGCTCTACGACTTCGTGAGCGACGGGGGCGGAGTGGATGAACACGTCATCGCCTACTCCAACGGGACCGGACCGACTCGTTCGCTGGTCATCTACCACGACCGGTTCGGGACCACGACCGGCGCCATCCGCGATTCGGCGGCGTATGCCCGCAAGAACGCGTCCGGTGCGAAGCGCCTCGTTCGGCGGTCGCTGGCCGAGGGTCTCGGCCTCCCCAACGACCCGTCGATGTACGTGGCATTCCGCGATGCCCGGACGGGCCTCGAGTTCCTGCGGTCGTGCCGGGAGCTCTGGGAGCGTGGCCTGTGGTTGTCCCTGGAGGCCTACCAGGGCCACGTGTTCTGGGAATTCCGCGAGATCGCGGACGGGTCGTCGGGCCAGTGGCGCCGGCTGGCCGATCGGCTCGGCGGTCGCGGCGTGCCGTCGCTGGACGCAGCCCTGCGCGACCTCCAGCTGGAACCGGTCCACGCACCGCTCCGGGCGGTCTTCGACGGATCGCACGTCACGGCAGTCCTCGACGGGACGGCGACCGAGACCGATCTCGAGGTCCTCGAGGGCCGGTTCGCGACGTTCCTCGCCGGTGTCGTCGAGGCGACCGGAGTGGCCGGCGTCGCGGGTGACCCGGCCGGGCTCGCCGCAACGATCCGCGCCCGAACGACCACCGGTCTGTCGGCGGACGTCGGCCCCCTCGCGCGGGGCGACCGGGCCGCGCTCCTTGGGTGGTTGTCGCTATCCGAGATCGGGGCGCTTGCGCCGGGCGCCGACATCGGGGCGACGAGTGCCGCCTGGTTCGACGAGTTGCGATTGGCCCCAGTGCTCGCGACCGGGTTCCGGGGCGCGGTCTCGACGAGGCCTCGGCGTGGGCGGCGACCGACCAGGTCCGCGTGCTGCTCGCCCTGCCTCGACCGTCGGAGATCCGGGCGCGAGGGTCGGCACGCGACACGCGGCTGCTCGAGCGATGGACCGGCCGCGACGCCGTCCGCGCCGCGATGGGGATCAACACGTGGGAAGGCGTGGAGTGGCTGGACCGCGACCGGTTCGTCGCCCTCCTCGGGTGGGCCGTCCGACTGGATGCGATCGAGACGGGGCGGCCCGTGGACACGGCCCTCGTCGAGCGACTCACGGCCGCCGCCGCGGCAACCGGCTACCGTCTCGACCGACTGGTCGTCGCCGGCACGCCGAGCGTGCGGCGGTCACGCTCACCGAAACCGAAGCGCACGACCTAGAGGAGACCGAATGGGACGCTGGACCGCTGTGGGCATCCTGGCCGCCGCGCAGTTCGTGATGGTGCTCGACAGCAGCGTCATGAACGTGTCGATCTCGCAGATCGTCGAAGACCTCGACACGACCATCCAGGGCGTCCAGCTGGCGATCACGGCCTACACGCTGGTGATGGCCGCGTTCATGCTGGTCGGCGCGAAGATCGGCGACATCTGGGGTCGCGAACGGGCCTTCGCGATCGGTCTCGCCGTGTACGGCGTCGGGTCGCTGACGACGGCGCTGAGCCCCAACCTCCCGGTGCTCCTGTTCGGCTGGTCGCTGATCGAGGGCCTGGGCGCCGTGATGGTGATCCCGGCGATCGCGGCACTCATCGCGGCGAACTACGAAGGCAAGGACCGGGCGCTCGCGTACGGGATCATCGGCGGGGTCGCGGCGGCGGCGATCGCGGTCGGGCCGGTCATCGGCGGGTTCGTCACGACGACCTGGACCTGGCGGCTGGTCTTCGTCGGCGAGGTGTTCGCGGTCGTCGCGATCCTGCTCCTCCGCGGACGGCTCAAGCCGAGCCCCAAGGCGGATCCGACGCCGCAGCTCGACGTGGTCGGCGCGGCCCTGTCGGCGATCGGACTCGCGCTCGGTGGTCTTCGGCATCCTGGGCAGCAGCTCGTGGGGCTGGATCTGGCCGAAGGGCGCGCTGACCATCGGCGGCAACGAGATCACCCCGTTCGGGTTCAGCGTCGTCCCGTTCCTGATCCTCGGCGGTCTGGTCTTCCTGGGCCTGTTCGCGGAGTGGGAGGAACGCCGCGAGCGGCGTGGCGAGGACGCGCTGGTGGACCTCTCGATGCTGCAGCATCGCGACCTCTGCGCGCGGGACTCGACCTCGCTCGGCATGCAGCAGCTGATCCTGCTCGGCACGTTCTTCATCCTGCCGGTCTATCTCCAGACGGTGCTGGGGCTGGATGCGTTCGAGACCGGCCTCAAGCTCCTGCCGATGTCCGCGACGATGCTCGTCGCGGCACTCCTCGGTCCCGAAGATCGCCGCCCGTCGCTCCCCGAGACGGGTCGTCCAGGGCGGTCTGGTCGCCCTCGCCATCGCCGCGTTCGGCCTCGTCGGCACGGTGGACGCGACGCTCGATTCGTTCGCCTTCGCGTTCGCCCTCGCCGTCTTCGGCGTCGGCGTCGGGCTGCTCGCGTCGCAGCTGGGCAACGTGATCATGTCGTCCGTGGCTCCCGAGCAGACCAACGAGGCCGGCGGGCTCCAGGGGACGGCCCAGAACCTGGGGGCGTCGCTCGGCACCGCGCTGATCGGCGCGATCATGCTGAGCGCCCTGTCCGGCGGGTTCGCGGACCGCGTCGCGCGAGAACCCGGCCGATCTCGCCGGACGTGCAGGCGACCCTGACCGAGCTCGCCACGACCGAGGGCCTCGACGTCCTCCCGGTCGCCCAGGTCGAGGATGCCGCTGCTCGCGGCGGGCGTCCCGGCCGACGAGGCCGCCGGCGATCGCCGCCGACTACGGGGCGGCCCAGGTGGACGCCCTGAAGGTCGCCCTGCTCGCGGTGGCGATCTTCGCCGTGCTGGGCCTGTGGTTCACGCGTCGGCTGCCGGACCACGCGCTCGGCGGGGAGCGGCGGCGCCGACGGCGGCGACGGCGTCCGCGGCACCGCGTGGCATCCGGCGCCGCCAGCGACTGGACGGACGCGCTAGACTCGGGGACGGCGCCTCCCGCGCCCGACTGCCAGACCGGGTCCTCACGCGACCCGGCGACGCGGCGGTAAAGGGGATAGACGAGATCCTCGGGACGAACCGGTCGACATCCGACCGGCCGACGACGTGGCGGCGTGGGCGCGGGCGTCGGCGGCCGTGACGGAGACCGATCGATGACGACCCAGAAGGGCTTCAAGACGCTGGTCCGCGCCCGCATGGCCAAGACCGGTGAACGCTATGCCGCGGCGCGACGGGCGCTCATGACCGACGGCGTGTCCGGGACGCCCGACCCATCGCCCACCCGGATCGCGGGGCTCAATCCGAACAGCGCGGCACTCGCCCGCGCGCTCGCCGACGCCGGCGTCGTCTCGCCCTTGAACGGCCGACCGCTGTCCGAGGCGATGATCCTCGGGATCGCCGGCGGGCTCGGCGCGGGCTACATCCTGTGGGAGTTCAAGGCTCGCGGCGGGGCCATCCTGACCCTCGGGTTCACCAACCAGTGGCAGTACCCGGGGATCCCGGGCTGGTACGGCAACGCCCTCGGTCGCCTGGGCATCGCGGCGGAACTCCACGAGACCGCGGGTGCCGTCGGGGCGCAGGCGTCGCTCGATGCGGCGCTCGATCCGCGGGCGCACGGCGATCGCGTTCGTGGACCTGCAGTCGATGGGGACGTGGGGGCTGCCGGACTCGCTCTCCGGGTACTGCGGCTACCCCGTCGCGATCGTCGGGCGGACCGGGGATGGCAGCTATCGCGTGGACGACCGCGGCCGCGAGCCGCTCGAGGTGGATCGCGCCACGATGGCGCGCGCCCGTGCCCGGATCGGCTCGTGGAAGCACCGCCTGATCGTGCCGACGCCCGACCCGGGCGACGATCTCGCCGGACCGACTCCGTCAGGCCGTCCACGATGGCCTCGCCCACCAGGTCGACCACCTGCGCTCCTCGTCGGACTCGTTCTCGTTGCCGGCATGGCGCAAGTGGTCCCGGCTCATGACCGACACCCGCGAACGCCAAGGCGTGGCCACGGGTCTTCGCCGACGGCGACGGGCTGCTCGGGGCGCTGCTCTCGATCGTCGAAGGCGTCGATGGCGGCGTCGGTGCGACGGGTGGCCACCTGCGCGAGCGGTACGCCGAGTTCCTCGACGAGGTGACGGCCGCCGGGTTCGCCCCGATGGACGAGGCGGCCGGACGCTGGCGCGAGGCCGCCGACCGATGGGAGGACCTCGCCGATGCGGCGGTCCCGCCCGACCTCGATGGCGCGGTGGACGCCGTCGCGGCGGCCGAGGAACTCCACGACGCGGTGATGGCCGGCGAACCCGGCCGTCGGCGCGCCCGGGCGGCGGCCGACCGGCTGTGGGCCATCCGCGACGCGCACGGGACCGGACTCGACGATCACGGAGGACCGGATGCACGAGCTGTTCGCCGACCTCGGCGAACGACTCCGCGGCATCTACGACGCGGAGGTGGCGGCCCTCGACGCGACAGCGCGGGCGATCGGTCGCTAGTCGGAGTCGCCGGGTGGCGGGTCGGACGCCGGAAGCCCGTCCACGTCCCGGCCCGCCACTCGCCGTCCAGGCGGTCGATGATCGCGTCCAATCGTGGACCCTCGAGTTCCGGGTAGAGGCGGCGCAGGAGGAAGCGGGCTCGCTCGACTTCGGTCATCGTGCCGCACCGATCCGCTGGCGCCCAGACGCGCGCGACACCGTTGTCACGCAATCGGACATGTTGCCGGCGATCCGCGCCTTCGACCCCGACCTCGATGCAGGCGCTGGTCGAGCATCGCCTGCGCGCTATCGATCGGCACGGACCAACTCCACAAGATCGCGGATCCCAAGGACGCCAGCGTACCGGTCGATGTAGGCCCAGTCGAGGGTCGGCTGCGATGCCGGACGATGGAACGCGGAATCGCGGATCTGGCGCTCCGAAGCCCCGCCATCGGACCAGGAGAGCTTTGCGAGCACGAGGTCCTCCGGACTGATGAACCATGTCGCATCCAAGCATCGGGTCATCGACGAGACGACGACGTTCGAACGCGGACCGGCCCCACGGATCAGTCCCGGCCGCATGATGAGATCGGCCTTGCGGATCTCGCGTTCGATGGATGACCGAACCGTACCCGCGGCCGCTCGACGGTCGATCAGGTCGTTCACCAGGTACGCGTCATCGAAGGCCGGGCGGATCGACGCGCGTCGTACCGGGCGACCGGCAGGTCGGTCACGATGTCGATGTCGAGCGTCTGACGCGGCTCTGCCCAGACGCGAGAGCGCCTCGGACCCCGTGATGTAGTAGCCGCATGCCGGCTCGTTCGAGCCGATCCAGGACGTCCCGCTCGATCGACGACGCCGTGCCCACCGCTAGTCGAACAGCAGCCGGCGCAGCAGCGACGTCGGCGGCGAGCCGTGCGAGATGACGCGCCTCGAGGTGGTCGCGGTAGCGGAACCCGGGCGTGTGGCCGAAGCCGCCCGGGAGCGGCTCCGCCGTGATCGCGTCCGGGTCCGCGCCCGCCGGCCGCGGCCGCGCGCCGCCGCGCCTCGAGCTCCATCTCCCACATCTCCAGCGAGCCGGCGAAGTACGTGGAGAGCTGCGTGGACGACAAGCGGGCGCGGCTGAACTTGGCGCGCGCCTCGATTCCTCCTGGAACCCGCCGTCGACCATCAAGTGCGACGGCCTCGTCCTCGGTCATCCCATCGTGTGGATCCGCGCGTCGATGATCGCGTTCGTGACCGAGCGCAGGTAGAACTTCCAGTGGGTCAGGAGGAGCGCCGGGTCGTCCGCCCCGTAGCCCACGTCCATCATCACCTGGGTGACGTAGACCGCCCAGCCCTCGGCGAACAGGCCGCTGGAGAAGACGGCGCGCGGCAGCGACGTGCGAGCGGTTGGCGTAGACGCCCTGGAGGTAGTGCCCGGGCACGGCCTCGTGGATCGTGAGCAGGCGCAGCATCCGGTCGTTGTCCTCGCGCAGGTACGACTCGCGCTGCTCCGGCTGACCAGTCGTCCGGCATCGGCGTGATGGCGAAGAAGCTCGTGAGGCCTCGGTCGAGGGGACCGGGCGAGATGAGCATCGCTCCGCCCGAATGCCCGCAGGAAGACCGGCGTCCAGCGGATGTCCATGCGGCTCGTCCGCGAGGCCGATGAGGTCGTGCTCCCGGCAGAACGCCTCGATGCGGACGTTCTCCTCCCGGCAGAAGTCGAGCAGGTCGTCGGCCGCCGGGTGCTCGGCGGCGATGGCGTCCAGCACGCCGCGCACGAGTGAGCCATCGTCGGACGGGGCGGGGCCATCGGGGCGCCAGGTCGGCCACAGGTCGCGCGCGAGCCGGACCATCTCGGCGCGAACGACCCCGTACTCGCGCTCGGCGGCGGCGAGGATCCGTTCGGGCGTCAGCGACTGCCGAACGCATCGTGTGGCGCAGCTTGCGGGCGAAGAGGTCGGGCCCCAATCGCGCGTCGCCGTCGCTGGCCGGCAGGACGACGTCGCGCAGGTGCGTCTCGAACGCTTCGAGTGCCGCCATTGCGACCGCGGCGGCTGCCTCGAGTCGGGGACGGAGCTCGGCCACGCCGCTCGTCGTCGGCCCGCGGCACGTCCGGCCTCGGCGAGGGCATCGTCGATGAGCTCGGAGACCCCGGAAAGCTGGCTCAGCGCGGTCTCGGTCTGGAACCGGCCCACCGGACGGCCATCCGCTGTTCCGACGAGCGCCTCCCGGGCGCCGTCCAGCACGGCCGGCATCCCCTCGAGCCGGCCGGCGACGCTCGACAAGCCGGTCCGCGAGCGGGGCGAACTCGCGCGAGAGCAGCCCGAAGACCCCGTCGCCCAGGAGGTAGACCCAGGCGAGCGGGTTCCAGCGATCCTCCTGGAGATCCATCTGCTCGAAACGGTCGGCGTCGAGCTCCATGAGCAGCAGGTCGCGATCGACGGCTTCGTCGAGCGTCAGGGTCGCCGGATCGATGGCGGCGAACGTCGCCGCCCAGCGCTCGGTGAACGCCAGCCGTGCCGGCGACGGCCGCCCGCCGAGACATCCGGCCATCGGTCGTCGTGGCGGTGATCGCCGATCGAGGTGGCCGCGACCGGTTCGAGGGCGAGGAGCTCGTCGAGGAAGGCATCGATCGGGAGGGCGGGATCAGGCATGACCGGAGTCTATGGTGCCGAGGGGCATCGGCGGGCGGCTACCATCCCGTCCATGTCGGCACAGTCGTGGGTCACGCCCGTCACGCTCTCGGGAACCGCGCGTCCGGATGGAGCCGCTGCGACGAGCACCACCTCGAGGACCTCGCGCCGCGTCGCCTTCGATGCCGCCGGTCTGGCGCTGGACCATCGCCCGGCCGATGGACGACGCCGGGCTTCGCGGCTGGCTCGACGCGGCCCTCGCGAACGCGGCAGCCGGGACCGAGGTGCCGTTCGCGACCGTCGACCAGGCGACGGGCCGGGCGATCGGCAGCAGCCGGTTCATGACCATCGTCCCGGAGCACCGGCGCCTCGAGATCGGCTGGACGTGGGTCGGCACGGCGTTCCAGCGCACCGGCGCCAACCGGGAGGCCAAGCTGCTCCAGCTGACCCACGCGTTCGAGACGCTCGGCGCGCGAGCGGGTCGAGTTCAAGACCCATGCCCGGAACGACGCGTCGCGGGCCGCGCTGCTCGGGATCGGCGCCACGTTCGAGGGCGTCCTGCGCCACCACACGATCATGCCCGACGGCTCGGACCGCGACTCCGCGTTCTACGGCGATCATCGCGCCCGAATGGCCGGCGGTCCGCGACCGACTCCGCGCGAAGCTCGCCCGATGACCGAGCCCGCGCCGATCACGACGACCGACTACCACACCGGCGGCGAGCCGTTCCGGATCGTGACCGGCGGCGTCCCCGCCTCGAGGGTCACGACGATCCTCGAGCGCGGCGCCGCTGGGCCGCCGAGCACCTGGATCACGTCCGCCAGCTCCTGGTCAACGAGCCGCGCGGCCACGCCGACATGTACGGCTGCTTCGTGACGCCGCCCGAACGACGACGGGGCGGACCTCGGCGTCGTGTTCTTCCACAACGAGGGCTACTCGACGGCGTGCGGGCACGGGACGATCGCGCTCGTGACGTGGGCGCTCGAGACCGGGCCGCGATGGCCGGCCCGCGAGGTGACGGTCGACGTCCCGTCGGGCCGCCTGCCGCTGCATCGCGCGCCTGGATCGCGACGGCGGCGTCGCAGTCGGTCCGCTTCGAGAACGTGCCGTCGTTCGTGCTGGCGACCGACGTGACGTGGCGACCGTCGCGCGGCCCGCTCACCCTCGACATCGGGTTCGGTGGCGCGTTCTACGGCTCGCTCGACGTCCGGACGCTGGGGCTCCGGCGTGGACCGCGCCAGCCTCCCCGAGCTCATCGCCCTGCAGCGCGAGCTGCGTCCGGCGCTCGAGGCACGCGGTCGACGTCGTCCACCCGCTGCGAGCCCGAGCTGCGCGGCATCTACGGCGTCATCTTCTGGGAGCCGATCGACGGCGCGACCGGGACCGAGCAGCGCAACGTCACGGTCTTCGCCGACGGCGAGGTGGATCGCTCGCCGTGCGGATCGGGGACGAGCGCCCGGCTGGCGATCATGGCACGCCCGCGGGCGAGATCGGCGTCGGCGAGACGTTGACGCATCGATCGATCGTGGACAGCGTCTTCACCGCCGGGATCGAGCGGCACGACCGACGTCGCGGGCCGTGCCGGCCGTCGACACGTGGGTCGAAGGCTCCGCATTCCGGACCGGCGAGCACGCGCTTCGTGCTCGATCCGCGCGACGCCGTCGGCACCGGGTTCCTGCTTCGATGACCGCGGCGATCGCGCCATCGGGGCTATCCTCGGTACACGACGGCTCGGATCGTCGGGGACGCACCAGACCGAGGAGTTGGCATGATCGGCTTCATCATCCGGACCATCGTGATCGCCATCGGCGTCGCCGTCGTGGCCTACTTCTACCCGTCGATCTCGTACGGCGACGACCTGCAGACGCTCGCGGTGGTGGCCGTCATCCTCGGCCTGCTCAATGCGTTCGTGAAGCCGATCCTCAAGATCTTCGCCATTCCGCTCAACATGATGACGCTGGGGCTCTTCGGCATCGTCATCAATGCGGCGCTCCTCATCGCGGTCGCCTTCATCGCCGACCTCGTGGGCTTCACGTTCGTCGTCGGCGGCTTCCCGCCCGACTTCAGCTTCTCGACGGTGGTCGCCGCCGTGGTCGGGGCGATCGGGATCTCGCATCGTCGCCACGATCGTCGGCATGGTGGTCCCGGACTGACGATCGCCGCCTCGGTGGAGGCGCTCGACGACGAAGACCGCCGCCGGGCTGCGCGCCGTCGGACGTCGACGCACGCCGGTCTACGTCACGGATCGTGGCGCCTTGGACGCGGCGTGCGCCGCGGTCCGCGACGCCTTTCCCGACCCGATCGTCCGCCAGTACTCGGTCAAGGCGAACGACACGCCGGCGATCATCCGCGAGGTCTGCGCCCGCGGATTCGGGGCCAACGTGGTCTCGCGCGGGGAGTGGGCCGCCGCCCGGCGGGCGGGCGTGCCGAACGGACGGATCACCCTGGAGGGCGTCGGCAAGTCGACCGGCGACCTGCGCGCCGCGGTCCGAGCCGCCGCGCGACGGCGATCCCCTGCTGTGGGTCGCGCTGGAGTCACCGGAGGAGGCGGAGGCCCTGCGGCGCATCGGCCGGAGCGTCGCGGCGTGCGACTCGACGTGCTGTACCGGCTCAACCCGGACGTCGCGCCGGAGACGCTCGCCGTCCTCGCCGTCGGGGCCGGCGCCAGCAAGTTCGGGATGGACGAGACGGAGATCGCGGCGGCCATCGCGGCCGGCGGTGGCGCCGGACGGCGCCCTGCGGCCACGCGGGATCCACCTCCACGTGGGGTCGCAGCTCGGCGCCGTGGATGCGTGGCGCGACGCCGTTCGCAAGGGCCTGGCCCTGACGGCGCTGTGGCGCGGATCGATCGCGTCGTTCGACACGCTGGACCTGGGCGGTGGCTTCCCCGTCGCGGCCGCTGGGCGTGCCGGTCCCCACGCCGGCGCGGTTCGCCCGGGAACTGCCCGCGCTTGCTCGACGGCATCCCGGCGGACCGACGACCCACGAGACTGGCCGTCGAGCCGGGACGTGTGCTGGTGGCGCGCGCCGGCTGGATCGTGGCCCGGGTGCTCCACGTCCGCGAGCGCGGTGGCCGACAGGTCGTCATCGATGCCGGCATGACCGAGCTCATCCGACCCGCGCTGTACGGGGCCCGCCACCCGATCGTGGCCCTGACGTCGCTCGGCACGGACGTCGGCGGGACGCCGACGGGATCGGCCGACGTCCGTCCCACGCGCGTCGAGGGCCCGATCTGCGAGTCCACCGACGCCCTCGGCACGCACGACCTGCCGCCGCTCCGCCGGGGCGACCTGGTGGCCATCGCCGACGCCGGCGCGTACGCCGCGTCCCAGCGGTCGCGCTACAACGGGCGGCCGGCCGTCCCGCACGCCTTCATCGGCTGACTGTAGGCTTCGAGACGTGACTGCCCGTCGGTTCGCTGTTCTCCTCGTGCTCGGCCTCGTCCTGCTGACGATCGTCCCGATCGCCACCGTCGCCGCGGCCGGACCACCGTACCCGGAACCGGTCGGGTCCCAGCTCGTCTACGACGATGCCGGGGTCCTGCAGGAGACGACCCGGTCACAGGCCGAGTCGATGGCCCAGAGCATCCGTGACAGCGCCGGCGTCGCCCTCGTCGTCTACACCCAGCGACTCGACACCGACGAGATCAGCGCGGCGGAGACCCAGGCGCACGCCGATGCCTTGCTGGCCCAATGGCGGGCCGACATGGTCATGCTGGCCGACCTCACGCCCGATGGCGTCCTGGGCGAGGTGGGTCTCGCGGTCGGCGAGGGGATGGCCGAGCACGTCGACGCCGCAGACCTCGAAACGATCCGAGCCGACATGGCCGGGTGGCTCCAAGCGGATGACCTCGACACCGCCGTCGTCGTCGGTGTGTCCGACGTCCTCATCGATGTCTGGAACCCGGACGACGAGGCCGGCGGAACGACGGATGGCCCCGATCCCGGTCCCCCGTTCCCGGAGCCCGTCACCGACCAGGCCGTCTACGACTTCGCCGGGATCCTCTCGTCGGAGGCGATCGTGGACGCGGAGGCGACCATCGACGCCATCGAGGCCCGCACCGGCGCCGAAGTCGTCGTCTACACCCAACCGGTCGACTACGGCGTGACGACATCGGAGACCGAAGCACGCGCCCGCGCCCTGATCGACCAGTGGGGCATCGGCCGCGCCGGGTTCGATGACGGGATGGTCATCTTCTTCGACATCGATCCATCCGGCGAGCACGGGCAGGTCCAGCTGTATGCCGCGCCCGGGTTCGAGGCGACGTTCCTCACCAACAACGAGCGGCAGTCGATCTTCGATAACGACATGGTCCCGTTCCTGCGCAACGCCGACTTCGATGGTGCGCTGGGGATCGCGCTCGAGCGGGTCGACGCGGCGGCGACCCAGGAGAACGCCGAACGGCTCGAAGCCGGCCGCCAGATCAATGCCGTGCTGGGCCTTGTCGGTGCGCCGATCGTGTTCCTGGGCCTGTCCGGCTGGGCGTTCTTCAACTGGCGACGGTTCGGCAAGGACCCGGTCTACCTGGACGACCCGTCGATCCTGATGCCCGCCCCGCCGGCCGACCTCACGGCCGCGTCGGGGGCGTTCGTGATGGATGGCTCGACATCGCGTCGCGCACTGACGACCGCCATGCTGGACCTCGCATCGCGCGGCCAGATCTCGTTCCGCGAGGAGAAGGGGTTCCTGGGCATCTCGACAAAGGTCGGCGTCGACACCGATCCACCCAAGGGCGACGACGTGGAGGAAGCGCGGCGGCGACTCAACGACCGGCGACCCACGGGTCCGGCAGAGGCGGTCGCGCTGCAGCGCCTGCGTGGCATCGATGGCTCGAAGAAGTACATCGAACCCGACGATCTGCCCAAGTTCGGGACCGCCGTACCGGCGTTCGACAAGGCGCTCGAGGAGCACGTCGTGGCACGCGGCTGGATGGTCGAGAAGCCAAGTGCGGTCGTGAGTCGCTGGGTGATCCGTGGGGCCATCGCGGTCGCGGCGGGAATCGTGGCCCTCATCGTCGGGTTCAACATCCCGATGTCGGGGCTCGTCCTGATCGGCATCGCCGCGATCGTCGGGGGCGTCGTCGTGATGCTGTTCGCCCAGGGGATGCCATCGGTGACGATGCCCGGCGCGATGATCCGCGCGATGCTCGCGGCCTACAAGCGAACCTTGCACAAGACGATGGAGCAGGCGCGCTCGATGCAGCAGGTCGTGGACGAGGCAGGGCTCGACTGGCTCGTCACGCCGGACCAGGCGATCGTCTGGGGAACGGCGCTCGGCCTGCAGAGCGATATCGAGGACGTGCTCAAGCGATCGCTCGACGACGTGGGGGCCGGCAGGGCGGTGGCCACGGCGACGTACTTCCCGGGCTGGTATACGAACTCGGATGGGTCGTCGTTCGCGAGTGCCGCGGCCGCCGGCAGTGGCGGGTCCATCTTCTCGGGCTCCGCGGTGCCGGACCTCGGCGGGATGATGTCCGCGCTCGGCACCATCGGGAACTCGCCGTCGTCGTCGGGCGGTGGTGGCGGTGGCGGGTTCGGTGGCGGCTCGTCGGGCGGTGGCGGCGGCGGCGCTGGCGGCGGGTTCTAGGGCGCCGCGCTCCCTGGGGCCCGTGCCGACCAAGGCGGGCCGCCGTGTGGTGCAGCGATCGGCGGTGCGGCGCGGCGCCGCCCCGGGCCAACCTCCCTGGCCAACGTCCCTGCTAGTCCCCTGGCGAATCCCTTGGACGGATCCCGGGTCGTCAACGTCCCTGGTAGTCGCGGGGCCGCTGACACGGAAGGTGCGGGGCGCTCGAGTCGCGGATCTCGAGAGATCAGGTGCCACGAGATTCGCCCACGGACTAGGACGGAAGATGCGGACGCCCGCGGCACGCGGCGACGTCGGCCGCGTCGTGGGCGCTCATGGGCGCCCGACGCTACACTCCGGCCATGGGTGCTGTCGAGACGATGGAAGACTTCTTCGAGAAGCTGAACGCCGGGGACCGCGAGGGCGCGGTCGCGTTGATGGACGAGATGACGGAGATGCGCGTGCACGTCGGTGACAGCGTCCAGACGCTGCGCGGCGTGGAGCGCGTGGGTGGCTGGTTCCTCCGCGGCGATGCGGGCCTGCGCATGATCCCGGGAGGGATCCGCGACACCGGCAACACCTACGAAGCCGACCTGCTGGTCGTGCGGCCCGGCGCCCCGACCCAGCACATCGACGCCACGTTCCGTGTGGAGGCAGGCCGGATCACGGCCATCAACATCGCCCCCAGGTAGGGGCTACGGCGCGATCGATTCCTCCGTCCCGCCCTCGACCTCGTCGGGTGGCGGCGCCGGGATGATGATCTCGTCACCCACGGAGATCTTGTCCGGATCTTCGATCGTGTCCTTGTTCGCCTCGAGCAGCTGGTCGACCGTGAGCCCGAACTCCTTGGCGATCTTCGAGAGCGTGTCCCCGGTCTTGATCACGTAAGTCTGCGGGGTCGGCTCGGGCTCGGGCGTGGGTGAGGGCAAGGCGGTCACGGAGGGTCGGGCGGCACTCGGACTCGCGCTCGGCCCCGCTCGCCGCCGCCCATCCCCAGCAGCGCCGGCAGGAAGAACAGGGCCAGCGCCGCCACGCCGAGCGCGGCCGCGAGGACCAGGACGCGTGGCAGCCCGGGCAGGCCGCCGAGTCCGGCACGCGTCTTGATGGTCGGATAGGCCTCGTACCGTTTGGCTCGTTCCCACGACGGGCCGCTGCCCTGGACGTGTTCGCGCTGTGGGGCGCGCTCGCGGTCACGGTCACGCTCTCGGTCGGCGCGCGTGGAGCTGACAGCCGGCCGGCGTCCGGCGCGGGTCGGCGGCGGGTACCCGGCGGCCATCCGTTCGTCGTCGGTCATCGAGGCGCCGGGGCGCCCGGCTCCCCCTGACGAGGCCGATCCCGCCGCAACCCCGGCCACCAGACCGGCCAGTTCCGGGTCCGGACCGGCCGACGGCACGTCGTTCGGAGTGTGCGGTGGCGCGACCGGGGGCCGCGCCACGCCCGGTCCGGGGTCGGCGATGGATCCGCCACTCGCGAGGCGGTCGGCGGCGCTCCCGGCGAGGCCGGCCCCCTCGGTCGGTCGGGGCGTCAAGAAGCCGGGCGCCGCCGGCTGGCCAGGGACGGCTGCGCCACTCCCGCCACTCCCGCCACTCCCGCCACTCCCGCCACTCGAGCCACGAGACCCCACCCGAACCACTCGCCCACGGTGGAGGTGCCGCCCAATCGCGGGGCGGATTCCGACGCGGCTGGGATTCGATCGGGAGATCGTCGGCGCCATGCGTCCACTCGTCCGCCTCTGGGCCGGGCGCTCCGGAAGCGTCGGGGCCGTCCGAGGCGACGCCTGACGCGTCGTGGCGCTCCGGTCCTCGTCCGCCGCGGCAGCACCTGCCACCGCTGCCGCTGCGGCCGCCGTCGCCGCCTCCTGGTCGCTGCGTGCCCGAGCCGCCTCGCGGCGTGCCCACGCCTGGAAGGTGGGGCAGACCGGGAACGCACTCGAGAGGCAGTACGCCTCCTGGTGAGCCAGGGCGCGGGGCGCCGGCTCGGCCTCGGCGAAGCAGCGGTGGCGGTGATCCGGGCGGTCGGAGCGCGCGTCCCGGTCATCGTCGAACGCGACGAACGGACACGCCGGGGACCCTTCCGTGCTGGGCAGCCCTCGCTCGGTCATCGCGGGGATGATACCGGCCCGGCCGTGCTTCCGCGGCGCATCCGTCGGGTGTTTGACACGTTCGGCCGAGGCTCGGACACTTTCGGGCACCCACCGAGACGATAGGGTTCGGCCCTCAGCCCCAGAGTGAAGGAGTCC
The DNA here is from genome assembly GCA_963743815.1 of uncultured Chloroflexia bacterium. GTDB lineage: Bacteria > Chloroflexota > Limnocylindria > Limnocylindrales > CSP1-4 > SPCO01. Next base: position 307,065 of record CAVURB010000014.1, on the reverse strand, counting down.
CATGTCCCGCCTGACCCGTTGGCTCGCCCCAGCCACCACCGCTCGCGCCCACTGTGACCTGCCGTGCGGTGTCTACGACCCAGAGCAGGCCCGCATCGAGGCCGAGTCCTGCCATCGCATCAACGAGAAGTACGCGGCCAACGAGGACGCGACGTTCCGGACGCGCGCCATCGCGATCAAGGAGAAGCAGGCCGACCTCGTCAAGCACCACCTTGACGTGCTTTGGCACGACTACTTCAAGCCGGAGCACCTCGACGACGGTCCCCAACCTGCACGACCTGTTCTGGAACGCCAACAAGCAGGTCTCCAAGGTCAAGGCGTCGACCGACGCCGCCGATTCGAAGAAGCTGCTCGAGATGATCGACGACATCGATGCCGCCTGGAAGGCGACCGGCGGCCACGAGAAGACCCGCGTCAGCGGCCGGCCCGCCTGACATCGACGGGGTTCCGACCCCGATGCGCATTCCCGAGGCCCGCGAAGCCGGAGCGGACGGGGCCTCGTCGTACCGCGAGTCTTCGCGATCGACTCAGCGGTCCGTGGCGCGTCGCCGTCGCCGAAGCCAGCATGGCCCCCGCCGATCCAGGACGGGGACTGGCTCCTGATCGACCCGACCGTCACCCGCTGGCCGCGCCGTGGGTCGATCGTGGCCTTCCGCGAGCCGGATGGTGGGACCCTCGCGATCAAGCGCGTGGCGGGTCGACCAGGTGACCGCGTCCCGTTCGAGGCCGGCTACATCGAGCTCGCCGACGACGAGGCGTGGCTCCTCAGCGATGCGACGGCGACCGAGACGGTCGAGGCGGGTCATGGCGAGCCGGTCGATTCGCGGCGATACGGGCCGGTGCCCGTGGAGCTGCTCGTGGGCCGAGCCTGGTTCCGCTACGCGCCCTGGCGCCGCCTCGGTCGCCTTGCGCACTCAGCTCGCCAGGGCCGCTGACGCCTCCAGGCTGAGCCCGGCCGCAGCGCAGTCCTCGGCGAACGCCGCCTGCGCTTCCACGGTCGGTGACCAGCGGGTCGGGAAGCAGACGATCCGCTCCAGGCCGATCGCGGCGAACGCCGCAAGGCGGTCGACCCGCGCCTGACCGGCATCGCGCATCTCCTCGTCCCGCGCGTACAGCGAGAACCGCAGCGTGGCGGGATCGCGCCCTTCGGCCTCGCACCGCGCCCGGACTTCCGCCATACGCTCCGCGATCTCCTCCGGATCGAGGAAGACGTAGTTGAGCTCGTCCGCGTAGCGGATGGCATACCCGGCCGTCCGTTCGCGCCCGTTGCCGCCCACGATGATGGGGATGCGAGGATCCTGGAGGCCCTTCGGGACGTTGATCGCGCCTCGAACACTCGCGTAGCGGCCCTCCACCGTGGAACGGCCCGCCGCGAACATCGCGGTGATGACCTCGAGGTGGTCGCCGAACGCCGCCATCCGCTCATTGAGCGACGGGAAGCCGTAGCCGTACGCCCGCCACTCCTCTTCCTTCCAGCCGGCGCCGATGCCCAGCTCGAAGCGTCCGCCGCTGATGACGTCGATCGTCGAGGACATCTTGGCCGTCAGGGCTGGGTTCCGGAAGCCCGTGCACACGACCATGTGCCCGATCCGGACCCGGTGCGTGGCCATCGCGAGGGCCGCGAGCGTTGCGAACGACTCGAACGTGATCTCGTCCGTCGGTTGCGGCACCGTGTGGAAGTGGTCGAAGACCCAGAGCGACTCGAAGCCGAGGTCCTCCGCCTGCTCGGCGAGCTCGATCGTCCGAGCCCATGCGTGGGCCGGATCCCAACCGTCGTACTCGCCCTTCCAGCCCTGGGGCGCCATCAATCCGACCTGCATCCGTGCCTCCTGCGTCTCGTTCGTCCGTCCAATGGTGACGGTTCGCGCGAAACGTCGCGCCGGACGGGTCAGTCGGTGTCGGCGGACGCTGCCCGCCTATGCTCCGCCGATGGACACGACCACCTTCGACCCGACCGCCCCCCTCCCCGGTCCACCCGACCCGTGGGCGTCCACGGACCAGCCGAGTCATCGCGACGGACCTCCGTTCCACATGACCGAGATGATCGCGGCCGAGCCGTGGATCGTGGAACGGATCCTCGCGACGGGCGCCGACCCGACGAGTCCGGCGGCGGCGCTTGCCGCTGCGGTGCGGCGGGCGCTCGATGCTGGCGGTTCGGTCATCGTCACCGGCTGCGGCACCTCCGAACACGGAGCACTTGCCGTGACCGAGATCCTCGTCGAGGCGACCGGGTCGAGGTCCATCGTCAGCGCCCAGGCCTTCGAACTCTCACTCGACCCGCCATCGAGCGGACTCGTGATCGGGATCTCTCATGAGGGCGCGACGGGGGCCACGAACGCGGCGCTGACCGCAGCCCGCGCGGCCGGTGCCGCGACGGCCATCATCACGGTCAGCGAACGATCGCCCGGCGCCGCCCTCGCCGATACCGTCGTCGCGACCGGTGAACTCGACCAGAGCTGGTGCCACACCGTCGGATACGTGAGTCCGATCGCGGCGGCGGCGGCCGTGGCGGGCCACCTTACGGGTTCGCCGGTGGCACCGGCTGCCGCCCGCGACCTCGTCCGGGCGGGTCTGACGGCCGAAGCATCGTCCCGGGCGGAGGCCTTGGCCGGTGCCCTGGCAGGCGTCGACCGTCTGCTCGTCCTGGCCACGGGGGCGGACCGTCCGGCGGGGCGCGAACTCGTTCTCAAGGTGGAAGAGGGTGCGTGGCTCCCGGCCGCCTACCGTGACCTCGAGACGTTCCTCCACGGACATCTCGCCGCCACGGACGACCGGACCGGCCTCGTCGTCATCGCGACCGATCGCCGCGCGAGCCTGGCGCGCATGGCGCGAGTCTCCGGAGCCCTGGAAGCGGCGCGGGTCATCGGCATGCCGACGGCGGCCATCGTCTCGGCCGGCGCCGATGCCGTGCTCGCGCCGGAGCTGACGGCGGCGGGTCGGATCGTCGTCGCCGAAGCGTCGTCCTTGCCAGCGTCCGTCGCGGCGCTGCTGGGGAGTGCCACGGCGCTGCAGACCCTCACCGAGCGCGTTGCCCGAGTCCGTGGCATCAACCCCGACCCGATCCACCGCGACGTCGAGCGATACCGCGACGCGGCGGACGCCGCCGGGTAAGACGGGCGAAGCCCTCCGGGCGAGGATGGACCACGGGCCTCTGGAGCTCAGCGCTCATCGGCGTCGGGCGGGATGTTGTGGTTGATGCGGAAGAGGTTCTCCGGATCGTAGCGGCGCTTGACGGCGACCAGTCGCTCGAGTTTCTCTGGACCGTACGCGGCGAGGGCCTTCGCCCGGGCGTCACGCTCGTCGGGGCCAAGGAAGTTCACGTACTGCCCGGTCAGCGCGTACGGGGCCATCGCCGCGGAGAACCCCTTGACCCAGGAGATCCGGTCCGGATCTTCCGCCGGGTCGGACCAGAATCCGTAGATGTTCAGGAGGTACTCGGCGGCCCGGCTCGGATACGCCGTCGCGTCTTCCGGTGCGCGACCGAACGCGCCGCCCATATGGTGAAGGTCGACGGCGGTCCCGTAGGACTGCCGGGCGGACCAGTCGACCAGCGTGTCGATCATGGTGGCATCGAGCCGATCGAACGAAGCGTTGCGCCAGTAGGCTCGCGAGCCCTTCGGAAGGGCCGAGTCGAAGGCCGACTGGAAGGTCAGCCATCGGGTCGGGTCCAGCACGGCGATGTCCGCTGCGCACCCATCCTGCAGACGGCGGATGACGGCTTCTCCTTCCGCTCGATCGGGACCGGCCCAAGCGAAGCCCATCACCAGAAGGGCATGGTCACCGATGTCCCAATCGGCAGGCGGCACGAGGATGGTCATCAGGACGCTGAGATCGTCCGGCAGCCCGGGCGCCAGGGACGCGAACGACGTGAGAGCCTCTCCCCAGCGGTGGCGCTCATAGATGAGGCTGCCCGCGAAGACGTCGTGGTCCAGCGGGAAGGCGCGGAACGTGAACGAACTCACGACGCCGAAGTTCCCGCCACCGCCGCGTAGCCCCCAGAACAGGTCCTGGTGCTCGTCCTCGCTCGCGGTGACCTGCTCGCCGGTGGCCAGGATCACGTCGGCCGAGACGAGGTTGTCGATCGTCAGGCCGTATCGGCGGACGAGCCATCCGACACCGCCACCCAAGGTCAGGCCAGCGACGCCGGTCCCGGACACGACGCCGATCGGGACGACCAGATCATGTGGCTCGGTCGCTCGGTCGATATGGCCGAGCGTCGCGCCAGGCCCGGCACGGACGAGTCGGGCTTCAGCGTCCACCTCGACCAAGTCAAGTCCGCCAAGGTCGAGGACGATGCCGTCATCCACGGTGCCGTTCCCGGCAACGTTGTGCCCGCCGCCCCGGATCGCCAGCCTGAGGCCCTCGGCCCGTGCGAAGGCGACCGTCCGGGCGATATCGTCCGTCGATCCGGCGCGGACGATGAGCGCCGGGCGCTTGTCGATCATCCCGTTCCACACCGCGCGTGCGGCATCGAATCCGGGATCTGCGGGCGTGATGACCTGTCCGTGGATCTCCGCTCGCAACGCCGCGATCGACGTCGAGAGCGCTCGTTCATCGGGCATGAGCGCGACCTCCAGATAGATGCAGGATCGTCACGCAGTGTCACCTCCAGCGTGACATGCTGGAAGAGTCAAATTCCTCCGAAGCGGGGTGAAAGTGACAAACGCACGCAAGCCGAGCATCGTCTTGTTCGCAGCGCCGGAGACGTCAGCGGCGGTGCTCTACGGCCTGTACGACGTCCTCATCTCGGTCGGCACGGCGTGGCCGGACATGACGAGCGCCCTGCCCGGTTCGTCGCTGCTCGATGTGCGAGTCGTGGCCAGATCGGCCGAGCCGTTCCGTTGCGCCGGCGGCGTCCTGATCGAGCCGCACGCGTCGATCGCGGACGTGACCGATGCGGACGCCGTCGTGATCTGCGACATGTTCACATCCATCGACGCGCCGCCCCGGGGAAGGTACGAAGTCGAGTCGACGTGGGTCCGCGGCCTGCACGATCATGGTGCGCTCATCGCGAGCGTGTGCGCGGGCTCGCTGCTGCTCGCGGAGTCTGGCCTCCTCGACGGGCGATCGTGCGCGGGACACTGGGCCTACGTCGACCTCTTCGCCGCGGCGTACCCACGGATCCGGTTCAAACCGGGGTCGATCATCGACCTTGCGAATGAGCCGAGTGGCCTCGTGACCGCCGGCGGCGCGACGTCCTGGCAGGAACTCGCCCTCTACCTGATCGGCCGCTTCTGCGGGCCGGTGCACGCGGCACGAACCGCGAAGATCTACCTCCTGGCCGGCCACCAGGATGGACAGCTCCCGTTCTCTGCCATGGTCCGCCGACCCCGGATCGAGGACCGAGTCATCGCGGAGAGCATCCGCTGGATCGAGTCGGCGTTCGCGACGTCCAACCCGATCGCCGCGATGGTGGAGCGCTCCGGGCTCACTTCGCGCACGTTCGCCCGACGATTCCAGACCGCGACCGGCCGTCGCGCCATCGACTATGTCCACGCCCTGCGGATCGAGAGGGCCCGCGAGCGACTGGAGGCCGGGACCAGCCCTGTGGACGACATCGGCTTCGAGGTCGGCTATGAGGATCCGACCTTCTTCCGGCGCCTGTTCAAGCGCACGACCGGCATGACCCCGGCCGCCTACCGTCGCAAGTACGCGCCCATCGTCGCCTCCGGTTGACCCCACCGGAACGGCGCCCTGACCTTAGACGCGGCCGACGAGCTCCTCGCCCATGACATCGACCATGTCGAGGTCCCAAGGCAGGAAGTCCTGGAGCATGATCCGCTCGATCCCCGCGGCGGCGAAGCGCTCGATCTGTGCGCGGGCGTCGTCGGGCAGACCGTAGACCCAACGAGTCCGCCGTTCCTCGAGCCACGCCTCGCCGTCGTCGGCGTCGTCGCCGAAGCTCGCCAGCAGGTTCCGTTCGCGCGTGGCGATCTCGTCCGCGTCACGTCCGATCAGGACCCCGGCCATCGTCGAGTGCAGCAGGGTCGACGGATCGCGCCCGATCGCGACGCAGGCGGCATCCAGCTGCTCGCCGATCTCGGCGGCTCGGGCGGGTGACGACGACGAGAGGTTGAACTCGTCCGCGTACTTGGCGGCCAGGCGGAATGACCGCGGCGAACCCTGGCCACCGACGATGATCCTTGGCCGGACACCCCCGATCGGGGTCGAGGGCCTTCCGGGCACCTCCACCGGCCGCGGTCGGAACAAGGACCCCTCCACCCGGATCCCGGTGAGGCCGTCATAGGTCCAGCCGTCCGGCTCGCCCCACAGGCCGTGAAGGATGGCGAGCTGGTCCTCCATGAGGTCCGCCCGCTCCTTGATCCCAGGGAAGGCCAGGCCGAGCTCCCGATGCTCCAGGTCGTTCCATCCCGCGCCGACCCCGACCTCGATCCGGCCGCCGCTCATCTCGTCCACGGTCGTCACGACCTTGGCGAAGGTCCCCGGGTGCCGGAAGGTCACCGGCGACACGAGGACACCGAGGCCGATCCGCTGGGTCTCACGAGCCAGGCCGGCGAGGATCGTCCAGGCATCCGTCGTCGGCTGCCCTGGAGCCCCAGGGAAACTCGCGAAGTGGTCGGCGCGGAAGAACGCCTCGAATCCGTTCGCCTCGGCCCGCTTCGTGATCGCGAGGTGATCGGCGTAGCTCATCCCCTGCTGGGGCTCGGTCATCAGAACGAAACGCATCCGATCCTCCCGCTGGACTCGATGGTCGTGTTTGACAGCATCATCAAGGTGGGTATGATAATTCACCTCATGCGAACCATCGTCGTCGACGCGCAACTCAAGGACCGTATCATCGCGGACTTCAAGTCGGCGATGGCGGAGTTGCGCTGCATCGGCAGTGAGCGCCTGTTGCGCATGGGTGTGAGCATGTCCCAGCTCCACGTGATGTCGATGCTGGACCGCCACGGCGACATGCCGATGAGCCGCCTCGCCGAGATGATCGACATCTCGCTCTCGAACGCCACCGGTCTCATCGACCGGATGGAAGAGCGCGGCTTCGTCGAACGTCTACGGGTCCCGGACGATCGTCGTGTCGTCCTCGTGCGCCTCACGGACGGTGGTCGAAAGCTCATCGATGACGTCGAAGTGCTCCGCGCGGAGACCCTGCGTACCGTCCTGGATCGGCTGGACCCGGACCAGCTCGGTGGCATCGCCCGCGCTACATCCGACCTTCGTGACGCCCTTGCGGCCGTGGCCGCCGTCCCCGGCGCCACCGATCACGACCACACCGCCGAGCGCCGGAGGGCTTGAACACCAGGATGGACACGATCCCCGCCGCCCACGACGACTACGTCCCCTCGCTCGAGGAGGATCCCGCACTTGGCCTGAGCCACCGCCAGAAGATGGAGATCCTCTTCGCGGTCATGCTCGGGCTGTTCCTCGGCGCGCTCGACCAGACCATCGTCAGCCCGGCCCTGCCCACGATCGTGACGGATCTGTCGGGCAACGACTACTACGTCTGGGCCATCACCATCTACCTGCTCACCAGCACGATCAGCGTCCCGTTCTGGGGCAAGCTCTCGGACGTCTACGGTCGCAAGCCGATCTACATGCTCGGCATCGTCCTCTTCCTCGCCGGATCGGCGCTGTCCGGCCTCAGCCAGAACATGGGGATGCTTATCGCCTTCCGAGGCATCCAGGGCATCGGCGCCGGCGCGCTCTTCCCGGTGGCGCTGGCGATCATCGGCGACCTGTTCACCCCGAAGGAGCGCGGCAAGTACCAGGGTCTGTTCGGGGCCGTCTTCGGGATCGCCTTCGTGGTCGGCCCGCTCCTGGGCGGGTTCCTGACGGAGAACTTCGGCTGGCACTGGATCTTCTACGTCAACATCCCGATCGGGATCGTCGCGCTCCTCGTCATCCAGCGCCTGCTGCCCACCGTCAAGAATGATCGGGCCACGCGCAACTTCGACATCCTCGGTGGCGCGATCTTCACGTTCGCGATCAGCTTCCTGCTCGTCGGACTCACGAACAAGCAGTTCGGTGAGTGGAGCGATCCGACTGTCGGTGGGTTCATCCTCATCGGCATCATCGGCAGCCTGGTCTTCCTCGTCGCGGAATCGCGCGCCAAGGAGCCGATCGTGCCGCTGCACCTGTGGCGCAGCCGGACCTATTCGGCATCGATCGTCTCGACCTTCTTCGCCTCGTTCGCCTTCTTCGGCGCGGTCGTCTTCCTGCCGCGCTGGTTCCAGGTGGTCGAGGGCTTCTCGCCCACGGACTCCGGCCTGGCGATCCTGCCGCTCGTCGTCGGACTGATCGCCAGCTCCATCGCGTCGGGGATCGCCGTATCCCGGACCGGGCGCTACAAGTGGCTGCTCGTCGGGTCCATCGCGCTGATGGGCTTTGCCACGCTGCTCATGACCCAGCTGACGAAGGACACGCCGGTCCCGGTCGTGTGGCTGTGGATGCTCCTCGCGGGCCTGGGCGTCGGGCCGACGTTCTCGGTCTTCACGATCGTCATCCAGAACGCCGTGCCATTCCATGAGCTCGGGGTGGCTACCTCGAACCTGACCTTCTTCCGGCAGATCGGCGGGACGATCGCACTGGCCTTCGTCGGGACGATCTTCGCAGCGACCTTCGAAGAGGAACTCGTGCCCCAGATGATCGCCTCGGGCGTCCCCCAGCCCGTCGTGGATGGGTTCACGCAGGCAACCGGCGGCGGCTCCTTCGACCTGAGCCGGCTGACCGGCGTCGGCGATCTCGGCCAGGCGATCCTGGCGGCGATCCCGCTGCAGTTCCAGGAGGCGATCACGCCGTTCATCGACGCGATGGTCACCGGCATCCATGGCGCCTTCAGCCTTGCGACGGCACAGACCTTCTGGCTGGGCGTCGCGGGCTCCATCGCGGCATTCGTCGCGGCGATCGCCATCAAGGAGATCCCGTTGCGATCCTCGAACGAGGTGCCGCAGGCCGCCGCACAGGTCGCTGCCCAGGCGGCGGCGTCGAACGCGGCGCGGACCGGCGCCGAAGCCGGCGCCGACCGCCGACTAACGGTTCGCGACGGGCGGGCGCTAGGATTCCCTGCATGCCCCTGACTCCGGCGCCGTTCCCTCCTCGGCTCCTGGCCTCCGGTGTTCCGCCCGAGGATCCGGCGTTCGAGCGAGTGCTGTCCGTCGACGAGCTCCCAGAGGGCGCGATGCGCCGGGTGACGCGTGGCGACCTCGACATCCTGCTCGCCCATACCGACCGAGGCATCTTCGCGACGGACGACCGCTGCCCGCACATGGCCGCACCGCTCTCCATCGGGGAGCTCGACGGCTGCATCGTGGCGTGTCCGCTGCACGAGGGCCGGTTCGACCTCGCCAGTGGCGATGCCGCCCGGATGCCGACGACCGGCGGCCTCGATCCCGATGGCGTGTACCACCCGACCTGGTCTCCTGCCGGTCGAGATCCGAAGGTGGACCCGCCCGGCAAGAAGGCCGAGGCGCGCCGGCTGACGCGGATCCGGCGCTTCCGCTACTACCCGGTGCGCATCGTGGACGGCCACATCGAGGTCGCCCTCCCCGCGCTGACGCCCCGTCAGCGCAGGTCCGCCTCCGCGCGTCGGCCGGTCGGCCTCCGGGCCATCGGAGTACGCCTTCAGGATCGCCACGACTTCGTCGGGGTCGTCGGTGATCTGGAACAGGTCCAGGTCGGCCGCCGCGACCATGCCGTCCGCGAGCAGCGTCTTGCGGATCCAGTCGAGCAACCCCGACCAGTACGCCGATCCAACCAGCACCACCGGGAAGTGCCGCACCTTGCCGGTCTGGATCAGGGTCAGGGCCTCGAACAGCTCGTCCATCGTCCCGAAACCACCTGGGAGGATGACGAACCCGTCTGCGTACTTCACGAACATCACCTTGCGGGCGAAGAAGTAGCGGAACTCGACGCCGAGGTCCACGTACGTGTTGAGCGATTGCTCGTGCGGCAGCTCGATGTTGCAGCCCACCGACAGGCCGCCACCCTCGCGGCAGCCACGATTGGCGGCCTCCATCGTCCCGGGCCCGCCGCCGGTGATGACGGCATACCCGGCCTCGGCCAGCTTGCGCCCGATCGTGCGGGCAAGCTCGTAGTTGGGAGAGCCGGGCTGCGTGCGGGCCGAACCGAAGACCGTCACCGCCCGTCCGACTGCCGCCATCGCATCGAAGCCGTCCACGAATTCGGACAGGATGCGCAGGGCCCGCCAGGGATCGGTGTCGAGGAACGCCGGCGATGGCCGACGGACGAGCAGCTTCTCGTCCTCCGTCGTGGTGCCGTCTCGGTGCATCCGGTCGGCCCCGGTCGGCGTCACCCGCATGCGCCCGGCGCGTCGTGTCCCGGTCGCGAGGTCGTCGTCAGCCATGCCCGTTAGCATGCCACCCACGTGGGACCCATGCGCGGACGCCTGATCGTCGCCCTCGCGCTCGTCGCGGTGGGCCTGGTGTGGGTCGGCCAGGGCATCGGCCTCCTGCGCGGCTCGAGCTTCATGATCGACGACGTTCGATGGGCGATCATCGGCGCCGTCCTGATCGCGGTCGGGGTGGCGATCGCCGTCAGCGCCCGCCGCCGCCCGGAAGCTTGAGCCACGCTGCCCAGATCGCCTCGGCCTGGCCGACGGTCACCTCGTTCCCGTGCCGGACCAGCGGAAGCCGGAGCAGGCGGGCATCGCGAAGAAGTCGGTCCACGATGCCGGCGTCGTCGAGGGCGAGGTAGCCCAATCCGGCGTCGCGGTACGCCTTCGAGGTGTCGTCCAGCACCGCCCTCGCACCCAGCCGAGCCACGAACCGGCGCAATTCGGCCGGGGCGATCGGGCGCTTGCGCAGGTCCACGTAGTGCACCACGATCCGCCGCTCCCGGAAGAACCGCTGGGCGGCCCGCGTGGCCGATGAGTCGTCGGTGCCGAAGACCTGGATGTCGGGCATCTTCTTCGTGGGAACCTTGCCGAGCGGAGCAGGCACGGATCAGTCCCTGGCCATGGGTTCGAGGACGAACACCGGGACCTGTCGAGTGGTCCGGTCGCGGTAGACACCGAAGCCCGGATAGGCCCCGATGACGAGCGCCCACAGTCGCTCGAGGTCATCCCCCGCCGCCTCACGCGCCCGGAAGGCGCCGGTCCCTCCCCGGTGTTCGACAAGGACGTCGGGGTCCTCGCGCAGGTTGTGGATCCAGGCCGGGGCCTGGGTCTTGCCCGCGTTCGACCCGACGACGACCCACGCCCCCCGATCCGGGACAGCAGCCAGCGGGACCGTTCGCTCCGTGCCGCTCCGCCGGCCGCGCGCCGTGACCAGGATCATGTCCATCCCGAGGGCGCGACTCACCGGACCCCGCCCGCCGGTCCAGCGATACAACCGCCGATGGATCGGATGGAAGCGCGGATGGGTCAGCACCTCGCCGATGGCGAGATACACGTTGTCGGGCAGACGATCGACCACGACCGTAGCGTAGCGCGGCGACCGGGTACCATCGACGTCACACGTTCGGAGGTACACGCGTGACGGTCTGGTTCACGGTCCAGCTCGACGATGCGCCCGGGTCGCTCGCCCGCGTCGCCACGGCCCTGGCCGAGCGCGGCGTGAACATCACCGGGATCGTCGGCGTGGCCGAGGATACCGATGGCGCCCTGATGCTCACGACCTCGGACCCGGCCGCCACGCGCGAGGCGTTCGGCGCGCTCGTGCTCGCCTTCGAGGAGCACGATCCCACCGGCGGGATGGAACCCGAGGCGATGACGGTGGGTGACCTGCGACCCGGCGCGGCCGGCCGCGGCTCCCTGGGCTGACGTCCAGGCACCCCTGCCGACAGCCACGCCGATGCCCCGACGACGCACGACCGATACCGCCGCGATCCGGTTCGACGTGGTGGATTCGGCGGAAGCGATCTCCGCCATCACGTCATCGACCGCGGCGATCGGTGGCCGGATCCGGACGCTCGCCACGGTGCGCCCCATCGAGGCGACCCCGCCACTGGTCGAGATCGAGCTCGAGGTAGAGGGCGTCAGCGAGGATGCGCTCGTCGCCGCGCTCGAGTCGATCGACGACGTCCGCGCGATCCACCGAACGCAGGCGCTCGGCAGCATCTTCGGCAAGCGGATCATCGTGGTGGGTGGCGGAGCGCAGGTGGCGCAGGTCGCCCTCGGCGCGGTGAGCGAGGCGGACCGACACAACCTGCGCGGCGAGCGGATCTCCGTGGACACCATCCCACTCGTGGGCGAACCCGCGATCGCCGCCGCCGTCCGGGCCGTCGCGGACCTGCCGCGCGCCCGCCTGCTGGTCCTCGCGGGCTCGATCATGGGTGGCGATATCAGCGTCGCCGCCGACGAGCTCCGTGCAGTCGGCATCCCGATCATCGCGCTCAACATGGTCGGTTCCATCACCGATCACGTGGACCTCGTGGTCAGCGACCCGGTCCAGGCGGGCACCATGGCTGTCATGGCAGTGGCGGACACCGCCACGTTCGACCTGGAGCGCCAGCGCGGCCGCCGCTACTGAACGGCGATCTCCTCGGGCAACCAGAACCAGCGCAGGTCCTCGAAGTCGTCATCGACGACGGTCGGCTCGACGGTCGGCGGCGGGCCGAGGGCGGCCACCGGGTCGGCCAGGATGCGCTCCGCCTCCGCCAGGTATCCAGCGAGGCGTGACTCCGGTTCACGATGGCGGTGCGCCGGGTACGTGAGGCCGCCGGGACCCACGGTGATGTCGTGGAGGGACAGCGGCGGTTCCGGGGCCCCTGCCGAGTGACGCCACAGCCCGGAGGCCGGCTCGAACCGGTACCACGGCGTCAGTCGCCATCCCTCACGTGCGACGAGGGCCACGGCACGGACCAGGAAATCGAACACGGCCTCGCTGATGAAGTAGTTGAAGTTCACCCGGACCCAGCCGGGCTTGATCCCTTCACAGCCGCGCGAGATCTCCCGTTCGAACGCATGCGACGTCTCGATGTCGATCCCCAGGAGTCGGTGCCCATAGGGTCCGGCGCATGAGCATCCACCCCGTGACTGGATACCGAGCAGGTCGTTGAGGATCGCGACCACGAGATTGTGGTGCAGATAGCGGCCGTCATGGCGGACCGTGAAGGACACGATCGAGAGTCGCGGAAGGGTCGGGCTCCCCAGGATCCCGACCGCGGGTTCCTGCTCCCAGGCCGCGATCGCGCGCTGGATGAGCGCCTCCTCGCGCTCCCGGATCGCCTCGCTGCCGACCTGTTCCTTGAGCCAGAACGCGAGGCCCGCCCGGATCAATTCCACGATCGCCGGGGTGCCGCCCTCCTCGCGGTGCTCCGGGTCGGCGAGGTAGACGTGCTCGAGGGGGTTCACGTAGAGCACCGTCCCGCCGCCGGGCGCGGCCGGGACCCGGTTGCGGAACAGCTCGCGACGACCGACGAGCACGCCCGGCGTCCCTGGCCCGCCGATGAACTTGTGCGGCGAGAGCACGATCGCATCCTTGTAGTCGAGTTCCGCGGACGGACCCGGCCGATGCGGCGTCATCTCGATCTCCACGTACGGTCCGGCCGCCGCGAAGTCCCAGAACGAGAGCGCGCCGTGCTGATGGAGCAGGATCGAGATCGCACGGGTGTCGGACAGGATCCCGGTCACGTTCGAGGCCGCGGAGAACGACCCGATGCGGAGCTCGCGACCGGCGGTCTCCTCCAGCGCTCGCTCCAGGCGAGCGAGGTCGATCCGTCCGTCGGCGTCCTCGCCGATGGTGATCACGTCCGCGATCAATTCCCGCCACGGCAGCTCGTTGCTGTGGTGCTCGTACGGCCCGATGAAGACGACCGGCCGCTCGTCGGGCGGGATGTGTCCCCGGAGTCCGTACCGGTCGTCGAGGTCGTTGGGGATGCGCAGGTTGAGGATGTCGACGAGCTTGTTGATCGCCGCGGTCATCCCCGAGCCGCAGAAGATCACCGCATGGTCATCCGTGCCGGCGACCGCATCCCGGATGATGCGGCGCGCCTCCTCGCGGAAGCGGCTCGTCTGCAGGCCGGTCCCCGACGACTCCGTATGGGTGTTCGCGTACAGCGGCAGTACCGCGTCGCGCAGGTAGTCCTCGATGAACGTCAGGGCGCGACCGGAAGCGGTGTAGTCGGCGTACGTCACGCGCCGGATGCCGAACGGGCCCGCGACTGCCTCGTCGTCCCCGATGACGGAGGCGCGGATCAGCTCGATGAGCGCGGTGGGATCGGTGGCGCCGGTGGCGGTCACCCGGGCATCGTAGTCGGTCGGGAGGAGCGTGACCGGGTACCCTCAAGGGCATGCGGATCGCCACCTGGAACGTCAACTCGCTCAAGGCCCGCCAGGAGGCGGTCGAGAAGTGGCTGGAGCGCGCGCGGCCCGACATCCTGCTCGTGCAGGAGACCAAGCTCGGCGACAACGACGCGCCGGTCATGGCCTTCGCGATGGCCGGGTACCAGCTCGTCCATCACGGCGAGGGCCGCTGGAACGGCGTGGCCATCGCCGCCCGTAACGGACTCGCTGTCGATGGCGTCGTGACCAACTTCGGCGATGGGTCGGTCCGCGATTCCGGCCCGGGCGGGACGGACGGCAGCGAAGACGACTTCGACCCGTTCGACGAGGCGCGGATGGTCGCCGCGACCGTGGACGGCCTGCGCGTCGTGAGCATCTATGCACCCAATGGCCGCGTCGTCGGGTCACCGTTCTACGCGGGCAAGCTCGCCTGGTTCGAGCGGCTGGGTACATGGCTGGACGACGAGATCGCCGCCGGCCGAGGCGGTTCCCTCGTGGTCGCGGGCGACTACAACGTCGCACCCACTGACATCGACGTGTGGGACCCGCGCGCGGCCCATGGCGGTACCCATGTCTCGGAGCCGGAGCGTGCCGCCATCCGTGCACTCCAGGACCGCGGGCTCATCGATGCCTACCGCGCGCGCCACGAGGAGACGGGCCGCTACACCTGGTGGGACTACCGAGCCGGGATGTTCCACAAGAACTTCGGGATGCGGATCGACCTCATGCTCGTCGGCGCGGACGTCGCGGCCCGGCTCATTGACGCGGAGATCGACCGCGACGCCCGGAAGGGCCCGCCGGTGCCGTCGGACCACGCCCCGTCCACGATCGACCTGGACGTCCGCGGGACGCCGTACGACCCGGATTGGGCGGGGGCGCTCGCGCGGATCGCGAAGCGGACCCGCTGATCGGTCAGATCCGGATGATCCGGTCCAGGTCCGCGACCAGGATGGTGGCGCCGCCATGCGCGACCGTCCGGGCCTGCCAGTCGGCCAGGCGCTCCGTCAGCACGAGCGGGACCTCGACGTCGCGGGAGTGGCAGACGTCCTCGAAGATCTCGACGATCTCGGCCTCGGCCGTATCCTCCACCCCGAACACGAACGTCGCGTTGTCGGTGCCCAGGAACCCGCCCACCGAGAGCAGGTGGGTGAATCGGTGGCCGGCGGCCCTGAGGGCATCGGCGACGGGATCGGCGTCATCGTGGTGGACGAACGCGACCATGAGCTTGCTCATCGTGACCTCCAGCGTGGGACGGCCCAAGTCTGGCAGAGCGTGGCGCCTCGCGACACCGTTGCGGAGAACGGGACGCGATGCCCTGCGTCCCGCTGGGCGAACGTAGGCTCCGGCTCCCAATGACGGACTCCCGTGACGCGGCACCGCCCGAGATCCGCCTGATCGACCTGGAGAAGCGCTTCGGCGGTGTCCGGGCGGTCGATGGCGTATCGCTCGAGGTCGGCACGGGGGAGTTCTTCTCGCTCCTGGGTCCGTCGGGCTGCGGCAAGACGACGACGCTCCGGATGATCGGCGGGTTCGAGCTCCCGACGGGCGGACGCATCCTGTTGCGCGACCGCGACGTGACCATGGATCCGCCGGACAAGCGCCCCGTGAACATGGTCTTCCAGCACTACGCGCTGTTCCCGCACCTCGACGTCGGCGACAACATCGCGTTCGGCCTGCGACGACGCAAGGTCGAGAAGCAGGAGATCGCTCGACGCGTGGGTGAGGCCCTGGAGCTCGTCCACCTGCAGGGCTACGAACGGCGTAAGCCGAACCAGCTGTCCGGCGGCCAGCAGCAGCGGATCGCCCTCGCGCGGGCGCTCGTGAACCGCCCCAACGTCCTGCTGCTCGACGAGCCGCTGGGCGCCCTCGACCTGAAGTTGCGGCGCAGCCTGCAGCTCGAGCTCAAGCGCATCCAGGTCGAGGTGGGAATCACCTTCGTGTACGTCACCCATGACCAGGAGGAGGCGCTCACGATGAGCGACCGGATCGCGGTCATGCACGCGGGACGGGTGGAGCAGCTGGGCACGCCGGAGGAACTGTATGAGCGGCCGGCAACACGCTTCGTCGCAGACTTCATCGGAACCACGAACCTGCTCAGCGGCGTCGTGGAGCCCGACGGCACGGTCAGGTTGACGAGTGGTGAGCGAGCCCCTGTGGGCCATGACGGAATCGCTGCGGGCACCACGGTGGAGCTCAGCATCCGGCCGGAATCGATCATGCTCGTCCCCGCCGACGCCATCGGCGCCATCCGGGGCACGGTCGAGCAGGCCGCCTATCTCGGAACGAACGTCACGTACCAGATTCGGACAGGGGGCGGTCTCGCCCTCTCGGTCCTTGCACCCAAATCCGGGATCCGTATCCCGGCCGGCAGCGAAGTCGCCGTGACATGGCCCGCGACCGAGGCGTTGGTCCTTGGGCGTAGTGGCACGGTCGTCGAGGAGGAGATGACATGACGGAACGCCACGACGGGTCGTCGATCGACCTGGAACGCGCGCTGGTGCGGTACATGGTGGAGCAGCGGATCTCCCGCCGCGACCTGCTGGAACGCATCTCGAAGTTCGGGGCGGCCGCCGCCCTTGCTCCGGTCATCGCGGCCTGCACGGGCGGCGGCGCGTCGAGCGCCCCGTCTGCCGCCGCCTCGGTCGGCGCGACGGCGCCGCCAGCGTCCAGCGGCACGGAGCCGTCCGCGGCCCCCACGCCCGTCCCGGAGCCCGAGGCGGAGTTGTTCGTCTACAACTGGACCGACTACATCGGCGAGGAAACCATCCCCTCGTTCGAGGAGAAGTACGGCGTCAAGGTCACCTACGACTTCTTCTCCAACACCGACGAGGCCTACGCGAAGCTGGGCAACGACGGAGGCGGGTACGACCTGTCCTTCCCGATCTCGGTGGACATCCCGGCATTTCTCGCCAAGGGAGCGCTGCTCCCGCTGGACAAGTCGCTGATCCCCAACATCGTCAACCTGGGCGCCGAGTGGGCGGACCCGGGCTACGACCCGGGGAATGCGAACAGCGTCCCGTATATGTGGTGGACCACCGGCGTCGCCTACGACACCGCGAAGATCACCGACACCCTCACGAGCAGCAAGGCGCTCTGGGATCCGCGGTTCGACGGGCACCTCTCGATGCTCGATGACTGGCAGGAAGCCTTCGGGATGGCGCTGATCCAGCTCGGATACTCGGCGAACACCACCAACACGGCCGAGATGGACGAGGCGCTCGCGCTGCTCCAGCAGCAGAAGCCGCTGGTCCGGGTCTATAGCACCGATACGATCGGGACGATGAGTTCGGGCGATGTCTGGATCGGCCAGGTCTGGGGCGCGGACACGTTCGCGATCCAGCAGGAGAACGAGAACGTCGTCTTCTACCTGCCCGAGGAGGGCGCCATCCGCGGGTCGGACACGATGGCGATCTTCTCCGGAGCCAAGCATCCGATCGCGGCCCACCTGTTCATCAACCACATGCTTGACGCGCAGGTGAGTGCCGCGAACACGAACTACGTCTACTACATGGGTCCCAACGCCGCGGCGAAGGAGTTCATCGACCCGGCCATCCTGGAGGACCCCAACACGAACCCGGACCAGGCGATCATCGACAAGCTCGAGGAGCTCCTCGATCTCGGCCAGGACGTCCGCGACGAGTACCTGTCGCGCTGGCAGATCCTGCGTGGCGGCTGAGGTCCCAGCCACCGCGCCACCACCGGACGCGTCCGCGGTCGTCGCGCCCGGTTCCACGGTCGGGCAGGTCCCGATGGGCGAACGCCTGACCTCGGCCGCCCTGGTGCTGCCCGGGGTCGTCTGGCTCGTCCTGTTCTTCGTCGTCCCTCTGGCGATGATCTTCCTCGTGAGCCTCGGGTCCACCGACGAGCTCGACCAGATCGTCTTCGACCGCATCAGCCTCGACAACTACGTCCGGGCGCTCGATCCCGCGTTCCTCCCCACGTTCCTCAACTCGATCCGGTACGCGGCGGCCACGACGATCCTGTCCCTCGCCATCGGCTACCCGATCGCGTACTGGATCAGCCGGTACGGCGGCCGCCACAAGGCGCTCCTGCTGATCCTTGTGATGCTGCCGTTCTGGACCAGCTACCTCATCCGAACCTACGCCTGGATGATCATCCTGCGCGACAACGGCGTCGCGAACTCCGTCCTCCAGGCCGTCGGCCTCACGAGCGAGCCGATCATCCTGCTCAACACCGACTTCTCGGTGATCCTCGGCATGACCTACGGGTTCCTCCCGTTTGCGATCCTGCCGCTGTACGTGTCCATCGATCGTCTGGACCCGGCGCTCGTCGCCGCCGCGCGCGACCTGTACGCGAACGGACGGGCGGCCTTCCTGCGGGTGACCCTGCCCCTCACGATGCCAGGGATCGTGGCCGCCACGATCCTGACGTTCATCCCCGCCATCGGCGACTTCGTGACGCCGGACCTGCTCGGCGGCGCGGAGACGACCACGATCGCCAAGGTCGTCCAGGAGGTCTTCCTCGAGGGGCGTGACTGGCCGTACGGCGCGGCGCTGAGCTTCGTGCTGATGCTCATCACCCTCGTCGGGACGCTCATCGCGATCCGCCCGCTGCGCAGCGAGGTCGTGGGCACGTGACCGGGCGCAATCGATGGCTCACCGCCTATACCATCGCCGGCTTCGTCTTCCTGTTCGCGCCGATCGTCGTCCTGATCGTCTTCTCGTTCAACGACTCGCGACGCAACTTCGTCTGGCGAGGCTTCACCCTCGACTGGTATCCGACGGTCCTCGCGAACGACGACCTGCTCGATGCCCTGTTCGTGACGCTCCGCGTCGCGGCGGTCGCCGTCGTCATCTCGACGGTGCTGGGGACCCTGCTCGGCCTGGCCCTCGCGCGGCGCCGCTTCCGAGGCCGGACAGCCACCGAGACGCTCCTGCTCGTCCCGATGATCACGCCCGAGATCGTGATGGGCCTGAGCCTGCTGATCTTCTTCTACCAGTTGTTCGATGCCCGGGGCTCGTTCAACCAGTTGGCACTGGCTCACGTGACCTTCTGCGTGAGCTATGTCGCGATCGTGGTCCGAGCGAGGGCAGCGAGTATGGATCCACGCTTGGAGGAGGCCGCCCGCGATCTTGGCGCCACGGCCATCGGGGCGTTCCGGTACGTGACCCTGCCCATCATCATGCCCGCGATCGTGAGTGGCGCGCTGCTGGCGTTCGTCCTGTCGTTCGACGACTACGTGGTCTCCACGTTCAACGCAGGTGTCGGGTCATCCACGCTGCCGTTGTACATCTACGGCAAGGTCAAGTTCGGCGTCACGCCCGAGATCAATGCGATCTCGACGATCATCGTGGCCATCTCGGCGATCGCGGTCCTGTCGGCGTGGCGGATCGGTGCCCTGCGATCGGACGAGGAACGTACCACGGCCTGATACGCCGAGGGGGTCGGTCCGGCCAGGCGCATCCACCGCGCCAGGCGTACCCTCGACTCGACGACATTCGAGGGACCGCCATGACTGCCACCACCGACCACGCGACCGCACCGGGGCCTGCGACCGCCCACGTTTCGGACAATGCGACCGACGTCCTACGCGTGCGACGTCAGCCGCTGGAATCGATCTTCCGTCCGCGATCGGTCGCGGTGATCGGTGCCACGGAGAAGTCGGGGAGCGTGGGTCGCGACGTCCTGTGGAACCTCATCAGCAGTCCGTTCGGTGGGCCGGTCTTCCCCGTCAACCCGAACCGCGCGAGCGTGCTGGGGATCAAGGCCTACCCGAGTCTCGCCGCGATCCCGGACGCGGTTGACCTCGCGGTCATCGTCACTCCCGCGGCCAGCGCCCCCGGCCTCGTCGCGGAATGCGCCGCCAAGGGTGTCCGCGGCGTGATCATCATCTCGGCCGGCTTCCGCGAGGTGGGCCCGGCCGGAGCGGAACTGGAGCGGCAGGTCCTGGAGGAGGCCCGTGCCGCCGGCATCCGTGTCGTCGGGCCCAACTGCCTGGGCGTGATGAACCCCGTCGCCGGCCTGAATGCGACCTTCGCGGCCGGCATGGCACCCGTGGGCTCGGTCGGGTTCATCAGCCAGAGCGGGGCCCTCCTGACCGCGGTCCTCGATTGGAGCGCGCACGAGGGCGTCGGGTTCAGCTCCATCGTCTCGCTCGGGTCGATGCTCGACGTGGGCTGGGGCGACGTCATCACGTTCCTCGGCGACGACCCGAGCACCAAGAGCATCCTCATCTACATGGAGACCATCGGTGACGCCCGGGCCTTCCTTTCGGCGGCTCGCGAGGTGGCGCTCACCAAGCCGATCATCGTCATCAAGCCCGGTCGGACCGCGCAGGCGGCGAAGGCCGCGGCCTCGCACACGGGCTCGCTGACCGGGTCCGACGAAGTCCTCGACGCCGCGTTCCGCCGCGTCGGCGTGCTGCGGGTAGACCGCATCTCGGACCTCTTCGGGATGGCCGAGGTGCTCGACAAGCAGCCACGTCCGCGCGGGCCGGCGCTGACCATCGTCACGAACGCCGGCGGACCGGCCGTGCTCGCCACGGACGCGCTCGTCGGGGGTGGCGGACGCCTGACGGAGCTCTCCGAGGGCGTCATGGCTGCCTACGACGAGGTGCTGCCGCCCACCTGGAGCCACAACAACCCGGTCGACATCATCGGCGACGCCCCACCCGAGCGGTACGCGAAGGCGCTCGAGATCGCCGCCGCCGACCCCGCTGCGGACGGGATGCTGGTGATCCTCACGCCGCAGGCCATGACCGATCCGACGCAGACCGCGCATGCCCTGGTCCCGTTCGCCCACATCGCCGGCAAGCCCGTGCTCGCTTCGTGGATGGGCGGCCAGGACGTGGAGGAGGGTTCGCTGGTCCTGAGCCGGGCGGGCATCCCGACGTTTCGCTACCCGGACACGGCCGTCGAGATGTTCAACTACCTGTGGCGTTCCGCCGAGGACCTCCACGCGCTGTACGAGACGCCCAGCCTCCCCGACGACGGAGAGGGCGCGATCGATCGTGCCCGCGTGACCGCCCTCATCGACGCGGCGCGCGCGGAGGGCCGGACCCTGCTGACCGAGGTCGAGTCGAAGGCGGTCCTCGCCGGGTACGGCATCCCGATCACCGAGACGCGCGTCGCCACCACACCGGATGCGGCCGTGGCCGCGGCGTCGGCCATCGGCTATCCCGTGGTCGTCAAGCTGTTCAGCCACACGATCACGCACAAGACCGACGTGGGGGGCGTCGCCCTCAATCTCGTCGACGACGACGCGGTCCGCGAGGCCTGGCGGTCCATCGAGGTCGCCGTCACCGAGACCCGCGGCGCGGAGCACTTCGAAGGCGTGACCGTCCAGCCGATGATCAACTACACCGGGTACGAGCTGATCGTCGGCTCGTCGATCGACCCGCAGGTCGGACCGGTCCTGCTCTTCGGCATGGGTGGGCAGCTCGTGGAGCTGTTCCGCGACCGGGCCCTGGCACTGCCGCCCCTCAACACGACGCTGGCGCGCCGGATGATCGAACGAACGACCATCGCCGGGGCGTTCGGCGGGATCCGTGGCCGCCGGCCCATCGACACCGATGCCCTCGAGCAGTTGCTCGTTCGCTTCAGCCTGCTCGTCGTCGAGCAGCGCTGGATCAAGGAAGTGGACATCAACCCGCTCCTGGCGTCACCGGAGCGGCTCATCGCCCTCGATGCGCGGATCGTGCTGCACGACCCGGATGTGGAGCGCGCGGACCTGCCGCGCCTCGCCATCCGCCCGTATCCCCGCAAGTACGTCGCTCCGTGGACCGCGTCCGACGGGACCGAGTTCCTGATCCGGCCGATCCGGCCCGAGGACGAGCCGGCCATGGTCCGGTTCCATGCCGACCTGACGGAGGCGACGGTCTACTCGCGCTACTTCGAGCTCCTGGGCCTCTCGGAACGGACCGCCCACGAGCGACTCACCCGGGTCTGCTTCAACGACTACGACCGGGAGATCGCCCTTGTCGCCGAGCACGCGGACGCCGACGGCTCCCGCCGGATCGTGGCCGTCGGCCGGCTCTCAAAGGGGCATCGCGGCCCCAGCGCCGAGTTCTCGATGATCGTCGGCGATCCGTGGCAGCGTCACGGCCTGGGGACCGAGCTGCTCCACCGGCTCGTGGCGATCGGGCGCGACGAGGGCGTGGAGCGGATCTGGGCCGAGATGCTCCCCACGAATGCCGGCATGCGGCGGACGGCCAAGGCAGCCGGCTTCACCATCACCGAGACGATGGGCGACCCGACGGTCCGCGCGGAGCTGCACCTGACGGCGCCGTGACGTCGTCTGGCGTGATCGCGGATCCTCCGCGCCGCCGCTAGATGGCGACGTCCCCGCAGAGGTGGACGGCGATACCCATGGCATCGAACATCACGGCCTTCGCGGCGAGCGCCGCATCCGCCGAGACGGCATCCGCGCCGTACGCGACCTGGATGTGATTGGCCCGGTGTCGCGCCATCATCTGGTCCCGAGTCACCCCGTGGAGGACGGCGTGCATGATCGGCCACTGCGGCGTCGTGGCCTGCCACCGACGCTCCGTCTCGGCGGCGGGCAGCTCCACGACCGTGCCGCGGCCGAGGTCCGCGTGGAGTGCCCCATCCATGATGAAGACGCGGCTCCAGACGATCTCGCCGGGACGACTGATGCCCTTGATCGTGCCCCCGCCCAACCCGAAGTACACCGGTGGCTGTCGCTCGCTGACCGCCCCGCGTACCCGCCGATCAGATGCGCGGGCGGCACCGCCCCGGAGATCTCGAAGACCCAGACATAGTCATCGCCGTGCGGCGCGCCCCAGCGGACATCGTGGAGCGTCGTCGCCGGATCGAGGCCCAGGGCGGTCCACACGCGGTTGGTGACGAGGGCGTCCACCGCCGAACCCTCGTCCACCTCGTTGAAATGCACGACCGGACGCCCGGCGAAGAGCTCCTGACCGTCATCGAGGTGGCGGACCGGCGGGCGATCGGCATCGTTGAGGAGCCCCTCGGCGAGGTCGGACGCCGGCGCCATGTCCTTGAGGCCCTGCTGGTACTGGATCCCGATCGCATCGCACCCGAACCGGTCCGCCATCCGGACGGCGGCGATGTACAGGCGC
The DNA here is from genome assembly GCA_963743815.1 of uncultured Chloroflexia bacterium. Classification (GTDB taxonomy): domain Bacteria; phylum Chloroflexota; class Limnocylindria; order Limnocylindrales; family CSP1-4; genus SPCO01. Next base: position 283,801 of record CAVURB010000014.1, on the reverse strand, counting down.
AGCTGGTCCAGGACCTGGTCCTCGGTGAGCTCGGTCGTTCCGTCCTTCCCGAACCGGAATGTCATCCCGCGTCCGATCAGCCAGTCGTACGCTGCCCGAGCCTCCGCGCCGGTGACCAGCCGCATCTCCGCCACCAGGGCCGATTGGCTCAAGCGCTCCTTGTGGATGCCCATGGGGTTGAGGTACTCGTCGTCGATGATGGCGTTGTACATCCCCATGCAGCCCTCATCGAAGACCCCGAGGATCGCCATCCGGTCAGCGAGTTCCCCGGCGAGCCGGCGTCCCAGAGTCGCTGCCGCCGGCGGCACCGCTGCGGGGTCGAGGTCGCGAACGTGGCTCGTGTCGTGTTCGATGTCGCCCGTCTCGATCCAGGTGCGGATGGCCGCGTCGGCGAACGGATCCGTCAGGTCCTCGCCCCAGATCGTGCTGTAGGCGCGACCCATCTTCGTCAGCGACGCGTTGATGTTGAGCATGCCCACGAGCCCCGGCCACGTCCCGTCCCAGTTGGCGACCGTCAGGATCGGGCCACGATGGCGACGCAGGCCGGGCAGCACGTGGTGGCTGTACTGCCAGACGGCCTCGGCGACGACGAGGGGCGCATCGCGATCGAGCCCGGCGAAGACGTCCATCCCCATCCGCTGGCTGGAGATGAAGCCATGGCCGCGTGACCCGTCCACCGGGTGTCCGCGCCGGATGGCGACCCCGTGACGGGCGAAGGCCGCGTGCACGTGCGCCTCGAGGCGCTCCTGGGCGGGCCAGCCGAGCCGATTCGCCGTCTCGCGAAGGTCGCCGCTGGCGACGAGGATGGCTTCCCGCATGGGTGTCGGCCTCCCGAAAGGTCAGGGTGCGGGCGTCACCCGCGCACCGGCCGCGGCACGTCGACCCTTGCCGTTGGTCCCTGCCGCCCCGTTGGCCCCGTTCGTGCCCTTGTCACCGGTCGTGATCCCGCGGTTCGTCTTGGGAACGGGCTGGTCGTAGTGCTCGCGGACGATCCGTTTCGACCACGATGATGCACCCACATACCGGTCCGCGACCATCTGGTCGAACGCATGGACGGACGCCTCGGCGTTGGAGTACCGGCCGGCGACCCACGACGACGAGCGGGTCCCCCGCTGCTGCAGCTCGCAGACGTGCCAGTCCTGGCCGTTGGTCAAGATCCCAGAACGCGACCGCGTCGGAAGCGTCGAAGTCCGGTAGCGGCCATCGCCTTGGCTTCGAACAGGAAGTCGCAGACCACGGTCGTTCGATCGGGGGCCACCGGCACCAGCCGATGGACGAGCAGGTAGTCCGGATGGATCGACAGGAACGTGGTGGGCCAGACGACGTAGTAGTAGACGCAGCGCTCGTCCTGGGCGGTGATCCCCTGCATCGACGAACGACCGTTGGTGGACCCGTGGCCGGCGCCGTCGCCCAGCGACATCGTCTCGGCCGAATCCACCAGCTCCATCCAGCCTCCCTGCCACGCGCCGTCGGGATCGAAGTCGCCCCCGAGGTCGTACGGCGTGAGCTTGTTGAGCTGCGGGTGGACGCCCGGGCAGTGGTAGCACTCGCTGTAGTTCTCGGCGATGAACTTCCAGTTGGCCCGCACGTCGTACTCGATCCGCTTGGCCGACCGCAGTGACGTGAAATCGAACCGGCTCCAGTGATCCACGAAGTCGCCGAGCTGGGCGCCCAGCGGCGCCGCGTCCGCGTCCAGGTTGAGGAAGATGAAGCCCTGCCAGGTCTCGAGGCGCACCGAAGCCAGGCCGTACGACTCGAAGCTGAAGTCGTCGAGGTCTTCGGTGTGCTTGGCGCGGATCAGGCGCCCGTCGAGGTCGTAGATCCAGGCGTGGTACGGGCACTGGAGCCGCACCACCTTGCCGCACGGCTCTTCGGCCACGGCCGTACCGCGGTGGCGACAGACGTTGTGGAACGCGCGCAGGACCGCGTCACGGCCGCGGACGATGATCAGCGGGTCGTCATCGAGCTCCACGAGGATGTACGTCCCGGGCTCGGGGACGTCCTCCTCGCGGGCGACCATGATCCAGTCGCGGCGCAGGATGTTGGCGCGCTCCCACCCGAAGATCTCGGGGTCGTGGTAGGTGCGCTTCGGCAGCAGGGTCGCGCCGCGGTACTCGCGTCGGACCGAGGCGAGTTCGTCGGCGGTCAGGATCGATCGATCGGGCGCGGTCATCCGAGCGGCACCTGCTTGCGGGCATCGAGGAACGGGATCGCCGCCGTGCGGGCGGCCCAGCGGCCCCCGTCGGGCGCTTCGATGGCGAGCGGCGTTGCCGGCATCGGCGAGACCGATGGGCACCCACACGAACCCGATGTTGCGTTCGAGCCGGGGCGACCAGATGAGGTCGGTGACGGTGCCGACCGCGGCGTTGTCGTGGTAGGCGGTGAGCTTGCGCGAGAGCTCGAACGGCAGCGGGTCGCCGTCCACCTCGATGCCGACCAGCTTGCGATTCACGCCCGTGCGGCGGATCTCCTCGAGCGCCTCCTTGCCGATGTAGTCCGCGTCCTGTGGCTCGACCAGTCGCTCCAGCCCCATCACGTGGAAGGGCGTGTCCTTGATCGTGATGTCCGAGCCGTAGTTGAAGATGCCCGGCCTCGATGCGGCGCGCCTCGCATGGCGCGATGGGCCGGATTGCGTGCGGCGCGCCCGCGGCCATGATCCGATCCCACAGCTCGGGGCCGCGTGACGGGTCGCGCAGGTAGATCTCGTAGCCGACCTCACCGGTCCACCCGGTCCGCGAGATGACGACCGGGATCCCGTCGAGGTCCGTCTCCAGCGTCCAGTAGTACTTGATGTCGAGGATCCGCTCGCCGAACAGGCTGACCATGGTGTCCCTGGACTTGGGCCCCTGGACCTGGACGGGGTACACCTCGGGCTCCCGGACCTTGACGTCCATCCCGCTGTGGATCGCCACCCCACGTGCCCACAGTCCGGCGTCCGAATCCGCGAGCGCCAGCCACCACCGGTCCGTCGCGATGCGGAGCAGGACCGGGTCGTTGACGATCCCGCCGTCCTCGGCGGTGATCAGCACGTACTTGCCCTGGCCGACGGCGCATTTCGTGAGGTCGCGACAGGTCAGGGTGTTGACGAACGCCGACGCGTCGGGACCGGTGATCTCCACGATCCGCTCCACCGAGACATCCCACAACGTCACGTCGTTGAGCAGCGCCCAGTACTCCTCGATCGGGTCCGTGTAGTAGCCCGGCAGGTACATGTGGTTGTAGATGTCGTACGCGCTGCAACCGGCCTCGAGGGTCTTCTCGAAGAACGGCGATCGCCGGTACCACGGCCCGAAGTAGAGGGTCGAGGACTCGGTCGTCGCGGGGGTCGCCAGCGGCGTGGACATGGGGATGGTGCCTCCGAGGCGGTTGAGCGGGTCGCCCGATCGTGGCCCATCCACGTTCTATTGCCGCTCGTGTCGCATCAGACGCGACGTAAGATCTGGCACGCAGGACGATGCCCGGCGGCGGACGGATCCACCTCCGGGCATCGGGCCGATACCCCCAAGATTAGGCCGTCGCCTACGGTATCGGGACGAGCCGCGACGTGGCAAGACCGCCGTCACGGCCTTGGTGCCTCGGGGCACCGGGACTGACCGCCGGTGGACCCTAGTCGAGTTCCACGCGTTCGTGCCAGTGCGGGACGTGCGTCGCGAACCCAAGCTCGCGGACCCGCGGCTCCAGCAGGACCTGGGCGTCGGGGTCCCCGTGGACGAGGAAGACGCGCCGCGGGTACCCGGCATCCCCGGGTCGCTTGCCGTCCGCGAACCGACCCAGCCAGTCGAGCAACTCGGACTCGTCGGCATGGGCGGAGAACCCGCTGATCGAGCGCACCTGGCAGCGGACCTCGCGGGTCTGACCGTCAAGGCGGACCTGCCGGGCGCCGGCCTGGAGGTGCGCGCCGAGGGTCCCCTCCCCCTGGTACCCCACGAACAGGATCACGGCCGACGGATCGTCGATGAGATGGCGCAGGTGGCCCACGACCCGCCCACCCGTCAGCATCCCGTTGGAGGCGACGATCATGTATGGGCGTGGCGCCCGCTCGATCGCCTGCGAGTCCTTGACGTCATTCGTCACGATCTGCTTTGGGTAGTCGAGGGGCGTGTCCCCGCCCTGGAGCAGCTCGCGGGTCTCCTCATCGTAGTACTGCGGATAGCGCCGGTAGATGTCGGACGCCTTGGACGCCATCGGCGAGTCGAGATAGAGCGGCAAAAGGGGGATCTCACCGCGCTCGATGAGGCGGTCCAGCTCCCAGACCACCTCCTGCGTCCGCCCGACGGCGAACGACGGGACGAGCAGCACCCCCTTCGCCGCATCGACCATGCGGATCGTCTCGGCGAGGATCCGGATGGCCTCGTGCTGCGGCTCGTGTTCGCGGCCACCGTATGTGGACTCGACCAGGATGTAGTCCGCGGCGGTCAGAACCGTCGGATCGCGCAGGATCGGCGTCCCGGGGCGACCCAGATCGCCGGAGCACACGATCACCCGCTCCTCGGCACCGTCCGCCTCCTGGACGCGCAGCCGGATGATCGCCGAGCCCAGGATGTGACCGGCGTCCAGGAACGTCGCCCAGACGCCAGGAGCGACCTCGCGCTCCTCCTCGTACTCGATCTCGGCGAATTGCCCCAGCGCTCGTTCAGCGTCCTTGACCGTGTAGAGCGGGGCGTCGAGGTCGATGTCGATCGAAGCCGGCTGCGCGCGGAGCTCCGCCTCCGGATCGCGCGGCCAGCTCACCACCTTCGATGGCGCCAACCCGGCGGGCTCCACGGTCGTCGCGGCGTGCTCCACATCGTCGCTGTCGTCGTTGGTACCCGCCAGGTCGAGCGCCGCCTGGTAGGCATCGGCCTCCTGTCGGTCATCGGCGGCCGCCTTGTCCGGGTTCCGCGCCTCCCAGCGCGCCTCGCGCTTGGCGAACTGCTCGTGGAGCTTGCCCGAGTCCAGCAGGATGAGCGACGCGAGCTCGACCGTCCCGGCCGTCGCGTGGATGGGTCCCGTGTATCCCTCGCGGACCAGGACGGGTAGCAGGCCGCAGTGGTCGAGGTGGGCATGGGTGACCAGGACCGCGTCGAGGGCGCCAGTGTCGAACGCGAACGGGATCCGGTTGCGGATCGATTCGTTGGGGCTGCCCTGGAACATGCCGCAATCGATGAGGACGGCCGCGCGGGCCGTCGTCAGCAGAAACTGGGAGCCGGTGACGGTCGTGGCGCCACCGAGGAATTGGATATGCATGGGCGCATCGTGACAGGCTCGACCCGCCGTCGCGCGGTCACGGCCGGACGGTCAGACGACGATCAGGGCGTCGACGGCGACCGCAAGGAACAGCAGGGACAGGTAGCTGATGGAGTAGCGGTACAGGGCGATGGCCCCCTGCGTGGACGCCTCCTCCGACGCACCGCGACGCCACAGCGCGTACGCCTGCCAGATGAAGACCGCGCCAAGGCCGACGGCGGCACCCAGGTAGATCAGCCCCATCTCGGCGACGGGCCACAGGATCAGGGAGATCGCGACCATCAGGAGCGTATAGAGGCCGATCTGGCGCGTCGTCTCGGGGATCCCCCGGACCACCGGGAGCATCGGCACGCCGGCGGCGGCGTAGTCCTTGCGGATGCGCAGTGACAGCGCCCAGAAGTGCGGCGGCGTCCAGTAGAAGACGATCGCGAACAAGATGAGCGCGGGAATGCCCACGTCGCCGGTCACCGCCGCCCATCCGATGACCGGCGGGAGCGCCCCGGCCGCGCCACCGATGACGATGTTCTGCGGCGTCGTCCGCTTGAGCATCATCGTGTAGACGACGACGTAGAAGGCGATCGCCAGAAGCGTCAGGAAGGCCGCAAGCAGGTTCACGAACCAGGCCATCACGACGAACGAGATCACGCCCAGGACGATGCCGAACACGACGGCACGTTCCGGCTCCACCTGATGAGCGGGTAGCGGCCGTCGGCGGGTCCGCGCCATCAACTCATCGATGTCGCGGTCCAGATAGCAGTTGATCGCATTGGCGCTGCCCGCCGCGAGCGTCCCGCCGATCATGGTCCACAGGACGAGCCATCCCCATTCGGCCCAGTCGATCCCAGGCACCCAGCGGGTGGCCAGGACCATGGCCGGGACCGTGGTCACGAGCAGCAGCTCGATGATGCGCGGCTTCGTGAGGGCGATGTAGGCGCGGATGGTGTCGCCGCGTGTCGGCGGCGATGCCGGAACTTCGGTACCGGCTGTCGGCGCCGCGCCCACGCCGCGCGCTCGTGCCTCGTAGTAGCTCACGATCGCCAGGCTGGCGAGCATCGCCCAGATGATCGCCCCGAGGGCCAGGTGCAGCGTCTGCGCCCAGGCGGCCAGGTCGGTCAGGACCTGCAGTCCACCGACCACGACCTGGACGGCGAACAGCACGGCGGCGCCGACGGCGAGTCGGACGATCGTCGGGTTCGCTCGCCGTGTCCGAACGGCCACCACGGCGATCACCGCCACGATGATCCCGACCAGCCCGGCGACCCAGCGATGGAGGACGTGCGCGGAGCTCGCCTCTGTCAGCGGCGGGACCAGCGAACCGCCCATCAATGGCCAATCGGGGAAGACAAGGGCGGAATCGGTCGCGGTGACCTGCGACCCGAAGAGGAGCAGCGCGAAGGTCGCCACGGCGCCGAACGCCGCGAGCAACGTGAACCGCTGGCTTGCGCCGCGGCCGGGCAGGTGCGCCGGATAGCCCGCGCGGACGGTCAGGTAGACCAGCAAGCCGACGAGCGCCATCGCCGCCGCGAGGTGGGCCGTCACCGACTCCCCGCTGTTGCCGAGGCGGACCGTCTCGCGGCCGAGCCATGCCTGGAAGCCGACGAGTGCGACGGCTGCGAACGACGGCCAGAGGAGCGACGGTCGGTCGCGATGATCGCGAAGTGCGAGCGCAGCCAGGCCCAGGATCTGGAAGCCGATGATCACCGCGATGTCGCGATGGATCCACTCGATCCAGGCCTTGGGATCGTCGAGCGGCGGGATGAGCTGGCCGTGGCACAGGGGCCAATCCGGGCACCCCAGCCCCGAAATCGGTGGCACGGACGATGACGCCGACGATCACCAGCAGGATGGTCGTGCCGAGCGTGATCGCGGCGAGCTTCTGGAAGCGGGTCAATGGGTCTCCTGGGCAGCGACCGGGGCGACGAGCCGGACGCGGGGCCATCCGGTCGCCGGGTGCGTCGACTCGCTCGCGCATTCTAGCGCGACGGCGTCCCCGGGCAGCCTCGGCTACCCTGATGTCGATGACCCGACGACGACACTTGGCGTTCGCGTTCGCGACCGCACTCCTGATCGCGGCCTGCAGCGGGGGTGGTGGCGCCTCGCCCGCCCCGTCCGGCTCCGCCGAGGCGTGCGCCACGTCGCCAGCGCCCGACGCGGGTGCCGCGGAAGCGTGGTCACCCACCTCGCAGGACCCGTCGATCTATCCGCAGATCATCAATCCGGCCGGAACGATCACCTGCGGGGCGACCCGGCTCATGTTCTCCTTCCTCGACGATGCGAACACCCCTGTGGCCGCACCGGATCGGACGGTGGAGCTCGCGCTGTACGACCTTGGGGCGGATCCCGAGGCGCCGGTCCAGACGATCGATGCAACGTTCGTGTGGGCGATCGAGGACGCGGTCGGTGTCTACATCGCGAACGCCGACTTCCCGACGGCGGGCACGTGGGGCGCCGAATTCCGGACGGAGACGCCCGACACAGCCCTGGAGACCATCCGGGTCCAGTTCGACGTGCAGCCGGAGGGCATGGGGATCGGTGTCGGCGATGCCGCGCCCGCCTCCGACACGCCGACGCTCGCCGACGTGGATGGCGACGTGTCGAGGATCTCCACCGACGACGAGCCAGTGGAGGCGTTCTACGAGACGTCCGTCGCTGATGCTCTTGCGGCCAAGGAGCCGTTCGTGCTGGCGTTCGCGACGCCGAAGTTCTGCGTGAGTGCCCAGTGCGGGCCGACGCTCGACCGTCTCAAGCCGATCGCCGCCGCCCACCCCGACCTGACCGTGATCAACGTGGAGCCCTACGAGCTCGAGTACGTCGATGGCGGCCTCCAGGCCGTGCTCACCGGGGATCCGCCGAACCTCACGCTGGCGGCGTCGGCTGAGGAATGGGGTCTCGCCGCGGAGCCGTGGATCTTCGTCGTCGACCGGGACGGCATCGTGACCAGCTCGTTGATGCTCATCTTCGACGACGAGGAGCTCGAGGCGGCGATCGCCGCCGTCGAATGACGCGCCGAGGCGCGATCCTCACTGCGGGGCGGCGTCCTCGATCCTGATCGCGAGGAGCGTCCCGGCGTCGTCGCGGTACCAGACCTGGACCGGCTCCGCGGTCGCCTGGTGCTCGGCGAGATGTCCCGGCGGGAACGCGAACCCATTCTCGAGGGCACGGAGGTCGAAGACGACCAGCTCTCCACCGGTCCGACGAAGCGTGAACCCGCGGACGGACCCAAGCCCCTCCGCATCGACCGCCACGATCACGCCGACCATCGGGTCCGACCCCACCGGCTGGTGACGCTGATTGACGGTCCCGGGCAGGAAGACGGCGATCCCGCCGACCACGGCGACGAGCGCGACGAGGATGCCCACGAACCCGATCCGCGTGCGGCGATCCATCGGTCAGGCGGTCGCGGGGCCGGTGCCGGTGCCGGTGCTCCCGGGAGCGACGAGCGGGTCCCCGGCCGCGCATCGCGGACACGTCTCGCCGGGTTCGTAGGTCGGGAGGTCCAGCTGCCAGAGCGCGCGGAGCGGGTATGTCCGTCCGGTCGTGGGGGACGTGAGCGTGGCGCGACCGCCGGAGCGATCCACCATGACCGCGCACTCGACGATCTCACCGCCGAGCGCCTCGACGGCCGGGATCATGGCGAGCAGTGAGCCGCCGGTCGTGAGGATGTCGTCCACCAGGAGCACCCGCTCGCCAGGCTGGATCGTGAAGCCCGCGACGGAACGCGCGGCGAGTACCGCCGTCCGCGTCGCGGACCTCCTCCGCGAAGATGCTACGGACGCCGAGCTGCCGGGCCGTCTCGAAGGCCAGGATGACGCCGCCGGTCGTGGGGCCTGCGACGAGGTCCACGAGCGCCCGACCGACGCCGCCGTCCTCGATTGCGCCGCCGACCCGCGCCGCCCAGTAGCCGCACAGCTCGCTGGTCGCGGCCGGATCGGACAGGACCGCGAACTTCTCGACGTAGGCGTCGCCATGGCGCCCGCTCTTGAGCAGGAAGTGGCCCTCGCGGAACGCGCCCGAGGCCCGGAACAGTTCCTCGGTCCGTGCAGCCACCGCCGCCCGGGCGGCGATGTCCAGGGTCGGCTTGATGGTCGTCACGCCGTCAGCTCTCGTGGATCGACCCGCCGCACTTCGGTGATGTGATCGAAACCGCGGTCCGTGGTGACGATCTCGGTCGATCCCGGCCTCGATACAGCTCGCAAGATGAACGAGGTCGCGGGCGGCGAGTCGGCCCGCATAGCGATCACCCAGGTCCGGAACGCGGGCCATCACGTCATGCGTCACCGGCAGGACGGGACCGAATGCGGTGAGGATGTCGCGCGCCACCCCGATCCCGATCGTGACCTGCCGGATCGACAGATAGCGGTGCAGCACCTCCTGGACGACCTCGGCCGACGTGACCGCGTCGATCCGCCGATCCACCGCTCCGCGGAGCACCGACTGGCATGGGCCGCGGAGTTCGTGCTCCGCGCCGGCTGCATACATGAACACGGCGCTGTCGATGAACAGCGTCATGGACGCCAGCCTTCGAGTGGCGGGTACCGCGTCTCCTCGATCTGTCGCTTCATGACCTCCCAGTCATCGACGGGGGCGTTCATCGCCAGGAGGCGTTCAACGGCGGCCCGGCGATCCGCCTGGGTGACGGTCTCGCCGGTATAGGCATCCACCGCATCGCGGATCACGGCGCCCACCGATCGCTTCTCGCGGCCGGCGATGCGCTTGAGCCGCGCGAGCTGCGACTTCGAGAGGAGGACCTGTGTGCGTTCGCTGAACATGCACATACCATACCATGTGCGTGGTCCGACGATCAGCGCCAGCCGAGTTCCGGGGCGACGTAGCGGAGCAGGCTCTCGATGACGTGCGCGTTGTACTCGACGCCGAGCTGGTTCGGGATGGTCAGCAGCAGCGTGTCGGCCGCGGCGATGGCCGAGTCCTCGGACAAGCTGGCGGACCAGCGCGTCGGGCTCCCCGGCATAGGTCCGCCCGAACGTCGCCTTGGTCTGCTCGTCGAGATAACCGACGTGGTCCTGGTCACCCTCGCTCTGCCCGAAGTACATCCGGTCGCGGTCATCGACGATCGGGAAGATGCTCCGGCTCACGGAGACGCGCGGCTCCCGCCCGTGGCCTGCCGCCGTCCAGGCGTCGCGATAGCGCTGGATCTGCTCCGCCTGCAGGACGTGGAACGGGACGCCGGCGTCCTCGGTGAGCAGGGTCGAGGACATCAGGTTCAGACCTTGCTGGGCGGTCCATTCCGCGGTCGCCCGTGTCCCGGCGCCCCACCAGATCCGGTCGCGCAGGCCCTCGCTGTGCGGCTCGAGGCGGAGCAGCCCGGGCGGGTTCGCGAACATCGGCCGGGGGTTCGGCTGGGCGAACCCGTGGCCGCGGATCGTCTCCAGGAAGACCGCCGCGTGGCGACGCGCCAGGTCGGCGTCGGTCTCACCGTCGCCCGGCTCGTAGCCGAAGTACCGGAAGCCATCGATGACCTGCTCCGGCGAGCCGCGGCTGATGCCGAGCTGGAGTCGCCCGCCGGCGATGAGGTCGGCCGCGCCGGCGTCCTCGGCCATGTACAGCGGGTTCTCGTAGCGCATGTCGATGACCGCGGTCCCGATCTCGATCCGTTGGGTGCGGGCGCCCGACCGCGGCGAGCAGCGGGAACGGCGATGCGAGCTGCCGCGCGAAGTGGTGGACCCGGAAGTAGGCGCCGTCGGCGCCGAGCGCCTCGACCGCCTCGGCGAGCTCGATCGACTGCACGAGCGCGTCCGAGGCCGACCGCACCTGCGAATACGGCGTCTCCGACCAGTGGCCGAACGACAGGAACCCGATGCGCTTCATGGCCGGTACTCGACGCCCTTGGCCGAGGCTGGGCCGGCCTTGCGGGGCAGCGCCGTCCCGATGAGATCGCGGTACGTCGCCGAGGCCCTGGCGCCGGCATTCCTCCTCGAGCTCGTCCACGAGACGGACCGGCAGGCGTGGGGTCCGCGAAGATGGCGGTCCCGACCTGGACGGCAACGGCGCCGACCGCCAGGAAGTCGAGCACGTCCGCGAGATCGGTGACACCGCCGATGGCGACGACCGGGATCCGCACCACCTGGGCCGCCTCGTACACGACGCGGAGCGCGACCGGCTTCACGGCCGGGCCGGACAGGCCGCCGTAGATGTTGCCGAGTAGCGGCTTGCCGCGACCCGGTGCCACGGCGATCCCGGACAGCGTGTTGATGGCGGTCAGCGCGTCGGCGCCGGCGTCGGCGATGGCTCGCGCGATCGGTCGGATGTCGGCGACGTTGGGCGAGAGCTTCACGAGCAGGGGCAGGTCCGTGGCGCGCCGCACGGCGGCGGTGACCTCGGCCGCGGCCGCGGCGTCGATCGCGAACTGGAGCCCGCCCTTGCCGACATTCGGGCAGGAGATGTTGAGCTCGATGCCGGCGATCCCCGGCACGCCCTCGAGTCGGCGCGTGACCTCGACGTAGTCGGCCACCGATTCGCCCGCCACGTTGACGATGACGGGCACCTTCCAGCTCGCCCAGCGTCGCGGCGTACTTCTCGATCACCGCATCCACGCCCGGGTTCTGCAGCCCGATCGAGTTGAGCATCCCGCCCGGCGTCTCGGTCACGCGCGGCGTGGGGTTCCCGATCCGTGCCTTGAGCGTCGTCCCCTTGCAGCAGATGGCGCCCAGGCGGTCCACATCGACGACGTCGCCGTACTCGACGCCGTACCCGAATGTCCCCGACGCCACGAGGATCGGGTTGGGCAGGACGAGGCCCCGCCCCAGGTCGACCGTGAGGTCGACCGAGACCGGAGCGGTCGGTCGACGGTCGGCGGCCGGACGGGTTCCACGCGCGCCCGAGCGACGGGGTCGCTCGGGGTTCGCTGCGGACGGTCGGAGCACGGCAGTCCGCTTGGGGCGCTCCTTCGGCTGGTCCGACCCGCGTCCGCGCTGCGCGGCCGGCATCCGCTTGGGCGGCGCTCCGTCCGGCCGACGACGTCACGACCCGCCGTTTCGCCTTCATGTCCAGGCGCCGTCCCAGGCGAGCTCGTCCGAGGCGAACACCGGACCCTCGCGACAGACCCGCTGCGGCACACCGGACGTGCTCATGACGACGCAACCCAGGCACGCTCCGACGGCACAGCCCATGTTCTGCTCCATCGAGACCTGCAGGAACGTCTTGCGCCGCGCTGCCGGCGAGCCGACCGGGTCCGCCTTGCCACCGCCTCGCTTGCGTCCCAGCTTCGCGACACCGAGCCGCCCGCGACGACCCTCGGCCTGTCGCGCCAGCACGCCCAGCATCGCTGCCGGACCACAGGCGAACGCCTGGTCGGCCCAGGCCTCGTACTCGGGGACCAGGTCCGTGACGTAGCCGTGGTGGCCCATGGAGCCGTCATCGGTCGCGACGACGTACTCCACTTCGTCCGGCAGCAGGCTGCTGGGATAGACCTCGCGCGAACTCGCGGCACCGAACAGGAGCGTGACCTGGCGTCCGTCGCGGACCGCCTCGTCGGCCAGCATCCGAACGCCCGCCATGCCAAGCCCTCCGGCGATCAACAGCAGATGGCGACTGCGCGGATCCACCTCGAATGGCCGGCCGAGCGGACCCAGGAGATCCACCGCGTCACCTGGTCGCAGCCGCGTGAACCACTCCGTCCCTCGGCCGATGACCCGGAAGTGGATCGTCACGATCCCGGTCCCGGCGTCGGTCGTGTTGAGCGAGAACGGGCGACGCAGCACCATCCCGGAGAAGTCGCCGGTGCGGATGTGGACGAACTGGCCGGCCCGCGAACCGGTCGCGAGCTCGGGCGCGTGATAGGCCTGGAGCCACTGGCCCGGCAGGATCTCGCGACTCTCCACGAGCTCCGCCGCGGCGAGCCGCATGGTCACGCGCTCGGTCGGCCCTCCGGGCCCTCCGCGTCCTCCGCGTCCGTCCGCGACGCGGCCTCCGCCTCGGTGTCGTCGGCCTCGGCCTCCGCCTCGACGCCCTCCGCGGCGTCCTCTGCGGCGCCTCTGCCGCGTCCGCCGCGAACTCGGGTGCCACGGCCGGGAACGCCTCGGCGAGTGCATCGGCCAGGTCACCGAAGACGTCGGTCGGGTCGTAGAACTCGACGAGATCCTCGGGGCTGGTCAGCGAGCGCCACTCGCCATCGGCATCCTCGGGGATGACCTCGGCCCGGAAATCGCCGCTCGCCGGCGAGGACCAGGCGCTCGTCATCGTCATCGACGATCACGAGTTCGCCGACGAGCGCCGACGCGGAACTCGCCGCGCCCTCGAACTCGGCGAGGAGCCGCGACTCGCTGCGCTGGCTGCGCTCCTGGTACTCGAGGGCGAGGTCGTACAGGCGCCGTGCGGCCGTCTCGTCGTCGTCGAGGACGGTCGCCTCGGGCTGGCCGGCCGCCCACGAGTCGGCGGCGGCGGCGTATGGGTCCTCGCCAAGGGTGATCGTCTCTTCTGGCGAGATGCCGGCCGCATCCATCAGGTCGTCGCTGGCCGTCGGTTCCTCGGCGAAGCCCGCGGCCTGGCGGGCCGCCTCGGCGAATGCCGCGTAGATGTCGGCCGGGTTGTAGAGCTCGACGAGTTCGGAGGCGGACTCGATGACCTCGGTCTCGCTGACCCATTCCCCGGACAGGTCGTCGAGGTACCGGCTTCGGCTGCGGAACGAGAGATCGGGGGCGATCGAGAGGTAATCGGGCTCCTCGTCGATCAGGGTCAGGCCGCCGAGGACCGCGATGCGCTCCTTGTGGCGGTCGAGGAACCGGCGCAGCTGCTCCGTGCTCTGGACGAGGAAGTCGCCGCGCTCGAGGGCGGCGTCTTGCGCGACTTCACCGAGCAGGTCGTTGCGGCCCGTATCCATGGTTCGCCTCCGTCTGGTCGGTTCGTCGCCGGGTGGCAGGTTCTCGCGTCGGATGCTCATCGGCCCGGGTCAGGGATGGTATTCGAGGTCGGTGCCCATGCGCTCGCGCAGGAACATCGAGTGATGGCGTTCGAAGATCCACTCGCCGGCCCGGTGACCCAGCGCGCGCGTCGCCTCGTCCGCCTCGAGCTTGTCGAGGGTGGCGTAGTCCGGCAGTTCCATGAGGATCACGTTGTCGAAGTCCCAGCCGTGCGCGACGTTGTACCAGCCGATGAACTTGATCCCGAACTTCTCCTCGTAGTCCTTCACCTGGCGCGGGAAGATCGTGCGCATGAAGAACTTGAAGAACGGGTCGCGGCCACGGCGGACGGAGAAGTAGGTCGCGAGCACGGGCATGCAGGCATTGTCGCACGGGGCCATGCTCATCGCGTGCGCCTGTAACGGCCTGCCCCGTCCGGCGTCACGCGTGGAGGAGGTGCCTGGATGACTGGACCGAGCGACCCGTCGACACCGATCGATGCAGGACGCCCCACACGGAGCCCGCGCCGGCGTCGGCGCCGGAGACGCCGAGCGAGCCGGAGTCCGCGCCGGTGCCGAGCCGCCCGACCGGTGCCGGCGTCGGTGCCGAGCGAGCCCGACCTGGTGCCGAGCGAGCCGGACTCGGTGCCGCCGGCTTCGGCGACGAGCGCCGGCTGGACGCCGCCGCCCGCCCAGAGCAGTGGCATGGGCCTTGCCAAGGGTTGCGCCATCGTGGCCGCGATCATCGTCGCGGTGGGCGGGCTCCTTCTCACGCTGGCGGTCGTGGCGCTCATCTTCCTCGGCGGCCAGGTGGCGTCGCTCCTGCAGGGCACCGTCCAGTTCGGGACGGGCGGCACGGAGTGCTCGGTGACCGGCGAGGCGACGACGTTCCCGTCGACCGCCACCATCCACCTCGTGGCACATCTCGAGCGAACGGTGTCTGCCGGCGAGGTCATCACGATGGCCGTGACCGGCCCTGATGGGGAGGACTTCACGACTGACGAGCCGCCCGCCCCCACGAGCTTCGAATGCATCTACAACGACATCACGCCGGGCCTGGCGCCGGGGTCGTACGCCATCGACTTCCTGGTGGGCCAGGAGCGCCTCGCGACCGGAGCGTTCCAGATCACGCCCTGATCGCTGTTCCGCGCGCCCGCCGCGAACGTCCCGCCTAGTGCTGGGGCGAATCTCGTGGACGAGATCGAGCGGGAATTGCCGGTCCCAGGCCCGGGAGCTTCCGGCCTAGTCATCACGGACTTGGCGGGACGCGAAGTGGACCTTCGACGTCCACGGGAATCGCCTGGAGACTAGGCGGGACCTTCGGACCGCGGAGACTCGGCGGCGGCGGCGTCCGACTCGGCGGCCGCACCGGCCTCCGGCTCGGCGGCGGCGTCCGACTCGCGGCCGCACCCGCCTCCGCTCGGCACCTGCGTCCCGGCCCTCGTCCGCGCCGGCGCCCTCGTCCTCGAGCTCGCCGACCGTCTTGCTATCACTCGCGAGCGGCCGGCGTCGACCACGTCGGTCGGCCGACACGAGTCGCAACAGGAAGATGATCGTCTGGCCCGTCACGAGCAGCAGCAGGATGACCGTGAAGAGCAGGATCGTGCTCACGACGGCCGGCCAGTTCCAGGCCACCGACAGCGGCGTCAGGACGAGCAGGACGACCAGCACCACGACCTGGAACCGGAAGCATCCAAGACCCGGTCCGCGCTCGGCTTCGAGATCGTCACCCTTGTACTGGACGGGTCCGGTGGGGCGCGGGCGACGCGGTGGCGTCGGGTCGGTGTCGGTCACGAACGAGAACGATACGGGAGGGCGCGCTACGACGCAGGCGGCGCCGCCGGATCGGTCGCCAGGCCCTCCACGACCGACACCCCCCTGATCGACAGCAGGCTGGCCGGATCCAGGATCACCTTCCACGACCGTGAACCGCCGCCGACCACGATGCGTTTGCGCTCCATCACCCGCGCGTCGACCCAGATCGGCATGGTGTCCGGCAGCCCGAACACGGTGACGCCGCCGATCTCCATCCCCGTGATGTCCCGGGTCGAGTCCGACGCCGCGAACGACGCCTTGCGGGTTCCCAGCCGGTCGCGAACCGCGCGGTTGACGTCGAGCCGGTTCGGCGCGAGCACGACACATGCCGCGTACCGCGGCGGATCGCTCTTGCCGATCACCAGGATCGTGTTCGCGGAGTCCTCCGGCGCAAAGCCGTATGCGGCGCAGAACGCCGCCGTGTCGGCGAGAGCGGGGTCGCAGGCGAAGAGCTCGTAGTCGATCCCGAGGGGTGCCAGGGCGGCGATCAGGCGCTCGCGGCCGTCGGGGTCGTGCGTCGCGAGGTCGAAGTCGGTCATGGGCGACAGGGTACGACGATGGGTCGGCGCGGTGCCGCTACCATCGGTCGCGATGGACGCCCGACCCACCGCCCCGCCCGATCTCGACGCCTATCTCGCCCGATTCGCGTGGCATCCCGAGCCCGAGCTCATCGGATATCGAGACGAAGGGGCGTCCCGCGACGCCCTCGAACGACTCGGCACTGCGACCTGGACCGCCGCCCTGGACTACCTGTACGGCCACGCGATGGACCGCGCGATGGGCGACCCCTCCCCGTACGCCGAGGCGCGCCGGCGGTATTACGCGTCGCATCCCGGCCGGGCCGGCGACCGGTCCGGAGGCGGCGCCGCAAGGCCCCTCCTCCGCGGCCGATGTCATCGCCGAATTCGAGGCGCGCCTCGCCGGCGGCCTGATGAACAGCCAGCATCCGCGGCAGTTCGGCTACTTCACGCCGCCGCCGCTGCCGATGTCGATCATGGGCGAACTCCTCGCCCAGGTCGCGAACCAGGGCGTCGACGTCTGGCATGCCGGTCCGTTCGCCGCCTTCGTCGAGGAGGAGGTCGTCCGCTGGCTGTGCGACCTCGTGGGCTACGGGCCGGACGGGCTTCGGGCTGCTGACGAGCGGCGGCGTCATGGCGAACTTCATGGCGATGACCCTCGCGCGCGACCTCCAGCTCGGGCGCATCCGCGGGCTGGATGCGTCCGCCGCGTGGTCGGCACCTGGAGGGCGCACGGGTCTACACGAGCGACCAGACGCACTTCAGCATCGCGCGCGCCCTCGACGAGCTCGGGTTCCCGCCCGAGACCCTCGTCGTCCTGCCCGCCGACGACCAGTTCCGCCTGCGCGGGGCGCCGGTCGCGGCCGCCGTCGTCCCGCGATCGTGCCGCCGGCCTGACGCCGTTCGCGATCGCCTGCGTCGCGGGCTCCACCAACACCGGCACCGTGGACGCGGTCGGCGAGCTCGCCGACATCGCCGCTGCCGAGGACCTGTGGCTCCACGTGGATGCGGCGTACGGGGGTGCGGCGCGCCTGTCCGAACGCGACCGCGATCGGGTGCGCGACCTGGACCGCGCCGACTCGGTCACGGTGGATCCGCACAAGTGGTTCTTCCAGGCCTACGACATCGGCGGGCTGCTGGTTCGCGACGGGAGGACGCTGCCTGCCGTCTTCGGCGGGTCGCACGCCGGAGTACTACCGCGGTGGCGAGACTCCGGTGGGAGTCGTCGCCGACCCGGCACCCGACGATCACGACGAGCAGCTCAACTTCTACAAGCTCTCGTTCGAGGGCACCCGTCGCTGGCGAGCCCTGAAGCTATGGATGACCTGGAAGCACCTCGGGACGACCGGCTTCGGTCGGCTGATCGAGGCCAACGACGACCTCGCCGCGTACCTCGCGATGCGCTGCGCCGAGGCCGACGACTTCGAGGCGCTCCCGGCGGTCCCGGACCTCAGCGTGGTGTGCTTCCGGCACCTTCCCGGCGGTCGCGACGCCGCGCTCGCGCTGGAGCCGGCCACGCTCGACGCCCACCAGGACGCGCTCCAAGCCGCCCTGGAAGTGTCCGGTGACGGCTGGCTGACGACGACCCGCCTGCGCGGCGCGACCTGGCTCCGGGCCGGGATCGTCAACTACCTCGCGACCGAGGACGACATCGACCACCTGCTGGACACCTTGCGCCAGCTCGCGGTCGCGTCCGTGAGGACGCGACTCGTGATCGTCCTGATCGCCGTCGCGACTGACGACCGGCCTCGTCCGGGTTGCGGTGTCGTGCCGCTCCCGTGCGACATCTCGATCGCCGCGCTTGGCCCGGAACCGACGTCCTCGCCGGCGAAACGATGCCCGATGACCTGTTCGTCATCGCCGGTTCGGGCGACTTCGACGCTGATCAGACATCCGTCGTCGTCGATGAACAGGGGTCCTCGATCCAGCTCCGACTCCGTGGCGATGCCATCGTCCGACTGGCGGCCCATACCGCCGGGCACACTGGTGAGTTCCTCGCGATCGCGATCAACGGCACGGTCGTTTCGGTCCCGATGATCATGGCGTCGATCCCGGACGGCGACCTCCAGATCGTGACTCACGGACGCCGACGTGCCCGGAGGTCTCGAAGCAGCTCGCGGGTTGCATCCGCTAGCTTCCGACCGTCGCCCCTCAGTCCTTGGTGTGCAGCATCCCGCCGACGTGCTGGAGCAGCTTCCAGGCGACCTCCGCGTCGCCACGCACGAACGCGCGGAAGTCCCACATCGTCATGACCATGCAGCGCAGGTCCGTCGTCGCCGTCACGGTCGCCGTCCGGACCCGGTCGCTGATCAGGGCCACCTCGCCGAAGTAGCTCCCCGGGACCGACCCTGGCGACCTCGTTGCCCTTGACCGTCACGCGCCCTCGCCGTCGGCGACGACGAAGAAGCCGACGCCGTGATCGTCGCCCTCCCGGACGACCACCGAGCCCGCCGGGAACGTCCGCTCGGAGAAGTCGCGGGCCAGCGACTCCAGCTGCTTGCGGTCCAGGCCGGACAGCAACGGCACGGTCTGCCAACAGATCCGCGGTGTCGGTCATGACGGCTCTCTCCTCTGGGGATTGCTGCCGCGTGCGAGCAACTATGCCTTGCTGCGAGACCTCGCCGCCAGCCGGTCCTGCAGGCGGAACCACTCTCCGGCGAACGGCAGGAACCATGGCCGGCCCTCGTAGGGTGCCGGCACCAGGGGGAAGGTCGAGCTTCGCGAGAGCGGGAGGCTCGCCGCCGGCCAGCCACGCCCCCACGCGCGTGCCGAGATGCGTCATGAGCGCCACACCGGTGCCGCAGCAACCCATCGCGTAGGTCACGCCGTCCTTCGTCCGCCCCACGTGCGGCATCCGGTCGAACGTGAAGCCGACGTTGCCACCCCACGCGTACTCGATCCGGTAGTCCGCGAGCTGCGGGTGGACCTCCATCAGGCCGCGCCACAGGATGCCGGCGGTCTTGTCGATCGAGGTCGGAAGGAACGAGGCTCGTCCACCGAAGATCATCCGGCGATCCGCCGACACGTGCCAGTAGTACAGGAAGTTCTTCGTATCGAAGAACGCCCGGCCGTTGGGCGACAGTTCCCGCGCCAGATCCTCCGGCAACGGCTCGCTCGCGATGATGAACGAACCGATCCCCATGATCCGGCGCCGCAGCGTTGGGACGACACCGTCCGTGTAGCCGTTCGTGGCCACGAAGACGTCGCGCGCGCGGATCGCCCCACGTGTCGTCTCGACGACGAACCCGCCATCGGCACCGCGGCGGATCGAGCGCGCACGGACGCCCTCGTGCAGGTCGGCGCCGGCGCGATCGGCTGCGGCGGCGAGGCCGGCGAAGTACCGACCCGGGTGGACGAGACCACTCCCTTCCACGACGAGCGCCCCGAAGTAGGCGTCCGTCCCGATCTCCTCGCGGATCCGCTCGCGCGGCAGGACGGCGGAGGCGACGCCGACGGAGGCCAGGCTCGTGCGGGCATGCTCCAGCTCGGGCACGTGCGCCGGGGCGTAGGCGAGCTCGAGATGGCCCACCTCGCGGAAGTCACAGTCGATGGCATCCTCGGCGATGCGTCGCTTGACGAGCGCATAGGAATCGAGCGTCTCCTGATAGAGGGCGGTGCCGGTCTCGGGCCCGTATCGCTCGATGAGCTGACGCGCACTCCACTTGTAGCCGGCGTGGACGATGCCGCCGTTCCGGGTGGATGCTCCCCAGCCCAGCGTGTGCGCCTCGAGGAGCGTGACGGCGACGCCCCGTGACGCGAGCTCGCGGGCGGCGTTGATGCCGGCATAGCCCCCACCGATCACGGCGACGTCGGCGCTGGCGGGCAGCGGCCGTGCGGACCGGTCCGGCTGCTCCGGCATGGTCGCCTGCCAGAACGATCGTCGCTCGTAGTCGGTGTTGAGCGGTGGGGTGGTGGCCATGGCTCGCGAGGGTACCGGACGGACGAGCGCGGTACGCTCTCATGGTCCGGCCCATGCCACGGGGTTCTGATGCTGATCGAGCCGACACCCGCGATCCCGCCATCGTCGCGCCGTCGTGCGCGCCTCGTGGTCGGTGCCGCGGCACCGGTGCTGCTCCTGGTCGCGGTCATCGGGGTCGGGGCGTTGGGGGCGCGACGATCCGAGTCCGCCATCGAGCCCCGATCGTCGGTCTCGCCGTCACCGAGCGGGGTGGCGACGGACGCGGCCCCGACACCGCCCGAGGAACCGGCGGGACCTCCTGCGTTCCCGTCGCGCGTTCTCGGCCTACCGACACGGACGGTCACCGCGATGCTCGAGCGTCGGCGAGATGGCAGGACCGGGGACGAGATCGTCGCGGTCCAGGGGTTCGCGACCGTCCATCCCGGTCCAAGCGATTGCTTCGTCGTCGATGACGCACCGACCATCGCCGACGCCCTGGCCTGCCGTCGGGAACTGATCATCGCCGACGGTCCCGACGCGTTCCTGGCCTGGTCCGACGGGGTGGTCGACTGGATCATGTCCGAGGGCGTCACGCACCTCCATGCCGCGTCATTCCCCGAGGTGAGCCTCGTCGACCTCGAAGCCCACGCCGTCGCAGCGCCACCGACCTCGTAGCCCAACCGGTGACGATCCGGTCATCGCGCCGATCCGATCGGTCCCGGTGGTCGTGCTCGGACGGTTCGACGATCCGCGTCTTGCCGACCCGCGGTCGAGCGCCCGCCACCCGAACGAGGGCTTCGTCATCGAGCGCATCGTCTGGGTCGACGAGGTCTGGCAGCGGCGACCGGCGGTCCGATTCGTCCCGCCGATGGACGGCGAGATCGCCATCGGCCAGGTCCGGGCGACCACATCGAGTGCCCTGCCGAGCGGGACCGTGATCCTCAGTCACTCGATCACCGACCTCGAGGTGCTGGCACGCCTCGATCCGACGGCACTGGGCCTCGCCCGATCCGGGGCGAGTCGCATGGGCATCGCCGAACCCGCGGCCGTCTGGTACGTCCGCGTCATGGTCCGCGGCGCCCCGCCCGTGGACACGCTCGCTGGTGACACGACGCCTCGGCACCTCGCGTGGGCGGTGATGACGAGCGACGGGACGCTTCTGGGGACCGGCACGGAGGACTGAGCCTCGGCCGGTGCCGAGATCGACGATCCGTACTGCCACGCCCGCACCGATTGCGGTACGATCACGGCCTTGAGCGCGCCGCGGTGAGGCCGTGCACTCTGTTGGCCACGATGCAGGGCTGAGGGGCGCGTGCGAACGATCGCCGTCATCAACCGCAAGGGCGGCAGCGGCAAGACGACCACCGCGGTCAATACCGCCGCGGCCATCGCCGAGATCCGGTCTCCCGTCCTCCTCATCGACCTCGATCCGCAGGGCAGCGCGTCCGAGTGGCTCGGCCGGCGCGGCGACGAGTGGGGCATGGGGGAAGCCCTGCAGCGGTCGTTCGACCTGACCCGCCTGGCAACGCCGACCGACGTCCCCGGGCTCGAGATCATCGCCGCCACCGAGTGGCTGGTCACGGCGGAGCGATCGATCCAGGGTCAGCTGAGCCTCGGGATCTCCCGAGCGATCCGGCGCCTGCCGCGGCGGTGGACGTGCGTGATCATCGACTGCCCGCCGTCACTGTCGTACCTCACCATCGGCGTCCTGATGGGCGTCCGCGAGCTCATCATCCCGATCGAGGCGCACGCGATGGCGCTGTCGGGAGCCGGCGCGATCATGGCGGAGCTGCCTTCGATCAAAGGGCTCAACCCGGACCTCGAAGGCGGCCCATATGCTCCCCTGCCGCGTGAACCGGACCGTCCATGCTCGAACAGTGGTGGATCGCATCGCGACCGAGTACCCGTCGATGATCACCAGGACGAGGATCCGCGAGTCGATCCGTCTCCCCGAGGCCGCAGACGCCCGACAGCCGATCACCCAGTTCGCACCCACGAGCATCGCAAGCGACGACTACCGCGCGTTCGCGCGCGAACTGCTCGGCCCGGATGCCGTGGCGCCGACGGCCGGCCGGACGCGGCGCGTGGCTCCGGGGCCTGATGCCCCGCCCGGTCCGAACCGCTCGATGACCGACGACCAGGGCCCGAGCGCCGTCAACGTCGTGGCGGACCCCGGACCGCGTCGACGACCGCACGCGGAACCGAGCGTCGGGGCGATCGAGGCCCTCGTCCAGTCGATCGAGGCCAGGGAGGCGGCGCCCGTGGTCCGGGAGCCTGCGCCCGCGACCCGGGAAGCGCGGACGGCGCCGCCGCGATCGCTGGTCGTCGTTGGTGGACCCGCTGTGGAGCGACGCGTGCCGGCGGTTCCGGCACCCGTCGTCGCGACGCCCGTGACCTGGGTGGAGCATCGTGCCCTGCACCGACCCGCGCCGGCGGCTCCGTCGAGCCAGCTGATCTCCCGCACGGAATGGGATCGCCTCCTGGCCGCCGACGCCGCAGCGCGGGCGGCGATACGGTCGACCCAGCGCGATCGTCCTTGTCGAGCTCGGCCCCCGTGAACGACGGGATCCCATGGTCGACCACGCCGGACTCCATCGCGCGATGGCGCCGTGCGGGAAGGCGCTCCTCGGGATCACTCGGGCGTCGGACCGCGTGGCGGTGTTGGGCGATCGCCGTTTCGGCGTCCTCCTTCGCGAATCGGACACCGATGCCGCCGAGCTGTACGCGTCACGGGCGATCGCGGCGTGCGACCCGTGGCTAGCCGCGGCTCGCCCGGCCATTGCGCCTGCGGGTAGCGTGTGCGTCGACCCGTGGCGGCACGGACGTTGGCGCGGCGGTGCGCGACGCAGAACGTCGGCTCTACGCCCCGGCGCTCGGGTAGAGGTCGGCCCGCCTGACGTCGGGTGAACCTCGCCGCTTCGGCCGGCATCAAGTGGTCGAACGCGTCGACAGGAGGGAGCCGATCCGATCCGAGCTCGACCGGTCGCTGGTCGACCGGGCCCGCCGCGGCGACCTCGATGCGTTCGAGGAGATCGTGCGCGTCCGGATGGATACCGTCTATCGCCTGTCCTTCGCGATCCTCGGCGACGAGGCCGAGGCACGCGATGCCGCCCAGGAGACCTTCATCGCTGCCTGGCGGCAGATCGGTCGGGTCCGCGATCCCGAGCGCTTCGATGCCTGGCTCCAGAGAGGTCGCAGTCAACGCCGCACGGATGACCCACCGCGCCCGACGACGGCGCGGCGTCCGGGAGATCGCATCGAGTCGGATCGGCGGGCTGCCGGAACGGGCCGGCGTCTCCAGCGCGGCCGATGCGGATGCCCGCACGCTCGATAGCGCACTGCGCCGACTCCCCGTCGAACAGCGCTCGCTCCTCGTGCTGCACCACCTCGAGGGACACCCGTTGGCGGAACTCGCAGAGATCCTCGAGATCCCCGTCGGGACCGCCAAGTCGCGGCTGCACACGGCGCGTCAGGCGCTCCAGGCGGCGATCGACGCCGAGGCGGCGGACCGATGACCACGCCCGATCCCTGGGACGACGATCGACTCGGTGCGGCGTTCGCGGCGCGTGCCGCGAGTGGCGCACGGTGCCGCCAGACCTCGCTGACCGACACGACGGTCGCCCTGCGTCGTCGGCGCGACGCGAAGCGACGCCCCGTGGTGGCGGCCCTTGCCGATCGCCGCGGCGGCGGCCGTGATCGTGTCGATCGTCGGGCTGAGCCTCGCGTTGTCCTGGCGTTCACGGGTCGCCGCCGGCCTCGACCGGGCCGTCGAACCCGGCCCAGGAGACCGCGGCGGCGCAGACGGCAAGCCCGCAGGCGTCCGATCCGCTGACCGGTGGGCCCGAGCCGGCCTTCCCGGCGTCGGTCCAGGGCCTCCCCGTCATCTCCGTTGGCTGAGGCGGAGATGATCCGGGACGCCGGCGTGGACGACCGCGAGCTCGCAGTGCACGGCTGGTTCTCGACTGGCCCGGCGGGCGTTTGTCCAGTTTGCCGTTGCGTCCGGCGCTCTCGCCGCTCGAGCCAGGATGCAGGACCGAGCACGACTGGCTGCTCCAGGATCCGGAGGTGCTGGTGATCAGGCAGGGCGACGCAGTGCGTGCGGAGGACCCGATCGGCCCGGCAGTCCACGTGCACCTCATGTACGGCGAGCAGTCGCTGCAGCGGCATCGACCAGGCCTTGGTCGACCGCGAGGCGCCGAACGCCGACCTCCCCGTTCCCGATGGTCGTCCTCGGCCACTTCGACGACCGGATGGCTGCGAGTTGTCGCGAGGAGGACCGGCCGACCTGTGAGGACCGGTTCGTCGTGGATCGCGATCGCGTCGTTCCTCGGTGTGTCGCTGCCGATCGAGACCGATCCACGTGACGACGAGGTCCGCTCGGACCCGACACGAGATCGTCGAGATCCTCTCCAGCCTGCTACCGGCCGGCAGCTCGGTGCTGTCGTTGGAACCGATCTCGGGCATGGGCCTCGAGGCGTTCGACCAGACCCTCCCGAACTGATCGAGCAGTTCAAGGACATTTCGCGGATCTGGCTCGTGCGAGTCCTCGAAGGTGCGCGTGCAGCCACGATCTACGTGACCGACGACCGCCACGAGGCATTCCGGTTGACCGACTCGGCGCGACGGTGGTCCGCTGACCGATACTCCCCTTGACGCCAGCGTTCCGGGACCGGAGTCTGGCCGTGGTCGGCGTCGATGGTCGGCCCGGGCGAGCTGTTCTGCGACGAGATCTTCCCGGTGTCCGGACTGCGTGGCACCGGTGGGCGCCGAGGACCGGGTCGGGCCGGAGTTCGATGTCCTCGCGCCACGCTCGCGGATCCGAGTTCGCCGACGGCGCTGCCGATATCAACGCCCTTGTCCTGGCGTGAGGCGGGCAGGACGAGATGACACCGTCGTCTTCCTCGCCGAGAAACCGACGAACGAGGACGAGCGGCACTGGCTTGAGCTATCCCTGCGACTCGATCCGCGCGGGTTGGCGTTCATCGGCGGCGGTGATTGCCAGCCGCGGGCGGTCCTCGCCGGTCGGTGTGGGTCCGGCGACCTGGATCCTCGATCCGGCCTACCCGGACCCGAGCGCGCAGGATTCGACCGTCCACCTCTGCTCGTGACCGAAACGGCCTGCGCGAGCGGCCAGTCGGCCATCGACCGGCTGGCGCCGGCCTACGTCGTCGCGAGCCCCTATCAGATCGACATCACCATCGGCGTCCACACGCGACCCGGCGCACAGGAGTGTCCCGGCAATCCGCCGGTCGCGGTCGAGATCGACCTGGGAACCCCGATCGGCGACCGCCCGCTCGTCGATCCCAACGCGCCCCCGCCGAACGGCTCCAGCGGGTAGGCCGTCAGTCGCTCGGCGCCTCGTAGGCGATCCGGCCGGCGGCCATCGTCAGCAGCACGCGGCCGGGCAGCGCCATCCCGAGCAGTGGCGAGTTCTTGCCCTTCGACGCGAGCGAGGCGGCGGTCACGGTCCAGGTGTCCGCGCGATCGAAGACGACGAGATCCGCGGGCGCGCCCTCCACGAGCCCGACCGTCCCGTTCCGGCGCGACCGACCGCCCAGCACGCCCGCCGGCCCGGTCGTGAGCAGCTCGATGGCACGCAGCAGCGTCAGCTGCCCGGCATCCACCGCCGACAGCACGATCCCCAGCGCCGTCTCGATGCCGCTGATCCCGTTCGCGGCGTGGCCGAACTCCACGGCCTTGTCCACCTCGGTGTGCGGGGCGTGGTCCGTGGCGATCGCGTCGGCCGTACCGTCGGCCAGGGCGGCGAGGCAGGCCAGGGCATCCGCGGGCGTCCGCAGCGGCGGATTGACGCGGAGCGCCGACGAGAACGGCTCGGTCATGAGCGCGCCGTCGCGCCAGGGATCCGCGTCCGGTCCGGCCTCCCAGGCGAACCGCTGCGCACCCGCGACCCATTCGTCCGTCAGGGCGAGGTGGTGCGGCGTCACATCGCACGTGACGGGCAGTCCGGCCGCCTTCGCCCGGCGGACGAGATCGAGGGACGCGGCCGTGGAGAGATGGGTCAGGTGCAGGCGGGCGCCGGGCACCTCGCCGCAGACATCGGCCAGGATCGCGAGGTCACGGGCGACGGCAGAGGCCTCGGCGGCGGTCGGCCAGCCGCGCAGACCCAGGACGGTCGCGACGAACCCGTCGTTCGCCTCGGCGCCGTCGGTCTGGGTGGGGTCCTCCGGGTGGTCCACGATCGGCAGGCCGAAGGCACCCGCGTAGGCCATCGCGTTCCGCAGCAGGGTGGCCGATCGGACCGGGCGCGCCGTCATCGCTGAACCCGACGACGCCGGCATCGGCGAGTTCGCCGAGGGCGGCCAGGGTCTCGCCCGCGCGTCCGACCGTGACCGCGCCGTGCGCGAGCAGTTCCAGCGGCGATCCGGAGGCTAGCGGCGGCTGCCCGGACCTGGGCGAGCACGGACGGCTCGTCGAGCGCGGGCGTCGTATTCGGCATCACGCAGACCGTCGTGAACCCGCCGTGGGCAGCCGCCGCGAGGCCGGTCGCGATGGTCTCGGCATCCTCGTTCCCGGGCTCGCGGAAGTGGGCGTGCAGGTCGATGAACCCCGGCGCGACGACGACCCCCGAAGCGTCGACGCCGTCGGCGTCCGCGCCCTCCAACCACGTGACGGCCTCCAGGATCCCGTCGCGGACGACGATCTCGCCCGGACCCTCGCGGCCGGCGGCCGGATCCACGAGCCACGCCCGGCTGATCTCGAGGTCGGTCATGCGGGCGACGGCCCGGGCGCGTGGACCCCGGCCAGCAGGTAGAGCAGGGCCATCCGGATCGCCACGCCGTTCGTGACCTGGTCCGTGATCACGGATTGGGCGCCCGCGGCCACATCGGCGGCGATCTCGACGCCCTCGTTCATCGGTCCCGGGTGCATCACCAGCGCGTCCGGCCGGGCCGTCGCCAGCCGGGCTGCCGTCAGGCCGTAGCGCGCGGCGTACTCGCGCATCGATGGCAGCAGGCCCGACGCCATCCGCTCGCGCTGGATCCGCAGCGCCATGACGACGTCGGCGTCGCGCAGGGCCGCGTCCACGTCCGCGGTGACCGTGAACCGCCGGCCCGCGGCGGCGCCCCGGCCCGCCCAGGCCTCGAACCCGCGCAGCAGCGTCGGTGGCCCGCACAGCCACAGGTCCGCGCCCGCGGCCGTCAGCGACCAGATGTTGGAGCGGGCCACGCGCGAGTGCAGGACGTCGCCCAGGATCACGATCTTGCGGCCCTCGACGCCCAGCCCGGCGGCATCCGGCCCGGCCCGCAATCGCGAGCGCATCGTGTAGAGGTCCAGCAGCGCCTGCGTGGGATGCGCATGCCAGCCGTCGCCCCCGTTCAGCACGGACCCGCCGAAGATCTCGGCCGCGAGATACGGCGCCCCGGACACCGAGTGGCGCATCACCAGCATCTGGGCGCCGAGCGCCTCCACTGTCCGCACGGTGTCGACCAGCGACTCCCCCTTGGTGACCGAAGACGTCGAGGCAGCGATGTTCACGACGTCCGCCGACAGGTTCTTCGCCGCGACCTCGAACGAGACCCGGGTCCGCGTGGATGCCTCGTAGAAGAGGATCGTCACGTTCCGCCCGCGCAGCGCGGGCACCTTGGCGATCGGGCGCGCCAGCACCTCGCGCATCGCATCGGCCGTGCGCATGACGAGGTCGAGGTCGGCGGCCGTCAGCCCATCGACATCAAGGAGATGCCGGTGTCGCCAGCCGACTGGCTGGGTCTCGGGTGCGACATCGACGGACGGGACGACGACCCCGGGGGTCGCAGTCGGACCGTCCATCACGTCGGTCACGCGACGGGCTCGGCCGCCAAGGGGGTGTCGACGACGCGTTCGATCTCGACGCCGTCCTCACCGTCGGTCTCTTCGAGATGGACCTTGACCAGCTCCTCGCGCGAGGTCGGCACGTTCTTGCCGACATGATCGGCCCGGATCGGCAGCTCGCGATGGCCGCGATCCACCAGAACGGCGAGCCGGATCGCCTGCGGCCGCCCGAAATCGACCAGGGCGTCCATCGCCGCCCGGATCGTCCGGCCCGTGTAGAGGACGTCGTCCACCAGCACGATCGTCTTGCCATCGATGCCGGCCGGCAGCTCCGTGCCCTTGACGACCGGCTGCTGGGCGACCATCGAGAGGTCGTCACGGTAGAAGGTGATATCGAGCGCCCCGACCGGCACGTCCACGCCCTCGTTCTCCGCGATCGCATCGGCGATCCGCCGGGCGAGGGGCACGCCGCGACGCTGGATGCCGATGAGCATCAGGCCGTCGGTGCCTGCCTGCTTCTCGACGATCTCATGGGAGAGGCGGATCGTCGCCCGACGGATCTCGTCGGCGGTCATGATCCGGCGTCCGGTCATCGCTCCTTCCCGGCCTCACTGGGCCTCACGGGCGGCCTCACGGGACCGCAGCCGAAGGGTCGAGGCAAAGGATACCGCGATGGTCCCCAGGGCGGACGATGCACCAGCGCTCCTGGGTGGGATCCGCGTCGCGCCCAGGGCGTACTGGCGTACTCTTGCTGCTGGCGCCGCGCTCGCGCGCGGCGGAAGCGAGGTCGAAGCGTGTCGATCAAGGATGAACTGCTCGCCGGTGAGTCGATCCAGTACACGAGCGAGAAGCACTGGATCGCCCCGGTCCGGGACTCCGTGGTCCCGGTGCTGCTGCTGATCGGTGCCTATCTCGTCAGTGTCATCTCGCCGAACCCCGACGGGATCTTCAGCTTTGTCGGCACCCTGTTCGACTGGCTCCGCCTCGGCCTGCTCATCGTCGGCGTGGCCTGGATCGTCTACAACATCGTCGTCTGGCGGACGGCCGTCTTCGCGGTGACGAACCACCGGGTCATCCGCGAGGAAGGACTCGTGTCGCGGCGCTCGTCGGCGACGATGCTCAAGTCGGTGACGGACGTACAGACGCGCGTTCCCCTGATCGGGTCGAAGCTGGGCTACGGCGACCTCGTCATCTACGGCCAGTCCGGCGACGCCGGAGCCGACCGGTTCAAGACCATCACGCATCCCAAGGAATTCCGCGACCAGATGATGGCGACCAAGGTGGGGGCAACGGCCGCCGCCGTGGCCGCACCGCCTGTCGCCGAGGCCGCACCTCCGGTCGCACCCGTGGCGCCCGCGGCGCCGACCAACGACGACCAGCTCCAGACCCTGGCGCGCCTCGCGGAGCTTCGCGACAGCGGCGCGATCACGCCCGAGGAGTTCGAGGCCAAGAAGACCGAGCTGCTGTCCCGGATCTGACCGGGGCTCGACGTCAGCGTCTTGACGCGGCGGGGTCAGTAGACGTAGACGGTGACCTCGACCACGCCGCTCCACGACGGGCAGCCGCAGATCTCGAAGAAGTCCGGCTTGTAGAGGTCCACGATCCGCTCGGGCTTCTGCGGCCCGTAGTCGTTGACGATGCGCTCGATGCAACCGCCATCGCCGCAGATGATCACGGTGGTGCCACGCGGCAAGCGCATGGCCGTGTAGCCCGCGTTGTAGAACGTGGCGTCACCGGTGAGCGTGTACTTGGCGGGCTTGCGCGCGGACCCCGAGCCGGGGTCGGGCTGGTTGACCGACGCGCGCTCCTTGGGGCCTGTGTCGGGGGCTTCGCCCGGCTCTTCGAACAGGCTCAGGTCGTGGACGGCACCCGCGGACAGGTAGCCGCGATCCAGACCGGCGATCGAGATCGTCGAACGCACGTCGGACGCGGGGACAGAGATCGACTGGAAGGCGCTGGCGGGGAGGGATCCCATGGCGCTGGGGGCGCGGGATCCGGCGAGACCCGGCAGCGCGACCAGGGCGAGGGCGGCAGTGAGCGCCGACCCTACGACCAACCATCTGGGTCGCACGATAGAAACGCCACGATACGCTGAACCGGCCCGGTCTGCACGGCATCCGCGGCGGATGCGATGGCGTCAGCGAACGACGATGAGGTCCTCGCCCGGCGCGGTCTCCACCGTGCCCACGCCGCCGGGCGCCCACGCCACGATCTGGACGCGACTGCCTTCGCCGCCCTGACCCGGTGGGGTCGCCCACGCGAGCCGACCTTCCCCGATCGAGAAGCCGGAGAGCGCGGCGACGTCGGCGGGAGCCCCGTCCGGCTGCTCGAGGGCGCCGGTCGTCGGGTCCACGCGATACAGGCTCAGGCGACCCACGTCGCTCGCCGACGGATCCGCGATCCAGGTCGCGAACCAGGTCCCGCTCTCGTCCCAGCGGACATCGAAGTCGGTGATGGGTTCGTTCGCGATGACCTGCGGTGCATCCGTCGGCTCGGCCGCATCGGCAGCGGGCCACGGCACAAGCTCCAGACGTCCGGTCGCAGGATGGGCGGCCGTCCCGTCACTCGCAGCGGTCACGGTCCCGACCCACGCTACGGCACGGCCATCGGCCGGATCGAGCGCCGGCGCCACGACCGGGTGCCAGAGGTCGCCGCCGGGGCGTTCGGCGCCCGTCGTCGGGTCGATGATCACGGTGGACGGCAGCGCGGTCCCGTCGCTGGATGGCGGGCCGACCCGGCTCGCGACCACCTCGATCACCGTCCCAGGACGCGAAGTGGGTCGCCCCGTCGACGGTCACGGCCCGGGCGCTCTTGTCGCCGACCCGCCAGACGTAGACATCAGGGCCGGCAGAGTCCGTCGACCGGTCGGGCAGTGAAGGCGAACCAGGTCCCATCGGCCGAAAACGCAGCCGAATCGCCCACCACCGAGATATCGCTCGCGATGGCGAGGCTCGCGGCGATCGTCGGTTCGGGACTGAGGGTGGGGGTCGCCGAGGCCGGCGGACTGGGTTCGGTAGAGCTCGTGGCAACCGGGTCGCTGGCGCTCGCGGACGGACTCGGCTCCGCGGTCGGCGGCGGTTCGGTCGCGGGCGGTTCGGTCGATGGCGGCGCCGTCGGTGGCTCGGTGGTGGTGTTCGGCTCGGTCGACGCGCGTGGCACCGGGTTCGGTCGCGCCGGGGGTGGGGCTCGCGGACGGCTCGGCACTCTCGCGCGACTCGGGCAACGAGAGGACGAGGACCTGCTGGCCTCCAGCGCCGTCATCGCTGACGACCACGGCCTGGCCCTCCGTGGGCGATCCGATGATGGACTTCGGGGTCGACGTGAGGGCGAGTCGTTCGCCGAAGCCGTCGAGCGTCGCGCAGTCCACGGCGCTGTCGATCGGGCAGACCATGCCGACCGAGGCGGCGTTGTAGGCCATGGAGCCATCGGCCGCGGTCCCGACCCACTTCACCTCACCGGCACCCACGCTGAACGGCGTGGGCACGACCGCGATCTCGGTCGACGGAGTGGCGGTGGCCGCCGTCGCCGGTGGGGCCGGACGACGCCTGGCCCACCATCGGCACCTCCGGGGCGGGGCTGTTGAAGAGGCCACCCGAAACGGTGCTGACGCCGACGACCACGGCGATGACGGCGAGCCCCGAGAGTGCGCCCACCGGGACGCGGCGGCGGCGGGTCCCATTCGTCGCCGGTGCCACGGCCGCGCGCCGCCGATTCCTGCTCGATCGCGGCCGCGGTCCGCGCCCACAGGTCACGAGGCGGCTCGGGTGCGACGTCCCGCAGTGCCTGGAGGGACAGCCGATCCGCCTCGTACGATGCGGCGATCGCCGCGCAGTCCGGGCAGTCGGCCAGGTGCTCCTCGAGCCACGTCGCTTCGCTCAGACCAAGTGGACCGTCGAGCCGCTCCGCGGCGCGGGCCTGGGCGCGCTCATGCGTGGACGACCAGTGATCGGGCCGGCGACGGATCCGTCCGAACCGCGTCATCGCTCGGAGCTCGCTGCGCGGGCGGCGTCCCGGGCCGCCTCCGCCGCGGCCTCATCGGCGCGCTCGGCGGCCAGGGCCTGCCGGAGGCTCTCGCGGGCCCGTGTCAGGAGGGCCCGAGCCGCGACATGGCTGACCCCAAGGGCGGCGGCCAGTTCGAGGCCGGTCAGGTCGTG
Source organism: uncultured Chloroflexia bacterium (assembly GCA_963743815.1). Lineage (GTDB taxonomy): Bacteria > Chloroflexota > Limnocylindria > Limnocylindrales > CSP1-4 > SPCO01. Next base: position 251,569 of record CAVURB010000014.1, on the reverse strand, counting down.
GAGTTCCGCGAGGAGCAAGCGCGGCTCGCTGGCGCTCGGGGATCCGGGCCAGGGCGCGCTGCAGGTCACCCGACAGACGAGCGTCCATCACGAGATGCTCGGCCGACGGTGCCGCCCCACGGGACTCGCCGGTCCACGGCAGGAAGCGGATGATCTTGCGTCGGCGGATCTCGTCGAGCGCCACCCGATGCGCGATCTGGTAGAGCCACGCCCGCGCGTTCTCGGGCTTCTCCAGCGTGTCGTAGTTCTTGTACGCCTTGATGAACGCGTCCTGGGCCATGTCGGCGGCGACCTCCGGGTCGCGCATCATCCGCAGGAGATAGGCGTAGATCTCACCGTGGTGCTTCGCGAAGAGCGTCTCGACGAACGCAGCGGCATCGTCGTGATCCCAGGTGCCGCTCATGACGCGCGCGCTCGATGCCGCGACGGCGGTCGGGCGGCCGAGCGGATCGCGGAGGTCGGCGAGGGAACGGTCGATGGCCACGGGTGCTCCGTGCGAGGTTGGAGGACGCGGAGCGTGGTGGATGGGCTACGCACGCTCGCTGGGCCAAAGACGAGGCGCGGGACCCGCATGTGACGCCCGTCGGCCGCGGGCACGGCGACGATCAACCGGTCCCACCTCCCTCCGGTTCGGCGCGGCCCAGGAGTTCCTCCACCGCGTCCTCGGGCGAGACAGGGTTCACCGGGAGCCCGGTTCCCAATTCCAGGCCCGCGATCTCGCGCAGGCGCGGGTGGATCTCCCAGTGCCAGTGATACGTCCCGTCCACCTGCTCTCGAAGCGGGGCGGTGTGGAGGACGAGGTTGTACGGGGGACCATCGAGCGTGCTCGCGAGCGTCCCGAGCACCTGGCGGAGCGCTTCGGAGGTCGCCCGGATCGCCTTGGCGTCCGCACGAGCGAAGTCCGAATCGTGACGGCGCGGCACGATCCAGATCTCGAATGGGGACCGGGACGCGTAGGGGGCGAAGGCCACGCTGTCCGCGTCCTCCCACACGAGGCGATCCGGACGTCGGACCTCGTCGCGAACCAGGCGACAGAACGGACATTCCCCTTCGCGGATGACGAACCGTGCCGCGCCGCCGAGTTCCTCGGCGATCCGATGCGGGATCTGCGGCAGGTCGTAGAGGTCCAGGCACAGGTGATTCGTGCGAGCACCCGCCTGGGCGCCCCAGTTCTGGACGACGGTCAGGTACTCGGTCTGGCCGGTCGCCTGGGCTTCGGCGAGCGCATCGCGGGCTCCGGCGACCAGGCCCTCGATGAGGTCGGTCCCGACCGCGTGGAGCGCGCGGTGCTCCCCGGGCGGTGCCACCACCGTCCGCCAGCTGCCGGTCGCGCGCGCCTGCGCGAGCGACACCTGCGCGATGCCGTGATCGCGATCGAGGACGCGCGCCTCCTCGTCCGTACCGACGACGTGGAACGCGTAGTCCTTGAGCATCCTGGTCCGAACCCCGTCACCCGACGGTGTCGTGCAGTTGGCACACCCCCAGACGCGGTCATCGACCGCCTCGGCGGCGCGCGCGAACCGGTCGCGGTGGAACGCGCGATCTACGACCGTGGCAACCCACCAGCCCGTGATGGGGTCCTTGCGCAGTTCGAAGAGGCCGCCCGCCATCGCGGTCAGGTCTCGATCTCGAGCGGCGCATCGATCGTTTCGGCCAGCGCCCGGGCGAACAGCCAGGCGGCGCCTTCGACCGAAGCCGTCGAGGGCCGCTGCTCCGGGTCGCCGCGCTCGATGGCGATCGACGTCGAAACGACGCCGGGCATCCCGCACGGGTCGATGAGGTCGAACTCGCCAACGTCGACCGTCACGTTGAGCGCGATCCCGTGATAACTCACGCCGCGTTCCACCCGGAGCCCGAGCGCCCCGATCTTGCGGGGCACGGCGCCATCCGGATCGCACCAGCAGCCCGGGTGGCCATCCCGTCGAGCCGCCGGCACGCCATGGGCCGCACACGTCGCGATGAGCGCCGTCTCGAGGGCGCGGACGAACGGTCGAAGGAGCAGGCCCCGCTCGTGCAGCTTGACGATCGGATAGGCGACCAGCTGCCCCGGACCGTGGTAGGTCACCTCGCCGCCGCGCTCGATGCGGACGACCTCGATCGCCCGGCTAGCGAGTTCCGCCTGGGTCGCCCGGATGTGGGCGGGGTCCGAATGCTTGCCCAGGGTCAGGACGGGTGGATGTTCCAGCAGGAGCAACTGGTCACCGATCTCGCCCGCGGCACGCGCGTCCACGAGGCGCTTCTGAAGCGCGTGGGCCGCCGCATAGTCCACGCGACCGAGCCAACGTGCATGCAGCGGTGCACCCGCGGTCGGGTGGTCCGGGTGGGTGTCGACGAGCGTGGGCTCCACCCTCGCACGATAGCAGGGACACCCGCTTTGGCCCGCCTCCGATGACCCGAGGGTACTGGTGTCGTGGACCTTCCGGGCGAGTGTCGGCGTGCGCCGCGCTCGATATCGTCGTGGTATCGAACGTCAGTCCTGCCGGTGATCGCCCATGTCTTCCGACCGTCCCACGCCCCGCATCCGACCGCGTTCCGCGATCGCAGATGCGGATCTCGCGCGAGCGGCGGTGACGGACCTGCCCGGGTCACATCTCGCGGCCCTTCGCGAACGAGGGCCGAGCCTCACGGCCATCAAGCGATCCGTCCGGTCCCTCGGCCGGCCGCTCGAGCCAGAACGCGTGCTCGTCATCCCGATCGCGACGCTGGCTACGACCCTGCGGGAGCGCTGGCGCTAGTCGGCGTCAGGAACCGAAGGCTCGCTCGACGGCGGCGACGATGGCGCGGCCGCTTGCGCCGTCCGGATCCTTCCACGTGGAACCAAACGGGGCGAGCCGTCTACTGCACGTGGCCCAGAGCCTCCTTCCCCACCGGTCCAGCCCCGGCGCGGCGGATGGTGTCGGCGTCGGCGTCGTAGATGCCGGCAGCGCGCCTGGCGGGTAGCTGGTCGCCGATGTCGGCGAGCTCGTCCTCGTCGTGGTACCCGAGGATGGCGATCGCGGACGGCGCGACGACCGGGACGGGACCGACGCGCTCGACCCACGGGCGCGGGCCCTCGCCCAGGATCACGGCGATCGGCATGTCCGCGGCCTCACCCGTCGGCGACGTCACGCCATCGTAGAAGTCGAGGTGGCCGTCGACGTCGACGAGGCCCAGCTCTCCGATGGCGTCACGGGCCCCGGCGAGGGCGCCGGGGAGTAGGGCACAGCACCCACCCATCACGAACGGCCGCTGACCGGCAGCCATCAGTCCGGACACCGCGGCGCGAACGCCATCCGTGGTGGACAGCACTCCGTCGATGCCGACGAGGCCGGTTGCCGGATCCCGGTCGTGATCCGGGATGCGCACGTCGAGGTCGCCGGCATCCGACCAGCTGAGCCGGTCCAGCCCGGAACGGCGCAGGGCCGCCGGCGAGAGCTCGGTCCCGTGCGGTTCTGCGCGTCCGAGACCCACCGAATCGATCGGCACGCCGATGGTCGTAAAGGTCATCGCGCCAAGCGTACCCTCCGACCGCGTCGTGGGACGTCGGGCGTGGGGCGGGGCAACGCGTTCGGCGGCGCGCAGGAGGCCCGCGGCCCGCCTGAGGCCACTCCAACGTCCGCCCTAGTCTCCCAGCGAATCCCGTGGACGACGATACGCCCGATCCACGGCCCAAACGTCCGTCTCAGTCAGCAGGCGACCAGGCGGGACGCTGCGGGGTCGATCGACGTCCAGGCGATTCGCCACGGCACCAGGCGGGACGTTGACCTGAGGCGGGACGTCGAGCCTGCACGGTCGGGTCCCCGATCGGCCGAAGGGCACGTCCGGCGTGCATGCCGCCCACGGGCGGCGGACGCGGCGTGATCCGCGACCGGCCTGTATCGTCGAACGCATGCCGACTGACTACGTCGCCCTGCTGCGCGGCATCAATGTCGGGGGGAACAATCCCGTCCCGATGGTCGCGCTCCGGGAGTGCTTCGCGGGGCTTGGGGCGAGCGATGTGGCCACCTACATCCAGAGCGGGAACGTCTTGTTCGACGGTGGGAAGCGCGGCGCTGCCTGGTGGACGCCGCGCATCGAGGCCGCCCTGACCCAGCGCTTCGGATACGACGCGACGGTGGTCGTACGGAGCCACGCCGAGCTGCGGGGCATCGTTCGCGATGCGCCCCATGGCTTCGGGAGCGAGCCGGACGCGTTTCGCTACGACGTGCTCTTCCTGAAAGAGCCGCTACAAGCCGCCGACGCCCTCGGGCAGGTGCCCGTCCGCGAGGGCGTGGACACGGCGCACGCCGGTGACGGCGTCCTGTATCACTCGCGACTGACCGCGCGGGCCACGCAGAGCCAGCTGGGCAAGATCGTCGGAACGCCGCTCTACCGGCAGATGACGATCCGCAACTGGCGCACGACGACCAGGGTGCTGGCCATGCTCGACGATCGCGCGGCGGCGAGCGCCCCCTAGCCCGTCCGCAGGCCGGGCGTGCTCCACGAGTGCAGGGTCTTCATGTAGTTCGCCCGTTCGTACGCGGCCGGGTCGGCGACCGATCCCTGGCTCGCGCTGCCACGCAACTGCGCGACCGATTCGTACTGGCGGTCGGCCATCCACGTACGAAGCTCGGCCTCGACGACGCGGACGTGGTCCGTGCCTGACCGGAGTAGCGCCGAGGTCATCATCGCGACATCGGCTCCCACCATGAGGGCCTTGAGAGCGTCCGTGCCGGAGTGGATCCCCGACGATGCCGCCAGCGATACGCCTGGACCGAGCTGCGGTCGCAGCACGGCGATCCAGAGCAGCGGGAGCCGAAGCTCCCACGACTGGCTCAGTTCGACACGGTTGACGACATCGAGCGCTTCGAGGTCCAGGTCGGGCTGATAGAAGCGGTTGAACAGCACCAGTCCGTCCGCGCCGGCCGCCACCGCCCGGGCCGCGAATCCGGCCATGGCCGTGTAGTACGGGCTGAGCTTGACGGCCAATGGGATCGTGACGGCCGCCCGGACCGCGGCGATCAGCGCGAGGTCGGCGTCCTCCATCTCGGCGGCCGTCCGGGTCGTGTCTGTCGCCACGCGATAGACGTTGAGTTCGAGCGCGTCCGCCCCGGCATCCTGCAGCCGAGTGGCGTAGCGCACCCAGCCGCCTTCCGACGTCGCGTTGAGGCTGGCGATCACCGGGACCGTCGCCGCCATCCTGATCGCCTCGAGTCGCTGGATGTAGCGATCGCCGGCACCCGCGAATTCCTCGACGTCCGGGAAGTAGCGCAGGGCCTCGGCGAACTGCTCGGTCCCCGCGTCGAGGGCACGGCTGAACTCGATCTCCTCGTTGAGGATCTCCTCCTCGAAGAGCGACGGGAGGACGATGGCGCCGATGCCGGCCATCTCCAGGCGCCGGACCGCGCGGGCGTCGCCAGTCAGCGGCGAAGCCGACGCGACGAGCGGCGACCGCAGGTGGAGGCCCAGGTAGTCGGTGCTGAGGTCGACGGTCATGCCAGTGCTCCCTGCTCCGTATCGGGCGCGGCGACGCCGTCGTCGCTGGCGCCGTCGGTGTCCTCCGGTCGCGGGACGTGCGGCACGCTGCGATGCATGCCGGCGAGTTGCTCGTAGTAGCGCCACCGCTCGTCCGCGTCGGCCTGGGCCAGCGCCGCCAGCTCCGCGGCACGCTCGGGCTGGCTCCGCTGCAGTACGGCGAACCGGGTCTCGGACGCCATGAACTCGGCGACCGGGATGGTGGGTGCGGTCGAATCCAGCTTGAACGGCTGGCCGTCGTCGATCTCGCTGGGATGGAAGCGGTACAGCGGCCAGTAGCCGCTCTTGACTGCGTCCTTCTGGTGCGACATCGAGAGCGACATGTCGATCCCGTGCGCGATGCACGTGCTGTAGGCGATGACCAGCGAGGGGCCTGGCCAGGCGGCCGCCTCCAGGAGCGCCTTGGTGGTCTGGGCGTCGTTGCCGCCCATCGAGACCTGCGCCACGAACACGTTGCCGTAGGCGCGGGCGATCGCGCCCAGGTCCTTCTTGCCGGTCGCCTTGCCCGCGGCGGCGAACTTGGCGACCGCGGCCCGCGGCGTCGCCTTGGACGCCTGGCCGCCGGTATTGGAGTAGACCTCCGTGTCGAGGACCAGGATGTTCACGTTGCGCCCGGAGCTCAGGACGTGGTCCAGGCCGCCGAAGCCGATGTCGTACGCCCACCCGTCGCCACCGATGATCCAGATCCCCTGCTCAACGAGCTCGCCGGCGAGGGCGAGGAGGTGCTGGGCGTCCGTCTGGTGTGGACCCGTCACGGCGGACAGCCGCTCGCGCAGCCGCTCCACGCGGTCGCGCTGGAGGGCGATCTCCGGCTCGGTGTCCTGTGGGCTATCCAGCAACTCGCGGACCAGCTCCTCCCCCACGTCGGGGGTGAGGCGCTCCAGGAGCAGCCGGGCGTGATCGGCCTGGGCGTCGAGGGCGAGGCGCATCCCGAGACCGAACTCCGCGTTGTCCTCGAACAACGAGTTCGCCCAGGCGGGCCCACGACCCTGGGCGTTGACGGTCCACGGCGTGGTCGGCAGGTTGGCTCCATAGATCGACGAGCACCCGGTCGCGTTCGCCACGATCATCCGGTCGCCGAAGAGCTGGCTCACCAGTCGCAGGTAGGGCGTTTCGCCGCAGCCACCGCAGGCACCGGAGAACTCGAACAGCGGCTCGAGGACCTGCGATCCCTTGACGGTGTCGTGCGGCAGGAGGCTCCGGTCCAGCGGCGCGATCGACTGGAAGAAGTCCCAGTGCGGGCGCTCCACGTCGCGGTGGTCCTCCACCGGCGCCATGTTGATGGCCTTGTGCCCGATCTCGGTCTTGCTCTTGGCCGGGCAGACATCGACGCACACGCCGCAGCCGGTGCAGTCGTCGGGCGCGACCTGGATCGTGAGCCGGTGGTCGACGAGCTCGCGGGACTTGAATTCCTTGCTCTTGAAACCGGCGGGTGCGTCGGCCACGGCCGCGGTCGGGAAGACCTTCATGCGGATCGTGGCATGCGGACAGACCATGGCGCACTTGCCGCAATCGATGCAGATCGCCGCGTCCCACACGGGGATCTCCTGCGCGATCGCCCGCTTCTCGTAGCGGGTCGTGCCGGTCGGGAAGGTGCCATCCACGGGCAGCGCGCTGACCGGGAGGAGATCGCCACGGCCGGCGATCAGTTCCGAGGTGATGCGGCTGACGAACGCGCGCGGGTCTGCCCCGGCGGGACTCGTGACGATCTCCGCCGGCCCGGGCACGCCCAGTGGGACGTGGACCAGCCGCTCCAGCGAGCGATCGATGGCCGCGAAGTTGCGCGCCACCACGGCCTCGCCGCGCTTCGCGTATGTCTTGGTGACCGAGTCCTTGATCCGCGCGATCGCCTCGTCGGCCGGGAGGACGCCCGACAGCTGGAAGAAGCACGGTTGCATGACGGTGTTGATGCGATTGCCCATGCCGACCTCCTCGGCCACGGCGAAGGCATCGATGACCCAGAGGTCGATCGCCTTGTCCACGAGCGTCCGCTGGACGCTGGCGGGCAAGTGCTCCCAGACCTGGTCGGCGGGATACGGGGCGTTGAGGAGGAACGTCGCGCCCGGCTTCGCATGCTCGAGGACGTCCAGCTTGGAGAGGAGGCCGAACTGGTGGCACGCGACGAAGTCGGCGGCATCGATCAGGTAGGTGGAGCGGATGGGCTCGGGGCCGAACCGCAGGTGCGAGACCGTGACCGAGCCCGACTTCTTGGAGTCGTAGACGAAGTAGCCCTGGACGTACAGGTCCGTGCCCTCGCCGATGATCTTCACCGACGCCTTGTTCGCGCCAACGGTCCCGTCCGAACCGAGGCCGATGAACAGCGCCTGCACCTCGCCGGCGGGGCGCGGCCGGTGGAACTCGCCATCGATGGGCAGGCTCAGGTGGGTGACGTCGTCGTAGATGCCCACCGTGAAGTGGCGCCTCGGCCGCGGGCTCGCCAGCTCATCGAAGATCGGCTTGATCATCGCCGGGGTCATCTCCTTGGAGGAGAGGCCGTAGCGGCCGCCGATGACGCGCGGTGCCGTGGCGAATGGCGGCGTGTCGCTGTCCATCCGCTCGGCCAGGGCGGCGGCGACCTCGAGGTACATCGGTTCGCCGACGGCGCCGGGTTCCTTGGTGCGATCGAGGACGCCGATCGAACGCACCGTCGGCGGCAGGGCCGCGAAGATCTCGTCCACGGGGAACGGCTGGAAGAGGCGCACGCGCAGCATGCCCACCTTCTCCCCGGTCGCGACGAGCGTATCGACCGTCTCCTCCACGGCGCCGTTGGCCGAACCCATGACGATGACGACCCGCTCGGCGTCAGGAGCGCCGTGGTAGTCCACGAGTCGATACCGGCGTCCGGTCCGCTCGCCAAGCTCATCCATCACCTGCTGGACGATGCCCGGCAGGGCCAGGTAGTACGGGTTCGAAGCCTCTCGCGCCTGGAAGAAGACGTCCGGGTTCTGGGCCGTCCCACGCAGCACCGGGGCATCCGGCGTGAGGCCGCGTCGGCGGAAGGCGAGCACGTCATCGTCGTGGACGAGGGCCCGCAGGTCATCGTCCTCGAGGAGCGCGATCTTGTTGACCTCGTGCGAGGTCCGGAAGCCATCGAAGAAGTGCAGGAATGGCACGCGCGAGCGCAGCGTGGCGGCATGCGCGACCAGGGCGAAGTCGTGGGCTTCCTGGACGGACCCGGCCGCGAGCATGGCCCAGCCGGCAGAGCGAGCGTGCATCACGTCGCTGTGGTCACCGAAGATCGACAACGCGTGCGTGGCGAGCGTCCTGGCCGCGACGTGGATGACCGCAGGCGTCAACTCGCCGGCGATCTTGAACATGTTCGGGATCATCAACAGGAGGCCCTGCGACGCCGTGAAGGTCGTCGCGAGCGCACCCTTCTGGAGGGCGCCGTGCATGGCGCCAGCGGCGCCGCCCTCGGACTGCAGCTCGACGACCTCGGGGACGGAACCCCACAGGTTGGGCCGCTTCGCGGCACTCCAGTCGTCGCAGTGCTCCGCCATCGGGGAGGCCGGGGTGATCGGATAGATCGAGATGACTTCGCTCAGCGCGTACGCCACCCGCGCCGCCGCCTCATTCCCGTCGAGGCATTCATATCGTTGAGGCATGGACCGATCTCCCCGCGTTGCGGGCCAGACCGAAGACGCCGGTGGCCCCGGTCCACCTTAGTCGCGAGGGCCGCCTCGGCACGACGGCGACCGGCCCGGGAATCGCGGGACCTTTGGCCCCTTTGCCTAGGCGACCGGATCGGCGGCGAGGATGCTGTACTCGCCCTCGTACCGCACGCCCAGGCTGTTGTTGAACAGGTTGAGCATGTTGATGTAGCCCACGAGGAACGTGATCTCGACGATCTCGGGCTCCGTGAATGTCGCCACGCATCTCCGTCCAGAGCGCCTCCGGGATGTGGTTCGAGTCGTGCATCACCGCGCGGGTGTACTCGACGGCCAGTCGTTCGCGCGGCGCCAGGTCGTCGGGCTGCGCGACGAGCTCGAGCGGCGCCTCCAGGATCCCGCCGATGCTGACGAGGTCGCAGTGGGAGTGGGTGCAGAACTGGCAGTCGTTCGTGGTCGATGCCGTGATGATCACCAGCTCCTTGACCCGGCGCTCCAGGATGCCGCCCGGGTAGACGCTGCCGCCGAAGCCGGCGAACGCGCGCAGGATCTCCGGCCGCAGGCACATCGCCTGGATCATCTCGACCGGCGGTCGGCCGTGCTCCCAGAGCGCCCGGCTCTCGTCGAACGACGGGTCGTCCTTGACGGCCTCGAACGCCGAGCGGATCTGCTCCGGGCTGACGGTCACGCGCATCGTTCGTCTCCTGTGGTGGTCCGTGGGAGCCGCAGCGTAGCGGATGCTCCGTGCCGGTCGCGAGCGTCTCCCGCTACCATCGCGCGATGACCGCACGCACCCTCGCCGTCGGCGGGGCCAGCTACCCGCTCGTGCTGCCGAGCATCCGCGACCCGCGCCTGCACGTGGCCTCGGTGATCATCACCATCCACGTCCTGGGCCAGGTCACGCTCGGCTTCCGGGTGTCGGTCCCGCAGATCCTGGCAGCGATCCTTGCGTGCGCGATCATCGAGGTCGCCCTGACGTTCCGCTCGGCGAAGGCATTCGTCTGGCCGGCCAGCGCGATGCTCACGGGCAGCGGCGTCGCCCTGATCCTGCGCGTGGTCGGGACGCCCCCGAACGAGCCGTGGAACACCGACGGCTGGTACATCTTCGCGGGCGTCGCGGCGTTCTCGCTGCTGACCAAGTACGTCATCAAGTACCGCGGTTCGCACGTCTTCAACCCGTCGAACATCGGGCTCGTCGTGGCCTTCCTGGTCCTTGGGATGGGCGTCGTGGAGCCGCTCGATTTCTGGTGGGCGCCCCTCGACACGTGGGGCATGATCGCCGCGTATGCCGTGATCCTCATCGGCGGTTCCCTCATCACCCGTCGGCTGAAACTCCTGGGCCTGGCCGCCGCGTTCTGGATCACGTTTGCGGTGGGCATCGGGCTCCTGGGTGCGTCGGGCCATTGCATGACCGCGAACTGGGCGTTCGCGCCGGTCTGCGGATTCGACTTCTGGCGGGTGGTCGCCTTCTCGCCCGAGGTCATGATCTTCCTGTTCTTCATGATCACCGACCCCAAGACCGTCCCGACGGGCACCGTGGGACGGGTCGCATTCGGCCTGCTGGTCGCGGTGATGTGCACGCTGCTGATCGCGCCGCAGATCGACGAGTGGGGCACGAAGGTGGCGCTCCTGAGTGGCCTCGTGCTGGTCTGTGCGGCGCGGTACTTCCTCGAGCGGTTCCTCCCCGCGCCTCGCTCGGCTGAGGACGACCTACGCGGCTACGCGACCCGGATCACCGTGGGTGGCGCCAAGGGGGCCGTGCGTGTCGGGCTGATCGGGATCGCGGTCCTCGCTATCGGCACCGGCATCGTGCTCGCAGGAACACCGGCTCGCGGACCTGCCGCCGTGGACACCGAGGCGATCCTGGCCCGGGTCCCGCACCAGGTGGACCCCGCCACGTTCCCGGCGATCACGGTGGAAGAGGACGTGACGTCCTGGAACTCCGAGATCACCGCAACGGGCGCGCAGGCGATCCTTCTGACCCTCGCCGAGAACCTGGAACTGGAGAACCAGGCGATGCTCCAGAAGGACGGTGGGGTCCTGCTCGCCGTCGATCATGGCGACCGGCTGGTCGAGATGGAGGGCCGGCTGGCGGATGCGACATCCACCGGGCGGACCACCGTGGATCATTTCGCCTTCGATGACGTGAACGTCACGCTGATCGTGCCGTTCGGCGTCCAGAGCGGCCTGAGCCTTGGCTTCGAGTCGCAAGGCACCGTGACCACCGAGACGTTCGATCAGGGTGGCGCGCTGGTGGATCGCGCGACGACGCCCTTCGAGCAGACCTTCGTCATGCGCCAGGCGACCGGCGATCGATGGATGAACGTCGCGGTGCTAGCGGAGCCGCCGGACGCCGACCCGACGGAATGATCGGGGCCGGGCGGACCCGGCCTATCAACCGTCGCGGCGCTCCACCCGGGACGTCGCAACGATGGCGATGCCGCCGCGCGGTGCCTCGCGCACGATGACCTCGACGGATTGCGCGCCGGTGGCGCTTGCCACGTCGTCGGCGACAAGGGCGGACAGACGCTCCATCGACGCTCCCCGGCCGCGCCACCACAACCAGTAGGCCTTGAGCGACTTCGAATCGATCAAGCGTGCATCAGGGACGTAGCTGATCTCGACGGTCTCGAAGTCCGGCTGACCGGTGATGGGGTCCGTGGTCGTGACCTCGGTGGAGATGAGGCTGACGGTGGTGAGCGGCGCGCCGGGTGACGGGATGGTCGCGATGCTCGGACGGTCGGTCGGCCAGAGCGCGGCCCGACCCCCCGCGGACGAACCGACGACGATCCGGCAAGCGCAGATGTCCGCCAATTCGCCCGTCCGAACGACGTCCTGGCAGTACGCGTAGCCGACCCCGCCGTGGGCAACCGCGAACTCCTCCTCGACCGGCAATTCGTGGCGGTCGGTGGGATGGCCACAGTCGGCGCAGGACCGGCTCGCCTGGCTCCGCGGAGTGCCGACCGGTGGGTCGTGCTTCCCGTTGCCGCCTCCGCGGGTCGGCGTCTCGACGAGGATCGAGTCGGTCAGCCCGTGGTGGTCGAGTGCGTTCGTGCGGTCGTGCATCGGTTGGACCTCCTGCGCAGCGTCAGGCATCGCGACCGGCGACCGAGAGGGTCAGACATCATCCGAGGAGAGGCTCCGAAGAGACCCCATATCTCGCAGGCAGCGCCTGCCCGGACTTGGCACCTTGCCGACATCGCGTCGGTAGGTTGTCGTGGCTTCGACGGGCCGGTCCCTCCGCCACTCTTGATACGTGCTCTTCAGTTGTGGCCCGACCCTACCCCAGCCGTCCGATGGAGCGCAAGGTGTCATCAAGGTTGCGGTTCGAGGCCAGGGCGCATCAGTAGATCGCGGTGGCGTCCATCCCGCCGTCGACGATGAGGTGCTGACCCGTGATCCAGCGCGACGCCGGGCTCGCGAGGAACAGGCATGCATCGGCGATGTCGCTCGGATCGCCGACGCGGCCCAGCGGGACCTTGGCCATCCAGCGGCCGAACCCGTCCGGCCAGTCCTCAGCCAGTGTCGGCCGACCGATCAGCCCGGGCGACACGGCGTTGACCCGGATCGCCTCCGGTCCCAGCTCCTGCGCCGCCGCCCGGGTGTAGGCGATGATCCCGGCCTTCGCGGTCACGTAGGCGGCCTGCTCGTGCGCCGGGTGGAGCGCGGAGATCGACGCGATATTCACGATCGCGCCGCCGCCCCGGGCGCGGATCGCCGGGATCGCGGCCCTGGTCACCAGTACCGTCGTCCGCAGGTTGGTATCGAGTTCCGTCGTCCAGTCCGCCCAGGCGTCGTCATCGGGGTCGTCGGGGGCGACGCGCGTGCCGCGATAGGCCCCGGCGTTGTTCACGAGGATGTCGAGCCCACCGAAGGACTCAGTGGCGGCCGCGATGAGCCGGTCGACGGAGGAGCGGTCCGCGAGTTCTGCCGCGACGGAGATCGACTGACCGCCAGCGGCCCGAACCGCCTCGACGACCGTCGTCGCGCCAGGTTCGTCGGAGCGGTAGTGGACGACGACCGCGGCGCCGGCCTCCGCGAACCGCCGCACGATCCCCGCCCCGACGCCACCGGACGCCCCGGTCACGAGCGCGACGCGACCCGTGAGGTCGAGCAGGCTCGAGACCGGCGGCCCCACGCCGCTCAACGCTGCACGGGGTCGTAACCGATGATGTCGGCGATCGGATCTGCCACGGGTCTCGCCCCTCCTGCCGTCATCGTACGACGACCCTCACCGCCCAGGACGGTCGGGGATGCAGTTGGCGGGGCGGCATCGAATCGCTAGACTGTCATCCTCCCGAGCGGGAGTAACTCAGTTGGCAGAGTGTCAGCTTCCCAAGCTGAATGTCTCGCCCACTCCGCCGACTCCATCAATTCCCTCACGCGTGCGTCCGCACGCGCTCGTTCTGCGAGTTTAGCACTCTTGAAGAGAAGGTGTCGAGCCGCAGCGGCCCTCCTGGCTGGCTCGCCCGTGGCATAAGGATGGTCGCCGTTGGAGGCAGGACCTCGAGGGCTAGTGTCGCCAAGTTGCTCCAGACTAACGCAGCCAATCGATGCCGCCACTGCGTCGCGGCCCCTGTTGGTCGGAGCGGTTCTCGAGCACCCGTTCGTCCACGACACCCCGCGGCTCGTCTCCGGCGAAGTGACGCGCCAATTCGTCCACCATGGTCGCGAAAAAGCGAGGTGTCGTCTCGCGGGTCACGCCCGCGAGGTGCGGGCTGAGAAGACGTTGGCGAGGGACCGCACGGGCGAACCATGCGGCACCGGCTCTGGATCGAACACATCCAACGCAGCCCTGACATCACCGACGCGCAGTCGCTCGATCAACGCGGCGGAGTCAACGACGCCACCTCGGGAACATTGACGAAGACGGTGCCAGGTCGCAGCAGGCCGAGTTCGCCTGCGCCGATCATCCGCTGCGTCGCCTGGGTCAGCGGGGCAAGGCAGATGACGACGTCCCCGAAGGACATGACCCGCTCGAGCGACGTGAATGTCACGTCATAGGCATCGCCAAGTTCGCGCGGCGCGAAGGGGTCATGTGCCATGACAGTGACCCCGAAGGGCCGGAGAAGATCGAGGAGCCGACGTCCGATGGCCGAGCCCATCGAGCGCCGCGCGCGCCGATCAGCTCACGACCGAACGCCTCGGCGCCAGCCTCGAGAATTCCACGCGCATCCGCCGGGTCGTCGGCGATCGCTTGCCGAAACCAGCGGCCACCATCTCGCAGACCGATGATCGCCAACGCGACTGCCCACTCGGCGACGGCCAAGGACGACGCGTGTGTGGTATCGACTACGCGGATCCCACGTGCGGCCGCCGCTCGGACGTCGACGCGGCGAGCGAAGCGATCTCCCTCGAGCTCGCCGATGAACGTCAGTCGTGGGGCATTCGCCAGGCTTTCGGCGCTGATGCGGGGAGCGCCATGGCAAATGACGATCGCATCGAGTTCGCGGACCATCGCTCGGAGCCGCTCGTCGTCGACACGATGCGGCGGTGGCGGCGTCTCGAACGACGACGGTCGGTCGAACGTCTCGTGGACCACATCGGACCAATTCCAGCCGGGCGAGGTGCATGCCCCGCGCACATACTCCGCGAAAGTGGCGGCGGCCATCGCCAGCCCGATGCGCGGTCGTCGAGTGTCCGGCGGCACCTCCGCTCCGCTAAACGGCACCTTGTGCGACCCACTGCTCGAGTTCGCCCTCATCGTGGCCAAGCTCGCCTAGCAGAATCTCGTGATTGTGCTCGCCGAGGCTGGGACCGAGCGACTCGATCCGTCCCGGCGTCGCGGAGAGGCGAGGCACCACGTTCTGGAGGCGGACTGGCCCGAGGCGCGGGTGGTCCACCGTCGTGATCGACTCCCTGGCGAGGTACTGCGGGTCGCGGAAGATCTGATCGATCGAGTAGATCGGTCCGATGGCTGCCTCGAACTCGGTGAAGGCCGCGAGGACCTCGTCCAGGTCACGCTCGGCGATCCACGACCCGATGGCCTCGTCGAGTTCGTGGTGATGAGCCACGCGACCGGCGTGATCGGAGAACCATGGCTCGCCGACCAGATCGCCACGCCCCACTGTCCGAACGACGCGTTCGGCAATCGTCTGCGAGCTCGCGGACAGCCCGAGCCACTGCCGATCCCGGGTCAGGTAGGCGTTCCTCGGGGCAGTCCACTCGGTTGAGTTGCCGGTGCGACCCTGCACGATGCCGAGCTGGTCGTACACGATCGCGTGAGGGCCAAGCAACATGAAGAGCGGTTCGTAAATCGACAGGTCGATGACTTGTCCTGATCCTCCGCCAGCGTCGCGGTCGTAAAGCGCGAACATGGTGGCATTCACGCCGAACAGGGCTGCCACTCCGTCGCCCAGGGCGAACGGCGGAAGCGTCGGCGGCCCATCCGGGTAGCCGTTCATATATGCGTATCCGCTCATCGCCTCCGCGATGGTTCCAAAGCCCGGCCGAGGGCTATACGGCCCTGTCTGCCCGAACCCACTTGTCCGCACCATAACGAGGCGCGGATTGATCTCGTGCAGGACCTCCCATCCAAGGCCCCACCGCTCCATGGTTCCCGGGCGGAAGCTCTCGATCAGCACATCCGCGCCCTCGACGAGCTCCTTGAGCAGGCACTGGCCGACGTCCGCGCCGAGGTCAAGCGTCACCGCTCGCTTGTTCCGGTTGGCGAACGCCCACCAGAGCGACTCACCGTCCTTGTGCCACGCGAGCGAACGCAATGGGTCGCCGGATGGGTGTTCGACCTTGATGACGTCGGCGCCGAAGTCGGCCATATACGTCGCGATCATCGGGCCCGCGAACAGTACGCCCGCATCGAGGACACGGACACCGTCAAGCGGTCGTCGACCAGCCTCGCGAGGGTTGCTTGGTGCCGAGGTATCGGACGCCACGCTGCAGGACGCTCCTTTCCGAACACGACCGCTCTCGGGTACGGCGCTCCGCGCCATGCCGCTGGAAGCCATCCCGGTAACGGTTGCAGGATAGCGCCCGTCTGTCTAGCATGCATCCCCATGCAGCGACGCGCGATCGTGACCGGCGGGGGGAGCGGTATCGGACTAGCAGTCGTCGAGCGGCTCATCGCCGAGGGCGTGAGCGTGCTTGCCGTGGACATCCAAGAACGTGGTCTCACCCAAGCCACGAACGTCGGCGCGGACGTACTGCAATGCGACATCGCGGATCCGGCGAGCATGGACATGATCCTCCAAGCGGCAGGTGACGTGTCGGACCTGGTCAATTGCGCCGGGATCATTCGCCTTGCACCGATCCTCGAGGCGACCCGTGAAGACTGGCGATCGATCCTTGGGGTCAACGCTGAGGCCCTGTTCTTCCTGTCGCAGGCGGTCGGCCGGGTGTTGGTCGACGGAGGCGCCATGGTCAACGTGTCCTCGAGTTCCGCGAAGCTGGCCACTACGACTGAGGCCGCGATCTACGCAGCATCAAAGGCTGCCGTCGCATCAATAACACGGTCATTCGCGTACGCCTTGGCCCCCCGCCGGGTCCGCGTGAATGCCGTGTGCCCCGGCATCGTCGACACGCCGATGGAGCGGCGACTGCTCAAGGAGGTGGCCGTCAACCGCGGCGTCTCGGTCGCCGAACTCGAGGCGGCTCGGAATAGGACGGTGCCGCTGGGACGATCGTCCGAGCCGTCAGAGATCGCCGAGGTGATCGCCTTCCTCCTCTCGGACCGTGCGTCCTACATGACGGGACAGTCGGTGAACATCACGGGCGGACAAGTCACCTGGTGACGACGTCACCGCACGGATCCGTTGGACGCTCGTCGGACGGACTCCGAGTCCGGCCGATTTCGGCGGCGACGCACGCCGACCTTGCGGGCCGGTCGATCTGGACGCTGGCCACGGCCGAGGACGGTTTCGGCGACGCGACTATCTCGTTGGCCCGGATTCGGACCGGTCGGATGAAGGCCCACGCCCACGCTCCGGGCGGTGAGTGGATGTTCGCGTCCGAGGGGCAGGGCACCGTCTGGGTCGAGGGGTTGCCGGTCGCCCTAGGGGCCGGTCTGGCTGCGTACGTTCCTCCGGGCATGTTCCACAACGCGGAGAATCCGCACGAGCCTGACCTCGCGATCGTCGGCATCACTGCGCCTGGCGTGGAGCCGGGCTCCTATGCCGAACAGTCGCCGATCTTCGAGGCGACGGGGCGCCTGACATCGACCGATCGCCTGATCGCAAGGCGCATGCAGGATAGGACCGCGGGCTCCGGGGGAACCAGACTGGTGTCCCCCGCCGCCGCCGACTTCCCGGTGTCCGTGACGCACCTCCGGATGGAGCCAGGATCCAGCGTCACACGACGCGACGCGTCCAGCAGGGCTTGGGTCGTCGTGGTCGGCGCCGGCCAACTGGACTGCGATGGATCGACCGTGTGGCTTGACCGATACACGGTCGTTCTGGCACCCGGTGAAGTACCGGTCTCGTTTAGGGCTGAAGACCGACCGGTGGAACTCCTCGAACTGCGGCTCCCGAGCTGACCGTAGGGTTGACATTCCTCCGGCCGCTGGTTAACGATTACGTCACCGGAAACGCCACCAGTATCGTTTTCCACGCAAGGGACAGCCTTCGGGCGCGTCCCGAGCGGACACCCGCGGAGCGTCGATGGCTGACTCACTGGCGAACGGTCGGAACGATCAGGATCTGCCGATGGCCGACACCCACCATCACCTGTGGGATCTCGGTCGCTTTCGGTATGACTGGCTGTCCGGCGACGGCGACCCGGCGGTCACCGCGTTCCTCGGTCCATATGACGACATCCGGCGGGACTATTTGGTCGACCAACTTCGTCGTGATTACAGCATCGCGGGGATCGTGAAGTCAGTCCATGTCCAGGCTGACGTCTCGGTCGACGATCCGATCGAGGAGACGGTCTGGCTGCAGTCGATTGCGGACGAGCATGGTTTCCCCCAAGGCATCGTGGCGTTTTCCGACTTGCGTCGTCCGGATGTCCGAGCGGAGCTCGAGCGCCACTGTGAGGCGCCGAACATGCGCGGGATCCGGATGCCCGACGAGGCGGGGCTTCTGGGCTCGCCGGCATTCCGTGCCGGCGCGAGCGTCCTGCACGAGCTGGGCCTGTCCTTCCAGGTCGATCCCATCCCCGAACGTCACAGTGACCTGGCGGCCCTCGCGGACGCGATACCGGACCTGCAGATCTTCGTCGGCCACACCGGGGTCCCCGAGGATCGCAATCCTGACTATTTCGAGCGCTGGCGTGCATCGCTGGGTGACCTCGCCAAGCGACCGAATGTCGTGGTCAAGATTTCCGGGCTGGGCATGGGTGATCATCGATGGACTGTTGAGTCCATCCGCCCCTGGGTACTGTCGGCCATCGAGATCTTCGGCGTCGATCGATGCGTCTTCGGGACGAACTGGCCGGTCGACCGGCTATACAGCAGCATCGAGGCGCTAGCGGCGGCCTACCGCGCGATCGTCGGCGATCTCGATCCGGGCGAGCAGCGTGCCCTGCTGCTTGGCAACGCCGAGCGGCTGTACCGGATCTGATGCCGACTTATGTCGATCGCACGTCGTTCCGCTCGACCACCTGCCGGCCCGACGCCTACGGCGTCCAACGGTCTCGCTCGGACTGAGCGCGGATCCCAATCGATGCGTCGTCGGCTCGAGGCCATGCTCTTCGTGGGCCCAGCGGTCGCTTTGGTCGCGATCCTGTATCTGCTTCCTCTGGCGATGAACGGCGTGCTGTCACTATTCGATTGGACGACGTTCCGATCCGAGATCAGCTGGACCGGCCTGGACAACTACGCGCAACTCGACCGGGCCGGGCTGCTGGTCCCGACGGTGGCGCGGACGATCTTCTACGCCATCGTCAGCACGTTCCTGCTCATCGTCGGGCCACTGGCGCTGGCGCTCGCCCTCGAGGCGCCGACCCGAAAGAACATCTTCCTGCGCACGGTGTTCTTCGCGCCCGTGCTGCTATCTCCGTTGGCGGTCGGGTTCGCGTTCAGCGCGATCCTCGGGCTCAACGGTGTCGTCAATAGCGCGATGTCTGCCGTGCTCGGCACCGACGTGAGCATTCCCTGGCTGGCGAGCAAGGAGCTGTCGCTGGTCGTGGTGGCGACATCGGTAGCCTGGCGGTGGGGGCCGCTGATCTTCGTGGTCTTCGTCGCCGGACTCGCGGCAATCCCTCGCGAGCTCGTGGAGGCCGCCCGTATCGATGGTGCGGGACGCCTGAACATGATCCGGCACGTCAAGCTCCCCTTGCTGGCCCCGGCGATGACCTTCAGCATCGTCATCGCCCTGATCACCTCTCTCAGCGTCTACGAGACCGTGCTCGTGCTGACCGAGGGCGGACCAGGGTCGCTCGACGCAGGTCCTCAACTTCCTCGTCATCCAACAGTTCGGGCAAGGTCGATTCGGCGCGGCGGCGGCCCTGAGCACGGTGCTGTACGGCGCCATCTTCCTGCTGTGCGTGCCCTTGGTGATCCGCCTCCGACGTCGGGAGATCCAACTGTGACCGCGCCCCGCTCGACGCGCCGCAGGGGATCGGTTGGACTCGGATCGACCTTCGTCATAGTGATTGCCGGCCTGATCGTCGGGATCCCGTTCTGGGTGATCGTCATCAATTCCATGAAGCCGTTCGCCGAGACCGTCGCGCCAGAATCTGGCGCTGCCGATCGAGTGGCGAGTCTTCGAGAACTACCGGGAGGTCCTGGAGACATCGGGTGTCGCCCGCGGTTTCTTGAACACCGGCCTGATCCTCCTGCTGACCATCCCGTTGACCCTGCTCCTTAGTGCCGCCGCCGCGTGGTGGTTCGCGCGATCGAAAGGTCGGGGGATGCGCTTCCTGTACTACGTCCTTCTCGTCGGGGTCGTCATCCCTCCGGCGATCGTGGCATCGATCTTCGTGATGAAGGGCCTCGGCCTGTACGGAAGCATCCCGGGTCTCTCGGTCCTGTACGCCGGCTGGTACATCCCGCTCGGGGTGTTCCTCATCGCCGGGTTCGTGCGATCCATCCCCGTCGAGCTCGAGGAGGCGGCGCGGATCGACGGGGCGAGCTCCTCGACAGTGTTCCGCCGGATCGTGCTCCCGCTGCTCACGCCGGTCCTCATCACGACCGCGTTGATCATCGTGATCAGCCTCTGGAATGACTTCCTGACGCCGTTCATGATGCTGCGTAACCCTGACGACGACACGCTGACGCTCAGCCTGTTCGAGTTCGCGAGCGGCTCGACCACCGGTTCCACGTACCAATGGAACCTCCTGTTCGCCGACATCGTGATCACCAGCCTTCCGATGCTCGCCGCGTATTACGTCGCCCAGCGATGGGTCGTCAACGGGCTCGCGGGCGTTGGCAAGTAGGGAGGGGAGCATCCGGAGGACCTTATAGGCCTGTTGCACAGGGGGACCAGATGGAGATCCCATCGCTGGCGAGGCATGGATCCAGGAGGAGAGAATGGAGATTCGGCGACTCGGTCGCACCATCGCCGTCGTGTCAACGGCGGTCATCGTGTTCGGAGCGTGCACGAGTGGGGCATCGAGCCCTTCCGCGCCCGCAGCCACCGCATCTGCGGAGCAGAGTGCGCCGCCTCCGTCGGCTGCCCCGTCGGCATCGGCCGCTGCGTCGCTCGACGGCATGACGTTGACCCTCTGGCGCAAGGAGTACGACAACGCCGGGATCGATGCGATCAATGCGGCGTTCGAGGAGATGACCGGCGCGACGATCGACGTCACGAAGATCCCTGCGCCCGGCACGGATAACGTCCTGCCGAAGTGGAACGCGGGGGAGCGACCCGACATCCTCTATCTCGAGGGCTTTGCCAGCACCATGGCGAAGCTCAACGCCAAGGAGAACCTGCAACCGCTCGACTCGATGGCGTTCACCGCCAACGTGACGCCGGAGTTGAGTGAATTTGGGCAGCTCGACGGCGTCCGCTATTGGGCGCCGCTCACTGCGCCGTCGATCAACGGCCTGCTCTACAACAAGAAGGTCGTCGCCGACCTCGGCCTGACGCTGCCGACGAACCTCAGCGAGCTCCTGACGTTTTGCGATGCCGCCAACGCCAAGGGGACCATCCCGATGGTCATCGGGGAGAAGGACCAGTTCCCAGCGTGGGCCACGGTCAATGCAATGACGAGCGACTTTCTCGCGGCTAATCCGGACTTCGCCAAGGGCCTAGCGGATGGCACCAAGAAGTTCACCGATCCCGAGTACGTAAAGCGGATCCAAGCCCTCGCCGACCTCAAAGCACGGGGTTGTTTCCAGGATCAGGCCGAGGCGGTCGACTTCGCGACCTCTATGACAATGTTCATGAACGGCGAGGGTGCGATCTTCAACTGCGCAAGCTTCTGCATCCCCGACCTGATCGGCGCCTCTGGGCCGGAAGCGGTCAATGAGACCGTCGGCTTCCTCCCAGTGTCCTTCGAGAAGTCTGCCCTGTGGCTTTATGGCGGCGACGACTGGGGGATGTATCTGAGCAAGAGCGGAGACGAGGCGAAGGAAGCAGCCTCTCGCGCCTATGTCGACTTCGCGACTGGTGACGGGTACGAGCTCTACCTGACCGCGCAGCGCGAGAACTCGCGTTATCCAAACCATCCGGTACCGGATCCGAGCCAGGTATCGGTGCCGATCCTCGAAGGCGCTGAGGCACTCGAGACTACGCCGGCTGCCGCGGCAATCGAACCGCTTCTAGTTTGCTTCCCGTCCTACGGAGACTACTTCACGCTGCTCTCGGAGCTCTTTACCGGCGACAAGACGTCGCAGGAGGTCGCCGAAGGCCTCCAGGCAGGTTTCGATCAGACCTGCTCGGATCTCGGCGTCCCAGGCTTCTAGGGGACGGGTGCGACCGGGCGATGTGGACGACGACCGAGCATTTCGGGGTCACCGTTCGCGACATCGACCGGTCCGTCGCGTTCTACCGGGCGCTCCTCGGGGTCGAGCCGTTTTACTCGGCCACCGAGGGGCGACCGTATCTCGGCGATGTGGTCGGGTACCCGGGTTGCCGACTCCGCCTCGCGTTCTTTGCGCTCCCCGGCACCACGGCGTTCC
Organism: uncultured Chloroflexia bacterium; assembly: GCA_963743815.1. Lineage (GTDB taxonomy): Bacteria > Chloroflexota > Limnocylindria > Limnocylindrales > CSP1-4 > SPCO01. The sequence continues at coordinate 229,453 of CAVURB010000014.1, read as the reverse complement.
TCGAACTCCTTGAGTACGAGTACCCGCGTGGCGATCCGATCGAACCCGAGACCTTTCGCCCGGGCGTTGCCCATCTTTGCTTCGTCGTCGACGACCTCGACGCGGAGCATCGGCGGATCACCATGCTCGGGGGCGCCTTTCGTCATCCTCGGCCGGTCGACCGCGCCGATGGCGGCCGTGCCGTCTACTTCCGTGATCCAGATGGGATCACCATCGAACTACAGGAGCCACCGGATGCCTGACCAACGGAATGAGCCACTCCCGGTGGCACCTGAACCTGACCTGGCCGGCCAAGCGGCCGTCGTGACCGGCGGGGCCGGCGTGATCGGCGAGGCCATCGGACAGGTGCTTGCCTCAAGCGGTGCCTCGGTGGTGCTCGGGGACGTTGTCGGCGATCGCGCCGAGGCAGCGGCAGCCCGCATCGGAGCGCGGGCGGTCGGCCTCGAGGTCGACGTTCGGTCGCCCGATAGCGCGGGCGCCCTGATCGATAGATGCCTGGACCTGCATGGTCGGATCGACATCCTCGTCAACGCTGCCGGGATCACGCACGTCACGCCGCTGCTCGAGGTATCGGCGGAGGAATGGCGGAACGTGTTTGCCGTCAACCTCGATGGTGCGCTCTTCTCGCTGCAGGCGGCAGCGCGCGCGATGCGTGCCCAGGCCCCATCCGACACGACCGGATGCCGGGGAAAGGTCGTGAACGTCAGCTCGCAGGGCGCGGAGTTCTCGATTCCGACGTCCACGGCCTACGGTGCCAGCAAGCGGGCGCTCAACTACCTCACGCAGACAGCCGCCGTCGCACTGGCCGACGATCTCATCAGTGTCACGGGCGTCTATCCGGGCATGGTCTACGACGGGATGTGGAAGGCCGTGAACCTCGAACGCTCACGGCTTCGGGGCGAGGACTTCGACGAGCGCGTCCGGCGCGACCTCGCAGACACACCGAGCGGGACCTTCCAGGACCCGCTTGACCTCGCGCGGATCGTCAGGTTCGCCGTCGCCTATCGAGGCCTGGATCTCTCCGGCAAGACGATCTGGTCAGAGCCGCATGTCGCCTAGGAGGGCCACGACGATGCCACGACTCCGGAGCCACGAGGCCGACCGATGAAGATCACCGGGATCGAGACGCACCTGTACTTCCAGTGGCTGGTGATCAAGGTCCGGACCGATGAAGGGATCACGGGAATCGGGCAGACGGCGTACTGGGGCTGGCCCTCGGCCCTGGTCCCGATCATCGAGGCATTCGGCGAGATTCTTGGGGGAGGATCCGCGTCGCGTCGAGCATCAATGGCAGCGGATGTACCGCTGGAAGCCGTTCCGAGGCGGCGCCCTCAGCGGGGCGGTCGCGGCCGTCGACATCGCGCTGTGGGACATCGCGGGCCAGGCGCTCGGCGTGCCCGTCCACGAACTGCTGGGTGGCCGTCAGCGCGACCGGATCCGGCTCCACCTCCTGATCGACGGCGACACGACCGCCGACCTGGTGGCGAACGCGACCAAGGCCAAGGCCGACGGCTACACCGCCATCAAGTTCGACGCGTTTCCGAGCGGGGTGCCCGAGAACGAGACCTACACGACCGGTGTGGGCGTGGTGGTCGACCGGGTCGCAGCCGTGCGCGACGCCGTGGGATGGGACATCGACCTGATTGTCGAGTTGCATCGGGAAGTCGGACCGGGCGAGGCCGTCGTCATCTGTCGAGAGCTCGAGCCGTTCCGTCTGTACTTCATCGAGGACCCGCTTCAGCCGGACTCGGAGGACAGCCTCGGCGAGATCGCCGGGCGCATTTCGACGCCGCTTGCCGCGGGGGAGCGCAACTACTCGATCCACGAGTTTCGGGAGCTACTGGTCAAGGATGCCGTCCGGTTCGTCCGGCCGGACGTCGGGCTGGCGGGTGGCATCACGCAGTGCCGGAAGATCGCGATCCTGGCCGAGTCGTTCCATGCCCAGGTCGCGGCCCACAACTTCTTCAGCCCGTTGCTGACGGCCGCGACCGCCCAGCTCTATGCGGCCATCCCGAACGCGGCGACCTTCGAGTACCTCGAATGGGAAGAGACCACGCCTCGAAACGAACAGCTTGTCCAACCGCTTCGCCGGGAGGGCGGGTATCTGTTGCTCCCCGATGGTCCGGGCCTCGGCGTCTCGCTCAACGACGAGATGATCGACCGCTACCCGTACGCCCACTGGGATCCGGCCGGCGTCCGACTTCGGCCGGACGGCTCCGTCTACAACCGCTAGCGACCCAAAGGAGCAATCGATGACCTCCGTCGTCACGGGGACGACCCCGACGACCCGCGAACGCCTCGAAGGCAGGTACCGGGCGGCAACACCCGGTTCGCGATCCCTGTGGGATCGCGCGACGACGACGATGCCGAGCGGCGTCGCCGCCGCGATCGAGTACTTCGCGCCGTACCCGGTGTACCTCGAGTCAGCCGCCGGCGGTCGGGTGCGCGACGTCGATGGCAACGACTACGTCGACCTCGTCATGGGCGGCGGTCCGCACCTCTACGGCTATGCGGATCCCGAGATCACCGCGGCCATCGTCGAACAGGCGAGTCGCCTGCTGCAGCACCTCTCGCCCGCCGCGTCGGAGATCGACTACGTCGAGCGGCTCGGCGCGTACTTCCCGCAGCTCGCCCGGGTCCGACTCGTCAACACCGGTTCGGAGGCCGTGCGGAGTGCCATTCGCGTGGCCCGTTCGATGACCGGTCGATCCATGGTCGCAAAATGCGAGGGCCTCTATCACGGGTCCGACGACGCGGTGATGATCTCCTCGACGGCGGGACGGACCGACGGACCGATCGAGCGACCGGTCGGCGTCCTGGACTCGGCCGGGCTCCCAGTCGGCACCTTGGCCGATACGCTCGTCCTCCCGTTCAACGATCCGATAGCGGCCGCGGCGTTGATCGACGAACACCGGGGACCGCCTCGCCGCGATCCTGCTGGAGCCCATCGCATTCTCCAGCGGCGGTGCCATCGCCGCCGATTCCAACTTCGTCCGCGCGTTGCGCGACGCGGCCGACCGCACCGGTGCGGTCCTCATCTACGACGAGGTGGTCACCGGCCTGCGACTCGGGCGAGGCGGGGCGGCGAAGTGGTTCGGCGTGTCTCCCGACCTGACGTGCCTCGGGAAGGCCATCGGCGGCGGCCTCCCGATCGCAGCGTTCGGCGGCCGCGTCGACCTGATGGAGGGAGCGCTCGGCCTTGGGGCGGCCGCGACCGGGCACCGGGTCTTCCAGTCTGGGACCTTCTCCGCGAACCCGCTCTCGCTCGCGGCCGGACGCGTCGTCCTGGACCGAGTGGCGGCCGAGGACCCGTCCCCGCGCCTGGACCGATCGGCCGCACGGCTGCGGGCGGGTCTCGACGCAGCCCTCGCGGCGCACGGTGTCGCCGCGCGGACGACGGGGTCCGCGTCGATCTTCCAGCTCCATTTCGCCTCGGAGGAACCTCGGCATCGTCGCGACATCCTCGCGGCCGATATCCCCACCTTGCACGCCTTCCTCCTCGGCCTGATGGCCGAAGGGGTCTTCTGGACGCCGATCCATCCCGGTCTGACCTGTGTGGCCCACACCGAGGACGAGATCGACGGCGCGATCGCCGCAGCGAATCGTTGTGCTCGACGCGATGGTCGCGGCATGACGGGCGGGCGCCACGACGATCGACCCTTGCCACGATGAAGCGACAGACCCGGGCAATCGTCATCGGCGGGGGCATCGCCGGAGCAAGCGTCCTGTACCAGCTCGCCAAGGCGGGCTGGTCGGACGCCATGCTGGTCGAGCAGGGCGACCTCGCCGACGGCACGACTTGGCACTCGGCTGGACACTGCATCGTTCCGTACGTCAGCCGCCACCTGACCCATTTCACGCGCGAGTCCATCAGCACGTTCCGTGATCTCGAGCTCGAGACGGGCCGATCGCCGGGCTTCCTCGAGATCGGCGCCCTGACCCTTGCGACCACGCCCGGGCGGGTCGACGAGCTGCGCCGGCTCGCCGGCGCGGCTCGCTCGGAGGACGTGCCGTACGAGCTCATCGGGCCAGCGGAGGCCGCCCGGATCTGGCCACTCGCCGAACTCGATGGCGTGCTGCTCGCCGGCTATTCGCCGTCGGCTGGTCGAGTCGACCCGTCGACCGTGACGGCGATCCTTGCCGCTGCGGCTGCGGCCCGGGGCGCCGAGGTCCACCGTCAGACGTCGGTCACCGGGGTGCGCCAGCTGCCATCCGGCTCCTGGGAGGTAGCGACGAGCCAAGGCCCCGTCGAGGCGGAGGTCGTAGTCAATGCCGCCGGGCAATGGGCGCGCGACGTCGGGCGGCTCAGCGGTCTAGAGATTCCCACGCTCCCGCTCGAGCATCAGTACGTCCTGACGGCACCCATCGCCGAGCTCGCCGGGGTCAGGGACCTTCCGATCCTGCGTGATCCGGACTGTGGGTTCTACCTCCGGCAGGAGGGCGAGGGCGTCCTCATCGGTGTCTACGAAGACGATGTCCGCGCCTGGGGAGCTGACGGCATCCCTGACGACTTCCTTCGCCAGCTGCTCCCCGGCGATCTCGATCGGATCGCGGGCCTGGTCGAGGGCGCCGGTCGTCGGGTCCCCGTCGTTGCGGATGCCGGGATCCGGACCGTGCTCAACGGGCCAGACGCCTACACGTCGGACGATCAATTCATCATGGGTCCGGTCGCGGGGCGGCCGACCTACTTCCTGTTCGCCGGCTTCAACTCCGCCGGCGTCCAGACGGCACCGGGTGCGGCTCGCTATCTGGTCGAGTGGATCGTCGGTGGCGAACCAACGACGGACCTCGACGAATTCGATGCCCGTCGGTTCGGCCCACAGGTCGTCGGCCGGCGATACCTCGACGTGCGGGCCAAGGAGACCTACCGCAGCCACTACCCGATCCGCTACCCGACCGAGGAGCACCACTCGGGACGTCCAAGCCGAACCTCGCCGCTGCACGACCTCCTCCGTGCACGCGGCGGGGTCTTCGGCGAGCGGTTCGGCTGGGAGCGGCCGCTGTTCTTCGGCGACCCGGATGGATCGACGGTCGACGACGGCAGCTTTCGCCGCCCGGCGTGGTTCGAGCGGACCCGCGCCGAAGCGGCCGCGATCCACGAGCGCGTCGGCATCATCGACCAGACGAGCTTCTCGAAGCATCTCGTCGAGGGGCCGGGGGCGGCCGCATTCCTCGATGGCATGATCGCGACTGCGCTCCCCGAGGTCGGTCGAGTCGGGTACGCCATCCTGCTGACGAACCGCGGCACGATCGACAACGACCTCACGATCAGCCGACTCGACGACGACCGCTTCTACCTCGTCGGCGCCGCCTCCGGCGAGGTGCGTGACCGCGAGCGCCTGCTCGAGCATGCGCCGACCAACGGATCCGTCGCCATCACCTCGGTCTCCACGAGGTTCGGCGCCCTAACGATCACTGGCCCCGGTGCGCGGACCCTCCTCGAACGGGCGAGCGGCCAGTCGTTTGCCGATGACGTGGCGCCGTTCATGTCCGTCCGACCGATCGAGCTAGGGTTCACCTCCGGCTGGGCGCTCCGAGTCTCGTACTCGGGTGAGCTGGGCTGGGAGGTCCATCTGCCGATCGAGATGCTGCGGAGCGCGTACCTCGAGTTGCAGGCATGTGGCCGAGATCTCGGTCTCACGGACGCCGGCTATCGTGTCCTCGACGCACTCGGCATGGAGCGCGGGTACGGCGCGATCGGCGCCGACCTGTCGCGGGACTACTCGCCGATCGAGGCGGGTCTCGGCACGCTCATCCGGATGGACAAGGGACCGTTCGTCGGGCGTGACGGGCTCCTCGACCGGCATCGCGATGGCGTTCCGCGGCATCGCGCGTGGCTTCTGTTCGATGCAGACGTGCCCGTCCTGCCCAGCGGCATGGAGCCAGTCTCCCAGGGTGGACGTCTCGTCGCGTCGACCGTCCGAGGTGGTCACGGGCATCGGCTCGGCCGGGCGATCGCGGTGGCCTACCTGCCGACCGACGTGGTCGAGGATCCGTCCGGTCTCACGGTCGGGATCCTCGATGAGGAGTGGCCGGTCGTGGCCGAGCGTCGGGCGCCGTACCGTGCGGGCGCCTCGCGTCCGACGACGGCGGCCGGCGCGTCCGCATGAATCGGGCGATGGGACGTCGCGTCTCAACGCTCCGGCAGGACCGCGGTCAACCCACCGTCGATCACGACCGCTGCGCCCGTGATGTTGGCGGCTCGGTCGCTGCACAGGTATCGCGTCAGGTCGGCCACCTCGGCCGGCGTCGTGAAGCGCTGGCTCGGGTATTGCGACTCCCACTCGCGACGCTGCTCGGCCGGGGTGCGTCCGAGACGTTCGGCGGTCAGCTCGATGGCACGGTCGACCAATGGCGTCGAGACCGATCCAGGGCAGATCGCGACCGCCCGGATGCCAAACGGGGCCAGGTCGATGGCCTCACTCTTCGTCATCGAGATGAGGCCCGCCTTCGTGACCGAGTAGGCCATCGCGTCCTGCTGATTGGCGAGGCCAGACACCGATGAGATGTTCGCGATGACCGCACCCGGTCGGCCCTTCATCCACGGCACCACGAACTTGGCCATGAGGAACGCGGAGGTCAAGTTGATTGCCAGCGTTCGGTCCCACGTGTCGATGGTCAACGTCTCCACGTCGCCCATGTTGTCGACGACGCCGACCGTGTTGACCAGCACGTTGATGCCGCCGAAGCGTTCGGCGACCGCCGCACAGAACGAAGCGGCGGCTCCGGCATCGGTCACGTCGACCGGTCGTGCCTCGATGCGCGACGGCGAGGCGAGCGAGTCCCGCAGTGCCGAGAGCTCGGGCGCGCGGACATCGCAGATCGCCAGGTTCGCGCCGGCCGCATCGAACGCCCGCACGATCGCCTCGCCGATGCCGCCGCAGGCGCCCGTGACGACCACGGTCCGGCCTTCGAAGCGCTCCACTCAACCTCCTGTCGTCGTCTCGCTGCGGACCGTTTCTGGCATCGTTTCCGGCGCGCTGGTCGTCTTGTATCATTCGGCCGACCTGCCGTCAACGTGGGGCGGCGCACGGGCCGACGGCCCACTCTATCGGTAGTACGGGGTGACCAGCACCATGGCCTCGTCACACTCGCCGGGCGTCGACGGCAACGAGATGCGTGGCGGCGCGCGGGTCGGCCTGAAGGAAGTTGCCGAACTCGCCGGGGTGGCCCCGTCCTCGGTCTCCCGGGTCCTCTCCAAGCATCCGGACGTCAGCCCGGCGATGCGCGCCCGCGTCCTCGACGCCGTCGCGGAGCTCGGGTACGAGCCGGACTTCGTGGCGCAGAGCCTTCGGCGCGGCGCGACCCTCTCGGTCGGGGTGATCATCCGTGACGTCACGGCACCGTTCATGGCCCAGATCTTCTCGGGTGCGGAGCCGGTCCTCCGCGCCGCCGGCTACTCGATGCTCCTGATGAACTCGGGCAGCGACCCGGGACTGGACACGACCCACATCCGCTTCTTCCAGTCTCGCCGCGTCGACGGGATGATCCTGCAGCTTGCGAGCGACCAGAACGATGAGACGTTCGAGATGCTCGCGCGGGCCTCAACGCCCGTGGTCCTGATCGACCGGGACGCACCAGACCATCTCCAGGCAAGCCGCGTGCTGACGGACCACCGGCTCGGCATGCGCGATGCCGTCAGCCATCTCATCCGCCTCGGGCATCGACGGATCGCTTTGGTCTCGGGCGCGCAGGAAGTTCGGCCCAGTCGCGAACGCCTCCGCGGCGTCCTGGACGCGCTTCGGGCGGGTGGCGTCGCCGACGAGCCGATCGTCCTGTCCGGACAGCTCACCGAGGCACATGGCGAACGAGCGACCAACGAGCTGCTGTCGCACAGCGAGCCACCGACAGCGATCATCGTGGCGTCCAACCAGCTCCTTGTCGGTGCGCTCCGCGCCTTCGCCGAGCGGGGCCTGGTCCCCGGCGATCCCATCTCCCTGGTTAGCGTCGATGACTCGCCGCTGTCGGAGCTCTACCGCCCGCCGATCTCGGTGGTCGACCGCGACAGCCTCGAGATCGGCCGGATCGCCGGCGAGCTGATGTTCGAGCGGATGTCCGGTGCCGAACCGCGCACGGTCATCGTCCCGACGAAGTACGTGGCGCGGCCGTCGTCGACTGCCGCTGGCTGATGCTGGTCGTGAGCTATGGCCCTCGCGGGAGCGAGAGGGCCGGGGCGATCATCGAGGACCGCGTGGTGGATCTTGCCGACCTCGCCGTGGCGGACGGCCGCCCGCTTCCAGAACCGACCGTGATGGCATGGCTTCGGCGACACCCGTCCCGCGACTGGCCAACCGCGTCTGCGCTCTCGGGTGCACCGGGAATCCCGCTTGCGGACGTTCGTCTTGGCGCCCCGGTCCCCCGACCGGCGAACGTGTTCGTCGTCGGGGCCAACACCCACTCGCACGTCGCCGAGGCCGCGGAGTTCACGCTAGGCTCGCCACCCCGATCACCCATGATCCTGGCGAAGGCCAGTTCGGCTGTTACCGGGCCGACCGACCCGATCATCCGACCGTCCGTCACGAGGAAGCTCGACTATGAAGTCGAGCTCGGTGTCATCATCGGCCGCCGAACGCGTTCGGTCAGCCGGGCCGACGCCCTCGACGCGGTCGCCGGATACGTGGTCGTCAACGACGTGTCCGCACGGGACGTGCAACTGGCCGAGGGCGAGGCGAACACGTTCTACCGCGCCCACTACCTCGGCAAGAGTTTTGACGGGTTCTGCCCCACGGGTCCGTGGATGGTCACCGCCGACGAGTTCGGCGATCCGGCGGGCCACGCTCTGCGGACCTGGGTCAACGGCGAGCTCCGTCAGGACGGGTCGACGGACGATCTGTGTTTCGACGTCCCCACCTTGGTCTCCCACCTGTCCTCGATCCTGACGCTCGAGCCCGGTGACCTCATCTGCTCCGGCTCGCCCGCGGGAGTCGCGGCGTTCCGCCCGCCCGGCGCGTTCCTCGAGCCCGGCGATGTCGTTACCTGCGAGGTCGACGGGATCGGCCGCATCGAGAACCCGATCGTGGCGGAGGTGCTGACCGGGTCCAATGTGGGTCTCGTCCCCGCGTGATCCGCCCGTTCTACCGTTCGGGCCGATCGGAACCCGCCGCCCTCCTGGCTCGAGGACCATCCCGACCTCGAACTGGGCTGGCTTCGCCTGCGCGAAGTGGTCAGCGCCGAGATCTGGACGGACGTCCACCTGACCCTGGGACCGGGTCGGCCGATCGCTGACCTGCGGGATACCTACAAGCCGGCCACGGCCTCGTCGGCGTCCACGATGCCCAGGGCGATCGCCCGCTCGATGGGGAAGCGACCCATCGCGACTGCTCGCCGCAGCCGCTCGCGGGCATGGCGATCGGTGGCGCGGTCGCTCATGACCCCGTCGATCATCGTGGCCCCGCGGCCCTCCACGTCCACGGCGTGCTGGTACGCCGCGATCTTGCTGGCTTCGGTCTCGAGCTGTGCCTCGCGGATAAGCCTCGTCGAACGCGAGCAGCACGGCGAAGAGCTGGGCCGGATGTCCGACCCACTTGCCCGACATGCCCATCGAGATCGACCGTCTGGCGTCGTCGTGGACCAACGCGATCCGCGCGAGGAACCTTGCGCGGTCTGCGTCCGGATCCAGGCTCGGGTCGGGAACCGGATAATCGATGGTCATGCCGTCGATGGCAGGCACCCCGACGCCACCCGCGACCGCCACGATGGCGGCCCGGGCGACGTCGGCCACGGGGTGCTCGGTGCGGATCCCGTCGAGACCCAGGTCCGCCGAGAAGTCGGCCAGTCCGAAGATGATCGAGCTCAGGCGAGGGGCCGCGCGACGCGCCAGGTCCGCGAGGTTCGCGAACGCCCACCCGAATTCGATCGAGGATTCCGACGCGAATCGTCCCCTGCTCGATGCCGATGCTCGCCTCCGCGGCCTCCAGATGTCGGAAGAGGAGGTCGACCTGCTCGGGATGTTCCAGCTTGGGCATGACGATCCCGTCGAGCGCGAACCGCTCCGGATCCGCCGACGCGACGCCGTCGAGGAGGGTGAACAGGTCTCGGGCGGTCGTCCCCAGGCCGAAGCCCGGCGGCCGGAAGAACGCCAGCCGGCCAGGTATCGACGGCGACACCGAGAGCAGCTCCACCGCGTTCTGCAGTCCCGCGTCGATCACGTCGGACCGAAGCGGTTGGGCGTCCTCCCCGTCCAGCATCACCAACGGTGCCTGCCGGGGATGCTCGAGGAGGTCTGTCACGCGCGCCGCATCGACACCGAGCAGTTCTGCCAACGAGTCCGAGCTCACGCCGAGGCGGTCCAGGATCCGCGACATCGGCGCGGTGCCGTCGTGCAGCGCCTTGCGGGCCAGGGTCGCGTCGCCCGCTGGGACCGTGAAGTGGGCCTGCTGGGCCCAGAATCTGAGCGGTAGCCGCGTTCGTCGGTCGGCCAGGGACGCCGCCACGGTCGCCTCGTGCTCCTGCGCCGCCGCGATCAAGCCGGCCAGATCGGCAACACCGTGGGTCACGCTCCTGCCCTCGGGGCGGTCGAGATCAGTGTGGCTGACGTGCGGATCGTCACTCGGAATCCTGCTCGACGAAGGCGATTTCGTGGCCGATCGGCACCTCGGCACCCGCGCCGTGCACGATCTCCACGAGTGTGCCGGTGACGAGTGCTTCCATCTCGACCACGGCCTTGTCCGTCTCGATCTCGGCGATCACCTCGCCTCGTTCGACGTGGTCGCCGACGGCCTTCAGCCATCCGCCGATCTTCCCGGTCTCCATGTCGTATCCCAGCTTCGGCATCTCGATCGCGACACGCGCCACATCTTCCTCCTGGTCAGTCACCCGCGCCCAGCGGGAGATCCGGGTTGCGACCACAATCGTTTCCAGCCTATGATAAGCAGCGAACCGCAAAGGTTTCCAGCCGCTCCCGGCGAAAGGGTGCTGTCAAGTGGAATTCCTGGTCCGCATCGAGGTCGGTTGGCCCCCCGACGGCGCCCCGTCGGAGATAGCTCGACTCTCCGCCCTCGAGCGGACGCGCGCCGCGGAGCTGACGGCCGAGGGACGGATCCGCCGGCTCTGGCGAACGCCGGGCCAGCGTGCCAACTGGGGGATCTGGGAGGCGGCGGATGCCACTGAACTGCATGCCGCGCTGGTCTCCCTGCCCCTCTGGCCGTGGCTCACGATCACGGTCTATCCACTCGCCGCCCATCCGTCGGACCCTGAGCGGCCCGGCGGCAGCTGACGCTGACCCCGACGCCCAGGAGGCACCGTGATCCCATCTGACGCACGCCCCGATCGTCTTGGCTGGTTCCGCTCGATGATCGAGATCCGCCTGTTCGAGGACAAGGTCCAGGAGCTGTTCATGCAGGGCCTCGTCCAGGGGACGACCCACCTCTGCCAGGGCCAGGAGGCCGTGAGCGTGGGCGCTGTGGCGGCGATGCGCGGCGCTGACGTCCTGACCAACACCTATCGCGGTCACGGTGAAGCCTTAGCGCGCGGGATGCGCGCGGAGGTTGCGTTCGCAGAGCTGATGGGACGCTCTCTCGGTTCGTCGGGCGGTGTGGGTGGATCGATGCACCTGACGGATTTCGAGATGGGCAACATCGGGGCGAATGCGATCGTTGGCGCCGCGGCGCCTATCGCGGTCGGGGCGGCGATGTCGTTCCAGCGTCGCGGCGAGCCGAACGTGGCACTCACCTTCATGGGCGACGGCGCCACCAACATCGGAACCTTCCACGAGAGCCTGAACATGGCGGCCGTTTGGCGGGCGCCCGTCGTGTTCGTCGTGGTCAACAATCTGTACGGCGAGTACAGCCCGCTGCGGACCACGACGCCGATCGACGACCTGGCCGAGCGCGCAGTGGCATATGGCATCCCCGGGGAGATCGTCGACGGCCAAGACGTCGACGTGGTGTACGCGAGCGTGGCGGCAGCGACTGCCCGCGCCCGACGGGGCGATGGCCCGACGTTGCTCGAGATGAAGACCTATCGCTATCGCGGGCATTCGCGGTCGGACCCAGCCAAGTACCGACCCGACGGCGAGCTCGACGCCTGGAAGGGTCGTGACCCGATCGACATCCTCGGGCATCGCCTGGTCGATGAAGGCGTCCTCGGCCCTGATGAGCCCGGCGATCATCCGCGCCGGCGTCCAGATCGATATCGACCTCGCGGCGGACGTCGCTGCGAAGAGCCCGGTGCACACCCTCGAGGAGATCGCGTCGTATGTCTACGCTGACTGAGGCGGCCCCGGCGGTCGACCGAGTCCGACGGGATCCTGACGTATCGGGATGCGGTCAACCTCGCGTTGCACGAGGCGCTGGCCGAGGACCCGGATGCCATCTTCATGGGCGAGGACGTCGCGTCGGACGGCGGCGTATTCAAGACGAATGCCGGCCTCGTTGAGGCTTTCGGCCCGACGCGGGTATTCAACACGCCCATCTGCGAGAACGGCTTCACGGGCGTGGCACTCGGGATGGCGGTGACCGGCACGCGGCCGATCGTGGAGTTCATGTTTGCGGACTTCCTCCCGACCGCGGGCGATGCGATCGTGAACCAGCTGCCCAAGTACCGGTTCATGTCCGGTGGGGGGTGTGCGGTCCCAGTGACGCTTCGCGTCATGGCCGGGGGCACGGGCCGGTTCGGCACGCAGCACTCCGCGACCGGCGAGAGTTGGTACATGGCGCTCCCCGGGCTCAGGGTGTGTGCGGCAAGCTCACCGGCCAGTGCCTATTCGCTCCTCAAGGCCGCGGTGCGTGACCCGAACCCGGTCATCGTGTACGAGCATAAGGCCCTGTACGGCACGAAGGGCCCGGTACCCCTGGGCGGGGTCGCCGAGATCGGCCGAGCTTCGATCGAGCGGGCTGGGACGGACGTCACGATCGCGAGCACCCTGCTGCTAGCCGAGCGATCGCGGCTCGCCGCCGAAACCCTGACCGCGGATGGTATCGACGCGGAAGTCATCGACATGCGCTGGATCCGCCCGCTCGACGTCGAGACCGTCGCGTCCTCGGTGGCCAAGACCGGGCGTCTCCTGATCGCCGAGGAGCAGGTCCATGCGGGTGGTTGGGGTGCCACGCTCATCAGCGAACTGGTGCAGCGCGGGGTGGCCTTCTCCGCGCCTCCGGTCGTGGTGGGCCTCCCGCCCGATCTGCCGATCCCCTACAGCCCGGACCTCGAGGATGCGGTGATTCCCAGCGCGGATCGCATCGCGGATGAGGTGCGGCGCTTGGTGGGACGGTAGCTGCGGATCTCACGCGGGTCGAGCTCTCGTGTGTCAAGAAACGTCCTGGGTCGCCACCGCTAGACGGCGGAAGGTGACGCTTACCAATGAGGCATCCGAGCACGAACCGGGTAGGGCTCGAGGATCGTAGGGTCTGGCAGGCCAACCGCACGTCGGTTCAGGGTTCCTCGGCCGACAAGGCGGGCATGGCAGATCTCGACTAGCAGCCGCGCCGTCGCCGCGATCTCGCTGAGCGCAGCATGGAAGGTGGCGGGTCCACCTGGTCCGGTGCGCCGGTGACTGACTGGGGCCAGTTGATGGGCCGCTCAGCCAGCGGTAGACTCGCGGCCTCCCGAGCGGGAGTAACTCAGTTGGCAGAGTGTCAGCTTCCCAAGCTGAATGTCGCGGGTTCGAACCCCGTCTCCCGCTCCACTTCCCCTCCCCGTGCTGCCGACTCTGCATGCATCGAGGGGAGATCCAAGCCACCCTCCTACGGAGCGATGAACCGGTACCCGAGGCCGCGTTCCGTCTGGATGTAACGCGGTGCTTCCGGTGAAATCGCCGAGCTTGTCGCGAAGCCGACGGATGTAGACCCGGATGTAGTCCACTTCGTCGACGTACTCGCGCCCCCAGACCTTGGCCAGCAGCGTGCCGTGCTCGAGGGTATGCCCCGCGTTTCGCACGAGGTGGTAGAGCAGCTTGTACTCGGTCGGGGTCAGGTCCAGTCGAGTCCCGCCGAGTCGCGCCTCCTGCCTGGCGAAGTCGACCTCGAGATCCCCGGACTTGAAGGATGGGGCGCGGCTGGCAGGAGCAGGCATCTCCAGACGGCGCAGGACCGCCTTGACGCGAGCCATCAGCTCGAGATGGTTGAACGGCTTGGTGACGTAGTCGTCGGCTCCGAGTTCCAGACCCTTGACCTTGTCCATCGCGTCATCGCGTGCGGTGAGCATGACGACCGGGACGTCGGAGAACGCGCGGATCTGGCGGAGCACCTCATACCCATCGATGCCGGGGAGGCCCACGTCCAGCAACACGATGTCGGGATGCTCGCGCTCGACGATGTCCAGCGCCGTCTCGCCCTCGCCGGCCCCCAGGACATCGACGTCACGCCACTGCAGTGTGAATCCAAGGCGGACGGACTCGACGACATCGGGTTCGTCGTCGACGACGAGGATCTGCATCATGCCTCCTGAGGTGGCCCAGCCGCGGGCACGACCAAGGTGAACGTGCTTCCTCGGCCCAGCCGGCTCCGAACCTCGATCGACCCGCCATGCGCCTGGGCGATCGCGAGGGCGCTCGGCAGTCCGAGTCCGACGCCTTTGTAGGGACGGTCAGGATCGTGATGCCCGACGAAGAATCGTTCGAACAGATGTGCCTTGTTCGCAGCGGGGATCCCAGGTCCGTTGTCGGTCACCGACCAGCGGATCATGCCATCGCTCGGCCGCTGGAGACGCACCGCGATCCGGCCACCTTCGGGCGCGAAGTGTTGGGCATTGGCGACGAGGTTCAGGAGCGCCCGATCGAGGCGTGAGCGGTCGCCGACCACACGGGGGGCGGGACCGCGCGGCACGCGTAGCTCCACCGTCTGATCCCGGCTTTCGGCGAGTGGGCGGATCGTCGCGACGGCCGACTCCGCCAGCTCGACTGCGTCGAACGGGCGAAGCTGCAGTCCGATGGTTCCAGCTCGAAAGCGGGCGAGATCGAGGATCTCGCCGATGAGGCGCTGCATCCGCTCGGCGTTTCGCTCGATCGTCTCGAGCATGGTGCGACGCTGCTCAGCCGTCGGATCGGACGCTGGGTCGAGCAACAAGCCCGAGAGGGTCCGCATCACCGTGATCGGCGTTCGCAGCTCATGCGCGATGATGGACAGGAGGTCGGTCCGCATCCGCTCCAGGTCCTTCATGGGCCCGGCGACGTCCGTCCACGTGCCGGTCTCTACCAGGCGCCGTCCGAGACTCGTGAGGGCATACGCTCTCGCGGGCGTTCCGCGAGCGACCCGAACCAGACCCAGCGTTTCGAGCTCGGCCATCAGATCCTCGACGATGCCGGGTCGAAGGTCGGCGCCGTTGACGGCGAAGCGACGCTCGAGGTCGGCAAGCGTCGCTCCATCCTGGATCAGCGCGAGCGCGGCAACCGCCAATGGCGAACTCCCACCTGGCGTTGTCATGGAGCTGAGCATACGTCTCGCTACTCGACCGCGAGCACCGTCACCATCCTCGGTCCTGCCGGAGCGATGACCTCGACCCTGTCGCCGGGTGCACGCCCCAAGACGGCAGATCCGAGCGGAGAGTCGGCGGAGATCCATCCCTGGACCGGGTCACCGTCGCCAGGAAAGACCAACGCGTAGGTGATCGAGTCGCCGTCTTCCTCGAGGAGCGTCACCCGTCGTCCGATGACCGCTCGATCCGGTCCGTCGACCTGCTCAGCGTCATCGAGCACCGCCGACAGGACGTCCAGTCGGCGAGCGGCCCTGAGGGTCGGGAGATGAACGACGTCGTCGTCGGGCGCACCGACGCCGGCGAGCATGGCGACATCGATCCGGAGCTGGCCAAGCTCATCGACCAGCGTGGACCAGGCGTCGGCGGTCATCGGCCAGCGCCGGTTGGCTGATGGTTGTCGTTTCGCCAGCTCGTGCATGGTCAGTGACCTCCTCGTCGTACGAACAGCTGCAGGGTCCTCCCGCGACGCAGCCAGAGCAGCAGAAGGGAAGGCCGACATGGAACACCGCGCTCCCGACGATCCGGAGTTCGCAGGTAACGCAGCTAAACGGGTATTCGGTGCTCGAACGGCGCATCAGGGAACCTCGTGGTGAGACGGCCTGCCCTCATGGGGCGGAGCCCTCTCATGGGACGTGTCCTCCGGAAGCTACTGACCGGGCCTGAAGCCCTCCGGGAACGCGGATGAAGAAATCGTGAACGCGGCCGGATCCCGGGGCCTGTTCACGTTCTTTTCACGTACATCCACGGCTTCATTCGCGTGCCGGCGAGAGGATTCGCCGACAGACAAGCGATCAACGCGCATGGAGGCAAGGATGCAAACGGTCAAGGCGCCCGCGGCGCCGTCCAGCGGGGCACGAGCGCTGGCGGCGGCCCTCGCCCAATTCGACGCTGCGGCCGACCACATCGCCCTCGAGCCCGGCCTCCGTGCCGTCCTCCGAGCTCCGCAACGCGAGTTCACCGTCCGTTTCCCGGTCAAGCGGGACGACGGATCGGTCGAGGTCTTTCAGGGCTATCGCGTCCAGCACAACGTCGCGCGTGGGCCAGCCAAGGGCGGGCTCCAATTCCATCCGGCGACCGATCTCGACGACGTCCGTGCGCTCGCGATGTGGATGACGTGGAAGGCAGCCTTGGTCGACGTGCCGTTCGGCGGCGCCAAGGGCGGCGTGACCTGCGATCCCAGCTCGATGAGCCCGAAGGAGCTCGAAGCCCTCACCCGTCGGTTCGCGACGGAACTCGAGGGGATCATCGGGCCGGACTCGGACATCCCCGCCCCTGATGTCGGGACGAACGCCCAGACGATGGCCTGGATCATGGACACCGTCTCGATGCACCGGGGGTACTCGGTCCCCGGCGTCGTGACCGGTAAGCCGGTCGCGATCGGTGGTTCGGTCGGTCGTTCGGACGCGACGGGTCAGGGCGTCGTGTACACCATCGCGGACGCAGCCCGTCGGGCGGGCTTCGAACTTGCTGGTGCCAGCGTGGCGGTCCAGGGCTTCGGCAACGTGGGCGAGGCAACGGCACGGCTGCTGCACGAGGCCGGCGCCCGAGTCGTCGCGATCACCGACGTGCACGGAGGCGTGGCGCGTGCTGAAGGTCTTGACGTTCCGTTCCTCCGGCGCCATCTGGGTGAGCACGGCACGATCGCTGGGGCGCCTGGGACGCGGCCGATCGAGAACGAGGAGTTGTTCGGACTCGATGTCGACGTCCTCGTCCTTGCCGCGCTCGAGGGCCAGATCACGGCAGCAAATGCCGACACCGTCCGGGCACGCATCCTCGCCGAGGCGGCGAATGGACCGGTCGCACCAGACGCCGACCCCATCCTTCGCCGCAACGGTGTCGTGGTTCTCCCGGACATCCTCTGCAATGCGGGTGGCGTCATCGTCAGCTACTTCGAATGGGCCCAGAACCGAGCCGCTGTCGCCTGGACGCTCGATGAGATCAACGAACGGTTGCGCCGTCAGATCCTGAAGGCCGCCGATGCCGTCCGAGCGCGCGCCGCGGCCGATGGGATCGAGCCGCGACTTGCTGCTCAGGCCATCGCCGTCGAGCGCGTGGCAGAGGCAACGCGACTCCGCGGGCTGTACCCATAAGGTCCGTTTCGCCCATCGGTCCGTTGGTCGGCGGCACGTTGGGTCCGCCGTCGGCGGGGGGCCGAGGCGAACGTCCGACCCGGAGCGAAGACCTGATCGCACACCGTCACGAGCTCCCTCCGGACTCAGTCTCGGGGCGGGTCCAGTGCCGCGAACTCGGTATCCAGCTGGGCGATCAGGCTTGGGATCGCCGCCTGCAGCGACGCCCCATAGGCCGGCCCGATCTCCTGCATCAGCTCCTTCTCGCGCCGGGTCCGGGGCGCCCCGAACCGGAGATGGATCACGGTCCCATCGGCCGTCGGTTCCAACTCGATCGTGTGGAGCACCTTCACCGGTCCGCCCGGCGTCTCAAGGATCGTGCGGTCCGTGACGTAGTCGTACGGGCGCCAATCGAGGATCTCCTCGATGACCGTGTCCTTGCCGTGCGCGCAGTGGTTGGCCGAGCCAACCCCACGGCGCCCGCCAGTCGCCCCCTTGATCGCGACCTCCGTCACCCACGGCTGCCAGGTCATCCGCTGGCCTGGCTTGGTGAGGAATCCCCAGGCGACCTGCGGCGGCACGTTCGTCGGCACCGACAGCGTGAGGATGGACTCCTCGGGCGCCACCCGGACGCGCCCTCGGGCTTCCCGCGCGGCGTGTGCTCGAGGGAGTCATGACGATACCCGGAGCGCCTTGACCCGTCGAACCCGGACCGCGATCAACGCGAGGATGCCGGCCGCGATGCCCACGACGAGCAATATCGGGAGCCAGACGATCACGAACCAGATCTCCAGCCGTGATGGCTTTCTGGACCACGCGGACGAGGCGGGCCGTCGCCTGATCCACCTCGGACTGTGGATCGAACCCGGTCTGGGTCGCGACGACGGCCGCGACCGGCTTGAGCCGGAAGGTCGCCGTGAGCGTCGAGAACGCGGCCTGGTCCTCGAGCCGCTGGACCTGCGCGAGCGCCACCTCGATGTCGCCACGGACTGTGGTGAGCTCCTCCTGGACGTCGAGGATATCGCTGGTTTCGGTCGCCGTGGCCATGATCGCCTGGAGGGCCTCCTCGGTGACCCGCAGGTTCACGATGCGCGCGTCGAGGTCGACCACCTGGGCGGTGACATCCTCGGTGTGGGTCTCGGCTGCGACCACGCTCGTCGCGGACGCCCGTAGATCGCCGATGGCGCCCTCCCAGGCATCGACCGGGATCCGGTACGTGATCGTCGCCGTCAGATCGCTGCCGTGGCCGGACTGCTCGGACGCGCTGACGTACCCGCCCACGGCCTCGATGTCGCGCCCGGCGTCGCTCACGGCCCGTTCCACGTCGGCGACCTGCAGCACGATCGTGCCCGTGCGGATCGACCAGGGAGATCCGGCCGACCCACGTCGACGATGGCTTCGGCCCGGGCGATGTCGGACCCGGCCGTGGTGTCGCCTTCGGGCGGGGAGGCCGTGTCGGTGCTGGTCATGACCGAGCTGCCGACCGTGCTCAGGATCGTCGACGTCTGTCCGCCCAGGAAGAGCAGCGACCCCAGACCCACGAGCGCGATGACACCGACCACAGCGAGGACGGCCGGCACGCTGAAACTGGACTGACGGTCGTTGGCGGGCATGGCCGGCTCTCCCCTGAGTCGCCGGTCGCGCGCACGTTGGTTGGGCGGGTTCGTTCCGGACGCGACGGCTGTGGGCCATCGTCGACCGGCGGTGGGCTCACCGCAATGCGGGACATCCCGCAATGGCGGACGGGCCCACCCCGTCCAGTTTCGCCGTCGGATCCGCCCTACTGCGGGGTGGGCTCGTAGCCGAGCGTCCCCGCATCCGCGGTGGTCATCGTCAGCGTCGCGTCCGCGATCACGTAGCTCGCCACGTTGGTCAGGCCGAGGATATACAGGTCGCTCTGCGACCCCTCGCCGCAGATGACGATGCTGGACGCCCCCGGGGTGATGTCCAGTCCGCCTTCCGGCGTCGCGGTCCATGTCCCGACGACCTGGTTGCAGTCGGCGGTCGCCGCGAACGTCCCGTCAGCGGCGAACGCCACCGTGTACTTGGACCGCTCCTCGACCGGGACCACGCCCTGATAGATCGGGTCGCGGAGCATGAAGCTGACGTGAGCTGCCAGCTCGTGCCGACGAGGTCGGCGCCCCCGCGGGGGGCGGCGTCGGGCTCGGTGTCGGGGCCGGGGTCGGCTCCGGCGTCGGTGCGGGCGTCGGCGCCTCCGTTGGCGCCGGCGTCGCCGTGGGCTCGGCGCATCGGTGGGCGCTGCGGTCGCGGACGCTTCGGCCGATTCCGTCGCCTCAGGTGTCGGCGACGGGGTCGGGGACGGCGTCGGCGATGGCGTCGGCGACGGGGTCGGGGTCGGAGACGGTGTCGGGGTCGGCGTCGGGCTTGGCGTCGGCGACGAGCGTCGGCGCGGTGGTCGGCGGGACGATCGACGGTCCGATGACGAAGGTGCCGGTACCGCCGTCCGCGGTCGTGAGCGTCAGCTCGTACTCCTCGAGGGACCAGGTCGTCACCGCGCTCAGCGCGTGGGCGAACAGGCTGCCATACGATCCATCGGGACAGGCCACCAGCGTGCTGGGGCCGGGCGTCATGGTGATGCCGTCGCTGCCTTCCACGGTGAACGTCCCGAGGAGGACGTTGCAGTCCGCTCGGGCGGAGAAGGTCCCATCGTCGGCGAACTCGATCGCGTATCGATACTGTTCCGCCGGCGGGATCACGCCCTGGAACGCCGGGGTCTCGCCCGTGATCGCGGCCAGGTGCCACGGCTGGCCGACCAGCGGATCCGGTTCCGAGCCGCGGGACGCGACGAGGCCGAGGCCGATCAGGACGACCAGCGCGATCCCGGCGATCGCGACGATGGGGACGGGCGAGCGTTCTTCCATGAGATCCCTTCGACTGGCGGCCGGCTGCGATGACCGTTCGCGGATAGTAGCGGACCGCCACCACCGTCGCGTCATGCCATCAGGGTGACTCGACGTGACCCGGTGCACTCGCGAGCCGAACGGCGACATCGCCAAGCGCCGCCGTGAGGATGCGGGCGAGTTCGAGGTCGAGGTCCGTGCCGTCATCGCAGGCCTGGTGGTAGCACGGATCGGCGACCGTTCCGTCCGGGCCCGCCTCGTTGGCGCCCGCGAACACGCCGCCGGTGGTCACGCCCGCCCGGTCGAACGGAGCGTGATCCGAGGCCCCGCCGAGGTCCACGTCCTGGGGTCGGCCGCCCGCCGACCGGATCGCGTCGGTCAGGAGGTCTCGGACATCATCGGAGCCGGGAGCGGCGCCCGACGCCGCGTACACGCCGGCGAACCCGTTCGGCGAGGCGACCATGTCGGCGTTGAGGTAGACGAGCAGGTCGTCGCGATCGGCCTCCGTCAGGCCCTCCACGTAGTGGGTCGACCCGTGGAGACCGGTCTCCTCCGCTGCCCAGAACGCCAGGCGGACGGATGCCCGGGACTGGCTCCCGCCCAGGGCCTGCGCCGATCTCGAGGAGCCCCGCGACGCCGGACGCGTTGTCGTTGCTCGCCGGGCCCGTCCACGACCGAGTCGAGGTGAGCGCCGAGCATCACGACCGCTCCAGGATCGGTCCCTGGCAACTCCGCGATGACGGACGCGACCGTCGTCCCCGGGGTGGTGGTGGCCCGGGTGGACAGGCGAACCTTCGTGCCATTCGTCGCGGCCGCGGCAAGTGCATCGCCCACGGGTCGCGACGCGCCGACCGCCGGGATCTCGAGGCCCTCGGGCTCGAACAGCGTCGGTCGTAGCACGTCGCCGCCGCCCAGGCTTCGCGGGTAGCCGGCCACGAACCCGGCGGCCCCGGCCGCCTGCGCGGCAAGGACCTGGTCGCGACGTCGGCAGGGACCGGATCGCACCAGGACGATCGCCCCGTCCGGAAGATCGCCGTAGTCGGCGGTCGCGCACCCCAGCGACCCTGGCCCTTGCGCGTCCGGATCCCAATCGAGCGCGACGACCGGCCCCGTGACCTCCCCCGCTGGGGCGAACATCAACGGACGGATGTCATCAGTACCGAATGCGCGTCCGCCCACCACGAGCTCGGACCCGCCCGGGTCGGCGAAGACCGCCATGGGAAAGGCGTCCCTCGTCACCGTCCATCCGGCGTCCGTGAGCGTCTCGGTCACGTAGGTGGCTGCTGCGTCGTACCCGGCCGATCCCGTGGCCCGGAAACCGTTCGCGGCGACGGATACCGCAGCGATCGCGTCCAGGTGCTCGCGTAGACCCTCTGCCGTGATCGAATCAGCGACGGCAGCGGCATCCGGAGGACCCGACGGCGTCGTCGACCCGCACGCTGCGAGCAGCCCGGCCGCCGCGATGAGTCCGACCAGCAGGACGGTCTCGGATCGACCCAGTGACCGCACAGGTCAGGCGTCGCCCCGCGCGAGGGCGATGAGGCGGTCCAGGACGCGAGCGCCGTCCGCCCGCAACCCGTTGTGCTGGTACTCGTTGGTGATCCACGGCCGAAGACCGCGGATGGCGGCGGCCGTCTCCTCGGCGAAGGCCCGTTCCACGTACAGGTCATCCACGTAGATCGTGGCCGACACCGGAACCTCATTGCGGCTGAGCTGGTCCTCGTCGAACATCCGCGGCCACGGGTGCTCGGCCAGCAGGTCGGCCGCCTCGCGGTGCGATCGCAGTTCGCCGTAGTCCTCGAACATCCACGGAAAGACGTGCTCGGCCGTGAAGGACTCGGTGCCGGCGATCTCGTCCGGCAACAGTCGGTGCGCGGACCACCGGGTCGCGCCACCGTCCGCATACGAGGATTCGTGGAGCGTGGCGTAGATCGGATCGCGTCCGAACTGCACGCCGTCCTGGACGTCGGTCAGGAACGCCCGCGATCCGAACGGGAGCTCGATGACATGGTGAAGCGTCTCGAACCCGGTGCTGGCGCCAAGCGCGAGTCCCAGCTGCCGGAATCGGCGGGAGGTGAGCCGGTCGCCGCCCGGGAGCAGGATGACCTCGTCGTCGAGCCGTCGATGGATCTCACGGACCCGGGCGCGATCGTCGGGATATCGCTCGAAGTAGCGGTGGTTGTGCTCGATCAGCCGCTGGTATGTGGCGGCGTAGACGTCGTCGACTGGCCGACCGATCGGCGCTAGACCGCCGGTGATGAAAGCCTCTCGGAGCCCATCCGGCGCGAACGACAGATAGGTCATCGTGGTGAAGCCGCCGAAGCTCTGGCCCAGGACGCTCCAGCGCTCCCCACCCAGTTCCTGGCGGATCAGCTCCGCATCCCGAACGATGGCATCCGCTCGAAAGTGCGCCAGGTACGCCGCCTGGTCCTGGGGCGTTGCGCCGGGGATCTCGTCGACCGGCGTCGACCGACCGGTCCCCCGCTGATCCAGGAGCAGCACGCGGTAGTCCTTGAGCGCCCGCGTCATCCAACCCGTGGGAGGGCTCGTGGGGCGCGTCGCCTCGAACCCCGGGCCGCCCTGGAGGAACAGCAGGTACGGCTTGCCGGCACCACCGTCCGGGTCCGTGACCTCGCGGGTGAAGACCGTGATGGTCGCGCCATCGGGACGGGTGTGATCGAGGGGGACGGTGTGATCGCGCTCGGTGAGACGGGCACCGGGGACCCGGATCGTGGTGGCCATGCGACCTACGATAGCGAGCGACATGACCCACGAGTACGTCATCGCGACAGGCGGCCGGATCCTGGGCACGGACCCGTCGGCTGGGATGAAGCCGACGGCGATCGCCTGGGCGGCCGATCGCGTCCTCGCGGTGGGTTCCGACGAGGCGGTCCGCGCCATCTCCCGGGGTGACTCGACGTTCCTCGACCTCGACGGCTGCGCGGTCACCGCGATGGACCCGTCGGCCACCCTCGAGCCCGGCTCGCCCGCGGACCTCGTGTTCCGGCGACCCGGATCTGCCGAGGTCGTCGCGATGGTCCGGGCTGGGGCGTTCACCGTGGGCGATGAGCATCGCGGGCCGTTCGCACCCAGGGGACCCACTGCGGCGGGGCGATCGGTCCGCTCGCTGTTCAGCCCCGAACCGGGTCTCGCCTACCTCGATGCGGCGACCTATGGGCTCCCGCCGACGCCGACGGTCGAGGCGATGGAAGGGGCGCTTCGTGGTTGGCGTGGCGGGACCGCGCGCTGGGTGGAAGACTGGGACCGGCCCAGCGACGCGGCCCGGGCCGACTTTGCGGCCCTGATCGGGGCGACGGCCGCGGACATCGCGCTGATCCCATCCGTCTCGATCGGGACGGGTCTCGTCGCAAACGCGTTGGGGCCAGGCGACGTGGTGGTCGTTCCCCAGGACGAGCACGTCTCTGATCTGTACCCGCTGCTCGTCGCCGAGCGGCGGGGGGTGACCGTCCGGCAGGTGCCGTTCGAACGGCTCGTGGATTCGATCGACACGGCGACGACGCTGGTCGCCTGCAGCCTGGTCCAGATGCAGACCGGCCGGGTCGCCGACCTCGCGGGGATCTGCGGCGCCGCCCGGACCGTGGGCGCGCGGGTCCTGATCGATTCCACCCACGCCACGCCGTTCGTCCCGGTGGCCGATCACATCGGCGACATCGACTTCCTCGTTTGCCATGCGTACAAGCACCTGCTCGGCGCAAGAGGCACCGCGTTCCTGTACGTCCGCGCCGATCGCCTCGATGACCTCACGCCGACCCACGCGAACTGGCGCGGCGCCGCCGATCCATGGTCCACGTACTTCGGCGGCCCGTTGTCCCTCGCGGCCGATGCCTCCCGGTTCAACGTCTCGCTCGCCTGGATCCCGTGGGTGGGGACCCGCGAGTCCGTCCGGTTGATGGCCGGCTGGGCCGCCGATGGCACGCTTCGTGAGGCGATGGACCTGGCCGCCGCGTTCTCGCGGGCGCTCCGCCTGGAGCCGACGGGCTCGTCGCTCGTGTGCGTGCCCGTGACCGATGTCCAGGCTGCCCGGGCGGCGCTGGAGGTGGCACGGGTCAAGGCGGCCATCCGCGGCGACGGGATCCGGTTCTCACTGCACGTCTGGAACGGGCCGGACGACGTCGAGCGCGCCATCACGGCGATCACGCCCTATGTTCGGGACGCCTGACGAGCGGAGGAGCCGCGCACGGACCGCACATGACGAAGGCCCCGCTCGTGCGAGCGGGGCCTTCGGGTGGTGTCCTGCCGGAGGTCAGGCGGAAGTGCCGCCAGTCTTGCCGAAGGCTTCCTTCGCCTCACGGCTGTTGAGGTAGAAGATGATGATCAACGGCATGATCGCGGCGCTCAGGCCAACGCCGGTTCCCGGATATTCGAGGAACCAGAGGAACGCCTCGAACAGGGCGAACCCGGCGACGACCATGGCGAACGTCCAGGCCCAGGGCTGCAGGGACCAGAGAGCGAGGGCGGCGGACAGCCAGGCGACCCCGGCAAGGAGCGCCAGCCATCCCCAAAGCCCGGACGCCTCGAACGCCGGGAGGTCACCCAGCACCCCGAACCAGTCGAAGCCCAGAAGGCGCATGCCGAGGTAGATCCAGTAGAACCCGGCAAGCGCCGAGAAGAACCCAAGGATCGAGACGAAGATGGGCGGATTCCGCATGTGTGGTCACTCCCTCCACGGATGACACGTGGCGCCCGCCTCGCTGCTGCGAAGGGTGCACCGCCACCAAGCGTACTCGGTCCCGCAACCGCGCCATCACCCGAACGGGACGATTCGTTCCAGTTCAGCCCAGGCCGCGCGCCTTCTCCATGACGATCTGGTGGTCCTGCGAGAGCCCCGTCGAGAAGCCGGCCTCGCAGAGGGCGAGGTAGTAGTCCCACGTCCGGACGAACCGCTCATCGAACCCCTGGGCCCTGACGGCGTCCAGGTTGGACAGGAACCGCTGGCGCCACGCCCGGAGCGTCAGGGCGTAGCTCGGTCCGATGTCGCGCGCCTCGCGCAGGAGCAGACGAGTGCCGTGGAGCGAGCGCTCGATGACCGACAGCGACGGGCACAGTCCGCCCGGGAAGATGTAGGTCTGGATCCAGTTCGCACCGCGAAGCTGAGCGTCGTAGGCGACGTCGGGGAACGTGATGACCTGGAGGCTCAGGCGGCCGCCGGGGCGCAGGGCGCGATCGATCGCTTCGAAGTAGGTGGCGTAGTACTCCGCTCCGACGGCTTCGAGCATCTCGATCGACACGACGGCGTCGTACGTGCCCTCGATGTCGCGGTAGTCGCGCAGCTGGATGTCGATCAGGTGCTCCAGCCCCGCTGCGCGGACGCGCTCGCGCGCAAGGTCGTGCTGCTCCCTGGAGATCGTGAGGGAGGTCACGCGACACCCGCGCTCGCCGGCCGCGTACAGCGCGAATCCACCCCAACCCGACCCGATCTCGAGGACATGCATCCCGGCTTCGAGACCGGCGCCGTCGGCGATGCGCCGGTACTTCTCGCGCTGGGCGTCCTCGAGCGACTGGTCCGGCGAGGTGAAGACCGCGCTGGAGTAGGTCATCGATCCGTCGAGGAAGAGCCGGTAGAAGTCGTTGCCGAGGTCGTAGTGCGCACTGATGTTCTTCTGTGCCTGCGACTTCGTATTGCGACGCGCCCGATGGGCCAGCTCGCGTGGGACCTCAAGGAGCCCGCGCCACCAACCCTGGGTGAGCGCCAGGTCGGCCCGATTGAGGGCCGCGAGCTCGATGAGAGCAACAAGGTCCGGCGACGACCAGAGGCCATCCATGTAGGCCTCGCCGGCACCCGTCTCCCCGTGCAGGAGGATGCGGGTCGCGGCCGCCTCGTCGTGGATGTGGATCTCGCCGTGCCGCTCGGCCGTTGGATCGCCGAAGACCTGCCGCCGGCCATCCGGGAGGACGACGGTCAGGCGACCGATCCTGATCCGGGCGGCAGCGGCAAAGCCCGCCCGCTCCGCGAGCGAGGTGATCGTCCGGCTCGGGATCCCGGGCAGCCGCATGGCCGGTCGGACATTCATCGGGTGGCCTCCGTCGGGTGCGCCGTCGGTCGCACGGGCGGCCGGGCGACGAGACCGTGGCGCTGGAACGGGACGCCGCGCCGCCACAGGCGCAGGGCGTGCCAATGGATGAGCGCCATCGTCCGGTGGGTGATGAGCGGGTGCCGCAGCAGCATCCGGAGCAGGGTCCGATCAGTCAGGCGGTGACGCTCCAGCACCAGGCTCGTCGCCAGCACCGGCGCGTCGCCCTGGCGCTCGTTGATCGCGATGCGCAACCGCGTCGGATCGTCCTGCACGTGCACCGTGTAGCGACCCTCCATGTCGATGAATGGCGAGACGTAGAAGTCCTTGTCCATCGATGCGACGAAGTGGCGACCCGTCGAGTTCGGCCGGAGCGTGTACAGGTGGCGCTCCAGATGCGTGTTATGCACCTCGACGATCACGACGCGCAAGTCCCCGGCCGCGTCGCGGCACAGGTAAAAGCTGGCCGGGTTGAACACGTAGCCGAGGATGCGCACGTTCGTCACCAGCGTGACCCGCCAGCCGGAGGGGTCCTCCCCCTCCGCCCGGAGATGGTCCAGCACGGTGGACCGCAGGTCCGCCGCGGGCTCGGGCCAGTGGTCGTCGTCGCGGAACTGCAGGATGTTGCGACGGTTCCGGCTCACCAGCCGGAGTCGGCGGTCCACCTCGTCGAGTTCCGCGAGGTCAAGGGCGAGGTAGTACACGTCGTGTTCGAGGGCGTACGACGGCGTGGCCCGGCGGTGCATCACCTTGCCCTCGAGGAGGTGCGATCTCATGCCGCGGCCTCCCCGATCTCGCTGAGCGCCGTGGTCACGAGGTCAGCCGCGTCGAATCCGGAGCGGCAACCGTCCTCGTGGAAGCCGTACCCGAGGTGCGCTCCCGCGTAGTACGTGGCCCGATGACCCTGGAGCCGGCGGATCGCCGCCTGCGACTCCAGCGAGCGGAACGTGTAGAGCGGGTGGCTGAAGGCGCGGTCCAGGATGACGTGCTCGTCGCGGACGAGAGCGCCCGGGTTGACCGACACGAAGAACTGGGTGGGACCTGGCAGCGCCTGGAGTCGGTTCATGTGGTAGGTCATGGTGACGGCAGCGCCGGGCAGGTCGCACGCCGGCTGGTCCACGTTCCATGATGACCACGCGCCGGCGCGGCGGGGCATCACGCGCGGGTCGGTGTGGAGCACGACCTGGTTGCGGTTGTACTCGAAGCCACCCAACGCCGTCCGCTCCGACGGATCGGCGTCCCCCAGGACGGTGAGCGCCTCGTCGGCATGGGTTGCGAGCACGACGGCATCGAACCACTCGTTCGAGCCACTGGCCGTGCGCACCGTGACGCCGGCGTCCGTGCGGTGCACCTGCTGGACCGGGTCGCCGGCCCGCACAGCACCGCGCGGCAGGGTCTCGATCAGGCGCTCCACGTAGGTTCGCGAGCCGCCCGCAACCGTTCGCCACGGCAGTGACCGACCCACGCCGATCAGGCCGTGGTTGTCCAGGAACCGCAGCAGGTAGTCGACCGGGTACTCGAGCGTCCGACCGGGCGCGGTGGACCAGACGGCGGCGGTCACCGGAACGAGGAAATGGTCACGGAACGCGGCGCCGAACCGGCGGTCCGTCGAGGTACTCGCCGAGCGTCATCCCGGTGGGCGACGGGCCGTCCAGGATCGCCCGCGCATCGCGGTAGAAGCGCAGGATGTCGGGGAACATCCGCAGGTACGACGGACGCGCGGCCAGCGACCGCTGGGCGAAGAACCCCGACAGGCCGCGGGACCCGAATTCCACGCCGCAGGCCCGGCACGACGAGGCGAACGACATGTCGCTTGGTTGTGTCGCGACGCCGAGGTCGGCGAAGAGGCCGACCAGGCGCGGGTACGTGGGCTCGTTGTAGACGATGAACCCGGTGTCCACCGCGAGCGACCCGGAGGGCGTCGCCACGTCGACCGTCGCGACGTGCCCGCCGGGTGCGGACTCGCGTTCGAAGAGCGTGACGTCGTGCCCGTCCCGGTTCAGCGCGTAGGCGGCGGTCAGGCCGCTGACGCCGGCACCGATGACCGCGACGCGCGAGGGAACGCTCATCGCCCGGCTTCCCGGGCCTCGGCTCGCTCGTCGAGGGCGCGCTGCATGCCGCCGAGGGCGTCCTTCGCGACCTTCTCGAACGCCCCGCCCACGAACGGCTGGATGACGCGCATCCAGCCACCGAGGCGGATGTCCGCGGTGTAGTCGATGGCGGTCCCGGTCCCGTCGGCGCGTGGCGCGAAGCGGATCTCATCGACGGCCGAGATCCCGGATCCCTCGCCGGTCAGGACGACGCGCGTCGACGGCTCGTACGTCGTGATCCGGTACTCCATCGGCGCGACGCGTCCGCGCATGCGGACACCCAATGCATATCGGGCGCCCAGGCCCACCGGGCCGGCGTCGATCCGCTCCGACGTCGCGACGCCGGGATCCCACCGGCTCGAGTTCGCGAAGTCGGCGATGAAGGCGAAGGTGTCCTCGATCGGGAGGGTGGTTTCGATGCGCTCGTGTAGCTTTGTCAACTCGGGTAGCTCCAGCTCGGGGCGGTCATCCGTTCCAGCTTGGCGCACGAAAGGACGACCATGGATGGCAAGACGCTGATCGACGGGGCGCTGGAACTGACGGTGATCGGGAGCTTCTCCCGCATCGGATACCAGGTCCGTCGTCAAGTATTCGCATGGACCGCGCCGCCGGATGGTTCGCTGGCCGGCAAGACGGCGCTCGTGACCGGGCCGACCTCGGGCCTGGGTCGGGTTACCGCCGACGCCTTGGCCGGGCTGGGCGCACGGGTCGTGCTCGTCGGCAGGAGCGAAGAGCGCCTCGCGACGGTCCGCGACGAGCTCACGGCCGAGCACGGTGGCGACCGTTTCCCGATCGTCGTTGCCGACATGTCGTCGCTGGCATCCGTCCGGGCCGCGGTCACGCAGGTCCTGGCGAGTGAGTCGCGCCTGGACGTCCTCATCGACAACGCGGGTGCCATCTACCCGGAGCGGCGCGAGACCGCCGACGGCATCGAGGCCACGTTCGCGACGATGGTCGTGGGTCCATACGTGCTGATCGATGGTCTGCGTCCTCTGATCGAGCTGAGCGGCGGCGCCCGGATCGTGTCGGTCACCTCGGGTGGCATGTATACGCAGCCACTGCCCCTCGACGACCTGGGCTACACCCGCGGCACCTACTCCGGCCCGAAAGCGTACGCCCGGGCGAAGCGCGCACAGACCGCCCTGGTCCGCGAGTGGGCGCGACGGTTCGCCGCCGCTGGGTCGGGGATCGCGATCAACGCGATGCACCCCGGCTGGGCCGACACGCCCGGTGTCGCCGATTCGCTCCCAGGCTTCTACGAGGTCATGGGGCCGCTGCTCCGGACGCCGGAGGAGGGCGCCGACACGATCGTCTGGCTCGCCGCACATCCGGCGGCCGCGGGGCTCAGCGGGGGTCTGTTCCTCGATCGGCACCCCCGGCCGTTCGACCGGGCACCGATGACCCGCCTGGCGGCCGCGGACCGGCGGCGGCTGTGGGACCTCGTCGCGGAACTGGCGGCTACCGATGAGGATCGATCATGATCTTCGCCCCCGTGTCCGCGTAGGTCCCGGCGAGGACCGCCGGCACGTCGCCGAGACCGACCGTCGCCCCGACCAGCGGATGGGGATCGACGCTGCCATCCGCGTAGTGGCGGATCGCGGATTCCAGGCCCGGCGACCCGCTGAGCAACCCGACCACCGTGATATCCCGCAAGGCGACATCGCGCGTGTCGATCCGACTGGGCGAGCCCGCCAGGCCGATGCAGACCACGCGACCGCCCGGCTCCACGCGCTGGACGGCCTCGGCCGGCATGCCCGGGTCGTCCGTAGCGTCGATGACCGCATCGAACGGGATGTCGGGGAGGCCGTCCATCGTCCACGCGCCGACCGCGCCCATCGCCTGGGCCGTCGCGAGACCCGCCGGGCGCCGGCCCACGACGTGCACCTCGGCGCCGGCGGCCGCGGCGAATGCCGTGGCCAGCAGCCCGATCGAGCCGGTCCCCAGCACCAGGATCCGGGCGCCGGGTCGGGCATGCGCGGCGGCGGCGGCCCGCCAACCGTTCCCACCGGGCTCGACGAGGGCGCCCGCGACGTCGTCCACCGCGTCTGGCAGCCGAAGGAGACTGCTCGCCGGGACCACGAGGGATTCCGCGAGCGCGCCGGCGAACCCGAGGGAGATGCCCACCTCGACGAGGTCCCGACAGACGTGTCGTCGTCCGGAGGTGCAGCGATCGCAGCGGTCGCACGAGAGCATCGTGTCGCCGGTGACGCGCGCTCCGAGCCAGCCGCGGTCCACGCCCGCTCCCACCTCACGAACGACCCCGCACCACTCATGACCCGGTCGCAGCGGATAGCTGGCCCGCCCGCTGGCGAAGTAGGCCATCTCGCCCGAGTACAGCTCCTGGTCCGTCCCGCAGACCCCGACGCGGGCGACATCGATGACGGCGTCCCCGGGCGCCGCGACCGGCACGGGGACCTCCTCGACCGATGCCGACCCGGGTCCATGCAGGATCAGTGCGCGCATCGAATCCACGTGGCCGTCACGACCTCCTACGATGCGGAGAGCCTATCGTCACGGCAGCGAGAGACGTGGGATGACCCGATGACATCGCCCGAGCGCGACGCGCCGCGTCACCTGACGGCGCGTCCCCTGACACCTGGAGTCTGCGAGCACGCGGAGGGTCCGGTCTGGGACACCCGCGCCGGTGTCCTCCGGTACGTGGACATGCTCCGTGGCGACGTCATGACCTACGGGCCTGGCGACGCCCTCGAGCGGACCCATGTCGCGGACGTCGTGGCGGCGCTCCGACCACGGCGCGACGGTGGTTGGGTGCTCGCCCTGGAGCGGGACTTCGCCGTCACGGATCCCGGCGCCTGGGTCCCGCGGAGGATCGCCTCGGTCATCGCCGATCCGGGGATCCGGTTCAACGACGGTGGCTGCGATGTCGCCGGCGGCTTCCTGTGCGGGACGATGGCCTACGACAAGACCCCCGGCGCCGCCGAGCTCTTCCGACTCGCGCCCGACGGCGAGGTGGCCCGGGTCCTCGGCGATGTCACGATCTCCAACGGCTTCTGCCTGGACCCATCGGGGACGCTCGCGTACTACGTCGACACGCCCACGGCCCGCATCGATGTCTTCGACGTGGCGCTCGATGGCTCCACCCTCTCGGGTCGGCGACCATTCGTCGCGATCGAACCTGGAGCCGGGTTCCCGGACGGGCTGACGGTGGACGCGGACGGGGGTATCTGGGTCGCGCTGTTCGGCGGCAGCGCCGTCCGTGGCTACGGTCCGGACGGACGGCTGGAGATGGTCGTCGAGGTCGCGACGCCGGACGTGACCGCGTGCGCCTTCGGCGGGCCCGAGCTGCGCGACCTCTTCATCACGACGACGCAGGAGCGGGTGCGACCGCCGGACGATCCGCTGGCCGGGGCGCTGTTCCACGCCGTCCCGGGTCCGGTCGGCCTGCCGCCGCGCCCGTACGCCGGCTAGGGAGCGCCGCGCGACCCTTCTCGCCACATTTGTACTTCTCCCGAACAAATATCGGTGCTACGCTCATCGTTACGACATGGGACCGGCCGGACAAGGCCGAAGACGGCAGGAGGATCGGGATGCAGGGCGAATTCTTCACGGACGTCAGGGAGCCGATCCGCTTCGCCGGCCTCGACTCGGACGATCCCCTCGCCTATCACGTGTATGACCGGGACCGGCTGGTCCTGGGCAAGCGGATGGAGGATCACCTCCGCCCGGGGGTCTGCTTCTGGCATTCGTTCGCGTGGCCGGGCATCGACATGTTCGGGGCGGGGACGATGGACCGCCCGTGGATCGGCGACCCGGATGAGATGGCCGGCGCGCGGACCAAGATGGCCGTCGCGTTCGAGTTCTTCACGAAGCTCGCGATCCCGTACTACTGCTTCCACGATCGCGACGTCGCACCCGAGGGAGCGACGTTCACGGAGTTCCGCTCGAACCTCGACGCCCTTGCGGATGACGCGGCCGGCTACCAGGAGCGCACCGGCGTCCGGCTCCTGTGGGGTACGGCCAACCTGTTCACGCACCCCCGCTACCAGGCCGGTGCCGCGACCAACCCGGACCCCGAGGTCTTCGCCTACGCCGCGGCCCAGGTCAAGCACATGCTGGAGGTCACCCAGCGACTGGGTGGCGAGAACTACGTGCTGTGGGGTGGCCGCGAAGGCTACGACACGCTCCTCAACACCGACCTGCGACGCGAGGGCGACCAGTTCGCCCGATTCCTCCATCTCGTGCTCGAGCACAAGCACAAGATCGGGTTCACGGGCCAGCTGCTGATCGAGCCCAAGCCGATGGAGCCGACCAAGCACCAGTACGACTACGACACCGCGACCGTGCACGGCTTCCTCGTCAAGCACGGTCTCGAGGGCGAGTACCGCGCCAACATCGAGGCGAACCACGCGACGCTGGCCGGGCACAGCTTCCACCACGAGGTCGCCTACGCGACGGCGAACGGGATGCTCGGGAGCATCGACGCCAACCGCGGCGACCCCCAGAACGGCTGGGACACCGACCAGTTCCCCAACTCCGTCGAGGACCTCGTGCTGCCGCTGTACGAGATCCTGCGGCACGGCGGCCTGGCCCCGGGCGGCTTCAACTTCGACGCGAAGCTGCGCCGCCAGAGCACCGATCGCACGGACCTGTTCCACGCGCACATCGGTGGGCTGGACACGCTCGCGAAAGCCTTGCTCGTGGCCGCCGACCTGCTGGAGCGTGGCGAACTGGCGGCGCTCAAGGACCGGCGCTACGCCGGCTGGGACGGGGAGCTCGGGGCGGCGATCCTGGGCGGCTCGCTCAGCCTCGCCGACCTCGAGGCCCGGGTGGCCGACGGCACGATCGATCCGACCCGAGCGTCCGGGTCGCAGGAGCGTCTCGAGAACCTCGTCAACCTGCGCATCTGGGGTTCGGACCGCTGACCTCGATGGCGTACGTCATCGGGATCGACGCATCCACGACGGCGACCAAGGCCGTCCTGATCGACGCGGCCGGGGTGGTCGTCGGCATCGGGACGGCCGAGTACGGCTACGAGGTCCCGCAGCCGCTCTGGAGCGAGCAACAGCCGTCGCTCTGGTGGGACGGCGCGGTGGCCGCCATCCGGTCCGTGCTCGCCACGACGGGCGTGAACGGCGTGGACGTCGCGGCGGTCGGCCTCACCGGCCAGATGCACGGCCTCGTCCTGCTGGACGCGGGCGGCGAGGTCCTTCGCCCGGCGATCCTGTGGAACGACCAGCGGACCGCCGCTGCCTGTGACGCGATCCGCGAAGCCCTTGGGCCGGAGCGGCTCATCGCCATCACGGGCAATGACGCGCTGACGGGATTCACGGCCCCCAAGCTCGTCTGGGTCCGCGACAACGAGCCCGAGATCTGGGCCCGGGTGGCCCACGTCCTGCTGCCGAAGGACTACGTCCGGCTGCGCCTGACCGGGATCTACGCGCTCGACAAGGCCGATGGCGCTGGCACGCTGCTGTTCGATCTCGCTGCGCGCGACTGGTCAGCGGTCGTCCTCGATGCGCTCGGGATCGACCCTGCCTGGATGCCGCCGACGTTCGAGGGTCCCGAGATGACCGGCACCGTGACCGCCGCGGCCGCAGCGGCGACCGGCCTGCGCGCGGGGACCCCGGTCGTGGCGGGCGGGGGCGATCAGTCGGCCAATGCCGTGGGCGTGGGGGCTGTCTCGGTGGGGACCGTCGCCCTGTCCCTGGGCACATCCGGCGTCGTGTTCGCCAGCACGGACGCCCCACTGACCGATCCGCGGGGCCAAGTTCACGCGTTCTGCCACGCCGTCCCCGATCGCTGGCACCTCATGACGGTGATGCTCTCGGCGGCGGGCAGCCTGCGCTGGTTCCGCGACGCGCTCGCGCCGGGGGTCGAGTTCGGCGACCTCGTGCGGGGCAGCCGCCGCAGGTGCCGACGGGAAGCGACGGGCTCCTGTTCCTCCCCTACCTCACCGGGGAGCGCAGCCCGCACCCGGACCCGCTGGCCCGCGGCGCGTTCGTCGGCCTGACCGTCACCCACGATCGGCGGCACCTCACACGCGCGGTCCTCGAGGGCGTCGCGTTCGGCCTGCGCGATGGACTGGACCTCATGATCGCGGCCGGGATGCCGGCCCCGGCGCAGGTCCGTGCGTCAGGAGGCGGGACGGCAAGCCCGCTGTGGTGCCAGATCCTTGCGGACGTGCTCGGGGCGGAACTGACCACCGTGAGTACGACCGAGGGCGCTGCCTACGGCGCGGGCCTGCTCGCCGCGGTGGGGGCCGGCTGGTACCCGAGCGTCGAGGCCGCGCCGCCGCGACCGTGACCGTCACGCCGGTCGCGGCACCCGGTCCCGACGCCTCCCGCTACGCGGAGCTGCACGAGCGGTATCGCGAGCTCTATCCGGCGCTGGCTCCGACGTTCCACCGGCTGCTAGCCGGCCGCGGAAGGTTTCACGCCCGCAGTTCGATCTTCGCCTTGTCCTTCTCGGTGACCTCGTCGGGCTTCTTGCCCAGGATGATCATGCCCAGCACGTCGTCCGGGGTGACGTCCGCCTTGCTGACCGTGTCGACGATCCGTCCGTGGTACATGACGCTGATCCGATCGGAGAGGTCGAAGACGTCGTGGATGTCGTGGCTGATCAGGAAGATGCCGATGCCCTCGTCCTTCAACTGGCGGATGAGGTCGCGGACCTGGGCGGTCTCGGCAGGTCCGAGCGCGGCCGTCGGCTCGTCCATGATCAGGATCCGGGCGTTGAAGTGGACGGCCCGGGCGATCGCCACGGCCTGGCGCTGCCCGCCCGACAGCGACACGACCGGCTGCGCGAAGTTCTTGAAGTTCGGGTTGAGGCGACCCATGACCTGGCGGGTCGCCGATTCCATGGCCGACTCGTCCATCGTGCCCCAGCGGGTCATCAGCTCCCGTCCAAGGAACAGGTTGCCGGGTGCGTCGATGTTGTCCGCGAGCGCGAGCGTCTGGTAGATCGTCTCGATGTTGTTGGCCTTCGCGTCGCGCGGGTTGCGGATGGACAGTTCCTTGCCGTCCACGAGGATCTCGCCGGTATCGGCCGGATGCGCGCCGGACAGGACGCGCATGAGGGTCGACTTCCCGGCGCCATTGCCGCCGACGAGGCCCACGACCTCTCCGGCGAACAGGTCGATCGTGACGTCCCGCACGGCATGGACGCCGCCGAAGGCGACGTTGATGTCGCGCATCTCGACGAGGGGGGTTCGCGCCGCCACTGCCACGGATCAGTCCTCCTTGGCGCTCAGGAACCGCGCCGGCGGTTGATGGTGTCGAAGCCGACGGCGAGGATCAGCACGAGGCCCGCGACCACGTTCTGGCCC
Organism: uncultured Chloroflexia bacterium; assembly: GCA_963743815.1. Classification (GTDB taxonomy): domain Bacteria; phylum Chloroflexota; class Limnocylindria; order Limnocylindrales; family CSP1-4; genus SPCO01. The sequence continues at coordinate 193,705 of CAVURB010000014.1, read as the reverse complement.
GGTGAGTTGACGCCGATGAAGCTGAGCCCATAGGCCAGCGATTGCATGACGAAGGCGCCGAGCACCGCGCCCGGGATGGTCCCGATGCCCCCGGCGAACGACGTCCCGCCGACGACGGCCGCCGCGATGACGTACAGCTCGTAGCTCTGGCCGATGTCCAGCGTGGACCCATTGAGGCGGGCTGACACGATGGCCGCGGCCAGGGCGCACAGGATGCCGATGAGGACGTACGTCTTGAGGATCGTCAAGCGGGTGTTGATACCGGCCAGCTCGGCGGCGTCCGGGTTGCCGCCGTACGCGAAGACGTACCGCCCGAACCGTCGCCGGGTCGAGATCCACGTCATCACGAGCGTCACGCCGATGACCAGGACGACCGGCAGCGGGAAGCCGGTCGGGATCCGCCAGCCACCTTCGGGGGCGGGACCCCAGCCCTGCTCGAGGGCGATCCGGTCCGCAAGGCCCTGTGGCCAGAAGTTGTTGTTCGCGAACAGGGCGAAGCCCAGGATAGCGGCACTCCCGGCGACGCTCAGCAGCACCTCGGCCCACATCGGTCGCACCGGGAACCCGTACCGTCGCCGCTGCCTTCTGCCGTTGACGATGATCCCGACGATGGCGAGGCAGCCGACGATCGCGAGCCCCCAGGTCAGCCATTCGCCGATCGAGCCCTGGGCCCCTCCGCCGATGAGCAGGAAGTTCGAGTCCAGGCCGCTCACGGCCGCGCCCTTCGACTGGTACCAGACGAGACCGCGGATGGTCAGCAGCCCGCCGAGCGTGACGATGAACGAGGGCACGCCGATGTAGGCGATGATGAATCCCTGGATGGCGCCGATGAAGGCCCCGAGCCCGATGCCGAGCGCGAGTGCGAATGCCCACAGGAACGGGGTGTCGGCGCTCAGGCCGAAGATGTCCGGGAACCAGTGCGTCATGAGCAGCGAGTAGCTCATGGCGACGACGCCGACGACCGACCCGACCGACAGGTCGATGTTGCGCGAGACGATGATCAGGCACCATCCCGGTGGCGATGATCGCGATCCCGGAGGCCTGCACGGCCAGCGTCATCATGTTGTTCGGCTGGATGAGCTTCCCGTCGCTCGCGATGTGGAAGATGAACAGGATCACGCCGAGGGCGAGCACCATGCCGAACAGCCGGAGGTCGATCTCCGTCTGCGCGAGGAGCGTGCGGAACGACGGGCGGGAGGGCGGCTCGGCCTTGCTGGGAACGGGTGCCGCATCGGCCACGTTCGTCACGCTCGGGCCTCCTGGTTCGATGGTTCGATGGACCTGCGCCCCCGGGCGGGACCCGGGGGCGCAGGTGGTTTGGCTAGCTCAGCGGTCGAAGACCGTCACTGGCAGGCCGCTGGAGCCGACGCGGCGTCCACGCCGGCGCAGAGGGCGTCCTTGGTGATCTGGCCACCGTCGACGGCCAGCTGCAGGTTCTCAGCCGTCAGCGGGGTCGGCTGGAGGATGAAGGAGCTGACGGTGTTGCCACCCGGGGTCTCGAACGGCGTGGCGGTCAGGCCGGCGACCGGCGCGACCTCCGGGTTGACCAGGCCGTCGGCCAGGGTGAGGCTGGCCATGTCGCCGCCCGCGCACAGGGCCAGGGCGGCAGCCCCGGCGGCCTTGCCGAGCTCGTTGGCCTGCTTCCAGACGTCGACGTACTGGAGACCCTTCGCCACGTTGTTCAGGTTGGCGGGGTCGCCATCCTGACCGCTGACCGGCGGGTACGGGTCATACGACTTCGCGACGAGAGCGGCCGCGACACCGAGTGCCGTGCTGTCGTTCTCGGCGAGGACTGCGTTGATCGGCGTGTCGTCGGCGACGGCCTTGTCGATGATCGCTTCCATGTTCGACTGGGCCGTCTCGGTCGCCCACTCGGGCGTGTAGGTCCCGTAGTCCGTCGGCCACGTGCCGCTGCCACCTTCGGGACCGTTGAGGATCGTGATCTCACCGGCGTCGACCTTGGCCTTGAGGCCACGCCTCGTCCCAGCCTCTGCGGCAGGAACGTGGACGCGTTCGGGTCGCCCGGGTCGCCCTTGATCAGGACGTAGTTGCCGGTCGGCACCTGTCCGAGGATCGCCTCGGCCTCGGCCTTGCCGACGCCGACGTTGTCGAACGTGATGTACAGGATGTCCGGGTCTTCGATCAGGCGGTCATAGGCGATGACCGGGACGCCCGCGTCCTTGGCGGCCTGGACGGCCGGCCCGATGACGGTGGTGTCCTGGGCGAGGATGATCAGCACGTTCGCGCCCTGGCCGAGCATCGTCGTCACGTCGGTGAGCTGCTGCTCGGTGCTCAGGTTCGCGTCGGCTCGGATGTACTCGCCGCCGCCGGCCTCGACCGTATCCTGGATCCCGGGCTCGTCGAGGGCGGCCCAGCGGGGCTGCTGGTAGTTGTTCCACGACACGGCGACTTTGCATTCCGTGGCGGCCTGGCTCGGCTCGACGCTCGCTGGCGCCTCACTTGCGGGGGCCTCACTTGCGGGGGCCTCACTTGCGGGGGCCTCACTGGCAGTGCCGCTGCCACACGCAGCGATCACGAAGGCGACGATCAACAAGAACGCCGCCATCCGACGAATGGACATAGTCTGCTCTCCTCCTGTACGACACGGTCAGCCCTCGGGAGACCGATGTCGGCCCCACAGGCTACCACTCCGAGTACCTCGGCGAACGTCCGATGACGCGGCACGACCCGAGGGCGCGTGGATCCTCCTTTCCTGTCCTGTCACCTCCTCATGCGGTTGCCAGGGCGGCCAGGGCGCTGCGCGGGCGCAGCCAGGCCGCCGGGTCGTTGAGCAACGGTTCGAATGCGAGCTCGGCCGCACCCAGCAGCGGGGCATCCACGCCGAGCGAGGCCGGCATGACGCGGACCATCTGACGCGACGCCCGGAGCACGCGCCGGTCGAGTTCCGCTTCGAGCGCCGACCGCGAGTACGGGTAGCCACGGGCCAGCCGGCCGCCCAGCAGGACCAGCCTCGGGTTGAGGACGTTGATGATCCCGGCGAGACCGATGCCCGAGCCAGCGACCGGTCTCGGCGAAGGCCTCCAGGGCGAACGACGAGCCGGCTTCGGCGGCCTCAAGGACGGATTCGAACGCCTCCTTGCCGCCCTCGGACGGGAACCCGGCCCGACGCAGCAGCGCGCCGACCGCCGACCTCCGTTTCCCAGCACCCGCTGGAGCCGCAGCGGCACGGCAGGCCATCCGGGTTCACCGGGAGGTGACCGACCTCGCCGCTGTACCCCGCCGCACCGATGAGCGGCTCGCCGCCGACGATGAGTCCGCCGCCGACGCCGACGGAGCCCCAGACGAGCACGACGTCTTCGACGCCGCGCGCCGCGCCGCGCCGCGACTCGGCCAGCGCGGCCAGATCGGATTCGTTCGCGAAGACGAGTGGGACGGTCGCCCAGTCCCGGCCGAGTGCCGCTCGCAGGCGCTCGCCGAGCGGCTCGTCCCGCCAGCCGAGGTTCGGCGCCATCGACACCATCCCGTCGGTCCGGCGCACGACGCCGACGATCGCGACGCCCACACCCGACGACCACGGCGTCGCTCGGGCAGATGGCTGCGCATGTCGTCGGCGAGACCGGCGAGCGCGGCCGAGATGTCGTCGACGCCCGGCTCGGCCGCGCGGCAGGTCCACGCGCACGTGTTCGAGGACGTCGCCGCCGAGCCCGACCGAGGCGGCCGCCAGCGAATTGACGGCGATCTCGAGGGCGATCACGACGGCGCCGTGCGGTTCGGCGCGGACGACCGGCGATGGCCGACCCGGCGTGCCGTCGAGCGTCGGCCGGACCCTCGACCGCGAGGCCGCCGAGCACGAGTTCACCGATGAGGGCGCGGATGGCGCTCCGCGTCAGGCCGGTCCGCGTGACGAACTCGGATCGAGACAGCGGTCCGCTCACATGGAGCGTGCGCACGATCGCGCTGAGATTCGCCCGACGGACGGTCTCGCTGCGGTGCCCGAGTTCGTCGCGACTCACCAACAACGGGTTTGTGTTCCTTTCATCCAAATATGCTTGTGCGAGACTCGTACAACGACACGGCCGTGTCAAGACGTGGTCGCGCTTCGGTGCCCGTGACGGTCACGGGGCCGGCGCGATCCGCAACCCGGATCGTCGGCCGACGAAGGAAAGGAGCCGCACCATGGAACGTCTGGACGGACGGGTCGCACTGGTCACGGGAGCGAGCCGGGGCATCGGTGCCGCCATCGCACGGTCGCTGGACGAGGCCGGCGTGCGGCTCGGATCTGGCATCTCGGAGCGGTGATGACCTGGGGATCGCCGGGGCGGTCGCCCAGCCCTGCGACGTTCGCTCCGCCCGCGACCTCGGTGGCCATCGTCGCCGCGACCGTGGAGCGCTTCGGGCAGCTCGACATCCTGGTCGTCAATGCCGGGGTCGGGGCCTACGGACCGATCCTGGACCTGCCCGAGGAACACCTCGAAGAGATGATCGACGTCAACGTGAAGGGCGCCATCCACGCCGTCCGGGCGGCCCTGCCCCACCTGATCGCGAGCGATGCCGGCGAGCTCGTGATGATCGCGAGCGAAGCCGGACGACGCGGCCTGCCCAATGAGGCCGTGTACTGCGCCTCGAAGTTCGCGCAGGTGGGGCTCACGCGTGCGCTCGACCACGAACTGCGCGAGCTCGGGGTCCGCTGCACGAACATCTGTCCGGGTGGCGTCGCGACCGACTTCGCGATGGGCCGCGGGCGAACGCCCGAGATGCCGGCCCTGGAGGGCATGATGCGGGCGGAGGACATCGCGGCGACCGTGATGTTCGTCCTGACCCGTCCTCGCTCGCATCGGATCCTGGAGGTCGCGATGCGGCCCGTCACCGAATTGTCCTGGGGTTGAGGCAGAAGATGAGCAAGCTCCGCATCGGCGTGTTGTCCACCGCCAACATCGCACTCGAGAAGGTCATCCCCGGGGTACGTCGATCGGTCCGGGGCGAGGTCGCGGCCATCGCCTCGCGGGACCTCGCGTCGGCCCAAGCCGCCGCCGACCGCCTCGGGATCCCGAAGGCACACGGTTCGTACGAGGCGCTGCTCGCAGATCCGGATGTCGATGCGCTCTACATCCCGCTGCCGAACCACCTTCACGCCGAGTGGACGATCGCCGCCGTCCAGGCCGGCAAGCACGTGCTCTGCGAGAAGCCGCTCGCGATGACCGCCGACGACGCCGACCGGATGGCCGCGGCTGCCCGCGAGGCCGGCGTGGTGCTGATGGAGGCGTTCATGTATCGGCTCCATCCCTCATGGCTGCGGGTCCGCGAGCTGACCACCAGTGGCCGGATCGGTCGGCTCGTCGCCGTGCAGAGCTGGTTCTCGTACTTCAACGACGACCCCGCCAACATCCGGAACATCCGCAGCGCGGGCGGTGGCGCCCTGTACGACATCGGGTGCTACAACGTGAACCTGTCGCGACTGCTGTTCGAGGACGAACCGAGGACGGTGTCGGCGTCGATCACCCGCGACCCAGTCAGCGGGGTGGATGTCGTCACGAGCGCCATCCTGGGGTTCGCCGGTGGCGTCGCCACGTTCACCTGCTCGACACGGGCCGAGGACGACCAGCGCGTCCATGTCTACGGCACGGAGGGCCGCATCACGGTCGGCATCCCGTTCAACATCCCGCCCGATCGGCCCACCGAGATCTTCGTGACCGCCGGCGGCGATCCGCCGGTCGCTCCGACGACCGAGACCATCACGTTCGCACCGGCCGATGCCTATGCCGCGGAGATCGACGTCTTCGCCGGCGCCGTCCTGGACGGGACACCGCTTCCGTTCCCGGCGGAGGACGCGTCGGGCAACCTGCGGGTCATCGAGCGGATCTTCGCGGCGGGCGATGCCGCAGCATCCGGAGGACCGACGCCGGCGTGACCAGCGCGGAACGCGCCCGGCGCCGACCCCGAGTCCGAGCCTTGGCGATCGCGGCCGTCGTGGTCGTGGCGCTCGTCGCGACGGGGGGCGTCCTCGTCGCGACCTCGTCGGATCCGTCCACGCCGTCGGCGGCCCTGCCACCCCCGCGCTTCGTCGAGGTCGCGACCGACGCCGGCGTTCAGCACGCCTACGACGGGGAGTTCCAGTTCGTGGTCGGGGGCGGCGTGGCCGCGTTCGACTGCGATGACGATGCCCGGATCGACCTGTTCCTTGCGGGCGGGGAGGGGCCTGCGGCGCTGTTCCGTAACGCGACGGTCGCCGGCGGCCCACTGCGGTTCGATCGGGTCTCGAGCGCCGTCACGGACCTAGCATCGGTCAGCGGCGCCTACCCGCTCGATATCGACAGCGACGGCGTGCAGGATCTCGTCGTCCTGCGTGTCGGCGAGGACGTCATCCTTCGCGGCCTCGGTGGCTGCGTCTTCGAACGCGCCAACGAGTCGCTGGCGTTCGATGGCGGGGACGGCTGGACCACCGCGTTCAGCGCGACCTGGGAGGACTCGGCCGCGACCCTCCCGACGCTGGCCCTCGGCGACTACGTCGGGGTGGACGAGCGGGGTCAGGTCACCTACGAGTGCCCCGACGGTCGGTTCATCCGACCCGCCGCGGACGGAACGGGCTACGGGTCGCCGATCTCGCTGTCGCCGGGCTGGTGTCCCCTCTCCATGCTGTTCAGCGACTGGGACCGGTCCGGCCGGCGTGACCTTCGGGTGAGCAACGACCGCCACTACTACCGCGACGGGGAGGAGCAACTCTGGCGCGTGGATCCCGGTGCCGCGCCGCGGCTGTACACCGCGGACGACGGCTGGAAGCGGTTGCGGATCTGGGGCATGGGGATCGCGAGCCAGGACCTGACCGGGGACGGCTTCCCGGAGGTCTACCTGACCAGCCAGGGCGACAACAAGCTCCAGACGCTGGCCGACGGCCCGGAGCAACCCACGTACGAGGACATCGCCCTCGAACGCGGGGTCACCCTGCATCGCCCGTATGCCGGCGACGATCTGTTGCAGTCCACCGCCTGGCATCCGGCCCTCGAGGACGTGAACAACGACGGCTTCCTGGACCTGTTCGTGAGCAAGGGCAACGTGGAACGGGAGGGGGGTTCCGCGCTGGAGGACCCCAGCGAGCTCCGGATCGGCCAGCCCGACGGCACGTTCGTCGAGGGGGCGGTGGCGGCCGGCCTCGTGGACATGGGACGCGCTCGAGGAGCGGCGCTCGTCGACCTCGACGGCGACGGACTGCTGGATCTCGTGAAGGTGGTCCGCCGGGAGAACGTGCGGATCTGGCGCAACGTCGGTCGGCGGGCGAGGCGGGCGCGGCGGTGCCGATGGGCCATTGGCTCGGCGTCGAGATCGCGCAGGACGCCCCGAACCCCGATGCCGTGGGCGCATGGATCGCGGTCCGCGTCGGCGAACTCGTCACGGAGCGCGAGGTGAGCGTCGGCGGCGGGCATGTGAGCGGTCAGGCCGCCCCGATGCACTTCGGGCTCGGCCCGGTCGAGACCGCCGAGGTCCAGGTGACGTGGCCGGACGGCGAGGTCGGCCCATGGTTGCCGGTGGAGGCGGATCGCGTCGTCCGCGTCGTCCGCGGTGCCGCGGCGGTGGAGCAACGGGTACCGTGAGCGGCAGCATGGAGGATCGATGACCACCAAGCGGACCGCGCGCCTCGCCGAGGTCGCCCTTCCGGACTTCGGGACGCCGACCGTCACCCCGGAGCTGCCGGCGTCGCTCTACCCGGCGCGCCTGGAGCGCCTGCGGGCGCGGATGGAGGAGCGCGGATACGACCGGTTGGTCGTCTACGCGGACCGCGAGCACAGCGCGAACCTCGCCTATCTCACGGGCTTCGATCCACGGTTCGAAGAGGCTGTCCTCATCGTGGGAATCACCGACGACCCGCTGATCCTCGTCGGGAACGAGTGCTGGGGCACGGCCGGCGCGGCCCCGTTGCCGATGCAGCGCGAGCTGTTCCAGGACCTGAGCCTCCCCGGGCAGCCGCGGCGATCGATCGCGACCGCTGGCGGCCATCCTCGCCGATGCCGGGAACGGCCCGGGTGGGCGTGTCGGTGTCGTGGGCTGGAAGACGTACGCCGATCGGGCGACGATCGAGGTCCCCGCCTTCCTCGTGGACGCACTGCGGCACGCGGTCGGCGCGGGCGGGGTCGTCGAGAACGCCAACGACCTCCTCATCGATCCCGCCGACGGCCTGCGCGTCATCAACGAGGTGGACCAGCTCGCCGCGATGGAGGCCGCGGCCTGCACGACCTCGTCCGGGGTCCGCCGCTTGTTCGCCGGCCTGCACCCGGGACTGCGCGAACGGGACGCCGTGGCGCTGCTCGGCTGGGACGGGAGCCCGCTCAGCTGCCACCTCATGCTCACGGCCGGTCCGCGGGCGCGGTTCGGTCTCCTGAGCCCCGGCGATCGCCCGATCGAGCGCGGTGATCCGTTCACGGTCGCGTTCGGCATCTGGGGTGCGCTCAACTGTCGAGCCGGGTTCGTCGCCGAGGGCGAAGCGGACCTGCCGGACGGCGTCGCCGACTACGTCGAGCGTCTCGTCGCTCCGTACTTCGCGGCCGTCGCCGAGTGGTACGGCGCCTTGCGCATCGGCCAGACGGGCGGCGCCCTCCACGCCATCATCGAGCGCCACCTCGGCGATCCGTTCTTCGGGATCTTCCTCAATCCCGGGCACCAGATCCATCTCGACGAGTGGGTCAACTCGCCGATCGCCGCAGGATCCACGATCGAGCTGCGCAGCGGCATGGCCTTCCAGGTCGACATCATCCCTGCGACCGGGACGCCGTACTTCACGACCAACATCGAGGACGGCGTGGCCCTGGCCGACACGGCGCTGCGAGCCGCCATCGCGGAGCGCCATCCAGCAGCGTGGGAGCGGATGCAGGCCCGGCGACGATTCATGGGCGACGCGCTCGGGATCGACCTGCACCCCGACGTGCTGCCGTTCTCGAACATCCCCGCGTGGCTGCCGCCGTACCTGCTGGGGACGAACCGGGCGATGACGATGGAGGCCTGAGATCACCAGGCGATCCAGCGACCGATGCTGACCGCGCGCCTCCATGGACCGAAGGACATCCGGCTCGGGGAGGAGGCCGTCCCCGTCCCGGGACCCGACGAGGTGCTCCTGAACGTGACCGCGGTGGGCCTGTGCGGGTCGGACCGCCACTGGTTCGAGGACGCCGCCATCGGCGGGATCCCCCTGGATCGCCCGCTCGTGCTGGGTCACGAGATCGCGGCGGTGATCGCCGACGGACGCGAGGCGGGCGTCCGGGTGGTCGTGGAGCCGGCGATCCCTTGTGAGACCTGCCCGACCTGCGTGGCGGGTCGCCGCGAGCTCTGTCCAACGGCCGGGTTCGCCGGCTTCGGGCCGACGGACGGGGCGCTGCGCGACGCGATGACCTGGCCACGCCGCCTCCTTCGCCCCATCCCCTCCGCCATCCCCGATGCCGAGGCGAGCACGCTCGAGGCGCTGGGCATCGCGCTCCATGCGATCGACCTCGCGGGCGTGACGCCGGCGTCGAGCGTGGCGATCATCGGGTGCGGCCCGATCGGCCTGCTCGTGATCCGGGCGCTCGTCGCCGCCGGAGTCGCCGACGTCATGGCCAGCGATCCGCTCCCTCATCGGCTGGCTGCAGCCGAGACGGCCGGCGCTTCGGTGACGGCGGTCAGCGCGCCGACACCGTCGTCATTGGTGGACGTGGCGATCGAATGCGCCGGTGAGGATGCGGCCGTTGACGCCGCGATCGAGATCGTGCGCCCCGGTGGCCGGGTCGTCCTGGTCGGGATCCCGGGCTCGGACCGGACGTCGTTCGCCGCATCCGTCGCGCGCCGGAAGGGCCTGACGCTGGTCCTCTGCCGCCGGATGCGGCCAGACGATCTGGGTCGCGCGATCGAGTCGGTCGCTGCCGGCAGCATCGACGTCGCATCGCTGATCACCCACCGATACCCGCTCGCCGGCGTGGGCGATGGCATTCCATGCGCTCGCCGATCGGCGCGGGCTCAAGATCGTGGTGGAACCTCGGCCTGGGCGGCCGGTGTGACAGGGGACACGCTCGTCCTGGAGGCAGGGGGCGCTCGCCTGACCATCCGTCCCGGCGATGGGGGCCGGATCGGATCACTCGTGGTGGATGGTCAGGAACTGATCGTGACCGAGGGGTATGGGCCGATCCGCTGGGGCTGCTATCCGATGGTGCCATTCGCCGGCCGGATCCGGGATGGCCGCTTCTCGTTCGACGGGCGCGAGGTCCAGATGCCGCTCAACCTGCCGCCGCACGCGATCCACGGCACGGTCTTCGAGCGGGCGTGGAGCGTCGTCGGGCCCGACGCGCTCGCCATCGACCTGGGGCCGCATTGGCCGTTCGCCGGCCGCGTCGCGCAGCGCTTCGATCTTCGACCTGACGGCCTTGCGGTGGAGCTGACGCTCGAGGCCGACGAGCCGATGCCGGGCGCCGTGGGCTGGCATCCGTGGTTCCGCCGCGTGCTGCACGGGACGTCCGACCGGCCCCTTCCGGACTCCGCCCCCATCGAGCTGCGCTTCGAGGCAGATCGCATGTACGTCCGCGGACCGGACGGCCTGCCCACCGGCGAGCTCACCGAGCCAGGCCCACGTCCGTGGGACGACTGCTTCACGGGCCTGCGGTCAGCGCCGATGGTGCGCTGGCCGGGCACCCTCGCGCTGGAGATCCGTTCGAGGTGCGACCACTGGGTCGTGTACGACGAATCGGAGGACGGCGTCTGCGTGGAACCCCAGACCGCGCCGCCGGACTTCCCGAACATCGCGCCCGGGAGGGTGCAGCCGGGGGAGCCGCTGCGGGCGACGATGGAGTGGCACTGGTGGCCGGACCACGAAGGGGAACGATGACCACGCCATTCTCCTGGGACGAGCTCGCGACGATGCTCGAGGCGACCGAACCCGAGGCGGCTGCGCGCCCGACCGACCGTCGGTTCGTACGGGCGCCCGGTCGCGTCAACCTCATCGGCGAGCACACCGACTACAACCTTGGCTACGTCCTGCCGGCGGCGATCGACCGGGAGATCCGGATCGCGTTCGTCCCGACCGACGATCGTCGGGTCGTGCTCTCGCGGGTCGATGGTCCGGAGCGCCTCGCGTTCGACCTGGACGCGCCTCGCCCCCGCGATGGCTCGTGGATGGACTACGTCGCGGGCACGGCGTGGTCACTGGCCGAGGCCGGCCTGGCCACCTCCGGGTTGCGCGGGATCATCGCCTCCGACCTGCCCGAGAACTCCGGGCTCTCGTCATCCGCGGCCATCGAGCTCGCGGCGGCATGGGCGCTGCTCGGCGATGCCGCAACCTCGATCGATCCGCTGGCGCTGGCGCGGATCTGCCAGCGGGCGGAGAACCGCTACGTGGGCGTCCAGTCCGGACTCATGGACCAGTTCGCGTCATCCTGTGGCGTCGCAGATCACGCACTCCTGCTCGATTGCCGGTCCCTCGACTGGCGCACGGTCGCGATCCCCGCTGGCATCGTCCTCGTGGTGCTCCACAGTGGCTCGCGTCGGAAGCTGGACGGGTCCGCGTACAACGAGCGACGCGCCCAGTGCGACGCGGCCGTGGCCGCGCTGGCGGAACTTGACCCGTCCATCCAGTCGCTGCGCGACGTGAGCCCGGCCGAGCTCGCGGCGGGGCGGCACCTGATGGACCCCGTGGTCGCCCGCCGCGCCGAGCACGTCGTCGCCGAGAACGATCGGGTCGAGGCGACGGTCCGGGCCATGGAGGCTGGTGACCTTTGCGGCGCTCGGCCACCTGTTCGCAGCCGGGCACGCATCGCTGCGTGACCTGTTCGAGGTCAGCTCGCCGGAGTTGGATGCGTTGGTCGAGATCGCGGTCGGCGTCCCGGGCGTCGTCGCCGCCCGCATGACCGGCGGTGGCTTCGGCGGCTGCACGGTGAACCTCGTCCACCCCGAGGCCGTTGATGCGCTCGAGGCGGCGGTCCTCGCCGAATACCCGCCACGGACCGGGCTCACGCCGCAGGTGTTGCGTGTCGTGGCCGCCGCCGGCGCCGGTCGCGTGGGCTGACGCCACTCACGGGATGGTTGCGCGGAGCTCTCCGTACACGGCCATATGCAGGCGCCGCGTCGTCGCGAACCGGACCACGACCTCCTGCCGCCCCCCGATCGCGGGCGTCGGAGCCGGGACGGCGAACTCCGGTACGACCGGCTGGATCGACACGTATCGCCCGTCCCAGATCATCGCCTTGGGCTCGTAGCGCCAGGGCGAAAAGAACCCGCGGAACTTCGCGATCGAGAGTTCCGTATCGGGCGGCATGTCGTAGCCGTTGCGACTCTGACGACCGTACAGCGGCCCCACGACGCGGACGCTGGTCACGGTGAAGTCGTCGGTAGCCAGCGGGTCAGCCGTCGCCTCGAAACCGGTCAGGATCCAACCGTGGCCGCCGTTCGCGACGGTGACCGCGACCGGGAGGCCCGTCCGGCGCAGGTTGGTGACGGCCGACCGCAACGCGGACCCGAAGCTGCGGCTGGCGACAAGCCGGTAGCGCTCGTCGACGAAGGCACGCAGACCCGCCGCCCAGCCCTCGGGATCCACGCCGGCCGATTCCGGGAGGTCATACCGGTTGCGGTCGCGCATCCACTCGAAGTAGCGACGCTGTCCCGCGCGCGAGTGGTCTGCCTCGTCGTGGACGATGTTGCGCATGATCTGGACGCCGGCCGCCGTGCACCAGAGCCACGTCGCCTGGGTCGTGAACACCCCATCCCGGTACAGGTCCACCGACCCGTCCCACGCGGTCGGAGCATCGATCGCTCGGGTGGTTGCCGGAGGCGCGACGACGGCGACGACCGACACGAGCACGATCGTCGCGAGGATCCGGGCCCGGATCGTCCGGTGCATGGCTATCCGGCGAGGACGCCGCTCAACTGGAGCACGACCAGCCCAAGGTACACCAGGTAGAGGACACCACCGATCAGGAGCCGCCGACCGCGCAGCTCGGGCGAGCGCCCCAGCCCGAAGATCGCGAACACCGAGAGGAAGGCGATGCCAGCCGATGCGAAGGCGAGCAGCGACCCTTCCGTGACGCTCCAGGCCGTGCCCGCGAAGAGCAGGGCGATGACCGTCGGGATGGCGCTCTGGAACACCATGGCGCCGGTGATGTTGCCCATGGACAGGGTGTCCTTGCGCTGACGGATCCAGATGATCGAGTTGAACTTCTCGGGCAGCTCCGTGGCGATGGGGGCGATGACGAGGGCGAGGAGCGCCTCGTCCACGCCGAATTGCGATGCGAGCGCACCCACCGCGTCAACGAAGACGTAGGCGCCCAGGACGATGCAACCGAGGGCGACCGCGACCTGCACGTTGACGACGCGGAGTCTTGGGACCGCGGGGTCCTCCTGGTGGCCGTTGCGGTCCAGGCGGTGGAGGCGCAACGGCGACAGGTCATCGGCGTCGCCGTCCGCATCCGCGTCGAGATGCTGCTTGACGTACCAGGCGTAGATCCCGATGAGCATGACGGCGACGACGACCCGGACGATGAAGAGGTCCGACGGGACGAACGCGACCCCGATCGCCAGGGAGTAGCAGACCGCGAAGAAGCGCAGGTCATGGGTCAGGACGCCCTTGTCGACGAGCATCACGTCCGATCCGCCGCCGCGCGCCCGGTAGAGGACGGCGATCCCGGTGACGAACATCGCGAGCGTGGCCAGCATGAACGGTGCGCCCAGCACCGCCCCGACGCCGATCGCCTCGGCATCCTCGCCGGTGGCGAACAGGATCGCGATGATCGGGATCATCGTCTCGGGCAGGGCCGTCCCGACCGCGGCGAGGACGGACCCGACCGCGCCCTCCGCCAGTTCGAGATGGTGTCCGAACCACTCGATCCCGTTGGTGAACAGCTCGGCCCCGATCAGGATGACGACGAGGGCGACCAGCAGCAGCGCGAACTCGGAAAGCACCGGTCAATGCTACGTTGCCGCGGCCACCGGTCGCGTCCGCAGCGTCGCGTCCGGCGGGGCGAGGTCGCAGCCGCGGCCCCCGTGCGGTAGGGTTCCGCCGATGCGACCCACCCTGCATGTCCTCTCGGACGACCTGATCGCCCGGATCGTCGACGAGGCGAAGCGCGTCCTGGCCGAGACCGGCATGGAGATCCGGGGCCAGGAGATGCGCCGCCGGCTCCTGGCGGCGGGACTGCCGCTCGATGCCTCCGGCGAGCGCGTGCTCTTCCCGCGCGATGTCGTGGAGCGCGCGATCGCGTCCGCGCCGTCCTCGTTCCTGCTGTACGACCGCGACGGGAACCCACACGCGGACCTTGGCGGCGATCGCGTGCACTTCGTGCCGGGATCCTCGGGCCTCAAGTGGCTCGACCATCGGACCGGCGAACTCCGGCTCGCGAACTCCGCGGACTTCGTCGAGTACGTTCGGCTCGCCGACGGCCTCCAGCACATCGCCTACCTCGCGACGGCGTTCTCGACCAACGACGACATCGAGGCCCAGGTGTCCGACGCGTGGCGCCTGTATATGACCCTCACCAACTCGAAGAAGCCCGTGGTCTCCGGGGCGTTCACCGAACACGGCGTCGGTCGCATGGTCGAGATGATGCAGCTCTTCCGGGCGGACCGGGCCGACCTCATCGCCCGCCCCATGAGCATCTTCACGATCACCGCGACCGGCAACTTCCGGTACAGCGAGGACTCCTGCCAGAACATGATCGACTGCGTGGAGGCGGGGATCCCGGTCGAGATCGTCCCGGTGACGCTGATGGGCCTGATCGCGCCGGTCACGACCGTCGGCGCCACGGTCTTCCATACGGTCGACGTCCTGGCCGGCATCACCATGGCCCAGGTCATCCGGGCCGGTGCCCCGGTCCTGTTCGGTGGTGCGCCGGCTACCTTCCACATGAAGGTCGCGAGCTCGCCGATGTCCGCGGTCGAGGCGCTCCAGCTGGATGCGGCATACGTCGCCGTCGGGAGATCGCTGGGCTTCCCCACCCAGTCCTATCTCGCCCTATCGGACGGCCCGATCCTCGATGCACAGGCCGGCGCTGAGACGTTCGGGAGCGCACTCATCGCGGCGCTTGCCGGGGTGAACTCGGTGAGCGGTCCCGGGATGCTGGACTTCCTCCTCGTCTTCAGCCTTCCCAAGCTCGTGTTCGACGACGAGATGTGCGGGCAGGCACTCCGGTTCGTGCGCGAGATCGAGCCGCGCGACGACCTGCCGGTGGGTCCGCTCATCGACCAGCTCATGGCGGACCAGCACCTCATCATGGCGGAGCACACCACGACACACTGGCCTGAGGAGCTGTACCTCCCGTCGGCCGTGGTGGACCGCGACAACCGCGAGCAGTGGCTCAAGGCGGGCGGCAAGGACACGGCCGAGCGCGCGCGCGACGAGGTGGACCGTCGGTTGGCGCTCTACCGGCCGCTGGAGACCGACCCCGCGATCGATTCGGAACTCCGCCGGATCATCACGTCCGGTCTCGTGGACCAGACCACGCTTCCCGACCTGCCGGTCGCCAGCGAACCGGTCCTCCAGGCCGAGGATGACATGACCGGTCGACGCCGTGTCAACGCGCGGCGGCGGCCTGCCTGACCCGACGGCTCGCGCAGCTCGTCAGATCGCGCGCATCCGGTTGTTCTTGGCGTCGTGCGTGACTTCGGCGAGGCCGAGCGCCTCCAGCAGCGGCGGCATGTAGACGCCGAACCGGCCGCGGAGACCCTTCTTGAGCCCGTACCACCCCCCGAGCGGGTTGGACTCGGACCGACCCCATGCCTCGACCGAACCCTCCGGTGCCGGCTTCTGCTCGTCCGCGCCACCCAGCGGCACCCAGTCGCCCTGGGCCTTGAGCCATGCGTGCAGGTCCTCGATCGCGCGCGCGTCGTACTTGAGCTGGGTTCCCCCCACCTGGCAGACGATGGCCGGCGGGTCCGCCGCGTCGTCGCGCCACATCTGGTACGCGGACGTCCCGGGCGGGGTCGTCAGCTGCCACGGATCCTCGCGCGTCCCGGTTCCCGTCGCCATGGTCATCCTCCTCGAGCATCCGCCGTCGCGGCAGCCACGTAGTGCGGCAGCAGGGTCTCCCAGCCGCCGCGGTTGCGATCGCGCCAGGCCGGACCTTCCGCCCCGAGGCGCTCCCATCCACGGTGTTCGATCTCGACCCGAGTCGCCTCCGGAGATACGGCGACGAACCGGATCTCCACCTCCGTCGCGTCCTCGCGGCTTCGTCGCAAGTGCCAGGTGTAGACGAAGCGCTGCGGCGGCTCCCACACGACGATCTCGCCCCAGTCGAACTCGCGCCCGTCGGCCGTCCGTTCGTAGATGCGGCCGCCGACCTGTGGCTCCAGCGTCACCTGCAGGCCGGGCTCGGCGGTGGTCGTGTGGTCGGCCGGCCACCAGCGCCCGATGTCTGCGGTCCAGACGGTGAACGCATGGGCCGCCGGTCGCCCGACGTCGAACGTGATCCGCAGCGGCTCGATCATCGCCGCCGATCCGCCGAGTTCTCGGCCATGAGCCGGAACCGTGTCGCCGCCTCGCCCCAGACCTGCTCGAGGTAGGTCCTGACGGCCTCGATGCCATCGTCCTGGAGGGCATAGATCCGGCGAGTTCCCTGCGGCTCCTCGCGAACGAGGCCGGCCTCACGCAACACCCGCAGGTGACGCGACACGGCCGGCCGGCTGATGGGCATCGCAGCCGCCAGCGCGCCGACACTCCGCTCGCGCTCGCCCAACAGCCGCAGGATCGTCCGGCGGTGCGGGTCGCCGAGCGCATCGAAGGGGTCCGGATCCTTGAGCGGCGCGGACGGGGCCGCGGAGCCATTGCGTAACACGCTGGTTACGGTAACACGGCGGTTACCTGTCCGTCACGGGTCCCGCAGTGAGCCGCCCACCCCGCACGGTCGCTCCAAGGACGATGGCGGCGGCAACGAGGACGACGTTCTTGATGATGTATTGCCCTTCCAGGGTGGGCACGATCGGGAAGCGCACCCACGTCTCCTCCGGGATCAGGACGAGCGGCGTGACCGTGCCCAACATCTGCACGAACAGCAGGAGCAGGGTCACGCGCATCCAGCGGTCCAGTAACAGCCCGACACCGATGGCCACCTCCCAGAGCGCGAGGATGGGCAGGGCGACCTCCAACGGGACGATCCCGAAGGTCAGCATCTCGATGGTCCGCCCGGCGAGGTCCTCGGCCGGGCTCAGCCCGGGGATCAGCTTCAGTGCGCCGAACCACAGGAACACGATCGCCAGGGCGATCCGCAGAACGGTGAGTCCCCGATCCGCCATCCATGCGGTGATCCGCCGATCGACCCGATCGAACCAGCTCGGGGGACGGATCAGCCCGCCATCGCGTTGGGGGCCGTGATCCGACATGCGTCGATGATAGCGACGGCCCGCGATGCGAGCGCCTGCGCGGTCGGATCGCCGGCCACCAGGCCCGCCTCGAGGGCGTCCAGCGCATCGTAGTAGTCGGCCCAGGCGCGGCGTTCCGCGGCGACCCGCGCCGTGAACGCCGCCCCGTCCTCGATCGACACGAAGGTGTCGCCGAGGCGGTGGGCGCCATCGATGGCGTACTCATGGGCGTCATCCACGTCGCCTGCCGCGAACAGGCGCATCGTGCGGAGCGCGAACCGCAGCAGGACCACCGTCGCGGGCAGCTCGGAGACGAACGCCCCGGTGAACGGGTCCAGGAGACGCCCGATGGCCGCCCGATCAAGGCTGCCGTCCGTCCCGGCAGCGGCAACGGCGTCCGCATACGCCGAGAACACGAGGATGCGGACGTCGTCCCCGATCAGCTTGCCGACGTGGGCCGCGGCGATCGCGTCGCCCGCGAACGCCTCCTTGTCGTGGCGCATGATCAGGCCCGCGGCGTGGGCATACGCGAGACGCGGACCTGGCTGACCGAGGTCGGACAGGACATACGCCTGGTCCTCCGCGCGGCCCACGAAGCTCGGCGTGAACGGTCGATGGCGGCGCAGCGCATCCACGCGGATGCCGTTGGTCCCGCCCGTGACGTGGACCCGCTCCAGCGCGCGTCGGACGCCATCGACATCGGGTCCGTCGTAGCGCTCCATCATCTCGGCCCGGGTGGAGATCGCCTGGGGCAGGGCGCTGAAGAACACGGCCTCGTCCAGGGTCGGGGCTCGGGCGGGCAGTGCCGACGTCCGGCGTGAACAGGCCGTGGGCGACATCGCGCTCGTTGACCAGCGCACCCGCCAGCATTCCGAGCTCGATGGGCCGTCCATCCGCGTCGGTGGCGCGAGCGCCCCACAGCGGCGTCGTCAGATGGGCGAACGCCGTCCGGCCGGTCTGCTCGAGGAGGGCGTCCTGCGGGAAGACCTGGTCGAGATCGAACTTGAAGGTGGCCCGGACCGCGCGATCCAGCCCGACGTGCCAGAGCGCGGCGACGGCCTTGAGGAAGCTGTAGTGGCGGCCGTACTCCCCATCGACGCCGATGACCGCGCGGAGACCCTCGCGTGCCGATCCCGCGGCAGGCGCCCCTCGGATGAGGGCGAGCGCCGGGACGACGACCTCGTCGACGAGGCGGCGCGCATCGCCCTCCGTGACCGCCACGACGTCGAGGTGCCGGAGGCCGCCGACGCGGGCGAGCTCCGCCTCGACATACGGCCGGGCGACCGGCCCGAGCCCGTCATGGGTCACGCTCACGGACAGCAGGCAGGTCACGCGACCGGCACCCGGCTCCAGAGCGATCGAGGCGTCCAGCTGCTGCAGGCCATAGAGCAGCTCGTTCGCGGCGGGCTCCACGCCGACCTGGATCGGGTGATCGAACCAGTAGCGCTGGGGTTCCGCGGATGCGGTCGCGATCGCCGTACGGAGGGCGGACGGGTACGGCAGGCTCCCGACATCGGTCGATCCGGGGGGCACCGTGAGCAGAACGTTCGAGGTGAAGAGCACCTCGCGTCGCGGATCCGTGATCGGATCGGGCGCCGGGGCGCTGATCGTCACTATCCGGGCGCGGCGGAGACGCGCGATCCGGTCATCTTCGTGCCCGATGATCCCGACGCCCTGCGGGAACCAGGCGCTCCAGGTCGCCTCGCGAGCCGCTTCCGGGGACGTGGCAGCGGCGAGCGCGTCGGCGGCGGCCGCCAGCCGCGTCGTGAGCGGGCCGTTGCTGCTCGCCCGCTGCCATTCCGCCTGCATGCGCCGAAGGCCGTCGCGGTAGAAGGCGGCGACGCCGGCAGCGGGGCCACGGTCCGCTGTCATGAGGGCGTCCCGGGCCGATGCGTGGTCTGCGTGGCCGTCCCCGGCTGCGACGACGAGGAATGCCACCGTGATGCGCGCGATCGGGTCGGCGTCCGATCCCAGCCACGGGGCCGGGTCGAAGACCGCGCCGGGCCCGGGACCCGGGCCGGACCGGACCATCCGGGAGAGGATCGCGCTGATCGCGTCGGTCATCCGGTCGGGCACGCGGTCGGGCCTCTCGACGGTCATCGGGACTCCTACGTGTCGCGCTCGATCTCCGCGATGCGTCGGTCCACGAACGCATCGAGCGCCTCCGCGACCGGAGCGTCGAGCGGTGGTGGCACCGCGTCGTCGAGGAGTCGTTTCCAGATCGTGTTCGCTCGCTGCGTCGCGGTCAACGAACCGTCCGCCTCCCACGACTCGAAGTTGCGCCAATCCGACAGCATCGGGGTGTAGAAGGCCGACTCGTACCGCTCCAGCGTGTGCCCCGTCCCGAAGAAGTGGCCGCCAGGCCCCACGTCGGCGATCGCGTCGAGCCCCAGCGTGGCGTCGTCCACGGTGAGCGGCTGGAGGACCTCGGACATCATCTGGAGGATCTCCGCATCCACGATGAGCTTCTCGAACGACGCGGTCAGCCCGCCCTCCAGCCAGCCGGCGCCCTGGTAGAGGAGGTTGACGCCACCCATGATCGCGCCCCACACGGACATCTCCGCCTCGTAGGCTGCCTGCGCATCCACGACGTTGCTGGCGGTCGCGTTGCTGCTGCGCCATGGAAGGCCATAGCGGCGGGCCATCTGGCCGCTCGCGAACTGGCTCTTCACCAATTCGGGGGTCCCGAACGCCGGCGCCCCGGTGCGCATGTCCACGTTGGAGGTGAAGGCGCCGTACACCATCGGGGCACCGGGCCGGACGATCTGGGCGAGCGCGACCATGAACAGCGCTTCTGCGTTCTGCTGGGCGATCGCCCCGGCCAGGGATATCGGGCTCATCGCCCCGGCCAGCGTGAACGGCGTCGCCACGACGGGCTGGCCATAGGTCGCCATCTCGATGAGCCCGTCGCCCATCGGGCCGTCGAGTCGGAGTGGCGAGTTGGTGTTGATGACCGTCATCGCGGACGGCTCGCGCACCAGCGCCTCGCGATCGACGCCACGGACGATCTGGAGCACCTCGAGCGCGTCGTCCACCTGCGCGGCACCGAACCCCAGGCACTGCCAGGTCTTGTCGAGCTCCTTGGCGAACGTGCGGTACATCCGCAGGTGGCGCGTCGGCACGGCCCAGTCGTTGGGCTCGACCGGTCCCCCGCCCTCCTGGTGGATGACCTCAAGGGCACCCACAAGCCGGACGTAGCGCTCGAAGTCCCGAGCCGTGCCGGCTCGACGACCCGCATCCAGGTCGTTGGCGAACGCGGGCCCGCCCACCGCCCCGAACACCAGGTGGCGCCCACCGAACACGATGTCCCGCGCGCGGTTGCGCGCGTGGAGCGTGAACGTGGACGGTGCCTGCGCCACGAGTCCCTCTGTGTGCGCCGGGTCAAGGCGCACCCGCCCGGTGCCGCGATCCACGAGCGCCCCTGCGCCCGCCAGCAGGTCCACGGCCCGATCGCCCAGGACCTCCACGCCGATCTCGGACAGGATGCGGAGCGACGCCCCGTGGATCGCCTCCACATGGTCCGCAGACAGGATCTCGACCGGGCGGAACGGGTTCTCGAGGCGGCGCCACGGGATCTGGCGGATCCCGGAGGGGTCGCGGCGCGGTCGTCGGCGCTGGGCGTGGTCCGCGTCGGGGGGCATGCGCGGATGCTACGCGGCCCACCGCGCGATTCTCATGGCTGTCTCAGAGGACGGCGGCTGAATGGATGGCCACGGCCGGTCGTGGAGACCGGCTGCCTGACGTTCGGTATGAGGGATGACGTATGAAGCTCAAACTCGCCGCGGTCGTGGTGCTCGGCGCCATCGGGGCCGGGGCCGTGTTCTATGCGATGGGCGGGACGGGGACGAACGTCGCGACCGCCACGGAATACCTGACCTCACCGGCCACCACCGGCGATGTCAGCGACGAGATCGCCGCGACCGGGACCCTCGAGGCCGCCACCCGGACCGGGGTCGCCTTCGGGGCGGATCCGTGGCTGGTCACTGACGAGGCGACGCCACCCGAGGCGACTGCCACCTACCCCGTCACCGAAGTCCTGGTCGAGGTCGGCGACGCGGTGGCCGAGGGCGACACCCTCGCGACCGCGGATACGGCCGCCCTGGAGCGGGACCTGGCGCGCGCCAAGCGCGACCTGCTATCGGCCGAAGTGTCGATGCGCGCCGCCGACGACGAGCTGGACGATGCCGACACGACCGCGGCCACCCGCCAGGCGAAGATCAGCCGGTACAACGCCCTCAACCAGGTGGACCAGGCAGAGAAGGCCGTCGAGGACCTCGAGGCACAGATCGAGGCGGCCACGCTCACGGCCCCGGTCGCTGGCCTCGTGACCGAGGTCGCGCTCGTCGCCGGGTCGAACGCCCCCTCGGGTGCAGCCGTCGTCATCGATGCCCCGACGTTCCAGGTCACGACCGACGTGGTCGAAAGCGACCTCGTGGACGTCAAGGTGGGCCAGACGGCATCGATCGCCATCTCCGCGGTGGACGCCGAGCTCACCGGGACCGTCACGGCCGTCGCACCGATCGCCGGTTCCGACAGCGGGACGGGCGTCGTTGCGTTCCCGGTCACCGTCACGCTGATCGATGCGCCGTCGACCGTCCGTTCCGGGATGAGTGCCGAGGTCACGATCACGATCGCCAGTGCGACCGATGTGCTGACGATCCCGAGTGCGGCCCTGAACGGCACCGAAGGCGACTACTCGGTCATGACCCTCGGGGCCGACGGCACGCCCGTGCGAACGCCCGTCGAGGTCGGGCTCGTCACGAACACCCTTGCCGAGATCACGTCCGGCCTCGCCGAAGGCACGGCCGTCGTGACCGGTACGGCCAGCGACCTGGTGGGCACGAACGCCAGCACCGGTGCGTTCCCCGGGGGCGGTGGCGTCATCGTGGAACGTGGCTTCCCCGGTGGCGGCGCTGGACCCGGTCCCCAGACCGGCGGGGACTGACCGATGACCGCCCCGATCATCTCCCTCCACGGCGTCAGCCGCATCTACCAGATGGGGTCGCAGACCGTCCCCGCCCTCGACGATGTGAGCCTGGACGTGCAGGCGGGCGAGTTCGTCGCGATCGTCGGCCCTTCGGGCTCCGGCAAGAGCACGATGATGCACATCCTGGGCTGCCTGGACCGCCCGACGGCCGGGTCCTACGAGCTGGCCGGGACCCCGGTCGCGTCGCTGGATGACGACGGCCTCGCCCGGCTCCGCAGCCAGGCGATCGGCTTCGTCTTCCAGTCGTACAACCTATTGCCGCGGACCACCGCGCTCGAGAACGTGGCGACGCCGCTCCTCTATCAGGGCATCGCGCGTGGCGAGCGGACCCGGCGCGCCCGGGCGGCCCTGGAGCGCCTCGGCATGGGCGACCGCGTGAGCCATGAGCCGACCGAGCTGTCGGGGGGCCAGCAGCAGCGGGTCGCCGTCGCCCGTGCGCTCGTCACGGAGCCCGCGCTCATCCTCGCCGACGAGCCGACGGGCAACCTCGACAGCCGCTCCGGGGCGGATGTCATGGCCCTGTTCCGCGAACTGCACGCCGCAGGACGCACGATCGTGCTCATCACCCACGACAGCGATGTCGCGGCCTCCGCCGACCGGCAGATCCACCTGCGCGATGGCCGTATCGCGGCCGACCTCAGCGGGAACGTGGCCGCATGAGCATCCTCGAACTGCTCCGCCTGGCGCTGTCTCGCTTGCGGACGAGCCGGATGCGCGCGGCGCTCACCATGCTCGGCGTCATCATCGGCGTGGCCTCCGTCGTCGCGCTGGTGGGCGTGGGCCGGGGAACGACGAGCGACATCACAGACCGCCTGTCGAGCCTTGGGACCAATCTCCTGACCGTCAGCCCGACCACGCAGGGGGCGGACGGCTCGACGCTATCCCTCGAGGACGCCGACGCGATCGCCGGGCTCGACGGGGTCGCCGCCGTCGCGCCCGAGGTCTCGACGGACCTCACGGTCACCGTCGGCGACGAGTCCACGAGTACGACCATCGTCGGGACGACCGCCGCGTACCCGGAGGTGCGCGCCTATGTCGTGTGGCAGGGCTCCTTTCTAACCGACGTCGCCGTAGACCGCGGTCTCCGCGTCGCCGTCCTGGGCGCGACGACGGCGGAGGATCTCGGCCTCGCGGAGGACGACCTCGGGACCGACATCTCCATCGATGGGATCCCGTTCACCGTGATCGGCATCCTCCAGCCCAAGGGCGGCTCCGGGTTCCAGGATCCTGACGATCAGGTCATGGTGCCCGTCGGGGTCGTGCAGAAGTACTTCGTCGGCGGCGACAGCGTCCGGACGATCGGCGTCAGCGTCGCCGAGGGAGGCGACATGGACGCCGTGAACGCGGCGATCACCGCCCTGCTGCGCGAACGCCATGAGCTCGCAGCCGATGACGAGGACGACTTCAGCGTCTTCGACCAGACCCAACTCCTGGAGGCCGCGTCCTCCATCAGCGGGACGCTGGTGCTCCTTCTCGGCGGCATCGCCTCGATCTCGCTCGTCGTGGGCGGCATCGGGATCATGAACATCATGCTGGTCTCCGTGCGCGAGCGGACCCGGGAGATCGGGATCCGCAAGGCCATCGGGGCGCGCGGTCGCGACATCCTGGCCCAGTTCCTGGTCGAGGCGCTCACCCTCTCGCTGCTTGGCGGCCTGATCGGGATCGTGCTCGGTCTCGCCGTCTCGGCGGCGATCGGCCAGGTGGCCGGCTGGGGCTTCACCTTCGACCCAACGACCGTCCTCGCGGCGGCCCTCTTCAGCCTGGCGGTCGGCGTCGTGTTCGGCGTGTGGCCGGCGCGGCAGGCCGCCCGCCTCGATCCCATCGACGCCCTCCGCTACGAATGACGAAAGGAACCGACATGAGCAACGAGAATCCCGAGTTGCAGCCAACCTGGACCGACCCCGCGACCGCAGCGCCCGTCGCACCCCCGGCGCCCGTCGCGCCTGTGATCGTCGCGCCGCGCCGAGAGGGCGGCAGGTGGCTGAACATCCTCCTGGGTGCCGCCGCGATCCTCGCGGTCGGCGGCGTAGCCTTCGCGATCGGCCGCTCCACGGCGCCGGCGGCCGCGGCCGGGCTCGGGACCTTTCCGGGCGGCCAGAACGGCGTGATCCTCGCGCCGAACGGGAGCTTCGACCCCGGCGCGGCGCCGGGCGGCGGCGTCGGTGGGCCCGGCCTCTTCGGCTCAGGCGGCTTGACCATCGAGGGCACGGTCGCGTCCATCGACGGCGGCACGATGACGATCACCCTCGAGTCAGGGGAGACGATGGCTGTGACCTTGGACGGCGACACCACCTATCACGCCGCCACCGAGGCGTCCGAAGACGACGTCGCGATCGGGGACGACGTGGCGGTGCGGTTGAACGGTGGCCGCATCGGGCCCGGCGGTGGTGACGGCGCCGCGGCGCCGCAGGTCACCGCCGATGACGTCACGGTCACGCGGTAGGCAGGACCGGAAGGTAGGCTGACGACCATGCACCTGCTCGTCATCGAGGACGACCCGCGGCTGGCGCGACTGCTCAAGCGGCTGCTGGAGGACGACCGGCACGTCGTCGAACTCGCCACCGACGGCGAGACCGGCCTCGAGATCGCGGAGGACGCGCCCGGCATCGAGTGCGTCATCCTCGACATCGGGCTTCCCGACATCAACGGGCTCGAGGTCGCGCGACGGCTGCGCGCGAAGGGGTCGGACGTGACGATCCTCATGCTGACCGCGCGCGACACCGTGGGGGACCGGGTGACCGGCCTCGACGCCGGTGCCGACGATTACCTCGTGAAGCCGTTCGCGTTCGAGGAACTTTCGGCTCGACTGCGGGCGCTCGCCCGGCGGTCCGCCGATGCCGACGGCCATCGACGGACCCGGCCGATGCTGTCCGCCGGGGCGATCACGCTCGATGAGACCGCGCGACGGGTCACCGTCCACGACGCGACCGTGGACCTGAGCCCACGCGAGTTCTCGCTCCTGGAGTGCCTCCTGCGCCATCCCGGCCAGACCCTGTCGCGGGACCAGTTGCTCGATCAGGCGTGGCCGTTCGGGGTCGCCGTGACACCGAATGCCGTGGATGCCTACGTGCATTACCTGCGCGACAAGCTGGGCGCGGCCGGCCGGCAGATCGAGACCGTGCGCGGCGTGGGGTACCGTCTCGCCGATGCCTGATGGCGTCGGCCCCACAGCGATCGGCGCGTCGGATCCGGAGGTCACGGCCGACGAGCACCGACTGCTTCGCAGCGTCCGCCTGAACCTGTCGCTCTGGAGCGGCGGCATCACGCTGGCCGTGCTCGTCGTGCTGGGGATCGTGCTCTACGTGGCGGTGGATCGCTCCCTGGCGGCGACGGGCACGGCCCAACTCACCGCAGCGGCCAACATCATCACCGGCGGGCGACCCGATCCGGATGACCTGGGTGAGGGAGGCTTCCGCTTCGGCGGCCCCGGCTCGGGGACGTTCTCGCTCGTCGCCGATGGCGAGGGCAACGTCGTGCTGGGTGATGGCCCGATCCGGGGCGATATGCCCGAGGGCCTGCCGTTCATCGGCGGGATCGAGGCCGCGAAGGCGGTTTCGGGACGCGACATCCGCAACTCCACGATCGCGGCGGACACACCGGTCCGCGTGCTGACCGAGCCGGTGCGCGTGCGCGGTCAGGTCGTGTACCTCCAGGTGGTCGGTGATCGGACGACGGAAGTGCGGACGCTCACCGTCCTCGTAGTGGTGCTCGTCGTGGGCGGCCTCGTCGCCCTGGTGGTCGCCGTCGGTGCAGGGGCGGGGTTCGCGAGCCGGGCGCTCGTCCCGATCCGTCGCTCCCTCGTGGCCCAGCGGGAGGCCCTGCGGCGCCAGCGGGAATTCGCCGCCGACGCCTCACACGAGCTGCGTACCCCGCTGACCGTCATCCGGGCCAGCGTCGACGACCTGGACCGGCATCGATCGGAACCGGTCGCCTTGGTCGGTTCCGCCCTCACGGACATCCGCGATGAGGTGGATCATCTGACCTCGATGGTGGAGGACCTCCTGCTCCTGGCGCGCTCGGACTCGGGCACGCTGGAGCTGGAGCGCATCCCGGTGGACCTCGGCGACGTCGCCTCGGACGCGGCGTCGTCGCTCGCCGTCGTCGCCACGGAACGTGGAGTCGCCGTGACCGTGGACCCCGAGCCGGCAGAGGTCAGCGGCGACCCGGCCCGGCTGCGCCAGCTCGTCATGATCCTCGTGGACAACGCGGTCCGGCACGCGCCGTCCGGGGGTCACGTGAGCGTCCAGGTCCGGTCGGACGGACCCGATGCCACCCTCGTCGTCGACGACGACGGGCCGGGGATCAGGCCCGAGGACATGCCGCGCGTGTTCGACCGGTTCTATCGGGCTGCCGGAGCCCCGGGCGGCGGGACCGGGCTGGGCCTGGCGATCGCCGCCTGGATCGTGGAGCGCCATGACGGACGGATCGAGGCGACGAACCGGCTCACCGGCGGCGCGCGCTTCACGGCCCGCATCCCGCTCATTCGAGCTACGACCACGACCTAGACTTCAACAGGTGAGTCGCCCTCGACCAACGACCGAGCCTGCCGCGCGTCCGATCTCGCGCGAGGCGTCCGCCGACGACCGGCGACCGGAACGACGGATCTCGCTCCCGTTCGATGTGTTCGCCGTCGCCTCGCGCCTGGGTGCGTACCTGGACGACGCCCTGGCGGAGACGGGGATCCGACCGGCCGAGTACGCGGTCTACAGCCTGATGCTGGAAGCGGGCCCGCGGACGCCGAGCGAACTTGCGGCTGCACTCGGCGTCCCGCCCACCACGATCTCGACGTACATCGCGACCATGCTGGCACGGGGTGACGCGCGTCGGATCCCCCACCCGAGTGACGGGCGCTCGCACCGCGTGGTCCTGACCGACCAGGGCCGCGGCGTGATCCGCCGGGTGAACCCGGCGTTCGTCCGGGCCGAAGCGGCCATCCTCTCGAACCTGGACCGCTCCGAAGGCGAGATCCGGGCAGCCCTCGCCGATCTCACGGATGCGCTGGAACGGGCGGCCCGCGACATCAGCGTGGCGGACCCAGTGACAGATACTACGAGGTCGTAGTATCTTCGCTGCATGCGGCTGCTCGCGCGGATCCTGACCCTGGGCCTTGTCACGGTCATCTCGGCGACCGCGTGTGCGGCACCAGCCGCCGTCACCCCGGCGCCGACCGCGTCGACCCCGGCCGCGACCGCCTCGGTCCCTGCCGCGTCGCCGACGCCGCTGACCCTCGCCGCGGCCCGCCGGGCCGATCTCGACCAGCTCTTCGAGCGCCTGGTGGCCCTGCATCCCGAACCCTTCCTCGACGAGGGTGAGGCGGCCTTCCGGGGCAGACTCGACGCCCTTGCCGCTCGCGCCGGCGACCTGACCGACGCCGGATTCCTGGTCGGCGTGATGGACCTCATGGGGCATCGCGACCGCGACGGTCACTCCGGGGCATGGGCGATGGCCCAGACCGGCGAGCGGCTGCACGCGTGGCCCATCTGGATGTGGGAGTTCCCGGACGGGCTTCGCATCGTGGCCGCACGGGAACCGTATGGCGACCTGGTCGGGGCACGACTGCTCGCGGTGGGCGGGACTCCGGTCGACGTGGCCCGGACGGCCGTCGAGCCGCTGGTCCCCCGCGACAACCCCACGAACCTGCGGGCGAACCTGCCCATGTACCTGACCCTGCCCGAGATCCTGGGTGAACTCGGGTTGCTTCGGCCCGACGCCGCCGAGATCACCGTGGAGGACGCCGACGGCTCCCCGCGCGATGTGCGCCTCGAGGCCCTGCCCATCGAGACGTTCCGAGACTGGGTCTTCGGGCGGTACGAGGGCTATCCGAACGGCCTGCCGCCGGATCCCGATGGTCTCGCCGTCCAGCGACACCGCTCGGCCTTCTTCTGGTCCGAGCCACTCGAGGGTGGCGGGACGTACATCGGGTTCAACCAGGTCCAGCCGACGCGTGCGCCGGACGGCATCACGATGTCCGCCGCCACCGACGACGTCCGCCGGGCGATCGAAGCCGGAGCCACGGATCCGGTGATCGTCGACATGCGGAACAATCCCGGCGGCAACAACACGACCTACGGACCGTTCCGCGATGCCCTCGTCGCCCACGCGACGGAGCGACCGGGCAGCGTCGCCGTGATCGCCGGGCGCGGGACCTTCTCGGCAGCCGGCAACTTCGTGACCGAGCTCGAAGCGGGCGACGCCGCGGCGTCCGTCCACCTGGTCGGCGAGCCACCCGGCGGCGGTCCGAACATCTACGGCGATGTGCGCGTCGTGACCCTCGAACACAGTGGCATCGTCGTCCTGATCTCGACCCGCTATCACGAGCGCCGGGCCGGGGACGACCGCCTCGAGGTGGACCCCGACATCGCCGTCGAGCTGACATGGGACGACGTGATCGCCGGGCGGGACCCGGTCCTGGACGCGGCGATCGACGCGACCCGGACCGCCATCGACGACTGAGGGTCACGTATCCTTCGGTCCGTGACGGAGACCGCGGCTCCCGAGAAGGACATCGTCTCGTGGGACGATCTCGACGCCCTCGTCCGCGTGTTGGCGGAACGTCTCGCCGGGCAAACGTTCGACGTCATGCTCGCCATCACCCGCGGCGGCATGGTCCCGGCCGGGATGCTCTCGTATCGGTTGAACCTGCGCGACATCCTCGTCGCCGCCGTCGAGTACTACGACGACCACGGCCAGCCAGGTCCGCACCCGACGTTCTTCCAGTTCCCGGCTGACCCCCTCCTGCGCGGCAAGCGCGTGCTGATCGTGGACGAGGTCTGGGACAGCGGCACCACCATCCATGCCGTCACCGATCGCGTCCGACAGGCGGGTGGTGATCCGGTGACCGCGGTGCTGCACTACAAGCCCAGCCACTCGGTCGTGGACGACGTTCCGGACGTCCACGCGGTGGCCACCGACGCGTGGGTCGTCTACCCGTTCAAGGCCGGCTGGTAGCCCCCGCCTGAGGCGGGCGCACCTTGATGGACGATCCGCACGCTGGGGCGAGTCCGGCCGGACGGGATGCCGGGACCGCGCCCGGTGACGGGGCGCTCATCGGACGCGAGGCCGACCTTGATCAGCTCGTCCGGTCGATTCGCGCCGATCGCACGATCGCCATCGTCGGCGAGGCGGGGATCGGCAAGACGACGCTCGTCCGGGCAGCGGCCTCGACCGCCGGGCGCGTGCTCTACGAAGGGGGCGGGTTCGGGACGCTGGCGTGGATGCCGTACCTCGCGATCCGCCGCGCGGCGGGTGTGCCCATCGCCGGCGACCCGGAGGTGGTCGCCGCCCGCGTGGAGCGCCTCGTGGGACCGGACGTCCTCCTGATCGACGACCTCCAATGGACCGATGCGGCGACCCGAACGGTGGTCGGACTGCTGGTGGACCGCATCGCGCTCGTCGTGGCGATCCGAGAGGGTGATCCAGCCGCCGGCGAGGCGCTCGAACCGCTCCGGACCCGTCGGATCGAGGTCATCCGGCTGGGCGGCCTGAACGACGAAGCGTCGCTGACCCTGCTCCGGCGGCTCCACCCCGAGGCACCGTCCGGTCAGTTGCGACGGATCGTCGATGGCGCGGGCGGGAACCCGCTCCTGCTGACCGAGCTCGCAACACGGGGTGAGTCGTCATCGTCGCTGTCCCGCGCGATCATCGGCCAGGTCGCAGCGCTGCCCAAGGCCGAACGTCTCGCCCTGGAACTGCTGGCCGTGGCGGATCGGCCCCTGCCTGCGAGCGCGGTCGGACCTGCCGGCGATCGCCTCCTGCAGCGCGGGCTCGTCGTGCGCGGGACGGACGGCCTCGGCGTCCGGCACAGCCTGATCGCCGAGGCGATCGTGGCGCAGATCGACGACGAGCGTCGGCGGACGCTCCACGGTCGGTTGTCCGATCTGCTGTCCGATCCTGCCGAACGAGCGACGCACCTCGCGGCGGCGGGTCGGCGATCCGAGGCGGCACAGATCGCCACATCGGCGCTGGAGGGTGTGTCCGATCCGCGCACACGGACGGCGCTGTTGCGGGTGGCTGCGCAGACCAGCGATACCGAGGCGTCGCTCTGGCGGGTCCGGGCTGCCCAGCAACTGCACGCCATCGGCAGCCCGGACGAGGCCGATCACGCTCCTGCAGGACCCGCTGGATGGCGACGACGACCTGCAGGCGCTCGGGGTCGCAACGCTCGCCAGCTCGCTCGATCACGAAGGACGGAACGACGAAGCGCTGGCCGTGATCGACGGTGCCCGTCATCTTCGGCCGACGCCGGGCAGCGAGGGCGCGATCGAGCTGGCCATCGCCGAGGCGGTCATCCTCGTGAACCAGGGTCGGCTGGATGACGGCGCTCGTGATCGCCGAGCACACGTCCGCCTCCGCCGGCGACGCCGCCCGGAACCCGCAGACTGGCGGGACACCTCGCCGCCCTTGGTCTCTATGCGGGCAGGACGGATCGGCTCGAACCACTGGAAGGCGCCGTGGAGGCGATCGCTCGCCGCAGGAGCCGGCGGCACGGCGGCGAGCCGGGCGATGGACCTGTACTACATGACGCTCGCCCTGCGCGGCGCGACGCCGGCGGTGGCGGTCGCGTCCGGGGCCGCGGATCGCCTCGAGCGTCTCGGTTTCCACACGCGGGCAGCCGAACTCCGCGCCGAGAGCGTCCAGGCGGTCATCTTCAGCGGCGACCTCGGAGACGCCGTCGCCCGGATCGATACGATGCTCGAGGAGCCGCTCGGGCTGCTCTCCAGGCAGCGCCTGGGCTACAACCGGGTCCTGGCGCTCGGCCTCCTGGGTCGTTTCGAGGACGCGGAGCGCACCGCCGCCGACGTCGACCTCGAGGTGACAGACACGTTCGACGGTCGAGGTTCCCTCCTGTGGTGCCGGGCGGAGGCCACGCTCTGGAGCGGCCGACCGGAGCGTGCGCTCGACCTCGCCACCGGGTCCCTGGCGTTCACGGCGTTCAACGATGCCGAGTTCGTGCTGCCGTCCCTCACCCGCGCGTGGGCCGAGGTCGAGCTCGGGCTCGTGCCGACGGACGCCGCGTTCGCCGGCGCGTTCCGGGCGCTCGCGGGTGCCACGCCAGAGCTGCTCGGCCTGCGGGCGCGGAGTCGAGGCGACGTCGCCGTTGCGGCCGACGCGTTCGACGCGGCCGCGGATCTATGGGAAGGGTTCCATCGACCGCGCGCGCTGCTCTGCCGCTGGGCGGCCGCCGAGGCGCGTCGCGCCACCATCGGTGATACCGCCGTGCCGGCCCTGGAGGCGGTCCTCGCCGATGCGTCGGCCATCGGCTTCGAGCCGCTCGCTGCGCGTGTCCGACGATCGCTTCGCCTCGCCGGGGTCCGCATCGCCGCCGCGCGGGGGCGCGGAACGATCATGGAGCTGACCGCCCGGGAAGCCGAGGTCGTCACCCTCGTTGAGGGGGGCCTCACCAACGTGGAGATCTCGCGCCGCCTCGGCCTCGGACGTCCCACCGTCGCGCGTCTCGTCGCCTCCGCGATGGGCAAGCTCGGCGTGGAGCGCCGAGCCCAGCTCGCGGCGCGAGGGCAGGCCTGACCGTCGCCGGGGACCGTGCTCGTCGGGGAATGGCGTTGGTGGGCGTCGTATCCTTGGCGCCATGTCACGTGTGCTGCTGCTGATCGGCACCCCCAAGGGCGCCTTCATCCTCGAGAGCGACGCCGACCGGCGCGAGTGGTCCATCCGTGGGCCGTTGTGCGAGGGATGGCCGATCCACGACCTCATCATCGAACCAGCGAGCGGGGCCATCCTTGCCGCGGGCGGTTCGCCGTGGTATGGCCCGGCGGTGTGGCGATCCGACGACCTCGGCGCCACCTGGACGCATTCCTCCGCGGGTCTCAGCTATGGCGATGGGGACGGGGTCGAGCCGCTCAAGACCGTCTGGAGCCTCGCCACCGCGCCGGACGGCGCGATCTTCGCCGGCGTCGAGCCGGCCGGCCTCTTCCGCAGCGACGATGGGGCGGCGACCTGGTCCCACGTCAGCGGCCTCACCGACCACGAGTCGCGGCCGACCTGGGCACCCGGCGCGGGCGGATTGATCCTCCACACCATCGTGCCGCACCCGACGGATCCGGCCCGGACCTGGGTCGGGATCTCGGCGGTCGGCGTGTTCGAAAGCCGCGACGGCGGGGCGACCTGGGAGCCACGCAACACGGGGGTCCGTGCCGACTTCAATCCCGACCCCTTCCCCATCACCGGCCAGTGCGTGCACAAGTTCGCGGCGGCCGCCGGTGAGCCCGAGACGCTGTACCAGCAGAACCACTGCGGGCAGTACCGCTCCAGCGATGGGGGCGAGCACTGGACCGACCTGTCGCGCAACGGCCTGCCGAGCGAGTTCGGCTTCTCCCTCGTCGCGCACCCACGCGATCCGGCGACCTTCTGGGTCATCCCGCTGACGACGCCCGATCAGGGTCGGTTCGTCCCGGGCGGGGCGGCCGCCGTATGGCGGACCAACGATCGGGGTGACACGTGGATCCGCGGTGACGCGGGCCTGCCCCAGGAGCACGCGTGGTTGAGCGTGCTGCGCGAGGCGATGGCGCGCGACACGCTGGATCCCGTGGGGATCACGTTCGGGACGAAGTCCGGCCAGCTCTGGCATAGCAGCGACGAGGGCATGACCTGGCGCCGGATCACGGCCGACCTGCCGGAGATCTGGTCGGTCGAGGCCCTCGTGCTCGACTGACCGCCGACCCGCCCACCGACGACCCGTCCGCGATGGCCACCGTGCTGCTCCCCGGCTCGCTGCTCGCCCTGTTCCCCGGGGTGGAGCGTCGCCATGTCGTGAACGGTGAAGACGTCGCGTCGGTGATCCACCACCTCGACGCACGAATCCCGGGCTTGCGCGACCGCCTCGTCGAAAGCGGCCCCCGCCTCCGACCGCACATCAACGTGTTCGTCGCGGGTCAGCCGGCCGATCTCACCACGCCGGTCGCCGCCGGCGACACGGTCCATGTCATCCCCGCCGTCTCCGGCGGCTGACCTCAGGAGCGACGGCCGAACGCGGCCAGCGGATCGAACGCCTCGGTCCGCTCGGCGACCGCGTCGCCGCCGATCGCCAGGGATCGCCGCGCGCCGTGGTCGCCGACTCCCGGGCGATCGCCCACGACCGCGCGCCAGCCCAGGTCCGCCAACCGGTCGAGGGTCGTGACCGCCGCATCCACGACCGCGGTCGCGTGCGCGAGCGATGCGCCACCGAGCGTTCCTGCGGGCGCGATCGCCGACACGTCCGCAGCGACCGTCGCGGCGGCCCGACCCTGGCTCGCCGCTCGGCGGCCGTCGGCGTGGATCCGTCGCATGAGGATCGATTCGGGTCCGCACCATGCCAACGCCGCCGCCGCGATGAACGGCCAGGCGACCGCGGAGGGCGTGTCGGCCCC
Source organism: uncultured Chloroflexia bacterium (assembly GCA_963743815.1). Taxonomy (GTDB): domain Bacteria; phylum Chloroflexota; class Limnocylindria; order Limnocylindrales; family CSP1-4; genus SPCO01. The sequence goes on along the minus strand of CAVURB010000014.1, from coordinate 160,102 downwards.
GGGTCCGCCGGGCTCGTCGAAGCGGATCAGGTAGTCCGGGAAGAGCGAGCGCCGGATCGCCACCTCGGCGATGATCCGGGCGGTCGCGTTCGACTCCTCGGCGAGCCACGCCGGGTACGCACCCACGACGATGCGATCGGCGGGGATCCCGTCGGCTCGTGCCAACGCGACCCCGATCAGCTGCAGGGCGAGGGCTCGACCGCTGCGGGTCGCCGCGTCGGCCGGGACACCCGAGACCATGTCCGGCGCCACGGCCAGCGGCCCAGGGCCGACGGAGATGAGCGTGTCGGCCCGCCGGTGGAGTCGCCGGGCGAACGCATGGTCGGCCAGGGAGCGATCCGGATCCACTCCGCCGGCGACGATCTCCGCCATCGGGTCTGCCTCCACCATGTCCACCCGCTCGAAGGCGGCGACCACGGCACCCTCCGGCACGCCCAGGGGTGGGATCGAGGTCGCGAGGCGCACATACCCGCGTCGCTCGGCGGCGACCCCGTCCGCGACGCGTCGCAATCGACTCAGGGCCCGCTGGCTCCCGGCCGGCGCCGGATCGGGGCCGTCGCCCTCTGCGGCCGATGCGGCCGCCGTCGCCCGCCCGGCCCGGTCGCGTGGAAGCCACTCGGGGACCTCCACGCCGGCGTCGTGCAGTCGGTCGGCGAGTTCGCGGCCGATCGGCACCTCGACCCGGAGCAGGTCGTACCCTGCCATCGCAAGGTTCGCGACCTCATCGAGGGCACCCTCGAGGTCGGGTTCGGCCAGCGTGGTCCCGAGCCACGGCCGGCGGGCCTCCCCGAGCAGGTCCTCGAGTTCGCGCCGCGCGGTGCGATCGCTGTCGATGCGCTCCAGCGCGAATTCGGCCAGCCGCACGGCTTCGGCCTCCGCCACGGTCCGCCGATCCGGTTCGTGCAGGAGCTCGGCCTCGAGGGCGAGGTCCACCGCGCCCGACGCGACATCGAGCGCGAGCTGCTGCGGGTCCAGGTCGTATTCAAGGAGCGCCATGGCGAAGGGGAGGGCGATCCCGCCGCCGAGCCCATCGCGTGCGCCAGCGAGCCAGCGGTCCACCGCGGCACCGGCCAGCGGGCGACCGGATCGATCGAGGCCACTGACTCCGAACAGTCGCAGCATCGCGCGTTCCTGACCGATCGTCGTCGACGAGCGCGCTCTGGCGCCCCATGCCCCGGCCAGGGTGTCGGCGCGCTCGAGCAGGACGTCGAGCCGAGCGAATGGCGACTGGCCTCGCGTCACCCGACGGCCCCTGCGAGGCGGACGCCCGCGAGGAACGCGCGGAACGCGTCCACGGGATCGGCCGCGGCGATGCGCACGCTGCGGTCGCCGAACCGTTCGACCCCCGGCATGATGGCCACGTGGTCGGCGACGACACCGCGCGCGAAGTCCGCTTCGATCACGACGGGCGGATCGACCTCGAGACGGCTGAGCGGTCCGCCCGCACCGCCGGCGGCTCGCGACACGGCCCGCTGCGCACCGGCGTGGATACGCTCGCGCGCCACGCTCGGATGCGCCGAGATCGCGCTCGAGGTGCCGTCGGCGGTCTTGACCACGACCCGTTCCGCCCAGGGCAGCCAGCCCTCCACCTCCGCGGCCAGGGCGTCGTCGCCGGTCACGAGGCCGACCGGGATCCCCCAGGCGCCCAGCACGAGCGCATTGAGGCCGTATTCACCGGTGGGTCGACCGGCCAGGCGGGTCTCGACCGGTGCCCCGCTGTACGTGTGGGCGATCGTCCCGCTGGGATGACCGGCGCGCGCGTGGTAACCGACGAAGAGCGCGACATCGAACGCCGGCCGGCCGCTCGCATCCGGGTGCGCGCCGGCGACCATCGACCACGCCTTCTGGCCCTGCAGGAGCCGCGCCGACGGGTGCAGGTCGGCCGGCAGCAGGTTGGTCATGTTCCAGTGGCTGTCGTTGACGAGGATCTCCGTGGCGCCACCGTCGATGGCGCCCTCGATGGCGGCGTTCGTCTCGCCGATCATCAGGGCGACCGAGGTCGGGTAGCGGACGTCCTTGGGGTCGGTCGGGTCGGGATGGCTGATGCCGCCGATCCCCTCCATGTCGACGCTGATGTAGACCCTCACGAAACGCCCTCCCCCGGCCCGGTCCGCGCCGGATGACCGATCCAGACCTGGCCGTCGGCGAAGCGCTCCGCTTTCCAGATGGGCGCCCGCGCCTTGGTCTCGTCGATGGCATAGCGTGCCGCATCGAACGCGTCCCCGCGATGCGCAGAGACCGCGACGACCGCGATCGACGCCTCGCCCAACGGCACGTCCCCGACACGGTGGACGATCGCGAGGCGACCCACGCCGAACCGCTCGGCGATCTCATCGGCGATCTCGCCGAGCGTCGCGAGTGCCATGGGCTCATGCGCTTCGTAGGTGAGCGACTCCACGGCTCGACCGGCATGCCGCGCCGCCTCCGCCTCCTGCCCGGGTGCCGGGGTCCCGGGCGTGGCACGGGTCCGGCCGAGGAACGCCACGACCGCCCCGTCACCCGTGGTCAGCAGCCGATCCGCCAGCTCGCCAAGGATGCCCGCGCCGAACGATCCCACGCGGATCTCCAGGATCCGGGCTCCGCGTCCCGGGCCGTCGGTCGGGCCAGCGCCGCCGGACACCGGCGGGATCATCGCCACCTCGTCGCCATCGGCCAGGCGGGTCGAACCGTCGGCATAGGCGCCGTTGCGCGCGAAACGGACCGATGACGCCCCCGGCGCGAGCCCTGGGTGGATCGCCACCAGGGCGGTCCACGCCGCCGCGACATCCGCGTCGTCGGGCAGGTCCACCGCGAGCTCGCGCGTCCCGGCGATCTCGCGCTGCATCGCGAACAGGCGGATGCGGATCTGCACGGACATCAGCCTCGCGTGCTCGCGAATCCGTTCGAGCCGTGCCACCTCGCGATGAGCAGGCCATCGCCCACCGGCAGGATCGTGCCGGAGAATCGCTCGTCCGCGAGCACCCGGGAACAGAAGGCCCGAAGGGCGAGCGAGTCGCGGTCGTCGTCGGCCACCGGTCGCGAACCCGACACCCGGCCGCTCCAGAGGACGTTGTCCGCCACGATGAGCGCGCCGGGGGCGAGGCGCTCGCCCTCGATCAGCGCGTCGAGGTAGGCCGCGTACTCGTGCTTGAGAGCGTCGATGAAGACGAGGTCGAACGGCCCGGCCAGGGACGGCTCACCTGCCGAGAACGCCGCGAGCGCCGGCGCCGATACCTGGACGATGCGTTCGTCGGCGACGGCGGCGGCCCGCCACCAGCGGCGCGCAAGGTGGGTGCGCTTCGTGTCGGGATCGATGGTCACGATCGTCCCGTCCGGGGGCTGGCCCAGCGCCATCCATAGCGTGGAGTAGCCGAACGCCGTCCCGACCTCCACGATGCGACGGCGCCCACCCGCCAAGGCATGCAGGACGCGGCCGGAGTGGCGGTCGACGATGGGGATCCCGAGGGGCGCGGCGGCCTCCTCGATCCTGACCAGCGCCGGATCGGGCGGTCGGGCGATGGACTCGATCCAATCGAGGTCCGTCTCGTCGGGGATCCAGTCCCGGTCACCCTTCATCGCCACTCCCCGACCTCATACGAGCAACCCGGCCCCGAAGTAGAGGCCGGCGGCCAGGATCGTCCCGGCCGCGATCGTCCCCACATTGATGTACAGCAACCCCGTCGCGGACTCCATCGAGCGCGTCTGCGCCGTCTTCACCGCGGCGATCGAGACCACGAGCGGGAAGATCAGCCCGACGATGAGCCGCAGCCAGACGAAGAGTGCCCACTCGCCCGTGAGCGCGCTGAAGGGATCGCCGCCGGCCGGTCCCGCCGCGGTGGCGACCCACACGCTGAACAGGACGACCTGGGCGGCGACCACCGCGACCAGGATCCGGGCCAGCAGGATCAACGGCGCTTCAGGGAGCTTTGGCGTCACGAGATACCAGTGGCCCAGGATCATGGCGGCGAAGACCCCGCCGGTCGCCGCGGTGATCACGCCGAGCTGGATGAGGAGCGCGGCCACGCCAAGGGAGCCGCCGCCCCAGGCCAACGCGCCGAAGCCGAGCGTCAGGAGTCCGGCGGCGGTCGCCGCGAGCTCGACATGGCCACCCCAGGGGGGCCGGATCCGGCGAAGGACGAGCGCCCCGATGGCCAACCCGACGAACGCCCCGAGCGCGGCGCGCCGGGGCGCGTCCCAGGCCGGATCGATGACGACCGGGGACCCGCCGAGCGTCGCCGGAAGGGCACCGTCACTCAGCCATGCGAGCAGGCCGAACCCGATCGCACACGCCGCCGTGAATCCGAGGAACCCACTCGTGGCCGCCGAGGCCCGCCGCAGCAGCACCGCGGCGGCATACGACCCGAGCGCGAGGCCCGTCAGGACGGTCCAGTTGATGAATGCGAGGTTCTGGGCGATCTGCGTGGCGGGCACATCGCGAGTGTAGCCGTGCGGCTAGCATCGACGGCACAGGAGGGCGCTCGCATGGGAATCCCGACCGGAACCCACATCACCTGGTACGGCCACAGTTGCTTCGAGATCACGACGTCGGGGGATCGGACGGTGATCATCGACCCCTGGTTCGGCAACCCATCAAGCCCGATCGGGTACGAGGCGGTCGAGCGGTGCGACCTCCTGCTCGTGACCCACGGACACTTCGACCACCTGGGCGATGCCGTGGCGCTCGCTTCCCGGCTGCGTCCTGCCTGGCCGTGCATCCACGAGATGAGCCTGTGGCTGGGCCGACGCCTGCCCGGCGGAGCGGACGCCGTCATCGGGATGAACAAGGGCGGCACGGTCCAGGCCGCCGGGCTTCGGGTCACGATGACCACGGCGGACCACTCCGCCGGTGACTGGAACGCAGCGGGGGAGACGACGCTGTACCTGGGTGACCCGGTCGGGTTCGTCATCGAGCTCGAGGACGGCTATCGCATCTACCACGCCGGGGATACGCGAGCCTTCTCTGACATGCGGCTGATCCGTGACCTCTATCGGCCGGACCTCGCCATGCTCCCGATCGGCGGGCACTTCACGATGGGTCCGCAGGAGGCGGCCCTGGCGGTCGAGTTCCTTGGGGTCCCGGATGTCATCCCGATGCATTACGGCACCTTCCCCATCCTCGCCGGCACCCCGTCCGAGCTCATGACCGCGCTTGCCGAGCGCGGGCTGGGTGACGTCACCGTCCACGTACCGGCGCCCGGCGGGTCGATCGGCGGCTAGGCTCCGCTCGCGCGTGGGTGGACCTCCATCGGCCCGACGCTCACGGCGTGGACGTGCTGAGCCACACCTCGTCGACCCACGTCGTGACCGGCGTTCGGCCGAGCCCCACCTCCAGGACCGCTTGCGCGTCCGAGACGGGGGCGGTGAACGTGAAGCTCGCCACGTTCCAGTCCGGACCGGCCATCGCGACCCGGGTGAGGTACGTCTGGCCGGACCGCGACACGAGATAGATCCGCACCTCGCGCGTCTCGGCAGCGCGCAGACCCACGCGAACCGTGTACCGGCCCCCCGCCTCCAGGCGCATGCCGGGCTGCAGGAGCGTCACGCTGCCGAAGGCCGTCGTCGTGGCCGTGATGTCGACCCGTGCCGAGCGCGATCCAGCCGCATGGACCTGCTGGTCCACCTCGAGGGTCGCCACGGCGGCCGGGTCCACGCGAAGCACCCACGGGAGTCCCACGCCGGATTCGAACCCGCCATTCACGATCTGCGAGGGGCCCAGGGCGCCGGGATCCGTCGACGCGGCCGGTCGCGACGACTGGGTCGGCGACGGGGTCGGGTCGGGGGGTGTCGGCGTCGCGGTCGGGTCGGGGGACCTGGACGCGCTCGGGCGTGGGCTCGCGGCCGATGGCGCGGCCGTTGGTGGGGCCGTGCCTTCGCGGAGCTCCTCGAGCTCGGCCTGCAGCCCCGGCAGTGGCACGAGTGCCTCCACCATGGCCTCGCCGCCGGAACGGTGGGCCGGCCCATTCGTGATCGATGCACGGAACGTGGCCGCCGCGATCTCGCCGAGCGTCTCGTAGATGGGAGCGAGGCGATCGATCATGCCGAGCGCGACCGCCGAGCTACCCAGACTGGCGACCGCGTCCACGCCGAACCGTGCCAGTCCGTTGATCTCGGTGATGATGGCCCGGACATCCGCCGGCCGGAGCGGATCGCGCTCCAATTCGGTGGTCAACCGCTTGGCGGCATCCAGGATCCGACCGTTCAGGTTCAGCAGCAGATCGGCAACGGCTGGGTCCACGCGCACGATCCGGGTCGGTGACGGCGCCACGGACGCGGTCGGAGTCGGACTGGCGGCGGCGCCGCCGGGTCCAGCGGGCGACGGGCGACCCCCGAGCAGCGTCGTGGCCGCCAGGGCCAGCACGACCAGCACCACCAGACCGCCGACCAACTCCGGGCTGGGACCGCCCCCGCGGGGCCGGACCGTCCCCTCGACCGGGGTGGTCATCCTCGTGCCCCCGGCCCGACGTCACGGCCCAGGCCCGCAGCCAGCGCCGCCTCGAGCTTCTCCCCGCGCATGCCGCCGACGGCTCGCAACACGAACGAGGTCGGCGTCCGACCCGAGCGCGCTGCCACGATGATGCGATCATCCAGGCTGGTGACCTGGGCGTCGTCGAGCGGGCGCTCGAATCGAACGGTGAGCTGCCCCGCATCGGTCGGACCGAAGACGCGAACGAGGTCACCCACGCGAGCGACCGCGTAGACAGCGCCGACCTCCATCCCCGCGTTGCCGGACAGGTAGACCCCCATGGCGAGGACCTTCTCGGCCGCCGGTTCCGAGGGCGGGAGGCGGGACGGCATCGGGGCGCTCGACGCTGGCGTCGCACCAGCCATGCGGACCGCTGGCGAAGCCGCAAGGACGGCGTCGCTCGGGGGTGCGACCGGGACGCGAATCCCGGTGGTCACCACGCCCGGCGTCCGTTCACCACCCGGACCGTTGGCGACGCGCCGTGGTCCAGCCGAGCCGGGACCCGCCAACGCACCACGCAGGCCGCCGACGGCGGCCCCGCAGGTCGTGCAGGCCGCCGGCCATCCGGACACGGGCGTGTCGCAGTCGGGGCATCGGCCGGCGGGTGCCGCGAGCAGGACGGCCAAGGCGATCGGTCCGGCCAGCGCGCCATACACGAACCAGATCGCCGGATTCCTGGCGCGGCGGCCGGCGATCCAGCCCACGAGCGGCGCGAAGATCCCGGCGATCACGATGAGTGCGACCGGGATGGCATCTAGGACGCCCTGCACGTTTCCTCCGCGACCGTGGATAGGCGGGCATGCTACCCGGAAGCCGCTGCCCGCGATAGCGACCCAGACCCGCCGGCCGACCCCTGGAGTGGTGCCGCGACGCACCGGAACTGTGCCACCGACACCCGTTTGCAGCGTTAATCGACTGTTTTCGGACCGTTTCCCCAGTGTGATTCCCGGGTCCTACGGACTAAAGTACCGGTACGGTTGACGCGTCGGTATCGGCGTCCAGCCGGATGCAATCATCCACATCTATGGTCTTAGCCGGAGGGCTCGTCGGACCGGCACCCAGGTGATCCGCGGGGGCGGGTGGGTGTCGATCTGGTGGTAGTTCGCAGCATTCGGCTGCGAGGGGGAAGACATGCGTGTAACCGTGGTCGGATTGGGGTATGTCGGGCTGGTCACGGGGGCCTGTATGGCCGCTTGGGACCACGACGTCGTCGGGGTGGATTCCGACCAGGGACGGCTTGGTGCCTTGCGCGCCGCGACCCTGCCGTTCCACGAACCGGAACTGGATCGGCTTGTCGCCGACGGCGTGGCCCGGGGCCGACTCGCCTTCACCGGTGACCTGAGCGAGGCCGCCGCATCGGCGGACGTCGTGATCATCGCGGTCGGGACACACGACGGGAACGGCGGCTGGCAGACGGACACGATCCGGGCCTGCCTTGCCCAGGTCGTCCCGGTCATGCGCGACGAGGCGACCCTCGTGATCCGCTCGACGCTGCCGCCGGACATGGTCCGGTCGGTCCGGGGTCTGGTCGACGGACATCGCGCCGCGGCAGGCCGACGACCCATCCCGGCCATGCTCAACCCGGAATTCACGCGCGAGGGCCGCGCGGTCCATGACTTCCAGTACCCGGAGCGGATCGTCTTCGGGGTCGTGACGGACCCGGATGGTCGCGGCGAAGCCACCCTGCGCGAGACGTATCGATCCGCCTCGGCCCCGGTCCTCGTCATGAGCGCCATCGATGCTGCCCTGACCAAGCTGGGCGCCAACCTGTTCCTCGCCACGAAGATCAGCTTCGCCAACGAGCTGGCCGACCTGTGCGATGCGTACGACGCGGACGTGACGACGGTCGTGGACGGCATGTCCTACGACGGTCGGATCGGGGCTCGTTCCTCCGCGCCGGCGTCGGGTTCGGTGGGTCGTGCCTGCCGAACCAGGTGGCGATGACGATCCGCACCGCGACCGGGATCGGCGTCGATGTGCCGCTGCTGTCGGCCGTCGCCGAGGTCAACGGTCGCCGCCGGGAACGCGTCGTCGAGCGTGCAGCGATGCTCCTCGACGGGACCGTCCGACATCGCCGCGTGGCCCTGCTGGGCCTGACGTTCAAGCCGGACACCGACGACCTGCGCGACGCGCCGGCACTCGACATCGCCCGTGGCCTCATCCAGGCCGGGGCGTCGGTCGTGGCCTACGACCCGATGGCGTCCGCTCGAGCACGGGCCACAGCGCTCGTGCCGGGCCTGCAGATCGCCGAGGATCCGTACGACGCCCTGATGGGTGCCGATGCGGCGATCCTGGTCACCGAATGGCGCGAGTTCCTCGATCTCGACTGGTCAGCCGTCGCCGAGGTGATGCGCCGTCGCGTCGTGATCGACGGGCGGAACCAGCTGCCCGGCGCTCGCCTCGCCGAAGCCGGCTTCACGTACGCATCCTTCGGTCGCGGCACGCTGGAGCCCTCCGCGGTCGACACAGCCCCGGTCACGGCGCCGCTGGGCATGTCGCTGGGCTGGGGCGAGGGATGACTCGCCGCCGCCCGCCCTTCGCGATCGCGGCCGCCGCGACCGTGACGGGGATCGGTCTCGGGGTCGCGCTGGCCAACGTCGCACCGGGCCTCGGCGTGATCGCCGGAGCGCTGATCGTCGCCGTGGGTGCCACGCTCGTCGTGGCTGCCGTGCTGGCCACGACCTGGCCGGCCACCGCGGAGACGACTGCGGACGACACGGCGTGGACCGAGTTCCGCCGCGAGCTGCGGCGTGCGCGCCGCAGCGCGCGACCGCTGACCCTTCTGCGCATCCCGACGCCGGAACGAACGGCATCGGACAGCCCGGATGCTGCGACCATCGTGCGCGACATCGGCGGGGAGCTCCGCCTGATCGACCGAACCTGGGTGGATGGAGATAGCATCTACGTGATGCTGCCCGAGTCTTCCCGAGCGGCGGCCGGGGTCGTCGTGGACCGGCTGGCTGCCGCGTCCGCAACGAGCGCCATCGGCGCCGCACAGCTGGCGACGTTCCCCGAAGACGGCCTCACGAGCGGGGCCCTCCTGGCGGCGGTCCACGGGACGGCGGTCGGGCAGGTCCCGATCCCGCTTCGGCCCTCGGTCGACGAGACGTCGATCCGGGCCGTGGATGCGGACGCCGCGCTCGGCGGCGCGTCGGTCCCGCGATGACAGCCCCGCGGACCGCGATCCGGGTCTCCCGCCGCTACACCATCGCCAAGCGGGCGATCGACGTCGGGGCCTGCATCGTCGTCCTGCCCCTCGTGGTCCCGATCATGGCGCTGTGCGCGGTCGCCATCCGGCTCGAGTCGCCGGGGCCGGTGATGTTCACGCAGATGCGGACCGGTCAGCATGGTGCCCGCTTCCCGATGTTCAAGTTCCGCACGATGGTCCGGAACGCGGAGGAACTCAAGGCATCCCTGCAGCACCTCAACATCCTGCCGGCGCCCGACTTCAAAGTGCCGGACGACCCGCGGATCACCCGCGTGGGCCGCGTCCTGCGCAAGACCAGCCTCGACGAGCTGCCGCAGATCATCAACGTCCTCCGCGGCGAGATGAGCATCGTGGGACCGCGACCGACGTCCTTCGCCGCGAGCACGTACGAGCTGTGGCACTCCGAACGGCTGGAGGTCACCCCGGGGATCACCGGGCTGTGGCAGATCAAGGGCCGCGGGACCATGACCTTCGATGAGCGGCTGCGCCTGGACATCGAGTACATCGAGCGCCGCTCGACGCTGCTGGACCTGCGGATCATCGCGCAGACCGCGCTCGCGGTCTTTCGTGGCTCGGGCGCCTGACGGCGACCTGAGGCAGCGTCCGGTTCAGTCCGCGCTGCGGACCGCGCGCCGTTCGCGATGCCAGGCGACCTGGCGACCCAGCCCATCATGCGGATCCGTTGCGGGCTCGTAGCCCAGACGCGCACGCGCACGACCGATATCGGCACTCGTGTGCCGCTGGTCGCCGGGCCTGGCGGCCTCCGTCCGGATCACCGGATCCACGCCGAGGTGGCCCGCGATGATCTCGATCGCCTCATTGAGCGAGATCGTCCGGCCACCGCCGATGTTGTAGATCCCTCCGACCGCACCGTGCTCGAGCGCGGCGATGGTCCCACGGACGGCGTCATCGACATAGGTGTTGGAGCGGGTCTGTTCGCCGTCGCCGAAGACCGTGATCGGTTCTCCGGCCGACAGCGCCTCGATGAAGCGGTGATAGGCCATGTCCGGCCGCTGCCGCGGGCCGTAGATCGAGAAGTAGCGGATGATCGTGGCGGGCAGTCCCGAGGTGGCGACGTGGGCCATCACGAGCTTCTCGCAGGCGAGCTTGGTGATCCCGTACGGTGACGCAGGCTCCAGCGCCCGGTCCTCGTCACCGACGGCCTCGCGACCGTAGACCGATGACGTGGAGGCGAACACGAACCGCCCGATGCCCGCGCGCGTCACGGCCTCGATCAGTCGGTTCGTGGCGAGCAGGTTGCAGGACACGTAGAGCTCGAGATCGGTCCAGCTCCGCATGAGCCCGGCCATCGCCGCCTCGTGGATGACGGCATCGGCGCCGTCGAGCCACGGATCCAGCTCGTCGGTGCGCAGATCGATCTCCGCGAACCGGAATGCCGGTGTCTCGCGGAGTCGCGCAAGGTTGGCTTCCTTGACCACGCGCGGGTAGTACGGGATGAACGCATCGATCCCGACGACCTCGTGGCCATCGGCCACGAGCGCTTCGGCCAGCGTGGAACCGATGAAGCCGGCAGCGCCGGTGACGACGATCCTCACGAGGACGGAAGGGCACTGACCGAGAAATCCGAGAGATCCAGGTCCTGGCCACCCGAGCCGACCGTCGACTCGATGCAGACCGTCCGGACCGCGCGCACGTCGGCCGAGCGCCAGGCGAGGTCGCTGCGCTGCAGCACGTCGTCGCCGCCATCGGTCTTGACGACGAAGTCGTAGGTCCTCGCCGGCTGATCGACGGTCACCTCGACACGGTACCACCGCCCCAACGTGAACGTGGCCGTCTCCGATCGGTCCTTCACCGGGCCGTCGAACCAGGCGAGGTCGCCGCCACTGCTCAACCGCACGCCACCCGCGTCGCCGCCCGAGCCGCGGAGCTGGACCAATGACGTGTCGGCGGCGCCGATCGCCGAGGCGCGGACACGTAGCTGGATCCGCAGACGCGTATCGGGGTCTTCTGAAAGTTCACGGCAGGCTCGGACGGATGTTCCGTCATCGGCTGGCCCCACGCGCAGGGCTCGACCACCGTCACCGTCATCGGCGATCGTCAGGGCCTCGGATGGGCTCCCTTCGCCGACGCTCCAACCGGTGCCGTCGGCGGGCCCCACCGCCCACGGTTCGAAGTCGTTGTGCGCGAGGATCAAGGGCGGGGGGTCCGCGGGTGGGTCGGGGGGCGCAAGCCTGGCCTGATCTCCCGGGTCGGCCGGAGGCAGGCCCGCCCCAAGGTCGATGAGGGCATGGACATACCGCTGCGTCTCGATATCCGATGCCAGCGTGACGAGTCCGGATCCGGCCGTGAGCGGGCTCTTGGTCGTCGTCGCCCCGTCGAGCCGCGGGTCCTGGGCACTCGCCATCAGGATCGTGCCGTCGCCGGTGTCGAACCGGACGTCGCCGATGGCGGTCCGCTTGTAGACGATCGTCCCGCCGCGCGCCGGCGAGGTCGCGGCAACGTAGAGCATGCCGGCGTCGGCATCGACCATCACCACGGCGCGACCTTGCCGATCGCGAACCTGGCTGACCAGGTGCGTCGCCCAAGCCCCGTCGGTCGCCCGGACCGCGAGCACGTTCCCGGGGTCGAGCCCGTTCACGTCGTCCCCCTCGTCAAGGGACGTCTCCAGGGCCGCGACGACCTGGGTCCCGCCATCGACGGGGTAGGTCGTGAGGCTGATGTGCGCATCGGAACTGCCGATCCCGTCAAGGACGACTTCAGGTTCTGACCAGATGTCCGGTGCATCCCCATCGACGTGCGTCGCGAAGTTCACGCTATCGGCGAGCTGGTTCGACCACATCACGCCGATCCGACCCGGGCCGAAGGCCGCGACCGCGGCGATGCCGTCCCCATCCACGATGGCCCCGGGCAGCACGAGCGGGAAGGGTGCGCCCCAACGCGCGTCATCGCCGAGCGTGTGGACCAGCCAGACCTGTCCCGCGTCGGTGTAGCTCACCCAGGCGGTGCCGGTGGAATCGACGGCGATGAAGGCGGCGGGCGTCCCGTTCGGCCCGACGGCGATCGGGAAGTTCGGGTCCAGTTCGAACCGATCCGACGCCTCGTCGAAGGAGTACCGCAGGACACGGATGGCGTCGCGGGCTGACGCCCGACGCCCGGCCGTCACGACGTAGGCGTGCTCACCGCTCCAGATGGCGTCCTGGATGGTGTTCGGTCGTTCGTCGACGATGACCCCGGTGTCAACCCAACGCTGCGTGTCCCACTCGAGCCGGAAGATCGTCACGTGACCAGTGGACGGCTGGGACAAGCCTGCCCACCAACGCCCATGGGCGAACCACAACCGGTGCTGTCCCCGCGACTCTGGCGGCATGACGTCCTCCGTCGACGCCCGGACGAAGTCGCGATAGGTCGTCCCGATGGGCGGGGGCGCGACGGGTGGTGGCGTCACGGTGGGCGCGGCGCTCGGGGTCACGACCGGACCGCTGGCCGTAGCCTGCCCTGGCGACCCGCTGGCGAGGATGGCGGCGATGCCGGCCCCGATGACGAGGAGCAGCGCAGCCCCCGCGAGCAGCAGGCGGCCGGGGCTCGTTCGGTCCGTGGCTTGTCTCCTCGTGGTCGACGCATCCCCCGGCGGGGCCGGTCCCGGAGTGTACGACGACGGGCCGTTCGCGGCGGTCGACTACCATCGCGACCATGGACCGCCTCCGCACCGCCCTCGCACTCGTCGTCGTCGCCACCCTGATCGTGGCCTGCGGTGATCAGCCACCGTCGTCTCCGGTACCCAGCGCATCGCCGTCGCCCCCGGACGGGAGTCCCGTGACCCCCAGCCCGTCGGCCAGCGCGTCGGCCAGCATCGACCCGAGCGTTCCGACCGCGACCGTCGCGTGGGCCCCGCTGGCCGCCGACGGTGACACACCCGGGGCGCGCTCCGGGCACTCGTGGGTGGCGGACCCGTCGGATGCTGCGGCGTACCTGTTCGGCGGGGCTGGGGCGAGCGGCCCCCTGGCCGACCTCTGGCGGTACGACTTCGGGGCCGATGCCTGGGAACCCCGCACACCCGACGGGCCGAGCCCGCAGGCGCGGTCGGGACACGCGGCCATCCTCGTGGACGACATGGGGCTCGTGGTGCTCGGCGGCACGGACGTGGATGGCACGGTCCTCGACGACGCGTGGGTGTACAGCCCCCTGTCGAACGACTGGACCGAGCGCTCGGCCTCGGGCGAGGTCCCGCCGGCGCGCACGAACGCCTGCGCGGCGGTGGGTCCCGACGGTCGGGTCTGGGTATCGCACGGCCTCGGTCCCGACGGCGCGGCACTCGATGACACCTGGGCCCTCGACCCGACTTTCTGGTCGTGGACGCGGATCGGGCCTTCCGAGGCCGTCCCGCCGCCCCGTGGTGGGCACGGGTGCTGGTGGACGATCGATGGGCGCCTGGTCCTCCACGGTGGCCGCGCCGAGGGCGTCGTCCTCGGGGACACGTGGGTGTTGGATGCCGCGGCGCCGGCTTCGGAGGACCAGGTCTGGTCGAGCGTCGAGACGGACGGATCGATGGCGCCGCGCAGCGACTTCGGGTCCACGCTGGCCAGCGACACGATCGTCATCGTCGCCGGACAGGGCGCGGATGGCCAGGCGCTCGGTGATGTGATCGGGCTCGAGCCGGACAGCCTCACGCCCGAGCCCTTCATCGCCGAGGGCCAGGCGCCGGATCCGAGGACCGGGACGGCGATCGTGGACGACCCGGGCAACGAACGGAGCCTGCTGTTCGGCGGGGCCGTCGATGGTGTCGCGACGGACGAGCTCTGGTCCTTCGACCTGCGCTGAGCGGTCCGGTCAGTCGCCCGGCGGGCGTCTCCGCCGGTCACGGCCCACGGTCGCGGCCCACACGAGCTGGGCCCGGACGAGCGGATCCTCGGCACGTCGCCCGACGTTGATCCGGCGAAGCCGCAACGGGTCCGCCGAACGGAGCGTGTTCCCGCCACGCGTCGTCGTGAAGGCCGCGACCATGCCGGCTGCTCGCGCCGCCTCGACCGCCCGGCCTCCGTGGGAACCGCTCGGGTAGGCGAGGACCCTCGGCGTCGGTCCGATCTCGCGCTCGAGGTCCGCGTGCGACCCCACGATCTCCTCCACGGCCCGTTCGTACGTGACGCGGTCCAGGAGCGGATGTGTCCGGGAATGCGGAGCGAGGACCACGCCCTCGGCGGCGAGTCGACCCAGCGCTTCCCAGTCAAGGACCGCCGGCGGACCGGGCGGGGGCGCCCCGGATGCAGCGACGATCCGCTCCACCTCGAGCTGGGCGGCGTCGTGGTCGAGGCCCTTGATCCGCTCCCGGAGGGCTCGGAGCGACGGTGCCTCGGACCGGGTCCGTTCGGGGTCCGCCTCCCAGGCGGCCCAGAGCCGGTCCCACCAGAACGGCCGCGTGGGCTCGGTCGGAGCGCCTGTCGGCACGAACAGGGTCGCCGGCACGCCGCGCTCCCGCATCACTGCCCACGCTTCGACGAAATCCGCGTAGGCATCATCGAAGGTGACGAGCACCGCGCGGGGCGGCAGGGCGGAAGGTCGCGACAGCGACGCAACGACCTCCGGCAGCGAGACTGGGCGGTAGTGGGTCGCCAGGACCGACATCTGGTCGGCAAACGCGGCGGGCGTCGCACTGATGAGGTTGGGCGCGAGGTCGGGCCGGTCGCCGGGCTCGGCCACCCGGTGGTAGGTGAGGACGGCGAGGACACCCGATGGCCACGGTGCGATCCGCTCCACGACCCGGACCGCCGCGCTGCCCACCGGTCCGTTGGCCAGAGCGAGGCCCAGGGCGCGGATGGGATCGGCGATCATGCGGTCCTCGGCGGCCGCACGGCATCGCGCGCGATCGCGACCAGCTGCACCAGGCCCGGGCCCGGATCGCCCAGGCTGAACAGGTCATCACCGATCCGGGGGTCGAGCAGGCTCGCCATCGCCCCGAGTGCCGCGCGGCGCGGCGGCCACGGCAGTGCGGCGTGCCGGTGGCGCCCGGTCAGCACGGCCCGGATCCAGGCCAGCTCGAGGCGGAGATTGCGTGCCTTGACCCCGTGCCGGTAGGTCGTCTCGAGGGCCGACCCGGCGACCGGTCCGGTCAGGAGCAGGTCCGCCCAGCGGCCGGGAAAGTCCATCCCGGACCGCAACGCCAGCGGCAGCGAGCCCCAGATCCGCCCGTTGATCTCCATGAGCGACGAGCTCCCGTCCGGGGCGCGGCGGAACTCGACCATGGCGAGGCCGGTCCATCGAAGCTCGGCGATGAGGCGGCGTGTGTGTTCGAACAGGTCATCGTCAAGCGCCACGCTCTCGCGCAGGGCGCTGGCACCGCCGGTGACCGGCACCTCGCGCAGCCGACGGTGCTGGAACGCCGCGAGGATCCGGCCGCCGTCAGCGAGGACTTCGACGCCGAGCCCGACGCCGGGGAGCCAGCGCTGCAACAGGACCGGCGTCCCGAAATCCACACGCGCCAGGCCCCGATCGAGCTCGCCCGCGTCGCCGGCGTAGGCGACCGCGAAGCGCTCGATGGTCCCGTCAGACCGGACGAGTCGCGACACGCCGGGCTTGATCACGATCGGGTACCCGAGGTCGGCCGCCGCCGCCCGCCCGTGCGCCGGGTCCGAGACGAGCGCGGTCGGCGGGACCGGCACGCCCAGGCGTTCCGCCAGGGCCACGGTCGCGGCCTTGTCGTGGGTCACGACCATGGCCTCGTGCGTCGGGATCGCGAGCCGGGAGATCCCCTCGAACGCGTCGCGAGCTGCCGCCAGCGGCAGACCCGTCTCATCGGTCACGGGGATGATCAGATCGACCTTCGTCTCGCGCGCCACGCGCAGGATGGACGCGACGACGGCGTCCGCGTCCAGCAGTGGATCCGGATGGGTCAGGCGGCCGCTGACGTACTTGGAGCGGAACCCGGCGCTCGATGCGTCGCGGTCTGCCGCAGTGACACGCCAGCCGCGCCGGCCGAGCGACCGGATGCAGGCCACGGCACTCCCGCGTCCGGCATCGGTGATGAGGACGTGCGGTCGGTCGGCGGTCACGCGGGTCGCCTCGTGGCGTCGAGCCGGGCCGTGATCGCGGCCGCCACAGTGTCCACGACCTCCGCGAGCGGACGCGTGGCGTCCACTTCGACGAACTGGTCCACGAGGGGCCGGATGGCGCGATAGTCGCCGCGGCGCCGCTCGAGCGCCTCCAGCGTGCCCTCTCCCTTGCGGGCGAGCAGGACCTCGGCCGGGGCATCCAGGTAGACGACCAGGTCCGGCTTCGGATAGAGACGCGCGAGGACGGCTCCGTGGACCCGCTGGCCGGCGGAGCGGTCCTCGGCCGTGACGTCGTACGCGTGGTAATCGACGAAGAAGTGCCGATCGAACACCACGACCGCACCGGATCGCTCCCACCGCCACGCGTGCGCCTGCCGATACCACTCCTCGGCGAGCCGGTTGGCCAGGCGCAGGAACGACCGAACGTCGGCGACGCGGCGTCGAACGAACGAGCGCGATCGGGGCCTGGTCCGCCGGGCCGGATCCGGGGGACCGGCGGTATCGGGCGCCGCTCCCGTGGCCCGCTTGATCCGCCGGGCGAGCCTGGTGGTCGGCAGGACGACATTGCTCGATTCGGCGCTGACCCCCATGTACAGGTACCGGACGGGCACGGGCAGCACCCGCTGCAACTCCCGCGCGACGGTGGTCTTGCCGGCCCCGTCGGGTCCGATCAGGGCGACCGTCGTCATCGGTCGGGGACCGGGTCGCCGGCCGGTTCCCGGACGGGGAGCGCTCGCCCCTCCCCCGCCACGGCATCCTGGAGCAGGTCCGAGACGCGGTCCGCCTGCCGCGCCCAATCGAATTCGGTCGCCACATAGGTGCGCAGGTCCGCATCCGGCCCGGACGACGCCGCCGCCCGATATCGACGCAGGATCGCGGCCGCGAAGGCCGCCGGGGTCGAGGCGACGTCGATGGGTGGCGTCCGGCCCTCGGCGGTCCGCAGGCCGTCAGCGGCCAGCGGCGACGCCACGACCGGCACCTCCATGGCCATGGCCTCGAGCACCTTGTTCTGGATCCCCGCACCGAACCGGATGGGCGCGGCGAAGACCGCGGCCCGTTCCAGGTACGGACGGACATCGTCGACGAACCCCGTGACGGTCACGCCCGGGAGATCGGCGAGGGCCTGCACTTCCAGCGTCGGATCGCGACCCACCAGCAGGACCTCGGCCTCGGGTGCCTCCTGGTGGACGAGGGGCAGGATCCGGGTCGCGAGCTGGATCGCCGCGTCGGCGTTGGGTGGGTAGTCCATCGCGCCGGTCAGGACGATGGCTGACCCGAGGTTCGGAGCCGCCCGGTGCCACACCTCGAGGTCCACGCCGTTGGGGACGACGGTCGCCCGGGCGTTGCCGGCGTCCTCCGGACCGTGACCCATGATGGCCTCGCGGTCGCGCTCGGAGGCGAACAGGACGTGCTGGGCGCGCCGGACCAGGGCCCGTTCCACGCGGCGGACCTCCAGGTACTCCAGCGCGAGCGGCAACCGACGGCTGACGCGAGCGTGTCGTGCCTGGCGGCGAAGCCTCGACGACGTGGCGTCGCACAGGTCCGCCACGAGCGGGATCGCCGGCATCGCCTGCAGGACCGGATAGGTCCGCTTCCCGCTCAGCACCATCGCCTGGAATGGAGACTCCGCGTGGATGCTGGCTCCGATCTCGCCGAGCTCGACACTGGCGGGATCGCCGCCGCGGCGGACGGCGACGATGCGCCCGGCGGCGCGCGCACGCAGGCCGGACCGACCCAGCGACGCAGGTCGCGTCACGAGGCGGTCCAGGAACGGATCGAGTGCGGCGCCGTCGTCCGGTCCGTGTCCGCGCTTGACGAGCGAAAGCAGGGTGATGTCGTGGTGCTCGGCCAGACCCCGGATGAGGTGGTAATGGCGGAGGTAACCGCTCGTCAGCGGCCACGGCAGGTCGTTCGTGACGTACAGGATGCGCATGGGCCTCTCAGGCGTGTTCCGGGGAGGCGTCAAGCATCGCACGCCAGTGCGCGATGGACCGATCCGCGAGCCACGTCGATGGATCGACCCGCTCCGCCAGCCACGCGGCCGAGCGAACCCATGGCGCGACGAGCAACGGCGCGCGGAGGCGGAGGTCGATACCGAGACGCGCGAGCTCGGCATCCACCAGGTCCCGGACCCAGGGTGCCGGTCCGGTGAGCGCAGCCTGGTATGCCGCCGCCTGATCTGCCGCCGTCGTGGCCCCTCGAGCCGCGGCTGCGACATACGCCAGTCCGATCGAGAGGTCGTGGAGTGGGAGGCCGTCGTCTCGTGCACGCTCCCAGTCCACCGCGCCAAGGGCCCCGGATGGGGTTCGGACGAGGTTCGGATGGGCCAGGTCACCATGCTCGTGGACGACCGGGACGAGGCGGTCGGCCACCGCAGCCAGGAGGCGATCCGTATCGGTGACGAGCGTCCCGACGTCGGATGCCTCCATCATGCGACGCACCGTCTCGAGCGCCGGCGCGAGCAGGTCGGCGAGCGGGCGGTCCGGCGACGCGGACACCGGCATCACGGCGACCAGGTCGGCGACGGCCCGGGCGGCTCCACGAGGATCGCGCCGCACGGCCGCCCGATCCAGCGGCGGACCGGGTACACCGGACTCGATCAGATAGGGCGGCGTCGCGTCCCACGCGTCCTCGAGCGGACGCGGCGCCAGACCCGCGATGCCAAGGCTGGATCCGATCCAGCGCAACGCGTCGGCCTCATGACGGATGCCGCCGTCATCGTCGTCCAGGCGGGCGACCTTCAGCACGGCGCGCGGTCCCCCGTCGGGAGCCGCGGTGAGGTCACCCAGGGCGACCACGTGACCGGACGCCCCGAACCGCGGAGTGATCGCCACGTACGCCGGTGTCCCGAGACGGTCGGCGAGCCAGCCGGCGGATCGGCGACCGGCCTCGACGGCCCCCGGGTCGGCGCCGGAGTCGGCGCCGGCGTCGATCGGGCGGCGCGCGACGATGACCACGGCCGGCGCGAACAGCGTGATCAGCCCGAACCGGTGGCCCACCGACACCGCCGGCGCCGCGAGGCGCCACAGGTGCTTCGGGAGCTTGCGCGATACCCAGGCGGTAACGGCGTTACGGTCGGCCGACGGGATCAGGGCAGTCGCGCGTCCGTGTCCCGGCCACACGACGGCCACGTTCATGGCGGCGAATCCCGCGTTCCGAAGCGCTCGCGTGGTGCGGCGCGAGGCCGCGACACCGGATGCGGACCGTCGGCGTGGCCGCCAGCCGAGCAGGCCGCTGGATTCGGCCACGATCTGGCCCCCGGGACGCACCCTGGCGATCGCGGTCCGGAGGTCGGCATCCGTCACGCCCCGCGTCAGGACGAGGAGATCGACCTCGCCACCGTCGGAAACGGAGGCGGCGCACGCCTCAAGGGCGGCACGCAGGCCGGCATCCGGCGGACCCGCGAGCCCCACCTCACCCAGCGCGGGGTCGCCAAGGAGGAAGCGCCAGTCCAGGCGCCGCGCGAGCCGCAGCCGCGTGGCGCGCGACGCTGTTGATCCCGGGTCGCCGTGCTCCGTCATCCCGTCAGCCGATCAGGGGTCGGACGGCATCGAAGAGCGCCCCCAGATCGACCGGGTACGGATGCGTCACGACATGCGCCGGCCGACCGGCCAGGCAGCGCTCCAGGAGGTCGCGCTGCCGCGCCTCGAAGGTCGCCAGGCTGGCGATCTCGAGGTCGGGGAACGCGAACCTGGCCTGCAGCGACAGGGCGATCAGGTCCTGTCGCTCGTACAGGAGCGACGCGACCATCCGATGGGCGATCTCGCCAGGGTCGACGGCCCGGACCTCGATGCCGGGCCCGGCAGCGCTCTCGACCAGCACCACGTGGTCGATCCGCCCCGTCTGGTCGCGCAGGTCGTCGAACAGCTGCTCCGGCGGCACGTCGACGTGCATCTGTCCTTCGAGGATGGGCAACGTCCGGCGGGCCAGGCGAAGTGGCCCCCGACGCAGTCCGCGCGGGACGGCGCGGATGCCCCGGGTCACGAGGCCTAGTGACGCCAGACGAGCCCGGGCACCGAACCCCAACCGGCGGCGGACCTCCGGCAGCTGGTCCAGGTGCCAGGCCCACAGCCGGATCGGCTCGGGGATGCCGTGCATCCGGCCGTCGGTCGTGAGGTACACCCACTCGTCGCCGATATAGCGTGCCCCGGCACCCGCAGCGCCCATCAGGACCTCGGTCTTCCCGCCCTTCGACCAGCCGGTGACGAGGACCCCGACGCCATCGAGTTCGAACGCTGCCGCATGCAGCGGCAAGGCGCCGTTGCCCAGGACGGCAAGATTGACGAGGGCGATGAGGTAGGGCACCGCCGGCGGCCCGTGCTCGCACAGGAGCTCCATCGGCCCGCCGATCCCCGCCATGGGGATGCGCAGCACGATCGGTTCCTTGCGGCTCTTGAGGACGAAGAATGCGTCGTCCGTGAAGCCCGCATCGTGCGCGCCGAGGTAGCGCAGCCGCGAACCCAGTTCGACCTGATCCACGAACCGGATCACGATGTCCGGCTCGCGGTCCAGCCGGCGCGGCAGCGGCCCCAGCTGGCGACCCACCGCGGCGACGTCCCGGTCCGTGGCATCCAGGAGCCGGATGCCGGCAAGCCCGTGCAGGTCGAAGTCGACGGTCTGGCGACGGGTCATGACCGGTCGCCCATCCCCGGCTGTGGTGGCGACGCGTCAAGCTGGCGGAGCCGTGCCATGACGGGCGCATCGGGTCGCTCCAGCATGCGCCGGATCAGGCGGACGAAGTGGCCCTGGTGGATGGCCTCGGGTGCGAGGCGTGTCGCTTCCTTGAGCGAGCGATGGATCCAGCAGCCATAGACGAGCGGCTCGATGGCCTGGACCGGGAGGTCGATCCGCCGCCGGTAGTCGTCCACCATCTCCACCAGTCGCTCGGCAAGCGGTGATCCGTCGAGCAGGTGCCGCGATGCGGCTTCGAGTCGGTCGCGCGCGCCCGCGCGACGGCTCGATGCGATAGCGTAGCTGCGGAACCAGTACAGCAGGTCGAAGAGCGGCAGGCCGCCACGTTCGGCTGCCTCCCAGTCGAGGAAGCCCGTCCGACCGTCAGGCTGGGCCACGAGGTTCCAGATGCCCGGATCGCCATGCTGCAGCACGGATGGGATCGGTCGATCGATCCGGTGCAGGGACCGGATCTTCCCCTCGAGTTGGTCCGCCTCGTCTGCCGTCGCACCATAGATCCGGACGTAGCGAGCCAGGAGCACCCGGAGGGCGGTCGCGACCTCCTCGGGAGGGACGGGCCGGACGGTGGCGACCGCGAGGTCGGTGAGCCAGCCAGCGGCATCGCGCAACCAGGGGTCGTCCGGCGTGAACGCGGCGCTGGCGCCGAAACCGGGTCCCTCGACGATCGACGCCCCGAGCACTCCCCGACCGGCGTGCTCGCCCCAGAACCAGCGGCGCGGTACCCGTCCTTCGGTGATGGGGAGGTCAGCGAGCGCCGCGAGGGCCGACGCCTCGTTGCTCAGGCGGGCGGTGTGCGCCGCGGACCGGGTGACCTTGGCCAGTCCGGTGGGGTCCCCGTGGTCGGGCGGCGCCAGCAGCACCAGGACCTTCTGTGAGTCGTAGTCGCCGCGGGCCGCGACCGCCCAACGCCAGGCGGCGAGGTCATGGCCTTCTGCGGCGGCCACGTCCCGGATATATCGCGGGACGCCGCCACCCGGCGGGATCCCCGGTCCCGAGACCAGTGCCTCACGCCGCGTCCGGGAGCGCACGCTGGGCGCCTGCAGGGCACGCCGCTCCAGGCCACTCCACCGCCGCGGGAGGACCGAGCCCTCCAGGCCCATCCGTCGGATCGCCGCCTCCATGCCGGCGTCCCCGGCCGGGACGACCGATCGGGGCTCGCCGCGCAGCGGCGTCAGGCGGAGACGAACCCCATCCCCGCGATGGCCCCGCTGGTCGGCTGCCGTTCCCGCCGGTTTCGCCGGCTCCGCATAGCGCACCCCCGACGTCGAGAGTCGTGCGTCCAGGTCGAGGCGGTCGGCGAACGCGATCGCGTCGTCGCCGAGCAGCAGGAGGAGATCGATCGCGCCCTCGTCCACGCTCGGGGCGACCGTGACGTGGGGCCAACCAGCCGCAGTGACCCGCTCGGTCAGGGCGCGGCGACGACGTTCGTGCGGCTCCACGACCAGCACGGTACCGGCGCGCACCAGGCCGGCGAGCGTGCCCATCGATGGGGCGCCGATGCACACGATCCGCGGGTGATCCAGCGTCGGCAGGGCGTACAGCCAGCCACCGCCGGCCATCGCTCCCCGACGGTTCGAGCCGACGGTCGGCTCGTCGGCAAGGCTGACGGCCAGGAGTCCCGGTCCGCTCATCCGCCGAGTATCCGTCGAGCGAAGGGGACGCGGAGGACCTCTGGGAAGATCTCGGCCACGGTCAACAGTCTGCGGTTGGCCGCGACGACGACGAACGATGCCAGCGCGGCCAGGGCGATGGAAACGGGGACCGGTGGATCCCCTGCGAACTCGATGGCCCCCAGCGCGAGGACCGCCGCCCCGATGACCGCATACACACGCACGTAGCGCGGCTCGAAGAGCGCGATCCCGGTCCCGCGCGCGAGACCTGCCTGCTTGAGCACGTTATGGAGGATCAGCGTCGATGCCGTCGCGATGGCCGCCCCGAGCGCGCCGTACGTGGGGATCAGCATCAGGTTGAGGGTGACGTTGGCGATCGCAGCGATGAGGTTGATCACGACGGTGTACCGGATGAAGCCGAAGACCCGGATGGTGAGGCCGTTGAACCCGAGCGCGGCGTTGAAGTAGTAGCCGAACGACAGCAGGGCAAGGTACGTCGACGATTCCGCGTACCGTTCCTGGTACAGCAGCACCGTGATGGGCTCGGCCAGGGCGGTCGTCACGGCGAACACCGGGAACGAGAATACCGCCATCCAGATCGCCGTCCGCCAGTACAGGTCCGCCGACGCCATCCCGGTCACCGCGGGCGAAGAGTCGCGACGCCATCGGCATGTAGAGCATCGTGAAGCTCGCGAACACGACGGTGTTGAGGCCCGCGAGTGGCTGGATGACCCGGAACGCCGCCACCTCCTCGGTCCCCCAGAAATGGCCGAGGAAGATCGCGTCCGTCGTGTTCATCGCGATGTACACGAGGTCCGTCGTCAGCAGCGGCAACGTGAAGGCGAAGATCGCGCGCGCCGGGATCCGCATCGTCCCGCGGTGGAACTGCGACCGGATCCCGCGATCGCCCAGCACGCGCCAGAGGATCCCGCCGTAGATGAGCAGTCCGAGCGCCCCGGTCAGGACATACCCGGCGGCGAGGAACCCGACCCCGTAGTTCCCCAGGATCAGCAGCACCACCACGGCGAGGCGCAGCAGGGGTGCGATGACGTACTTGCGCAGGAAGATCGATCGCGCGCTCGCGAAGACGGCAAGCAGGTTCCCGAACAGGTTGTCGAGCGCCTGGATGGGCGAGAGCACGATGAGGATCACGAGGATCCCGACCGCGACCGGATCGCTGACCATCGTGTCGCCGATGAGGCCCTGGAGCCCGACCACGAGCAGGATCAGGACGAGGCCCAGCGACACCACCGTTCCGGTGACCATGACGAGCGTCCCGAACATCCGGTCGTAGTCGTGCTCCTCGTCGTAGATCGCGAGGAAGCGCGAGACGCCTCGGTCCAACCCCACCGTCACGAGCATCTCGCCGAGCGTCACGAGCGACAGCGCATAGGCGAACGCGCCGAACTCGGCCTGCGACAGGTGGCGGGCGATCAGCACCTGGACGAGGAAGTTGATCCCCAGGGAGATGAATCGGCCCGACAGGAGCAGGCTCGACCCCCGGATCTGGCGCTGCGTCGCCGAGGCGTTCGGAGCCGCGACGGGCTCGCCTTCGGTCGTGGTCATCTGGTCGCTGATGCGGGAGCCCCCTGTTTCGTGCTGGCCGATCGGCCTGCGGCAAGGTACCGCGGCCGCCCGTTGCACGTGGTCACCGAGGCGCCCCGCGCCCCGCGAGGTGCGACCAGACGAGGGCCGTGATGTCGTGGGCCACGGCATCGGCCGGCCGATCGACGTCGACGACGGTGGCTCTCGGTAGTCGGGTCGCGAGCGCGAGGTAGGCGGCCCGTTGTGCTTCCAGTCGTTCGACCGGGTGCTCCGGCTTGCGCGCGTAGAGCACCGCGGCGGGGGCGTCGAGCACCACGATCGCGTCCGGCGCCGGGATCGACCGCGCGAGCAACCGCCGACCGATGGGCGCGCGACGCTGGACGCCCAGGCTGGAGCGGGCCTCGATCGGATGGCGATCGAAGACCACGATCCGCCCGCGAGCCACGTGCGTCCGGCCGACCAGCCAGCCTCCCCACATCCGCAGCATGCGTCGCGCGAATCCGACGCCTGGGATCCGCCGGCCGCCACGACGCTCGCGATGGCCGCCGTACAGCCCGAGATAGACGGTGCGCACCGGGATCGGACCGTCGCCGGCGAGTCGGCCGGACAGCATCGACTTGCCGGTCCCGTCCGGACCCAGGAGGGCGACCGAGACCCCGCGCCGAACGAAGGGCGGATCGAGGCGATCGAGCCAGCGCACGGCGCGCGCTGCGGTCCGGCGGAGGTGGACGGTCGGCCGTGGCCGCTGCCCGCATCCGACGTCCGAGGCGGACGAGCGACTCGTCGTCGCCGGACCGGGCGCGCTCGATGACCCATGCGGCGTCCATCCCGGACGGCAGCATCGGCCGGACGGCGTCGGCTGCCGGGCCGTCGTGTCGTGCGCCGGCCGCCAGCGACCGGATCTCGTCCGGGCGTCGGATGGCCGGCGCCGGCCGGTCCCACAGCTCGTGCAGCAGCACCGCCCAGAAGGCGTCGTCTGGATCGAGCGCCCCGGAGGTCGCGCGAGCCAGGAAACCGACGGCCAGGTCGGTCGGCACTTCCTGGTAGGGCCCGAGATCGATCCGCGTGACCACGTCCACCTTGGCCCAGGACCCACTCATGCCGTCCACCGCGTGATAGGCGCGATGCGTCCCGCGACCGGGTCGGCGGATCGCCACGAACCCAGTCCCGGCCAGGGCGCGCTCCACGGCGGCGGCAGACCCGGGCGCTGCGAGCAGGTCCACCTCTGCCCCTCGCGTCGTCCGAAGTCGGCAGTACCGGATCCCGGCAGCGTCGAGCGCGGTCGTGGCTGCGGCGTGCAGCTCCGCGGTCTGAGGCGTGGTGTCGTCGCTGGTCATCGGCTCCAGGGGTGGCCGCCGCGATCGGGCGAGAGGCGGCCGATCCGGGCGATCCCGACGGTACAGCATCGCCGCCGATATGCGGAGGCGCCGGATATGGTGCGTCGTTGCACCACTTTCTCCGGGGACATTGTGGTGGCCGAGCGACGGGGGGTACCATCGGCGGAACCCGAACAGCCGTTGGTCCCATCGCCCAAGTCGATGGGACGACCTCGCGTCGATGACGCAGGCCCATCGGTCGGGTGGTGTTTCGCGGGGGATGGAACTTGATGCTGGAATCGACGGCAGCCGCGGCGGCCCACGAGCGCGATGGCGCGATCCATCGGCGGATGCTCGCGCGGCTCGCCGCGGCGATCCTCGCGCTCGGTCTGCTGCTCGTCCTGGCCCCCGCCCTCGTATCTGCCGATCCCGGCGACATCGGTCTGGCTGGTCCCAGCTACCAGGGTGCCTCCGGCTCCCCGAGCGGGTCCAAGCCGGAATCCAAGCTCTGGTACAACGACGGGTACTGGTGGTCGAGCATGTGGGACACCGCCACCAGCCGCTTCGCCATCTGGCGCCAGAACCCGACCACGCAGGCCTGGACGCGCACGTCCGCCGACATCGACACCCGCACGAACTCGCGATCGGACATCCTGTGGGACGGCACGAAGCTGTACATCGCCAGCTACCAGTTCTCGGAGAGCACGGGCACGGGTGTCTCGCGTCTCCTCCGCTACAGCTACAACACGAGCACCGACAGCTACTCCCTCGACAGCGGCTACCCGGCGACCATCAACTCGCTCCGGCTCGAGGCCCTCACGATCGCCAAGGACTCGACCGGGCAGCTGTGGGCGACGTGGGAGACCGGCGGGCAGATCTGGGTCAACCGGAGCACGACCGGCCGACAACGTCTGGGGAACGCCGTTCGTCGCTGCCCGGCGCGGCGAACGTCGACTCGGACGACATCTCGACGATCATCGCCTTCGGTGGTGACCGGGTCGGCGTCATGTGGAGCAACCAGGACGCGTCCGCCGACTACTTCGCCGTCCACCTCGACAGCGCCGCCGACACGACGTGGCAGCCGATCGAGACGGCCTACGGCGGGACCGACGTGGCCGACGACCACCTCAACCTCAAGACCGATGCAGCGGGTCGCGTCTACGCGGCGGTCAAGACCAGCCTGAACAGCAGCTCGCAGCCACTGATCGTCCTGCTCGTGCGGCAGACCAACGGGACATGGTCGAACCACACGGTGTCGCTGGGGTCGGCAGCCGACCCGGCCGATCGTCGTCATCGACGAGGCGAACAGCCTCCTGCGGGTCTTCTACACGAACAGCAGCTCGGGTGGCAGCATCAACATGAAGACGAGCTCCGATCTCGTCGATCTCGTTCCCCGGCGGCGCCGGGACGGTCGTGGCCCTGGACTTCGACAATCTCGACCTCAACAACGTCACCAGCACCAAGCAGAACGCCACGTCCGAGACCGGGCCTGGTGATCATGGCCTCGAACGACGTATCCCGGCTTGTACTGGTTCGCCAACATCCTCGGCGGCGGCCCGCCGCCCGGTCGACACGACTCCGCCGGTCCGGACCGGGATGACCATCAACGGATCGACGCTGACCGTGACCTACAACGAGCCGCTCGACGCCGCGTCGACGCCGGCGACCGGCGCGTACGCCGCCTCGGTCAACGGGAGCGCGCGCGGCGTGAACTCGGTCGTCGTCAGCGGGACCACCGTGACGCTCACCCTGGCCACGCCGGTGGTCAGCACCGACATCGTGACCCTCGCCTATGTCGCCCCGGGGACCGGACCGGTCCAGGACGTCGCGGGCAACGATGCGACGGGCCTTCGCCGCACTGGCCGTCACGAACAGCACGCCCCCTGTGGGCGACACCACCGCGCCGGTCCGGACGGGGATGACGGTCAACGGGTCGAGCCTCGTGCTGACCTACGACGAGGCGCTCGACCCGGCATCGACGCCGGCGACCGGCGCGTTCGCCGCCTCGGTCAACGGGGGCGCGCGCGGCGTGAACTCCGTCGTCGTCAGCGGGACCACCGTGACGCTCACGCTGGCAGCCGCGGTCGTCGAGCACCGACAGCGTGACCCTCGCCTACACGGCCGGCGGCAGCCCGATCCAGGACGCTTCGGGCAACGACGCGGTGAGCTTCGTCGCGACCGCGGTCACCAACACCACCCCAGGTGGTGGCACCGGCGGGACGTTCACGTTCGGCCCGACGGACGACAGCCAGGTCAAGTCCAACAGCGCGACCGTCAACTACGGCAACGACGCTTCGATGCGCCTGCGCGAGGACCCCGGGACCGGGACGACCTACCGCAGCTATGTCAAGTTCAACGTGACCGGCGTCAGCGGGACCGTGAGCTCGGTCAAGCTGCGACTGTGGGTGTCAGACAACAGCGCGAACACGGCGTTCGTCCACGGCACGACGACGACCTGGACCGAGGGCACACTGAACTGGAACAACGCCCCGGCGTTCGGAGCGACGTCCCTCGGGTCCGCCGTGCCCGCGACGACCGGTGCCTGGGTGGAGGTCACCCTCGCGCCGACGTCGATCGGTGGCAACGGTATCTACGCATTCGGGATCAAGAGCAACGGCACCACCAGTGCGATCTTCAATACGTCCGAAGTCTGCCACCAACCGCCCCGAGCTCGTCGTCACCACCTCGGGCGGCCCGCCCCCGGGCGACACCACGGCCCCGGTCGTGGGCGCGAAGTCGGTCAACGGCGCGACCCTCGTCCTCACCTACGACGAGGCGCTCGACCCGGCCTCGGAGCCGGCCAACAACGCCTTCACCGTGGCCGCCACGAGCGGTGCGCGCACCGTGACCGACATCGTCATCAGCGGCTCGACCGTGACCCTGACCCTCGACAGCGCGGTCCTGAGCACGGACACCGTGACCGTCGCCTACGCGCTCAGCGGGAGCCCGATCCAGGATGTCGCGGGCAACGACGCGCTGGCCTTCGCCGCCGCCGCGGTCACCAACAACACGCCGCCCCCGGGCGACACCACGGCCCCGGTCGTGGGCGCGAAGTCGGTCAACGGCGCGACCCTCGTCCTCACCTACGACGAGGCGCTCGACCCGGCCTCGGAGCCGGCCAACAACGCCTTCACCGTGGCCGCCACGAGCGGTGCGCGCACCGTGACCGACATCGTCATCAGCGGCTCGACCGTGACCCTGACCCTCGACAGCCCGGTCCTGAGCTCGGACACCGTGACCGTCGCCTACGCGCTCAGCGGGGCACCGATCCAGGACGTCGCGGGCAACGACGCGCTGGCCTTCGCCGCAGCCGCGGTCACCAACAACACGCCGCCCCCGGGCGACACCACGGCCCCGGTCGTGGGCGCCAAGACGGTCAACGGCGCGACCCTGGTCGTGACCTACAACGAGGCGCTCGACACCACGCCGCTCCCGGCCGCCACTGACTTCGCCGCGACGGTCGCCGGCAGCGCGCGCTCCATCAGCAACGTTGCGATCAGCGGGACGAACGTGAACCTGACGCTCAGCAGCCCGGTGCTCAACGGCCAGGCCGTGACGCTCTCCTACACCGCGGGCACCAACCCGATCCAGGACGTCGCCGAGAACGACGCTGCGAACTTCACGAACCAGTCAGTCACCAACAACACGCCCGGCGGTGGTGGCGGGACCGTCACGTTCAGTGCGACCGAGGACAGCCAGGTCAAATCCAACAGCGCGACCGCCAACTACGGCAGCGACACCAGCCTGCGCATCCGGGAGGACCCGCGGGACCGGCACGACCTACCGCAGCTACGTCAAGTTCACGTGTCCGGCCTGAGCGGCACCGTGACCTCGGTGAAGTTGCGCCTCTGGGTGTCGGACAACAGCACGAACACGACGTCGGTCCATAGCACGGTCACCACCTGGACCGAGGGCACGCTGACCTGGAGCAACGCACCGGCGCTGGGGGCCACGACGCTCGGATCCGCCGTGCCGGCGACCACCGGCGCCTGGGTCGAGATCACCCTCACGCCGACGTCGGTCAGCGGCAACGGCACCTTCTCGTTCGGGCTCAGGAACAGTGGCACCACCAGCGCCATCTTCAACTCCTCCGAGGCTGCCACCAATCGGCCAGAGCTCGTCGTCACGACCAGCCCGTGACCTCGGTCGTCACGGCGTCGACCCCGGTCTCGGCCGGGGCGGACGGGCGGCTACAATGCGCCGGTGCAGGCGGCCGAACTCCTTCTGATCTCGTCTGTCGCCTTGGTCGGCGTCGCCTGGTTCACGTCGCGCCATCGTCAGGTCGTCACCTCGGACCGGGTGTGGGGCCGAGCGCTGATCGGCATCGTCCCGGGCCTGATCGGCGCGCTCATCATCCTCGTCACGTCGATGGATCTGCTCCCGGACGACATCGAAGACGGAGCGTGGATCGTCGTCCTGATCGTCATCAGCGCGCTCGCCATCGCCGGGACGACGTACCGGCTCTCCCGGCGCTGACCGACGCACCGGGACCATCGGCGCGCGAGGTGGTGCGGGGGCGCCACACGAGCGGTCGCGGATCGTCGGTATCGACGCCCGTGCGACTATCCTATGCGTCCGAACATTGATGACGGGTGATCGACCGACGACACCCGTGCTAGCCAAGGGGGTCTTGTGGAGCTATCGGGCTACCTAGCGGTCGCGCGACGGTGGTGGTGGACCTTGCTGGTCGCGACCTGGGTCGCGGCCGTGTCCGGGTACGTCTTCGCGTCGCAGATCCCGCCAACCTACGAGTCGCGCGTCCAGCTGCTCGTCGGCCCGTACAACACGGACACCGAGACGCTCCGCGCGGCCGGACAGCTCGTCCAGACCTATGCCGAACTGGTCACGACCCAGCCGCTGCTCGAATCGGCCGCCGCCGAGGCGGGCGTGGACATCCCGCCAGCCCTCCTCGGGGCCGAACACGCGCGTCGTCGCCAACGACACGACCCGGTTCCTGTCGATCCGCGTCCAGGACACGGACCCGGAGCAGGCGCGCGACCTCGCGAACGCCCTCGCGGACGAGATCATCCTGCTCGCGTCCCGGGGTACAAGTCGGCCGGAAGGTCAGCTCCAGGTCGTCGACTCCGCGACCGTTCCGATCGCCCCCATCGCTCCCCAGGTCTCCCTCATCGTCGGCATGGCGGCGATGGCCGCGCTGATCGGCGCGATGGTCCTGGTCATGCTCGTCGAGTACCTCAGCGCGACGGTACGCACCAAGGAAGACCTCACGCGCCTCACGAACCTGCCGTTCCTCGGCCAACTCGACACGTTGCGGTCACTGCCCACGGCCGCGGCCGGACTCGTGGACCGCGTCGCCGATTCGGCGGCGGCGGCTGCGTACCGGCTCGTCGCGGCGAAGCTCGCGTTCCGCATGGCCGACCAGCCGGTCCGATCCGTCGTCATCGTCGGCCCCGGTCCGGATGTCAACACCGCGCAGGTGGCCGCGAACCTCGCGGCGATCGTCGCCCGCGGAGGGCGCCAGGTCATCCTGATCGACGGCGACGCCGAACAGCGCCCACGTGACGAACATCTTCGAGCTCGTCGGTCGGCCCGGATCTGTCGGAGCTGCTCGGCAACACGTCCAGCGACTCCGAATTCGGCGTTGTACCGGATCTCGAGGACGCTGCGCATCCTGCCGCGCGGCAGCACCGGGGACGCGGACGCCGTGGACACGGATCAGGCCACGCGGATCCTCGAGCGCCTCGCCGGCCGGGGACATCGTCATCGTCAGCACCGGCCCGGTCCACCTCTCGGCCGGCGCGCTGGTCTGGGCGCAGGCCGCGGACAGCGCGCTGCTCGTCGCCGTCCGCGACCAGTCGCGTCGCGACGACGTCACCTACACGATCGAAAGCCTCCGCCTCGTCGGGGTCGACGTCGCCGGCGCCGTCCTCGCCGACCGCAAGCGATCCCTCGGCCGGCCGATCCCGGGTCTTCCCGATCGCAAGCCCGCTCGCACGACGGACCCATGGGAGACGCGACCCCCGACCACCGAACCGACCGCCACCCAGACCCGTCGGACGAGGCGCCCCGGCGAGGCCGGAGAGACCGGCCCACGGGCGCCCCATTTCCCACCCGGCGCGAACATGAGGGACCCTGTTCTGGTTTGCCTCGGCGCTCGTGGCGTGGACCTACGTCGGATTTCCCGCCGTTGCCGTGCTACGTGCACGTTGGCGCCCGCGACCGGTCCGCACGGCTGACGTGACGCCGACCGTCACCGTGGTCCTCGCCGCACACGACGAGGCGGCGGCGATCGGCGGCCGGGTGACCGACCTCTTGCGCCAGGATTATCCAGTCGAGCAGTATCGAATTGTGGTCGCCTCGGACGGGTCAACAGACGACACCGTTGCCGAGGCGCGTCGGACGGATACCCGCGCGTCGAGGTGCTGGACCTGCCGCGCGTGGGCAAGGCTGCGGCGCTCAATGCCGCCGTGAGCCACGCGACGGGCGACCTCCTCGTCTTCACGGACGCCCATCCTGTGCGCCCCCTACCCCCCCCGACCTCGTGCCCCCCTTTTCCCCTATCCCGCTCGCGGGTGTGGCGCCTGACCCCATGTCCCCCCGCGCCCGCTCCCCGAATAAGACGCCCCCGCAACCTGACGCGAGTGGGTCCTCGGGACCCCCGCCCGATGGGCCACTCACGCCGAAATTCTTGCGGCGAGAGTCTCATCTGGGCCCGCGGTCCCCTATGTGCGCCCCCGCGCGCTCTTTGCCTCACTGCCCGCGGGGGCGACCCCCGCCTCTGCCTCCCCTCCCCGGGGGTGCTCGCCGGCCCCCCCCTGGTCCTCCGACCCGCCCCCCCGGCCTTCCGACCTTCCCCCCGCCCCAGCTCCGCGCGATACCCGCCCCAAGTTCCGATCCTGGCCCCCCGCCTGCCGCGGGTCCGCCGCCTTCCGTCCGTGCCCCGATCCGCGGCGCTCGGGCTTCTATGCCATCCAGCTCCTCACCCACAAGGTCCTCCGCCGCGTCATGGTCGTCCCGCTCGGGGCGATCGCGATCGCCAGTGTGACTCTGTCCTGCGCACGGACGAATCGCCTATCGCATCGCGGTCCTCGGGCAGGTGGCGGTCTACGGGCTCGGGCTCGCAGGTCTGCGTCGTGGCGCGAGACCGGCCGGTGGGCCGGCGGCCGATCCTCGCCCTCCCCGCCTTCTTCTGTCTCGTCAACATCGCCTCGCTCCACGCGATCGCCAACCTCGTCACGGGTCGCCGGATCGACCGTTGGGACGCCGTGCGTGGCTCATACACCACCGACGCAAATCCGCCAGGGAACCACGCGATGACCGCGCTGGAGACACGCACCCGCGAAACGGGTGGCGCAGGCCTCGCCGACCAGGACGCAACGACCAGGTCCTGATCGGGATGGCGTTCCTGGCTGCACTTGGGGGGCATCGCCGCGGGTCTCGTCGCGCGGCGGACTCGGCGATCATCGCCGTCGCCCTCGCCAGCGCCGCGTTCCTCGGTGTCGCGATCATCCTGCGTCCCTGATCTCGCCGACGCTGACCACGCTGTTCATCCTCTACACCAACGCCGCCGTGATCGCCGTTCGGTTCCGATCGCCTGCCGCTCTTCGCCGGCGCCGCCGTCCGCGCTGCTGCCTCGCTGGCGCCGCTCGCGCGCGACCTCATCGTCCGACGCCTCCCCGTGAATCGCCCCGCCGATGCTCGGGTGGATGATCGTGCTGCTGGTCATCCACCTCGTGTCGGCCCTCTTCTCGACCGACCTCGTCCGAGCCTGGGACGCGATCGTCGATCTACGCGATCGAAGGCGTCGGCCTGTACTTCCTGCTGGTCAACGTCGATCCGGACCTCCGGAGATGGTCCGCCAGGCGACGTGGGTGCTACTGGCGGCCGGGGCGCTCGTGAGCATCCCGTCGATCCATCAGGACCTCACCAACAACTACGACAGCAACTACCTCGGGTTCGCGCAGAGCATCGAACGCAGCGTTCAGGACCGGCGTAGTCCACGCTCACCGGGGAGGTCGAGCAGGTCCGACTCGCGGGATCCATCGGCGAATTGAACCGGTTCGCCCAAGTCATGCTGATGCTCGTCCCGCTGGGGATCGACCGGGCGATCGCGGAACGGACGACCTCGCTGCGAGCGACGCCGGGGTGATGACGACGATCATCACCCTCGGGACCGTCCTGACGTTCTCGCGCGGCGCGGCCGTCGGGTTGGTGCTGCTCCTGATCGCCCTGGCGGTCCTCCGGATGGTCCGATGGCGCCACCTCGCGTTGATCGGTGCTCGCCTTCGTCCTGCGTCCTGCGGCGTTCCCGCAATACGTGCAACGCGCGATCCGTCCATCCTCGAGGTCGCGGCGCTCTTCGACCCGGACGCGAGTCGGAGCCAGGTCGGCGGCGCGATCCTGAGCCGGACGACGGAGGTCCTCGCGGCCGGCCTCACTGATGGTCGACCACCCGCTGATCGGCGTCGGACCGGGGCTTGTTCCCATCTACTACGAGGAGTACGCGTCGGAGGTCGGCCTGCGGGTCCTCGAAGGGGCGACCCGCGAGTCCCACAACCTGTACCTCGGCCTCGGGGCGGAGCTCGGCATCATCGGCCTCGGGATCTTCCTCATCATCGGGCTCCTCGCCTTCCAGATGATCTTCAAGGCGCGCCGCCTCAGCCTGAACACCGACCGGACCTCGAGCGACTCACGACGCCGTTCGGCCTCTCGCTCATGACCTACTACGTGACCGGGATGTTCCTCGCACCTCTCATTTGCGCGCTTCTTCTGGCTCATACTCGCGGTCGCCTCGGCGGCCGCCATCATCACGATCCGTGAAGCGACGGCCACCGAGACGCCGGAGTCAGACGGTCACGATCCGTACAGCCAGTCGGTGTAGCCGAAGTTCTTGCCGGGGCTCGTCGGCGCTGCTCCCCGATACGACGTCGCGTATCGGCGATCGAGGAGCCACGGCTGCCACTCATCGTCGCCGTCGGCATCCCAGCCGGCGCGGTCGAACAGGAACCGGGTCGCCCGGAGCATGGCCTTGTCTGACCAATCCCAGGCCGCATACCCGG
The DNA here is from genome assembly GCA_963743815.1 of uncultured Chloroflexia bacterium. Classification (GTDB taxonomy): domain Bacteria; phylum Chloroflexota; class Limnocylindria; order Limnocylindrales; family CSP1-4; genus SPCO01. The sequence goes on along the minus strand of CAVURB010000014.1, from coordinate 125,265 downwards.
CGCGTCGCAGGAGTTCCGCCTGCAGGACGGCGCCCTGCATCGCCTCCCACGCATACCCGGTCGGCGCCGGCGGCCACTGCAGGCCACCACCGCGTCGCATGTCGTCCGGCAACGCGCCGTCGATGACGATGCCGTTGCGGGTGCATCCGGACGGGTTCACGCCGACGGGCTTCGCCGGGTCGCACTGCCAGGAGACATCCCCATAGGAGAACCCGGCGTAGGCCGACCGATCGCCGAGCCAGCCACGGAAGACCGTGGCCGTCCGGGCCAATTCGGCGGTGTCGCCGAGATAGGCCGCGATCGCTGCTCGCGCTGCCCCCGCGTGGGTGCCCCAGTTGTTCGGGCCGGTTCTCGTGGGTCTCGCGCAGCGTCATGCCGTCGAGGTCCTTGCTGAGCAGGGACCGCAACCACGGCCGGAACGTCCCCTGGTCGAAGGACGGATCCAGGGTGGACAGGGAGATGAGGTCAGCGGCGATCACGTACCCGGGCAGGTTGCGCCCGAGCGCCAGAGTCCGACCGCCGGCCTCGGTTCCGACCGCGGCCTTGATCCCGGCCAGGGCGGCCGCCCGGTAGGAGACGCCGTCGGTCCTCGCCCAGACGAGTGCCTTGGCAAGGACCGTCATGTCCGCGCCTTCGTCCTGGTTTGAGATGTCCGGCGACCCGACGCTCCCGTCGGCCCGCGACTTGAGGGCCGCCCAGGCACTGCCGGACATCGGCAGTCGGTCGACATCGGCGGCGGACATGAGGATCCCGGGGCCGCTGGAAGCGGGCGGACCCGATGGGGGCGGTGGTGGAGCGGTCGCCGTGGCCGTGGCGCTCGGGGTCGCGGTGGCGGTCGCCGTTGGCGTAGCCGTCGCGGTCGGAACGGGAGCCAGGGTCGCCTGGGCGGTCGCCGTCGCGGTCGGGGCGGCCGTGGCCGTGGCCGTGGGCGACGCGGTGGCGGTCGCCGTGGGCGAGGCGGTGGGGGTCGGTGTCGCACTGGCACTTGCCGTGGCCGTGGCCGTTGGCGTGGCGGTGGCGGTCGGCTCGGGCAGCGTCGTCGGATCGGCCGGCGGTGGCGTCGCCTCCGTGGACTCGACTTCGTCGTCATCGACGACGACCTCGACGGTCACGGTCGCGCGGACGCGCGAACCTCGTGTCATCGCGATGACGTCGTACTCACCAGCCTCGAGCGATCGTGGGATCCGGACCCTGATCGAGAACTCTCCCTTGCGGGATGCCTGATAGGAATCCAGTGCATCGCCGATCGGCTTGCCATCCAGGGCCACGAACAGTCGTCCGCGTTCGTCGCGGTTGAAGGCGTTCCCCCGGATCCGGACGCGCTCCCCCGGCTCGACCGTGTCGTCGCTGGCCCGCAGGCGGGGCGACCCGGCCATCGTCGCCGTGAAGGGGACGATAAGCACCGGAACGAGCAGGATGATCGGCAGTGTCGCGAGCCAGTCGCGAGTGCGCGATCGAGGCGCCCTGGCTGGCGGACGGGGAGGCGGAGCCTCGAAGACCCAGTCCTTGCGGTCGGCGATGCGGATGTTTCTCACGATCGATCGTGCCTCCCTTGCGGCGATGGCGCAGCAGGGCACGTCGGACGGCACCGCGGGTTCTGCGAACGATCAAGCTCGCGAGCGATGCGACGTCGGCAACCCGGCTACCTGGGGTCAGGCCCGTGGCTTTGCGGCCCCGCCTCACGACGGGTGTGCTATTTCGGTTCGCTGTGCGTCGGCCTGTCGGGGGTGCGCGTGCGCCGATCGTCCGATCGGGTCTGGCACCAGGTCCTCGCGCCGCGACGTCGGCTCTGTCGGTCGGCGTGGTCCATGCCCCACCTCATGGACGGCCGGTGCGAGGTCCCCGAACCTTGCCCGGGCTCGGCGGCCGGCGCAATCCCCACGATGGTCACCCGGCGTGCGGCGGCGCACCACTCGGCTGCTTCGCCGTGGTGCCCGAGTGCGCCGAGCCAAGGTCCCCGGACCGCACCGGACTGGTCCGCGGCCGGGGCTATAGGTACCGCAAGGGACTAGCGGCCCGTCGAGATCGGGTCGGCGAGTGGCGCGCCGATGCACCACCCCGGGGCCCTGGGCCGCCCGTCAGGACCCGTACAGCCAGTCGGTGTATCCGAAGACGCGACCGATCCCGGCCGGTCGCGTCGGCAGGTCCAGGTCGTAGCGTGCGTTCAGGATCCATGGGACGTGCCGGTTCGGTTCGGTCCCGTTCCAGCTGTCGCCGCCGGCCGCGCCCGAGGCCGAGACGAACGCCGCGGCCCGTCGAAGTGCCGCGTCCGACCAGTCCCATGCGTCCTCGTGGCCGTTCTGGTACAGCAGCTCGGTCTGGAGGACCAGCCCCTGGAGCGCCTCGAGCGTGTAGCGGATGCCGGCCTCGCCCGGCGGCCAATCGAGGTTCCCGCCGCGGCTGATGTCGCGCACGATCGCGCCGTCCAGGTCGATCCCGTCGCGGGCACACGGCGGGTTGATGGGGGTGTACCGGCGGGCATCGCACGCCCAGTCCGCGCTGTCCTCGACCGGCTGGAATCGCGCCCACGCCCCTCGGTCACCGAGGAACCCTCGAAGGACCCGCGCCGCCGCGTTCGACATCGGATGTATCGTCGAGGTACAGGCTGGCGGCGATGCGCGAAGCTCCGGCGAACGCACCCCAGTTGTTGGCGGAGTCCTCGTGGGTGTCCGACAGCGATCGCCACCGCCCATGGCCACCCGAGCTCGTCCGTCCGGATGTCCCGCGAGCCAACGCCGGAAGCGCTCGTCGTCTGTCCCATCGAGGTCGATGAAGTCCGCCGCCAGGACGTAGGCGCCGAGCTGGCGACCCAGGGCGAGGATCGAGTTGTCGGCGCCGACCCGTTCCGTCCCGATCGCGTCCATGATCGCGGACCGTGCGTGTTCGCGATACCGAGCCTCGCCGGTCCGGGCGAACACGAGAGCCGCCGCGAGCGTGTTCACGCCGTGGCGCTCGTCCTGGTCGGACAGGTCCGGCTCGCCCGGCGATTCGTCGGCGATCGCGAGCATGGCGTCCCAGGCCGCGCCCATCCGTCGGCAGGGCCGCCAGGTCGGCGCGGCTCATCAGCAGGTAGTCGGTCGGATCCTGCGGGCCCGGCGACGCGGTCGGGGCCGGCGTACGCGGTCGCGTCCGCGGAGGCCGTCGGCGAGGCGGTCGGCGCGGCGGTCCCGGATGGCGACGCGGTCCCGGACGGCGACGGTCGTTCCGTGCCCGGCGCGCCGGTCGGGTCCCCGGTGCCCGAGCGATCGAAAGGAAGCGCGCCAGAGATGAGCAGCGCACCGACCACGATGACCGCGATGGAGGTCGCAGCGAGCCATCGGCGCTGCCGTCGGCGCGCCGGGACGCCGGCCGGCGGCTCGTCCGGGGCGGGTGGCGCCGAGGATCAGGGACGTTCACCGACATGGTCGGTGCAGTCTACGGTGGATCTGGCGAGGAGCCCGGAGGCGGTCCGGCCGTGCGGCCTCCTTGCGTCGCCTACGGGGTGTAGGTGACGCTGACCGCGAGGTAGTCCAGGTCGAACCGCTTGTTCGTCTGCGTGGACGCATCGATCAGGCGGACACGGAAGTTCGCCGTCGATAGCTGGCTCACCGTCCAGGTGCGACCCCATGTGTCGCTGGTACCGCCGAAGACGAAGGTCGTCTCGCCCGTCGCCGTGAGCGCCACCGCCTGCATCGTCGTCCACGTGGCTCCGGCGTTCCACGACAGCTGGGCGCACACGTTGGTGGTTCCGCCGGCGTTGTTCATCCCCAGGTCCGCGCGGATCCGGATACCGTCGATCGAGCTGACGGCGCCCGGCACGCCCGTCGCGAAGCCCCAGAACCGATGGCGGTCCTTCGTGCTGGCCGGCGTGGCCCCGGAGCCGCACGATTGCGTTCCGCCGGTGCCGCTGTTCCCGTCCGTGGCGTCCAGCGAATCGTCCACGCAGGCTCGGGCCGGATTCGTCTGGTACCCGTTGTTGTCTCCGGCACCGCTGGTATCGGCTGCGGTCGTGGTACACGCGGCGTAGGCCGTCGATGCCGGGATCGCCACCGTGGCTGACGCCGATCCGCTGTCCACGCTGGCCCAACCCTGGTACGTCGAGCGAAGCACGTAGTGCCAGGTGCCAGACCCGGGACTGTCCGTGGTCGACGACGCCGAACCGGGCGTCACCGAGCCCACCGACGCGTACGGTCCCCCGATGGCTGTCGCACGACGGAGGTCGTATCCCGTCGCATAGGTATCCGTGGTCGGCGTCCAGGCGAGAGTGACGGACGTCCCGCCCAGGGCGCTCAGCGCGGTGGGTGGCGCCAGCGTATCCGAGCCGAGTGCAGCGGTGGACGTCGCGGCATCGGTGAATCGCGCCAACGAGGTCGACGCCGGTCCGAGTGCGACGAGCGCCAGCAGGGCCCCGGCAAGCGCAAGCGCAAGCGCAAGCGCCGGGAACGAACGCCGAGCCCTCATGCTCGGCGCATCCCCCGTGACGGCGAGCGGACGGAGGCCATCGTCGGCGCCGATGTCACGGCTCCCGCCCGATCCCTCCGGTCACGAGCGATCGACTCGAGCAGCCACCCGGCAAGGAGCAGCAAGATGCCGGTCGAGAGGACGAAGACGACGCCGGATGGCGCCGTAAGGACGGTCAGCGCATACCCGGCGATGGGCAACGCCACCACGACCCGACCGATCACGTCGGCTGCCGGCGTGAGCGACGGATCCGGCTTCGCGTTCGCGTCGCCCCTGGTCTCGAGCCAGACCGTTCCGTCCCGCTCGGCGATGCGCACGATCCGATGCGTGAAGACGGCCCGCGCGGGTCCACTACGGAGACTCACGACATCTCCCACCCGGAGAGCATCGGGCGCCACGGTCTCGAGGACCACCGCCGCGCCAACGTCGATCGCCGGCTCCATGGATGGTCCGGCGACGACGAACACGGGATGGCCGATCAGGGGCAGCCCGCGCCCCAGCGCGACACCGCCCAGGCCGACGACCACGACGGCAAGGACGGCAAGATCGATGAGCAGGCGGAGGCCACGGAGCGGAGAAGACTGGGTCGGGCGGCGAACCGATCGCATGGATCTCCTGCCGACCCCCCGGGATCGTTGACCCGGGCCACGACCACGATGGTCGCGGCCCGGGGGTGCAGCCATGAAGCGACTTACGGGTTGTTGGCAGACTGCTCGGCGTCGAACGTGAACGTGACCGAGGAGCTCTGGCCCTGGAGGGTGTTGCCCGTCGCGAGCGGCAGGCTCACCCGGAAGCACAGGACCTCGCTCGCCGCGGCTGCGAGATCCCGATCGCCGGCCTGGGCGCCTTGGGTGGGACTCCCGACGGCGGCCCCGTCGAGCGCGGTCGCCGCGAGGACGACCGTGCCGTCGAAGGCGGCGCAGCTCGTCCCCTGGGTCCGGATCGTGAGGGTGAGCGTGTCACCCAGGGTGTTCGTGGCAAGGCTCGAGAGCGCGTACCGCAGCGCTGCCGTCCCCGCGTTGGCGATCGTGAGCGCCTGGGTGTCCGTATCGCCGGGCACCATGCTGGTCACGGTGAACGCGACGGTCGGGGTGGACGTGATGTCGATCGTGCCCGATGCGAACGTCCCGCTTGATGCGGCGCTGTCGGTGAAGACCGCGAGCGAGAACATGCCGGCGCCCAGGCTGACCGTCGTGAGGCCGAGGAGTAGCGCGAGCAACCCGCGCCGCCGAGGTGGCCGTGGGCCGACGGAGCGCGCGGTGGTGGGGTTCGTGTCAGCGGTCAGTGTCTCGGTCATGTCGGCGATGGTCCCTCGAGATGTGCGTCAGGGCCGCGACATCCCGCGGCGTTGACGCCATGCAACCAGACCGATGACGTATGCCGCCATAGGCCCCTCGGGGCGCCCGGACCGGTACCTTGGGGGCGCGGGGTTGCGACGTGCGGTCACGCGACCATCGCCGGGGAGGGTCAGTCGGCCGTCCTGCCGCTGTCGGAGAGACGCTCGTCGTAGCGACGGTCGCGCCAGGCCAGGGCGGCCTTGAGTCCGTCGCTTCGGACGACCGCGTCGAACGCCCGCGACGTCTCGCTCATGTTGATGATCGACTGCAGGTCCAGGCCGGCCTCCACCGCCGCAAGGAATCCGGCGGTCTCCATGGCCCGGTTCAGCATCGCCTTGGTCGGCGCCATGACATCGTCCGGCACTCGCGCGAGCCGATCGGCCAGGGCATCCACCTCGGCTTCGAGCCGGTCGAGGGCGACGACGCGATTGACGAGGCCGATGCGCTCAGCCCGCGCGGCGTCGATGAGGTCGCCGGTGAGGAGCAACTCTCGGGTCACCTTCTGGCCGATGAGATACGGCATCAGGAGCGTCACCGGGGCGGACCCGAACCGGATCTCGGGTTCGCCCAGCTGGGAACCCTCCGCGGCGACGATGAGATCACAAGCCATCGCCATCTCGAGGCCGCCCGCCAGCGCATACCCGTGGACCTGCGCGACCACCGGCTTCGGACAGCGCCAGATCGCCAGGGTGGCATCGACGTCCTCGGCGAGGACGCGGCGCCACCCCCAGGTGTCGCCAGGCTGGCCTTCCGACAGGTCGTACCCGGAACAGAAGGCCCGCCCCGCCCCGGCGATGGCGATGACCCGGACGCGGTCGTCTGCGCTGGCGTCGGCGATGGCGGCGGTCAGCGCCTCGCGCAAGTGGTGGTCGATGGCATTGAGCTTCGCCGGACGATTGAGGGTCAAGCGGACCCCCCACGGCGTCTCGGCGCGCAGGAGCACCGGTTCTTCGATCACGGGGCGAGTATGGCAGCGTCGAGTGGTGCGCGACCCGGTGCGTGGCTGCACCGCCAAAGGTACTGCGAGGGTGCGGGACCCGCCGCGACCGGATAGATTCCTCACACGATCGGGCGCGCAGCCATCATCTTCTCGATTCATCATCCCAGCGACTTTTCGCGACCGATCGTGAGAGGGGCGATCGATATGCATGGGGGCGTAGGTGCGAGTGCGGTCCAGCCCGACGACGGCGTCGAGGTCGGGGCCGGGCTCCGTTCTGTCTGGATGGACCCAGGTCACCTCAGGGACCGCACCATCGCGACACCCGCGGCCTTGCCGCCGCGGAGTATCGCCGTGGTCCTCGGGACCCGGCCGGAGATCATCAAGCTGGCGGGCCTGTTGACGCTGCTCGGCCCGGCCGCGCGGGTGCTCTACACGGGCCAGCACTACGATGATCTGCTTGGTCCCGCGTTCCTGCGCGAGTTCGGTCTGCAGACACCCGAGCTGAGCCTGATGGTCGGGGGGACGCCGCGGGGCGAGCAGATCGGCGAGGCCGTAAGTCGACTCGACCGGCACTTCGCCGCGGACCGCCCGCTTGCCGTCGTCGTCCAGGGCGACACCAACGCGACCCTCGCCGGCGCCCTGGCGGCCAATGCGCGGCACATCACCCTCATCCACATCGAAGCGGGCCTGCGGAGCTACGACCGCGCGATGCCCGAGGAGCACAACCGGACCCTCGTCGACCACCTGTCGGACCTGTGCTGTGCCCCGACCGAGACGAGCCGCGCCAACCTCGCGGCCGAGGGGATCGATGGCTCGCGTGTCGTCGTGACCGGCAATACCGTCGTCGAGGCGCTGCAGCGGATGCTCCCGGGCGCCGATGCCCGCGCCGAGCTGCTGGCCCGGATGGACCTGCGCCCGGCGGAGTTCGTCCTCGCGACGTTCCATCGACCCGAGAACGTCGATGACCCGGAGCAGCTCCGGACCATCCTGAGCGAGCTCCGCGAGCTGCCCCTCCCGGTGGTCCTGCCGCTCCACCTTCGAACCGGCGCCCGGATCGCCGAGTTCGGCCTGCAGTCGCTGCTCGAGGGCGTTCGGGTCGTCGACCCGCTCAGCTACACGGACTTCCTGAGTCTCGCGGCGGAGAGCGCCGTGATGATCTCCGACTCGGGTGGCGTCCAGGAGGAAGCCAGCGTCCTGAAGCGCCCCGTGGTCGTCGTCCGGCGCTCCACGGAGCGTCCCGAGGTCATGGGGACCTTCGCCTCCCTCGTCCCGGCCGGCGCCGAGATCGGGATCGCCGCTCGAACCTGGATCGACGGGGGCAGCGCCCTGCGCGACCAGTTGTCCATCACCCCCAGCCCGTATGGTGACGGATCCGCGTCGCGATCCTGCCTCGAGGCGCTCCTCCGATTCGTCGCGTGACGTCGCTCGACATCGCGGGACAGGAGTCGGCGATCGGCTCGGTGTCCCCCGCCGTCCGCGCGCCCCTCGAACCGACCCGGCCATGGGATCGCTGGACGCTCGTGGCGATCGTCGGCCTCGGCGCGATGCTCTTCGTCGCGACCCTGTTCTACGCGTTCGTCCTGCCGCTGACCCCGAACCGGATCGACCGGCCGAGCGCCGGGCTGACGGACGTCTCGGCCCTCTGGACCTGGCTCGCGGGCCTGCCCTGGCCAGTGCCGACGGACCCCGCGACCATCGCGGTCGGTGTCCTCGCCTTCGGTGCGCTTTCGGTCGGGGCGTACGCCCTGGCGGTCATCCTGACGTGGCGACGCGCGGCCACCCGCCGGTCGCTCGCAGCCGTGCTCGTCCCGGCAGCGTTCATCCTCGTCGTATCGGCCGTCGCCTTGCCCACCCAGTCGAGCGACATCGTGGACTACCTGCTGTCGGGCCGCGTGGCGGCGGTGTACGGGGAAAGCCCGTATGTCGTGCCGCCCGACGCCTTCCCCGATGACCCGCTCCGGCCGTACGCAAGCGGGAACTACACCAGCGACACGGAGGCGAAGCCCCCCGTGTGGATCGCTGGGGCCGTGGGCGCCGCCGCCCTCACTGCTGGTCTCGGCCCGGCCGAGATGGTGCTCGTCGGGCGTTTCCTGTTCCTCGCCCTGACGTTCCTGAACATCGGGCTGATCGCCGCCGTCCTGGCGCGCTGGCGACCGGAGCATCTGCGTGACGGGGCTCGTCCTGTTCGCGTGGAGTCCGATCGTCGCGATGCACGGCGCGTTCCGGTTCGACACGCTCATGGTGAGCTTTGCGCTCCTGGGCGCCGTGCTCCTCGTGTACGGCCGCTACTCGGCCGCGATGGCGGCGCTGACGCTCTCCGTCCTGGTCAAGCTGCTGACCCTGCCGATGCTCGCCGTGAGTGTCCTCGGCGACCTCGTGGCACGACGGTGGCGCCAGGTGGTGGTCACCGGGCTCATCGCGGTGGGGATCACGATCCTCGTCTACCTGCCGTTCGACGGCGGAGTGACGCGAGTGATGGAACACCTGGGGTTCGGTTCCAGTGTCGGCGGAACCTATCCGCCGTCCCTTCGGTACCTGTTCCTCGGACTCGCCGTGCTGGCCGTCCTGTGGGGTGGCTTCCATGCCCGAGGCGAGGTCGAAGGCACGCTCCAGGGATGGGCGCTCGTTGGCCTGGCCAGCATCCCGCTCGCCCCGCTCGGATGGGCGTGGTACGTGCTGGTACCGATCGCCGTGGTCAGCCTGTCGGGTGAGCGCCGGAAGACGGCCTTGCTGGTGGCGATGTCCGGCGTGGCCTTCGTCGCCGACACCTGGGTCCGGACGGACTCCGATCGATATCCGCTGCCGGTCCCGCTCGGCCTCTCGCGCACGGAGGCGGTCATCCTGGCCGTGGTCGGCGTCGCGATCCTCGCGGTCTCGGTCGCCGTCGTCCAGCGCATCCGCAACCGGTCCGCGAGGCGCGCGACGGCGAGCGCGGCCGCAACCGCCACGATCGAGCGCGGTCAGACCAGCTGATCCTCCCACGGCGCGACCCTGCGCCGTGACTCAGGCACGCTCCTCGGCTTCGACGACGACCAGCGCGTCCACGGCCAACGCCGAGGACGGGGTCGCGATGACCGGGTTCATGTCCACCTCGATGATGTCCGGCCGGCGGACCGCGAGGTCGCCCAGGGCGACGAGCAGCTCGGCGACCGCATCCCGATCCACGGCGGAACGGCCGCGCATGCCGTCGAGGAGCCGGCGACCGCGCAGGTCGTCCAGCATGTCGCGGGCATCGTCGTGCCGAAGCGGAGCCAGCCGGATCGCGACGTCGTCGAGCACCTCGGCGAAGACGCCACCCAGACCGACCATCACCGCTGGTCCGAAGAGTGGGTCACGGTGCATCCCCACGATCAGCTCCAGCCCGGGGTCCGCCATGGGCTGGACCACGAGTCCACGGCTGTCGAGCCCGTGGCGACGCCCGGCGTCCAGCAGCGCCGTCGCCGCCTGGCGGATCGGCGTCATCGCCGACGAGGTCGAGGCGGACGAGACCCAGGTCGCTCTTGTGGGCCACGCCGACGACATCGAGCTTCAGTGCGACGGCGTGCCCGGCGAGCGGTCGCGCGGCTTCCACCGCCGCATCGGCATCCGGGACGGCGATCGCGGCCGTGACGGCGAGTCCAGCCTGGCGCAGCAGCTCGAGGCTCTCGCGTTCCGGGAAGGCCCGCGCACGAGGGAGTGGCGTTCGACGACGGCCGTCGGCCCGGCGACCGGATCGCGCCCATAGTCCGTGCGATCGGCGGCCAGGTCGGGCCATCCGGGCCGCCACGGACCCGTCGCGAGTCGTCGGTCCCGGCGGCGCTCCCAGCGGGTCAGTGCCGCGATCGCACCGAACGCTTCGACCGCACCCCGCAGGAGCGGCGCGCCTGCCCCGTGCTCATCGAGGACCGCCTTGGTCTCGGGCGGGTGGTCGCCGGAGGTCAGCGAGACATAGACCGGCAGGATGTGGGGTCGGTCGCGGGTCGCTGCGAGCAACGGCATGGTGACATCGTTCGCCGTGGCGACTTCGGCCGGCATCGACTGGTACGGAAAGTCGTGGACGAGGACGAGGACGTCGTACGCCCCGGAGGCCGCCATCGCCTCGAAGCACGCACCATAGGCGGCGGCCGGATCTGCGGCGCCCCAGGGATCGAGCGGGTTGCCGATGTAGCCCATGGTGGGCAGGGCATCGAGGATCGCGGCCCGGGCAGGCTCGGGGATCGGCGGCAGATCGATACCCGTCCGGGGGGCCAGATCGGCGATCAGGGATGCCTCACCGGTCGACACGGTCACGACACCCGTCCGGCCGCGCCCGACGCTCCGGCCCGTCCGGCGCGTGCCCTCGACCAGCTCGGCGGTCTCGAGCAGCTCATCGAGGTCGCCGCAGCGGATGACGCCGGCCGCATCGAGCGCGGCATCGGTGACGCGTGCCTCGCCGGCCATGCTCCCCGAGTGAGCGATCGCCGCCGCCTGGGCCTGGTCGCTTCGACCCACCTTCACGGCCATGATGGGCTTGCCGAGCGCGAGCGCCCGGTCCGCCAGGGCGAGGAAGCGCTCCGGTCGCTTGAACCCCTCGACGAACAGGATGACCGACGACGTCTCGGGATCGTCCAGGCAGTACGCGAGGTAATCGCAGACGTCGAGGACGACCTCGGACCCGCAGCTGATGATCCGCGAGAACCCGACACGCGCACCGGAGTGGATGAACGCATCCGTCACCGAACCCGACTGGGCGATCCCGGCGACCCCGCCGCGCGGCAGGAACGGCGAGACATCGCCGATGTACGCGGCCGAGTTCGCGGTGAAGTCCACGACGCCCATGCAGTTGGGCCCCACGAGCGCGAGCCCGTGCTCCCGGGCGATGGCGCCGACCTCGTCCTGCATCGCCGCGGCCGCGGCGCCGCCCTCGACGACCCCGCCACCCGGGATGATGATGGCAGGAACGCCTGCCGCGGCCGCGTCGCGCGTCACGGTCGCGGCGCGCAAGGGGTTGAGCGCGACGAGCGCGATGTCCGGGATCTCGGGCAGGGCGTCCAGGCTCGGGTAGCACGGCTGGTCGTGGAGCTCGTCGTACTTCGGATTGACGAAGTGGCAGCGGGTGGCGCTGCCCATGACGCGCAGGTTGTCCCGCACGGTCTCGGCGATCCAGCTTCGCGGCGAGGCCCCGACGACGGCGATCGATCTCGGCGCGAAGAGGGGTCGCAGGTCGATCGTCGGCGTCGATGCCGGACCAGCGCCCGGTGCGTCCGGACGGGCGGCGGCGACCTCGGTCATCCGACGACGCGTCCGACGCCGCGCTTCTCCAGGGCCCGGGCGATGATGACCCGCTGGATCTCGGAGGTGCCTTCCCAGATCCGATCCACACGCAGCTCTCGGAGATACCGCTCGGCGGCGAACTCGCGCATGTACCCGCGGCCACCGAATACCTGGACGACACGGTCGGCGCACCGGAAGGCCGCCTCCGAGGCGAACAGCTTGGCGAGCGAGGCCTTGGCGTGGACCACCTTCGGGTCCGCGCCCGTGTCCGCGAGCCAGGCCGCTTCCCGCGTCAGCAGGCGAGCGGCGGAGGCATCGGCGGCGGAATCGGCCAGGGGGAAGGAGACACCCTGGAAGTCGTAGATCCGCTCGCCGAACTGGATGCGCTCTGTCGCCCAGGCGACGGCCAGCCCGAGGAGACGCTCCATCGCCCCGGCACAGCGCGCGCCGATGTGGATCCGCTCCTCGACGAACCACTCATTCGTCAGCGCGTCGGCTTCGCCGAGCCCGCCGAGCATCGCCGACGCCGGCACGCGGACATCGGTGAGGACGAACTGCGGGTGTCGGTCCGCGAAGGTGTGCGTGTAGTCGGGATCGTGCTTGAGGACGAGGCCCGGGACGTCGTAGTCGACGAGGAACAGGGTCGGGAGCCGCTCATCCCCTTCGATCACCAGGCAGTGGAAGATCATGAAATCGGTGTCATCCGGACCGGTCACGAACCACTTCTCGCCGTTGAGCACGTAGTCGCCCGTCGCGTGATCGCGGACCGCGGTCGCCTGCATCGCGCGAGCGTCCGAGCCCGCCCCGTCCTCCGTGATCGCATATGAGCCGGACCGCTCGCCCCGGAGTGACGGAGCCAGGTAGCGCGTCCGCTGCTCCGGCGTGCAGTGGATGAGCGCGTTGTAGGCGCCCGGCACGTACGACCACAGGCCGCCCGTCGCCTGGCCGAGTTGCTCATGGACGAGGACCTGCTCGATGGCCGACCATCCCTGCCCACCCATCTCGAGCGGGAAGGAGCCGCCCTGCAGGCGAGCCTCGATCGCGGCCCGGCGGATATCGTCGCCCCAGTCGCTCGGCACGCGCCCGTTCGCGCGCTCGAACTCGAGTTCGCGCGGTTGCAGCACATCCACGACGAAGGTCCGGGCGCGGGCCTGGAGCTCGAGCTGCGTCGGCGTGAGTGTCCCGTCCATCGGCGGAAGGATGCGTCACGCGACGCATGGAGCACCTGCGCCGTCGCGCGACGCGGGACGCTACAGGGGGCATAAGTGCCGCGACCGTGCGGGACCAACGTACTCCGAACACATTCTGTTGATCTGGGGCAAACTACGCCGATCGGGGGATCGGGGAAGGTCCCCGTCGCGGCCACCCGCGGGATCCAGCTCCGTCCAAGGCGCCCCCGTCAGACACGGGACGGAGCACACCAATATCGTTCGCCGCTCCCCCAACGCATGGCGGCGTCCAGGTAGGAAGGAGACCCATGTCGTGGGTCAGTAACGGCGCCCAGTGGGCGTCCGGCTCGAAGGAGCCGACCATCCGCACGACCCTCCAGTCGATCACCCGAGGGAATCACCACGACCGATCGCCCGTGCCCCGCCACTGGGTCACCGCGCTTGCGATCGCCGTCACCCTCTCGCTCGTCACCGCCACTGGCGGTCTGACGCCTCCGGCGGCCGCCGCCGATGACTACCTCCTGATGTCCCGCTCGTCGCTCCTTGCGCTGCCCACGTCCGGCACGGCGTGGTCCGCCATGAAGGAGGAGGCCGACGGCAGCCTGGGCTCGCCCGACCTGTGCGATCAGGACAATGACCACCACCTCAAGACCCTCGCGGCCGCGCTCGTCTATGCCCGGACCGGGTCACTCGTCGTACGCGACGAAGGCCCGCAACGGGGTCATGGCGGCCATCGCAGACGCAGGACGACCGGCTGCGGCAACGCGGTGCTCGAGCCTGGGTCGACAGCTGCCGGCCTACGTCCTCGCCGCCGACTTCGCCGCGCTCTCCGGCTCGCAGGACTCGACGTTCCGAAGCTGGCTCTCCGGTATCCGCGGCAAGGACATCGGCGGCCACGGGACCTGGTACTCGCTCATCCAGACGCACCGGGTATCCGCCAACAACTGGGGGACCCACGCGGGTGCCGCCCGGATCGCCGCGAGCGCCTACCTGGGCGACAGCGGCGACCTGGCGATCGCCGCGCGGATCCTGCGCGGCTTCCTCGGCGACCGGTCGGCCTACGCCGGTTGGGACTTCGACTCGTCGGCCCTGTCCTGGTCGTGCAACAGCGAGTCGAGCGCCACGCCGGTCTCGAGGGCGTGCACCAAGAGCGGCGTCAACGTGGACGGAGCCGTCCTCGAGGACATCAGCCGTGGCGGGTCCCTCGATTGGCCGCCCGGCGGTGACGGGGTCTCCTACCAGGTCGACGCCGTGGCGGCGCTGGCCATCCAGGTCCAGATCATCGCCCGCCAGGGCTACAGCGACGCATGGACCTGGTCCAACTCGGCGCTCAAGCGTGCCGCCGCCCTGGCGAACCGTGCCGATGGCTGGAATCGATCCAATGCCAGCTCGCAGGCGCCATGGCTCCTCAACGTCCGCTACGGCAAGTTCCTGCCGACCGAGCACCAGCCCCTGGGCCGGGGCATCGGCTTTGCCGACTGGCTCTGGGGCGCTGGCGCCAACGGCGGTGGTGGTGGCGGTGGTGGTGGCGGTGGCGGTGGCGGTGGTGGTGGTGACGACGGCGATCCGCCGACCGTGACCAAGCCCGCCGTCCAGCTGTCCACGACCAGCTCCGTCCCGTCCTCCGGCACCCCGGTCGTCGTGACGTGGGCTCTCGACGAGTCAGCGGACGGCGTCCGTCGCTACGAGCTGCAGATCCGCAAGAACAGTGGCTCGTGGACGGCGGCGAAGCTGTCCAGTACCCGCGCGACGTCGTACCGGCTCACCCTGGGCTCGACGACCGAGTACGGCTTCCGGGTCCGCGCCGTCGACAACGACGGTCGGGTCGGTCCGTGGCGGAACACCGAGCAACAGCGTGGCTGGCGGATCGATGACGGCTCGGAACACCTGGACTGGTCGGGGCCGTCCTGGAGCACGCGGACGAGTGCGTCGTACATCGCCGGTAAAGCCCATCGGGCAACGTCCGACGATGCCTCCGTGTCGTTCACGTTCACCGGGTCCGCCGTGGCCTGGGTCAGCCCGAAGGGTTCGTCGTACGGTCAGGGCCAGGTGTTCATCGATGGCAAGTACGTGAAGACCGTCGATCTGCGTGGCTCCTCGAGCCCGCGGAAGATCGTCTTCGCGAAGACGCTGTCGCATGGAAAGCACACGATCAAGATCAGGATCGTAGGCACGTCCGGCAGACCCACCGTCTACGTCGACAGCCTGTACGTGGTCCACCTCGACTAACGCCGGTCCCCCCACCGGCGACCCCGACGAGCGTCCGATCCCCCCGGGTCGGGCGCTCGTCCCTGTCCGGGTCCGGTCAGCCGCGTCCCGGGTCAGCCGGGCTGGGCGAGGACCATGATGCGGATCTCGGTCATGTCCTCCATGGCCCAGCGCAGGCCCTCGCGCCCCAGGCCGGAGTCCTTGACCCCGCCGTATGGCATGTGGTCGATCCGGTAGGTCGGGATGTCGTTGACGATGACCCCGCCCACCTCGAGTTCCCCGAACGCCCGCCAGGCCCCCGCGAGGTCGTTGGTGAAGACGCCGGTCTGCAGTCCGAACATGCTGTCGTTGACCCGCTCGATGGCCTCGTCGAGATCGGCGAACTTGAACGCCACCACGAGCGGCGCGAACGCCTCGTTGGAGCAGACCTGGGCGGACGGTGGGACGTTCGTGAGGACGGTCGGCGGGAAGAACGTACCGTCGGCCCGGCCGCCCGCGAGGACGGTCCCGCCGAGGGCCACCGCCTCGTCCACCCAGCGCTGCGTCCGGCTCGCCTGGTTCGCGTCGACCATCGGCCCGACGTCGGTGGCCGGATCGAGCGGGTCACCCACGGTCAGCGCTGCGACGCCGGCCAGGAACTTCGCCATGAACGGCTCCCACACGGCCTCGTGGATGAACATCCGCTGGACGCTGATGCAGACCTGTCCCGCATAGGCGAACGCGCCGACCAGGCTGCGCTTCGCCGCCCAGTCGAGATCAGCGCTCTGGTCCACGATGACCCCGGCGTTGCCGCCCAGCTCGAGCACGACCTTCTTCTTGCCTGCGCGCTCCTTCATCCGCCAGCCGACGGACGGTGAGCCGGTGAACGTCAGCAGCTTGAACCGCTCGTCGGCGACCATCCGGTCGCCGAGCTCACGGGTCATCGGCAGGATGCTGACCATCCCGGCCGGCACGCCCGCGGCGTCGATGATCTCGCCGACGGTCAGCATCGTGAGCGGGTCCTTGGACGGCGGCTTGAGGACGATCGGGTTGCCCGTCGCGATGGCCGGGCTGAGCTTGTGCGCCGCGAGATTGAGCGGGAAGTTGAACGGGCTGATCGCGGCGATGGGCCCGATCGGGAACCGGCGCGTGATCCCGACCCGGTCCTTCGATGACGGCAGCAGGTCGAGCGGGATGAGCTCGCCGGTCATCCGTTCGGCCTCCTCGGCGCCGAGACGGAAGGTCAGGACCGCCCGGTCCACCTCCACGAGGGCGTCCCGGATCGGCTTGCCGGCCTCGAGCGCGATGAGCCGACCCAGCTCCTCGCGTCGCGCCTTGATGCCGGTGCTGATGTCGCGCAGGATGCGGCCGCGCTCGTACGCCGGGAGCGTCCGCGTGACCTCGAACGCGGCGACCGCGGCCGCGACGGCCTCCTCGTACTGCTCGGGCGTGGCGTTGTACGTGGCCCCGGCCGGAGCGTCGGGGTTCGCCGGGTTGGCGACCTCCAGCACGTCCGGCGAATCCACCCAGCGGCCGGCGAGGAAGATCGGGTGCGGCTTGGTGCCGGTCGTGCGGTCATCGGCGTGGGCTCCTGCGCTCGTGCGCTCGTGGTCGGATGGGGTACGGTCGCATCGATACGACCCACCCCGGCGCCCGACCCGCGCCGCTGGTCCTCGTCGGATCTCGGAGGACATCGCATGGCCCAACGGATCGATCTGCGCGACGCGCTCCGCGTCAGGCCCGGCTCCCGCCTCCGATTGGCCCGGCTTGACCCCGCCGCCAGCCACGGCTGGGACAAGGAGTCCGCAGCCCCCGAACTGGATCGCCAGCTCGGACGCCTCGCCGACCTGCAGGATCGGCTCTGGGCGGAATCGAAGCGCGCGGTCCTCGTCGTCCTCCAGGGCATCGACGCCGCCGGCAAGGACGGGACCATCAACAAGGTGATGGAAGCCTTCAACCCGCAGGGCTGCCCGGTGACCTCGTTCAAGGTGCCGAGCTCCGAGGAGCTGGCCCACGACTTCCTGTGGCGCGTCCACAAGGCCGTGCCGCGCAAGGGCGAGATCGGCATCTTCAACCGCTCCCACTACGAGGACGTCCTCGTCGTCCGGGTCCACGACCTCGTGCCCAAGGCCGTCTGGTCGAAGCGCTACGACCAGATCAACGACTTCGAGCGGATCCTCACGGCCAACGGGACCACGATCGTCAAGTTCTTCCTGTCGATCGACCGGGACGAGCAGCGCGAGCGATTCCAGGCCCGCTACGACGACCCCACGAAGCGCTGGAAGTTCTCGATGGGCGACCTCGCCGAGCGCGAGCGATGGGACGACTACCAGGCCGCGTTCGACGAAGCGCTGACCCGGACCTCGACCGCGGCCGCTCCCTGGTACGTCATCCCGGCGAACCGGAAGTGGTTTCGCAACCTGGCGGTGGCCACGATCCTCGCGGACACGATCGCGGGCCTTCGACCGCGCTATCCGCCCGTGGCCGACGACGTGCCGACGAGCCTCGTCATCGAGTAGGTCGTCAGTCCGGACGGGGCCGCAGCTCCAGGTTGAGCCAGACCTCGTACGGCAGCCCCGCATCGAGTCGCGCCTGGAGGTCCTGGCGCACCTGGTGCTCCTGGCGGATGGTCACCGAAGGCCCGGCGGTGCCCTCCACTTCGACGTACACCTTCGGTCCGATCTTGGTGACCCGAACGAGCGGTGTGTCCAGGTCGTAGGTCGTCACGACCGTGTCGATCGCGGCATCGATCGGGGCCCGGATCGCGGCATCCGGCTCACCCTCCAGGAGTTCGACGATGGTCGTCCGGACCATCCCGATGGGTGCCGGGATGAACACGACGCAGGTGATGAGGACCATGATCGGGTCGATGAATGGGGCGAGTTCGTCAAGCGCCGAGCCGCCGACAAGGGCCAGAAGCGTGAACCCGATGATCATCCCGACCTCGGTCACGTCGCGGACCACCGGTCGAGTCGCTCGACGAGCTCCACGAGCCAGGCCGCCGTGGAACCACCGTGGTCCTCGAGCTCGTCCGCCGGCACGCCCCGGAACGAGCGCTCCCAGGATGCCGCCCGGCTGATCGCACCCAGGATGCGCGATCGTCCCTCGGCGGCGACCAGCGGCGTCGAGTGGCGCGACATCGGTCCACGCCTCCAGGTAGGCGTCGCGGAGTCGACGCAGCTCGGGGCCGTGCTGGTCCAGACCGGTCCGGTACTCGATCGAGTTGAGGGTCGTGGTCAGCGTCGTGAACGGGTGCGCCACCGACGCGTCGCCCCAGTCGAACACGCGGTCGCCCGCCGGCCCCACGAGGATGTTGCCGCCATGCAGGTCGTCGTGCTGGATCGTGGCCGCGACCCCGATCGCCGCCAACTCGTCGACCAGGCCCGCGATGACCGGCAACAGATCCGGGCAGGCGTCGGCGGGCGGCACGGGCAGCGTCCCGATCCTCGGCGTCCGCCCGCGCCCAGATGGCATCGTCCGCCACGAAGCCTTCGACGACCGCGACGAGGTGCTCGGGCCGCATGTCGGGCACGCCCATCGCGACGAGTTCCGCCGCTCGACCCTCCATCGATCGCTGCAGGTGGGCGTACCCACGCAGGATGCGGGCCCAGGCCGCGAGGTCGTGGTCGCCGTTCCCATCCGGTCGGGTGTCGCGCATCGTCGGGCCGCCATCCGGCGTGAGGATCAGGGCCCGTCCGGGGTCCGTCGCGAGCGGGAGGAGCGCGCCGCGCACCCCCCACCGGTCGAACGCGGCCAGCAGCGGCCCCTCATACGCCGGCCCCGGACCGCTGGCCTTGCACCAGGCCACGCCCATGTCGGTCGGGATGCGGAACGCCGTGGACCACGGCCGGATGTGCGGCTGGGTGATCTCCCCGGTCACGCTCCACCCGAGGAGCGAGAGCTGCGCGGTGGCCCAATCGAGCGTGGCGGCGCGCCAGTCCGGGTCGGCCCAGCGGCTCAGCGCGACTTCCCGCCGCCGAAGAGCGTCCCGAAGATGCCACGGACGATGTCCTGTCCCAGGCGCGAGGTCACGACCTTGCCGCCGGTCCGCACGGCGCGTGTCGATCGACCTCTGACGGGCCTTCGCCGCGGCGATCGCGGCCTTCTCCTCGGCCCGGCGCTGTCGCTCCGCCTCGCGCTCGGCACGGGCCTGCGCCGCCTCGATCTCCTTCTGCTGGCGCTTGAGCTCGCGCTCGACCTGGGCCGGGGTCATCGAGTTCATCCCGGCCGCGGTCGTCGGGTCCACGCCGGCGCGCACGGCCGCCTCCTGGGTCGCGGCGATGGCGGCCTGGCGCGCGGCGGCGATCCGCGCCGTGATGCGCTCGTGCGCGCTGTCGCGATCCACGGTCGCGCCGTACTTCGCCTGCAGGGGACTCATCGCGATGTGGCCGCGGAAGACGACCTCCTCCACGGGCGCCATCAGCGAATCCGGCGGGATCAACCGCGTCGCCGCCAGCGGCGTCGGGATCCCCTTGGGCGAGAGGACCGTGACGAGTGCCTCGCCGGTCCCGAGCGAGGTCAGCGTCGTCTCGACGTCGTAGAACTCGGTCATGGGGAACGTCCGCGCGGCCTTGCGCAGGTTGTCGGCGTCCTCCGGGGTGAAAGCCCGCAGCGCGTGCTGGACCCGATTGCCCAGCTGCGCCAGCACCGAGGACGGGACATCGGCCGGCACCTGCGTCACGAAGTAGATGCCCACGCCCTTGGACCGGATGAGGCGGGCCGTGCGCTCGATCTGCTCCATGAGCGCATCCGACGCGTCGTTGAAGAGCAGGTGAGCCTCGTCGAAGAAGAAGCAGAGCTTCGGCTTGGGCAGGTCGCCGGCCTCGGGCAGCTCCTCGTACAGCTTGGCCAGCATCCAGAGCATGAACGTGGAGAACAGGCGCGGCTGGTCCATCACGTCGGACAGCTCGAGGATCGAGATGATCCCGAGCCCCTCCGGCGTCGTGCGCAGCAGGTCGTCCACATCGAACTCCGGCTCCCCGAAGAAGATGTCCGCCCCCTCCTGCTCCAGCACGACGATGCTGCGCAGGAGCACGCCGACCGACGCCGCCGACATGCCGCCGTAGTCGGCGAGGATCGGCTTGCCCTCGTCCGACGAGAGGAACTTGAGCGTGGTGGCGAGGTCCTTGAGGTCGAGCAGCGGCAGGTCGTTGTCGTCGCAGTACTTGAAGACGAGGGCCAGGATGCTGGTCTGCGTCTCGTTGAGGTCCAGGACCTTGCCCAGCAGCAACGGCCCGAACGAGCTGACCGTGGCGCGGACCTGCGAGCCGAGCTTGCCCGTGAGCGACAGGAACTCGACCGGGTGACCGGACGGCTCGAACGTCCAGGCCATCGATTCGGTGCGCTCGACGAGCTTGGGATGCCCGGTCGCGCCCGGGTGCCGCAAGACCCGTCAGGTCGCCCTTGATGTCGGCGACGAAGACCGGGACCCCGGCCTTCGACAGCTGGCCGGCCATCAGCTGGAGCGTCTTGGTCTTGCCGGTCCCGGTGGCGCCGGCGATGAGCCCGTGACGGTTGAGCATGGAGAGGGCGACCTGGACGCGCGTGTCGTTGAACAGTTCGCCCTCGCGCATGGCGCTGCCGATGATCAGCGAGGGTTCGTCGAGCGTGTAGCCGCTCGTGATCGCGTCCCGGAACGCCTGGTCCATCCGTGCCTCCGATGGCTGTCGCGCCCGCCGATCGACGCGGATCCGGACGGGGTCGCAAGCGTATCATCGGGACGACCCACAATCAGGCCATGAGACCGTCGACAGGGAGGTCGCGACCGTGAAGATCGAAGACGTCGAGGGCATCGGGCCCGTCTACGCCGCGAAGCTGGGCGCCGCTGGGCGTCACGAGCACCGACGACCTGCTGGAGCGGGGCGCGAAGCCCGGCGGGCGCAAGTCCCTCGAGGAGGCGACCGGCATCGCGCACGCGCTGATCCTCGAGTGGGTCAACCACGTGGACCTCATGCGCATCAAGGGCGTCGGCTCCGAGTACTCCGACCTGCTCGAGGCTGCCGGCGTCGACTCGCCCGCCGAGCTCGCCCGGCGCAACGCCGAGAACCTCGCCTCGACCGTCCAGGAAGTCGTCGCCGCCCGACCGGCATCGTCCGGCGCGTCCCCACCGAGTCGGAGCTCCAGGACTGGATCGACCAGTCGAAGGACCTGCCCAAGGTCGTCGAGCACTAGACGAGGCGCGCCATGGGTGGCTTCAAGGAGTTCCTGACCAAGTCCAACGCCCTCGCGCTGGCGATCGGCGTGATCATCGGTGCCTCGCTGGGCACCGTGGTCAACTCGCTGGTCAACGACATCATCATGCCGCCGATCGGATGGGCCCTCGGCGGCGTGGACTTCGCCACGATCCAGACCGTCCTGGGAGAGACGACCGCGGCCGACGGGACCGTCACGCAGGTCACCATCAACTGGGGCCTCTTCATCAACGCGGTCATCGTGTTCGTGATCGTGGCGCTCGTCGTCTACCTCATCAGCAAGATGTTCATCAAGGAAGCGCCGCCGCCCGGCCCCACGGCCGAGGAGACGCTGCTCACCGAGATCCGCGACGAGTTGCGCAAGCGGAACGCCTGACCCGGCAGTCCTGGCCCGAGACCCTGACGACCCGCCGAGACCGGCGGGTCGTTCGCCGTCAGGCGTCCGGGCTGGGGTAGCTGCCCAGGCGGCGCGTCATCGTGGTGACGGCGCCAAGGTCGTCGATCGCGGCGGCCATCGACGGGTCGGCGACGTCACCATCGAGGTCGATCCAGAAGACGTACTCCCAGGCGCGCTCGCGGCTGGGTCGCGACTCGAGCTTGCGCATGTTCAGGCCGTGGTCGGCGAGGACGCGCAGGACCGCGAGCAGCGTCCCGGGTTCGTTGCGGACCGCGACGACGATCGTCGTCCGGCGCGCTCCCGAGCGGCGCCACGAGTGGCGGCGGCGGACGCGTCGCCCGGGCGCGGCGAGGACCAGGAACCGTGTCCGATTACCCGGCAGGTCGCCGATGTCGTCCGCGAGGACCTCCAGCCCGAACAGCGCCGCGGCGCGCGGCGAGAGCACCGCGGCGGCCCCCCGCTCGTCCGCGTCCACGATCGCCTTGCCGGCACCGGCCGTGTTGTACGTCGACAGCAGCTGCCACGGCGCGGCCCCGCAGGAACGCCTCCGCCTGGCCCAGCGCCTGGATGTGTGAGTAGACCCGCTCGATCTCCTCGAGGCGCTGACCGGGCAGGGCGGCGAGGCACAGGCGGACCGGGACCACGACCTCGCCGCGGATCTCGAGGTCGTACTCCATGAGCAGGTCGTAGTTCTCGCGGACCGTGCCGTGGATGACGTTCTCGATCGGGACGACGCCCGCAGCCGCCGCGTCCGCTCGTCACCGCGTCGAACACCGCCCGGAAGCTGCCGAGCGCCGTCCGCGGCGCGTCGCCGAAGGCGGCCAGGACGGCGTCCTCGGCGAAGGCGCCGGGTTCGCCTGCGTAGGCGATGGGAGGTCGGTCCGTCGTCACGAACCGGAGTCTAGCGGCCGGGCGGCCGGGCGCCCCGGCGGATCAGGTCTCGAACCAGTCCACCGTGTCGATCTCGCCGGCGTCGGAATCCAGTTCGGCTCGTCGCTCGCGGGCGGCACCGGCCGTCACCGGCGACGGCTTGCGCGCGCGCTTGCCGGCCACGGCGGCCGCCTCGGGAGCCCCGCTCCAGTGCTCCTCGGCGAGCAACGCGTTGACGGCGATGAGGTAGGCCTCGATGGACGCGGCGATGATGTTCGGCCCGCGTGCCTCGCCCGAGTACTCGCCCAGCCCGCGTTCACCGGCGACGAGCGGCGGGGCGATCCGGACCGTGACCACGCCGACCGTGTCCGTTCCCTCCCCCAGCGCATGGATGTCGTACGCGAGCAGGCGAGGCTGTCCCTCGAGGATCTCGGCGAGCGCCTTGTCCACGGCCCGATACAGCGCGTCGATGGCGCCGTTGCCCTCGGCCGAAGCCCGCCAATGGTGATCGGCGGCATCGAGGATCACCGCCCCGCGGCTCCGCGAGTTGGAACCCGAGGTGACCGTCCAGCGTGCGAGATGGACGGTGGGAGCGTCGGTAGGTACCGGGTCGGGCATGTCGTGCTACCTCGAGGAGGTCTCGGCCGGGGCGGAGGTGGTTGCCTCGGTCGTGAAGTGCCGCTCGTCGCGGCGACGCAACCGAGCGCCGGACTTCCAGATCGCGTATTCGAGCGAGTCGGCCAGTGCCGCGGCCGAGGCCGCGATGATGTTGGTGTCGGAGCCCATCGTGGACCAGGTCCGCGCCCCATCCTGGGAGTCGATGATCACGCGGGTCCGGGCGGCCGTCGCCGCGTCACCGTCGAGGATGCGGACCTTGTAGTCCACCAGATGGACATCGTCGATGTCCGGATAGAACGCCCGGAGGGCCTTGCGCAAGGCAGCGTCGAGCGCGTTGACCGGGCCGTTCCCATCGGCCGCGGTGTGCAGCGTCTCGCCGTCCACCTCCACCTTGACCGTCGCCTCGGCGAGGAGCTCGCGACCATCCCGCTGCTCCACGAGACAGGTGTAATCGACGATCCGGAACGGCGGCGCGTAGTCCGCTGCGTGGCGCCGGATGAGGAGCTCGAACGAGGCCTCCGCTCCCTCGAATGCGAGGCCGTCGGCTTCGAGCTGCTTGATCAGCTGGCTGAGTTCGCGGGCATCGATCACGCCCTCGAGTTCGTGGCCGAGCTGGCGCGCGCGGATCGACGTGTTCGCCCGGCCACCCAGCTCGGAGACGACGAGACGCCCCACGTTCCCGACCGCGCCCGGCTCGATGTGCTGATACGAGCGCTCCACCTTGGCCACGGCGGCCCCGTGGACGCCGCCCTTGTGCGCGAACGCGGACCGTCCGACGTACGGCTGATAGTCGTTCGGCGTCTGGTTGGCGATCTCGGCCACGCTGCGCGAGAGCTCGGTCAGACCGTCCAGCCGGCCACCGCCCGGCGGCACCAGCGCATGCGGCGTCTTGAGGGCCAAGTTCGCGAGGATCGACACGATGTTCGCGTTCCCGGCCCGCTCGCCGTAGCCGTTGATCGTGCCCTGGACGTGGCGGATCCCGGCGGCGACGGCCGCCATCGAGTTCGCGACGGCGAGCTCGGCGTCGTTGTGCGCGTGGATCCCCCAGGTCACCGTCGGTGCGTCGGGATCGGACTCGAGGGACGACCGGACGTCGGTGATGATCCGCGTCAGCTCGTCGCTGAGGGTGCCGCCGTTGGTGTCGC
This sequence comes from uncultured Chloroflexia bacterium, assembly GCA_963743815.1. Classification (GTDB taxonomy): domain Bacteria; phylum Chloroflexota; class Limnocylindria; order Limnocylindrales; family CSP1-4; genus SPCO01. Next base: position 100,739 of record CAVURB010000014.1, on the reverse strand, counting down.
AGAGGACGAGCGTCCGGGCGCCCGCCTGGCGCGCCGCCCGGAGCGTCGCGAGGGCGTAGTCGCGGTCGGCCCGGTAGCCATCGAAGAAATGCTCCGCGTCGTAGACCGCCTCCCGACCCCGATCGGCGACGAAGGCGACCGAGTCCGCGATCATGTCGAGGTTCTCCTGCGGCGACGCGCCCAGCACCTCGATGACGTGGAGCAGCCACGACTTGCCGAAGATCGTCACGACCGGCGTCTCGGCGGCCACCAGTTCGCGCAGGTTGGGATCGTCGCCCGGGCGGTTGGACCGATGGCGCGTGGAGCCGAACGCAGCAAGCTTCGCGGTCTGCCAGCGCATCGTGCGCGCCGCCGCGAAGAACTCGATGTCCTTGGGGTTGGAGCCAGGCCAGCCGCCTTCGATGAACGGCATGCCGTACTCGTCCAGCATCCGTGCGACCCGGATCTTGTCGGCCAGGGAGAGCGTGATGTTCTCGCCCTGTGTCCCATCGCGAAGGGTCGTGTCGTAGACGATGACCGGCTGATCGGCGCTCATGCCGGCACGGCCCTCCCGGCCGCCTCGAGCTCGTCGATCACGGCGGTCGCGAATGCCGTCGTGCCGACGACCACGAGGCCGTCCGACCCGTCGCGGGCGTCCGCGAGATCGCCGGTCCGCCAGCCCGCGTCGAGCGTCGCCGCCACGGCAGCCTCGATGACGGCCGCGGCGTCGTCGCGACCCAGCGAGAGGCGCAGGAGCATCGCGGCCGACAGGATCGTGCCGATCGGGTTGGCCTTGTCCTGCCCGGCGATGTCCGGCGCGGAGCCGTGGATGGGCTCGTACAGGCCGAACGTGCCGTGGGGCGTCCGACGCTCACCCAGCGACGCCGAGGGCAGCATCCCGAGTGACCCGGCCAGCACTGCCGCCTCGTCGGACAGGATGTCGCCGAACAGGTTCTCCGTGACGATGACGTCGAAGTCCGCCGGACGGCGGACCAGCAACATCGCGCACGAGTCCACCAGCTGGTGGCTCAGGGTGACGTCGGGGAAGTCGGCGGCGACCTCGTCGGCGACGGTCCGCCACAGGCGCGATGTCGCCAGCACGTTCGCCTTGTCCACCGACATCAGGCGTCCCCGCCGGCCACGCGCCAGCTCGAAGGCGAGCCGGACGATCCGGTCGATCTCACGCTCGTGGTACGGCATGGTGTCGAGGGCTCGTCGGTCGCCCGCGGCGCCCGACGACTCCTCGCGCGCGCCGAAATAGACGCTCCCGGTCAGCTCGCGGACGATCAACAGGTCCACGCCCTCGAGCAACTCCGGCCGCAGCGGCGACGAGGCGACGAGGGCCGGGTGGACGGTCACCGGTCGCAGGTTCGCGTAGAGCCCGAGACCGCCGCGCAGGGCGAAGAGGGCCTGCTCCGGTCGGACCGGCGCGGACGGGTCCGACCACTTCGGGCCACCCACCGCCCCCAGCAGGATGGCGTCGGCCGAGCCGCACACCTCCACGTCCTCGGGTCGGATCGCGACCCCGTACGTGTCGATCGCGATCCCGCCGGCAAGGATCTCGGTCCAGGCGACGGTGAACCCGAACTGCTCGGCGACGGCATCGACCACACGCCGCGACGCCTCGACCACTTCGGGGCCGACGCCATCGCCGGGGATCGCCGCGACCCGATAGGTCTGGCGAAGGCCCTCCTCCGACGTCACGGGAGCCCCTCCTCGGACCGCGGCGTGACGAAGGCCACCTCGACGCCGTTGATCTCGGCACCGTGGAGCTTGTTCGTCGCCACGAGGTAGGCGTCGAGCGACGCCTCGATGATGTTGGTGGACAGCCCGTGGCCCGAGACCACGAGCGCCCCCGGCCCGATATCCGACGATCGACGGCAGCGGACCAGCACCTGGCCCTGGGCGTCCTCGCCCGCCGAGACCGCCTTGATCTCGTACTCGGTGAGCGTCGGGTGCCAGCCCAGGACCGGCTGGAGCGCCTCGTCCACGGCTTGGAACAGGGCGTTCACCGGTCCGTTCCCGGTGGCCTCGGTGGACCGCTCTTCGCCGCTGATCGTGAGGGTCACGGTCCCGGTCGCGTTGCCGCCCTTCGAGGAGGTCACGCTCCAGCCGACGAGGGCGACGCTGGCCGGCACCTCCGCCGAACGCTGCTCGACGAGGGCGATGAGGTCGGCATCGGTGACTTCCTTCTTCGCGTCGGCGAGTTCGATCGCCTGGCGGTAGACCGTGTCGAGCCGATCACCCTCGAGCTCGTAGCCGAGCTCCTTGAGCTTGCCCTGCAGACCGCGACGGCCCGACAGCTTGCCGATCGTCAACTGGCTGCCGGTCAGGCCCACCGATTGCGGCGTCATGATCTCGTAGGTCAGCGGGTTCTTGATCACGCCGTCCTGGTGGATCCCGGACTCGTGGGCGAAGGCATTGCCGCCCACGATCGCCTTGTTCGGCTGGACCGTGAACCCCGTCAGGTAGCTGACCAGGCGGCTCGCGGCGGTGATGTGTTCCGTGGCCACGCCCGACGCGAGCTCGGGGAACTGGGTGGGCCGCGTCCGCAGCGCCATCACCACCTCCTCGAGCGAAGCGTTGCCGGCGCGTTCGCCGAGGCCGTTGATGGTGACCTCGACCTGGCGCGCACCGGCCTGGACGGCTGCCAGCGTGTTGGCGGTGGCAAGGCCCAGATCGTTGTGGCAGTGGACGCTGACGGTCGCCCGGTCACCGACCAGCGCCACGACCCGCCCGACCAGCTCACCGAACTCCGCCGGGATCGCATAGCCGACCGTGTCGGGGATGTTGACCGTCGTCGCCCCGGCGTCCACGACCGCCTCGTAGACCTTGAGGAGGTAATCGACGTCCGTGCGCGATGCGTCCTCGGCACTGAACTCGATCTCGGCATCGCGCCCCAGCTCCTGGCGGCCATGACGGACCCAGCGCACCGCGTCGGCGAGCGCCTGCTCGCGGTCGATGCGGAGCTTGTGCTTGAGGTGGATATCGCTCGTCGCGATGAACACGTGCAGGTGCGGCTTGTGCGCGACCTTGATGGCCTCGATGGCCCGCTGCGGATCACCGTCGCGACAGCGGGCGAGTGCTGCGACCGCGATGTCCTGCGGCGTTTCGAGGGCGATCCGGCGGACGGCCTCGAAGTCCCCCGGCGAGGCGGCCGGGAACCCGGCCTCGATGACATCGACCTTCAGTCGGGCCAGCTGACGTGCGACCTCCAACTTCTCTGCCGCGGTCAGGCCGGCCCCCGGAGCCTGCTCGCCATCGCGCAGCGTCGTATCGAAGATCCGGACGGTGCCGGCCGGGACGAACGGTCCGGCCGGCTGCGGTACGGCGGCTGGGCTCATCACGCGGCTCCCGGTGTAGTGGCCGACGCCTGCGCCTGACCGGCCTTGACTTCCACGGGGTTGAGGAACGGCATCTGGGCGCGTAGCCGCGCCCCGACCTGCTCGATCTCGTGGTCGCGATCGGCCGCGCGCAGCCGCTCGAACTCCGCGCGGCCCGTGTCGTTCTCGGCGATCCAGCGATCGGCGAATGAGCCGTCCTGGATGTCGCCCAGGACCTCGCGCATCCGTGTGCGGACGCTCTCGTCGATGAGGCGCGGGCCGCTCACGTAGTCGCCGTACTCGGCCGTATCGCTGACGCTGAAGCGCATGAAGTTGAGGCCGCCGCGATACATGAGGTCCACGATGAGCTTGAGCTCGTGCATCGTCTCGAAGTACGCCAGCTCCGGCTGGTACCCGGCCTCGACCAGGGTCTCGAAGGCCATCTTGACGAGCGCCGCCGTGCCCCCGCACAGGACGGACTGCTCCCCGAAGAGATCGGTCTCGGTCTCTTCCTTGAACGTGGTCTCCAGGACGCCGGCTCGGGTGCAGCCCAGCGCCCGGGCGTAGGCGAGGACGCGGGCACGGCCGGTGCCGGACGGGTCGCGCTCCACCGCGAAGAGCGCGGGCACCCCGCCGCCCGCCTGGTAGACGGATCGGACCAGGTGGCCCGGGCCCTTGGGCGCCACCATCCCGACATCGACGATGGCGGGTGGATCGATCCGACCGAACCGCAGGTTGAATCCGTGCGCGAACATCAGCAGCTGGCCCGCCCGCAGGTGCGGCCCGATCTCCGCGTCGTAGACCGCCTTCTGAGCGGTATCCGGGACGAGGATCATGATGACGTCGGCGGCTTGCACCGCGTCGGCCACGTCCATCACCCGGAGGCCGGCCTCCTCGACATGGGCCCGGCTCTTGGACCCGGGCGCGAGGCCGACGACCACGTCGACGCCGCTCTCGGCGAGGTTGAGGGCATGGGCGTGCCCCTGGCTCCCGTAGCCGATGATCGCGACCGTCTGCCCGCCCAGGGCGCTCGGGTCCGCGTCGTTGTCGTAATACATCCGTGCCGTCATCGCTTGATCGCCTCCTCGATGGATCCCGAACCCCGGGCCATCACGACGGCACCGGTGCGGACCAACTCCTTGATGCCGTACGTCCGCACGAGCGCCACGAAGGCGTCGATCTCGGACTCGGTGCCGGTCACCTCCACGATGACCGACCCGTCCGCCAGGTCCACCACCCGGCCGCGCGAGAGCTCCACGAGTCGCAGGATCTCGGCCCGGGTGGAATTGGTGGCGCGGATCTTCACGAACGCGAGTTCGTGCTCCACGGTGGGCTCCGACGTCACGTCCTGGACCTTGAGGACATCGATCAGCCGGTAGAGCTGCTTGGCGGCCTGCTCCACCGCAACGTCGTCGCCGTGGAGGGTGATCGTCATGCGGCTGATGTCCTCGCGATCCGTGTGGCTCACAGCCAGCGAGTCGATGTTGAAGTTGCGCGCCCGCATGAGACTCGAGACGCGATTGAGCACGCCCGGCCGGTCCAGGACGATCGCCACCAGGACGTGCCGGCGGAGCGTGCCGCCACCGGGCAGCGCGCGTGCGGGCGGTGGCGCGGCTGACTCGCCGGGTGGGGTCTGCCCGTTGGACTGGGGGTCAGCGCTCATTCGTCCGCCCCGCCCCACTTCTCGATGAGGTCGGAGAGGCCCTTGCCGGCGGGCATCATCGGGAACACGTTCTGCTCCTCGGCGATCTCGAACCAGATGAGGGCCGGGCCGTCCACCGCCTGCGCGGCGGCGATCGCGGGATCCACCTCCTCGGGCGTTCGCGCCCTGAACGCGGGGATGCCGAATGCATCCGCGAGCTTCGCGAAGTCCGGACCGGGCAGGCTCGAGGAATGGTAGTTGCCCGCGTAGATGATCTCCTGCCACTGGCGGATCATCCCGAGCTTCTTGTTGTCGAGCAGCGCGATCTTCACCGGGATGTCGTCGGCGACGAGCGTCATCAGTTCCTGGAAGGTCATCTGGAACCCGCCGTCACCGGTGATGGCCCAGGTCTCGCGGTCGGGCCGGCCAAGTGCCGCACCCATAGCGGCGGGGACGGAGAAGCCCATGGTGCCGAGTCCGCCCGAGCTCACGTGCGAGTTCGGCTCGCGGAACCCGGTGTATCGGGCGAGCCACATCTGGTTCTGCCCGACGTCGGCCACGTAGGTCGCCTTGTGGTGGGTCAGCTCACCGATCCGCTCCACCACGTAGTCGGCCGACAGCAGGCCGTCGCGCCAGGCCCCCGAGCCGTGCCAGGAGGACGCCTCGGAGTCGCGCCGCCAGTCGGCGAGCTGGTCGAGGTAGTCCTTGCGCTCGTCCATCGAGGTGGCGGGGACCATCGGGGTGAGCGCCTGGATCACCCGCTTCGCGTCTCCGACGATGGGCACCTCGACCGCGACGTTCTTGCCGATCTCGGCGGGGTCGATGTCCACGTGGATGATCCGCGCGTATGGGGCATACGTCCGGACGTTGCCGGTGACCCGGTCATCGAAGCGCATCCCGATGGCGATGAGAAGGTCGGCACTCTGGATGGCACGGTTGACGTGCTTCCAGCCGTGCATGCCCATGTAGCCGTAGGCCAGCGGATGCGTCTCGTCGATGACGCCGATGCCCAGCAACGTCCAGGCGACCGGGATCGAGGTCTTCTCGGCGAGCGCGCGGAGATCGTCCCACGCCTCGGCGTGGAGGACACCGTGACCGGCCAGGATCACCGGTCGCTTCGCGGCGGCGATCTCCTGCGCGGCCAGCTTGAGCTGACGTCCGTGCCCGTCGAGGTTGGGCCGGAAGCCCGGCAGTCCGGCGACGACCTCGGCTTCGCTGGGATGCTCGGCCCGGGTCTCCTGCTGGAGGGCATCCTTGGTGATGTCGATGTGGACGGGGCCCGGTCGCCCGCTGCGCGCGATGTGGAATGCCTCGGCGATGACGCGCGGCAGGTCGTCCGCATCGCGCACCAGGTAGTTGTGCTTGGTCATCGGCAGGGTGATGCCGTTGATGTCGATCTCCTGGAATGCGTCCTTGCCGATGAGCGCCGAGGGGACATTGCCGGTGATCGCGACCATCGGCACCGAATCGAGGAGGGCCGTCCCGATCCCGGTGACGAGGTTGGTCGCGCCCGGCCCGGATGTGCCCATGCACACGCCGACGCGACCGGTGACCCGTGCGTAGCCATCGGCGGCGTGGGCGCCGCCCTGCTCGTGGCGGACGAGGATGTGGCGCAGCTCCGGGTAATCGCCGAGGACGTCGTAGAGCGGGAGGATGACGCCGCCGGGGTAGCTGAAGAACACGTCCACGCCCTGGCGGAGCAGCGCCTCGCACAGGACGTCGGCACCGATCCGGGTCCGCTTGAGGTCACGCGCCTCGTGGAGCATCCCCTTCTGCGCCTGCTCGACGGCCGCCGCGTGCGCGGATCCGTCGCCCGGAACGTGGCTGCGACGACCAGCGCCGGACGGACTCGGCGGTTTCGCTGGGTCTGACTTGATGGTCATCTCGCTGGGCCCTCGGTTCGGTGCCGGCTCGGCCGGACAAGCAAAAGACCCTCGCCTCCCGGCGAGGGTCCCTTCGGTCTGCGTGGTTCGTCGCGCCTAGCGCTCGTCCCTCCGCGTTCCTCCGTTCTCCCGCCGGGAGCCGGTAATGAGCCCAAGAAGCCCATCAAGGCTCAGAAGCGAGCGAAGAAGCGCGAGGAGCGTAACGTCGGAGAGCCCGTCGCCGCCGACCGGCAAGTGGACGCGGCGGCCATCCGTCGTGATGACGACGGCGACGCGGCGGCGATCCTGCTGATCGAAACGACCCAAGGCGGCCTCCATGGCGCTGGTCCCGCCCGGCGACCCCGTGCGGTTCGCGCAGTCTAGCAGGGTTCGTGCGCGCGTCAACGTGCGCCGGATCACGCCGGCACCGCGCGAAGGCGATCCGCCAGCCAGTCGCCGGACGATGCGGTCAGGGCGGCGACGTCGATCGGGTCACGGCTCGGCGTCTCGGTCGGCCGGCCGAGCAGATATCCCTGTCCGGCGCGGATGCCGAGTGATCGCACGAACGTCAGCTGTTCTGCGGTCTCGACACCTTCGGCGATGACGAGCGCGCCCCAGCGGTCAGCGAGGTCCTTGAGGGTGCGCACGACCTCCTGCGAGGTGGCACGGACGGCCCCGTCCTGGACCAGCGAGAGGTCGATCTTGACGATGTCGAAGCGGACCTGCGCGAGCAGGCGAAGCCCGGCGTTGCCTGCGCCGACGTCGTCGGCGGCTACGCGCATCCCGGCGGCGCGACAGGCGTCCACGGCCCGGCTCAGGTGATCCATGTCCTCGACCACTTCGCGCTCGGTGAGCTCGAGCACCACCCGCCGCGGGTCCACACCGTGCCGGCGCAGGAGGCGGACGAGCGTGTGGACGCTGAACCCGTCGTCCTCCAGCGTCCGCGGCGAGAGGTTGAGGGTGAGGCTGCCCGGCAGCGACATGCCGGCGAACGCCCCGATCGACGTCTGCAGGCAGGCGAGGTCGAGCTCCACCGTGCGTCCGACAGCCTCGGCCGCGGCGAACAGCTCGCCCGGGTCCGCGAACCCGGATCCCGGTGCGGGCCGGATCAGCGCCTCGTAGCCGCGAGGCTGGCCGGTCCGCAGGTCGAAGATCGGCTGGAAGACCGCCTTGAGGGCGCCGACGGTGGCCACCTTGGCCACCTCTGCGGCGACTTCGGCGACCGGACGCTGCATCGCGGTGGTGCCGTGTCGGTCGGGGTCGAACTCGTTGACGACCGTTCGGCCATGCCGCTTCCCGTAGGCCATCGCGGCGTCTGCCTCGCGGTACAGCGACGCGCGGTCGCGTGCCGTCCCGGGAACGCTCGTGACCCCTGCCGTGAAGGACCATGGCCCCGCGGAGTTGCCCGCGACCGCACGCTCGTATCCGGTCCGTCCCTCGAGGGCCGTGGCCAGGACTCGACGCAGCGAGAGGAACGCCGACTCGCCATCGGAGCCGGGCATGAGGATCGCGAACTCGTCGCCCCCCACGCGGAAGACACGGTCGGAGCGGCGCAAGCCGGCCGTCAGCGTGGCGGCCGCCGAGACCAGGACGCGGTCGCCGCCGACATGGCCTTCGAGCTCGTTGATCCGCCGGAAGTCGTCGAGATCCACGATCGCGAGGGCCAGCCGCGTGTTCTGCCGCGTGGCGCCCACCCACTGGCGCTCGAGTTCCTCCTGGAACGCGCGGTGATTGCCGAGGCCGGTCAGGGAGTCGCGCAGCGACTCGGCGCGGGCGCGGGCGTAGGCGTCCTCGAGGACCACCCGGGCGCGATCCAGCCGCTCCGCCGGCTCCAGGACTCGACGCGCGAGCCAGACGGTCAACACGCCGAGCAGCATCCCGACCACGATGATGCCGAGCGTCGGCAGGATCATCGACTCGCCGCGGCCGATGGCCAGACCGTAGACCACCGGCGCCGCGATCGCGATCGGGATCGCGAACATCGTCACGAGCGCCAGGAAGAGGCGCAGCCGCACGACGCGCAGGTCGGTCGACCCGTCGAAGATGGTCTCCGAGGGATCGTGATCGTCTGAGCGGGTCGTGTGCGTGCGTCGAGGATGGGGTCGCCCTCCGGAAGGTTCCGCTGGCCCGGACCGTGGTTATACGCTCCGGGGGCGCCGTGGGGAACGGGCACCGTCGTACCGGTCCGCATGGGACGAACGGCGCGACCGGTCGTCGGGATGGTCCCGGGCGGTGCTCTGGTACGCTCTCGAGACCGCCTGTGAACCCGTCCCGGAGAGCCCCCGTCCGATGACCCACGCCGCTACCGACCGATCGACACCGCGCACCATCGTCGAGAAGATCTGGGCCGACCACATCGTCACCCAGGATCCGGGTGCTCCCGCCGTCCTTGCCGTCGACCTCCACCTCGTCCACGAGGTGACGTCGCCGCAGGCGTTCACCGGTCTCCGCGAGCGCGGTCTCCGTGTTCGACGGCCCGCCCAGACGGTCGCGACGGCGGACCATTCGATCCCGACCACGCCGCGCGACCTCCCGATGCTCGACCTCCAGGCGGCTGCCCAGATCAACATGCTCGAGCGCAACTGCGCCGAGTTCGGGATCCCGCTGCACGGGATCGGGTCGCCGCACCAGGGGATCGTCCACGTCATCGGTCCCCAGCTCGGACTGACCCAGCCCGGCATGACGATCGTGTGCGGGGACTCGCACACGAGTACGCACGGTGCGTTCGGGGCACTCGCGTTCGGGATCGGGACGAGCGAGGTCGAGATGGTCCTCGCGACCCAGACGCTCCTCCAGCGTGACCCGAAGACCTACGAAGTCCGCGTCGATGGGCGGCTCGCGCCCGGCGTCAGCAGCAAGGACATCATCCTCGCCCTGATCGCCCGCATCGGCGTCGGTGGCGGAACCGGGCACGTCTTCGAGTACCGCGGCGACGCCATCCGCGCCCTGACGATGGAGCAGCGGATGACCATCTGCAACATGAGCATCGAGGGCGGCGCGCGCGCGGGCCTGATCGCGCCTGACGACTCGACCTTCGATTACGTCCACGGACGTGACCACGCACCGCAAGGTGCTGCCTGGGACGCGGCCGTCGAAGGATGGCGCCGCCTGCCGACAGACGATGGCGCGGCGTTCGACAAGTCGATCACGATCGATGCGGACACGCTCGAGCCGATGGTGACCTACGGCACGAACCCGGGCATGGGGATCCCCATCACCTCCAGGGTGCCCTCGCCCGACGACGAGGCCGACCCGTCGGCCCGCCGCGCGCTCGAACGCGCCCTGGAATACATGGACCTGCGACCCGGCCAGCCGATCCTCGGCCAGAAGGTCGATGTCGTCTTCGTCGGATCGTGCACGAACGGCCGCATCTCCGACCTGCGCCTGGCCGCGGCCGCCCTCAAGGACCGCAAGGTGGCCGACGGCGTCCGCCTCATGGTCACGCCCGGCAGCGACGAGGTGAAGCGGGAGGCGGAAGCCGAGGGCCTCGCCGAGATCTTCAAGGCGGCCGGGGCGGACTGGCGCGAATCCGGTTGCTCGATGTGCATCGCGATGAACGGCGATCAACTGAGCCCCGGGCAGTACGCCGTCAGCACCAGCAACCGCAACTTCGAGGGCCGCCAGGGCAAGGGCGGTCGCACGTTCCTCGCCTCGCCGCTGACGGCGGCGGCATCGGCCATCAACGGGGTGGTGAGCGATCCCCGAACCCTTCCCGGCATCGAGACGCTCGCCGCCGTCGGGGGCCGCTGACGATGGGCGAACCCATCCGCGTGTTCACCTCCACGGTGGTGCCGCTGGCGGCCGAGAACGTCGACACGGACCAGATCGTCCCGGCTCGCTACCTCAAGGTGACGGACAAGGCCGGTCTGGCCGAGGCGCTGTTCCGTGACTGGCGGTTCAACGAGGACGGCTCGCTCAAGGATCCGCCATTCGTGCTCGACCAGCCAGGGATGAGCGGGCGGCAGATCCTGCTCGTGGGCGACAACTTCGGCGCGGGATCGTCCCGGGAGCACGCGCCGTGGGCGCTGACCGCCTGGGGTGTGCGCGCGATCATCTCCACCAGGTTCGCCGATATCTTCCGCAGCAACAGCCTCAAGAACGGGCTGCTGCCGATCGTCGTGCCGCCAGATGTCCACCGCCGGCTCTGGGAGCTCATCGAGCGCGATCCGGATGCGGCGCTCACGGTCGACCTCGCCGAAGAGGGCGTGCTCCTGCCGGACGGATCCACGGTCGACTTCCGGATCGACCCGTTCGCCAAGCGGATGCTCCTCGCCGGCACCGACGAACTCGGCTACCTCCTGTCGAAGGAGGCTGACCTCGCGGCCTGGGAGGCCGCCCATCCGCCACGAGTAGACACCCTCGCCGGCGTGCGCTGACCCGGCACGCGGCCCCTCGGGAACCGCTCGTGCGGGCACCCCGTCTCGCGCCCATGCATGACCTCCAGCGCCTCGGTCGCGCCACGACCGGACTCCTCCTGTCGATCGTCATCCTCGCGGCCTGCACGGCCGACGCCCCGGCATCGTCCCCGCCGTCTGCCGATCCCACGCCGGACACGCCGATCGCCTCGGATCCACCGCCAGCCGACGGCGCCGTGGTCGTCGTACCGCGGCCCGGCCAGCTCGATGTGCATCCCGTGTCCGCCGAGACGCTCCGCGCCACCGTGGACGGCCGGTCCGTCGAGGTCTCCGTGGATTGGTGGACCGGTGTGGAACCGTGCACCGTCCTCGACACGATCGTCGTCCAGCGCGGTGACGGCGAATTCGCCATCACCCTCCATGAGGGGCGCGGGCCCGGGGAGATGGCCTGCATCGCCATCGCCGAGTTGCATCGGTCGTTCATCGACCTCGGCGAACTGGAGCCCGGCACCTACACGATCCGCGATGCGACCGGCGGCGCCCCCGACATCGAGATCGTCGTGGGCTGAGCCCGGGACCGGGGCCGCGCAGGGCCGGTTCGGGTGACCTGTGCGACGATCGGGCGGTGAACCCGTTCGACGTCATCGCCATCCTGCTGGTGGTCCTCGCGATCCTGCTGGGCTTCCGGTCGGGAGCGCTGCCGCAGGTCGGGAGGGCTGCTGGGCGCCATCGGTGGTGGCGCCCTCGCGATCCTCGCCCTGCCGGCCCTCGCCGATCCACTCGGTGAACTCGACGCGGCGATCCGCCCCTTCGTGGTGATCGCCGGACTCCTCGTCGCGGTCGGCGTCGGAGAGTCGATCGGGTCCGCCCTCGGCCGCCGCATCGCGCGTGCCCTCGGACCCGGCGTCCTGGGGGCCGCGGACCGGGTCGCGGGCGGGTTCGTGGGGGCCGCCCAGGCCTTGCTGATCATCTGGCTCGCCGGCGGCCTGCTGGCGATCGGTCCGGTGCCTCGCCTGACCGAGGCGGCCCAGACATCCACGGCCGTCCGGGGCCTCAACGCCCTGCTGCCACCGCCCACCGAGATCGCTGCCGACCTCGGCTCCCTGCTGGACGCGTCCGGACTGCCCGAGGTCTTCGTCGGGTTCGAACCGCTGCCGCTTCCGCCGGTCGAACGGCCCTCCGACGAGCGCACCCGCGCGATCGCGGCGGCGGCCGAGGCCAGCACCCTGCGCGTTCGGGCCGCCACCTGCGGCCTCGAGACGTCCGGCAGTGGGGTCCTCGTTGCCGACGGCTACGTGGTCACGAACGCCCATGTCGTGGCCGGCGCGGACCGCGGTGGCGTCAGGGTGCTCACCGGCCTCCGGCAGCATCGCCGATGCGACGGTCGTCCTCTTCGACCCGGACCTCGACGTGGCCCTCCTCCGAACGGACCCGATCCGCGCGGTCCCGCTGCGCTTCGCGACATCCGATCCCGAACGTGGGGCCGTCGGGGCGGCGCTCGGCTATCCGGGGGGTGGGGCGTTGACCATCGTGCCCGCCGCCGTGACCGGTGCGTATGCCGCGATCGGCCGGGACATCTACGGACGCGATCCGGTGCGCCGCCAGATCCTGGAACTGCAGGCCGAGATCGATCGCGGCGACAGTGGTGGGCCGTTCATCCTCGACGACGGCACGATCGGAGGACTCGTCTTCGCCGAAGCCCGGACGAACGACGACGTCGGCTACGCGCTCTCGCCGACGGCGGTGGCCACGCGCATCGCGCCGGGCCTTGGTCGGACCGGCGCCGCGGACACCGGGGAGTGCCTCCGCTGAACCCCGCGCCCGCGGATGGGGAGGTCCGCCGGGCTGTCCTCGCCTAGGCCGTCGTCCCGTCCATGTCTCGTCGGACGCGCTCGGTCAGGCTCATGAGGACGCCGAGGCGGACGGCCGGAAAGCTGTCCATGAGCCGCTCGAACTCGGGCCGTCGGATGACGGCTGCGCGGATCGGCGCCGTGCAGGTCACGGTCGCCGTCCGGGGGCGTCCGTCGATCAGCGAGATCTCGCCCAGGATCGATCCTGGCCCAAGGCTGGCGACGGGCTTTCCGCCCTGGGTGACGTCGGCGCCTCCGTCGATGAGCACGAAGAACGCATCGCCGGGCTCGCCTTCCGAGACCAGGGGCTCGCCGGCCTCGAACGTGACCTCTTCAGCAAGGTCGGCCACCGCGCCGATGGCGCGATCCGTCATCCCGCTGAAGAGCGGCACAGTGCGGAGCAGATCGACATCGACAGCCATACGGGTCCTTTCGAATCGGGATGATCGGTCGGACCAGCGTACGGACCCACTTTTAACGGCACGTCAACGACGCGCGCCGGGCGCGGCGCTCAGTGGCTGAGGTCGGGCTGGAGCGTGCTGATGCGTTCAGCCAGCGCATGGAGCACCGCGCCCTGGATCGTGGGGTATTCCGAGAGCAAGCCGTTGAACTCACGATGACCCAGGACGAGCAGGCGACTGGGCGTCACGCACGTGGCAGTCGCCGTGCGCGGGATCTTGGCGAGCATGGCCAGCTCACCCAGGAACTGGCCGGCCGTCATCTCCCCGAGCACCGCGCCATCGCGCTCGATGCGGACGGTCCCCTCGATGATCACGTAGAAGCCGTCGGCCCGGTCACCCTGCTGGGCGAGGACCCGGCCGGCCGGCACGTCGATCTCGTCGCAGAGCTGGCTGATGGCCTCGAGCTCCTTGCGTCCGAGGCCCTTGAACAGCGGCACCGTTGCCAACAGGGTGAGCTTCTGGTCCATGCCCGCGGTTGCCTCCTGCGTCATCTGACGGCCGGTCGTGCGTCGCGGCAGCATAGCCCGTGGCGGTGGCCGCGGGAAGCCATCGCGGTCGCGGCGTGCCGCGGGTCGCACCCGACCGGCCGACTATCCTGCTGCGGTGCAACGCGTCCTTGCGAGCCTTCGCCCGGCCCTCGACGCCCTTCGACTGACGCGCGCCGACCCCGATCTTGGGGCGCTGATGGTGGGCTGGTTCGCGGTCTGGGCGGCGAAGGGCGCCTTCGTCGTCGTCAACCTCGTCATCGCCTACGACGCCGATGGGGCGATCGCCGTGGGAATCCTGGGATTGGCGAGTTACCTCGCACCGGCGATCCTGGCCCCGTTCGCCGGGTTGCCGGTGGCGAGATGGCCGGCCGAGCGCGTCCTGCTGGCGACGAATGTGATCCGCGGGGCCGGCGTGCTGCTGGCGATCGTGGTGATCGTCGCCGACGGCCCGATCGGGATGCTCTACGTCGCAGTCGCGATCGAGGCGGGCGCGTCTGCGTTCACCCGTCCCCTCCATATGGCCCTGCTGCCGTGCCTCGCACGGACTCCGGCCCAGCTCGTGGCTGCCAACGTCACCTCCAGCGCCGCCGAGGGCGTCGGCATGTTCGTCGGACCGGCCGTCGGGGGGTTGCTCCTGGGCGTCGCAGGTCCGGTCGCGGCGGACCTTGCGGTGCTGGCCGCGTTCGTGATCGCGATCGTCGCCATCGCTCGAGTCCACGCCCCTGATGTCGGCCGCGGTGACGGGACGTTGCGCGCCGTGGCCGCCCAGCTCACGGCCGGCCTTGGCGTCGTCGTGCGATTGCGAGGACCACGACTGATCATCATCGGACTCGGGCTGCAGACGTTCGTGCGCGGACTGCTGACCGTTCTGATCGTCGTCGCGGCCTTCGAGCTGCTGGGGATGGGCGAATCCGGTGTCGGAGTCCTGAACGCCGCGATCGGCTTTGGGGCGATCCTCGGTGCCGGCGGCGCCCTGGCGCTCGCGGGTCGCGATCGGCTCGTCCCGGCATTCATCGTGGCGCTCGCCGGATGGGGCCTTCCGATCCTCGTCGTCGGCGTCATCGCTGTCCCATCTGTCGCGGTCCTGGCGATGATCGTCGTGGGACTCAGCAACGCCGTGCTGGATGTCGCGGGGTTCACACTGCTCCAACGGACCACCCCCAATGAGCGGCGGATCGCGGTGCTCGGCCTGGTCGAGAGTGTGGCCGCCGCCGGCCCGGCCATCGGAGGGATCCTCGCCCCGGTCCTGATCGCGTGGCTCGGGACCGAGGGGGCACTCATGGTCGCGGGGGCGATCCTTCCGGTCGCTGCCGTCGCGCTCTGGCCCTTCCTCCAGGGCGCCGATGAGGGTGGCGCGGAGCTGGCACAGCGAGCGAGGCTGCTCGCGCGGGTGCCCCTCTTCGCCCCCCTGTCCCTCGCGACCACGGAGTACATCGCGACACGCCTCCAGCCGATCCGCTTCGAGCGCGGTGCGTGGCTCATGCGTGAGGGCGAATCCGGGGATGCGTTCATCGTCATCGAGAGCGGCGACGTCGAGGTCTCCCGCCATGGCCGCGTCGTCCGGACCGAAGGGCCGGGCGCCGGCGTGGGTGAGATCGCCCTGCTCCGCGACGTGCCGCGGACGGCCTCGGTCCTCGCCCTTGACCCGGTCACAGGCTTCAGCGTGGACCGGGCGTCGTTCCTCGAGGCGGTCACGGGTCACGCGGCGAGCCGATCGGCCGCGGTGTCGCTGGTCCAGGGCCGGCTCGCCGGGGACGAGCACGGGTAGCGTCGCCCGGCGGACGCGGTCGCCGGCGCCCTACACTTGGGCCTCGCCCGTCCCAAGCCGGAGATCCCGTCGATGCCTGACCGACCGTCCAGCCATCCCTATGACCGCCCGACCGACCCTGCGAAGCGGCACTCTGCTGCGCTGACCGACGGGCCCGATCGGGCCGGCGCGCGGGCCATGCTCAAGGCCATCGGGTTCACGGACGAGGACCTTGCCAAGCCGCTCGTCGGGGTCGCGACGACGTGGATCGAGACGATGCCGTGCAACTACAACCAGCGTCGCCTCGCCGAGCACGTGAAGGACGGGATCCGGGCGGCCGGCGGCACCCCGATGGAATTCAACACGATCAGCGTCAGCGACGGCGTCTCGATGGGCACCGAGGGGATGAAGTCGTCCCTGGTGAGCCGCGAGGTCGTCGCCGACTCGATCGAACTCGTGGTTCGCGGGCACCTGCTCGACGGGGTCGTCTGCCTCGTCGGTTGTGACAAGACGATCCCGGGCGCCGCGATGGCCCTCGGGCGGCTCGATGTCCCCGGCCTGATCCTCTACAACGGCACGATCTATCCCGGGGTCTACAAGGGTGAGCGCAACGCGACCGTCGTCACCGTGTACGAGGCGATCGGAGCGTACCGCGCGGGCAAGATCAGCCTCGAGGACCTGTACGAGGTCGAGAACGCGGCGTGCCCGGGTGCCGGGGCGTGCGGTGGCCAGTACACGGCGAACACGATGGCGACGGTCGTCGAGTTCCTCGGCCTGTCGCCGGCGGGCCTCAACGGCATCCCCGCCGAGGACCCGGGCAAGGACGAAGCGGCACGCCAGGCCGGCGAGACTCGTGATGACCCTGCTCCGCGAGGACCGGCGGCCCTCGCAGTTCGTGACACGCACGTCCCTCGAGAACGCGATCGCCAGCGTGGCCGCGACCGGCGGCTCCACCAACGGCGTCCTGCACCTGCTCGCGATCGCCCACGAGTTCGGGATCCCGCTCGATATCGACGAGTTCGGGGCCGTGGCCGACCGGACGCCGATCGTCGCCGACATGCGCCCGGGTGGTCGTTACACGGCCTCAGACATGTTCGATGCCGGCGGTGTCGGCCTCGTCATGCGCGAGCTGCTCAAGCGCCCCGGCCTGCTGCGAGGCGATGCCCCCACCGTGGACGGCCGGACGATCGCGCAGGTCGCGGCGGCCGCGGTGGAGACCGAGGGGCAGAAGGTCGTCGTGCCGATCGAGACACCGATCAAGCCCACGGGCGGCCTGGCGATCCTCCACGGCACGCTCGCGCCGGACGGGTGCGTCGTGAAGCTCGCCGGTCACGAGCGGCGGACGCACCGCGGACCGGCTCGCGTATTCGACTCCGAGACGGCTTGTTACGAGGCCGTCCGCGACCGCCGCATCGTCGCCGGTGACGTCGTCGTGATCCGCTACGAGGGTCCGGTCGGTGGGCCGGGCATGCAGGAGATGCTGCAGGTCACGGCCGCGCTCGTCGGCGAGGGCCTCGGTGACAGCGTCGCGCTGATCACCGACGGTCGATTCAGCGGCGGGACCCACGGCCTGATGATCGGCCACATCGCGCCCGAGGCGGCCCTGGGCGGCCCGATCGCGGTCGTGGAGGAGGGTGACATCGTCGTCATCGATGTCGATCGCAAGGCGGTCGACCTGGAGGTCCCGGTGGAGGTCGTGGCCCAGCGGCTGGCGGCGTGGGCGCCCCGACCGCCCAACTACGCCGGCGGTGTCCTGGCCAAGTACGCGGCCCTCGTCGGTTCGGCGTCCCAGGGCGCCGTCACCACGGGCCCGCGGATGACCGCCAACCTGGGAGCCGGCCGCTGAGCACCTCGCCGCGGGTGCCGATCGGGATCAAGACCTCGCCGCAGGCCGTCGACTGGCCCACGCTGGATGGTGCGTGGGCGCAGGATCGGCGAGCACGAGGTCTTCGATTCCGTCTGGATGAACGACCACCTGACCGACGTCTCGCGGGAGGTCCACGGCGCGAGCTTCGAGGCGCTCACCGCGATGGCGGCGCTCGTCCATCGCGTGCCCGGGAAATGGGTCGGCCACGGCGTGCTGTCGGCCACGTTCCGGCATCCGGCGGTCCTGGCCAAGGCCGCCACCGTGTTGGATCACGCGACCGCTGGCCGGTTCATCGTCGGCCTGGGGGCCGGCTGGCACGAGGGCGAACACGTCCCGTTCGGTATCCCGATGCCACCCATGCCCGAGCGGTTCGACCGGTTCGAATCGGCGGTCCACGTGGTCCGGGCGCTCTGGTCCGAAGCCGCCGCCGCGCCGCCCGGCGTGACCCGGCCCGATCCGTACTACCCGCTGCGCGAGGCCACCAACGAGCCCGCGCCGTTCACGCCCGGCGGACCGCCACTCTGGCTGGGCGGCCAGAAGCGACGTGGGATCGCGCTCGCCGCCGCCGTGGCGGACGGGTGGCTGCTTCCGGCGGTGGTGGCGCTCGGGAGCCCGTCCGATCTCGGCTACTTCAGCGAGAAACGGGATGCCGATCCTGGCGGCGCTGGACGCAGCCGGCCGCGACCCGACCGGATTCGAGATCGTCGCCCAGGTCCCGACCGGCACGACGCGTGCGGACCGTGCGTGGGCGCTGGGCCAGGCGCACGAGGCCGTCGATCGCGGCGCCACCTCGGTCATCCTCGGCATGCCGCCCTTCCTGGGCGCCGCGGGTGTGGACGCGGTCGCGACCGAGATCGCCCAGCCCCTGCGCGAGGCGCTCGGGTGATGGACGGGGGCGATGCTGCGTTCGTCGTCCGGGAGGCCTCCAGCGACGCGGACATGGCCGCGGTCGCCGGGCTCACCACCGCGATCACGCCCGACGACCCGATGACGGTCGAGGAGATGCGCTGGGCCGACGTCACGTATCCGGGCACCATCCGCTACCTCGCCGAGGTCGACGGACGGCCGGTCGGCGCGGCCTCGGTCGGGCGGATCTACGTGTACCCGCCGGAGTATCCGGACGCCTACGCGCACATCGTCGTCGACGCGTCACACCGGCGACGCGGGATCGGGGAGGCGTTGCTCATCGCCGTCTCGGACGGCGCCCGGCGGTCCGGCAAGACCGGCCTGCACCTGCGGGCGTCCGAGGCGCGTCCGGAGGGCATCGCCTTCCTGCGAGCACCGCGGCTTCACCGAGCTGGAGCGGGCCCGGATGGTGGAGTTGCGCCTCGAAGGCGTGGCCCCGCCAGACGTCGACATGCCGGCCGGCAGCACGCATCACGACCCTCGCTGCGCGGCCGGAACTGGTCGTCGGCGTGCACCAGGTCGCGCTGGAAGCCTTCGAGGACATCCCCGGCGGCGACGATCCGATCGTCGCAGGTGATCTTGCCGAATTCCGTGCACGCGACGTGGACCGGCCCGGCATCCCGCCCGAGGCGTTCATGGTCGCGCTGGACGACGCGACGGGCGATGTCGTCGGGCTATGCCTGCCTGCTGTTCGTCCCCGGGCTCCACGACCGTCGCCTGGCACGACATGACGGCGGTCCGACGGGACTGGCGAGGACGCGGCCTGGCGACCGCCCTCAAGCGAGCGACGATCGCATGGGCGATCCAGAAGGGCCTGACGGCGCTCGTCACCGGCAACGACGAGACGAACGCGGGGATGCGCGCGGTGAATGCGCGCCTTGGCTACACGCCGCTGCCGGACGAGGTGTTCCTGCGCGGTCCGCTGTTCAGCGGCGGCGCTTGAGGTCCGCCAGCACCTCGCGGGCCGCGTTGCGACCGGGCAGACCGGTCACGCCGCCCCCGGGATGGGCGCCGGAGCCCGCGAGATAGAGGCCGTCGAGCGGCATGCGGTACCGGGCGTGGCCCAGGCAGCGGACGCCACGCGAAGAAGGAATCGAGGCCGGGCTCCACATGCAGCGGATGGCCGCCGGTGAGGCCGTAGTCGGCTTCCAGATCTGCCGGGCGTCAGGACCTGGCGAGCCCGGACCCGGCCGGCGAGACCCGGAGCCACGGCCTCCAGCGTCCGGACCACAGCGTCGCCCAGGGCGTCTCGGTCGTCATCCCACGAGCCGTCGCGCGGCTTGGTCGGCACCCACTGGACCACGGCCGACAGGACGTGCGTGCCCTCGGCCGCGCCGGCGACGAGCGACGGGTCGGCGAGCGACGGGATCGTGGCCTCGATGACGAGGTCGTCCGCGTACCCGCCGTACTTCGGGGCGTCGAACACGCGCTCCATCGCGTCGATCCCGGTCATCCCCACGAGGATCCGCCCCCGCAGGAGCCGCGGGTCGTCCGCCGCCGCAGGGAACTCGGGCAGTCCATCCAGGACCAGGTTGACCTTGGCCGTGCGGCCGGGCGTCCGGATGTTCGTCGCGCGCCAGCGCAGGCTCGGACCGATCGCGACCGGGTCCACGAGCCCGGTCAGGAGACGCTTGGGATCGATGCCGGCCACGACCGCCCTGGCAACCAGCTCGTCGCCGCCCGCGAGCACGACGCCGGTCGCGCGGCCATCATCCGATCGCACGCCGACGACCTCCGCGCCGGTCCGGATCTCCGCGCCGGCCGCGCGCGCCGCCGACGCCAGGGCATCGGCCAGGGCGCCCGGGCCGCCGCGCGCGTAGACGGTCTCGCCCGACGCGCCGCCGTCGCTGCCTGCGGCATCGTCGAGGAGCACCTTGGTCGTCCCAGCCGACCAGGGACCCATCGCGGTGTGCCGAACCCCGCGCCATGCGAGCGTCGCGCGAACGGGGTCGCTCGCGAACGACTCGCCCACGAAGTCCGCGACCGCCATCGCGAGGACCCGCAGGATCGTCCGGCCGGATTCCTTGCCGAGGCCACGGAACGTCCGCCCCAGGCGCAGCCCCATGAGGGCGTCCCCGAACCCGGGGTCCCGCACGTCCGGCGGCGTCTCGTCGGCGAGATCGGCCAGGAAGCGCGACAGCGCGCGGACACGCGTGTCGAACAGGGCGTATGCGGTGGCATCCGCCTCCGACCACGTTCGCAGCGATGCCTGGGTAGCGGCGACGTCCCGCCAGAGCGCCACGGAGCGACCGTCGGGCTGCGGCGCGAAGGCCCGGACGTCGGGCGCGATGAGTTCGAGCCCGTGGCGCTTGAGCTCCAGCTCGCGCGCGATGGCGGGTCGCAGGCGCCCGACCGTGTGGGCGACCGTCGGGACGCGAGCACCCGGGGCGAGCTCGGCGGTGTCGGCGGCTCCGCCCACCCGGTCGCGACGCTCGAGCACGAGCACGGTTCGACCCGCCCGCGCGAGGTACGTCGCCGCGACGAGACCGTTATGGCCGGCGCCCAGCACGATCGCGTCGAAACCGGTGGTCGTGCCCATGTTCAGGCCACCTTCCGACCGCGGGACTTGAGCACCTCGAGGGCGGCCAACCGGCCGTTCGCGCCCATCAGGCCGCCGCCCGGATGCGTGGACGAACCGCTCAGCCAGAGGTCGCGGACGGGGGTCCGGAACCGCGCGTACCCCGGGACCGGGCGATTGAAGAACAGCTGCTCCAGGCTGAGTTCACCCTGGAAGATGTTGCCCTCGGTCAGGCCGATCGTCCGTTCGATATCGAGCGGCGTCAGCACCTGGCGACCCACGATGATGTCGCGGATGTTCGGTGCGAACTCCGCGATCCGATCGATGACCGTGTCGCCGAAGGCCTCGCGATTGTCGTCCCACGTCCCCAGCGATGGATCCAGCTTGTACGGGGCGTACTGGACGAAGCAGCTGATGACGTGCTTGCCCGGTGGCGCCATCCCCGGGTCCACCAGCGTCGGGATGATCATGTCGATGTACGGCTTGCGGCTCCAGTCGTCCGTACTTGGCGTCGTCGTACGCGCGCTCCATGTCGTCCATCGACGGCGAGAACGAGATCGCGCCCCGCAGGTGCTCGCCGACACCGGGCAGGCAGGTGAAGTCCGGCAGCCGGTCCACGGCGAGGTTGACCTTGCCCGACGAACCGCGGAACTTGAAGCGACGGACCTCGGCCTCGAAGTCCGCGTCGAGCGTGCCGGGTTCGAGCAGGTCCAGGAACGTCACCTTGGCGTCGGCCGACGACAGGACGACCGACGCCTCGATCTCCTCGCCGTCCTCGAGGACGACGCCGGTCGCCCGGTCGCCGCGCGTCCGGATCCGCGCGACCGCTGCTTCGGTCCGGATCTCCGCGCCTAGCGACTGCGCCGCGCTCGCGATGGACAGCGACACCCCGCCGGTCCCGCCCTTGGGGATGCCCCACGCGCGGAACGCCCCGTCGATCTCGCCCATGTAGTGATGGAGCAGCACGTAGGCCGTGCCCGGCGAGCGGATGCCCTGGTAGGTCCCGATGATGCCGGACGCCGACATCGTCGCCTTGAGCGGGTCGGTCTCGAACCATTGGTCGAGGAAGTCCGCGGCGCTCATCGTCATGAGCTGGACGAAGACCGCCTGCTGGCGCTCGGTGAGGCGGCCGAAGCTGCGGGCGAGACCGGCCAGCGGCAGCAGCGGCCGCGGGTCGAGGTCCGTCGGGTCCCCCGGGACGATGCCCAGGATCGGCTTGATGAAGCGGGCCATCTCCACCATGAGCTGGCCGTACTCCTCGTACGCCTCGGCGTCCGACGGCGACCAGCGGCGGAGCTCGCGGACCGTCCGGCCGTGGTCGTTGACCCGCCAGAGGTAGTCCGGGCCGCCGGTGTGCGCGCCGGCGCCGGCGGGCAGTGGGGTGAACGTGCCGTCGAGCGGGAGGATGTCGAGGCCGTGCTCGGGCAGGCGCAGCTCGCGGATGATCTCGGGTCGCAACAGGCTGACCACGTAACTCGCCACCGAGAACCGGTAGCCCGGCACGATCTCCTCGGTGACGGCCGCGCCGCCGAGCACGTGCCGTCGCTCGAGGACGAGGGTCCGAAGGCCGGCGCGGGCCAGGTAGGCGGCCGAGACGAGCCCGTTGTGCCCGCCACCGATGATGACCGCGTCGTAGCGCTGCGCCACGCAGATGCCTCCCGGTACGCGAGATGGGCGAGACATCACTATGCGGAGTGCATAGGATTGATGCACGTACTGTACGCCACCGGAGGACGGTCATGAGTGTCGGGACCGCGTTCCATCCGCGGACCGCGCCGCTGAATCGGAAGATGCAGTGGCGCGAGTGGTCGGGCTACTTCGCGTCGTCGACCTACGCCGATTTCCATGACATCGAGTACAACGCCATCCGCGAGGCCGCCGCGGTCATCGATGTCAGCCCCTTGTACAAGTACCGAGTCGCCGGCCCGGACGCGGGACGTCTCGTGGATCGGGTGATCACCCGCGATGCCACGCGGCTCGCGCCGGGGCAGGTCTACTACACGCCCTGGTGCGACGAGTACGGCAAGGTCATCGATGACGGGACGGTCCACCGGCTCGATGACGACTCGTACCGCTGGACCGCGGCGGATCCGCAGCTCCGGTGGCTGTCGATGAACGCCGCCGGGCTGGACGTGACCTTCACCGACGAGACCGAGAGCGTCGCGGGACTCGCCCTCCAGGGGCCGTTCAGCCGCGACGTGCTGGAGGCCGCGGCCGAGTCGTCGTTCGCGGATCTGCGCTACTTCCGCCGCCGGACAGCCTCGATCGCAGGCGTGGCGGTCGATGTCAGCCGAACCGGCTATACCGGCGATCTCGGGTACGAGTTGTGGATCCCGGCCGAGTCGGCCACGACGGTCTGGGACCGGCTCATGGACGTCGGTGGCGCCTGGGCGATCCGCCCGGCCGGCATGCTGGCCCTGGACGTGGTCCGCCTCGAAGCGGGCCTCATCCTCCTCGAGGTCGACTACACGTCGGCCCGGCACGCCATGAACCCGGAGCAGAACTACAGTCCCGCCGAGATCGGCCTCGACCGACTCGTGAACCTCGACGCGGCGGACTTCGTGGGGCGTCGTGCCCTGGCCGAGGAGCGTCGACGCGGTGGTCCTGCCCGTCGCCTCGTCGGCCTCACGCTGGACTGGTACGGCATCGAAGGGCTCTACGACGCGCACGGGATCCCGCCGGCGATCTCGCCGACCGTGGATCGATCCGCGCGGCCGGTGTTCGAGGGTGGCCGCCAGGTCGGGAAGGTCACCTCGCTCGGCTGGAGCCCGATCCTCAAGCAGGCGATCGCGCTCGCGTCCGTCCCGACGCGCCACGAGCCCGTCGGGTCGCAGCTCGAGGTGGAGTGGACCGTGGAAGGTCGCCGCGGACGGGTCCCGGCCGTCGTGACCGGTCTCCCGTTCCTCGACCTGGAGCGCCGACGGGCCTGACGGGGCATCATGACGTCGTGACCGACCGTCCGATCGCCTCACCCGGAGGCACCCCGCCACCTGATCCGGAGCTGTTCGACACGCCGCGGGCCGTCATCGCCCGGGCGAAAGGCCTCGAAGCGCCCTACATCGCCGGTGGCGACGACCCCGACATCGGACCAGCGCTGGCCGCGGACCGACGCTACGGGCGGCTCCTGGTCGCGATGGTCATCACGATCGTGGCCGCCGGCTTCGTCCTCGGCATCGTGATCGCCCTCGTCGGACCGACCACGGTCCGCTGACCTGGTGACGCTCGCCACGCTCCCGTCCGCCGCGATCACCGGCGCAGACCTGGGCCGCGGCGCACGACGGCGTCGTCGCGACGCTCCGCGACCTGATCCGGATCCCGTCCGTCAACCCGCCGCCGCCCGACGCTCCGGACGGCGAGCTGCGCGTCGCCCGATACCTCGCCGAGCGTCTCGCGGCCCTTGGCCTGGAGCCGGAGCTGGTGGAACCCGTTCCGGGCCGCGGCTCGGTCCATGCCCGACTGCGCGGCGACGGGACCGGCGGCGATCCGTTCCTGCTGCTCTCGCATCTCGATGTCGTTCCCGCCCCGCCGGAGCGCTGGACCCATGATCCGTTCGCCGCCGAGATCGCCGACGGGTACGTCTACGGGCGCGGCGCCGTGGACATGAAGGACATGGTCGCGTTGGAGCTCGGGGTGGTCGAGCGGCTGGTCGCGGAGGCCCGCGCGGCCGGCCGTGATCCGGCCCGTGACCCGATCCCCGGCCTGCGCCGCGACGTGCTCTTCACGTGCACCGCGGACGAGGAGGCCGGGGCCACGGACGGCGCCCGCTGGGTCGCCGAACATCGCCCCGAGTGGCTTCGGGCGGCCGGGGCCGTGAACGAGGCCGGTGGGGTCTCGGTGACCATCGCGGGCCGACGGTTGTACCCGATCCAGGTCGCCGAGAAGGGCTTCGCCCCGTACCGGATCCACGTCCGCGGGACGTGGGGCCATGGTTCGATGCCCCGCGAGGACAACGCCGCAGTCATGGCAGCCCGGGTCGTGGAGCGCCTCTCGACCCAGGGGCCGATCCGGATCACTCCGGTCATGGCCCGCTTCCTTGAGGCGGCTGCGACGGCACTCCCCGGGGCGGCGGCCACGGTCCTGCGGAGCATCGCGGCGGGCGAGACGGACGGACCGGCGGCCGACCGCGCGATCGACGCGCTCTGCGATCCGATGTACGCCCGTGCGTTGCGCGCGCTCATCCGCGACACGCTGTCGCCGGACGTCATCCACACCGGCGTCAAGTACAACGTCATCCCCGGCGACGCGACCGTCGAGGTCGACTATCGGGTCCTGCCCGGGACCACGGAAGCGGAGGCTCGCGCCGATGTCGAGGCGCGCCTCGGTCCGGACCTGCTGGCTGCCTGCACCATCGAGTTGCTGGTGTGGGGTGCGCCCGTCGAGTCGCCGCCGGAGGGGCCGTTGTGGGACACGCTCGTCGCCACGCTCCGGGACCACGACCCGGAGGCGATCCCGCTCCCGGTCATGGCGCCGTTCGCGACGGACGCCAAGATCACCATCCCGATGGGCACGCCGACGTACGGGTTCTCGCCGCTCCGCCTGGAACCGGGCGAGGCGTTCCTCGAACGATTCCACGGGATCGACGAGCGCGTGTCGCTCGACGCCCTGCGCTTCGGGTTGCCGGTGCTCTACGACGTGACGCGCCGCTTCTGCGGCTGATCGCTCTGACGGGGGCACTCAGCCCTCGCCCGTGATCTTGGGCCGCAGCGTGAGGTGGACTTCTTCGTCGCACGTCGAGCACACGTAGTGGCGTCCCTGATCCCAATCGCGCTCGTCGTCATGCGACGCCGGGTCGTGATGGTCCGGGCGCGCCTCCAGCTGCCCCCAGCTTCCGTCCCCATGCCGATGACGCAGCATCAGCTCCTCGAACCGGGTCAGATCCATCATCGAACGGTCCTCCTCCAGCTGCTGGCGACAAGGTCGTCGGTCGCTCACGTTCCCGGCTCGCGCGTGCCCCGGATCAGTCGGCCGCGACGGCTGATCGCGTGCGTCGCGAGGGCAGCGACGCCCATGGCCACGATGGCGCGCTCGGCGCTCGGCATCGGTCGGACCGCCCCGAGGAACTGTTCCGCGCGTCCGCGGTCCACCACCCGGAGCACGGCGTGTCCGCGCGGCGTCAGGTGCAGCGTCTTCTGGCGTCGATCCTCCTCCTCCGCCCGGCGCTCGACGAGTCGTCGCTTGACCAACCCGTCGATGAGGCGGCTCGTCGCGGACGGCGACCGGTTGATCGATTCCGCGAGCTCGCCGATGGTCAGCGTGCCGCCGTCGGCGAGGACGTAGAGCGCGGCGAGTTGCGTGAACCCGAGGCGCAGGTCGCCGAGCTGGCTGGCGAACCCGATGACGAGCTCGCGCCACAGCGCGCGACCCATCGCGACGCGCTCGCTGATCTGTCGGACGTTCTGGATCCGCGTCCCGGCGGCCAGCACGGGCGCCGACAGGTCAGCCTCGAACCGGCGGGCGATCGTGCGCGCCGGGGCGGGACGCGTGGAGGTTCGCGGAGGGCGGTCGCTGGCCATGGGACGGAGCGTACGATTCCGGCCAGTCGCGTGCAACCTTGCACGCGATTCGACGCCCGAACGTGCCGCTCGCGGCGCTACGCTGCGCGACAGATGTCATCGATCGCCTTCGTCTTCCCCGGCCAGGGCTCGCAGTCCGTGGGCATGGGCCGGGATCTCGCCGCGTCCTCGCCCGCAGCAGCGGCCGTCTTCGCCGCGCCGATGCCGCCCTGAACGAGTCGATCTCGTCGCTCGCCTGGGACGGTCCGGCCGATCGGCTGGACCGGACCGAGAACGCCCAGCCCGCCCTGCTCGCGGCATCGATCGCGATCCTCGCGGCCTGGCGCGAGCGAGCCGCCGCGGCCGGGTCGCGTCGTCCCGACTCCTGCCTTCGCCGCCGGCCACTCGATGGGCCAGTACTCCGCGCTTGGTCGCCGCGGATGTGCTCTCGCTCGAAGACGGCGTCCGCCTGGTACGCCGCCGCGGCGAGCTGATGCAGGCGTCCGGCGAGGGTCGCGACGGCGCGATGGCCGCCCTCATCGGCCTCGATGACGCGCGCCTCCCCGAGCTCCTCGAGGCGGCCGCTCCGCACGGCACCTTCGTCGTGGCCAACCGCAACTCGCCCGGCCAGGTCGTCGTCTCCGGTGAGCGGGCCGCGATCGAGGCCGGAGCGGAGATCGCCAAGAGCCTCGGCGCGAAACGCGCCATCGTCCTGCCCGTGAGCGTTGCCGCCCATTCGCCGCTCATGGCCGAGGCGGCCGATGCGATGCGGACGACGCTCGCCGACATCACCTTCCGCGATCCGGTCGACCACGCTGCTCGCGAACGCGGACAGCCGCGCGATCACGACTGCCGAGGGCGCACGCGCCGAGCTCGTCGATCACCTGACCGCCGGCGTCGATTGGGTCGGCGCCGTCGAGTCGATGGTGGCCGCGGGCGTCACGACCTTCGTCGAGATCGGTCCGGGCAAGGTCCTGACCGGCCTCATCAAGCGCATCGCCCCCGACGCGGACGTCGTCCCGGCGGACGACCCGGCCTCGGCCGAGCGCCTGCTCGGGCTCGTCCGACCGCCCGATCTAGCACCCCCAGGAGGAACCACCCCCATGCGTCGACCCGACTACGACCGACGCGTCGTCGTCACCGGACTCGGAGTCATCAGCCCTGTCGGCAACGACAAGGCGACGGTCTGGTCCAACCTCGTCAACGGCGTCTCCGGCCTTGGGCCGATCACCAAGTTCGACACGACCCCGTACGAGGCGAAGCTCGCCGGCGAGGTCCAGGACTTCACGGCATCGGACTGGATGGACGCCAAAGCCGCTCGGCGGAGCGAATCCAGTCTCCACTTCGGGGTCGCGGCGGCCAAGCAGGCCCTGGCCGACTCCGGGTTCGAGCTGACCGACGAGAACCGGACCGAAGTCGGGGTGATCTTCGGGTCGGGCGCCGGCGGACAGTCGCTCATGATCGAGAACTTCTTCGCGATGCGCGAACGGGGCGGGCGCACCGTCGCTCCGACGTTCATCGCGAACGCCCTGGTGGACTCGTGCTCGGGGATGATCGCGATCGAGACCGGCGCCATCGGCCACAACGTGTGCATGGTGTCCGCCTGCGCGACGGGAACCCACAACGTGGGCGAGGCGGCCGAGGCGATCCGCCGCGGCGACTGCATCGCCGTCATCTCGGGCTCCACCGAGGCGCCGCTCCTCGAAGTCGGGCACGCCGGGTTCTCCAACATGCGCGGCATGGGCATGCCGAGGCCCGGCGAGGACGCGACGACCGTCTCGCGGCCGTTCGACCTGACGCGGAACGGGTTCGTCCTGGGCGAGGGTGCGGGTTCGCTGTTCCTCGAGGACCTCGAGCTCGCCAAGGCCCGTGGTGCCCACATCTACGCCGAGGTGGTCGGATATGGATCCGCGGCCGACGGCTGGGACATGATCCAGCCGATCGACGCGGGCGTCGGCTCGGCGCGTGCCATGCAGATGGCGCTCGAGCGGCGCGGTGTTCCGGCCGACGAGGTGGACCTGATCAACCCGCACGGCACCTCGACGCCGCTCGGCGACAAGCGCGAGGCCGAGGCGATCCACACGGTCTTCGGTGCCCGCGCATGCCCGCGCCGCCGAGGCCATCTCGATCAGTGCGACCAAGTCGATGACCGGTCACCTGATGGGCGCGGCGGGGGCGTTCGAGGCCTTCGCGACCGTGATGTCCGTGGCCGAGCAATGCGCCCCCGGGACCATCAACTTCCGCGACATCGATCCCGACTGCGACCTGTACGTCACCCCCGAGACGCAGGCGCGCGCCATCCGCTATGCCCTGTCGAACAACATCGGCCTGGGCGGGCACAACGGCGCGATCATCTTCGGCCGCTACGACGGCGACTGACGTCGTGCCTGCCCGCCCGAGTGCCTACAATCGGCGACATGCCTGAACGCGATCCATCCCGGCGCGCGGTCGTCACCGGTCTCGGCGCCGTCATGCCGATCGGCAACGACTTCCCCACCTATTGGGCGAACCTGAAGGCGGGCGTGACCGGCACCCGGACGATCCGCAGCTTCGACGCCTCGGCGCACGAGGTGCGGATCGCCGCCGAGGTGCTCGATTTCGATCCGACGACGGTCATGGACGCGAAGATGGCGCGTCGCATGAGCCGGTTCATCCATTTCGCGATGGCGGCCGGCAAAGAGGCGATCGCCGATTCCGGGATCGACTTCGAGGCGATGACCCCCGAACAGCGCGACCGCGTCGGCGTGGTGGTCAACACCGGCGGTGGTGGGATCGAGCAGATCATCGATGGCACCCACGTCCACGACCAGAAGGGACCCCGGTTCGTGTCACCGTTCGCGGTCCCGGCGCTGTCGGGCTCGATGGGGGCCTGCATGCTCTCGATGGAGTACCACCTGACCGGGCCGGTGATGACCCAGGTCGCCGCGTGTGCGACGTCGGTCATCGCCTTCCACGATGCCCTGCGCCTGATCCGTGACGGCGAATGCGACGTGGTCCTTGCCGGCGGGTCGGAGGCCCCGGTCTGGCCGATGGGCGTCGCCGCGCTCGCCAACATGACCGCGCTCTCCAAGCGCAACGACGATCCGGAGACCGCATCGCGCCCGTTCGACGGGACGCGCGACGGCTTCGTCCTTGGCGAGGGCGGTGGCGTCGTCGTCGTGGAGTCCCTGGAGCATGCCCTGGCCCGCGGTGCGACACCGCTCGCGGAGATCCTCGGGGGCGCACTGACCGCCGACGCATTCCACATCAGCGCCCCGGAGCCGACGGGTCGCGGCCAGACCCGCGCGATGACCAATGCGCTGCGCAACAGCGGGGTCGCACCCGACGAGATCGACTACATCGTCGCGCACGGGACCGCGACGCCGCTCAACGACGTGACCGAGACCCGCGCGATCAAGGCCGCCTACGGTGCCCATGCGTACAAGGTCGCGATCAGCTCGCCCAAGTCGATGATCGGCCACCTCGTGGGTGCCGCCGGCATCGCCAGCGCCCTCGCGGCCGTGGGTGCCATCCGTGACCAGGTGATCCCGCCGACGGCCAACCTGCGCACGCCGGACCCCGAGTGCGACCTGGACTATGTCCCGCTGACCGCCCGCGCGACGCGCGTCGACACGGTCGCCGTGGACGGGTTCGGGTTCGGCGGGCAGAACGCGGTCGCCATCTTCCGGCGCGTCACCGACTGACCCGGCGCGGCTCCAGTCAGTCGCTGGACTCGGAGCGCAGGATCTCCAGGACGGCCGGGTCGATCCAGCCGCTTGCGGCGGTCCGCTCCTCCAGGTTGGCCACGCCCATCCACCCGAGCAGTGCCGCATCCCACGCGGCGTCCCAGGCCGGTCCGGCGTCGCGCGGTGCACCGATGCGCGGGACACCATCGAGCTCGGCACGGATGCGGACGCGGAATGCCGCTTCTTCGTCCGCGATGCCGGAGCGGTCAGCGGCCCAGCCGAGCCTGGCAAGGAGTCGGCGAAGCTCCGCTGCGATGCCGTCGTCGATGGCGATGAGGTCCGCGGGATCCGGCCGTTCCATCAGGACCCGCCACACACCGTGGATGCGGATCAGCTCCGGGACCGGATCGTGATGATCGTCGACGCGCAGGTCGATCCAGCGGTCGTCCCCATCGCCGTATCCGCCCTCCGCCCTCACGACGAGGAGTGCAGCGGATTGGCGACCCCGGCGGTCGCCGCCGGCTCGGTCGCCGGCGAGGAGCGCCGCGAGGAGACGGTCCGGCAGCGGACCCGTCGCCAGCGCGAACGCATCGACGATGGCGTCCACGACGTCGGGGCCGGTCAGGATATTGCCCTGGACCGCAAGTACCGTCTCCCGTCCTGCCGCCGGCCCACGGGAGGCAGCCCGCGCCCGAGAATGTCGCGGAGCCGCCATCCGCGTCCACGATGCCGAGTTGCCGTTGCGCGGCGCCCGGATCCGCCGCGGTCAGGGCATCCACCACGGATCTCGCAGAACCGCTGGCGGCCAGAGCGGCGAGACCGTCGGGGCCGTACCGGACGTTCGCGAGAGCCTGCGTCGCGATCGCCCCGACACCGGCCCTGGCCCACGGGACGACCGCCCCGACGGCGAGGAACTTCGACGCCACGGCGACCCCGAGATCGCCCGTCACCCGGTCCAGCGTCACGATCGAGAACGTCATCGCAGCGCCCGTCCTTCGAAGCGCTCGATGGCGCCGATGAATCGATCCTCGAGCGCGACCGGGGCAGCAGCGCCATAGTCGTAGCGGACCAGGACGGAACCGCTGACCGCGACGAGGCGGGCGGACTCGCCGGTTCGGGCCGCGGTCAGGCGATGCTCCAGGGTGAAGCTGGAGCGCCCGACGTGGGTCGCGCGCGTCTCGACGGTCACGACCTCACCGTGGAACACCGGGGCGCGGTACGTGATACGTGCCTCGGCCAGGATCAGGCTCTCAGCGCCTTCCTGCCCCGATGCGACCGGCACGCCCGTCACATCCGTCCAGTAGCGGATCCGGGCCATCTCGCAATAGGTCAGGTAGACGGCGTTGTTGACATGACCCATCGCGTCGGTGTCGGCGAAGCGCACGGCGATCTCGACCCGGTGCCCGAACTCGCCGGGCAGGTCACGCGGGTCAGGCTCGGTCTGGATCCGCGAGCGTGTCGACATGTCGCCGTCAGTCTGCCCGTTCGCCGCAAGCCGCGCCGGGTCGACGTGGCGTGGCGGACTCGTCGAGCGCCCGATGCGGCAGACTGCATCCATGACCGTCGCCGTCGCGTTCGCCACGCTCGCGGGACCGTTCGGTCCGTACCACCTCGCGACCACGGAACGAGGTGTGGTCGCGGCCGAGTGGGGCGTGTCGCGTGATGCCTTCGAGACGCGATTGACGCGCCGACTGGCGGCGACACTCGAGGGATCGGACGAGGCAGAGGCGTTGCTCAAGGCCCTGACCGGCGCGATCGAACGGATCATCACCGGCGAACCGGTGTCCGCGGCCGACATCCCGCTCGACGTCGCTGACCGACCCGTCTTCGACCGGCGGGTGCTGCTCGCCGTGCGTGACGTTCCCTGGGGCCGGACCGCGAGCTACGGCGAGATCGCCCGCCGGGTCGGGACTCCGCGCGCCGCGCGCGCCGTGGGTGGCGCGGTGGGACGGAATCCGATCGCGCTGCTCGTCCCGTGTCACCGGATCATCGCCAGCGACGGGACCCTGGGCGGGTACGGCGGCGAGGGCCCGCTCGACCGCGCCGACGCCCTCGAGCGGAAGCGCGCCCTGCTGCGTCGAGAAGGTGTCACGGTCGGCGTTCGCGCGGGCTAGACTCCCGGCGAGGGCAGGGCAGATCGGGACGAAGGTCGGTCGGTGTCTGTGGTGGAGGGTCCATGAGCATCGCGGCCGCGCCCGCGCCATCCATGTTCGCGGTCTTCCGCCGTCGTGACTTCTCGCTCCTGTGGCTGGCCCAGCTCATCTCGACCGCGGGATCGTCCCTGACCGACCTCGCGGCCGGGATCTGGGTCTACCGCGAGACGGAGTCGGCGCTGGCGGTCGGCCTCACGCTGATGGCGACGGCCGTCCCGAGCCTGTTCGTCGGCCTGCTCGCCGGCGTGTACGTGGACCGCCACGACCGGAAGAGGATCCTGGTCGTCACCTGCCTCATCCAGGCGGTGATCGTCGGGTTCATCGCGCTTACGGTGGAGTTCGACTCGATCATCGGCCTGTACGCCCTGCTCCTCGTCAACGCCGGCGTCAAGCAGTTCTTCGATCCCGCGCACGACAGCCTGATCCCCGAGATGGCCAGCGACGAGGAGCTGACCTCCGCGAACGCGTTCCTGTCCATCGCCGCGTTCGGCTCGACTGCGATCGGGTTCGCCGGCGCCGGTCTGCTGGCCAGCACGGTCGGCCTGACGTGGGCGTTCATCATCGATGCCGTGTCGTTCGTCGCCTGCGCGCTGCTCATCTCGTTCATGGGCCGCTACCCGATGCCGACCCCGGAGGACGATGCGAGCGTCGCGGTCATCGTGGAGAACCTCAAGAGCGGGATGGCGACGCTGTTCGGGACGCCGATCATCCGCTCGCTGTTCATCGTCGGCGCGTTCATGTTCGTGGCGTTCGGCCTCTGGAACGTCCTGCTCCTCCCCTTCTCCATCGAGGAACTGCACGCGACGGAATTCGAGTACGGCCTGCAAGAGGGGCTGACGTCGGTCGGGTTCGTCGTCGGGTCGCTCTTCATGGCCAGGTTCTCGCGCCTGTTGCCGGAGCCTGCCTGGATCGTGGTCTCGCTCGTCGGGATGGGGATCGCCGGGATCGCCTACGCGCTCTCGACGACCGTGCCGGTCGCGATCCTCATGGTCACCATCTCCGGGTTCCTCCAGCCGCCCTCGTCGGTGTCGCGCTCCGTGCTGCTCCAGCGACACACCCCGCGCGAGATGCGCGGTCGCGTGTTCTCGGCGTTCTACGTGATGCGCGACGTCATCTTCCTCATCGGCATGGCGGGTGCCGGGCTGGCCGACGTCGTCGATATCCGGCTGATGATCATCTTCGCGTCGTCGCTGCTGTTCGTCTCGGCGGCGTTCACGCTGGTCGCTCCTGGACTCAGCATCTGGACCTGGCGCGCGGCCTCGGCTCGGCTGGCGGCCGCGGTGGAGACGGCGCCAGCGCTGGCCACCGTGCCGGTCCGCGCAGCCACCCTGGCGGACTTCGACCGCCTCGTCGGACGCCTGGGCACGTTCGCACGCCTGACACCGGAGCAGCGGCAGGCGTTCGTCGCCGATGCCTCGGTCCGCGAAGTCCCGGAAGGGCACGCGGGTCGTGGAGGTCGGCGATGTCGCGTCGTCCGCCTACTTCATCCTCGATGGCTCGGCGACGGCCGGGATCCCCGAGGACGGCGGGTACCGCGGCCTCTCCACCATGGGACCCGGGCGACTTCTTCGGCGAGATCGCGGCGCTGACCGGGAGCCCGCGAACGGCCGATGTCGTCGCCTCGGCCGATACGACCCTCCTGGAAGTCCCCGCCGCGGCCCTGCGCGCGACGATGGTGGTCCCCGAGATCAACCGACTCGTCCTCTCGACCATGACGTCGAGACTGGTGCGGACCGAATCCGCCGACCTGCCGCGGCTGGCCGGCGTGGACCAGGACTCGCTGCGCGACCTGCGGACGGCTCGCCCGGCGGTCGAGGCGTTGCCGCGCACGTATTCGAGCGAGGGCGGTGGCTGACGGTGTCGCATAGCTGACAGGCAGCCGGTCGCGCGCCGACTTCGGGTCGCGGCAGCGGCGGCGTAGCAGTGCGCGCATCGGATGAAAGCCGATGAGCGCGAAGGGATGGTCACGATGGACAAGAAGCACATCAAGTTGCCGAAGGAAGGTCTGGTCGATCCCGACGAGGCGCGGCGGACCGGCCTGATCGACGACGGCGACGTCGAGGGCCACGGCCTGCCGACCACCGCGCCGCCGTCCTTCGGGTCGTCGCGGCTGCCGGGTCATGGCGGGGAGAACATCCCGACGCCGGTGGACGACGAGGACGACGTCGAGGGACACCGTCGACGCTACGAATGACCGACCCGCTCTCGCAAGCTCTCGCACTCGATCGCCCGGCACGCGCCGGGCGATCCGCACGTTCAGGCGGGGTCGGTCGCCGTGGCCGCCAGCAACGCCTTGATCTCGAACGGCGTGGCTGCCGGGTAGCGCGATCGCAGCCGCGCCGCCTGCGCGGCCAGGTGGGGCGCGGCGAACGAGTTGCCCGTCGCGCGGATCCGCGTCCCGTCGCGCCAGGCGACGTCCACATCCAGCCCGTACGCCCCGAACTCGACCGGTGGCGCCGGGTTGTAGTACCAGACATCGGGGTCGTCCACATCGTGAGCCGCGACCGACAGGACGGCCGCGAACAGCGACGGATACGACGGCCCCGGCACGTTGTTGGCGGCGCACACGAGCAACGTGTTCGCGAAGTAGGCCCGATCGGCAAGGTCGTGGAAGGCCGCGAACATCGCCTCGCTGCGCGACGACAGGCTCAGGTTCACCACGGCGATCCCCCGCTCGATCGCCCAGTCGACGGCCGTCGCCACCGCCCGGCCCTTGCCGCGATTGTCCGCGCCGAGCACTCGGATCGAGACGAGCTCGGCGGCCGGTGCGATGGAGGTCACGATCCCGGCGCACGCGGTCCCGTGGCCGACGAGGTCGACCGCATCGGGATCGTCGACACCCGGGCGTCCTCTCCGTCGAGTTCGACGCGGTAGTCGACCGCGTGAGACGGCCCGCGACGGCAGGATGGTCCGCGTCCACGCCCGAGTCCACGATGGCGACCGTCACGCCGCGACCATCCGCGTCTCCGAAGACGTGGCCCGGTCGAGGCGACCGAACGGGCCGGTCCGGTCCAGTCCACTGCGAGCCACCGCGGCGAACGGGTCGCTCCAGGCGGGCAAGAGCGAGGTCATCGCGTCTGCGCGCCCCGAGTGGTGCGCGTCGCGCCGCCGAAGCAGCGCATCAAGCCAGTCCACGGCCAGGGCGACGGACTCGGGATCGACCTCGCGCATCCGGGCGATCCGGTCGGCGAGCGCCAGGTCGGGTCGTCCGGGTCGATGGTGAGGTCGGCCGTCGCCGCCGGCACGAGCGCCTCGATCGCGACATCATCGAGAAGGCCGGGCGCCGGCTTGCCGCTCCCGGGCTGCCCGGGCGGTCGGTCGTTCGCGGTGACCAGCGCCGCGAGGGCGCGGCGCAGGAACGTCGAGGCGTCGCGGGCCAGCACGCGCCATGCCGGACGATCAGCGTCGTCTCCGCGAGCGAGAGCGGCGGCGATGTCGAGGTCGCGAAGCGTGAAGGAGCCGCCGCGCCGATCGAGGACTTCGAGCACTCCGACCGTGCCGGCATCGTCGGTGAGTGGCGTGGCGAGGATCGAACCCGGGCAGGTAGCCCGTCGCCTCGGCGACGGTCCGATCGAACCGTGGGTCCGCGGCGGCATCGGCGATCGCGAGTGGTTGGCCGGTCGAGAAGGCGTACCGGCGATGCCCGCCGCGACATCGATCTCCATGCCGACGACATCGCCCGCGGCAGGGTCCCGCGGCCGCGACGAACACGAGGCGGTCGCGCTCCGGGTCGTGGAGCGCGATCGACGCCGCCTGCGCATCCAGCACGATCGACGCGGTCCGCGCGACCGCGGACAGAAGCGCGTCCGTCGGTCGACGACTGCCAGCCGTGCCACCGCATCGAGACGACGAGCCACCGCCATGAGCGCGGCAAGGGCTGGGGCCGTCCCGGGGGCTCCGGATCGTTCATCGGCGTGCGGCCGCCACGAGCCGGTCCGGGTCGGGGATCACCAGCGCATCGCCCTCGAAGCGCAGCAGGTCGCGCGCCACGAAGTCCGCCAGCAAGCGGTTCACCGACTGGCGCGACCCGCCGATCATCCCGGCGAGCTCGGTCTGCGTGTACGGCCAGGGGAGTCGCCGTTCCCCCGCGATCGAAGTCGGCGAGGCAGCATCGTCGTCGGCCGCTCGAGTGAGCGTCGTCGAGCATCCGCAGGATCCGTCGAGCGAGCCGACCGGGCAGATCCAGGAAGTGGAGGTCCTCGACCTGCGACGTGAGTCGACGGATCTCGCCCGCGAGCGAGGTCAGGAGCGCGTGGCGGAGCGCGGGCTGCGTGTCGACCAGTCGATCGAAGGTGTCCCGGTGCAGGACGTGGGTCGCCACGGCCTCGAGGGCGACCGCCGTCGCCGATCGCGGAGCCCCATCGAGCAGCGCGAGCTCGCCGAAGAACCCGCCCGGGCCGATCGTCGTCAGGATCGCGGGCTCGGAGCCGTCATCGGGGGGCAGGGTGATCTTGACCTTGCCGTCGGCGACGATGAACAGCGCGTCGCCCGGGTCACCGGCATGGAAGATCGTCTCGTCGCGCCGGAAGCGTCGTGGCCGCAGGGACGCCGCCACGAGGGCCAGCGAATTCCTCGTCGAGGTCGCGGAAGAGTCGACACGCACGAAGCGCCTCGAGCGCGACGGACGGGTCAGCAGCGGGGTGGACCATGGAACCCATCGTACGCGTGGGCACGCGGTGTGCGTCGGCGCGATGCGTCAGCCGCGAGGCACCGGGCGCATCGGGTACACGCCCACGACGATCGGGCTGCGCGGGTCGAGGGAGAGTTCGAAGCCGATCTCGCCGCCACGCAGGAGTTCGCCCAGCAGGACGCCCTCGCGTGTCGGGAAGTCCCACGTAGACGTGGCCGCTCTCCAGGCGAACCTGGGTGACGTCGTCGTCCTCCCCGTCGATCGCGAACCGTCGGCGCAGCTCGTGCATCGGAACGTAGGGCCGACTCTTGATGAAGCGACGCAGCTGCGGGGCCGTGCAGCCGTTGGATGGCTGCTGGCCATTCTGGGCCGGGATCCCGTGGCCATTCGCCGCCGGGCCGACCGGAGCGGGGGCGTCAAGCCGAGCCGGCGGAGCCGCGGTCAACGAGGCGGCGGGGGCCACCGCGGACACGGGCGCGACAGGCGCGGCGGCCGTCGTCGGTGGGGCGGCGATGTCGGCGACCGCCTCGGTGGGGCGCACCTGCGGTGCGGCCGGCGGCTGGGGTGCGGCGTCCGGGGCCGGTGGCGTCACGTGCGCACCGGGCGCGGGGGTCGTCCCCGTCGAGCGCGCGCGGGCCGTCCTGGCGCGGACGCCCGTGTCGCGGGCGGCCGTGGTGACGCCGGCTCATCGAGCGGCGATCCCGGTCATGCTGACGCGGGCCAAGTGATCGGCGACGGACCGTCGCCGCGAGGTGGTGGGCATCGGATCTTTCGTCGGTGTTAGCGGGCCGCAGTCGCGGCAGGTGGCCCCGATGATACCGCAGGGTCGGCGCACGACCCGTCCGGACCAGCGTGTCGGCCTAGCCGTCCACCACGTGCAGCTCGCGCGGCGCCTCGTTGAGCACGACCGGGCCATCCTCGCCGCAGATCACGATGTCCTCGATCCGCGCCCCGTAGACGCCGGGCAGGTAGATGCCGGGTTCCACGCTGAACGCCATGCCATCGCCCAACGGGAGGTCGTTTCCCTGCACGAGATACGGGTCTTCGTGGCCTTCGAGACCGATCCCGTGGCCCGTCCGATGGAAGAACCCCTCACCGTAGCCTTCGGCCTCGATCGGCGTCCGCGCTGCGGCAGTCGATCGCCGCACATGCGACCCCGGGAGCGACGGCCCGGGTCGCGGCCGCCTGCGCGTGAAAGAGCACGTTGAACAGGTGGCGGAACCGCTCATCGGGGCCTTTGGTGGCGTCGCCGCCCGTCACCCACAGCGTGCGGGTGATGTCGGAGCCGTAGCCGCCCAGGATCCCGCCGATGTCGAGGACGATCGGCTCCCCCGCGCGGATGACCCGGTCGGACGCGTCGTGGTGGGGCGACGCCGAGTTCGGTCCGCTGCCGACGATCGCGAAATGGGCTTCCTCGTGGCCCTCGGCGATGAGGCGCTCGCGCACCTCCCGGGCGACATCGGCCTCCGTCCGTCCCACGAGCCGGCCGGCGGCGATCTGGGCGACGACTCGATCCGCGGCCTGCGCGGCGAGTCGCAGGAGCGTGATCTCGTCGGGATCCTTGATCATCCGCAGCTCGCGCAGCACCACCGAGGCGAG
The DNA here is from genome assembly GCA_963743815.1 of uncultured Chloroflexia bacterium. Taxonomy (GTDB): domain Bacteria; phylum Chloroflexota; class Limnocylindria; order Limnocylindrales; family CSP1-4; genus SPCO01. The sequence goes on along the minus strand of CAVURB010000014.1, from coordinate 62,202 downwards.
GCCGAACCGGGTCGCCGGCCCGAGCGTCGCCTGCAGACGCAGCACGTGCATCGCGAGCATCGTGTCCGACACGGCGACACGACCGCCGACCAGCCCGTCCGTCCCAAGCGCGTATGGGTCGTCGGTCTCGTCCCAGGTGACGATCTCGAGCGAGCGTTCGAGTCCCCGCCTCGGCGGCTCCGCGTTCCAGGCGCGGCACGATGAGGCGCGCGGGATGGTCCGGACGGATGACCAGCATCGTCAGGCGTTCGAGCGGCATCGCCTCGTAGCCGGTGAGGTAGCGCAGGTCGGAACCGACCCCGATGAGCAACGCGCCGATCCCGGCCGCCCGTGTCGCGGCACCCGCCCGGGCGAGGCGCTCCTCGAATCGCGAGGCGGGGATCGTGGGTCGATCGCCGATGGTCACGTGGGCGTCGTGGCGGGGACCACACCGCGCGCCAGGAAGGCCGCGATCGTGTCCGGACCATCCTCGAACAGCTTGCGGTAGGCGAGCACGCGGTCCGCGCCGGCCGCGAGGGCGCGCTTGCGGATGGCGTGGTCATCGTGTTGCCCGACGGCCAGGACCCGGACACCGGCCGCGGTCGCGGCTTCGACGGCGGCGATCCCGTCGTACGCCCGGGCCGTGAGATCGATGATCGCGGCGTCGGCGTCATCGAGACCGGCGTCGAAGGCAGCGCGTGTCCGGACCGCGACCGACGCAGCGCCGCTGATCAGCCACTGCGCGGCCCAATCGGTCTGTCCAGATCAGGTCGTCGGCGAGGATCAGGACGCGCGGCGTCGGCGTCACGTCAGTCCAGCACCACCGCAAGGTGATGGAAGACGTCCCGTGCCGTCACGACCCCGGTCGGGTCGGTCGCCATCGAGGATCGGGATGTGGCGGAAGCCGCCGATGGCCATCTTGTGGATCGCGATCGCGATCGGGTCGTCGTGGCGGAGGACCACCGGGTCCGGCGTCATCGCGTCGCGCACCTTGATCGACGCCAGCCGCTTGCCGGCCGCCTTCACGACGGCATCGCGGTCGGTGAAGATCCCGACGAGCCGGTCGTCGGCCATCACGAGGACGCAGTCGGCGCCGGCATCGCGCATGCGCTCGACCACCACATCGAGCGTGGTTTCCGGCGCGACGATCAGCGGCGCGTGGCGCCCCGAGCTCGTCGAGATGCTCGCCCATGAGGCGGCCCTGGAACGTGACCGGCTGCTGGGGGACGTCGTGCCCTCCGAGGTCGGCGCCGCAGTTGTCGCAGACCTCTGCCCCTGTGAGGTTCTCGAACCCGCAGACCGGGCAATGGAGCCGCACCTGATCGCCTCCTCCTCGTCCGCGTCACCTCTCGACGCGCCTCATGCTCCCCTACTCGACCGTCCAGGTCTCCCCACCGCGCAGGACCTGATCGAGGTCGCCCTTGCCCGACTTCGCCACGGCCGCGGCGAGCTGATCCTCGATGAGGCGGTCGTGGGTGGGCCTCGACGTCGCCCGCAGGACCCCGACCGGGACCGGGAACTCCGGCCAGAACATCCGCGAGAGCATCAGGGCGAGATACGGGTCCTCCGCGGCCTCATCGTGCACGAGCAGGTCCGCTTCCGTCACGCCGTCCTGCCCGATGGTCACGACTTCGGGCCGCAGGTCGCGCAGTCGGATGCCCTTGTCGCGGTCCTTGCCGAAGATCATCGGCTTGCCGTCCTCCAGGACGAGCATCCGATCCTCGCGGACCTCGCGATCGGTGAAGTCGCGCCACGCGCCGTCGTTGAAGATGTTGCAGTTCTGGAGGACTTCCACGAACGAACTGCCTACGTGGCGACCAGCCCGCTCGAGGGTCGTCTGGAGATGCTCGGTGTGCGTGTCCACGGACCGAGCGACGAACGAAGCCTCCGCGGCCAGGGCGATGGTCAGCGGCATGATCGGCGTGTCCACCGAGCCCATCGGCGTGGACTTGGTCCGCTTGCCGAACTCCGAGGTGGGGCTCGCCTGTCCCTTGGTCAACCCGTAGATCCGGTTGTTGAACATGATCAGGTTGATGTCCACGTTGCGGCGCATCGAATGGAGGACGTGGTTGCCGCCGATCGACAGCGCGTCCCCGTCACCGGTGATCACCCAGACCATGAGATCCGGGCGTGCGGCCTTGAGACCGGTCGCGAGCGTGGGTGCCCGTCCGTGGATGCTGTGGAACCCGTACGTGTTCATGTAGTACGGCAGGCGACCGGAGCACCCGATCCCGCTGATGAACACGATGTTCTCGCGCGGATACCCGAAGTCCGGCATCACCTTCTGGGTCTGGGCGAGGATCGAATAGTCGCCACACCCCGGGCACCAGCGGACCTCCTGGTCGGAGACGAAGTCCTTGCGGGTGAGCGCGATGACCTGCGCGTTCTCCGGACTCAGGGCTGGCTGGAGGGGTCCGACCGGCTGGGCGCCACGGCCGTTGGTGTCGGTGGTCATGACGCGGTCTCCCCGAGGATCCGATCGGCCTCTTCGACGATCTCGGCGATGCGGAACGGCTTGCCGCGCACGCGGTCGTAGCCGATCGCGTCGATGAGGAATGCTGCCCGGATGAGCATCAGGAGCTGGCCGAGGTTGACTTCCGGGATGAGCACGCGCCGGTAGCGGCGGAGCACGTCCTCGGTGTTCGCGGGGAACGGGTTGAGGTGACGGAGGTGCGCGTGCGCCACGGACTTTCCGTCGGCCTGCAGCCGCTCCACCGCGGACCGGATCGCGCCATACGTGGAGCCCCAGCCGAGGATGAGCAGGTCGCCGCCCGCTGGGCCGTAGACCTCGAGCGGGGCGATGTCGCGAGCGATCCCCGCGACCTTCGCCTGGCGGAGGAGCTGCATCCGATGGTGATTGTCCGGGTCGTAGCTGACGTTCCCGGTGATGTCCGCCTTCTCCAGCCCGCCGATCCGATGCTCGAGACCCGGGGTGCCAGGGACGGCCCACGGCCGTGCCAAGGTCTCCGGGTCGCGCAGGTACGGACGGTACGTCTCCGGATCGGTGGCGTTGGTGACGCCGATCGGGGCCATGTCGCTGATGGACGGGATCTTCCACGGCTCCGAACCGGTCGCGAGGAATGCGTCGGACAGGTAGACGACCGGCGTCATGTACTTGAGGGCGAGCCGGGCAGCCTCGACCGCCAGGTCGAAGCACTCGCCGGGCGTGGCCGGCGCGACGACCGGCATCGGCGAGTCGCCATTGCGCCCGAACATCACCTGGAGCAAGTCCGACTGCTCGTTCTTCGTCGGCATCCCGGTGGACGGGCCGGCGCGCTGGACATCGATGATCACGAGCGGCAGCTCCGTCATCACCGCGAGGCCCATGGCCTCCGACTTGAGCGCGATGCCCGGACCGGAGCTCGCCGTCAGACCCAGCGCCCCACCGTAGCTGGCACCGATCGCGGCCCCGATGGCGGCGATCTCGTCCTCGGCCTGGAACGTCTTCACGCCGAACGCCTTGTACCCGGACAGCTGGTGCAGGATGTCGCTGGCCGGCGTGATCGGATAGCTGCCGTAGAACAGCTGTCGGTCGGCCAGGTGCGACGCGGCGAGGAAGCCGAGGGCCGTGGCCTCGTTCCCGGTGATGTTCCGGTACGTGCCGGGCGCGAGCCGAGCCGGCTTGACCCGGTAGTGCGTATGGAAGATCTCGGTCGTCTCGCCGAACGCGTAGCCGGCCTTGAGCGCGCGCTTGTTGGCCTCGGCGATCACGGGTCGAGCGCCGAACTTGGCGTCGATCCAGTCGATCGTCGGTTCCATGCTGCGCTCGTACAGCCAGAACATGATCCCCAGCGCGAAGAAGTTCTTGGTCAGGTCCTTCTGCTTGCTGGTCATGTCCAGCCCGTCGAGCGACCGCTCGTTGAGCGTGGAGATCGGGATCTCGAAGGTCACGTACGGCTTGAGCGAGCCGTCGGTCAGCGGGTTCGTCGTGTAGGCCGCCTTGTTGAGATTGGCCTGCGTGAACGCGTCGCTGTTGACGATGAGTGCCCCGCCCGCCGGCAGGTCGCCGATGTTCGTCTTGAGCGCTGCCGGGTTCATCGCGACGAGGACGTCCGGCTCGTCCCCCGGGGTGTGGATGTCCGTGGAGCTGAAGCTGATCTGGAACCCGCTGACGCCGGGGAGCGAACCGGCGGGTGCCCGGATCTCCGCCGGGAAGTCCGGCAGCGTGCTGATGTCGTTGCCGAAGACCGCCGCGGTCCGGGTGAATTGCGTGCCGGTCAGCTGCATCCCGTCGCCGGAATCGCCAGCGAATCGGATCGTGACCCGCTCGAGTTCCTGGATGTCGAGCGCTCGGCTCCCTCGTGCTCGTCACGCGCCTTCCGGCTCCTTCATGCGCTGATGCGGCCGAGGCGGGAGGTTGAGGAGTTCCTCAGGGAACGACTCGGCCAGGTACTTGATGATGTCCTGCTGGCGGATGACACCGATCAGGTGGCCGCGTTCATCCACCGTCGGGACGTTGCGGTATCGGCCGGTCTGCATCAGGTCGATGGCGTCGCGGATGGTCTGGTCGAGGTCCAGGGTGCGGGGATCGCTCGTCATCATCGACTCGACCGGCTGGTGCATGTCCACGTCACGCCCCACGATCTGCGCGAAGATGTCGCGCTCCGCCAGGACCCCGACGAGCCGTCCGTCCGCGTCGCAGACGAAGACGGAGTCGCCGGTGCCCGTCTGCTGGATCGCGCGCAGGCATTCGGCGAGGCTGGTACCCGGGAGGACGGTGACGGGCTCGTCGGCGGCTGAGGACGCGGAGTCGCTCCTCAGTCAGGGCCGGGACGCGGCGCGCGACGGCGCCTTCGGAGAGGTCGGACACGGTCTGAAGTGTAGACCCAACCCGCGCGCTGCGGTTGCGGGCTGGTAGCCTCGCGCGGCCATGGATCGACGTCGCCTTGCGGGGATCGCCCTCGTCCTCGTGTCCGCCGCCGGGTTCGGGTCGGGCACCATCCTTGCCGCGCCGGTGTACGACACGGGGGTCGACTGGCTGACCCTCGTCGGCTGGCGATTCCTGATCGGGGCGACGCTGGCCTGGGCATGGGTCGCGGTCTCGCCGGGTCGCCGCGCGGCGGTGCGGCGCCTGTCACGTCGCCAGGTCGCGATCGCGCTCGGCCTGGGTGCGCTGTACACCGGCAACGCCGGCACGTACTACGCGGCCCTGGAGACCGTTCCGGCGGCCCTCGCCGGCGTGCTCGTCTACACGTACCCCGTCATCGTTGCCGTGCTGTCATTGCGATTCGCCACGCGGCTTGCCGGCCGGCGCCCGTGGATCGCGCTGGGGCTCGCGCTGGTAGGCGTCGTGCTGGCCTTGGGCGGGATCGACGTGACGGTGGCACCGCCGTGGTCCGGGCATCGCGCTCGTGATGCTGTCGCCGTTCATCTACTCGGTCTGGATCATCCTGTCTGCCCGACTGTCTGGCGAGCGGCGCGATCGGCTCGGGAGCGAGACGCCCGAGCGCGATCCGTCCGCCGGCGACGCGGCGGTGACCACGGCCGTGATGATGAGCGCGACCGGGGTGGTGTTCGCGGTCGGAGGAGCGGCGGTCGGGCGGCCGCTGGATCCGGCGAGCGTGCCCGAGGCCGCGTGGCCGGGACTGATCGCGATCGGGTTCGTGGCGTCGTTCCTCGCGATCCAGACGTTCTACGCGGGCGCACGCCGACTCGGGGCGGCACAGGCCGCGCTGGTGAGCACGGTCGAGCCCGTGTACATCGTCGCGTCCTGGCCGCTCTAGTCCTGGACCAGCGGCTGACGCCGGTGCAGCTCGTCGGCGCGGCGCTGATCCTGGTCGGGGTCGTGATCGCACAGACCGCGCCACGTCCGCGCGGTGCGCCTGAACCGGCGACACCGCTGGACGCAGAAGTGGAGGGCTGACTGGACGCGCGTGCTACGTTGGATGCTCGCCGCGCAGTGCGGCGACGCTCCGCGTGGTCGACTCTTCTCGAACGGACCGTGCGAACTCTTCTCCCTGTTCGGGAAGTGTTGGAGGTCATCATGACCACCGGTACCATCAAGAAGGTCGTCTCCGATCGCGGATTCGGCTTCATCACCGCCGAGGACGAGAAGGAATACTTCTTCCATCGCGGCGGCCTCGAATCCTCGCTCGACTTCGACCGACTGGTCGGCGGTGAGCGCGTGGAGTTCGAGATCGAGTCCAGCCCCAAGGGTCCGCGCGCCGCGAAGGTGCGCGCCGCCTGACATTCCGTCCGGCGAGCCTGGCTGCGACCGCGGTCAGGCTCGTCCGGCTGCCGCCAGCATGGCCTTCGCGCCGGCGCTCGGGCTCCGGCCTCGGGCGCCGGGCCGCGGCTCCTCCGCCCCGCGAATCCTCCGCCCGTGCATCTAGCCACACCGATCCGCCACGACTGAGCGTCGTGACCACGCGAATTCGTGCGATCTGGGTCGAATCTGGGGTCGCCTCACGAGGGATCTGTGTCGATCTCGTGTGGCCCAACGCACATCGGTCCCGCCGCGGCATGGTCCGAGAGGGCCAGTGCATCGCGAGATGCGCGCCAGGTAAGTGCCATCTGGTTGGATGGCGTTCATGGCGCCATCGATCCTGATCCAGACCTCGTTCGCCGAAGCGTGTCGGTCCATTCGCATCTCGCTCGACCTTACCCAGGAGCAGGTCGCGTCCCGGGCGGGCGTCTCGCGGGCTCACTACGCGAAGGTCGAGCGAGGACGCGAGACGCCGTCACTCGCCCTGGTCGAGCGCATCGCCAACGCCCTCGGACTGCGGCTGACGCTCGCCGTCCAGCCGCCGATCATGCACGGAGAGCCCGTCAGCCGCGACATCGTCCACGCGCGATGTTCCGCGTACGTCGGGCGACGCCTGCGCAGCGCGGGATGGCAAGTCGCGAGGGAGGTCTTGATCGAGGCCGGGCACCATCGAGGGTGGATCGATCTGCTGGCGTTCGACCCATGGTCCGGCACGGTGCTGGTCATCGAGTGCAAGACGCGACTCGACGACGTAGGCGCCTTCGAGCGTCAGATCGCGTGGTACGAGCGCCTCGCCTGGGACGCCGCGAGAGATCAGGGATGGCAGGTACGCCGCGTCGTGTCGTGGCTCATCGTCCTGGCATCCGAGGAAGTCGAGGCGACGGTCAAGTCACATCGTGAGCTGCTGGCAGACGCCTTTCCGGGGCGAGCCCTCGACATGCTGCAGCTCGTTGCCGATGGCGCCACACGATGCGATCGACGCGGGGTCGCGATGGTCGATCCACGAAGCCGCCGGCGCGATTGGCTCATCCGGACCAAGGTGGACGGTCGTCGGTCGCCCAGCCCGTACGTCGGATATGCCCAAGCCGCCCGCCTGTTCACGAATGCCGCGCGATGAGCGTGCGTCTCGCGGACCGCCGTGCATCCCGTGGACCGACGTGCATGTGAGCGCACGGCCCGGTGACGAACGAGCGTGGATCAATCGCGAATTCGACATCGGCGGCCGGATTCGTCCGTCATCCACGAGGGATCTGTGGTGATCCTGTGTGCCCTAATGCACGCGGCCAAGCCGGTCCGGGCGGCCGGGCGGGGATGCGACGGCCCGGCGACTGGGCTAGGCCGCAGCCAGGACGGCGTGTGCGGGTTCGAGCCTGGCTGCGACCGCGGTCAGGCTCGTCCGGCTGCCGCCAGCATGGCCTTCGCGCCAGCGCTCACGTACGAGCCCTCCGACCCGAGACCGATGAATCGGAAGCCGAGGTCCACGTGCCGTGGCAGGGCGGCCGCGTCGTAGATGAGGATCCCCGCGGCCTTGCCGTGCCGTTCGCACGCCGCGACCACGGCAGCGAGCGCTTCGAGATAGACCGGGTCGTCAAAGCGGCCGGGGACGCCGAGACCGTGCGAGAGATCCGCCGGCCCGACGAACAGCACATCCACTTCGTCCAGCGACGCGATCTCATCGGCGGCGTCCACGGCACCACGCGCCTCGATCTGCACGATCCCGACGATCCGCTCGTTCACGACGCGCGCCACGTCGCCGTGGGCGAGGGCACCCATGTCCGCGCCGCGTGTTCGCAACGCGACACCGCGCTGCCCGACGGGTGGATAGCGCAGGTACGAGACCGCCTCACGGACCGCGGCCACCGACTGCAGCTGCGGGAGCATGATCCCGGCGGCCCCCAGGTCCAGCGCCCGCCCGACGCGCAACCGCTCCGCCGACTGCGGCCGCACGATCGGGGCCATCGGCGTCGTCCCCACCGCGTACAGCAGGGCGAGCAGGTCGGCTTCGGTGGCCGCACCATGCTCCAGGTCCAGGACGATCCAATCGAAGCCTGCGCGCCCGCAGAGTTCAGCGGCGAGCGGCGAGGCGAGATCGGAGAAAGCGCCGATGAGCGTCTCGCCGGTGCGGATGCGCGATCGAAGGTCGGTCATGGCGTGATGATGCACGTTCGCGAGGGTGCCTGGGGCGGCGACTACGGCCCGTTGACCAGCCCGTTCGTATCGACGACCTCGAGGTCGCGGCCCGTGATCACGTCCAGCTCGTGCATGACGTCATCATCGAAGCGGGAGTCGCTCGCGCCACTGATGTACCAGGGCGACCCGTTGTCGGCGAGGATCATCCCGTACCGCTTGAGCGCCTCGGCGATGACTCGGGCATGCGGGGAGAAGTCGGAGGTGTCGTAGGTCGCCTTCAGCCGCACCCGCAGCCCCATCGGCGGCAACGAGGACGACGTCGACGAGCTCGCGTGGTGTCGGGCCGGATAGATGTACGCCTTGCGCGTCCGGTTGGTCGTGAACCGCAGGGCGTGGCGGATCGCGCCCGCGGCGACCTCGTCGTAGCGGACGAGACCCGGGCAGGATCGGTAGCCCGGCTGCGTCGGCGCTCGTCCAGCCCGCCGGTCGCAGGGCATTGGACCGGAGATCCCAGGTCGCACCACTCCCCGCGTGCCACGTGCTCCCCGACTTGTAGGCCGCGAACAGCTCGTAGAGCCGACAGGCGTCCTTGTCCACCATCAGGATGTGCCGGTCCGACCCGCCCTCGATCTTGGGGTTCGCCGGGATCGGGTAGCCGACGTGATCGGACTCGTCGTCGTACTCGAAGACCACCGTGGACCGCGGCGTGGACGCCGTCACCACCTGGTATGGGATGCCGTACCCCGCATACGACCCGAAGTCCATGTGCAGTCCGCGGTCCAGCCCGATCGCGGAGATCATCGTCGCCGAATTCGAGGCGACCGGGCGGCCGTCGATCCGGACGTTCCAGACGTTGTTCGCGGGGAAGATGCCGCACGCCGGGGCCCCGGGGACGGTGGGGGGCGGCGGCCCGACGCGCCCCGGGATGGTCGCGGATGGCCTCGCCCCGACCGGGCGATCGGCGGCGGACACCGCGCCGGCACCCAGGGCGGCGGCCGCGACGAGCAGGAACGCAAGCGCCACCACCGGGGCGTGTCCGTTCGACCGGCGCCGCCGCTCAGGCATGGGCGCCAGAAGGGTTGGCTGCCGACGCCGGCCCGACCGTGACCGTCGACGCGAGGAGCGACCAGACCAGCGCGGCCGGGAACTCCCGAGGGGACGGGCGGAACAGGGACGTCGGCATGTCGCGGAGCGTGCCGTGCGACTCCGTCACTGGCGAGAGGGCCGGTGGTCACCCGTCGGCGGAACGGTCGTCAGGTTCCCCGGCGCACCACCCGGAAACGGCGAGTGAACCTTTCGCGCGATGCGACCATCTGTGGTGGGTGAAGCGCCCAGGTCGGGTGCCGCTGGAGTCCACCGCCCATGCGGACGAGGATGGTCGAACAGGCCCGCGACGGCGACGACGTCGCATTCGCGGGGCTGGTCGACCTGGAAGGCGACCGGTGCTACGCCATCGCGTATCGGATCCTTCGCGATGTCGAACGTGCACAGGACGCCGTCCAACAGGCGTTCCTCCTCGCTTGGCGGGAACTCCCGCGGCTCCGCGATCCGGAGCGGTTCGGACCATGGCTCCATCGGCTGCTCGTCAACGCCTGTTACGAGGAGTCGCGTCGACACCGACGCTGGAGTACCAACCTGCGAAGCCTCCCGATCGACGGGCCGAGCGTGCCCGACTCGACGGTCTCCGTCGCCGACCGCGATGCGCTCGACCGGGCGTTCGTTCGCCTGACGGCTGAGCATCGCGCCGTCTTCGTCCTGCACCACCACGCGGGCTTCTCGCTCATCGAGATCGCCGATGTCGTCGGCGTCCCGGTCGGCACGGTGAAGTCACGCCTGCACCACGCGATCCGACATCTCCGCGCGGCCATCGTCGCCGATGACCAGATCGATTCCCAGGAGGCCCGACTGGCATGAGCACACCGCGCGACCCGGACGAGATCCTCGCGGCCTGGTTGGACATGGGGCCGACTGCCCTTCCCGACCAGACCCGCCGGGCGATCCTCGTCGCCCTGCCGACCACCACCCGCCGCCGGTCGAACCACGACCGGCCATGGAGACACGAACCCATGAACCTCTTCGCCAAGGTCGCCCTCGGCGCCGTCGCCATCGTCGTCATCGCCGCCGGTGGGCTGTTCTTCTTCAACCCCGGGGCGAGCCCCGGCGACGTCGGTGGGCCGACGACCGCACCGTCGACCGCACCGTCGACCGCACCCACGCCGTCCCCGTCGGCGGCCGCCGGGCCGGTCGAAGCCGTCGCCACCGCGACCGGCGACGCGTGCACCCTGACGGGTCTGGGGGACCCACTCCCCGCCGACGCCGGAGCGATGCTGACGGTCGTGAACGACACGGACGTCGTCGTCCTGTTCCAGACCACGTGGGCGCTGCCCGACCACACCTTCGCCGACGTCCAGGCGTACTTCGTCGCCGAGCACGAGCGCGCCCTCGCCGGTGAGACCCTCCAGGGCCAGCCGACGATGGCTCAGGGTGGGGCCCTGCGCGAGGTCCAGCCCGGCAGCACCGGCGAGTTCCTGCAACCGACGACCCCCGGGACGTACGGGATCGCCTGCGTCCACCACGACGGGCAGAGCATCGCGATCGACGCCTACCTCACCGAACCGTTCGAGGTTGTTGCCGCGCCCTGACCATCGGCCCGGGTCGGCCCTCCCGACAGCGAGCCGCCCAGGTCCAGGAACGGCCGTCCTCCCGGGGCGGCCGTTCCGTCAGTCCGCCCGGAAGGGCGCCGACGGTCCGGGGGGGCCGCTGGGACCCCCGTTTGGTTCCGGGTGGCACCACAATCGCACAGGATGCAGGGCGAACCCCGTGTTGGTGGTCGATCTTGTGCGGTTCGGTACTGTCCCGCCGACCATCGGGGATGGGACAATCGGCGTCCCAGTACTACCGTGGGGCACGTCCGACACGGCCCCGCGGTGATGTGCCGCCATCCATGCGAGCCGCTTGGCTCGCGCCGAACGACCAGAGGAACGACGTGACCCAGATCCGGTTGCCATCCGACCAGGAAGCCAGTGGCCGATCCTTCGGCCCCGAGGAGATCGCCGCATTGACCGACGTCATCCAGAGTGGCGTGCTGACGGCGACGAAGGGTGCCCAGACCAAGGCGCTCGAGGCCGCGCTCGCCGAGATGCTCGGCGTGCAGCACGTCATCGCCTGCGCCTCGGGCAGCGCCGCCGTCCACGTGGCGGTCGCCGCCGTCGATCCCGCGCCGGGCGACGAGATCATCACGACGTCGGTCACGGACATGGGCGCGCTCACGCCGATCCTCTACCAGGGCGCCATCCCGGTCTTCGCCGACGTGGACCCGGTCACGATGAACGTCACCGCCGAGACGATCGAGGCGCGGATCACCCCGCGCACGAAGGCCATCATCGTCACCCACCTGTTCGGCAACCCGTGCCAGATGGACGACATCCTGGCCCTCGCCGAACGGCATGGGATCCCCGTCATCGAGGACAGCGCCCAGTCCTACCTGGGTCGCAGCCAGGGCCGGATCACCGGCACGATGGGCGCCATCGGGTGCTTCAGCACCCAGCAGGGCAAGCACATCACGTCGGGCGAGGGCGGGTTCACCGTCACGAACGACGCAGACCTGGCGCGCCGGATGCGAGTCTTCGTGAACAAGGCCTGGCCGTACGGCGAGGCGAAGCCCGACCACGAGTTCATCGCCCCCAACTACCGCATCACCGAGCTGCAGAGCGCCGTGATCAACGCGCAGCTGCCCAAGCTCGAAGCGAACGTCGCAGACGCGGATCGCCAACGCGGACCGACTGACGGTGCAGCTCTCCGAAGTCCCGGGGATCGGCACGCCCGTCGTCGCGCCGGGCGACGTCCACTGCTACTGGCGCTACTGCCTGCGCGTGGACAGCTCGGTCATCCCCGGCGGCCCTGCAGCGCTCGCGGCCGAGCTCAAGTTCTACGACATCGCGGCAGCGCCGCGGTACATCAACAAGCCGGCGTTCCGCTGCCGGATCTTCGCGGAGCAGGTCACGTTCGGGGACAGCCACTGGCCGTTCTCGCTGGCCGGCCCCGAGGCGGTGGACTACTCGGCAGAGCGCTTCCCGGGCACCTTCGCCGGGCTCGACGAGGCGCTGGTCCTGGGCTGGAACGAGCGGTACACCGCCGAGCACGTCGACTACCTCGCGGCATCGATCGCCGAGGCCGTCGACAAACTGACGGCCGCTTGATGACCGACGGCAAGGTCCGACTCGGGATCGTCGGTGCCGGGGGGATCGCCAAGGCCTACCAGGATCTCCTCCCGGCGTCTGCCACGGCCGTCGCCGTCGGTGTCGCCGATGTGCGGGCCGATGCCGCCGAGGCGATGGCGTCCGCGCTCGGGTGCCCGGCGTTCACGGACGCCGCTGACCTGGCGGCGGTCGATGGACTCGAGGCGGTCGTCATCTGCACGCCGCCGGTGACGCACCCGGCGCTCGCCGACGTCTTCTTCGAGCGCGGGATCGCCGTGCTCTCGGAGAAGCCGCTCGCGATCGACGCCGAGGCCGCGCGCGGGATGGTCGACGGCGGCCGAACGCGCCGGCGTCCCGTTCACGATGGCCACGAAGTTCCGGTTCTGCGACGACGTCATCCGCGCCCGGTCGCTGATCGACGAGGGTGCCATCGGGGCCGTCCGCCTGCTCGAGAACGCCTTCACGTCGCGGGTGGACATGTCGGGGCGCTGGAACAGCGACCCGGCCATCAGCGGCGGCGGTGTGCTCGTCGACAACGGCACGCACTCCGTGGACCTGGCGCGCTTCTTCCTGGGACCGATCCGCGAAGTCCTCGCCGTCGAGTTCACCCGGCCCGCCGGATTCCAGGTGGACGACACGGCCCGCCTGTTCCTGCGCACACGATGGCGGCGTGGAAGTCGACGGTCGACCTGTCGTGGAGCATCGACAAGTCCCTGGCCGACTTCCTGCGCATCTACGGCACGACAGGGGAGATCCGCGTCGGCTGGCGCGAATCGGCCTGGCGCCGCTACGGCGAGGACTGGCAGGTCATCGGGACGGGCTACGCCAAGGGACCGGCGATGGGCGGAGCGCTCGATGCCTTCTGCCGCGCCGTCCGAGGGCGAAGCCCAGCTGGCCGTGACGACGGATGACGCCGTCGCCGCGTCCGCCGTGATCGACGCCGCCTACGCGTCGCTCGCGTCCGGCGGCTGGGCACCGGTCGCCGGGGCCTGACCGTGAGCGACCCGCGCGTCCACCCGACGGCGCTCGTGGAGCCCGGTGTCGAGATCGGCGCGGGGACGTCGGTGTGGGACAACGTCCACATCCGTGGCCCCGAGACGACCATCGGGCGCGACTGCATCGTGGGCGAGAAGTCGTACATCGCCTACGGCGTCCGGATCGGCGACCGGGTGAAGATCAACGCCTTCGTCTACATCTGCACCGCCGTCACGATCGAGGACGGCGTGATGATCTCCGCCGGCACGACCTTCACCAACGACCGCTACCCGCGAGCCACGACCAGCGACCTGCCGGAACTGCGCTCGTCCGATCTCGACGAGCACACGCTCCCGACGGTCGTGCGTGCCGGGACCACGATCGGCGCCCGAGCGACGATCGGCCCGGGCGTCGAGCTCGGCCGCTTCTCGATGATCGGCATGGCCGCCGTCGTGACCAGGACCGTCCCCGACTTCCACCTCGTGATCGGACATCCGGCCCGCACGGCTGCGGCCGTCTGCCGGTGCGGCGAGCCGTTCCTGCGGGTCGTGCGACGGCGCGCTGCCGGACGTCGCCGACACGGCCTGCCCCACGTGCGGGCTCCGCTACGCCGTCCCGGACGGTGTCGTCACCGAGCTGGGATCGCCCTGATGGCACGCTGGGCGGTCATCGGGGGTGGGGTCCTCGGCCTGACGCTCGCCCATCGCCTCGCCGGTCGAGGCGACACCGTCACCTTGATCGAGGCAGCCCCGAACCTGGGCGGCCTCGCGGCGGCGTGGCGACTCGGCGACGTCGTCTGGGATCGCCACTACCACGTGATCCTGCTCTCGGACGCGCGGACGCGCGCGATGCTCGCCGACGTGGGCCTGGAGGACGACCTGCGCTGGGTCGAGACGCGGACCGGCTACTACGGCACGGACAAGACCCTGCGCTCGGTGTCGAACACGCTGGAGTTCCTGCGCCTGCCGGGCCTCAACCTCATCGACAAGTTCCGGCTGGGCGGCACGATCTTCTACGGGTCGCGGATCCGCGACGGCGAACGGATGGAACGGGAGCCCGTCGAGTCCTGGCTTCGCCGCTGGTCCGGGGGACGGACGTTCGATCGCTTCTGGCTCCCGCTCCTGCGGGCGAAGCTCGGCGAGGCCTACCGCGAAGCCTCGGCGGCCTTCATCTGGGCCACCATCCAGCGGCTCTACGCCGCGCGGCGGACCGGCCTCAAGAAGGAGATGTTCGGCTACGTCCCGGGCGGCTACGCCAGCACCATCGACGCCTACGCGGCCGTCCTCGCCGAGCGCGGCGTGACGATCGCGACGTCGCGTCAGGTGCGGGCGGTCCGGCGCGGCGCCGACGGTGGCATCGATGTGCACGATGCCGACGGCTCGATGGAGCACTTCGACCAGGTGATCGTGACCGCGGCCGGTGGGCTCGCCGCCGACCTCTGTCCTGACCTGACGCCGGCCGAGAGCGAGCGGCTGCAGGCGGTCCGCTACATGGGCGTCGTGTGCGCCTCGGTGCTGCTGCGGGGCCCGCTCGGGCCCTACTACCTGACCTACATCACGGACCCGGCGACGCCATTCACGGCGGTCGTCGAGATGACCGCGTTCGTCGACCCGGCCGAGCTCGGCGGCCACACGCTCGTGTACCTGCCCAAATACGTCACCCCCGATGACCCGCTCCTGGGCGCCGACGATGCCGCGGTGCGAGAGGCATTCTGGCCGTACCTTCAGCGGATGTACCCACACCTGCGCGACGAAGACGTGCTGGCCTTCCAGGTGTCACGGGTGAAGCGCGTGTTCGCGATCCCGACGCTCCGCTTCTCGGAAGCCATCCCACCGATGACGACGAGCGTGCCAGGGCTCCACCTGGTCGGATCCGCCCAGCTCCCGTTCGCCACGCTCAACGT
The DNA here is from genome assembly GCA_963743815.1 of uncultured Chloroflexia bacterium. GTDB lineage: Bacteria > Chloroflexota > Limnocylindria > Limnocylindrales > CSP1-4 > SPCO01. Next base: position 46,811 of record CAVURB010000014.1, on the reverse strand, counting down.
GAACGACACCCTGGGACTCGTGGACGAGTTCTTCGCGGGGCTCGACGGGTGAGCGCCAAGCCGTACGCGTCGCTATCGCTCGACCTCGACAACCTGTGGTCGTACCAGATGACCCACGGTGACCCCGATTGGGAGGAGTACCGGACCTACCTCGACGTACTCGTCCCGACGGTGCTCGACTTCTTCGCCGCCCGCGCCCAGCGCATCACCTTCTTCATCGTCGGCCTGGACGCCACGCGGGTCCGAGAACCGCGACGCGCTGGCATCGCTGACGCGTGACGGGCACGAGATCGGCAACCACAGCTTCCGCCACCAGCCGTGGCTGCATCGCTACAGCCGCGACGAGATCGACGAGGAGTTGGCCAAGACCGAAGCGTCCATCGAGGACGTCACCGGCCAGCGAACGGTCGGGTTTCGAGGACCCGGCTACAGCCTGTCCGAAGACGTCCTCCGTGTCCTCGTCGCGCGCGGCTACCGGTACGACGCGTCGACCCTGCCGACGATCGTGGGGCCCCTGGCGCGGCGCTACTATTTCCGCAGCGCGAAGCTCACCGCCGAGCAGCGAGAGCAACGCAGCTACCTGTTCGGGGGAGCTCGCGAGGGCCTGCGACCGGTGGAGCCGTATCACTGGCAGGTCGGGCAGGATCGCCTGCTCGAGATCCCGGTCACGACGATGCCGTTCACGCGGGTGCCGATCCACGTGAGCTACGTGCTGTACCTCGCCAGCGTCTCGGCTCGTGCCGCCCACCTGTACTTCGCCAACGCCCTTCGGCTCTGCCGGCTGCGCGGCGTGGAGCCGTCGATCCTCCTGCACCCGCTCGACTTCCTTGGCGCCGACGACGTCGATGCGCTCTCGTTCTTCCCGGGGATGACGATGCCGGGCGCCTACAAGCGGACCATCGTCGCCGCCTGCGTCGACGAGCTGCGCCGCCAGTTCCAGGTCGTGCCGATGGGCGAGCACGCCGACGCGATCATGCGCGCGGGCGACCTCCGCGTCGTGCCGGCCCGGGCCGCGACGCCGGCCACGGAGCGGTCGCGGTGAGCGCCGCGACAGGATCCGCGACCCCTCGTCACCGTGGTCATCCCCGCGTACAACGAGGCGCTGCTGCTCATGGGGTCGCTGACCGCGATCCACGCGTACATGGAGGGCCTCACGGATCGGTATCGCTACGAGATGCTGATCGTGGACGACGGCTCCACCGACGAGACGCCGGCGATCGCCGCCGCCTTCGCGGCCTCGCGGCCGCACGTCCGGCTGATCCGCCACAAGGTCAACTTCCGACTGGGGCAGACGCTGCGGTACGCCTTCGGCGAATCGCGCGGGGACTGGGTCGTCGTGATCGATTCGGACCTGAGCTACTCGGTGGACCACATCGGGCGGATGCTCGAGACGGCGGAGACCGAGCATGCCCGAGTGGTGATCGCGTCGCCGTACATGAAGGGCGGGACGACCACGGCCATCCCGTGGCGTCGCGAGTTCATGAGCAAGAGCGTCAATCGGCTGCTCGCGGCGACCTCGCATTACGACATCAGCACGGTGACGGGCCTGGTGCGCTGCTACGACGGACCGTTCATCCGCTCGCTCGATCTCAAGGCGATGGGCCCCGAGATCAACACCGAGATCCTCTACAAGGCCTGGGTCATGCGCGCACGGATGATCGAGATCCCGGCGCATCTCGATTGGAGCGGCCAGGAGGAGCGGCTGCGGACGCGCAAGTTCGACCTGCGCATCAGCACCACGTCGCGCCTGCTGATGATGGCCGGGTTCCTGTTCCGCCCGATCCTCTTCTTCCTGATCCCGGGCTTCTTCCTGGCGATCATCGCGGCGTGGACGCTGAGCGGCGTGCTCATCATGGTCGTGGAGCAGTTCCCGGCCACGACCGGCGCCTGGGACGTGCGCATCACCGATGCCTTCGCGCGCGCCTATGCGTTGCGTCCGCATTCGTTCATCGTGGGCGGGTTCGCCGCCGTCATCGCCGTCCAGCTCATCACCCTGGGCGTCCTCGCCACCCAGACGAAGCGGTATTTCGAGGAGCTGTATCACCTCGGGACGATGCTCAATCGCCGGGCGATCCAGCTGGAGCGACAGTCGAAGACGCTGGTCGCGCCCGAACCGGACCCGGAGCCCACTCCGGCGTCCGGTGACGATCAGTCGGGGAACGCCTCCGGACCGCGATCCGCGAGCTCCGCGGCCTCGCCCGAGGCGTCCTCGGCCGGCAGCCAGGAATACGGGTAGCGCGGGTCCTCCAGCGCCGCCGCCTGGCGCGTGATCTTGAGCGGGTGGAACGTGTCCACCATCACCGCCAGCTCCTCGGTCGCCTCCTTGCCGATGGACGCCTCGGCCGTGCCCGGATGCGGTCCGTGCGGGATCCCCGCCGGGTGGAGCGTGAACGACGAGATCCCCACGCCGCGCCGGCTCATGAAGTTGCCCGCGACGTAGTAGATGACCTCGTCGCTGTTGATGTTCGAGTGGTTGTACGGGGCCGGGATCGCCAGCGGGTGGTAGTCGAACTTGCGCGGCACGAACGAGCACACCACGAAGTTGCGCGCGGCGAACGTCTGGTGGACCGGCGGCGGCTGGTGGACGCGGCCCGTGATCGGCTCGAAGTCGGCGATGTTGAAGGCGTACGGCCACAGGTAGCCGTCCCAGCCGACGACGTCGAACGGGTGGTGGCGCGTAGTGATAGGCCGTGATCCGGTTCCGCATCTTCACGTGGACCCGGAATGGCCCCGTCGTCGGTCCGCGGCGCGACCTCGTCCGGGCATCCGGATGTCGCGGGCGCAGAACGGCGCGTGCTCCAGCAGCTGGCCGTAATCGTTGCGATAGCGCTTGGGCGGCTCGATCTCCGACGGGCACTCGAGATAGAGCATCCGCTGCTCCGACCCCTCGTCCGGGACCAGCCGCCAGGTCGTCCCGATCGGGAGGACGAGGTAGTCGCCCGGGCCGTAGCGCAGCGGCCCGAAGACCGTGTCGAGCAGGCCCGTCCCCTCGTGGACGAACAGCATCTCGTCGGCTTCGCCGTTGCGGTAGAAGACGTGCTCCGGCATGGCGTCGGCGGGACGGACCACGCCCATGACGACGTCGTTGTTGAAGAAGAGCGGGATCCGTCCGGTCACGGCGTCGCCGGCCGGCGGGACGCCCGCGGCATCGATCAATCGATGGTGGTGATAGCCGTCGTCGGCCTCCTCGAGGACGAGTTCTCCGACGGGCTCGACCTTGTGCGTGCGGGTCGGGGGGACGAGGTGGTAGAGGAGTGAGCTGCGCCCGGTGAACCCTTCCACGCCGAACAGCTCCTCGGCGTAGAGCGAGCCGTCCGGAGCCCGGTGCTGCGTGTGGCGCTTGGGCGGGATGCTGCCGCGGGCGACGTAGAACATCGAAGGACTGGCCTCCTCGACGGTCGAGGAGGCCAGTCTAGTGCGTGGTATCGACGGGGATCGACGCGACGTCAGGGTTCGATCTGGATCGAGTCCACGATCGCCTGGAGCTCGGCGCGTCGCGTGCCGGTGGTCTCTTCGTGGTCGATGCCCTGGACCACGACGCGTACGCCGTCGACATCGAGGATCCAGAGCCGCCAACGCTCGCCCGGTCCCTGGGCGAAGTACCAGGGCTCCCAGGGGCGATAGACGCCACACATCGAGATGTCATCGGGTACCTGCAGCTCGAGGTACTTCCCGGAGTACCCGGCGAGCGTGACGTCCGTGGGTGTCGTCACGTCCAGGAGTGGGTGAGCCGCGACCGCTTCGCTGAAATCGTCGACGGTCGGACCGACCGGGATCTCCGGTTCGTTGGACGTCGTGTCAGCGGTGCGACACGGATCCTCGTACAACGAAGCCCCCCGGACGAAGAGCAGCGTCGCGCTGCCGGAGCACGTCTGGATTCGGATCGGACGCTCCGAAACCCCGTCTGGCGGGATTCCCGACCACCGATCCGGGACCGTGAAGGTGATGCGGATGGCATCGTCGTCGGTCGAGTCGATGCATCCAGCCTGCGGCGGCACGAAGCAGGCATCGCTTCCAAACTGCGCGAACGGCGTCGTCACATAGGTCCCGGCGGCCAGAAGGCCCTCCGGGAGCGCCGCCGGCCCGCTCGGGGTCGGGGACAGCGTCGGGATCGGAGAAGCTGTCGCAGATGGCGAACTCGTGGGCATCGGCGTCGGACCGGGCCCGCCGACCGATGAGTCAGTTGGTCTGAGGACGATGATGGCGCCGCCGACCGCGAGCACGCCGATGACGGCGGCCGCGGCGACGCGGGCAGGTGTGGTCATGCGGGGGAACCTCCACGGAACGCGCCAGGCGTGCCGTTGTGGGATCGACGGGAATGCGGCCGTGACGGTCTCGAGGACGATCTCGGGCGCACGGTCCGGGTCGGCCTCGAGCCAGTCGCTGATCCGCGGGTCGAAGAGGGGGTCTCGATCGAAGGTGGTCATGCGGATCGCTCCTTCGACGTCGCCGGGAGACGATCGTTCGCGTCGAGCGCGGCCCGCAGCTGACGGACCGCGTAATGGAGGCGGGACCGCGCGGTCCCGTCGGGGATGCCCAGGGTCGCCGCGATCTCCGTGAGCGGATACCCCAGGTGGTGATGGAGCACGACGACCGCCCGCTGCTCCGGTGTCAGCTGGCGGAAGGCGTGCTCGAGTTCGTCCCGGGCGGCGACGGAGCGCGCCACATCGGGGCTGGTGGGAGTCGATTCGAGGGCGAGGACCTGGATGCGCGCCGAGCGCCGGCGTTCACCGCGGGCCTCGACGTAGCAGGCGTTGACGACGAGGCGATGCAGCCACGCGTCGAAACGATCAAGATCGCGGAGCGTCGGCAGGTCGCGCCACGCGCCGAGCAGCGCCTGCTGCGTCGCGTCCTGGGCGCGATGTGGATCGCGCAGGATCCGATAGGCGAGGGCGTAGCAGCGGTCGACGTGAGTCGCGGCCAGGGCGTTGAACGCCTCCTGGTCGCCGCGTCGCGCCCGCTCCACGAGCTCGGCCTGCATGGTGGGCTCCGGTCCTGCGCAGCCCGTCTGGCCGCGTCACCGAGTATGGAACCGGCTCGTCACCAAACGTTCATCGCGGGTCCCGGCCGATCTACGGGGTCGTCGGCCACCCTCCCCATGAGACGAACCGAAGGTCGTATGCCGAATCCACCGTCGTCAGGCGCGAATGCCCGCTGCCGTCAGCCGCGATGATGAAGAGGCCATCCCCCGTACCGTCGGACCCCTGCGCGAGGAGATGGGTGGAGTCCGGCGACCACACGCTGCAGCACGAGCCGCCCGCGAACGACACGAGGCGTCGTGCGTCAGTCCCGTCGGGTCGGACGACCCAGACGTTCCGGCAGGCCCTCCTCCCTCGGAGACGATCGTACGGATCCTGGCCCCGTCGGGACGTACCAGCGAGCGCTCGTCAGTACGGCGAGGCTGCCGTGACCGGCTCGCGACCCGGGTCGACGCGTCCGCGACGAACACGCGGGCGCTCGGCTCGAGGTGCTCCCGTCGCGGAGCCGGGGACCCGCGGTGAAGGCGACGCGTGTGGCCATCCGGCGCCCAGCTCGCCGTCGCCCGCGAAGGCGTCGCTGACAGCACGAGCGTCCCATCCGGGCTCAGCCGGCGCATCTCGACGAGTCGGTAGGCACCCCGACCCGGACCGGCGGCAGGATCCCCTGTCGATGACGTACAGGTCGCCGAGACGGCCCGGCTGACGTCGATCCCAGCGTCGCGAGGAAGAGGAGCGTACTGCCATCCGGCGACCACGCAGGTGATCGGGATATCACGCGCCCCATCCGGCCGACCGGTCGTCCGCACGAACTCTCCGATCGCCATGCCTCCGCCGTTGGCGACGGACAGGTAGATCCCGTCCAGCGTCGGGTTCGAGGCCGACACGCCTTCGAATGCGAAGTCGAGGCCGGTCGATGCCCCTGGGAACAGTTGGACGCGCGTTCAGGAGACCGGCCGAACCCGAGGTGATCAGTGTTCCACGCCTCGGAGAAGCCCGCGTCCCCGACGGGCGCGAACGCCGGCTTCCCAGCGAGCCAGCGCGGTTCGGCACCGGTGTTCGTGTCGTCGCGATCGAGCACGAACAGCACGGTCGACTGGAACGCCGGTTCGTCCGTCGGGGACCCAAGCACCGCGCAACACGTTCCGCCCGGCGTGATCTGGCGCAATCCAGTGCCATCCGGTCGGATGGACAGGAGCGCCGGCCCGTCGCCGGTCTCGATGCCGAAGATGATGGTCCCCGGGGCCTCGACGCCGTCACCGGGCGTCACCCCCTTGATGGCGGTCGACCCGGGCGCTTCGGTCGGCGATGGTGGGACGGTCGCGTCCGCCGATGCGGATGGGCTCGGCGTCGCGACCGACGTCAGCCCGGGCAGACCGGCACCGCCGAGCACGGCGACGCCCGTCAGCGTGATGGCACCGATCGCGGCCAGGGTCGCGATCCGCGCTGTGATCGTCATGCGAGGGAACCTCCACGGGATCATGTCCCGTTCCTGTGGCGTCGTCTCGATGGCCGGGCAGGGCCGCCTCGACGGCGCGGTCCGGCGCCTTGGTCGGTCCGACTTCGATCCACGACCGGGCGGCGCGTTCGAGCGAGCGGTCGTCGGTCATGCGAGGCGTCCTTCCTGGGCGATGGGCCACGACTCCGGCTCGGCTGTGAGGGCGTCGCGGAGCCCGGCGAGGGCGTAGTGGAGTCGCGATCGGGCCGTTCCCGCGGGGATGCTCGAGGAGTTCCGCGATCTCCACGAGGGGCAGCCCGAGGTAGTGGTGCAGGACGAAGACCGCCCGCTGTTCGACCGAGAGTCGGCGGAACGCCCGCTCCAGTTCGTCGCGGTCCGCGAGGGCGGCGCTGGCATCCGGCGTCGATGGCCCGTCCATCGGCAGGACCCGGATCTGTGCGGTCCACTGGCCGCGCCCGCTGCGATTCGTCGTAGCAGGCGTGGACGAGGATGCGATGGATCCAGGCCTCGAACCGTTCCGGCTCCCGAAGTTTCGGCAGCCGGCGCCAGGCAAGGACGAGGGCGTTCTGCAGCGCGTCCTCGGCGAGGCCCGGGTCGCGCAGGATCCGATGAGCGACCGCGTAGAGCGAATCACTGACCTGGTGCACCAGGACGGTGAACGCCTCCCGATCGCCTCGCCGGGCCTGCTCGACGAGGTCTCGATCCACCTCGACCCTCCGGTCGCCGCGGCCCGGTGGCCGCGGTCTACCCACTATGACGGGGCGCGGTCCGGGGAACGTTCATGGATCGGACGGATGCGCTGACCGGACGGTCAGGAATCGAGAAGCGGGGATCGCCGGGCCGCGGGTAGAGTGACGACCATGGACATCACCGCAACTCCGCCTGCCGAACCGACCAGCGCGCCGCACGCCGCCGACCGCCACGACCTGATCCGCGTGCAGGGCGCGCGCGTGAACAACCTCAAGGACGTCAGCGTCGAGATCCCGAAGCGCCGGCTGACGGTGTTCACCGGCGTCTCCGGCTCGGGCAAGAGCTCGCTGGTGTTCGGCACGATCGCCGCGGAGTCGCAGCGGATGATCAACGAGACGTACAGCGCCTTCGTGCAGGGCTTCATGCCGACGCTGGCCCGGCCCGACGTCGACGTGCTCGAGGGGCTGACGACGGCGATCATCGTCGACCAGGAGCGGATGGGCGCCAACGCCCGCTCCACCGTCGGCACCGCCACCGATGCCAATGCGCTGCTGCGCGTCCTGTTCAGCCGCCTCGGCGATCCCTACGTCGGCCCGCCGACGGCCTTCTCGTTCAACGTCCCGATGCGCAAGGCGAGCGGGGCGATGACCGTCGACCGGGGCAAGGGCGAACGGATCGTGGTCCGCGACGCCGTCTACTACGGCGGCATGTGCCCGCGCTGCGAGGGCATGGGTTCCGTCACCGACATCGACCTGACCCAGCTGTACGACGAGAGCAAGTCGCTGGCCGAAGGCGCGATCACCGTCCCGGGCTACACCGCCGACGGCTGGTCGACCCGGATCTTCGCCGAGTCGGGCTTCCTCGACCCGGACAAGCCGATCCGCGACTACTCCCCGAGCGAGCTCGACGACTTCCTCCACAAGGAGGCGTGAAGGTCAAGATCAACGGCATCAACCTGACCTACGAGGGCCTGGTCCTCCGGGTCCAGAAGTCGATGCTGTCCAAGGACGTCGACGCGCTGCAGCCGCACATCCGGGCGTTCGTCGAGCGAGCGGTGACGTTCACGGCCTGTCCCGAGTGCGGCGGCACCCGGCTCAACGAGCCGGCCCGATCGTCGAAGATCAAGGGGATCAACATCGCCGACGCCTGCGCGATGCAGATCGACGATCTCGCCGAGTGGCTGCGCGGCCTGGACGAGCCGTCGGTCGCGCCGCTGCTCGCCGGCCTCCAGCACACGTTCGACTCGTTCGTCGAGATCGGGCTCGGCTACCTCTCGCTCGACCGACCGTCGGGCACGCTGTCCGGCGGCGAGTCCCAGCGCACCCGGATGATCCGTCACCTCGGCTCGTCGCTGACCGACGTCACCTACGTCTTCGACGAGCCCACCATCGGGCTGCATCCGCACGACATCGCGCGGATGAACGGCCTGCTGCTGCGGCTGCGCGACAAGGGCAACACCGTGCTCGTCGTCGAGCACAAGCCCGAGGTGATCGAGATCGCCGACCACGTCGTCGACCTCGGTCCGGGCGCCGGCAGCGGCGGCGGCGAGGTCGTCTTCGAGGGCACGGTCGAGGGGCTGCGGGCGAGCGCCACGCTGACCGGCCGACACCTGGACGACCGGGCGTCGGTGAAGCCGTCGGTGCGGACGCCGTCGGGCGCCCTGGAGGTGCGCGGCGCCAGCACCAACAACCTGCAGGACGTCGACGTCGACATCCCGCTCGGCGTGCTGGTGGTGCTGACCGGCGTGGCCGGGTCGGGCAAGAGCTCGCTCATCGACGGCTCGGTGTCGGGCCGCGACGGCGTCGTGGCGATCGATCAGGGCGCGATCAAGGGCTCGCGGCGCAGCAACCCGGCCACGTACACCGGCCTGCTCGACCCGATCCGCACGGCGTTCGCGAAGGCCAACGGCGTGAAGCCGGCGCTGTTCAGCGCCAACTCCGAGGGCGCCTGCCCGACGTGCAACGGCGCCGGCGTCATCTACACCGAGCTCGGGTTCATGGATACCGTCGCCACCACCTGCGAGGACTGCGAGGGCAAGCGGTACGAGGCATCGGTGCTGGACTACAAGCTCGGCGGCCGCGACATCAGCGAGGTGCTCGCGATGTCGGTGACCGAGGCCGACGCGTTCTTCGGCGCCGGCGAGGCGCGGACCCCGGCCGCGCACGCGATCCTGCAGCGCCTGACCGACGTCGGGCTCGGCTACCTGCGGCTCGGCCAGCCGCTCCCGACGCTGTCCGGCGGCGAGCGGCAGCGGCTCAAGCTGGCCACCCACATGGCCGAGAAGGGCGGCGTCTACGTCCTCGACGAGCCGACCACCGGCCTCCACCTCGCCGACGTCGAGAACCTGCTCGGCCTGCTCGACCGGCTCGTCGACTCCGGCAAGTCGGTCATCGTCATCGAGCACCACCAGGCGGTCATGGCGCACGCCGACTGGATCATCGACCTCGGCCCCGGCGCCGGCCACGACGGCGGCCGGATCGTCTTCGAGGGCACGCCCGCCGACCTCGTCGCCGCCCGCTCCACCCTCACCGGCGAGCACCTCGCGGCCTACGTCGGCGCCTGACCGAGGCCCGTCGCGGCACCGTGTCGGCAGGTGCACGATGCGATCGCGTGACCAGCAGCCGCCGCGGCGCAGCACCTGCGAGACCTCGCGTGGCTGCGCCGCGTCCGCGACCGGATCGACCGCGAGTACGCGGAGCCGCTCGACGTCGAGGCGCTCGCCCGCGGCGCGCACATGTCGGCCGGGCACCTCAGCCGCCAGTTCCGGCTCGCCTACGGCGAGTCGCCGTACGGCTACCTGATGACGCGGCGCATCGAGCGCGCGATGGCGCTGCTGCGTCGTGGCGATCTCAGCGTCACCGAGATCTGCTTCGCGGTCGGCTGCTCGTCGCTGGGCACCTTCAGCACGCGCTTCACCGAGCTGGTCGGCGTGCCGCCCAGCGCTACCGGCGCGAAGCGAGCGGGCGCGACGGAGGGGATGCCGTCGTGCGTGGCGAAGCAGGTGACCAGACCGGTCAGGAATCGAGAAGCGCCGGTCGCCGAGCCGCAGGTAGCGTGACCGGCATGGACATCACCATCCACCCGAGCTTCCTCCCCCACGACGACCCGGACGCCGCCCTGGCCTTCTATCGCGACACCTCGGCTTCGAGGTCCGCAACGACGTCGGGTACGAGCGGCATGCGCTGGATCACGGTCGGCCCGGCCGACCAGCCCGGCACGTCCATCGTGCTCCACCCGCCGTTCGCCGACCCCGGCATCACCGACGACGAGCGCCGCACCATCGTCGAGATGATGGCCAAGGGCACGCTACGCCAGCATCCTCCTGGCCACCGCCGACCTCGACGACACCTTCGAGCGGCTGCAGGCCAGCGAGGTCGAGATCGTCCAGGAGCCGACCGACCAGCCGTACGGCGTCCGCGACTGCGCCGTCCGCGATCCCGCCGGGAACCTGATCCGCATCCAGGAGCTGCGCTGAGAAAGGGGGCGCAGCGCGAGCGCCCTCGACATCAGACCCCGACGGTCTCGCTCCGGCGCTCCAGGATGACGACGTCGCGCCATCGGCCGGTCCGATCCTGGCCCAGTGCCTGCTGGACACCGACCCGGTGGAACCCGACCCGCGCATGGAGGGCGAGGCTCGGCGGCGTTGTCCGCCAGCACGCCGGCGAGCAGGGTCCAAAGCCCGACCGACTCGCTCGCCACGATGATCGAGGCCAGGAGTGCGCGTCCCACGCCGTGCCCACGAGCGTTCTCGGCGACGTAGACACTCTCCCAGGCCACGCCGCTGTAGACCCGTCGCGACGAGTACGCGGTCAGCGCCGTCCAGCCGACCAGGTCGCCGCTCCCGAGCCGGGCCACGAGGCGGCAATCGTGCCGATGCGAGCGGTCGAAATGGTCCCAGTCGGGCGCATCACGCTCCAACGTCGCATCGCCGGTGGCGATGCCCTCCTGGTAGATGCGTCGGACGACGGGCCAGTCGGCGGGGGTCATCGACTCGATGGAGATCATGGACGGTCCACGATCGGCGTGCACGAGGCGGCCGAGGCGCTCGACCTCGAGCTCGACCATGTCGCCGGGCGCCAGATACCGGCCCAGGGTCTCGTCGCGGACCTCGAGGAGGCAGCCCGTCCCGACGGTCCCGGAACCGAAGACCTCGCCGGGACGCAGCTGGACGTCGGTGGACGCCCGGGCGATCAGACCAGCGAACCCGTGGACCGCGTCCGACCAGCGGCCGCTCGAGACCTCCGTCCCGTTGACCGTCGCCGTCATCCGGAGATCGAACCCGTGTCCGACGGCGCGCGTCGTCCAGTTCGTCGGGCGTGACCAGCCAGGGTCCCAGGGAACTGGCGAAGTCCTTGCCCTTCGCGGGTCCCAGGCGGAGCGCGGTCTCCTCGCGCTGCAGGTCCCGGGCCGACCAGTCGTTGAAGATCATGTAGCCACCGATCGCCTCCTCGGCCCGCTCCTGGGTCAGGTCGGTGGCCGGCGTATCGACGAGCGCCGCGACCTCCAGCTCGAAGTCGAGTTCGGTGGATCCGCGAGGTGCCCAGACGGGGTCGCCCGGCCCGCGGATCTCGGACACGTTGGAGAAGTAGAAGACCGGCAGCTCGTACCAGATCTCGGGGACCGTGCCACCCCGTCGCTCCCAGATCGTCCTGACATGGCGCTCGAACCCATAGCCATCGCGCAGCGACCGCGGATGGAGGATCGGCGCGCCGAACTCGAGGTCGTCATTCCGGAGGGCGTCAGCGGTCCCGTCATCGATGGCTGCGCCGTGCTCGACGATCTCGGCAAGCGCTGCCACCCGCAGGCCGTTCGCAAGGTGGTCGTCGAGGGTCGTCACGTGTCGCCGGAACACGGCGAGATCGTGTTCGAGTGCCGGCTGCGCCCGGATCGCGCGCCGCCGGAGACGCTCGAGGTCCTGCCAGTGCGTCGGCGGGTCGCCCACCGCAGCGGCAAGCCGCCACGGCGTCCCGGCCGGAGCATGCCGTTCGCGAACGTGCGCGAGCCGCATTCAGCCGTGCGTCACGGGGCACCGGCGGGCTGGGCCACGATCCGACCCGACCCGTCCAGCTCCAGGTCACCCTGCTCGGTCAGGTGCCAGGTCGTCGCGCCACCCAACGCCGCCGAGAAGGCTTGCTCCTGCGCCATCACGCCGGCCTCGCAGGCCATCATCGTGGATGCAAGGTCGCGGACCGTGATCCGGTCTCCGTCCGTGCGGAACGACCCCGAGTACTGGTTGCAGCCGCCCGTGCCCGAAAGCGAGCCGTCGAACTCGAAGACCATCGTAGGACGCGCGTCGGGCACGGCTGGGCCGCCGTTGATCGTGACGACCGTCCACGACGTCCCGCCGATACCGCCATTGGCGTTGTCGTCCGTGAAGGCATCGCAGGCGATGACGAGGGCGGCCATCGCCAGCAGGGCGATCCAGGAAGTCACCAAACGTCGCATCAGAACGGCTTGACCTCCATGAGCCAGGCCAGGACCACGATCGCGGCCAGCCCGATCGCCGCGACGAGTTCGGGTCGGAGTCTCGCCTGGGCGATAGCGAGCGCCTCGTCCGTGCCCGGCGATCGTGGCGGGTCGCCCTTCTTGTCCTGGCGGACCGGCAGGCCGAGGACCTTGCGGACCTCGCCCATCGGGTTCGCTGCCATCGGCGTCATGGCGATCCACACGACCACGACCACGATGATCGAGACCCATGGCCACAGCTGGCCGAAGAACCCGTGCATCGCCGCCGCCACGATGCCGAGCACGACGGCCAGCAGCAATCCGATGCCCGCGACCAGCAGCGCGCTCGTGGACAGATCCAGCACCGCCGCCACGCGGGCGCGATCCGTCTCGCGCTTCACCTGGAACATCGCGAAGGCCGACACGCCATGCGCCCCGAACGACACGATCACCGCGACGACATGGCCGATCACGATCCACGGATACAGGTCCATCGATCCTCCCTCTCGACCCGTTGAAGTGGATGGATTCGCTGGATGGTACCCCGCGGTCATCTCGCGGCGGGCCGTCGTTGATAAGTCGGGACACGCCGGGAGGGAACGAAGTTCCAACGCTGGTCGCGCACCATCTACCAGTAGGTGCGGACGACGTCCCCGATGGACGTCACCTCGATCGAGGCAAGCGGTGGATCGCGATCTCGTCGAGCAGGCGCAGGCGGGCGACCAGACGGCCTTCATGGCCCTGGTCCGGTCGCGTGGCGACCGGCTCTTCTCGATCGCCCAGCGGATCCTCCGGGATGTCGACCGGGCCGAGGATGCCCTGCAGGACGCGCTGGTGATCGCCTGGCGTGACCTGCCGGGCCTCCGCGATCCGGACCGGTTCGACGCCTGGGTCCACCGCGTGCTGACCAATGTCTGCATCGCCCAGGCGACGCGCGAGCGTCGCCGCACGGCCAACCTCCGCGTGTCTGCCGCTGGACGGGCCGGCGGCCCCGGACGACCTCCTCGGCGTCGTCGACCGGGACCAGCTGGACCGTGGCTTCCGCCGGCTCACCGCCGGAGGAGCGGGCCATCCTCGTGCTCCATCACTACGTGGGCTACGCCCCGAGCGAGATCGCCGAGCTGCTCGGCAGCCCGCCCGGGACCATCCGCTCGCGACTCCACCACGCCCATCGCGCCATGCGCGCCGCGCTCGACGCGGAGGCCCGCGTCTCGTCGGTCGGAGGAACCTCGGCATGAACGAGCACACCGACATCGAGCGCGTCCTCGAGCGCTGGTTCGACGACGGTCCGACCACGATGCCCGATCGCGTGGTCGACCGTGGTCGCTGACCGCATCGACCGACAGCGACAGCGACAGCGACGCCCGTGGCGCCTCTCCTGGAGGCCAGCACCATGAACCCGACCCGTCAAGCTCGCGGTCGGCCGCGTCGGCGATCATCGTCGTGGCCGTCGCCGCTACAACATTCCTGCCGCAGGAACCTGCGCATCGGTGGGCCGGCCCGACACCGATCCCGTCCTCACCCCGACACCGACGGCATGGCTCAGTGCCGATCCCCGAGGGCAAGCTGGCCGCCGGCCGCTACTCCCTGCGGCCGTCCACTGACTCACCCAGCCTTGACGGTCGTCGCGGACATCCCTTCTGGTTGGTACGGAGTCCCGTCTCGGGCTATGGCCGGGCCGCTCGGCCCCGGGGCTCCGAATGGGACTCGGCATCATCGTTGCTCGCGGTCGATGGACCATTCAGCGACCCGTGCCGTTGGGACGTCGGACGGACTCTGGAGCGCTCGACCAGCCGGGCGACGTCGCCCGTCGGACCGGCGGCGATCGATCTCGCCAACGCCCTGCAGTCGACGAATGCATACGGCGCCTGGTCGAAACCGAGCCCGTTCGCGCTCGGCGGCGTACGAGGGGTTACGAGATGGAGATCTTGGTGGCGACGGTCGATGTCGACCTTGCGACATGCGACAAGGACGAGGACGGCATCGGCCGGTACCTCGTGTTCTCGGGCAAGGACGCCGGCTTGTATGCACAGGGCAAGAATCGACTACTGGCTCCTGTACATCCTGGACATCGACGGAGCCCGATTGGTCGTCGTCCGAAACGGCTACGACGAAACGCCCGTCGCCGACCTTGAAGCAGGTATCTCCATCATCGAGTCGCTCGAGTTCACGCCGTAGTCCCGCGCCACATGACGTCCGAATCGGTCATCTCGTAGAACTCACCGCCGTCGAACCACCGCGACATCTGTGCGCAGGCCGCCGCGATGCCGAGGTGCTCGCGCAGCGGCTCGGTGCGACTCGGGACCGACCGCCCGTCACAGGTTCCCGCGCTTCGCCTGCTCGCGCTCGATCGCCTCGAACAGCGCCTTGAAGTTGCCGACGCCGAAGCCGCGCGAGCCGTGACGCTCGATGATCTCGAAGAAGAAGGTCGGGCGGTCCTGGACGGGGCGGGTGAAGATCTGGAGGAGGTAGCCCTCCTCGTCGCGGTCCGCCTCGATGCCGAGTTCCTCGAGCACGTCGATCGGCACGCCGACATCGCCGACGCGGTCGGCGAGCGTCGCGTAGTACTCGTGCGGCAGGCCCGAGGAACTCGACCCCGTTGTCGCGCAGCCGCCGGACCGTCCCGACGATGTCGTCGGTGCGCAGCGCGATGTGCTGGCAGCCGGGCGAGCGATACCAGTCGAGGTACTCCTGGATCTGGCTCTTCTTCTTGCCGGTCGCCGGTTCGTTGATCGGGAACTTGATCCGGCCGTTGCCGTTGGTCATGACCTTCGACATCAGCGCGCTGTAGTCGGTGTGGATGACCTTGTCGTCGTAGTGGATGAGCTGGGCGAAGCCCATGACGTCCCGGTAGAAGTCGACGAACGCGTCCATCTCGCCGAGTCCGACGTTGCCGACGCAGTGATCGACCTCGAGCAGGACTGAGGCCGTCGGCCGCCGCGGCCGGCGACTTCGACCTTGCGATAGCCCGGGGCGAAGGCCCCGTGATAGTCGGATCGATCGACGAACGAGTGGAGCGTCTCGCCGTACGTCCGGATCGACGCCGTGCGCAGCACGCCATCCTCGCCACCGTCGAGCTCGGTCGGCGCCAGGC
Organism: uncultured Chloroflexia bacterium; assembly: GCA_963743815.1. GTDB lineage: Bacteria > Chloroflexota > Limnocylindria > Limnocylindrales > CSP1-4 > SPCO01. The sequence continues at coordinate 31,147 of CAVURB010000014.1, read as the reverse complement.
GCGGAGACCGCGCCGCGGGACGTGGTCTCGCGCCACGCCGACCTCCACGTCGGCGACCGCGGAACGCGATGTCGTGGACGCCGTCGCCGTGCGCGCGAACGTGCTCGGCGATCTCGCCGTCGGGCGTGAGCGGCGCCGTGAACACGAACCGGATGTCGTGCTGGACCATCACGTAGCTCGCGCGGTCGCGGACCTTCGTCTCGAGGCCGCTGAAGGCGACCGGCGTGAAGCCCCACAGGGCGCGGTAGTAGGCGGCGGCCTGGCGGGCGTTGCCGACCCAGAACTCGACGTGGTCGATGCCGTCGAGCGGCAGGAAGTCGGCGGCCTTGGCGTACGCGTCCGCATCGACCCGGGCGCCGGCCTGGTTGGCGGCACCACGGGACACCGTCTCGGTCATGGATGCGCATCTCCGCTGCAGGCGGTGCTGGCCGCGGGCACCGGCGGACGGCCTCGATGGCGGCACCGGCCCGAGGCGTTGGTCAGTGGCGCCATGCTACGCCCCGCATGCGACACTGGCGACCATGACGAACGACGACCGCTCGACCGAACTCGACCGGCTCGCGGACGTTCGCGCCGCGTACGCGGCGATGGCGCCCGCGCGTCGCGCGGGGAGCCGTGGGCGCTCGCCGACGGCCTTCGGCACGGGACCCGAGGCGTCGTGGGGGCCGCGCGAGGTGCTCGCCCACGTCGTCGAGATGCTCCCGTTCTGGCTCGGCGAGCTGGAGCGGATCGTGGACGGGCCGGCAGCCGGGCCCGGTGCCGTTCGGGCGGATCGCCGACGACGCCTCGCGGATCGGGCATGATCGAGCGCGACCGGACGCTGCCGCTCCGGGTCCTGTTCGCTCGCAGCTGGACGCCGGGCTCGTCGACTGGTCCGAGCGGCTCGCGACGCTGACCCCGGAGGACCGCGCCCGGGTCGGGCTCCATCCGCGCCTCGGCGACGATGACCGTCGACGCCATGCTGGACCGGTTCATCATCGGCCACGCGGAGGGTCACGTCGAGCAGCTCGAGGGGATCCTCGCCGAGCGGCCCGCGGGCTGAGGCTCGGGACCGGCGCGCGTGTTCATCCTGTACGCGATCCCGATCGGGATCGTCGCCGGCTACCTGCTCGGCGGGCGCCTGGATCGGCTGGGCGACCTGCAGTTCCACTGGGCGTGGCTCGCCGTCGCCGGTCTGGTCGTCCAGGTCGCGCTGTTCTCGCCGGCCGTTCGCGCCGATCGTCGGCGACCTGGGACCGGCCGTCTACGTCGCGTCGACCGCGGCGGTCCTCGTCGCGGTCCTCCGCAACTGGCGGATCCCGGGACTCGCGATCGTCGCGCTGGGGGCGGCCTCCAACCTGCTGGCGATCGCCGCGAACGGCGGCGTGATGCCGGCCTCCCCCGAGGCGGTCGCGGCGCTGGGGATGGACGCCGTCGGAGGGCTTCTCGAACAGCGTCGTGATGACGGACCCGGCGCTGCGCCCGCTGACCGACATCTTCGCGCTCCCGACCTGGCTGCCCGCGGCGAACGTCTTCAGCGTCGGCGACGTGCTGATCGGCGTCGGGGTCGCGGTCGTCATCGCCCTCGGGATGCGCGGCGCCGGCACGGCCGAGGCCGAGCGCGCCTGACCGGCCCGATGCCGCGAGTGGTGCATCGCGGAACCTCCCCCGACGGGATGGCGGCGACCGGTACTGATGGTCCATGGCCCCCTAGCCCGAACGGTCGTTAGGTTGCGTCTTGGGGATCCACCCCAGCGTCCATGCAACCTACGAGGGGACCGCGATGAAGGATTCTTCAAGTCGCAGACCTTCCGGGCCGTCATGCTCCTGTCCGCCCTGGCCAGCTCCAGCCTCGTGCTGATGGCCGGGCGCCGCTGGGGCACCGTAACGACCGCGGAGATCCACGAACGCCCGATCGAACGGCCGTCCACCGGACGGCCGTTCTTTCCTGTCCGGCACGCGCGCGGGCTACAGTCAGCGACACCATGCCACTGGCGGTCGTCGATCCTCGTCCTGATCCTCGCCGCCGGATGCGTCCCGGGTCATCCCGGCGACGACCGACGCATCGTTCGCATCGGGGACACCGAGTGGACCGTCCTCGTCGCCGGCGATGACGGGATGCGTGGTCGGGATGGCTTCGACGGGGCCGACGGCATGCTCTTCGATCTGGGCGAGGACGTCGATCCGGGCTCGGTCGTGTTCGTGATGGACGGCGTGCGGTTCCCGCTCGACATCGCGTGGTTCAGCGATGCGGGGGCGCTCGTGGGGATCGCGTCGATGGCGGTCTGCCCGGAGGAACCGTGCCCGACCTACGCCGCACCCGGGGCATATCGCTGGGCGATCGAAGCGGCGCCGGGAGCGTTCGACGGCCTGGACCCGGGTGACCGCCTCGAGATCGGCCCGTCAGGCGCCGGAGGCTGACCCTTCGGGCGGCACGTGGGTCCGCAGGAAGCGGAGGATCCGCTCGTAGGAATCGCGCCGGTTCTCGCGCTGCTCCCAGCCGTGGCCCTCATCGTCGTACCAGTGCACCTCGTAGTACCTTGGACTCGATCTCGAGGGCCTCGACCATCTTCTCGGTCATGAGCGGGACGACGCGCTTGTCCTTGCGGCCGTGGAGGATGAGCAGCGGCGCCTCGATCCGCTCGGCACGGTAGACCGGGGAGCCGCGCCGGTACGAGGCGGTTCGCGCCGGGTCGTCCGGGGCTCCCATCATCTTCTGCAAGTCGAGGCGACCGAGTCGATCCCCGTGCCGGTAGCTCTCGGCGATCTCCGAGTCCCCGTACAGGTCGATCCCGGCCGCCCAGAGCGACGGCTCCTCCACCAGCGCGCACAACACCATGTAGCCGCCGTACGAGCCGCCGAAGATCGCGAGCCGTCCGTCCGACCACGGCTGCGCCTGCGCCCACCGTCCGGCATCGATGAGATCCTGGACGTCGGCATGGCCCCACTCGTCGTGGTTGGCCTGGCGGAAGTCCCGGCCGTACCCGGTGGAGCCGCGGAAGTCGACGTCCAGGAAGGCGTAGCCCTCGTTCGCGAGGAGCAGCCGGAACGGCGCGAACGACCGGTACGCCTGCCAGGTGGGCCCGCCGTGCGGATAGAGGATGGTCGGCACGCGCCGTCCGCCGCGCTTGCCGGTCGCGGACGCCGGTCGCCAGAGTGTGCCTTCGACTCGTAGTCCGTCGCGGGCCGTCACGACGATGCGTTCGCCCGCGACGACCTTGCCGGGCGCCAGCGCCGCGCGCGAGGACGGCCGGTCGCGAGTCCGTGACCTGTCGCGCGCCGTGCGCCATCAGGTGCTACGCCCGGCACCGGGAGCAGCCACAGGTCCTGTGGTCGCGTCTCGCTCTCGCCGATGGCGGCGATCCACGCCCCATCCGGCAGCCAGCCGACCGCTCGCCAGACCCCTTCCCAGGGGGTGATCCGTTGCGGCGCGCCGGCACCCGCGGCGGCGATCGTGCGCGGCGACTTCGGTGGCCGACCAGCGCCCGCGCTTGGGCGGCGTGCCGTCGCGCAGCCCGCGTACGACGAGGTCGATGAGGCCGTCCCGGACTTCGATATGGACGACCCGCTCGCCGTCCGGGGACGGCAGCGGCGCGTACCCGTACCCGCCGGATGGGTCGCCGTGCTCGCGCTCGCCATCCGTCAGGACCACGCGGTCGCGCCCGTCCGCAGAGCGGCGCACGACCTGGAACCAGCCGGATCCATCGGACACGTAGAGGAGCGAGCCGTCCGCCAGCCATCTGGACACCGACATCGTGACTGGCATCGCCCGCGACGATCTCCTGGTCGCCGGTGGCGACGTCGACGATCGCGATCTGCCACGTGTCGAGCCGATCCGGTGCCTGCTGGGCGGACACGGCCAGCCGGGTGCCCTCGGGCGACCAGGCGAACGCGTCGACGTCCACGTTGACCGTTGTCACGGCCGTCGGCGTCGGGGGCTTCGGGTCCCGCTGCGGGCGTCCACGTCGCGGCACGGGCGCATCGATCACCCAGACCTGCGACCAGCCACGGCGACGCGACAGGAATCCGAGCCGATGTCCGTCCGGCGACCACCGCGGGTTCGTCCCGCCGCCGGGCTTCGCGACCACGCGGGTCAGACGCGTCCCGTCCACGTCCACGATCCAGATCTCGTCATCGCGGACGAATGCGAGGCGTCGTCCGTCGGGCGACCACTGCGGGTCGCTGATCGGCAGTTCCGAGGCCGTGACCTGCACGGGCGTACCGGCGGCGCCGCGCAGGGACAGCGTGAACAGCTGTCGGGCGCCAGCGGCCTCCGCGGTGTAGGCGACGACACGGTCTCGCGGGTGGACCCGGAACTCGCGGGGTGAATCGACGGCGACGATCGACTCGATGGTCAGACCGGATGCACCGGAGCGCGCGGCCCGGATGTCGCGATCGATCTCCGTCATCGGAGCGGACCGGAGCCGGGCCAGCCGATCGACGCGCACCACGGGCCGAGCATCGCGAGGTGCTTGCGGGTGTGGCCATACAGGCAGTCGTAGGCCCACGACCAGCCGTCCGGCGACCGCAGGTCGGCGACGCTCAGGGTGTCAACGGCAGCGAGGAGCGAGGACCGCGACGCCTCGAACCGCGCCAGCGTCGTCTCGGGATCCTCAGCCCGTGCGGCGGCGACATGGCGCTCGTTCCATGGGTCGATCCCCTCGTCCGGGTCGGCCAGCCAGTGGCCGCGCCGGTGGTACACCTCGATCGCCCGGACGCCCTCGGCCGCCCAGTCGGCGAGATGGCCGATATGGTCGCGCAGCGTCCACCCGGGCGTGACCGTATCGGCGTCCCACCGGGTCACGGGCACGGCACGGATCGCGGTCATCGAATCGACCGGTGACATCGTCGTCCTGCGCGCGGAAGTCCGCATGGTCGATCGCCCGCGGGTCGTCGAGGAACGGATCGCCGTCCACCTGCCGGACCCGCAGCGCATCGGCCCATGGCTCGATGACGCCGAGGTGATCGAGGTAGTGTCCGTGCAGGGTCAGGTAGACCCAGCCCCACGGAGCGTCCTCGCGGATCTCGGCGGCCGAGAACCGTCGGGCGACGTCGAGCAGGCGCGGGCGAGCGAGCACCAGGCGCTCGAGGATCTCGGCAGACCGCATGCCCGTCCACGGCGCGCGACGGCCCTCGTTGAATGCGATCGAAGTCGCCACCGTCAAAGTCGTTGTCGCTCGGCCAGCGACCGGTCGCGCGCGCCGTCGCGACGTACACGATGGCGAGTTCCTGCCAGTCCGCGACGTGCCCGACATGCTCGGCAAGGGACCAGTCCGGCCCACCGGCATCGGATGGGGCCGCGCCGGGCAGATGCCACGCGGCCTCGTCGAGTCCCGCCCACGAGGCGACGAGGCGATCCCACAATGCGGCCTCGTCCATCCACGGGTCGCGTTCGGGGGCACGGAAGTCCACCGCGCGCAGGTCGCCGAGCCCGGCCCGCCGCAGGTCCATGGCCGCGGGGACCGACGGGGCCGCCATCAGGTCGTAGGTCCGCCCTTCCCGGTCCGGGTGCTGTCCACCCTGGCCTCGAGTTGGTCGCCGAGTTCGACGGTCCGCCGGAAGGCAGCCCAGACCGCCTCGCTCAGCACCGTCCGAAGGCGCCCGCTCTCGAGTTCGTGCAACGCCGCTGCTGACGTGCCGCCGGGACTCGTGACCATGTTCCGCAGCTCGGCCGGGTGCATCCCCGACTGCTTGGCGAAGAGCGTCGAGCCCTCCAGCGTCTCGATCACGAGATCGTGCGCGATATGACGTGGGAAGCCGAGATGCACCGCCGCGTCGATGAGCGCCTCCATGACGAGGAAGACGTAGGTCGGCCCGGTCCCGCTCACCGCGGTCGCCATCGCGACCATCTTCTCGTCGTCGACCTCGAGCTGGACCCCGAGGGCGCCCAGGAGCGCCGCGGCCTGCGCGCGCTGCTCGGGCGTGGTCTGGGGGGTCGCGTACCAGACGGTCATCCCCTTCCCGAGGCGGGCTGGCGTGTTGGGCATGCTGCGAACGACCTGGTCGTGGCCCAGGATCCCGATCATCGCGGCGGTGGTCGCGCCCGCCATGACGGACAGGACGAGCTGGCCTCGGCGCAGGTGCGGCCCGATCTCGCGACCCACACGGTCCAGCATCTGCGGCTTGATGCCGAGCAGGATCACGTCGGCGCCCGCGACGGCCTCCACGTTGCCCGTCACCGTCCGGATGCCGTACTCCCGCTCGAGCGTCTCGCGTCGCTCGGCGCGCGGGTGACTGGCGACCACCTGACCGGGTGCGACGAGCTCGCCGCGGAGCATCCCCGCGATCATGGCCTCGGCCATGACGCCGGATCCGACGGTCGCGATAGTGGCCTTCGAGAGGGGGGACATCGGCCGGAGTATAGCGATGCGCCGCGGAAGGCCCGAGCGACGTTGCGGCGGTCAGGCCGGTGGTCGGGCCGCCCGGGCCGAGCCCAGGACGAAGAAGCGACCGGTCGTCGTGACCTCCACCGCGTCGAAGCCGGCGAACTCGAGGGCCGCTTGGAGCTCATGCGGCGCGTAATACACCTTGACGATATCGAACTCGCGACCATCGTCCAACCGCCGGATCGAGCGATCATCGGCGGGCGCCTGATGGTCCGCCGCCCCGGATGCCGGGTCAGGCAGCGAATCGATGAACGCGAACCGTCCGCCCGGCTTGAGCCATGCCCGGGTCAGTGCGAGGAACGACGCCAGACGCTCACGGGCGACATGGCTCAGCCAGAACCCGGTGAAGAGCGCATCGACCGTCCGGTCCGGCGGGGCCCAGGCGTCGCGGACGTGCAGATGCGCGCGCAAGTGGTGCGCGAGCAGCCGGTCGCGGGCGCGTTCGAGCGGGGCCGCCGCCGCGTCGTACATCGAAAGCTCGCCTTTCGACGCCAGGAGGGGCGACCACCAGCCCGTCCCGGCCGCGAGCTCGACGATCTCGCCGGCAAGGGGGAGGGCATCGAGCCACCGCCCCGCCGCATCGAGCTCTGCGTTCCATGCGGCATCGTGGATGGCGCCGCGTTCATAGCGGCCGCGTCGCAGGTACCAGTCGTCGTACTCGGGGGCACGCGCTTCGTAGTACGCGACCATCGTTCGATCGAGGTCGGCAGGCGGTCGGCGGATCCAGGGTCTCGCCATGGGCCACCGCCCCGCGTTCGGTCAGGGCCTGTCGCAGCCGGAACCGGAGGAATCCGTTGTCCCCGGCCTTTCCCACGCAGGCAGGGCACAGATGCGCCCAACCCTCCAGATCTTCCGTGCTGCGACACGTGTGCGGTGCCCCACACCACAAGCAATCGAACGTCGCGCGGAAGGGCACCTGGCGCCTACGGGAGCCCGACGGGCGCCCAGCCGTCGGGGGGCGCGATGTCCCGGAACCCTTCCGGGTCCATCACCTCGGCAAGGAGTTCGATGCCGGCGATGATCCGCGGCCCTGGGCGGCTGTAGTACGACGAGCCGTCGAGCGCGAAGATCGTCCCGCGCGAGACCGCGGGAATGTCGGCGACCCAGGGCGGCAGACGCGTCCGCCCCCACTCCGCGATGGTCTCGCTCAGGTGGAACCCGCATGGCATCAGGAACAGCATCTCGGGGTCCACGTCGGCGACGGCGTCCCAGGTCGTCTCGACGGCCTTGCCCCCATCGGTGCCGAGAAGGTCCCACCCACCCGCGCGACGGATCTGCTCGGGAACCCAATGGCCCACCGCGAACGGCGGATCCAGCCACTCGACGGCAACGACCCGCGGCGCGCGATGCCCCGCAGCGCGGCGCTCCGCGACCCGCGTCTCGATGACACTGAGGCGCTCACGGAGTGACGCGATCAGGTCCATCGCGGCATCCTCCGTCTCGGTCATCGCGCCGATGGTCGAGATCGTATTGAAGATCCCCTCGATGGATGTCGGCTCCAGCGACACGACCGTGATGTCCGCATCGATCCGGCGGACGGCTTCATTGACGTCCTCGTAGCTCACGGCACAGACGCGACAGAGTTCCTGGGTCAGGACCAGATCGGGTTCGGCGGCGGCCAGGGCATCCTCGTCCAGCGCATAGAGCGACGAGCCGCCGTGCATCGCGTCGGTGACGCGATCGTGGATGTCACGGGACCGCGCCCCGGCCTCGTCGAACACGTTGCGGGTCACGACCGGTCGGCCGATCACCGATGGCGGGAAGTCGCACTCGTGCGTGACCGCGACGAGTTCATCCTCGAGACCGATGGCGCAGACGATCTCGGTGGCCGACGGCAGAAGGGAGGCGATGCGCATCGCGGGCGGTACAGCCTGGCTGGTCAGCCTGACCGACCCGGTGCCCGCGGGTCGATGGCGGGCCTAGACGGGCTTGAGCTCGTCGACGGCGGCTCGGGCCGCGGCCTTGTCCGTGAACCAGACGGCATCGATCGTCGTGTACTGCGCCCACTCGGGCGGCAACGACTCCTCCGGGAAGATCGCATTGACCGGGCACTCCGGCTCACACGCGCCGCAATCGATGCACTCGTTGGGGTCGATGAACAGCTTCCTGTCCGTGCCTTCATCGAAGTGGATGCAGTCGACGGGGCAGACCGACACACATGACTGGTCGAGCACGTCGATGCACGGCTCGGCGATCACGTAGGCCATTCGAGATCCTCCTCGAGGGGTTCGCGGACGGTGGATGCAAAGGGTGTGGAGCGCGCATTGACGCGGGTCCAGAGCGTACCACCGCAGGGTCAGCCGTCGCCCACCCACCGAACGGGGATCTGCATCCCCTTCTCCCAGTGTCCGGGGATGTGACACCCGACGATGAACGGCGTGTCGGTGGCTGGCACGGTCCACACGACGTCCACCCGCTCGCCCGAACGCACCACGATGCGCAGGCCCGATACGTCCGGCGGAACGCTCACCACGGGCGTCGGTCCGGGCGGCGAGCCGACCGTCGCGGCTTCCGCCACCTCCCACGCATCCTGAACGGCCGCGTCCCCGATGATCGCTTCGTGGACCTCCAGACCGCCGTTGATGACGTGGAGCAGGATCGTCTCACCCGGGACGAGGTCCAGGGCGTCCGGCAGGAACGAGTAGTCCTTGGCGATGAGGTTGACCTCGCGCGGGGCGTCGGACGCACCCGCCACGATCGGTGGCGTGACGACGGGGGCCGCCGAGCCACACGCCACAGCCAGGAGCCCGAGCGTGCCAGCGAGCGCAACCAGTGCGCGCGCGTGGAAACCGGTGGCGGGCCACAGGCGGCGGCGTATCGTGAGGTGCACGCGCGGAGTCTATGGCGCGGCCGCCGGAACGTCGCCGGAACGACCTTGACATGGTCCCACGTGCGTCGCATCGTTCGCGCGACCCGTGTGATGCGACACCGCACGCGACCGTCCTTCCCAGTCCGAGGGCCCGCTTGACGCTTCCGCTCGACATCGCGGACCGGACCGCACCGGTCACCTCCGACGCGACGCGCGAGGCCGTGCCCCCGCGCAACGTGGCCGTCCGCCTCGAACGCGTCGAGAAGCGCTTCGGTGACGTGGTCGCGGTGGACGGCGTGGACCTCGACGTCCTCGATGGCGAGTTCTTCTCGATGCTCGGACCGTCAGGCTCCGGCAAGACCACGACGCTGCGGATGATCGCCGGGTTCGAGCTGCCCACGGCCGGTCGGATCCTGCTCCACGGGGAGGACGTCACCAGCGTCCCGCCATTCGATCGCGACGTGAACACCGTCTTTCAGGACTACGCGCTGTTCCCGCACATGTCGGTTCGCGAGAACGTCGGATACGGGCTGGTGGTGCGCAAGATCGCGAAGCCTGAGCGGGTCGAGCGGGTGGGTGACGCGCTGCGGATGGTCCGGCTGGATGGGTACGAGGATCGGAAGCCGTCACAGCTCTCCGGCGGGCAGCGCCAGCGGGTGGCGCTTGCGCGGGCGCTCGTCAACCGACCGCGGGTGCTCCTCCTCGATGAGCCCCTTGGCGCCCTAGACCTCAAGCTCCGCGAGGAAATGCAGATCGAGCTCAAGTCGATCCAGCAGCAGGTCGGCATCACGTTCATCTATGTGACCCACGATCAGGAAGAGGCGCTCACGATGAGCGACCGCCTGGCCGTGTTCAATGCGGGCCGCATCGAGCAGCTGGGGACGCCTGCCGATGTGTACGAGCGCCCCGCGACCCGCTTCGTCGCAGGGTTCGTCGGAACGTCGAACCTGCTCACCGGGGATGCAGCCAAGACCGTGCTTGGCCGATCCGGCACGTTCACGATCCGGCCGGAGAAGATCCACCTCGGAGAACCGGGTGGCACGGTCGGCCCCGATGAGACCGCCGCCCCAGGTCGGATCCATTCGGTGGTGTACCTGGGTCCGGACACGCGCTACATCGTCGAACTCGAAGCGGGTGCCCGGCTCGTCGTGACGCAACAGAACCTGGCGACGACCTCGAGCGAGGCGCTGGCCCAGGAAGGCAAGGCTGTCCGCCTGTTCTGGAAGCGACAGCATGAACTCCCCGTCGCGGACGCGGAGAAGCGGATCGGATAAGGAGGAGGACCGGATGCGAAACCGAAGGATCATGGGTCTGCTCGCGGCGAGCGCGCTCTTGGCAGCCGCCTGTAGCGGAGCCGGCGGCTCGGCCGCGCCCAGCCCCCAGGCAGAACTGGGCGAGGGCGAGGGCAAGCTCAACATGGTCATCTGGAACGGCTACGCCGAGGAGGGCAAGACGTTCCCGGAATTCGACTGGGTGACCCCGTTCGAAGAGGAGACGGGCTGCGACGTCACGACGACCAACATGACCGACAGCGCCAACGGCGTGTCGCTCATGCAGTCGGGCGAATACGACGGTGGGTCCTTCTCGGGCAATGCGACGGTCCGACTGATGGCTGGCGGCACGGTGGCACCGGTCAATACGGACCTGATCCCGAACTACGCGAACATCTTCGAGGGGCTCAAGCTGCAGGACCACAACTCGCTCGACGGCGTGCCGTACGGCGTGCCCCACGGTCGCGGCCCGAACATCCTCATGTACAACACCGAGTCGTTCCCGACGGCTCCGACGAGCTGGGACAGCGTGTGGACTGGCGAGTTCGGCGACAAGGTCAGCATCTACGACTCGGCCGACTACATCGCCGACGCCGCGCTTCGACTCATGAAGACCAAGCCTGAGCTTGGCATCACCAACCCGTACCAGCTGACGGAGGCGCAGCTCGCGGAGGCCGTCACGCTGCTGGAAGCCCAGCGCGATGCCGGCGCCCAGTACTGGTCCGTATACACGGACCAGATGGCCCTGTACGCGTCCGGTGACGTGGTCACAGGGACGTCCTGGCAGCTGCAGGCCAACCTGCTGCAGGCCGAGAACCAGCCGATCGCGGCGACCGTCCCCGAGGAGGGCTCCACCGGCTGGTCCGACACGTGGATGATCCACTCGGAGGCAAAGAACCCCAACTGCATGTACATGTGGATGAACCACATCGCATCCGCGGAGGCGAATGGTCAGGCCACGGTCTACTTCGGGGAGGCCCCGACGAGCCAAGCCGCCTGTGACTACGCTGAGACCATCTCGCCCGGCCACTGCGAGCTGACGCACGCGACGGACGAGGCGTACTGGGAAAACATCTGGTACTGGGCCACGCCACTGGCTGACTGCGGCGATGACGACGCGGCCACGACGTGCGAGGACCAGGACGCCTGGATCGAAGCCTGGACCAACCTGCGCGGCGCGTAATCGCACGCCTCGCGGGCCCGAGATCGAAATGGAGGGCTCCCCGGCCTCGCCGGGGAGCCCTTCGTCCGGCAACCCGATGACCAGTCCCACACCCCACGCCCGACCGAGCCCTGGTCGCCGGATCGCGGCCTGGCTCTATCCGAGGCGCAAGCTGCAGGTCGGCTTGCTCCTGGCCGGTCCGCTGGGCTGGCTGACCATCGCGTACTTCGGTGCGCTCTTCATCTTGCTGCTCAGTGCCTTCTGGGAGAAGGACGGCTTCACGGGCAATGTCGAACCGTTCACATGGTCGCTCGATGCCTTCGAGCAGCTCCTCAGCACGGAGGTGTACCGGACCATCGCGCTCCGGACCATCGGGATGGCCATCCTCGTGACCGTCACGGACGCCCTGCTTGCCTTCCCGATCGCCTACTACATGGCACGCGTGGCATCACCGCGGATGCGGGGCTTCCTTGTCGTTGGCATCCTCTTGCCGCTGTGGGCGGCGTACCTCGTGAAGGTCTATGCGTGGCGGATCTTCCTGCAGGGCAATGGCCCTCTGGACTGGCTGCTCCGCCCGTTCGGGTTGGCCGCGCCGGGCGTCGACGAGATCGCCAACTCGTGGCTGGTGCTCAGCTACCTCTGGCTGCCGTATATGATCCTGCCGATCTATGCTGGCCTGGAGCGGATCCCCGGGAGCCTCCTCGAGGCCTCGGGCGACCTGGGGGCACGACCCCTCACGACATTCCGACGGGTCGTCCTGCCGCTGGTCTTTCCGGCCCTCATCGCTGGGTCCATCTTCACGTTCTCGCTGACGCTCGGGGACTACATCACGCCCGATCTGGTCTCGGACGCGAAGTTCATCGGCAACGTCATCTACGACAACTCCAGTCTCGGGAACCTGCCGCTCGCGGCTGCGTATTCGCTGCTGCCCATCGCGATCATGACCGTCTATCTCCTCGTCGCACGGCGCCTGGGCGCCTTCGACTCACTATGAGGACGCGCCCGTGACCGAGACGAGGGTGACGAAGATCCTCCTGCGGATCGCCAGCGCCGCGGTCCTTGTCTTCCTGTACCTGCCGCTCGTCATCCTGACGATCTACGCGTTCAACGAGAGCCGGATCATGGCCTGGCCGCCGACCGGGTTCACCCTGCACTGGTTCTTCGAGGCCGCCGCCAACCCGACGGTCAGCCAGGCGATCGTGAACTCGCTGATCGTGGCCACGATCGCCACGGCGCTCGCCCTGGTGCTCGGCACGCTGGCGAGCCTGGCCGTCCAGCGCTACTCGTTCTTCGGACAGAACACGATCTCGTTCCTGCTCGTCATCCCGATCGCCCTGCCGGGCGTGGTGACCGGACTTGCCTTGCGCACCTCCTTCGTGACGCTCGGGATCGAGTTCGGGCTCTTCACGATCATCGTCGGTCACGCGACCTTCTGCGTCGTCATCGCCTACAACAACGTCATCGCGCGACTGCGCCGGATGCCCCGGTCGCCCGAGGAGGCGTCCGCGGACCTTGGCGCCGACGGGTTCACGACCTTCCGGCGGGTGACGCTGCCCGGGATGGGGACCGCGCTGCTGTCCGGCGCGTTGTTGGCGTTCGCCCTGTCCTTCGACGAGATCATCGTGACGAACTTCACGGCCGGGGCCGGCACCCAGACCGTTCCGATGTGGATCCTCGCCGCGATCCAGCGCCCCGTAGAACTTCCGGTCGCGAACGTCGTCGCGTTGGTCCTGATCCTGATCTCCGTGATCCCCGTCTACATCGCGACGCGAATCAGCTCCGGTGTGGCCGGGGCTCGGACCTGAATCACGGGAGCCAGCGCCGGCCGGCCTCGAAGACGACGGCCAGGACGGGGACCAGGCTCCAGCAGAACGCCATGATCGTCGTGCGGATGCGCGCCACGAGACACCTCCACCGGCCACCGGCCGGATCGCACCCGTCGCCAGATCCCTCCGAGGAGTGCCCGATCCGATCACGGGCCCGCAGTATCGCGACGTCCGCTTAGCTGCGGCTTATCAAGGATCGGGAGATTTGGCTCTTACATTCGTCAGGGGGCGGGAGTAGCGTTGGCGGACTGGAGGGCCGCCATGCGTCCAGCGCCTCGGTTCCGATCCCTTGTCGTCGTGTCGCTGATCGCGCTGATCGGAGCCTGCGGCACCCAACCGGCCCCGTCGGCGACAGAGGATCCTGCGACAACGCCGTCGGCGCAACCGTCCCCGTCAGCGTCAAACGCGCTCGTGCCGTCCGCGACACCGGACACCTCCGTCCTTCCGGCCGGCTCGCTCGTCACGACGGTGTCGGATCGCCTCCGTGTCCGATCGGAACCACGGGTGAGTGACGACTCCGTCATGTACGAGCCGGTCCTGCCACTCGGCACGGACCTGACCGTCGTCGGGGGCCCGGTCTCGCGCGAACGACTACGCTCTGGTACGAGATCGAGGTCGAACCCGGGACGCTCCGAGGCGGTGTCACCCGGGGCTGGGTCGCGATGGCCGACCACGACGGGACGCCGTGGATCGCGCTCGCCGGCGCACCGATCGTCGGCCTCGAGGTCGAGATGTCGGACGTGGCGCGCGCACCCGCCGATCCAGCCGACGCGACAGCCGCCGCCGCGGCGGTAAACGCGTTCGCCATCGACGCCTATCGACAACTGCTCCGCGACCCGGAGCTCGCACTGGCGGAGAAGAACGCCGTGTTCTCTCCGACCAGCATCGCCCTCGCGCTCGGGATGACCCGGGCAGGCGCCCGCGGCGATACCGCTGCCGAGATGGACGATGTCCTGCACGTGGCTGGTTGGGACGAGCTCGGTCCTGGACTGAACGCCCTGAGCCAGGCCCTCGACGCACGCAGCGAGCGATGGGTGGACGAAGACGGCGCACCGCGCGAAGTGGCATTGAGGATCGCCAACACGACCTTCGGGCAGCGTGGTTGGAAGCTCGAGGAAGACTTCCTGGACGCGATCGCGTCGGCGTTCGGCGCGGGGGTGAACCTGGTCGACTACATGGCCGACCCTGAGGCCGCCCGCCTGATCATCAATGCGTGGGTCGAGAATGAAACGGCGGGCCGGATCCCGGAACTGCTCCTGCCGCCGGACGTCACGAGCGATACCCGGCTCTACCTCGTGAACGCGATCTACATGAAGGCCGAGTGGGACGAGTGGTTCAATGAAGGCGGGACCGAGCCGCGGACCTTCACGCGTCTCGACGGCTCGCGGATCGAGGTGCCCACGATGGTCACCTACCGGGGCGCGCTGTCGCCGGTCACGCCCTTCGCCAGCGGCGATGGCTGGCAAGCCACCGAGCTCCGCTATCAGACGAGCCCCGACGGGCAGGGCTCGCCCCTCGCGATGACCCTGATCCGCCCCGACGACCTGTCCGCTTTCGAATCGGCCATGACGACCAACGTCCTCGACCGGATCGTGACGGCGCTCGATGCCGAGCGCGACGGGTGGAACGACGTCGATTGCCCGGGCAGTCTGGACGCCGGCTGCTACCCCTACGACATGGAGCTGTACATGCCCAAGTTCGGCATCGAGACTCGAGCGCCCCTTGGGGACCTGCTCATGACCTTGGGCATGCCGACGGCCTTCGACCCCGAAGCCGCAGACCTGACCGGGATCCATGTCCCTGTGGATCTGGGTGACAACCCGTTCATCAAGAACGTCATCCACCAGGCCAACATCGACGTGGACGAGAAGGGGACCGAGGCCGCGGCGGCGACCGCAGTGGGCGTGGACACCGGCGGCGGCCCGAGCGCGCTCGATCAGATCACGTTCCGGCTCGACAGCCCGTTCCTGTTCCTGCTCCGGGACGTCGAGACCGGCGCGATCCTGTTCATGGGCCGCGTGGTCGATCCGTCCGTCGCGCGCTGAGGGCGGCGCCGGTCCCTACATGCTGGGTTCGTAGCCCTCGGCGAGGTACTTCGCGGGATCGTCCTTGAACTCGAGCAGACAACCCTTGCCGCAGAACCAGTAGGTCGTGCCGTCGTGCTCGAAGAAGAGCAGGGATGTCGCCGTGTCGACTTCCATCCCGCACACCGGGTCGATCGCCATGGCCATGATGCACCTCCGATGAGTTACTCCCTGGGAGTATAGGTCGCCGTGCGCGCGGGCGGTGCGGAGCGTAGAGTCGGGGGCATGGACGATCTGGACACGCGGGCGACCCGGGCGGCCCTGCTCGACGAGCGGCGCCGACTCATGGAGGACGTGGCGGAGACCATCCAGGCTCCGGGGCAGATGACGTACGGATCCCAGGCGGCGGCGGCGAGCCAGGTCTTCGAGCAGCAACGGGACCTCGCGCTCCGCGATCGGGCGACCCAGCATCTGGAGCTCGTGGACGCGGCCCTTGCGCGGCTTGACGCCGGCACCTACGGGGCGTGCCTGCGCTGCGGCAAGCCGATCCCCGCCGGCCGGCTCGAGGCGCTGCCATGGGCGGCGCATTGCATCGACTGCCAGAGCGCGATCGACCGCGAGCGCCGGTGACCGCCGCGTCGTCCACGCCCGGTCTTGTATCGATCGACGCGATCCGGGCGGCGGCTGCCGTCCTGCGCGGGATCACGCTCCGGACGCCGCTCGTCGTCTGCGGCCCGCCGGAGGACGAGCGATACCTCAAGGCGGAGAGCCTCCAGCCCATCGGCGCCTTCAAGTTGCGCGGTGCGTACGTCGCCATCGCCGCCCTGTCCGACGACGAGCGAGGGCGCGGCGTCATCACCTACTCCTCGGGCAATCACGCCCAGGGGGTCGCACGCGCGGCGCGGCTGCTGGGCGCCCCGGCGGTCGTCGTCATGCCGAGCGACGCACCGCTGATCAAGCGGGATCGGGTCGCGGCGGACGGGGCCGAGATCGTCACGGTCGGGACGGCGTCGGACGAACGGCAGGCGCGCGCCGAGGCCATCGCTGCCGATCGAGGGCTCGCCATCATCCCGCCGTTCGACGACGATCGGATCATCGCCGGCCAGGGCACGGTGGGGCTGGAGATCGCGGAGGACCTGCCCGCGGTGACGACCGTCCTGGTCCCGATCGGGGGCGGCGGCCTCGCCGCCGGCGTCGCAACGGCCATCAAGGCGCTCCGGCCAGGGGCCCGGGTCATCGGCGTGGAGCCAGAACTGGCCGCTGACGCACGCGAGTCGCTCGAACGCGGAGAGATCGTTCGGTGGTCCGCCGCCGACGTCTCGCGAACGATCGCCGACGGGACGAGGACCCAGGCCCTGGGTCGCCGGACCTTCGCCCACCTGATGGCGTATCTCGACGGCATCATCACCGTGAGCGAGGCGGAGATCGCGGCTGGTGTCCGCCTTGCCGCAGAACGCGCACGTCTCGTCGTGGAGCCGTCGGGTGCGCTCGTGGTCGCCGCCATGACGTTCCGGGCCCACGAGGCCGGGCTCGGTGACCATCCAGGGCCGGTCGTCGGGATCGTCAGCGGCGGGAACGTGGATCCGGCCGACTACCGGCGCTATCTCGAGGCGCCACTTCCGGACTGAGCCTCGTCGCGCTCGCGCGCGAGTCGTTCGGCCAGGCGGGCCTCCCGGACCCTGATCTCGCCGAGTTCGGCGGCTGCCCGACGATCCGAGCGGGCAGCGTCCCGCGCCTCGCTGCGCATCCACCCGTACAGGATCGCGAGGATCGCGATGAGGAAGATCACGTCCCCGACGAGCCACATGATGCCGGCGGCGGTCTGCTGGTCCTCGAGGGGCGTGGGCCCCCAAGCACGAACGTTCGTCGCGTAGTGCGGGTACAGGACACTCGTGGCGCCGAGGATGACCACGGCAAGGAACGTGTTCTGCGGCATCTGGAGGAAGACATAGAGCGCGCGAAGCGGATGCGGCATGCGCCAGGGTGCCGGGTCCAGCGCGACGGCTGGCCACCAGAACAGCAACCCGCTCGCGAGGAACAGGACGTGCTCCAGGTCGTGGATGAACGCATCCTCCAGGGCCGCATCGAACAGCGCCGAGAAGTGGCTCACCCACATGACTCCCGCGAAGATGATCCAGGCGACCACGGGGAACGCCAGGACCCGGACGACGCTCGAGTGCAGCACAGGCAGGATCCAACGCCGTCGCGTGGCCGGGGATGACACCCGGAGGATCAGGGTGATCGGGGCAGACAGCGCGATCAGCGGAGCGGCCACCATCGCGAGGAGGAGGTGCTGGACCATGTGCACGGAAAACAGCGTCGTGTCGTAGGCCTCGATGCCCGAGAGGAGCGCGAACGCGATCGCGGTCATGCCCAGGACGAAGGCCCATGTCCGCTGTCGCGGGACCGGGTTGTTCGGATGGAGCCGATCGACCTGCCGCACGGCCCATCGCCACCAGATGAGCGCGACGGCGATCGCCAGCGTCGGAAGGGGCTCCACGGTCCAGCCGAGCAGGAGCGACGCCGCAGTGGGTGGCTCGCCGGGCGTCTGGCCATGGGCGAAGGCAGGAGCCGCGACGGCCAGCCAGGACCCGGCACCAAGGACGGCCGCCGCTGCACGCACCCTTCTGTGGCGGGCGGGGATCGTGCTCATCGGCCTCATCGTCCCACGAACCGGTCCGATCGGCGCCATGACTGCCGAACACGACGCGCGACCGTGGCGCTCGGTTATCATGGCCGCCGTCCGGTCCCGGACGGTCTGGACGCGAATCTCCGGCGGAGATGCACCTGGTCCGGGTGTGTCCCCCACCCCATCCGCTGAGGACCTGCATGGCGAGTTCCCCGAGGTCGGGCCGCTCCTCCGCCGCCATCCCCGCGCTGATCATCGGCACCGTCCTGATCGCCGGGGTGGCCGCCGTCCTGCTCATGAGCGGGGGCGATCCGCTGGGCGTGCCCGGCCGGATCGTGGATAGCCTGTACCCGCCGGTGGCCGTGACCGAACAGGGCGCTGCCATCCGCGACCTGTACACGATCGTCTTCTGGATCGCCGTAGTCATCTTCTTCGTGGTCGAAGGGCTCATCATCTGGACGGTCCTGCGCTACCGCCGGAAGCCCGACGACGACACCCTGCCTCCGCAGACCCATGGCAACAACATCGCCGAACTCGTCTGGACCGTGGTCCCCACCCTGATCGTCGCGGTCCTCTTCGTCGTCTCGTGGCAGACACTCAATACCGTCGAAGCCGTCTCGGCGAACCCGGAGACGCGGATCCGTGCGGTCGCTGGCCAGTTCCAGTGGACGTTCGACTACCTGGACGCCAGCGGCGAGAACGTCGTGTACTCGGAGTTCCTGCCGACCCAGCAGGAGGGCGGCGGGGGCGGCATGGTCGTCCCGGCGGGCCGCTCGGTCCTGCTCAGCCTCGAGAGCCCTGACGTCCTCCACGCCTTCTACGTGCCGCAGTTCCTCTTCAAGCGCGACGTCGTGCCAGGGCGGGTCAACACGTTCGAGTTCACGGTGAACGCCGGCGATGCCGGCCAGACCTTCCGCGGCCAGTGCGCCGAGCTCTGCGGGTCCGGTCATCGCCAGATGCTCTTCGATGTCGTCGCGGTGACCCCGGCCGAGTTCGACACCTGGCTCGCCGACAAGATCGCGACGGCCGGCGCCACGCCGCCGCCGGCGCCCAGCGCCGACCCGGGGGCGTCGGCCCCGCCGGCCGGCCCCGTCGTCGCGGTCAGTGCGTTCAACATCCTCTTCGAGCAGACCGAACTGACCGCTCCGGCCGACGTCCCGTTCAAGATCGAGTTCGACGAACAAGGACGCGGGGATCCCGCACAACGTCGAGATCAAGGACGCCGCGGGCACCAGCGTCTTCACCGGCGAGATCTTCAACGGCGTCGAAACGCGCACCTACGACGTCCCGGCGCTCGCCGCGGGGACCTACCCCTTCCTGTGCTCGGTCCATCCCGCGATGACCGGCACCCTCACGGTGAACTGAGGAGCCTCCCGTGGCGACCACCGCGCTCCATCCCGCCGCCCCCACCTACCGAAGCACCCTGTACGACTGGGTGACGACGACCGATCACAAGAAGATCGGGATCATGTACGTCATCAACTCGTTCCTGTTCTTCTTCATCGGCGGGTTGCTTGCCCTGGGCGTGCGCGTGGAGCTGGCCCAGCCCGGCCTCCAGATCGTGACGGATCAGACGTACAACGAGATCTTCACGATGCACGCCACCTTCATGATCTTCCTGTTCGTGATCCCGATGCTGGCGGGCTTCGGCAACTACATCGTCCCGCTCCAGATCGGCGCGCCCGACATGGCGTTCCCGCGGATCAACGCGCTCTCGCTGTGGATGCTGCCCCTGGCGGGCATCCTCCTCCTGCTGAGCTTCTTCACCGGTGGTTCGGCGGCGGCCGGCTGGACCAGCTACAGCCCACTCGCCCAGGATCGGCCGCTCGGCGCCGTGGGGCCGGGGCAGGACCTGTGGATCGTGGCGCTCGTCCTGATCGGCACGAGCTCCATCCTGGGTTCGGTCAACTTCCTCGTGACGATGTTCAAGATGCGAGCTCCCGGGATGACGCTCTTCCGGATGCCGATCATGGTCTGGACGGTCCTCGTCACGTCCGTCCTCGTGCTCATGGCCACCCCCGTGATCACGAGCGCGCTGATCATGCTGTTCATCGACCGCAACTACGGCGGGAGCTTCTTCGACCCGGCCAACGGAGGCGACGCGATCCTCTACCAGAACATCTTCTGGTTCTACTCGCATCCGGCCGTCTACGTGATGATCCTGCCGGCGATGGGCATGATCAGCGAGATCCTGCCGGTGTTCTCGCGCAAGCCGCTCTTCGGGTACAAGGCGTTCGTCTTCGCGACGGCGGCGATCGGGGCCCTCGGGTTCTCCGTGTGGGCGCACCACATGTTCACGACCGGCGCGGTCTACCTGCCGTTCTTCAGCCTCATGACGTTCCTGATCGCGGTCCCCACTGGCGTGAAGATGTTCAACTGGATCTTCACCATGTGGCGCGGCCAGCTGATGTTCTCGACGCCATTGCTCTTCGCGATCGGCTTCCTGAGCATGTTCCTGATCGGTGGCATCAACGGCGCGTTCAGCGCGTCCGTGCCGGTGGACTTCGCGATCCACGACACCTACTGGGTGGTCGCCCACATCCACTACGTCCTGTTCGGCGGCTCGGTGTTCGGGATCATGGCCGGCCTCTACTACTGGTTCCCCAAGATGACCGGCCGGATGCTCGACGAGACCCTCGGCAAGATCCAGTTCGTGCTGATGTTCCTCGGGTTCAACCTCACCTTCTTCCCGATGCACGAACTCGGCCTCGCCGGGTATGCCCCGACGCATCGCCGACTATTCGTCGACGGCCGGGTGGAACGACCTGAACCTCGCGGCGACCGTCGGCGGGTTCCTCATCGCCGCGAGCATGCTGCCGCTCCTGTGGAACGTCTTCATCTCGCTGCGCAGCGGGAAACCGGCCGGTGACGATCCCTGGGAGGGGAACACCCTGGAGTGGGCGACGAGCTCGCCGCCGCCGCCCTACAACTTCGATCGACTGCCGGAGATCCGTTCGGAGCGCCCGCTGTTCGATGCTCGTCACGGCCACCAGGCCGGTCACTAGGAGTCGACGACGATGGCCGCCGACAGCCACGCACTGACCACCACCGAGCACAGCCCGGTCGCCGGGCTCGCCCACGACAGCCACGGCGGGATCAGCAACCCGGTCCTGGGGATGCTGCTCTTCATCACCTCGGAGGTGATGTTCTTCGCCGGCCTGTTCGCCGCCTACTTCAACGTCCGAGCCAATGCCGCGCAATGGCCGCCGATCATCCCGGACACCGTCCCGCCCGAGCAGTACCACCTCGCGATCATGCCGTGGGTGGGGCCGGCGACGGTCCTGCTGATCCTGAGCTCGTTCACGTGCCAGTTCGCCGTGTGGGCGATCCGCCGCGGCGACCGGACCGGGTTCCTGCGCAACATGGCCGTCACGTTCGTCATCGGCATCGTGTTCCTGATCATGCAGGGCATCGACTACTGGATGCTGGGCCACGAGGAGCACCCGATCACGCTCACCGCGGGGACGTTCGGGACGACCTACTTCACGCTCACCGGCTTCCACGGGGCGCACGTCTTCGGTGGCGTGATCATGCTGGGCGTCGTGCTCTATCGCGGCATGGCCGGCCAGTTCTCTGCGCGCCACCACGATGCCGTGGAGGCAGCGTCGCTGTACTGGCACTTCGTGGACGTGGTCTGGATCCTGCTGTTCTCGCTCCTCTACCTGCTCCCCGGCAAGTAGGAGAACCGATGCACCCCCTTCGGCATCCGCGCAACTCGATCTTCATCGGGCTCATCTTCGTGGTGATCGGCGTCCTCTTCTGGGCGATCCCCACGTTGGGTGGGTGGCATGTCGACTACGCCGGCGTGACGATGCTCCTGGCGCTCGGGGTGGCGATGGCGATCATGGCCTACGTCCTCATCGCCGGGTCACCGAGCGAGTGAGCTGACCACTCCGATGTTCGGAGAACTCTGGACCGGCATCCTGGAGCTGACGGCGCAGTTCGTCATCCCCGACTGGGGGGCGGTCATCGCCCTCCTGCCGATCTTCGTCCTCGTCCTGATCGTCGCCATCCTGCTCTGGGTGTTCCGGCGCCTCTGGCATGCCCCGCCGGCACGACGCGGCAAGACCCGGATCGAGCCACGCACGCCCGAGGGCATCCACATGCCCGGGCCGTCGTGGTCGCCGGTCCTCGGCCTCGATCGGGGCCTTCATGCTGTTCCTTGGGCCTCGTGTTCGGCGGGCCGATCCTGATCGCCGGGGCGATCGCCCTCCCCTCACGCTGATCTACTGGCTCGTGGAAGCGCTGCGGATCTACGACCACGACGTTGGTGCGACCGTGCCGGCGCTCCCGGCCGTGATCCACGACGGCCCGCCCGAGGGCGTGCACATGCCCGGGCCGTCCTTCCGCCCGTTCCTCGGCGCCGTCGGCGCGACGATGCTCATGCTCGGCCTCGTCTTCGGGGAGTGGCTGCTGCTCGCCGGGGTCATCGCCCTGGTCGTGACGCTGGTCGGGTGGCTCGTCGACGCCGTCAAGGAGTACCGCAAGACCGAGGAGGCCGACACGACCGGTCACCTCGAGAACATCCCGGAGCCACAGACGCCCGGCTTGCTGATGGTGGCGTCTCGCCGTCCTGCTCGTCGGCGCCGTGGTCATCCAGGTGGGGTGGGTGCCCCCGCGTGACGCGAACGGCGGAAGCGGCGCGGCGCCGTCCGGTGAGCCTGGGTCGTCCGGGGCCCCAGCGCCGTCCGGAGAGCCGGCCGGATCGGGTGAGCCGCCCCCAGGACCCGAGGCGGACATCGTCCTGACCGCATTCAACATCGCCTACGACAAGACCGAGATCACCGGCGCCGGCCGACCAGCCGTTCACCATCGCCCTTGATCAACAACGACCCCGCCATCCCCCACAACGTCGAATTGAAGGACACCGCGGGCACGAGCCTGTGGCAGGGCGAGATCTTCAACGGTGTCGAAACCCGCGTCTACGATGTCCCTGCGATCCCCGCCGGGACGTACACGTTCCAGTGCACGGTCCACGCGACCATGACCGGGACGGCAGTCCTCCAGTAGGGCGTCCGCCCGAGGCTCCACTACGCCGCGTCGACCGATCCTCATCGCCCTGGCCATCGCCCTTGCCACGACCGTTGGCGTCTGGCTGTACGTCCGGAACAGCGACAGCGGTGCGGGGCGAGCTGCCCTCAACGGCCCCGCCCCGGCGATCGTGGGGACCACGCTGGACGGGGCGCCGTTCGACCTGGCCGACTACGCCGGCCGGCCCGTCGTCGTCAACTTCTGGGGTCCGTCCTGCGTTCCCTGCCGCGACGAGTTCCCGCTGCTCATCGCCAAGCAGGCCGCAGTTCGCGGCCGAAGGCCTCGCGATCGTCGGCGTCCTGACGGACGATCCACCGGAACCCGCGCGGCGGTTCGCGACCGACTACGGGGCGACGTGGCCCACGGTGGAGGACCCCGACAAGGCGATCAAGACCGCATACCGTGTCGCCGCGCGACCGCAGACGTACTTCGTGGACGGTGAGGGGATCATCCGTTCCATCCAGATCGGGGAGATCCGCGACGCCGACTTCGACCGGCAGTACGCGAAGATCGCGCCGTGACGGTGGCGGCGATCGAGGTCGCCGGGCTGGTCAAGCGATACGGCGACCGGTCCGTCGTGGACGGCGTCGACCTCACCGTGGCGCCGGGGGAGATCGTGGCCCTGCTGGGACCGAACGGCGCGGGAAAGACCACGACGATCGAGATCATCGAGGGGTACCGGACGGCCCGACGCCGGGACGGTGCGCGTCCTGGGCGCCGACCCGGCGCGCGGTGATCGCGACCACCGCGCGCGCGTCGGGATCATGCTGCAGGACGGCGGCTTCGACATGCGGACGCGGTCGGCCGAGACCATCCGCCAGTTCGCACGCTTCCACGCCGACCCGCGCGATCCCGAGGCGCTCCTGGACCTGGTCGGGCTGCGGGCCGTCGCCGACACCCCGTATCGGCGACTCTCCGGCGGCGAGCGTCAGCGGCTGAGCCTGGCCGTGGCCCTCGTCGGTCGGCCGGACGTCCTGCTCCTCGACGAACCGACCGCCGGGATGGACCCGGAGGCCCGGGCGATCACCCGGGAGCTCATCGCCTCGCTTCGCACGGAGGGGATCGCGGTCCTGCTGACCAGCCACGACCTGGTGGACGTGGAGCGGCTCGCCGACCGGGTCGCCGTCCTCGTCGATGGTCGGATCGTCGCCGACGGCCCAGTCGCGGACGTCGTCGGCGCGGGCGAGACGCTCGAGGATGCCTACCTGCGGCTCGTACGAGGACATCGATGAGCCAGACAGCGGCACGCCGGTCCGCTCCCTGGCGCTCTGCCACGAGAGCGCAGCTGGGGATGGAACTGCGCCTGACGTCCCGACGCGGTGAGAACCTGCTGGCGATCGCCGTCATCCCGGCCGTCGTCCTCGCGTTCTTCGCCTCGACGTCCCTGGTGGTGGTCCCCGGTGGCTCGCCGGTGGACTTCCTGCTGCCCGGCGCCCTGGCGCTCGCGGTGATCGCCGCGGGTCTCGTCAACCTGGGGATCGCGACGGCCTACGAACGCAGCTACGGGGTCCTCAAGCGGCTCGGCGGTTCACCGTTAGGGCGGGACGGACTCGTCACCGCCAAGATCGGCGCCGTCGGCGTCATCGTCTTCCTCCAGGTCGTCCTCCTTTTCGTGGTCGCGGCGATCCTCGGCTGGCGGCCGGGGCCCGGCGTCTCGCCCCTCCTGCTGGCGGTGGCGCTGGGTCTCGGGACCGTGACCTTCGCGAGCCTTGGCCTGCTGCTCGCCGGCACCCTCCGCGCCGAGGCGACCCTGGCGCTCGCCAACGGCCTGTTCATCGCCGCGTTCCTGCTCGGCGGCATCCTCGTTCCCACCTCGCACCTGCCGGCGCCGCTCGCGGTCGTCGCGGACCTGCTGCCGGCCGCGGCGCTCACCGAAGCGCTTCGCGTCGCGCTCGGGGGTGCCGGCGACCAAGCCCGCGCGATGGTGACCCTGGCTCGCGTGGGGAACGATCGCCGTCGTCGCCTCGATCCGCTGGTTCCGCTGGGATTGAACGCGGGTCGCACCGGCGCGACCGATCACCCCACGATGCAACGGACCGGCGAACCGTGGGCCAACGCCGGGATCCGGCCACTTCCTCGGTCCACTCGCTCACCCCGTGCTCGGATCGACCGACAAGGGTGGTGCAGATGCCCTGATCAGCCGTTCCGCGGTCCGTTCGATCACCGGGTGATTGAAGGGCGGGCGCCCGAGTCGACCCGCCGACGCCTCATGTTCGAGATTCCAATCGATTGAACGATTCGCCGAACGGTCACACTCATTGGAGGTGACCCGGTCGCCGCAGGACGCGGCGATGGGCGAAACCAGGGAGCACCGGTGCGAGATCTCGTCGTCCGGGCACAACACGGCGATCGCGAGGCATTCGCGGCGCTGGTCCAGCTGGCCAGCGACCGGATGTACTCGATCGCTGCGCGGATCCTGCGCGACAACGATCTGGCCGAGGACGCCCTGCAGGGTGCCCTCATCACGGCCTGGCGCCAGCTCCCCACGCTCCGCGACCCGGATCGCTTCGACGCCTGGGTCCGCAAGTTGCTCGTCCATGCCTGCTACGCCGAGGCCAGGCGTCGCCGGTCGTGGGCAGCCAATGTCCGTGTCCTGCCGGTCGACGGGCCGGCCGGTCCGGATGACCTCGTCTCCATCGACGACCGCGATGCCCTCGACCGCGCCTTTCGGCGCCTGACGGTCGAGCAGCGCGCGGTCTTCGTCCTGCACCACCACCAGGGGCTGCCCCTCGTCGAGATCGCCGAGACGCTCGGCATCCCGGCCGGAACGGCCCGTTCGCGACTCCACTACGCGACCCGCGTGTTGCGCGCTGCCATCGAGGCGGACGCCCGCACGGTCGCTCCCGAAGGACGGATGGCATGACCAGCGAACGCGACTTCGACCGGATCGCCCGAGCCTGGCTCGACCTGGGTCCGAACGAGGCGCCCGATCGCGCGGTCGACGCCGTCCTCCAGGCCGTCGAGTCGATGCCGCAGGTGCGGCGTCCCGATCCGATGGCCCTTCTGGAGGCCTGCTCCCATGAACCGACTTCCCATGCTGGCGGTGCTCGCCGGCCTGATCATCATCGTCGCCGGGGCGCTCGCCCTCTCGAGTGGAAGCGACCCGGCGCCATCTGCCGTGCCCTCGTCGGCACCATCGTCAGCACCCGCCGTGGTCGCCAGTCCGAGCCCGGGGCCGCTTCCCGATGCGCTCGTCGGCGGCTGGGTGGGGGCGACGCAGACGCTCGTGTTCGGTCACCTCGACGACGATGAGCTCGCCCCGGACTTCATCGTCTCGGGTCCTGCCTTCTCGCCGAACCTGCGATCCGCCGTCGAGGAACCCGAGCCGGGCGTCATCCGCATGACCATGGCCGGCGCGAGTCCCCAGTGTGCCAAGGGGGACGTCGGCACCTACCGATGGACCAAGTCGGCAGACGGCCAGTGGCTGACCATGGAGGCGGTCGATGACGCCTGTGCCGACCGAAGCGCGGTCGTGCCCGGGACGTGGCAGCGATCCCTGGGCCACGACAGTCACGGCGGCACGGGCATCGTGGCGGGCTTCCTGCCCTACCTGCAGTTCACGCTCCCGCTCGGGACGTACTTCGCAGACGGTCAGACCGACACGATCGTGATCGACGCCTCCGACCGTTCGTTCAAGATGTGGAAAGATCTCGATGGCTTCGTGGATCCCTGCGACATCGATGCCGGTCGTCTCGATCTCGAGCCTGGCATGGACGGGTTCCTTGCCTACCTGAACGAGGATCCGCGCTTCACCGTCACCTCGCAGGAGGAGTTCCTGCTCGACGGCCATCGGGCGGTCGAGGTGCTGTTCAGGATCGGCGAATCGATCACCGCGCCGTGCTGGGACGTTCGACGGGAACGAGGTGGATAAGCGGGGCGTCCTCACGTGGGTGCCGCACGCCTCGACGGGAGGTTTCTGGAACGCACCGATCGACGATGACGGCATGCTGGTCGTCACCGAGGTGGACGGCACCGCGCTCATCTTCGAGCCCGTGACCCGGTCCGGCGACAGCTGGGCGATCGATCGCACCACGATGGACACGGTCCGCTTCCTCGACGCCCTCCCGACGCCGCCGGCGTCGTAGCGGCGTCGCATCGCCGCATGCCCGTCCGGACTCCGAGGTGGTCGGTCGTCAGCCGGCCACCTCGGGAAGGTCTCGCAGACGAAGGATCTCGCGTCCCGACCAGGAACAGGACGCCGAACAGCGATGCGATCGCCGTGGCCCACAGCGCCTCTCGGACGCCGATCGCCGTCCCGAGCGCGCCGCCCAGCAGGGCACCCACCGGGCGGATGCCGTAGTTCACGAACCGGAACGAGCCCGCCGCCCTCGATCGGATCCGATCCGGGACGCGGGCGGTCATGACCGAGCCGACGTTGATATCGAGGACCATCACGCCGAACCCGGCGCCGAACTCCGCCAGACCCAGGAGCGCGAGGATCAGCGGCATCGGCATGCCCGGCGCCGCCAGCGGGATCAGCAACAGCGAGGCGGGGAACAGGACGCAGCCCAGTGCGTAGGCCGGGCCCAGACCCATCCGCCGCCCGAGTCGCGACGCCACGAGGGCTCCGGCGATGCTCCCGAGCGCCCCGACTCCGAGCGTCAGGCCCAGGGCGCCGGCATTCACCCCCAGTTCCGTCGAGGCGTACAGGATGAACAGCGCCATGAACGCGAACGTGAAGAGGTTGATGGTCGCCACGGACAACAGGACCGGTCGCATGATCGGATCCCGCGCGATGAACGACAGTCCCTCGACCAACTGGTCCCTGAGGCCCCCCTCGGCCGGCTCGCACGGGTGGCTCCTGGGTGTGCATCCCGCGTAGTGCGACGACGGATCCCAGGTAGGAGATCGCGTCGAGCAGCAGCGCCAGCGGGGCGCCGATCACCTGGACCAGGATGCCGCCGATGGACGGACCGACGACCGATGCGATCGACCGACTGCCGTTGAGCAGCGCCATCGCATTGACGAACCGTTCGCGCGGCACGACCGCGACGAAGACCGTGTTCCAGGCGACGTCGAAGACGACCGCGAGCGTCCCGGTCAGGAACGCGATCACGTAGAGCTGCGGCATCCCGAGCGCCCCAGCCACGAAGGCCACCGGGATCGTCAGGAGCAGCAGCGCTCGGCCGACGTCCGACCAGATCATCAGCCGGCGCCGGCGATGGACCCGGTCCAGCCAGACACCGGCCGGCAGCGAGAAGAACAGGTGCGGCAACAGCCCTGCGGCGGTCAGCCAGCCCATCTGGGCGGCATCCGCTCCGAGAAGGGTGACCGCGACGAGCGGCAGGGCGATCGACGTTACCTGATCGCCGATGACGGAGATCGTCTGGCCGGTCCACAGCCGACGGAAATCTCCGGGTTCGCGCAGGAGCGGCGGGACATGGGAGCGCAGACTGCGTGCGCCGGTCATCCGGGGACTGGTAGGGCAGTCCACACCTCCGCGATCGTCCGCGGAACAATTCGGCCGGACGTCGACGCCATAGGCTATCGAGCGCGACCGCCCGGTCGCGCCACATCCCAGCCGAGGCGACCGTGGACCAGCGAGGTCTCGTCGAGCGAGCGCAGCGGGGCGATCATGACGCCTTCGCCGTGCTGGCCGGCGCCGCCATCGCGCGCCTGGACGCGGCCGCCCGCCTGATCCTCCGGGACCCCGAGCTCGCGCGCGACGCGGTCCAGGAGGCGCTGGTCCGGGCCTGGCGCGACCTGCCCACGTTGCGCGACGTGGAGCGGTTCGACGCCTGGCTCCATCGACTGCTCGTCAATGCCTGCCTCGATCTCATCCGGCGCCGCAAGCGCCGGGCGATCGAGGTCGAGCTGACCCCGATGCACGCCCCGTCCGTCGCCGACTTCAGCCGGTGGCGTCGTCGGACCGTGACCTGCTCGACCGTGCGCTCCGGGCCCTCGAGCCCGACTGGCGCGCGGTCGTCGTCCTCCACTACTTCCTGGGGATGCCGCTGCCGGAGGTGGCGGCGTCGCCTGGGGATCCCGCTCGGCACCGCCAAGTCGCGCCTCCATCGCTCGCTCGGGGTGCTGCGCACCACCGTCGCGGGCACGGACGCGCGGGCCGAGCCCGTGCCGGAAGGGCGGTTCGCATGACGCCCGATCGATCGATTCGAACGGCAGCTCCCGACGGCGCTGACCGACCTGGCCGAACCGCGGACGCCCGACTACCTCGTCGACATCCTCGGGCAGACCGCCCGCACGCGGCAGCGGCCTGCCTGGGCCTCCCTCGAAAGGTGGCTCCCCATGGACATCGCGTCCGCCACTCGCCCGGTCCGTGGCACTCCGTGGCGCCAGTTGGGCGTCCTCGCGCTGCTGGCCGTCCTGCTCGCGGCCGCGGTCGCGGTCTACGTCGGGTCGCGCCAGAACGAACCGAACCTGCCCGCTCCGTTCGGTCGCGCGGTCAACGGGCTCATCCCCTTTGCCATCGATGGCGACCTCTTCGCCGGTGATCCGGTCACGGGCGGTTCCGAACTCCTGCTACCCGGCGACACCTACGACTACGACCCCTACCACTCGCGCGACGGCACGCGCATCGCGTTCGCTCGGCGGGTGGACCCGGCCATCGAAGGGGTCGACCTCCTCATGGTCATGAACCTCGACGACATGAGTGTGCGGCCGGTCACTGCCGACCCGCTGCACGGTCTGGCGTGGTGGGACTGGTCACCGTCCGGGGATGCCCTGATCGCGGTCCACGAAGTCGATGGCATCCCCGCCTTCCATCTGTTCGATGCGAACGGCGTCGATGCCCCTCGGGCATTGGCGGAGGGCATCCAGGTCGTGCATCCCTCATTCCGTCCACCCGACGGCGCGGAGATCCTGTTCCGTGGTGAGACCGCGGACGGTGCGAGCCTGTATGTCATGAACGCGGATGGCACGGACATCCGGCAGCTGACCGACCAGATCACGTTCGATACGGGCGGATTTTCGCTCACCCAGCCGCGGTACTCGCCGGACGGGTCACAGATCGCCTATCACCTCTGGGACCCGGAACTCGGGAACATGCGGCTGTGGGTCATGGACGCCGACGGAACGGATCCACGAGAGTTGACCGCCGATGTCGGGACCTACTACATCGCCTCGCCGGTGTGGTCCAACGATGGGACCCGCATCGCCGCGCAGCGCAGCCGTGACATCTCGGCCGAAGCGACGGAGTCCAACTTCGTGATCATCGACGTCGAGGACGGGACGGTGATCAAGACCGGCCCGAACCTGCCCCAGGAGGGCGGCTCGATCGAGTGGGCGCCGGACGACTCGAGACTATTGATGGTTCCGAACATCGACGGAGGGCGGCACCTGTTCCTCGACCCGGCAGGGGGGCCGTGGACCGAAGCACCGTGGGACAGTGACTCGTACCCGAACTGGCAGCGCAAGGCCGAGTCATCCGAGCCGATCCCAGGGGGACGGGGTGACGGGGCTGCCCGCTGGGGCGGCCCCGTTCCTTGATGGCGGCGCGACGACAGAAGCCCGAACTCGGGCCATGGAACGCTCCGCGTCCCCATCGGACCGACGGAGCGCCGGCCAGCACAGGTGGGCCGACGCCGGATCCGCCCAGCGGCCGATCGGCCCGATCGAGCTCCCCATGCGACGGCTGGAGCGCCCATCGCGGCCGTCAAACCGCTGCATCAGCGGAACCCTCGGTCCGATGGGGATACCCAGCGTTACAGGCGCCGGTCTCGCATCACGGATGGAACGAGAACCGAAACGGCGACACGGACGCCATACCCTATGAGCGCGACCGTTGGGGTCGCGTCCCTGTCCGAGGCAGTCGACCGTGGACCAGCGAGGGCTCGTGGAACGCGCGAGGCATGGCGATCATGACGCCTTTGCCGAACTCGCCCGCGCGGCCGTCGTGCGGCTGGACCAGGCGGCCCGCCTCATCCTCCGGGACCCGGAGCTCGCACGCGACGCGGTCCAGGAGGGCTTCGATCCGAGCCTGGCGAGACCTCCCGAAACTCCGGGATCCCGACCGATTCGACGCCTGGCTCTACCGACTGATCGTGAATTCCTGCATCGACCAGACGCGCCGC